>JAUNUP010000004.1:4049-122887 GCA_030538115.1 Dermatophilus congolensis | reverse complement strand
GGGTGTGGCGCCCCCCCCCCCCCCGCCCCCCCCGGCCCCCGGCGGGCCGGGGGCGGGCGCCCCCCCCCCCCCCTCCGCGGCGTCGATACGCTCCCAGTCGGCGAATGAGGTGGGGCGGAACCCGCGCGAGGCCATGAGAGCGAGCAGGTCGAGACGCTCATGGTTCGCGAAGTAGCCTGCCGGGCCGTTCTCGTCGCGTGCCTGCAC
The DNA here is from genome assembly GCA_030538115.1 of Dermatophilus congolensis. Lineage (GTDB taxonomy): Bacteria > Actinomycetota > Actinomycetes > Actinomycetales > Dermatophilaceae > Dermatophilus > Dermatophilus congolensis_B. The sequence continues at coordinate 122,680 of JAUNUP010000004.1, read as the reverse complement.
GAGGTCGTCGACGAGGTGGGCTGCCGTCGCCGCGGCGTCGGACTTGTTGGTGCCGATCACGCCGATGGGCCCGCGCTTGATCCAACCGACGACGTATTCGCGCGGCAGCTCGTGACCGTCGTCGGTGGTGACGCGCCCCTCGTGGTTGGGCACGATGCCGCGCTCGGTGTCGAACGGCACGTCGGCGAGCGGGGCACCCCGGTAGCCGATCGCACGCAGTACGAGCTGAACGTCGAGGGTGCTGCGGTTACCGGTACCGACCACGCGGCCCGACGCGTCGAGCTTCGTCTCTTCGAGAACCACGTGCTCGGCCCGCCCGTTGCCGGTGACCTCGACGGGCCGGCGCCAGAACAAGAAGTGCAGGCGGGCGCGCGCCTCGGGCACCTCACGCTCCGCGGCCGCCTTGAGGGTGGCGACGTTGTTGCGGGTGCGGCGGTCGAGATCGGCTTCGTCGATGTTGTCGAACGCCCCCGCGGAGACGGTGACGTTGACGTCTTCGAGCTCGCACAGCTCGCGCAGTTCCTTGGTGGTGAAGCTGGCGTGGTGGGGCCCGCGGCGGCCGATCACCCACACGTCACCCACGGTGTGCCGGCCGAGGGCGTCGAGCACGCGTCGGGGCATGTCGGTCCATTCGAGGTCGGCGGCGTCCTTGGCCAGCACGCGCGCCACGTCGACCGCGACGTTGCCGACACCGACCGCAGCCACGGCCTTCACGCCCTTGAGGTCGACCTCCTGCGCATCGGGGTGGCCCGAGTACCAGGCGACGAAGTCCCGCGCCGAGCTGTTGCCGGGCAGGTTCTCGCCGGGGATGTTCAGGCGCAGCTCCTCGCTCGCGCCGGCCGCGTAGACCACGGCGTCGTAGGCGGCCAGCAATTCATCGCGCGTGACATCGGCGCCGAACTCGACCAGCCCGTGAAACGCGATGCCCTGGTCGGCGAACACAGCGGCCAACGACGTGGCCACCGACTTGATGCTCGTGTGGTCGGGTGCCACGCCGTACCGCAGCAGACCGTACGGAGACGGCATGCGGTCGTACACGTCGACCGTCACCGGCACGCGCTGCTGCGCGCGCAGAGCCTGGGCGAGGAAGATGCCCGACGGCCCGGCCCCCACGATGGCCACCCGGGCGGCATCATCGGCGCGCCCCCCTTCGGCCGATGAAGCCGAGAGTGCCGTGTGATCCGCACCACTGTTGCTAGCCATAGGCCGAGCGTAGTGCGCAAATGCGACCTAGGGGAGGGAAGCGCCGCCGCCCGCGACCGCTCCGGCCGCCGTCAGCCGCGCAGCGACCTGCGCACGCGGTCGCCGACCGGCGTGTTACGCAGGGCGATCCACGCCTGCGAACGCGCCACCCTCCGCACGAGGGGGTTGCGTCGCAGACCGGTGACCGCGGCCCGGCGGGCGGCGGCTGCGGTGGCCTTGGGGTTCTGTCTCGGGGCGTCGCCCGCTGCTGAGCCATGGCGGCCGCGCGAGCCGGCCGACACCTCCGTCACGCCTGGAGCCTGCGCCGACGCGGGCCCGGCCACCGGCGCGGGAGCGGGTTTCGGGGGCTCCGCCGCGGCGTAGGCGTTGCGCGGTGTTCCGTCGGCGTCGGCGAGCACGTCTTCGAACGCGGCCCGCCACACGGCGCTGCGCAGCACGCGTTCCTCCCGTCCCGTGGTCGTGCCCTCGCGGGAGGCATGCCAGTACCGGTGCACGGTCGGCACGTCGAAGCCGGTTCCCCACGTGCTCGGGTCGGCCAGGAGCGACGCCACGTCGTCGGCGTCGGCGGCGTCGGCCAGCCGCATCACCCGTGAGGCGACCTGCGGCTTCGGTGCCGTGGCTGCGGTGGGCGCGACGGCCGCGACGGCAGGCGTTTCGCCGGGGAAGAACGGCACGTCGGCCCACTGGGGCACGAGCCGGCGCACGATGTCGCGGTGCAGCGAGTTCGCGCGCCTCGCCTCCGGGGTGAGCGCCAGCGCCGCGGCCACGAACGACGGCGACAGCAGAGGCGACACCGTGCCGATCCGCTCCCCCGTCGATCCCCAGCGGCGCAGGCGTTCGCGCATGTAGTACACGTCGAGGGCACGCGCGTCGGTGAACCCGCGGTCGGCGATGCCGCCGAGCACCGCGCGGATGTGGGCGAGCAGGTCGTTGCGGGCAGCCACTCCGGCACCGGGCACGGGACCCTGTCTGCTCAGCACGCTGGAGGCGTAGCGGCCGAGGCGTTGCGGTAGCGGCAGCAGGTCGAGGGCGGCGACGTTGCCGGGGTAGAAGAACCCGTGCGCCAGCTCGCCGCCCACGCCTCCCACGACGAGACCCGTGTGGGCGTCGAAATGCGCCGGAGCGGAGTGGGCGATGAACGTGCACGGACGCAGCCCGTCGGCGTACTCGTGCCAGCGGCGGGCAGATTCGAGTGCGTACAGCGGCGGAGGCTCCACGGCGCCGCCGGTGGGCCGGTGGCGGACGAGGTGCTCGGGCGCCTGCTCCCCGAGCAGGGCGACGAGCTCGATGGCCGTGGACAGGTCGCCCGGCACGGCGTCGTGCGAGTTGAGCGCGAAGTCCGCGCCCGCGGCGACGAAGGCCGAGGCCACGAGGCGTGAGTCACGGCCTCCGGAGAGGTCGACGGTCGGCGCGACGCCGTACAGCTTCGACATCGACGCCACGGCCACACGCAGCGAGTCGGCGGCCTGCTCGGCGAGTGCCTGGCGCAGGTCAGGGGTGGAGGTCGCGGCCTGCGACCAGGTGGCGACCGTGTCGACGACCGTGTCGAGGCGTGTGCCCGTAAGGCCGTCGATGTGGATGCGGGTCGCAGCGTCGATCACGCGTACCCCCTCGTACGGGGTGAGCGCGCCGAAGAATTCGTCGGCGACCGCCGACTGCGCCCAGCCCACCTCGTCGGCCACGGCGGCACGGTCGGCGAACCGCAGCGCCGCGATCGCCCGGTTCGACCACACCCAGCCCCACGGCGTCGCCAACTCGAACAAGCGCCCGACGCCGAGCACGTCGGTGAAGATGTCGAGCGTCTCCGCGTGCGCGTCGAGGCGGGTGAGCACGAACGGAGGGGTGATGTCGAACATGCGGGTCGGGTCGGCGACGAGGGCATCACCGAGCATCAGCGGGGCCCGCTCGATGGGCGCGGATCCGGTCACCGCGCTGTACCCGAGCGGAGCGTAGATGCTGGCCACGACTGTGCCGGCGTGCTCGGTGGCCTCTGGGCCGGCGCCAACCCCACCGCCGTTGTCGGGGCCGTGGCCACGGCGGCTGCCCTGGCCTGCACCGCTGCCGGTTCCACCGTGGGCGCGGGCGGTCCCGGTCGGCCTGGGGGCCGCGCACCAGGCGGGCCACAGGGAGGGCGATGCCTCCGACTCCCACAGCAGCACCCCGGCGGCGCGCGAGTGGGCCTGCTCGAACCGAGGTCCGTGCGCCCACCGACCCGAATCGAGCGCGTCGACCCGCGCTACGGCCTCCCGCTGCCAGGCATCGCGAGCCGCGCCCTGAAGAGGGGCGTAGCCGGCCGCGAAGGCATAGGCGATGAGGGTCTGCATGTCGTTCCTGAACTGGGAGGGGGTGCCCCGAGTCGAACGGGGCCACCCCTCCCATCGGCACCAACTCCGCCGACATGCAGCCGTTCGACGGCTCAGATTCCGACGAATTCCGCTGGCCACCAGACGCACTCCATGCCTTCGGCGCACCCGAGGCCGCGCGTCTTGCGGCCACGGTTCGAGCCCGACGGGACCCTCCACGGCAACCCTGGTGCCAGGCATAACGGGGCAGGTCAGTTCACGAGCACCCACGAGTCGGTGTCGGATTCGGTCACGCGCACCTGCGCATCCGGTAGCGCGATGAGACGGATGAACCTCGTGACCAACGCGAGTGATTCAGACCTCGACTGCGGATCTTCGGCCGTCGCGTCGACAGGGCGCAAGGAGACGATGAACCCGTCCTCTTCGGTGGAGACCCCACCCCAGCTCACCGGCCTGTAGCCGAGCGCCTCGATCGCTTGCTGATGATGGGTGATCGCACGCGAGGCTGACTCGAGTTCGCGTACCGAGTGCTTCCGAGGCACTACATGCATTGTCACGCCGTGCTCGTTCGCGGCTCGCTGCGCTTGTCGAGCGCCCGCGGGAGCGCCGGCCCAGTACAGGTGCAGCGAACCCGGCGCGGGCGCAACCTCCACCCCCATGCCCACGAACTGGTCCGGGCGCTGCTCGCTCGCACTGACAGCCTGGAGAAACGCGGTGAGGAGGTGCTGCTGGGGCCCCTCATCCGCCGGCGCTTTCGCACCGGCGACCACAGACAGACCCAGCACAGCAATGACGGCCGACGCAGCGACAACTGCGTGGAGCACCGAAGGAGGACGCTTCCGAGTCATGGCACCAGCGTGCGACTCCCGGCTCCCCAGCCCTAGCACTCCACGGCTCCGATGCGTGCATCAGGCGCGAGGTCGTCGGAGGGGTCAGTGGCAGCGTTCGGGGCGTGGGGTGTTGCCGAGAGGGGTGCCGTCGGAGCGGGTCCAGGTCACGCCGAGGGTCGTGGCCGTGCCGGCGTGGCCCTTGATGTGGGCTTCTCGATGGTGGTGGCGGCAGAGCAGGGCGAGGTTGGTCATGTCGCTCGGCCCGCCATGCTCCCATTTGGTCAGGTGATGACCGTCACACCATGAGGGCGGGGCATCACATCCCGGGAAGCTACAGCCGCCGTCCCGGATCACCAAGGCGGCCCGTTGAGCTGCAGTTACCCACCGTTCTTGGCGACCGACATCGAGGACTTCGCCACGACCACCCAGAACGATCGGGATGATCCCGGCATCGCAGGCGAGCATCCGCACCTCGGCGGGAGTGAGCACCTGCCCGTGCTCGGTAAGCCCGACGCCTCGGGCGATCGCGCCACACGTGCACGCCAGGCTCGCATCGATGCCGTGGTTCATCCGGGCCATGCCGAGGTCTTCGAGCAGTGGGTGCGGGCCGGAGGCGGCGCGGGCGGCGGCCTCCGGGGCGCGCATCGTGGTGGTGAACGGACAGTCGTGGCGGTGGCCGCTGTAGGGGTTGATACCTTCGGCGGACAGGTCGGTGGTGAGCGCGTCGTGGCTGATCGTCACGTACACCTTCGCCTTCGCTCCCGTACCGGCAGCGCTGTCGTGGCGCTGGGCCGCGAGCCCTGCGAGGGTGACGAGGGCGTCAGCGCGGCGCTGGCCGATCGTGCGGAGGTCGCGGGTGCCGTCGGGGGCGGGCGCAGGCACCGACATCGCAGTGAGGGCAGCTGTGACGACCGCCTCGGAGGCCGGGTCGAGGCGCATCGTGGCGGTCAGCATCCCCGACTTGTCGCGACGGAACGCCGTCACGTCGCGCTGCACATGCTTCGTCTCGTGATCCAGGTCCAGGACGCCCGGGTCGCCGTACTGGCCGATGATCTGGTCAGCGCACCCGTCGAGGTCACGCGCAGTGGCACCGTTCGCGACCGTGTCGATGATGGCCCCCAGCACCGGGCCCCAGTTGCCCGGCCCGATCGCGGACTTGATCTTGCGGTAGAACCTGGCTGCCAGAGCAGCGGAGTCGACTCCCACCCGCCCCGCGGTGACGGCGTCGCGCAGCGGCGTGATGTCGCGGCCCTCGCACGCAGCAGAGATGTCTTTGAGCGCAGCCGCCTGTCGCGTCGACACCGGCACCCCAGCGTCACGGCAGGCCTGCTCGACGAACCGATCCACCCGCGGGTTGTCGCTCGACGCGATCACGCCACGCGCATCGGCCTCAAGAACCACCGCCGCCCGCGCAGCCTCGGCCACAGCGACAACGGCCGACGCCTCGGCCGCCAGACGCGCAAGATCGACCGACCCGACCGCGGTCAGCTCCGCCGCAATGTCAGCGAGAACGCGCCGCACAGAGGCGAACTGCGCCAGCAGCCCCGCACCGACGCCGCTCATCGACTGAGGGGTGAACTCGCTGCACTCGGCCGGCACGGACGCCCAGAAATCCGCATCGAAATCAGAGGCGCAACGCCCCCACACATACCCCTCAACAGCCTGATCGACCGGCGCACCCCAGCCGTCGCCACCCGCCTCGCGGGAGTCGATCACCGGGGTATCCGTCATGCCAGAATTCTACCGTTCACCTATTCGGATTACGACACTCACCAGCACTTTTGAGGCGCGAAACCGACTGAGTCGCAACGGTTCTCGAACCTGCGGAAATCCGCTCAACGCCTCACGAAACTCCCTGCGACGAAATGGAATTGACCATCACGGCTGCGCTCATCGCAAAGTGATCTCCACCACCAGAAGGCCGCCGTCAGCGCCGCCCCCGACACCCCGACGACCTATGTACCGCGGTCAAGGCGAGCGCCGATCAGGCGTACGCGTCAACGAGCTGTTGTGCGACCACCGCGGTACTGGTGAGCGGCCACGCGCGCCCCGCCGGTCACCGCGCCGGAGGCGATCTCGCCACGCTCCGCCGGTCACCGCGCCACACGCCCCCTCGACACACGCACCCCGGGCGCTCGCTCGTCGTCCATGGATGCATCCACAGGCATGCACAGGAGGGTCACAACGGCGCGACAGTGCCCGCTTGGCGTTGGCGGTCAACGTGGGGTCATGAGCGAAGTCCAGACGGTCGCGCTCCCCCACCGAAGACCCTCGATCACAGGAGCCACACCATGAAGAAGCAGAACGCCGTCATCACCGCAGTCGCGGTCGCGGCCCTCGCAGGCGGAGCAGCCGTGGCAGTTCCCGCGTTCGCAGCCACCGGCGACACGGGCGACAGCAACTCCAGTTCCAGCAGCACCGCCACCCCGGGCGCCAAGGACGCGAACCGCGTCGCTCCCCACAAGGCGGCCCTCGACAAGCTCGTCGCCGACGGCACGATCACGCAGGCCCAGGCCGACACAATCACATCCCAGCTCGAAGCCGACCGCCCCGCCCGGATGAAGGACGGCGACGGGCATGAAGGCCGCGGCGGCCACGGAGGCATGGGTGGCGGCATGGGACGCATGGGCGGAGGCGACATGCTCGACACCGCGGCCACCACCCTCAAGCTCTCGCAAGACGAACTGCGCACCAAACTGCAGACCCAGTCACTCGGTCAGATCGCCGACGCGGCGGGCGTGAGCCGCGACTCCCTCGTCTCCGCGATGGAGAAGACCGCGACGGCAGACCTCAAGGAGCGCCTCACCGAGATGCTCGACCGCACCCCCGGCGAGCGCCCCGGCAAGCGCGGCGACTCGAGCGACTCCAACAACTCGAACGACGCCGACAGCGGCACCGAGTCGGAGACCCCGTCTGCCTCGGGCACCGCCTCGTAACAACGACTTTCCGGCCTCCTGAAACAGTGGCCCGGGCGCGCGGCTCCAGCGCGTCCGGGCCACGCAGCATGTCTAGACGCAGAGCTACGAGTGACACCGAAGACCTGCAGTGAGCCCTGTTCTCCACGCACGAGACAGTCGCCGACACCCTCGGTTCTGACGCTGCACACGTCAACTTTGCGCACTCTTCACATCCTCCACTTGCGCGACCCTGACGTGGCGTGAGAGTTTGAATCTAACGCGACGTAAGAGTTGCATCAGGGCGGCGCCACCGCCCGTCGAATGGCATCACCGGGAGGCTTGGGGAGCCTCCCGGAAGACGACTCGCCAGGGGGATCCATGGCCACCACAGCGCGCCCAGAGCACGCCGACTCACACCTGTCATCAACCGTCTCGACTTCGGGCACGCCATCCCGCAGCGGCCTCGGCACCCTTGGCGCCGGGAGAACACGTTCGCGCGCCACGACTCTCGAGGTCGCCTACAACCCGCGGTCGAACAGCCTCGACGTCATCCGGCTGATCCTCGCCACGACGGTCGCGGTCGCTCACGCGTCGGCCATCGCCTCGGGATGGCAGCCGTCGATCGGCGGCACCGACGTCTCCGCCTTCGCGGTCGACGGGTTCTTCGTGCTCAGCGGATTTCTCATCACCAGCAGCTTTCTGCGGCTGAGCCCCGGACGGTACGTGTGGCACCGGTTCTTGCGGATCATGCCCGCCTTCTGGCTGTGCCTCGCCCTCACAGCCTTCGTCGTCGCCCCGCTCATCGCGCTGCTCGAAGGCCGCCCGGCGCTCTCCGTGTTCGCGGGCGCCGAACCGGCCTGGCGTTACGTCACCGACAACGCGCTGCTGTACATGAACAGCTTCGGGGTAGCGGGGCTGCCCAGCGGCACCGCGCAGCCCGGCGTCGTCAACGGTGCCCTGTGGACCCTGTTCTACGAGGCCGTCTGCTACGGACTCGTTCTCGTGCTCGGCGTCGCCGGTGCGCTGACCCGGCGCACGTGGATGACGCACCTCGTCGTCGCGGTCAGCGGCCTCATGCTCACGCTGCCCCTGCTCGGCATCGACGTGCGCGGAGAACTGTTCTGGCGCTTCTTCTTCGTCTTCACGCTCGGCGCTCTCGCCTACGTGCACCGCGACCGCATCCCGATCACCCGCGGACTCACCATCGGCGCCGCCGCCCTCACGCTCGCGTCAGCGCTGCTGCTCACCGACTACCGCCCGCTCGGCGGCCTTGCGTTCGCGTACCTGTGCCTCGTCGCCGTCGTCGCGACACCACGGCTGCGCCGCCGCCTACCCACCGACCTCAGCTACGGCATGTACGTCTACCACTGGCCCATCCAGGTACTGCTGGTACTCGCGGGAGTCTCGGCGCTGCCCGCCCCGATCTACGTCACCGTGTCGGTGCTCTGCGCGGGCGTGGCGGCGTACGCCTCCTGGCACCTCGTCGAGAAGCGAGCCCTCGCAATGAAGAACGCCTTCAAGCGCCCCTGACCGCAGTGAATCGTCGCTGACTGCAGACAGAACGAGGCCCCGTCCGCTCACCGCGGTCGGGGCCTCGTTGTTTCGTCAGGCGTCAGGCGTCAGGCGTCCAGGTTGGAGGCGATGAGGGCCGCGATCTCCTCCACTGCCGCCTCGTTGTCGGAGGTGACGGTCACCTGGGCACCGCACTCGGCGCCGAGGGTCATGATCATCAGCGACGAAGCGGCGTCGACCGGGTCTTCGCCATCCACCGACAGCTCGATGTCGTCGTCGTACTTCTCCGCAGCCTCCGCGACGATCGCGGCGGGGCGGGCGTGCAGTCCGACGGTCGAACCGACGGTCACGGTCTTGCTGGCCATGTTGGTGCCTTTCGTTGATCTGCGTTGATCTCTACCTTGCCGTGGTCGTAGCCCGAATTCTCACCGAGAACGGCGTCGCATAGGGCCTCGGGAGGCGACCATCCCCCATGCTTCGAGGTCAGAGCCTGCCACACCGGCTCAGACCGCGGCAGACTGCTCCAGCTCCGCCGTCTTCTTGCTCGCAGCCATCGACTTGAGCGCGATCACCGCGATGGCCGCGACGATCATGCCCGCCACGATGCTGGCGACGAAGGCGAGGGGGCTGCCCATCGCGAAGGCCACGAAGATACCGCCGTGGGGGGCCATCACGGTAGAGCCGAGCGCCATCGACAGGCCACCGGTCACGGCTCCACCGAGCATCATCGACGGGATGACGCGCAGCGGGTCGCCCGCGGCGAACGGGATCGCGCCCTCCGAGATGAACGAAGCACCCAGCAGCCAGCCGGCGCGGCCGTTCTCGATCTCGGCCTCGGTGAACAGCTTCTTACGAACCACCGTGGCCAGCGAGAGCGCCAGCGGCGGAACCATACCGGCAGCCATGACGGCGGCCATGATCTTCAGCGTGGCGGGGTCGTCGACGTTCAGTCCGGCGGAGGCGAACGCGTACGCCGCCTTGTTGACCGGGCCGCCGAGGTCGAAGCACATCATCAGGCCGAGGATCACGCCGAGCATGACGGCCGAGGTGCCCGACATGCCGGAGAGGGTGTCCTGCAGGCCCGTGGTGATCGCCGCGAGAGGCTGACCGAACAGGATGAGCAGACCGCCCGCGAACAGCGTGGCCAGCAGCGGGATGATCACCACCGGCATGAGGCCGCGCAGCCAGCGGGGCACGTTGAAGCTCGCGATCCAGTACGCCGCGACACCGGCGAGCAGACCACCGATGAGACCGCCGATGAAGCCGGCGCCCACGAGTACGGCCACCGCTCCTGCGGTGAAGCCGGGCACGATGCCGGGCCGGTCGGCGATGCCGAACGCGATGTAGCCGGCGAGCGCGGGCACGAGGAACGAGAACGCGGCGGCACCGAGTTGGTGCAGCAGCGAGCCGAGGTAGACCAGGATCGGGGCGCGGCCGTCGAGCGCGTCGGGCAGGTTGAACAGGGAGTTGTTCAGCACCACGTCTGCGGAGACATCGGTGACGTTGTACCCGCCGAACAGGAACGCGAGCGCGATGAGCAGACCACCGGCGGCGACGAACGGCACCATGTAGCTCACACCGGTCAGCAGCACCTGCTTGAGCTTGGAGCCGAAGCTCAGCCCACCCCCAGCGCCTGCCGTAGCGGTCGTGGCAGCGGACGCGTCGCCTCCGACCTTGCGGGAGTTCGGGTCGTCGGCGGCCGCGATGGCCTCGGCAAGCATGACCTTGGGCTCGTTGATCGCACGCTTGACCCCCGACTCGATGACGGGCTTGCCCGCGAACCGCTCACGGCCCTTGACGCCCACGTCGGTGGCGAAGATGACGGCGTCGGCGGCCGCGATGGTCTCGGGCGAGAACGGCGTCGTGGCCGAGGACCCCTGGGTCTCGACCTGTACGTCGATGCCCTCCTCCTCGCCGGCCTGCACCAGCGAGTCGGCTGCCATGTACGTGTGTGCGATACCCGTGGGGCATGCAGTGATCGCGATGACCTTGCGCTTGCCCGACGCCGGTGTTGCGGCCGGGGCGGCCGACTCCGATGTCGCAGCAGGCGCGGCGGAAGCCGCGGATGCGGTTGCGGCTGCGCCCGCCTCCGCACCCGCGGCGCTTGTGGGGGGCTCGACCACGTTGGTGACGAGCTCCACGATCTCGTCCTCGCTCTTCGCAGAGCGGAGCGAGGCGAGGAAGTCCTTCTTCACCAGCGCGCGAGCGAGCTTGGTGAGCAGCTTCATGTGGTCGGCACCGCCACCCTCGGCGGCAGCGATGAGAAAGACCAGGTCGGCAGGGCCGTCCTTGGCTCCGAAGTCGACAGGGTTGGAAAGGCGCGCGAAGCCCAGCGAGCCGGTGTTGACGGCGGCGCTGCGACAGTGCGGGATCGCGAACCCTCCGGGCAGGCCGGTGGCCGACTTGCCTTCGCGGTCCATCGCGTCACGTGTGAGGCCCTCGGCCTCGGCGCGTCCTGTGGCAGCCACAAGGCTTGCCAGGCTCGCGATGACCTCGGCCTTGGTGGATCCGAGGTCGGCGTCGAGCGCGACCATCTCCCGTGTGATGAGGGGAGCCGATGAGGATTCGCTCATTGCTTTCCTTCCTGTGTCCCGCGGCGGCTGTGCCACGGGAGGGTGAGGGGGTACTGCTCAGGTGAGCTGGGTGATGACGACCCCGTCGGGGTCGGTCTGCTGCGGGGCGGGCACGGTGGTGCCTGCGAGTGCGGTGGCGCCTGCCCCGTAGGCGACGGCTCGGCGGAGGCAGTCGGCCGGTGACCCGCCCGCGACCTCGGCGAGCACGAACCCGGCGACCGACGAGTCGCCGGCACCGACGGTGCTGCGGGGCGTGATCTGCGGAGGCGTGGCATTCCAGGCTCCGTCGGCGGTGACGAGCACGGCACCGGCTGCGCCCAGGGTCGCGAGCACCGAGCCGACTCCGCGCTCGACGAGACGGCGGCCGGCCTCCAGAACCGGGGCGAGGTCGCCGGCTTCGGCGCGCTCCTCCAGTTCTTTGGCGTCGGTACCCGTGAGCTGCGCGAGCTCGTCGGAGTTGGGCTTGAGCAGGTCGGGAGCCGCAGCCGGAAGGCCGCGCGCGATGGCAAGCAGCGGCGCATCGGAGGTGTCGACGGCAATCTTGACGTTCATGGGCCGCAGGGCGCGCACGAGGTCGACATAGAAGTCGACGGGGGCGCCGGGCGGCAGCGAACCGGAGAGCACGACCCACGACGCTCGCTGAGCAGCCACGAGCAGGGCTCCGCGAAGGGCGTTGCACTCGTGCGCGGAGAGCTCGCCACCGGGCTCGTTGAGCTTGGTCGTGGTGCCGTCGGGCTCGGTGAGGGTGAGGTTGGTGCGCACGGCGGGCGCGACGTCGACGGCGCTGAACGGGATGCCGCGCATCTCGAGCAGGGTGAGCATCTGGTCGCGGGGTGCGGCCGGAAGCACAGCCAGAACCGGCTGGTCGGCGAGTTGGATGCAGCGCGCCACGTTGACGCCCTTGCCGCCGGGCTCGATCGTCACCTCCCCGAGGCGGTGCAGCGCGCCGCGCTGCAGGGGGCTGCCCAGTGCCGCGGTGCGGTCGAGGCTGGGGTTGGCGGTGAGGGTGACGATCATGGTTCGCGCCCTTTCTCGTGTTCGGCGCGCCGGTGCGGTTCGCGCCCATTCCCGGTAGTCCTGCCGGGAGGGTATCGCTTGAGAGCAACCCGCGTGTCACTTTGAGTCCGAATTTCTCCGGACAGCGTCTGCTTCGTTGCTTAAACAGACTCTAACGGACATTGGCAACGTTGTCAGCCTTTGCGCATTTCTTTGTTTTGATCTGATTCTGTGGCGTTCGCGCAGGTGGTGCGATACGCTCGCCTCACTCATCCCACTGCCGGCAACGACGCAGCATCAGGAGGACCAATGACGTCCGTCTCCCCCATCCAGGAGCGCACTCTGCGCGGCACCGGCGTGGTGCCGGGCATCGGCTACGCCCCCGCAGCCTGGAAGCGCGAGCGCGTGCAGGACCTCGGACCCACCGAGACCATCGCAGAAGACGCACGCGAGGCGGAGGCCGAGAAGGTCGTCTCCGCAGCCGGCGTCGTCGGAGAGCGGCTCGAGCAGCGCGCGGGTGCCGCCACCGGTGTGGCCAGCGAGGTTCTCGCCGCCACCGCCTCCCTCGCCCGTGACCGCGGCTGGCGCAAGACCGCTCTCAACCTCATCCGTAAAGAAGGCGTTCCCGCCGCCCGCGCGACCACCACTGCGATCGACGGGTTCGTCGAGAAATTCGAAAAGCTCGGCGGTCTCATGGCCGAGCGCGCCACCGACCTGCGCGACGTGCGCGACCGCGTGGTCGCCCAGATCCTCGGCTACCCGGAGCCCGGCGTTCCCGTGCCCACCGCCCCTGCAGTGCTGCTCGCCGACGACCTCGCCCCCGCCGACACCGCCGGGCTCGACCCCGAGCTGATCGTCGGCCTCGTCACCACCCTCGGCGGCCCCACCAGCCACACTGCGATCATCTGCCGCCAGCTCGGCATCCCGTGCATCGTCGCGGCGAGCGAGCTCTCGCCCTCTTCGGTGCCGCAGGGCGAGCTCGTGCTCGTCGACGGCGAAGCTGGCACGCTCACCTTGGGCGCCGACCCCGAGCAGGCCAAGGGCCTCGTCGAGGCCGAGGCGCAGCGTCGCGAGGCGATCAAGTCGTGGCGCGGCCCAGGCCAGACCGCCGACGGCGAGGCGATCCAGTTGCTCGCCAACATCCAGGACGGAGCCGGCGCTCGCCGCGCCGCGACCACCCAGGCCGAGGGCGTCGGCCTGTTCCGCACCGAGCTCGCCTTCTTCCACGCCGACAGCGAACCGAGCGTCGACGACCAGGCCGAGATCTACTCCGAGATCATCGACGCGTTCGGAGAGCGCAAGGTCGTCATCCGCACCCTCGACGCGGGCTCCGACAAGCCGCTGAAGTACGCCTCCATGCCCGACGAGGAGAACCCGGCCCTCGGTGTGCGCGGCATCCGCATCGCGATGACCCGCGACATGGGCCTGCTCACGCGGCAGCTCGACGGCATCGCGGCGAGCATCCGCAAGGCCAAGGGCGAGGGCGGCTCGCCGACCGTGTGGGTGATGGCGCCGATGGTCGCCACCGTCGACGAGGCCAAGACCTTCGGAGAGGCGTGCCGTTCCCGCGGCATCGTCCCCGGCATCATGGTCGAGGTTCCGGCCGTAGCGCTGCTGGCCAAGCAGTTCCTGCAATACGTCGACTTCCTCTCGATCGGCACCAACGACCTCACCCAGTACACGATGGCGGCCGACCGCATGGCCCCGCAGCTCGCCAGCCTCACCGATCCGTGGCAGCCGGGCGTGCTCTCGCTCGTCGCGATGACCGCGGCGGCCGGCGCGGAGGCGGGCAAGCCCGTCGGCGTCTGCGGCGAGGCGGCCGCCGACCCGCTGCTGGCGTGCGTTCTGGTCGGCATGGGCGTGACGTCGCTGTCGATGGCCGCGTCCGCCATCGCCCCGGTCGGCGCGAAGCTCGCCACGGTGACGCGCGAGCAGTGCCGCGCCGCCGCCGAGGCCGTGAAGGGCGCCGAAGACGTGGCACAGGCGAAAGAACTCGCCGCCCAGGCCCTCGCCCGCTGAGTACCGCAACACCGGTCACTGCCCGTCACCTGACCAGGTGACGGGCAGTTTCATATGTCGTTCATGCGCCTGCGGGCACGCATCGATACCCGATGCGTACGGGCCCAGATCGCGACCGGCGACCAGGTGCCAATAGAGTGAGGTCAGACACGCCCACTTGTTGGGCGTGGAGATTTCGACGAAGGAGTACGCATGAGCGACTACGTCCTGCCCGACCTGAGCTACGACTACGGCGCCCTCGAGCCCCACCTGAGCGGCCAGATTCTCGAGCTCCACCACGGCAAGCACCACGCCACCTACGTGGCCGGCGCGAACACCGCGATCGAGCAGCTCGAGGAGCTGGGTAAGTCCGGAGACGCATCCAAGATCAACCTCGTCGCCAAGAACCTCGCGTTCAACCTTGGTGGCCACATCAACCACTCCATCTTCTGGAGCAACATGTCGCCCGACGGCGGCGACAAGCCGGTCGGCGACACCGCGACTCTGCTCGACGAGCACTTCGGTGGCTTCGACAAGTTCCGTGACCTGTTCACCGCCAACGCGCTGGGCATCCAGGGCTCCGGCTGGTCGGTTCTCGCCTGGGACTCCCTGGCACAGCGCCCGACCATCGGTCAGCAGTACGACCACCAGGGCCAGTTCCCCACCGGTCAGACGCCGCTGCTCATGCTCGACATGTGGGAGCACGCGTTCTACCTGCAGTACAAGAACGTCAAGCCCGACTTCGTCAAGGCGTGGTGGAACCTCGTCGACTGGAACGACGTGGAGGCGCGTCTGAAGGCCGCCAAGGGCGTCAAGCTCGTCTGAGCCAGCGAGGGAGAATCGAGCGGCCCGCCCGCGAGCGAAGCGAGCACGCGGGCCGGGAGGCTCGGACCGAGCGGTTCGGCTCAGACGAGAGAAAGCACAGTCTGAGTTTGAGTCTGAGTCTGAGCTCCAAGACATAGCGATGGCCCCGCAGGGATTCCTGCGGGGCCATCGTTTTTCTGTTGTCGGGTTATTCGCCTGGGGAGGCGATGAAGACCTTGCCGCCTGGTCCTGCTTCGAAGCGGGCTTGTGTGCCTGCGGGCAGGAATGCGGCTTCGCCCTGGTCGAGGGCCAGGTGCTTGCCGTCGCTGGTCAGGCTCACTTCGCCGGAGGCGACGAAGACGATGCGCGGTCCGGTTCCGGGAACAGGCACGGCTCGGCCGTTGAGGTCGGCGAGGTAGAGCCTGAATTCGGGCACGGGCGCGTGGTAGGTGCGGATGCCGTGTTCGTCGGGCTCGGGCCGAAGTACCGGCACTTGCACGGTCGGGTCGATGATCCGGAGCAGTTCGGGCACGTCGATGTGCTTGTGCGTCAGGCCTGCGCGCAGCACGTTGTCGGAGTTGGCCATGATCTCGATGCCGGCTCCGCGCAGATAGGCGTGCGGCCCCGCGGCGGGCATGTAGAGCCCCTCGCCGGGGGCGAGTGTCGCGTGGTGCAGCAGCAGTGAGGCGACGGCTCCCACGTCTCCGGGGTGGTCTTCGGCCATGCGCACGACGGCCGCGTACGACTGGGCGTCGTCGGTGTCGGTGCCTGCCAGGCGCTGCGCGGCGACGGCGGTGGCCTCGGCAAGGGCGGTGGCCTCGTCGGCCGGGAGTTCGAGGATGTGCTGAAGCGCCGACCGGCGGCAGTCTGCACCGGCCGCGTCGCCCTCGCGAGAACTGCCGGAAGAGCCGTCGGGCGGGCCGTCGCACTCGAGCTCGGCGATGATCGGTTCGAGCGCCGGTATCTCGAGCGCACGGAGCATGCGCGCGGAGTCGCGGGCCTCACGGAACCCGGCGAGCACCTCGAATTCGGTGAGAGCGCAGAGCACCTCGGGCTTGGGCCAGTTGTCGACGTAGGAGCGTGTCGGGTCTGCTGGGTCCACACCGGCGGCTTCTTCGGCCGCGTAACCGAGCTCGGCCTGGGCTCGGTCGGGGTGTACCTGAATCGAGAGAGCGTTCTCGGCCGCCAGCACCTTGAGCAGGAACGGCAGGCGGCCTCCGAAGCGCTCGGTCACGTCGGCCCCGAGCATGGATATCGGGTCGTCGGCGATGAGCCTGTCTAGTGTTCGTGTCTCGCCCTCGCGCACGATCCCGGCGGGGCCGGACGGGTGGGCACCCATCCACAGCTCCGCCTCGGGACCTTCGCTCGGACTGACACGCCCCTGAAGCTGTGCGATGACTGTACGAGACCCCCAGTCGTACGCCTTCACACGCGGAAATATGAGATCCATAGCGCTTCAAGGCTAGGCGACCCGGGCATCGGCGGCCACGTTGTGGACCCCAGCCCAGGTCGCCGCGCTGATCAGACCCGTTGGGACACTCCAGGATTCAGATGTGCCCAACAGCGGGCGCCTACCAGAGCTGCCGGTAGGCGGCTGCGGACCGCGGGTTCGCGTTCGACTCCCAGATGCCGCTGCTGATGTACGGGTCGGGCTCGTTGAAGTAGAGCTCGGCGACAAGGATGTCGCGGTTCTGCGAGAAGAACGTGTACATCATCCGAACGAAGTAGGGGTTGTCGCCGTGACCGCCGGAGGAGTGGTTCGCGACGCCCCATTCGGGCACGACGAATCCCTTGCCCTTGGCGCGAGCGAAGGCGGCGACGTCGGCGATGCCCGGACCGCGGGCGGGGCGGATGGCGCGGCGCCATTCGGTCATGTTGCGTGCGCCGGTGTTGTGCCAGTCGTACACGTCGACGCCGATGAGGTCGACCACGTCGTTGCCCGGGTAGAGCTTGGTGAGGCTGTCGAGGCGATGCGTCTGGCCCTTGATGCCGTACCCGGCACTCACGTCGAACGCCATGACGAACTGCGGCGACACCTTGCGCATCACTGTGACGACGCGACGGTAGGCGGCCCTGAAGTCGGCCGCGTTGGCGGCGGTGCCGTGCCACGGGTACCAGTCGCCGTTCGCCTCCCAGCCCACGCGGATGATCGCGTTGCCGCGTCCGCGCGATTTGAGGTCGCGGGCGATCTTGTTGAACGTGGCGTCGTGCTTGCCTGCGGCCACGTCGGCGAGGGTGGCCCCGCCCTGCTCGGGCAGCAGCGGCAGTCCGTACATGAGGGTGCCGCGGAAGTTCTTGTAGGTGTCGATGTGCCAGATCGAGGTCTGCATGTCGCGCCAGGTGTCGCGCTCGGGGTAGGTCATCGCCACGTCGGTGGGCGTGCCTCGCCATGTGCCGAAGGCCGCGGTGCGGGTGCCACTAAGCGTGCCGCCGGTCCACGCGCCCGAGCGCCACGGCTTGTTCGACAGCTTGCGCGGCAGCGCCCGCAGCTTCGCGGAGCCGGGCTTCGCGGCCGGCATCGCAGCAGCCTTGGCGGCGGCTCCAGCCGCAGCAGGCGCGGGTGCGGCGTCAGCCGGCACCGAGGTGAGCGCGAGCGCAGTGATGGTGGCGGCCGCTGTTGTCGCAACGGCCAGGCGAGTGCGTTTCATCTGATCCCCTGAGGTCTCGATCGTCCCGACGGCCCCGAACGGGCCTGCCCCCGACGTCGCGCGGCCCCCGCCGCGCTGTCGGCAACGTAACCCGACCGTGACGTGGGCCGGCACCGGGTGTGGCGCGCGTGACCCACTGCCCGCCTCGGGGCATTCCACCGCTTGTGAACATGAATCAACCTGCTCGCATGGGTGATTGCCCCTCCTCCGGCACACGACTCCCCCGATACGCCACACTGCAGGGATCGGCGAATATCATTATTCGGACCTTTTCGTCTCTAATAACGAGACAAGCGCACATACGGAGGTCCGGATACGGGAGATCCGAGTGCGCCCCCCGCCCACTCTCGGCTGCTTACACTGGCCTGCACGACCGGCCGACCGGCCACCGCCCGTGAGCCGCAGATTCGAGGAACGATGCCCGAGAAGAACGACGGCCCTTGGCTGGTACCGCCCGAGCGGGCCAAGACTCACGCCGAACTTCGCACGTCGGCCCCCGCGGTCCCCTCGGCACCGACGATGCGCATCGGAGAGGTCGCCGATCGGCTGGGGCTGAGCCTGCGCAGCATCCGGTACTACGAGGAGTCCGGGCTCGTCGCCCCGAGCGCCCGCACCCAGGGCGGCTTTCGGCTGTACACCGAACCCGACGTCAACCGGCTGCTGCTCATCATGCAGATGAAGCCCCTTGGGTTCTCGCTCGACGAAATGCGCGACGTGCTGCTCGCGCTCGACGCGCTCGACACGCTGGACGAGCCCGGCGCCACTGAGGCTCAGGGGGGCGCCGAAAACGCAGACGGCAACGCGGCGGCACAGAAGCTCGGCGAGGTACTCACAGACGTCGAGCGGCGGCTCGAAACGCTGCGGGCCCAGGTCGGCATCGCCGAATCGTTTCAGCAGTACCTGCGCACGGAGCTGACCGAACTCACCGGCCAACCGGCGTCCGGGGTGTCGAGCGGCGACCGGGACGCTTCGGGCGAGGGCTGAGCGCCTCAGGAGATCGGCACGATCCGTCGCACCCGCACGGCATCGACGCGTCGCGCGTCCATGGTGTCGACGATGAACGCGTAGTCGCCCAGCACCACCCTGTCTCCGACCTGGGGCACGCGGCCGAGCTCGGCCATGATGAAGCCGCCGAGGGTGTCGAATTCGCCGTCGGGCAGTTCGGTTCCGAGAAGCTTGACGATGTCGCCGCGGCCGGTGAGGCCCTCGACCAGGCCCGGCGCGGGGGCATAGGGGCTGCCCTGGTCGTATTCGTCTTCGATCTCGCCGACGAACTCCTCGATCACGTCTTCCATCGTGACCACGCCGTCGGTGCCGCCGTACTCGTCGAGCACGACCGCCAGGTGCGCCTGCCGCGCCCGCAGTTCGGTCAGCGCGGAGAGGGCCGACTTGCTGGAGGGCAGGTAGACGACCTCCCTGACGAGCTGCCCGACCACCTTGTCGTCCACCTCCGGGGCGAAAAGGTCTCGGACGTGCACGAATCCGATGACGTCGTCGTGGTCGACACGACACACCGGGTACCTGGAGTGCTCGAATTCGTGCACGAGCGCCCGCGCCGTCGGCACCGGCACGGCGGCGTCGAGAAAGGTGACTTCGGTTCGGGGGGTCATGATCTCGGCCACCGATCGTTCTCCGGCCTCGAGCAGGTCGACCACCATGTCGCGCTCCTCCCCGAGCAGTTCGCCATGGGAGGAGACGATCGCGCGCAGCTCTTCGGCGTTCATGTCGACCCTCTGGGCGTCGGGGTCGAGACGCAGCAGCCGCAGCACCAGGTCGGTACTCGCGCCGAGCAGCCAGATGACCGGCCGCAAGACCGTGGCCACTGCGTCGAGCGGGCCCGCGACGAGGGCGGAGACGCGCTCGGAGTCCTGCATCGCGAGCCGCTTGGGCACGAGTTCACCGAGCACGAGCGAGAGGTACGCGATCGCCACCGTAGTACCGACGAACGCGATCGTCGCCGCCGCCCCTTGCGGCAGGCCCCAGCCGGCGAGTGTCGGAGACAGCAGCGGTGCAATCGTCGCAGCACCGTACGAGGCCGAGAAGAACCCGGCCAGAGTCACTCCGATCTGCACGGACGAGAGAAACCGGTTGGAATCGGAGGTGAGCCGTTTGACCCTCTCTCCCGACTTGCCTCGCCCCGCCATGGCCTCGACCTGCGATTCGCGCAGGGTGACGAGCGCGGTCTCGGAGGCCGCGAAGACGCCGCCGATCAACACGAACAGCAGTACGAGGGCAAGGTTGAGCAGGAGTTCGGCCACGACTCCATCGTGCCCCGATCGCCGGTCGAGCGCCCAGCGCGTTATTCGCGCAGGTACGCCTCGCCGACCGCGACCGTCGACTCGTCGGCGTGCCTGCCGTAGTCGCGCGGCCACTGGGCGGGCGTGTCTGCGAGGTCGAGAATCTCGCCGAGGTACGCGGGCCAGACCTGCTCACCGGAGGCCGTGAGCTCGTCCATCGGCCACCACCGGCTGCCCAGCAGGGTGATCTGCTCGCCGACCGTGTGACCCGACGTGTCGACCTCGTAGCGGTCTGTGCGCAGCACGTAGAACGTCTCGTGCTGTTCGAGCACCTGGTCGCTGTAGCCGTGCAGCACCACGCGCTCGGCGACCGGGCCGACGAAGTCTGCCTGCGAAACGACCAGGCCCGTCTCCTCGTACAGCTCGCGCACCGCCGCCTGCGCAGGGGTCTCGCCGGGGTCGATCCCGCCGCCTGGGGTGACCCACCAGGCCGTGCCCGGGAGCCCGGGGTCGGTGTCGCGGAAGAGCAGCACCCCCGCCTCCGAGACCACCACCACACGCGAGGCCCGGCGGCGCCTGTGCGGCCGCTCCTCCGGGGCGACCGGCTGGAAGGTGCGGGGCACGTCGTCGTCACTCACGGCGCCACGGTAGCCGGTGCCCTAGCCGTACCCGGAGCGGGGCGCCTTGCTCGCGCGCGCTCGTTCGGGTAGTCAGTGCACATGAGTCGCCGCAGCCCCCTCGCCACCGTTCTCGCGATCTCACTCTCTCTGGGGCTGGCCGCCTGCTCGGGCACACCCGATCCCGCAGCGACGGGCGCGAGCGACCCGACCAGCCCGTCCAACGCTTCGGCGACGCAGCCCGCCCAGCCCTCGGTCACCCCGACGGCGACCGCCACCTACCCCACTGACCGCGTCGGAGCGGCGATGAAGTGGTTCGTCGGCCAGATGGGCTCCGACCCCGTCGAGGCCGACCTCGGCAAGCGCTTTACGAGTGAGTTCACCGAGCAGATGCCACCCGAGCAGCTCATCGTGCTCTTCGGAGAGCTGCGGATGCAGGGGCCGTGGGTGACCGAGAACGTGAACACGCAGGGGTCCAACGGGGTCGCGACGCTCGTCTCCGGTAAGGGCATGCGGTTCACGCTGTCGATGCAGCTCGACAACGACGGCCTTATCGCGGGGGCGCTCATCAACTCCGCGGCCAAGGGCACCCCCGCCACCACGTGGCAGGGCGTCGTGGAGCGGGCCGAGTTGGGCGCCCCGGAGGTTTCCGTGCTCGCCGGCACCGTCGACACGGCCGGCACCCTCACCCCCGCGTTCGAGCAAGACGCCGACACCCCGCATCCGGTCGGATCGATGTTCAAGCTCTTCGTACTCGCCGCCGTCGCCGAGAAGGTGGCGGCGGGCGACCTCGCCTGGGAGCAGAAGCTGACGCTGGAGGCGGGCGACAAGACCCTGCCCTCCGGCACCCTGCAGAACGAACCCGACGGCACCCAGGTCACGGTGCAGGACGCGGCCACGCGGATGATCTCGATCAGCGACAACACCGCCACCGACCTGCTGCAGCGCGTGGTGGGCGAGCAGGCCGTGCTCGACGCCGCGAAACGGGCGGGCAACGACCACCTCGACGGCATCACCCCGTTCCTCACCCCCAAGCAGATGTTCTGGCTCAGCGGAGGCGAATCGGCCGAGGCGAAGGCCGCGCGCGATCAGTGGCGCGACGCCTCCGCCGAGAAGCGCCGCGAACTGCTCGCCGCGGTGGCAATGCCCGAGCCGGGCCCGACCTTCGACCCGAACAACGTGCAGTGGCCCAACGGGATCGAGTGGTTCGTCTCCGCTCGCGACATCGTCGACGTACACGTCTACCTGCAGAAGCTTGCCGCGGCACCGACCGGTGAGCCGATCACGGCCATCCTCACCGAGAACTCCGGCATCCCGGTGGAGCGCTGGACCAGCACCGCTTTCAAGGGCGGCAGCAACGTGGGCGTGATCGCCCTGTCGTTCTACGCGCGCGCCGGCGAGGGCGAGAACGCCCCGAGGCAGGTGCTCGTGATGATGGGTCGGGGCAACGCCCCGGTCGACGAGAACACGTTCATCGCCGCCACGCAGGACGCCGCGAACCTCCTCGCTCAGTAACGCGACACCTGAAAGCCGGTGCTCGGACCCTGGAAGAGGGCCTGAACACCGGCTTTCGCGTAGTTCTGAGGCGAGCGAGCTGTCCGGCGGGGTATGCCTTACTCGTTCAGCGGCGCTGCCACTTGATGCCCTTGAGGGCCAAGCGACGTTCGACCTCTGTCGGCTCGTGCGGCGCGCCGTCGGCGTAGTCGCGGAGCATCTCTTCGATCACCGTGGTGAGGGGCACGCCCTCCATCTCGGCGCGGGCGTGGGCGAAAGCCATCGTCCGCTCGGGCAACCGGAAGACCGATGCCTTTTTCGGGCCGCCGATCGGCGGCAATTCGTCGGGAACCCCTGCCCGCTTTCCCCGGGACTTCGGTACCCCAGCGAGTTCTACGCGGCGGCGTCGTCGCATGACGCCCAGCGCCTCTTCCGGTGTGATCGGCCCGCGGCCGTCGAACCAGTCGAGGGGCTTGAGTTCACCGGGCAGCGCTTCGTCCCGGCGCGGTTCGCGCACGTTCGACATCGTTCCTCCCGATGTTGTTGTCAAAGATGGTGTCGTGGCGGATACCACCTGGTCAGAGGCAGGGTCACGACTCCTCAGGGACGATAGGCGACAGGTCACGACCACCGCATCCGGTGCCGAACCCCCCACGCCGCCGTTCCCTTCGAAGCCTCGAATCCCGTTCGCCTTGTACGTCATTCGGCCTCGAACCGCCGCGTGATTGCTGCGGCGATATCGAGGTACGCCTCCTGTGTGGGTCGTTGGAGCTGCTCCCAGCGCAGGCGCGCGCCGTCGGCGACATGCGGGTCGGCCGGCACGACGACGAGGTCTGCCGCCCTGCGGAGGTGGTGCAGAACCGCGTCGCGATCGACGTTGCGGCTCACGATGTCCTTGGCCGTGAGCACGACGATGCTCGTCTCTGCGAGCGACTCGAATCCGTTGGCCGCGAGCCAGTCGATCGTGTCGGCAGCACGACGCGCACCCGTGATCGACCAGCCCGCCGGGATGACGGCTGTGTCGGTGTGCGCGAGGATGCCCCGCATCAGCGGATGCGTCACCCCCGTGCCGCAATCGACCTGCACGAGTGAGTAATACGTACCGACGACATCGAGGACGCGCTCGAAATCCCCAGCCTGCAGCGAATCGCCGAGCACCGGATTCGGCTCGCCCGGCAGCATCGTCAGGCGCCCCGTCGTCACGGTGTACCGCGACAGGTCTTCGAGGCTGCGGATCGAATCGATGTTGCGTGCCAGCGACGTGATGCCGGAGTGCGAACTACCGACCAGCCGCTCGACCAGGTCACCGGCGTCGGGGTTCGCGTCGATCGCGAACACCGGGTCGGGCCGCAGGTCGGCGAGCGCCAGCGATGTCGCCGCCGTGGTCGAGGTCTTGCTGATGCCGCCTTTGAGGCAGAAGAACGCCGTGACGTGCCTGCGCTGCAGTTGCCGCGCGATCTGCTCCTCACGGTCGCGTTCTCGGACTTCCCTCGGCGACGGGCCCGGGTTCCAGCGGCCCGCGGTCACGTCGTAGGCGAGGCTGCGCCACCCTGAACGAGGCCGGGGCACAGGCGGCTTCAGCATCGGCAGGTCGATTTCAGGCGGCAGCCAGTCGGCCGAAACCTGCCCCGCCCCCGAATCTGGCGGCCCTGCCGAATCTGCGGACTGTGAGGGGTCAGTCCGGTCGGCAGCGCTCGCAGAAGCGGGTTTGCGCTGGTCGAGCTTGTCGGGCGGGGCGTCGGTGAGCATGCGCTGTATCGACGCCGCGCCGTCAGCCGATCCCGGGGAGCTCACGGGGCTCCCCTCACTGCGGGTCACGGCCCCGGCTCAGGAGGCGGAGGCGCGAGCGCGCTCGCGACGACGTGCAGCCGCGTTGTGGCCGCGGCACTCGTCGCACCGGCAACCCCGCCGGTAGGTGTTCAACGAGCCGGCGCCCTTCGGGTGCGTCGGCGTGCGGTCGCGGTCGGTGCCGCCGCGACGGATCGGCACCGAGACCGAACGCGCGGTGGGCCGCGAGGCCGCGATCAGCTCCGGGAAACGCTCGCGGCGCTGACGCGTGGTCATCGAAGCGCGGTAGCCGATGTCGTCCATGCGCAGGGCCGCGACCAGGCACGCCTCCCACAGCGCGCAAGAATCGCAGATGGAGCGCAGGTGGCGCGGCACGCGGTCTTCTTCGTACTCCGGAGTCCAGTCGTTCGCCGAGATTCCGGTGGACGACTGGCGGCAGGCCGCGGCCTCTTCGAGGCGCAGCGGGTCACTCTCCAGGCGAGCCTTGATCGAGTTCATCGAGAGCCCAGTCGTGCCACTGGGCTCGGTCAGAGTCGCCGCAGAGCGGTCTTCAGTCATGGTGCGCATCTGTCCCCCCAAGAACGTGCGTCGTTCGTCTCGCATCAACGATGTCGAGTCTGGGGATTCTGCGCTGCCGTCGTCAACATGAGTTTCCATACAACCGTCCAGATGGACACGGCTCGATGAAGTCATGAAGGGCTCCCAACGCCCCGCGTCCCGAGATCCCCGTGATGGGGAAGCAGCGCCCGAAGGCACCTTGGAACAGGAGCGACAAAGTTGGACGGTCGATTGAATTCACTTGTTGGACAGACGATCAAGACGATAGATTCAATAACGCTGCCGGTGGCGAGATGTCATCCGCAATCGGAGAAGGATTTTGTCTATACAGTCCCGTGTTCTGGACGTTCGTTCAGTACATACCCATACCTGTGTGACGTGGGTCACATTCGAAATTCCATTAATTGAGACGGCAACGACTCCTCGAGGGCACCTGGGGCGTGTGGGTCTGTTGCCGCGACCAGTGGCCGCTCCTACAGTGAGCGGACTTGAGCACGGAAAGCGAGGCCACCAGGCATGACCACCACCAAGGGTCTACCCGACACCGTCGGGTCAGCCAGCGGCGCACCTGAGGGCTACATGACTGCGGAGATGATCGCCGCGGCGCTGGCGAAGATCACCGGCAAGAAGTCGGTCCCCGCGTCGACCATCCGCGGCATGGCCAGCCGCGAACAGATGCCCAGCCCGACCGGCCTCAAATGGGGTCGCCGAATCCTGTGGGACGCCGACGAAATCGGCGAATGGCTCAAGGAACGCGAGGCCAAGCACGTGCCCCGCTCCGTCGTACGTCAGATCCAGCGCAACCTCACGTCACTCGACGAGCAGGCTCGCGCCACCGGCAACGATGCCCGCCTTAAGCAGGGCGTTCGTAACGCCTACCGCCGCGGCCTGTCGTTTCAGCAGATCGCCGACGCGATCATGGTCAAGAACGGCGACCACCACCCCACCCGCGAGGCCGTGCGCAGCCGCTTCGGTCCCTACATCTGAGCCTC
This sequence comes from Dermatophilus congolensis, assembly GCA_030538115.1. Lineage (GTDB taxonomy): Bacteria > Actinomycetota > Actinomycetes > Actinomycetales > Dermatophilaceae > Dermatophilus > Dermatophilus congolensis_B. Next base: position 97,230 of record JAUNUP010000004.1, on the reverse strand, counting down.
GACAGCTCGACCCGATTCGGTTCTCACCGTTTCGATTCCGCTCGACCGGGGATCAGGGCCTGTTGACGATGGCCCCAGCACCCCGCTGAAGAACCTGTACCGCCGCTCGACGTTCGCGTTGCTCCGCGCGAATGCGGGCGGCGATGACGTCTCTGGTGGCCAACCGGTGATGCGTACCGACTTTCGTGGCCACGAACTCCCCCTCGCGAATCCGCTTCATCAGCGTCGGACGCGAAATACCCAGCAGGTCAGCGGCCTGCGTCGTGGTGAGTTGCTCGGGGAGCGGCTCGACCCGTAGCGGCTTGCCCGTCACAGCACCCAACATCACGCGTTCCAGCAGGTCGGAAACCTCCGGCGGCACTGCTACGCGCGTGCCCCTCTCCGTGACGAAATAGAGCGCCCTGCCCTTGCCTCGCGCCTCTTGCAGCGACCTGTGACATGCCTCGACCTCACGGGCACTCACGTGCACGACAGCACGCTTACTTTCGGCCACCGGAGCGGACTTGCGCGGCATCCCTGCCTCCTGGGTCTTGTACACCGACAACGCCCGTCGCGGGTCACGACCAAGCAACGATTCGACGGCTCTACGGCCACGAACACTTGTCACTGTCAGGGGTTGCACTTGGATCCGCAACCGACCACAGAAAGTTCGTGGGCAAGTTCACGTGTCTCAGCCGGGTCGTTTACGGGGCGGTAACCGGCCCGTAAACGAACCTGCAATGCCTCCATGCCTTCCCGCTTGCATCGCTCACGGACGCGCCGGGCCTTCTCGGACTCAACGCCCACAGGCGGCGGTCGGCAACCGAGCACTCATCCACAGGTGAAGCCCTGCTCCATATCGTTGAATTACCTCGTATTCGCAGGTCAGAGGCGTGTGGATGACTCTTACAGCGACTCACGGCGGGGCGCTGCAGGCGCTAGTTTCCCTCGTATCCGCCCGCTCGCCTTACCCCTCAGCGACCCGAAAGGTGGCACGCCGTGCAGCACGACAACCTTGCCGATCGGCGACGCACGCCCCTGCGAACGGTCGGAGCAGCATTGGCGGTCTGGCTCGTCGCAGCCCCGACCGCCGCGGCTGACGAGCCACCACGGGCGATCGAACCTCCGCCGGACGCGGCCGGCAGCGGCAGCACTCCCGAGCCGGCCGGCCCACCCGCAGGATCGAGGGCGGAGTTCAGGGCGGACTCGAGCGCTCAGCCGTCGGCGAGCCACACGTCCGCAGAGTCCAGCCACGACCACTCCGTGAGCTCCGCCCCCGCGGAGCCGAGACGCGAGCCAGAGGCGACTCACTCGCCCGAACCGGAGGCGACTCACGCACCCGAGACGGAAGCGCCACAACCGCACCGCGCGCCCGAGGCCGATCGCACGCGAGAGCCGGAAACGCTTCATGCAGAACCGTCATCGGAGGCTCCTTCATCGGCTCCACAGCCATCTTCAGCACAGTCATCAGCGACATCGTCAACGACGTCGCCGCCATCGCTCCAGCCGGAGGTGACTGCGTCGTATTCGCCACCGGCGCAGGAGGTCACGGAGACTCCGGCTGCGGAGACGGCCGAAACGCTCAACGCCGAGGCTGTCTCGCCCACTTCGTCTTCTCCCTCACCTGAGTCGGTCATCACGGCATCAGGTGATCCGTCCTCAAAGTCGTCGGTCAGTGCGCCTCCAGCAACCAGCGCGGCTCTACCGACCAATCCAGTTCCATCGACCAATGCGGCTCCGCCGACGCAGGCCCCTTCTCCGACCGTGACGGTCGAGGCGTCGCGGGTCGAATGGTCGTGGCGGATTCTCGCCAACGGTGCCGCGCCGGCTGCCGCCCCACCTGCAGCCGCACCGTCTGCTGCCGAGCCCCGCGACTCAGGCGATCAGAGCACGCCCGGTGACCACGCTCCGCAGCGATCGGTAGGCCGAGGTGGACAGCGCAACGAAACCGACAAACCGAACGCCCCCGCACCTGGTGGCAACGGCATGGGCGGGCCGAGGACCACGGCGACCGCTGCACCCGTCGTTCCTGGCCGGGCAGCGCCTCGGACCAACGGGAACGGGGGTAGCGCGCTGAGCGCGAAGACCGCCTCAGAGGTGAAGGCGGCGCTGGCCAGGGGGCTCGCCGCCAAGGCCGCACGCGAGCGAGCGCAAGAGAACCGCCGCGACAGCGACGACGGCAGCGGCCAGATCGAGAAGTCCACGGAGCCTCGCGAGCAGCCGAAGGCCACGCAGGCGACCCGTCCGGTGAATCCATCGAAGGCGGTCCCTCCGGCGAGACCATCGACGAAAGCCTTTCCTGCGAATCCAATGAAGCTGGCCCCTCCGATGAAGGAAGACAAGGGAGGGAAGGTAGCGATCAAGGCGAACACGACCGGCACAAAGGTCGCGCAGGTCGCGCCAGATCAGAAGAAGACACCCGAACCCTCCGTCGCTCGGCCGACGGCTCGGGCGACGTTGCCTCAGCGCCAAGGAGTCCCGCGCGTGTTGCGGGGCGGCTCGGCGCGCTCGACCCTGCCGAGCCTGTTCCCTCCACGTCGAACGGAACCGAGCCCGACCACGTCGAGGGATCAACCCGCCAAGCCTGATGACAGCGGAGTTCGCGCGGAACGTAGCGCCACTCGCGCCGAAGATGCGCGCACCCGGGAGCGCCGAGGCGAGCAACCGGTGCCGACCGCGCGTCGCACCGAGTTCACGAGCCCTGCCGCGCCGGCGAACCGGGGCGAGGCCGCGAGCCCGACCTCAACCGAGAGCCCGACCTCGACCGAGAACCCGAAGGCGAGCCCGGCTCCAACCTCGGTTCGCACCACGGCTCCAACGACGGCTCCAACCACGAGTCCGAGCACATCCGAGGCACCGGGCGAGTCGACGAATCCAGGGCAACCCACGCACCCGCGTCCCGACGCGACCTCGACGACACCCTCCCGGGACTCCGGGCCGAGCCGCGCCCCGGCGACTCCGCCGTCAGCCCTGATCCGCCCGAAGAGGCCGCCGGTGGCCGGGCCGACAATGCCCGCGCCCATGCGTTCACGACCGCCCCGTGCCACGCCGACCGGGTCGGCGGGGCGGACGGTCTCGTCGTATCCCATCGTTCCGGAGAGCACGCCGACCTGGGCCAGCGGAGTCGTAGCCGCTGCGGGCACCGCCGCGGAACGGGCTCACGCCGACACGGTGCGGTCCGCGAGGCGGGCCAAGGTGTCTGTCGCGGCCGTGACGTTGGCGCCGAAGACGTGGACAGAGCTTGCACCGACGTCGGCCGTGAAGGCCGCCCTGCGCGGGTCGGTGACGACGAAGGTCATCAGCGCTCCCCTGCTGCCGACACGCGGCGCCACACTGACGGCCTGCAGCAAGGGCGACTACCGCACCCAGTGGGAGGGGTTCGCGCGAGCGCTCGCCGACGCAGGGATCGCCTCGCCGGTGCTCGACCTCGGCGACCCAGGTGCGGCAACACAACCGGAGGCGTTCGCAGCCTGCTACCGGCAGGTGGCCGCAGCGGTACGCGGCGTGCTGCCCAAGGCTCGGATGCAATGGACCGTCGACCGCACCGCCATGAACCCCAGCAGTCCCCGTGGCGCCGGCGGCCCGACCAGCCCCACCGACCTGATGGTGGCCTGGCCTGGCGACGGCGTGGTCGACATCCTCGGCATCGACTCCCTCGACACCGGTGACAACTGGAGCAAGACCGTCAACGGAGAAGGCGGGTTGAACTGGTGGAGCGACTTCGCCAGCGACCGCAAGGCCCGCATCGCGCTGAGCGGATGGGGCCCCGCCCCAGGCTCGGCGGCCTCCGCGGGCAATGGCGCGTACGTACAGAATGTGCACGACTGGCTGTCGAGGATGGCCCGGCGCGGTCTGCTCGCGTATGACCTGTACTCGGAGCCGTCGGCCTCACGCGGTGGATCCGCCGCCAACGTCTATCGAGCACTGTTCTGATGAGCGGCGACCAACCGTTGGTACCGCGCCCGCTCGACCCGCGCGACCTGAACAGCCCGCCCACTCCCGACGAGATCCCGCCGCACACAATCGTCGAGATCGCCTTCGATGTCGACGCGGTCGGCAATCAGATAGCGGTGGTCGAGGGCGTCGACGTCATTCCGCTGCCCGGCGAGGACGCTCGCGACGCCGCGATCCGCGCCGTCGCCGCCATGGTCGACAGGGTCGCGGGCATCGATGCGTTCGGGAGGCCGTACCGCTACCTCCGCGCCAAGGTCGTCGGAGATGTCGAGCGGCGCTCGGTGGTGATCCACCGCGACGGCCGGCTGTTCGTCTCGTTCGACGACCCCGCTCCCGACCCTGTGCCCGACTCGGTGCCCAGCACGCTGGCACACAGCAGGTCTCAGCCCGAGACCCCACTCGACGGCGAACTCGGCAAGGCAGCCGAGGTACTGCTGAACCGGCCGACTTCGGCCAACGCCGATCCACTTCCTGCTGCGACTGAGCCTGGAAATGCCACTGCGGCTGTGCCTGTCCAGCCGAGCGCACCCGCTGGACCGCGGGCACTCCTGCGGGGTTCGGCGCCGTCGTCTCGCCGCGAGCGAACTGGGCGGCGTGCTGCGGCTCAAGCGTCGAAGGTCCCTGTCCGATCAGGCGATTCGCTCGAAGCGCCTCCCGAGCCTGCGCCGCCGACACCTCGCTCTCGCCGCGTGGAGGCATCAGGCCCCACCGTTGAGGATCGGGCGGCTCGGCGACAGCGACTCATGGACGAGGCGCGGCGCAGAACCACGCAGGAGCAGCAAGGCGGAACGTCCACTCCCCGCCGGATGGGCAGGTCGTTGGCACTGATCGTCACCGCAGCAGTGACGGTGGTTCTCGCGATCACGCTCGTGGCCCACCAACTCGGATCGGGTTCCGGGCCCGGCTCGCTCGCTGCGGCGCTACCGGTGTCCCCGCCTCCTGGCTGGGCCCGCGAGGCCACCTGGTCGACGGGCCCCCTCACCGCGGATGCAGGCCCCGTCGTCGGGTTGAACGACGCCGTCGCCTACGTCACAACAGATCGGGAGGTCGTCGTGGCAGACATAGCCACCGGCGAACCCCGGTGGCGGGTGACGTTGCCGACCGGCCCCGTGCGCGGTCACCTCTCGCGCACGCAGTTGGCGCAGACCGATGCCCTGGCCCTGCATGTGGGCGATCGATTGCTCGCCTGGTCGGTCGACGCCGGCAAACCGGTAGCCGCGGCCGACCTGCCGACGAACGCGCAGGTCACCTACCTCGGCGTGGCGCCCCTCATCGGGGTCGGGCCGGAGACGGTGGCCGTGATCGACTCCGATGGCCTCACCGAGATCGCCGTGCCCGAGGGCGCCTACGCGCTGGCGGCACGTGCGGACAGAACGGTCACGGCTGCCTCTGCGGCCGGTTGGTGGCATCTGCGGGCCGGCCGCCCCGCGGGCAAAGCCCGGCCCTGGGAGAACCCGGGTGCCGACGCCCGCCCTGCCGACAGCCACCCGTCGGTGACCGGCTACTCCGGCGAATCGATCATCCTCACGTACCCGGCCTTCCGTAACAAGCCGCCGGAGGTCGTGGTGCACACCGACCGGGCCTCCGACGTGCGGGCCAGCTTCCGGGGCCCCGCCCTCGCAGCTGGTACGGAGGTCGGCTGGGTCGCCTCCCCCGCGGGCACGTGGGGAGTGCTGGGCCGCACACTCGTCGACATCCGGGCGGGGGCAGTGGCCGACCTCGGCGCCTGGACCACGCAATCCGTCACCGCCGATCGCGCGTTCGGCCTGGTCGGAGAACAAGCCGTGGAGACGGGGCCGACCGTGCAGCGCGGCGTGCTGCCCGACGACACGCATCCTCCCGAGACCACCACTCCCGACGGCGCGGTCATCCGCCTGCGCGGCCCCATCGTCGACGACACCGGGGAGGTTGTGCTGCCCGACGGCTCGGAGGCAGGGTTCATCGTTCTGCCGGAGGCGTGATGCCGGCTGAACACTCGGCCTAACACGGGCCTAGCACGGCCCGGACACGAGCCCCCCCCTGCGGCCCGACTTCGGGCCTGGCAGCAGGTCACGTTTGAACCGATGCGTCAGACACTGCCCTGCGGCGAGGCGCGCCGGGCGGGCATGGTCTCGGCGACCGGCACCCAGGCCAGGGCGCCGAGCACGACCACCGCTCCGGTGAGCGCGAACGCGCCCGAGTACCCGGCTGCGGCGGCGATGCCTCCCGCGACGAGGGGGCCGGTGATCGTGCCGAAGTCTTGGGCCATCTGGAACCCGGCGAGCACCTTGCCGCCGTTACGGCCCGAGCCGACGATGTCGGCGACTGCGGCCTGCTGGGCGGGATTGGCCATGCCAGAACCGGCGCCGGCGATGAGCGAGGTGACGACCAGGGCGGTGATCGAGCGCGAGAGCCCGAGGGCCGCCGTGGCGATGCCGTTGATGAGGAACCCGGAGATGAGGAACGGCCGCCGACCGAACCTGTCCACCGCTCGCCCGGCGACCGCGAGCGCCGCCGCATTGCCGACCGCGAACACGGTGAGCGCGACGCCCGCCCAGGCGACACCCAGCCCTGGCACGGCGGCGGCGAACAGCGGGATGAGCGCGATGCGGATACCGAAGTTGGCCCACCCGTTGGCGAATCCGCTGATCAGAGCACTGCGGTAGGCGCCGACCGTGACGGCTTCACCGAACGTCATCACGTCGCGCGCAGCGGCCGCGGCACGGCTGAACGGCTGCGATTCACGCAGGAATAGCGCCACGACAGCCGTCGCGACCAGCAGCATCACCGCGTAGATGAGAAACGGCACGCGGTAACCGAGCCCGGCGGTGAGGCCGCCGAGCACCGGCCCGGCGATGTTGCCGATGAGAAACGCCGACCCGTAGGCCGAGGAGCAGCGTCCCCGGATCGCGGGCGGCGCGAGCCGCACCAGCAGCGCCGCCGACGACACAGTGAACATTGCCGACCCGATACCGCCGAGCCCGCGAAACACGACGAGCTGCAGGTAGGAGTTCGCGAACGCGGCGGCGCCGGTCGAGAGGGCCACGATGAACAACCCGGTCATGTAGACGCGTCGTTCGCCGATGCGGTCGACGAGCGCGCCGCCTCCGGGAGCCGAGACGAGCCGCGCGAACGCGAAGACGCTGACGATGGCGCTCGCAGCCTGTACTCCGACCCCGAATCCGGCTGCGTACTGCGGCAGCACGGGGGCGACGATGCCGTACCCGATGGCCACGCAGAACGCGGCGGCGACGAGGATCCAGATCTCACGGGGGATGCGAACGGCTTCGGGCTCGTGCGGCCCGCCGGAAAGAGGTGTGCTCGACATGTCCCCTCCAGTATCCGGTACCGATGTCGGCGGCTCGAATCCGCCTCGGACAGCATCGGCGGCGGCGCGGGAGACGGACGGCGAGACGAAAAGGATTCACGGTCGCGGGATTACGGCCGATAGGGCGGCAAGGAATGGACTCCGCCCTTCGTTATCCCCCCGCGACTGGAGCGCCATGCGTATCTCGAGCTCTTCGGACCTCACCAATGTCCGGTCCACCGCCGCCATCGAGGCCACCGAGGCCGCGACCGCGCAACGTGCGACCGCACGCCGCTACGGCGTGCTCAACGACTTCAGGTACCTCACCGAGACCGATTCGCAGTTGCTGCGCGCCGCCACCGGCGAAGCCCTCGAGGCCAAGGAGCCGTCGAGCCAGTTCGCGCAGCAGTTGGCTCTCGACCGGCGCACCGGCGAATTGGCACCGCACCAAGACGTCACCGCGGTCTACCTGCGCAACGCGGCCGCTCGCATCGACGAGCAGAACGCGGGCCGAAAGGGATTCACGAACCCGTACTCTGGCCCGGCCATGGACAAGGCCGTGAGCTACCTGGAGTCGATCGGGCGGGGCCGCGCCGACATCCGGCTCTAGGCGCGATCTCACGGCCCCACGCTGGCCTGTCCCCCACGTCGTGACCACCTGCCCGGCCTAGGCTGGGCAGGTGCTCTACCCCAACGCCCCCGGTCGGGAGCCGCTGATGCGGATGCCCGACGGCACCGTGAAGCAGTTCAACCCGTTCACCGGCACCGAGGTGTGGACTGTGCCCGGTCGCGGCCACCGCCCTCTCGGCCTGGTCGCGGCCGCCAGCAAGGAGCTCGCGCGCGGCGAGCACCGCAACCTGTGCGCGTTCTGCGAGCAGCGGTACGCCCAGACCCCGCCCGAGAAGGCGCGGGTGGTCAGGCAGGGCGACCAGGGCGACGAGTGGGTGACCCTACCCGGTGTCAGCGCCGAAGACCGCGAATCGAGCGTGGCCGAATTCCGGCGTATCCCGAACCTGTTCGAGATCGTGTCGTACGACTTCTGGCACGAGAACTACGGGTACGAGCCGCCGGCGCACATCATCGAGCGCCGCGACACGTACATCTCGACCACCCGCGGCAAGCGGCACGTCGACGCCGTGGTGCGGCAGCGGATGCTGGCACAGGGCAAGTCGGCCGCCCAGATCAGCCGGCTCACCGCTGCCGAACGGCTCGAGGCCGCCACCGGGTTCTTCGCGGGCGGACACGACGTGATCGTCGCCCGGCGCCACGTGGTCGACGGCGCCGTGCGTGACGACGAGCTCGCCTCCGCGGGCACGCTCACGCCCGAAGAGCACTACCGGTTCGTCGACCTCACCGTCGAGACGATGCGCGATCTGTACGCCAACATCCGGTACGCGCGCTACGTCTCCGCCTTTCAGAACTGGCTCAAGCCGGCCGGAGCGTCGTTCGACCACCTGCACAAGCAGGTCGTCGCCATCGACAGTCACAGCGTGCAGACCGAACTGGAGGCGCAGCGGCTGCGCGCGAACCTCAACGTCTATAACGAGTTGGCCGTCGACTACGCGGCCCGGCAGAACCTCGTTGTCGCCGAGAACGATTACGCCGTCGCGTTCGCCGGTTTCGGACACCGGTACCCGAGCCTCGAGATCTTCAGCAAGAGCGCGCACACCCGCCCGTGGGAGCACACCGATGAGGAGGTGCGCGGCATCTCCGACGTGTTGCACGCCCTGCACGCCGCCACCGGCCCCGACGTGCCGTGCAACGAGGAATGGCACCACCAGCCGCCCGATTTCGACCTGCCGATGCCGTGGCGCATCGTGCTCAAGTGGCGGGTGAGCAACCTGGCCGGGTTCGAGGGCGGCACCAAGATCTACCTCAACACCCTCGACCCGTGGATGATCCGCGACCGCATCGTGCCTCGGCTGTTCGAACTGCGCCGCGAGGGCACGATCGCCTCCGACCTGCGCATCGCGATGGACTGCGAGTGCCGCCCGAATTCGCTTCTCTACAACCCGCACCTGCACTGAGCTCGACCGCGTCGTTGCGGCGGGTCCGTGCGCGGCCGATGCGTGAACGCGGGCTGCCGCCTCACAGCCAGTCGACGTGTGGGGCGACCAGGGTGTAACCGACGAACGCGACCACGTCGATGAGGGTGTGCGCCACGACCATCGGCATCACCCGGCGAGTGCGGGCGTAGACGGCTCCGAGCAACAGGCCCATCGCGATGTTGCCGACGAACCCGCCGAAGCCCTGGTAGAGGTGGTAGCTGCCCCGCAGTAGCGCCGATGTGACGACGATGCCGACGACTCCGTAGCCGGCCTGCCGCCACCGGGTGAACAGGTAGGCCAGCATCGTCACCTCCTCCAGCACGGCGTTGCCGAGGGAGGCGAGCACGAGTACCGGTATGGCCCACCACACGTCGGCGAGACCGGCGGCCGAGACCGTCGTGTTGACACCGAGTTCGCGGGCGAGCAGGTAGAAGCCGAGGCCCGGGATGCCGATGGCGGCCGCTAGGGCCGCGCCAACGCCGAGGTCGTGCCAGGGACGGCGCAGGTCCCACCCGATGAGCAGACGTGCACGCACGTCGTCGCGGGTGAGCAGGTGAACGGCCAGGAGGGCGGGGATCACGGGCAGGCCGATGCCCGCGAGCTGGTAGGCCAGGTCGAGCCAAGGTCGGTCGGGTGTGACGGCGTTGTTCAGCGACGACGACTGCTCGCCCAGAGCCACACCCACCGTGAGCCGGTTGACGATGTTGAGCACGGCATAGACCGCGGAGGCGCCCAGCCCGACGCCGATGACGAGCAGCGACTCGGCCACGAGCACACGCCGGGGCCAGGGGGTGCGCGGCAGCCTGGGGTCCGGTTCGGCACCTGTGTCTTCAGCCGGGTTCTCGCCTCCGGCCGCTCGCGTGCGGCTCACTCAGGCACGGTAACCGAGTCCCGCCGCGAGCCGTTCGACCAAGACGGTCAGGTCAGCTCCCGCGACCAGGTCCGAGGAGCGATGGCAAACGCTAGGCTGGCGGAATGGAGATCACGTACCGTCTCGTCAACGTCTTCACCGACGGAGACGACCCCTTCTCGGGCAACGCCGTCTGCGTCTTCGAGGACGGGTCTGACCTGTCGACTTACCAGATGCAGGCCCTCTCCCGGGAGGTCAACCAGGAGACGGTGTTCCTCTTCCCGACCCAGGAAGCGCCCGATGCACAGGTGCGCTTCTTCTCCCCGCAGAAGGAGACCGGCTTCGCCGGCTCTGCCTCGCTGGCCACCGCGCACGTCGTACGCGATTTGCAGGGCGGCGAAGGCGACGTGCGCCTGCGTGAGGTGAACTACGGCGACTACCTCATCGGTCGCGAAGACGACCTGTGGGTGTTCAAGGCCAAGCCGCGCACCTCGAAGCCGCTCGCCACGTCACCGCAGATTCTCGCGAGCCTCGTGGGCCTGCCGGTCGAGGCCATCGACGGTGAGCCGATGACGGTCGACTCCGGCGCGGGCGGCATCATCCTCCCGGTTCGCAACGTCGACGACGTGCGTGAGACCAACCTCGACGCGCGCCTGCTGCACTCCTACGCGATGCTGCTCAACACCGAGCCTGCCGTGTACGTGTGGGCGACCAGCGACGAAGACGAGAACACGATCATGTCGCGTATGTTCTACGGCCCCCGCGGCGGTGTTCTCGAGGTCGCGGCCACCGGTTCGGGTGCCGCCAACCTCGGCTCCTGGTTCGCTGCTCACGGCCGCACCGGCATCCGCCGCCGCATCATCCAGGGTCGCCCGATGCAGCGCCGCTCGTTCGTCGACCTCCAGGTCAAGGCCGAGGGCAACATCCTGGTCGGTGGGCGTACCCGCGAGGTTGCTCGCGGCGTGTTCAACTTCTGATGCGTCGAACCGGGGAGGGCGGGCGTGCCGCACTCCCCGGTCGTCCCCTAGCCTGATGGACGAAAGACGCCCGAAACAGGTGCACCACTCGCGCCTGTCACACACGTCCGGAAGGTGATCCCCATGAGCGCCAAGCTCTACAACGCGATCGGGGCGTTGCTGGCCATCGGTGCCGGCTTCGCGGCTCAAAAGCTCATCGAGATGATGTGGAAGGTCGTCATGAACGACGACCCGCCCGCAAACCCTGAAGATCCCGAGGTCTCGGTGGGGCAGGCCGTGAGTTGGGCCGTCGCCTCCGGCATGGTCATCGCCGTGGCGAAGCTGCTCACCACCCGCCAGTGGACCAGGTACTACGCCGATGCCACGGGCAAGAACCCCGAGGTCGAAGAAGACAAATACGAGGCCTCCAAGGCGTAGCCGACGCGCCTGTTGGAGGGCGCATTCGACCTCCAACGCAGCCGCAGACAGACGTGAACCGGCCTGTGTGGACCGTGGCGAATTCGCCTCGGACTGAACAGGCCGGTCGGCGTCACAGACCCCTGAAAACCGATACGGTCTCTGGTATGACCACACACATCGTCGCGACCGGAGGCGGCGGCTTCTCCATGGCTGCCGACCACCGGGCCACTGCTGCGGATCGCTACCTGCTCTCGCTGACCGACGCGACCAATCCGCTGGTCTGCTTCGTGCCGACCGCTTCTGCGGACGATGGCCTGTATGTCTCTCAGTTCTTCAATGCCTACAGCGCGCTGTCCGTGCGCACCTCCGTGCTGACGTTGTGGTCGGGCGCTGCCGACGCCATCAAGCGGATGGAAGAGGCAGACATCTTCGTCATCGGTGGCGGCAACACCGTGAACCTGTTGGCGCTGTGGGCCGCTCACGGTGTGGGCGACAAATTCAAGGCGCTCGCCGACTCGGGCAAGAGCCTCGTCATCGGCGGTATGGCCGCCGGTGCGGCCGCGTTCTTCGAGGGATGCGCGACCGACGGTTACGGCAACGGCGTCGCCCCGCTCCCGTTCGGTCTCGGCCTGGTGCCCGGCAGCTTCTGCCCGCACTACAGCTCCGAGGCCCAGCGCGCCCCGCAGTTCAAGGAATACGTCGACACCTCAGCGCTGCCCAGCGGTTGGGGTGCCGACGACGGCGCCGGAATCCACTTCGTGGACGGCAAGGTCGAGGGCTACTGGTCTGAGACCGACGGTGCCGCTGTCTACCGGGTCGAGCAAGACGAGAACGGCGCGACCGTCACTCGGCAGGAGACGACTCCGCTCACCTGAGCTGCACCTATTGACGTCAGGGCCGGTTCTGTGGCGACACGGGACCGGCCCTTTCTCGTGCCCTGCGGTGCCGCGGGCAACCACCAAACGGCCATCCGGCCTCCCGTCACTTCGCGTCAAGCGCGAAAAACGGCTCAAGACATGACTCCTCGCTGCCGAATGGTGCGTAGGAGGTGGTACCCACATGACGTCAGGACGACTTGTCACTGCGGTGATGGCCGCAGTGACTGTGGCCCTCGTCGTGGTTCCAGCAGTGGACGCAGAGCTTGCCAAGGGCAACAGCACCGCTCTCGGCGCGACTCGCTCGGATGCCATCTCCGTGCCGGGGGGCTCCGTCGCCACGGTCTCCTCGGAGACTCCCGCGCAGACCGCGGAGGCGGCGGAGCTCACCCCGGAGGCTTCCGCGAATGCCGACGAGCCCACCGAGGCGGCAGTGTCTACTGAGCCTGCGGCGCCCACCGCCGCACCGACCGGGAGGTCTTCCGCGGCGGCGTCGGGGCGGCCCGCCTCCGGGCGCAAGATCGTTCACCTGACCTTCGACGACGGGCCCGAGGAGTCGACGCCCCAGGTGCTCGACATCCTCGCCCGGCACGGCGTGCGCGCCACGTTCTTCGTGATCGGTGAGCATGCCGCTGAGCACCCCGACCTCGTGAAGCGGATCAGGGCGGAGGGGCACACGATCGGCAATCACACGTGGACGCATCCGTGGCTGACCAAGCTCAGCCCCGCGGGAGTGCGCAGCGAGTTGAGCCGCACCGAGCAGGTGATCGGCGGAAGCACGTGTATGCGATCACCGGGCGGACTCGAGAACGACGCGGTGAAGCGGGAGGCCGCGGCCCTCGGCCTGACCCCGGTCGGCTGGACCGCCGATTCCCGCGACTGGCAGCAGCCGGGCGTCCAAGCCATCACCCGCAACATCATGGACAACGTCTCCCCAGGCGGCACGATCCTCATGCATGACGGAGGCGGCGACCGCACCCAGACCGTCGCCGCTCTCGACGGTGTCTTGGCCACCCTTGAGACCCAGGGGTATTCGTTCGAACCGCTCGCGGCGTGCCAGTGACCCGCCCGTGTCGGGCCGCCGTCGGACCCCTGTGACAGACTCGAAACCGTGGCCGATTCCGAGAACTCCAGGCGCCCGCGACTGATACCCCGTCTCCCGCGGCGTGACGCGCGGGGCGATGCGCGAACGCGCGGCCGCGCCTCGGCTCCGATGCCCGCACAGGTACAGCCCGTCTCGGCTGTCGTGCCGATGGGATTGCGCGTCGCCAGTGAGGTCGCCTGGCGGTCGGTCGCCGTGCTCATCGGTCTGGCGATCATCGCGTACGTCCTCATGCAGGTGAGCAGCGTCGCCATCCCGGTGGCGGTCGCGCTGCTCATCACCGCCCTGCTGGGCCCCGTGGTCGGGGTGTTGTCGAACCGGTTGCGCTTTCCGCGCTACCTCGCAGCAGCCCTGGCCCTGGTGTTCGGCATCGTGGTCGTCGTAGCGGCGTTGGTGCTCGCGGGTGGCCAAATGGTCTCGGGGTTCTCCGAGCTGGGGCAGCAGGTCTCGGTGGGTGTCACCCAGATTCAGAACTGGCTGAGCACCGGCCCCCTGCAGATCGGTGGCGACCAGATCAGCGAGGCGATCACGCAGGGCCGCCAGTGGCTCTCCTCCAACGCATCGTCGCTGACGAGCGGAGCGATGGCAGTCGGCAGCTCGGCCACCAATTTCATCGCCGGCCTGGTGATCGCCCTTGTCGTGACGCTGTTTCTGCTCGGCGACGGCGCCAACATCTGGGGCTGGTGCGTGCGCCTGCTCCCCGCCGAGACGCGCCGCCCGGTGCACAACGCCTTCCGTCGCGGCTGGGTGACGCTCGGCTCGTACGTGCGCACTCAGATGCTGGTCGCGGCCATCGACGCTGTCGGTATCGCATTGGGCGCCATGCTTCTCGGCCTGCCGCTCGTGGTGCCGCTGGGTCTCATCGTCTTCTTCGCGTCGTTCGTGCCGATGGTCGGCGCGATCCTCTCGGGTGCCCTGGCCGTGGTGCTCGCGCTGGTCGTGAAGGGTCCGCTCACGGCTCTGCTCATGCTCGGTGTCGTCCTGCTCGTGCAGCAGATCGAGAGCAACGTGCTGCAGCCGATTCTCATGAGCAAGTCGGTGTCGCTGCACCCCCTCGCCACCCTGCTGGGTGTGGCGATCGGGTCGTTCCTGCTCGGCATCGTCGGCGCCGTGTTCGCCGTGCCGCTGATGGCCGTCACCAACACCGTCATGCTCTACCTGAAGGGGCACGACCAGTTCCCGGCTCTAGGCGAGACCCCCGTGCCCGGCGGAGACCGAGTCACGGCCGAACAGGCTCCGCTGCCACCCGCCGAGCGCGTCAGCGGCGAGGTCACGAACGGCGGCGATGCTCACGACGCCACAGACGCCAAGGCCGCTGCGGCCCCTGCGGCCACCGGCGAGGCTCCGCACGACGACGCGGACGAATCGACCTCCGTGACCCGGGATTACTGACCCGGTCTGACCGGCTCACCGGAGCCGGAGCGACGAACCGTTCAGCGGCGCAGGCTGGAAGAGGAGCCAGGCTCGACGTGATCGGTGATGCCGTACGACTCACGCACAACGGCCCAGATCGCCTGCGGCACACCGCCCGGCCGGTAACGCAGCACCTCGCGGCTCTCGACCGCGTCGACGTACATGTGCTGGGTCATGATGTCGCGGATGACCCAGGCCGGGTCGATACCGGAGGACAGGCCGCGCGCCTTGAGTGACCTGCCCATGCGGCGGGCCGCGAACTCCGCGACCCAACCGGGCACGCCGATGATCGGGGCGCGGCGACCCAGCGCCTCCTGCACGTGGGCGATCAGCTCGCGCCACGTGAGGTCGATGTCGCTCAGCGGATACCGAGCACCGTGCGCACCCCGCTCGACCGCACCCGCCACGGCCTGCCCGACCTGCACCGATGTGACGACCGATGTACCTCCTGTCGGAAAGAACACCAGCGGACCGCGAAACCGGTCGAGAAGTATCTTTTTCCAGCGCCTGCCCTCACCGCGGATCGTGCCGAAGACGTACGGGATCTCCAGCACACAGACCGACGCGCCGAACTCCTGACCTGCGTCGATAGCGCGTTCGCTCTGGGCTAAGCGTGCCGCGACATAGGGGTGGCGGGAAGCGAAGCCACGGTCGGGGTGCATGCGGTCCCACGCCGTGAAGTACGAGCCGAGCACCACGACCTTGCGTACCCCGACACGGCAGGCTGCGCGCACCACCCTCTCCGTGGTCTCGACGAGACGGGTCTGGAAATAGGCGGCGGGGTCGCCCTCGACCTCCTCGCGATCATCGGGGCCGAGAGCGTAAACGAGCACGTCGCAGCCGGCGAACGCTCGCTGGAGTTGGGTCTCGTCTGCGCTGAACACGTCGAGGAGCCGCTGCTCGACGACTCCGAGAAGAGGCGCGTCGGCCGGCATGGGGCGGCGGGACAGCGACACGACCTCGTGGCCGCGCGCGACGAGTTCGGCGCTCGATCGTTGTCCGAGGAGGCCAGTTCCGCCCAGCACAGCAACACGCACACATCGATCGTGTCATACCGGCCGTCTTCACGCCCCGGCCGACACCGGCGCGCAAGCCCCATTCTCGACAAAGGCACAGGCGCTCGTTCTCCACGTCGCGGAATGGTCGTTCTCGTTGACCCCCAATGTGATTCGCACTACTCCGCGAGGCCGTTTCCGCTGCCGGCGTGACACCGCGATGCCGCCCTGCGGAACGCAGAGTCGCGAAACATGGTTCTGCATTCAACAAAATCGGATGTCAGGTCCTAGGCTGTCTCCGGTGCTCCGCGAGACCCTGGGGGGCATCGGCCCGCACAGGGTTCTCCTCACACCCGCCGAGCGGCCCAGCTACGGGCCCGGCACATCCCTTCGGAGATTCGATGGCAGCGTCGCCCAGCCAAGCGCAACATACGACTACATCCACCCCGTCGACCATGACGACGAAGCAGGTCATGGCGGTACTCGTCGCCTGGCTGTTCGTCGTCTTCGACGGTTACGACCTCATCGTCTACGGCACCGTGACGGGCGCCTTGATGCAGGAGTGGAACCTCACCCCAGGCCAGGCCGGGACCATCGGTTCTTCTGCCTTCGTCGGCATGATGATCGGGGCGCTCGTCGCCGGCCGCGTCTCCGACGCGATCGGCCGTCGCAAGACCATCCTCGCGTGCGGCGTCATCCTCTCGGTCTTCACCGGCCTGTGCGCAGTGGCCACCGGCCCCTGGATGTTCGGCATCCTGCGCCTACTCGCCGGCCTCGGTCTCGGCGGTCTGGTGCCCTCGGCCAACGCCCTGGCCGCCGACGTGGTGCCAGTGCGCTGGCGCGCCTCCGTGGCCACGCTGATGATGTCGGGCGTGCCGATCGGTGGCTCGGCTGCCGCGCTCATCGGTATCCCGGTCATCCCAGCGATGGGCTGGCGCCCGATGTTCGCCTTCGCGATCATCGCCCTCGTCGTGCTCATCCCGCTCGGCCTCATCTTCTTCCCCAAAGACAAGATGGGCCCCGTCGACCGCACCGCCAACCCCAACGTGGCCAAGCACGAGGGCTACGGCGCACTGCTGCGTCCTCCGTACCGCGGCATCGGCATCCTGTTCGCCGTCGCCACCGTCGTCACCCTCATGGCCTGGTACGGCCTGGGCACCTGGCTGCCGAAGCTCATGGTCGAAGACGGCTACTCGTTCGAGAACGCCCTGCTCTTCGCCCTCGCGCTGAACATGGGAGCCGTGATCGGCTCGGTCGTCACCGCCTGGGCGGGTGACAAGGTCGGCACCATCCCCACCGCCGTCGCCGCTGCAGGCCTGGCCGGTATCGCGCTGCTCGTGCTGCTGCTCAAGCCGCCGATCGCGGTCGTCTACGTGATCCTCATCCTCGCTGGTGTCGGCACGCACGGTACCCAGTGCCTCATCATCGCGGCCATCGCGACGTACTTCCCCGACAACCTGCGCGGCACCGCGCTCGGCTTCGGTCTCGGTATGGGCCGTATCGGCGCCGTCGCCGCGCCGCAGCTCGGTGGCCTGCTGCTTGGCTGGGGCCTCGGGGTCGGCTCGAACTACATCATGTTCGGTGGCGCCGCCCTCCTGGCGGCGATCATCCTCGCCGGCATCTGGGCCAACTACGGCGTCACCTACGACTCCGACAAACGAGGTCGCGTCGAGGCCATGGAGGACGAAGCGGTCATGTGATCGCCTGTGGCTGAACCTGCTTCACCACGTCACGCTGCGGCGCCGAGTCCTCGACTCGGCGCCGCAGCCGTGTCGGGAGGGCGAAAAGCCAGCGCATGCCCGCCCGCTCGGCCAGCATGTGCAGGCCGATGCTCACGGCAGCGATGAGCGCGGCCATGACGAACGGATAGGCCAGCGCCACGGGCTCGGCATGCAACCACGCGAAGCGTTGCGGGGCCGCGGCTCCGGCCAGGGCGAGGGCGCCGACCAGGGGCCAGTGCAGGATGTAGACACCCACGGTGCGGCGCCCTACCCATTCGAGCAGCACGCGCACGAGGGCCCACCGCGAGCACCAGCGCATGAACGCCAGCCCCGCAAGCGCGACCGGCAACGCCAGGGCGACCGAGCCGAGGTACGTCACCTGGTGCGGAAATGCCGCCACGACCGGTACGCCGAGGATCGTCACGACAGCGGCCGCGGCGACGACGCGCGGCCGGTCGAGCGCCTCGATCACCTTGCCGCCGGCGATCGCGCCGAGGGCGAAGAAGACGGCACGCGGGGCCCCGGCGATCTCGTCGGTGGCGAACAGCACCGCGTATCCGGCGACTGTGAACAGTGCGATGACCAGCCAGTTCGGCCAGTGCCGCAGCAGCGCGAGCACGTACGTGGCGAGCGCGAGCACCCAGACGAACCACAACGGCCCGAAGCCCGGGTAGAGCAGGTGCCCCGCGAGCTGCGGCACGGTTTCGCTGTCGGAGACGAACATCCGCTCGGCGCCGGGAGCGATCAGCACCTCCATCGCCGCGAAGATCAGACTCCACACGACGAACAGGTACAGGTTGCTCGCGATGGCGACACGGGTGCGGGCGGAGCCGAGGCCGCTACGGATCTTCGACGAGGCCAGCCAGCCCGAGATGAACAGGAGCAACGGCATCCGCAGCTCGGCGAGCAGCGACTCGTCCACCACGCGGGCTCCGCGCACGAGAGGGTCACCCGCCACGTCGGCCAGCAGCGGGTCGAGGTGAAAGACAGAGACGTGCAGCACGACGACCGCGAGTACGCAGGCCCCTCGAGCCATGTCGACCCAGACCAGACGAGGCGCGCCGGACTTCGTGGGCGCCGACGAAGCGCCCCCGGCAGAAGGGGTTGATCGCATGTGGTATTCCCCCGAACATCCATTCGCGACGAACGCCGACCCCCAGTCGTATCGACGCGTCGTGAGCGTAAACGCCGCCCTCGGCGGGCCACCAGATGCACCACGGGGAATTCTCACGAAACGATCACGCCCCGTGCGCAACTTTTTGGCACACGGGGCGTGATCAGGGGTTTCGGCATCGCGCGGATACGCGCGGATTACGCCAACGGCAGGGCCTTCTTGGCCCAGATGTCGCGCTCGGCGAAGTACTCGGAGTCGGGCTGTGCTTCGCCCTCCTCGATCGCCTTCGCCCAGCGCGGCGGAATGTATGAGCAGAACGGCTCGGCCTCGAACGCGTCGCCGGTCATCGCGTACGCGCGGGCGCGGCTGCCTCCGCACATGCCCTTGTAGTTGCAGACGCCGCACTTGCCCTTGATGTTCTCGCGGTCGCGGAGCTGAACGAACAGCGGGGCGTTGCGGTAGACGTCGACCAGGTCTTCGTCGCGGACGTTGCCTGCCTTGATGGGCAGAAAGCCGCTGGGGAAGATGTCGCCGGTGTGGCTGATGAACATGAATCCGTCGCCGTCGTTGACGTTGCGGGCGCGGCCGATGCCGTCGGAGTCGGAGTGGTGCTTGCCGCTGGTGAGCACGTCGATCTGCACCGGGCCGGCGTTGGCGACGCGGGGCTGTTCGGCGTTCTCCTCGCGCTTGTGCTGCACGACGACCCGGCTGTACTGCGGCGCGGCGGTGGCCTTGATGTCGTAGGGCACTCGCTTGCTCATGTCGTACATGAGGTCGAAGACCTCTTCGAATTCGTCGGCACCGGCGACGTCTTCGGCCTTCGCGCGGCCCATCGGCACGAGGAAGAAAACCTCCCAGAAAACGATGCCCACCTCGGCGAGCAGGAGGGCCATCGCCTCCATGTCGTCGACGTTGTCGCGACGCACGACCGTGTTGACCTGCGTCGAGAGGCCGACCTCGCGGGCCTCGCGCAGGATGCGGAGGCCGTGGTCGAAGCTGCCGTCGACCTGTCGGAACGTGTCGTGGATGGCCGGGTTCGAGCCGTCGAGGCTGACCGCGAGGCGCACCAGACCGGCCTCCTTCAGCTCGGCCATGATCTCCTTGGTGCACAGCGGGGTCGTCGCGGGCGTGATCGCGACCCGCATGCCCAGCTCGGTGCCGTGGCGCACGAGTTCGACGATGTCGGGGCGCTTGAGGCAGTCGCCACCGCTGAACACGAAGATGACGCGCCCGAACTCGCGGATGCGGGTCATCATCGCCTTCGCCTCGTCGGTGGTCAGCTCGTCGGGGTGACGCAGCGGCTGCGCCTCGGCCCGGCAGTGCTTGCACGCGAGGTCACAGCTCTGGGTCGTCTCCCAGATGACGACGAAGGGCGCCTTGTCGAAGTCCATCGGAGGGGGGCCGCCCGCGCTCCCGTTGCTGCCATGCCCGTGACCATGCCCGTGCTGGCGGCGGGCGGCGTGGGGGTGCTGGGGCTGCTGAGCGTTGTGCGGGTGCTGCGGGGTCGAGTCGGCCATGCGGCATAGCTTAGGCAAACCCCAGGCGGTCCCCCTGCGCCTGAGCGCTTTATCCCGGCGAATCTCGTGATAATCAGCGGCTTAGGGTGGTGAAGGTGACCAACGCCTCACCTCCGGCACCTGACGACGAGCGCCTCGCGACGATCGTGGGCCGGTTCGAGAAGTTCGCCGCCGCGTACCCCGACCTGCCGCTGTACAGCGCGATCTGCGAAGGAGCTGCGGGCGACACCGAGGTGGCGAGTGCGCTTCTCGCCGCGGCGCCGGGCCAGGAGCGGCCGGTGCTGTTGCTGGCCGCGCTGCACGACCTCGTGCTGCGCCTGGGCCCCGAAGGGTGCCCGGCGGCGCGGTGGTACGCGTCGGTCGTCGGGCGCGAGGCGCTGCCGGCCGCCACCGAGTGGGCCACCCCCGGGCCGTGGCCCGACGTACGGAGCACCCTGCTACGGCACCGCGACGAGATCACGGCGGTCATCGCCTCCCGCTCGACGCAGACCAACGAGGTCAACCGCAGCGTCTACGTGCTGGCGATGTTGGCTCTGGCCGGAGCGGATGCGGCGGCGACGCTGCAGGCGGGCGCGAACGGTGCCTCTGCCGGGTCGGGTCCAGACGTACCGCCGCTGCCGATCGCGCTGGTCGAACTCGGCTGCAGCGCGGGCCTGTTGCTCACGCCTGACCGCTACGACGTGCGGATTACCAGCCCGAGAACATCAGACGTCACGGCGTCGTCAGCGGCGCGCTCCCGGTCGGGCGACGCTCTCGCCTGGGGCGACACCGACTCAGTGCATCTGCGCGGCGAGGACCGCACACCCGCCGGGACGATGCCCTTGGCCGAACGGAAGGTCACCCCTCCTCCGATCGTCGCTCGTGTCGGTCTGGATCTGTCGCCCGTTCACCCCGACGACGACGATGAGCTCCGCTGGCTCGAAGCATGCCTGTGGCCCGACGTTGAAGGCCGTGTAGAGCGTTTCGCAGCAGCGGTGGCGCAGCGCCAGGCATCCCCGGGCGAGGTGGAACTGCTCACGGGGGACATCACCGACCCGATGACCCTGACGAAGGCACTCCAGCGCGCGGTGAACCAGGCCGAAGCCGCAGGCCACACGGCCGTGACCTTCGCGCAGCCCGCGCCGCACGCCGAGGCCGCAGCGATGCCGGTCGTGACTCCGGCGCTGCACCTGGTCGTGCTGTCGTCGTGGACGACGACGTACGTGAAACGCTCGCAGCGAGACCGGATCGCGCAGACCCTGGCCGGTTTCGCCGCGACGACGGGCCTACCGATCACCTGGTGCGCGGCCGAACCGGCAGGCAGCATGCCCGGCCTAGACGACCTCCCGGAGTCGCTACTCACCGCTTCGACAGAGGGCAGGACGGTCCTGGCGGCAAGACGCTGGAGAGCGGGCCGTGAACTCCCTCCCCTGATCTGGGGCACAGCAGACCCGCACGGCCGCTGGCTCATGCTGGCATGAGGACAGCCCTCCGCCTCAGAGGCCTCCTGTCGCTCGCGGAGCGCCCGGCTGCGTGGGAGCGACCCGCCCACGCCTCCCCGGACGACATCGACATCGACATCGAACTCGCGCGAACAGATCTCATAAACGCAACTCTGTTGGCTTTGTGTCGTTTGATGCGTAGTCTTGGGAGGCAGCGGAGGTGAGGGATGACCGTCACAAGACCACACACAGTCGCAGCGCAAGACCGCGCGGTGCGGGCGTCGCTGACGAACCTCGCAGCAGCAGCGCGAGAAGCGGGCACGGGAAGCGAACTAGTCGAGGTGACGATCGCCGGTCGCACTTCGTTGGTGCCCGCCGAAGTCGCAGCGTTTCTCGGTGAGATATTCGGGGCGTTGGCAGCCGGCCATGGTGTACTCGTCAGCTCTTTGGATGACAGCGTGACCACTGGAAAGGCCGCACGGATGCTGGGGATCTCACGTACCTATCTGTGCACGCTCGTCGACGAGAACGTCATTCCTTGCCACTACGTCGGCACGCATCGCCGCCTGAAGACGCGAGACGTACTCGACTACGCCGAGACCCGTCAGAGCCGGCGTCGCGATGCGCTCGACGAGTTGTCGCGGCTCAGCGCCGAAGCCGGCCTCTACAACGACGACGACATCTGAGCGGAGATGAGCGAGCGTCGTGACCTTCAAGGCTGTTCTCGATGCGAACGTGCTGGTGCCGGCACGAATCCGCGACGTACTGATGACGCTCGCCGAGGCCGGACTCTATGAGCCGTTATGGTCCGCTCCCATCCTCGACGAGCTTCATAGGCACCTGCCTGAGTCGATGGATGCTGCCGCCAGGGAGCGTCTCGCTGCGGCGATGGCGAGCGCCTTTCCTGAGGCACTCGTGACGTGGCCGGACGGCCTGACGTTCACGCAGCTGCACGTCGTCAATCGCAAAGACCATCGCGTCGTGCAGGCGGCACTGTGCGCGGAAGCGGACGTCATCGTCACCGAAGACGCGCGACTTCGAGATGAGGGCGACCTGCTCCCGGAAAGCCTGGCCCGCCGAGCCCTCAGCAGCCGGTGTGCATAAAACCCGCCGCCACCGCAAACCTTCTCGGGAAGCGGGCGACCGAAGAAACTCGGAACCGATGCTGATGGCAAGACCATTGGTATGGCGATGGTCTTGGCAGTAGCAACGGCCCCAAGTGCGGTGATGTCTCGGATGCTGTCGTGCGGACTCGGGCACACGCCCGGCGCGTCGTGTCAAGGCGACGCATAATGCCAACAGACCAGGCCGCGCGCAGGGAGCCACCTCATGACACGACCAGCCGGTTTCGATGACGACGTTCCTCGCGACACCCCGGCGTCTTCGCACGTGATCCGCGGTGAACTCGCCGATGGATCGTCTCCCCGATCCTCTAGTGCGCGCTCCGGGGCACCCCAGTGCCCACACTCCGCGCGGCGCGACTCCGGCGCCGAGTCCACGGCTCAGAACGAACCCCGGTACCTGAAGTCCGAGCCGTTTCACGCTCGTGCCGGCTATCCGGGTGGGCCCGGGGTCAGCACTCTCGGGCCTCCCGACGCATCGCAACTGCCCCTGAAGAGCCCCCTCCTCGCCGCTGCCCTCGGGTTCGCGCTTGGGCCCCTCGGGTTGCTCTACTCGAACCTTCCCTGGGCCTTCGGACTGGGCATCTTCGCTGCGATCCTCATCGGCGCGAACCTGTGGGTCGTCCTGCCCGCCGTCTGGTTGATCTGCGCGTTCATCGGGTTCAGTGCGGCGGCGCGGCACAATGCACGGCTCCTCATGCGCTCGGTGTCGTGCCCGGCCGGGCAAGCCTTTCCACACCCTCCGCACTCCGGGACCAGCCCGCAGAGGTGAACCGATGACCCACTCACCTGCCTTCGTCGCGACCATCGCCCTGTGCGGCGGCACGTCTCGGCGCATGAACGTGCCCGACAAGACGGCCCTACCGTTCGGAGCGGGGACGATCCTCGACTCCGCGCTTACCGGCCTCCCGCCGGGGCTGGTGGTGTGCGTCGGCGAGCCGCGGCCCGTGCACACACGCGACGACGGCGCCCGGCAGCTCATCTGGACTCGGGAGACCCCCACCGGAGGCGGGCCCGTCGCCGGCATCCGCGCCGGCCTCGAAGCGGTACTCACCCAGCTCACTCAATGCACTGAGTTCACAGCACCCACCCAACTCATGGGGCCCGCAGAGACGCCCGAGCCAACAACATCGACCACGGCCCACGACCGTCCCTTCCCACCCCACCTCGCGGAACACCGTGACCCCCTGGTCGCCGTCATCGCCGGAGATCAGCCGTTCGCGGGCCGGATCGTGCCGTATCTCGCAGACGAACTCGGCGAGCAGCTCCTGCACGGCTCGCCGCTCGACGGGATACCCGACGGCATGGCCGTGGCATCCCCCGGGCGCGACGAACCCGCGCTGCTGCTGGCCGTGTACCGACTGCGGGCGCTCGACAGCGTCATCCCGCGAGACTCCGACGACCTCGGCGTGTATCGGACTCTCACAGGCCTGAAGATCGAGGTCACGGCCCCCGAGCTGCCCATCGACGAACTCCTCACGATCGACGTCGACGACCCCGATGACCTGGCCCGCGCCACCGCGATACTCGAGCGTTTGCAGGGGCAGGGCTTGTAGCCGGTCGATAGGCTCGGGGCATGCAGGCCATCACGATCCCCACCCCCGGCGACGCCGACGCACTCGTTCTCACGGAGGTCGACGCCCCCGTGCCCGGCCCCGGCGAGGTGCTCGTCGACGTGGTCGCTGCCGGCGTCAACCGCGCCGACGTGCTGCAGCGCAAGGGCTTCTACGACCCGCCGCCCGGCTCCTCCCCGCTGCCCGGTCTCGAGGTGAGCGGCCGCATCTCCGCTCTCGGAGTGGACGTGCAGGGTTGGTCGGTCGGCGACGAAGTCTGCGCCCTGCTGGTCGGTGGCGGTTACGCCGAGCAGGTCAACGTGCCCGCCGCGCAACTGCTGCCCAAGCCCACGAACCTCTCGTTCGTGGAGGCCGCGGCCCTGCCCGAGACCACGACGACGGTGTGGTCGAACGTGTTTCTCTCCGCCAACCTGCGCCCCGGCGAGGTCGTGCTCTTCCACGGCGGCTCCAGCGGCATCGGCACCACCGGCATCCAGATCGCCAAGGCCATCGGCGCTCGCGTCGCCGTGACCGCGGGCTCGCAGGAGAAGCTCGACGCCTGCCGCGACCTCGGCGCCGACATCCTCATCAACTACCGCGAGCAAGACTTCGTCGAGGTGCTCAAGGAGGCGACCGGCGGGCACGGCGCCGACGTGATCCTCGACCTCATCGGCGCCAAGTACCTCGAGCGCAACGTCAAGGCCCTCGCCGTCAACGGGCGCCTCGTCGTCATCGGTCTGCAGGGTGGCGTGAAGGGCGAACTGAACCTCAACACGCTGCTCATGAAGCGCGCCGCCGTCATCGCTACGTCGCTGCGGGCCCGCCCCGACGACGAGAAGGCCACCATCGTCGCGGCCGTGCGCGAGCACGTGTGGCCGATGGTCGAAGACGGAGCCGTGAAGCCGCTCGTCTACGCCACGTTCCCGCTCGCGCAGGTCGGCGACGCCCACCGGCTCATGGAGGAGAGCAGCCACATCGGAAAGATCGTGCTCACGGTCGCCGAATGAGGCGATAGGGCGCGACAACCACCGAGCGCAGTGCTCACGCGCCGCGACCGAGTGTGAGGGTGAGACGTTGAACGGAAGTGAAGCCCGAATCCGCCTGGTGGTGCTCGCGGTCGAGCCCAACGACCGGATCGCCGGCGACCCGACTCCCGAAACGGTCGCTGCCACGTTCATCCGTCAGGGGCTTTTCGCGGTCGCGCTACCGCGAGTCGGAGACCGCATCGACGCCGAATCAATGGGCGAGAACGTCGCCGCGTATTTCGACACCAGCCCCACGGTGGTCGCGGTCGAGCATCGCCTGAGCGACGGCCGCAATGCCGACCCCGTCGCCTACGTCCTGGTGCGGCTCAACGTCACGGGCGTGAGCGAGGCCCTGATCGCCGACTTCGAGACCGACGGCTACCGAGTCCGCCAACGCCGAGCCCCCGAAGAACGCGGCCTCGCGGCGCTGTAATGCGCCCCGGCACGACCAACTCCGATAGCGCATGTGCGCTACATGACGGTACGATGATCTACATCGACCGCAGGAAGGGGGCCGCAGGTGGCGCGCAGCACGTCATTTCGCATCACGGAGGTGGCACGAGAACGATTGGCCGGGCAGGCCTCCCGCCTCGGGGTCACGGCCACGGCACTGCTCGAACAGCTCATCCACGAAGGCAGTGACCAGCGCGACCACCCCGACATCGTCTTCCGGGGGCCGACGCACGACCGGCGTGCAGGGCTGGCGGCCGGCCCCGACGTATGGGAGGTCGTCGCGCGGATGCAGGAGCTGACCGGCTCGGAGGAAGAACGCATCGCAGCGCTGTGCGCCGAGACGGACCTGTCACCCCGCGAAGCACGAGCAGCACTGGACTACGCGGCAGAGAACCCCGAGCCGGTTCTCGCACGCATCGAACGACACCACACGGAAATCTCTCGCAGCCAGGCGACCGCCCGTGCCCGCGCTTCGCTGTTGTCGTGAGCACGGCATTCCTGCTCGACGAGATGTTTCCGCCTGCTGCGGCCGAGTTGCTGCGCAGTGAACACGGGCTTGATGCGGTGCACGTGCGTCTCATCGGCTTGCGTGGCGCCCCAGATATCGAGGTCGCCGCAGAGGCGCGGCGACAGGGCCGGTTCGTGGTGACTGAGAACGTCGCCGACTTCGCGCCCGAGCCCGATGTCGGCCTCGTGTTCGTTCTCAAGCGATCACTCCCTTCCGGTGGAGCGCAGGCGGCCGGTCTCGCACGCGTGCTCGCGCGCTGGGCCGAAGAGAATCCGGATCCCTATCTTGGCCAGCATTGGCCGAGCACTCACTGAACCCGAAGCGCTAGCTCGTGCCGGAGGCGGAGGCCGTCGCCGACCAGCGGCGCAGGAGTATCGCTCCGACCACGGTGAGAACCGCGCCCTCGGCCGCCCACAGGACAGGGCCGTTGCCGACGCCGAATCCCAGGACGTTGATCATGTTGGCCACATGGAAGCCGCCGTGCACCCCGATCGCTGCCCAGAGTGAGCCCGTGTACAGCAGCAGCGCACCGGCCAACAGCGAGAACCCGAACGGGATGAACAGGTACACGACCCTCTCCCAGGCCGATTCCTGCCCACCGGAGGAGCTGAGGTGGCACACGGCGAACACGGTCGCCGAGATGTACACGGCAGTGACGGGCGAGGTCTGCAGGGTCTGCATGACGTAGCCGCGCCAGACGATCTCCTCGGGAATGCCCTGCAGCATGAACGCCATTGCGAGACCGATGAGCACGTTCGACCACATCGGGAAGCCCGCACCCGGAACCGGGGAAGGACGCAGTGTTCCGGTGGCCTGCACGGCCAGGGCGACGGGCACGGCGATCGCGACCGTCACCGCGATTCCCAGGCCCAATGCCGGCAGGCTGCGGCCGTTCCACACCCAGCCGGTGTCGCGGAAGGGGCGACGGTCGACGTACTTCATCGCCAGCCACACGACCGCGATGGCCGTGAGCAGCGACAACGAGTAGATCGCCCACATAGCCGGGACGACCACGGCATCGTGAGCCTGGCTCTCCAGGTAGTTGCCGAGACCCGGAATCACGAACGCGAGTCCCGGCGCGAACGCGAACGCGTACATCATCAGGACGGCCAACAGCACCCGCACCCAACCGGGCAGGCGTCGCGAGGGTGTCACGGAGGCGGGCTCGGGCCCGACCCGCACGTCGAGCGAACGTCGTTGCGAAGGAGTCGTGGTCATGTCTCCACGCTACGAACGCGCCAGAAACGAGGCCCGGGTGAAATGTCACGATCACGACCAGCCTCGGGTGACACGAGTACCGGCAGGTCATGACAGCAGTCACGGGTCAGCCCGCATTCGCGCTCCTACGCTGGAAGGCATGCGTTCCGTCTCCATCGACCAGCAGCGGCTTCTCGACTGGCTCTTCGGGATCGCAGCCGTATCCGGTGCGCTGCCGACGCTGATCCTGCCGACCCTCGATCCGGACACCGGCATCTTCCGTGCCACGGTCTTGGCCGTGGCCGTCGCGGTTCTCGTGGTGCTGTGGCTGGTGCGCCGCCGACACGCTTCGACGGCCGTCACGGTGACGTTCGTACTGGTGGCCCTGGTGGCCTCGTACACCGGCGACACGCTCTTGGCGATGATGCCCGAGCTCGTCGCGCTGCTGCTGATAGTCGTCGACTTCGGCCCGAGCGTCGGCATCGGGTTCATCGTCGCCAACGCCGCACTACAGGCCACGCTGATGACCACAGTGGTTCAGTCGCCTGCCTCGAACACGGCCATCCAGACCCTCGCAACCTCGATCGTGCTCATCTTCATCTATGCGTTCGCGCTGCTTCTGCGTCACTCCGCGGCGGAGAACGCGGTCCGGGCCGGGCTCATCCGCGAGCGCGACGCTGCGAACGTGCAACTCACCGCCGCGAATACCCGGTTGGCCGAGGCGAACGAGGCATTGCGCGGCAGCATCGAGATGGAGAAGGAGTTGGTGCTCGCCGAAGAGCGAGCCCGCTCCGCGCGAGAACTCCACGACGGGCTCGGGCACCGCCTCACACTGGCGGGGATGTATCTCGATGTCGCCGATCGCCGGCGCCGCAGCGAGCCCGATCACCCAGAGAAGGCTTGGGCGCAGGTCGCCGACGCACGCCAGACCGTACAAGAGGCGATGAGCGAGATGCGTCTGTGGGTGCGGGCCCTCAACCCTGTACGAGTGGAGGGCGCGGAGGGCGTCGCGGCGCTCGACTCCATCGCCCAGGCATTCCGGGGCACGGGCGTCGACGTGCGTTTCACCGTCACCGGTGACGAGCGGCCTCTACCTGCGGGCGCGGTGCTGTTCTGCCACCGGTTCGTGCAGGAGGGCCTCACCAATTCGCTCCGCCACGCACGAGCCCGCCGCGTGGACATCGGCGTCGACTACACCGCCACCGACGTGACGATCACCCTCGCCGACGACGGAGGCGACCAGGCGGCACACACCCCTCCTGGTTCCCCCATCACGCCGGGGTTCGGGCTCCGCTCACTCGCGGAGCGGGCCGCGCAGCTCGGCGGCACGTTCGAAGCGCGGCGCGGCGAAACTGGGTTCGTGCTCACGGCAACGGTGCCCGCACCAGTGCCGGCCGTCTTGCCGACACTGCTGCCCACCGGAGCACACGCATGATCCGCATCATCGTCGTCGACGACCAGCAGTTGCTGCGCCGCGGACTTTCGCTGCTTTTCGAGACCATCGACGACGTCGAGATGATCGGTGAGGCCGCGGACGGCCGCGAGGCGCTCGCCGTGATCGCGAAGATGTCACCCGACGTCGTACTCACCGACGCCCGGATGCCGGTGATGGACGGCGTGCAGCTCGTCGCCGCCTGCGCGAAGAGCCACCCGGGCCTGCCGGTGCTGGTGCTCACGACGTTCGACGACGACGAACTCGTCCGCGACGCCCTCTCCGCGGGAGCCGCAGGGTTTCTCCTCAAGGACTCCGCACCCGAGGCTCTCGCCGAGGCCATCCGTGCAGCTCACAGTGGCGGACTGGTGATCGACCCTAGGGTCGCCCGCGCAGCCTTCTCCCACTCCGAAGCCCCTGCCGCAACAGGCCCGCTGACCCTGCTCACCCAGAGCGAGCGCGCGGTCGCCGAGCGCGTAGCACAGGGCGAGTCGAACGCCGAGATCGCCGCCGCCCTGCATCTGGCGGAGGGGACCGTGCGAAACACGGTCTCGAACCTGCTCGCCAAGCTCGGCCAGGCCGACCGAACGAAACTGGCCCTCACCCTCTACAAAGCTCTGCGAGGGTGAGGACCGGCTTCGCGGTGTCCCACGGGCAGCTCAGTCGCCTGTGAGAGTGAAGGAGCGGAGGCGGTCTCCCGCGAACCAGACGCCCGCGACCAGCAGCAGCGCGGCCGCAGCGAGGGCGTAGACGAGCGGGAGGTCGGGGGCCGTCACGCCGCCGTCGAATTCCGACGCGAGCCTCGCACCCCACTGGCGGATGCTCACCCAGGCGATGCCCTTGAGGGTGCCGCCGAGCATCCCCTCCCAGACGAGCACGAACAGCAACCCCGCCACCACAGCGTGGCGCGTGAACGCCGACAGGGCGATGAACAGCGCGCAGTACGCGGTGCCGGCGAGAACACCGGCGAGCGACCACGCCATCGACAGGTTCGAGAACGCGGGGTCGAGGATCATGCCTGCCGCGTAGATCGGCGCGACACCGGCAACCATGGTCGCCGCCCACGCCACGACGAACTTGCTCACCGCCACGACGTACCTGCTCACAGGCTTGGCGAGGAGGTAGACGACCGAGCCGTCCTCCATCTCGGGCCCGAGCACCGAGCTGGTGGCCAGCAGCGCGACCAGCGGCAACAGAATCGGGTAGCCCACGTTCGAGACGAGCGTGTACCCGTCTACGCCCAGCCCGGTGAACCGCAGCACCACCGCGATGGCGATGAGCAGCAACGGAAACGCCAGCAACGCCCACACGCGCTTCTGCCCGAGCAGCGCAGCCGCCGCGAGTCGGGTCACTGTGGCGTTCACGACGCCACCAGGTATGCGAAGACGCTTTCGAGCGATTCGTCGGTCGGGGTGAGTTCGTACACGGTCACTCCTAGATCGCGGGCCCACCCGGGCAGGCCCGCCGCGAACGCCCCGAAGTCACTGACCCGCAGGTCGAGGCCGCCGTGCGGCTCCACTGCGATGCCCGCGACGCAGGGCTGTGAGATGAGGTGCGCTGCGAGGGCGCGGTCGTCACTCGTGCGCACGGCGTAGTGCACGGGCCGGTCGGTCATCAGACGCCGAATGGCCCCAAAGTCACCGGAGGCCGCGTGCCGCCCGGCGACGAGCACCTCGATGTGCCGAGCGAGCTGCTCGACCTCCTCGAGGATGTGCGAACTGAACACCACCGTCCGGCCTTCGTCGCCCATCGTGCGCAGGAGCCGCATGAGCACGGCCCGCTGACGAGGGTCGACGCCGTTGAACGGCTCGTCGAGCAGCAGTACCTCGGGGTCGTGCACGAGGGCGGCGGCCAGCTTGATGCGCTGCCGCATGCCCTTGGAGTACGTCCCGATACGTCGGTCCGCAGCATCGGCGAGGTCGACGATGTTGATCGCCCGCGAAGTCGCCGCCCCGGCGTCGCTCAGCCCCTGCAGCTCGGCGTTGGCCTGCACGAACTTGCGCCCGGTGAGGTACCCAAAGCTCAGCTCCCGCTCGGGCACGAGCCCGATGCGCCTGTACACGCTCGTGTTACGCCACACAGGCTCGCCACCGCAGGTCACAGTGCCGTTCGACGGAGGCAGGAAGCCGGAGATCATCGAGAGCAGCGTCGTCTTCCCCGCGCCGTTGGGCCCGAGAAGGCCGGTCACGCCGGGCGAGAACTCGAGACTCACATCGTTGACGGCGACGACATTGCCGTACCAGCGAGAAACCTTGTCGACCACGATCGAGGTCATCGTGCCACCGCCTTTGCGAATCGCGACTGGATGAGCAGCACACCCACAACTGGTCCGATCACCGAAAGGGCCACAAAGAGCGCCTGCACCCAGCCGATCGTCGGCGGCACGAGCATCGCCGTGTTCGAGTCGATGAGGTAGCCGACGCCCGACGACAGCATGTACGGCGTGAACACGCCCGCGACCTGGCTGATGGCCGGCGATACCTCGCTGCCGAGCGCCTGCACGATGCTGACCAGGCCGTTGCCGACGATCAGCACACCGATGGAGGCGACGACCGCAAGGCCGGGCCGAACGGTCCAGGCACTCACGACTCCGGTCAGCGCCGAGATCGCGGCCGACGCGAGCAAGGTGGTCAGCAGCGACAGCGCCAACTGCGGGTGCAGCGAGGCGGGGTCGACACCCGTGAGCATGCCGCCGAAGTAGAGCAGCAGCACGGGCGCCAGCATGAACAGCCACACCGCCACCGTCATCGACAGGTAGCGCATGAGCGCGAACAGCCGGGTCGGCAGCGGCCGAGCCAGGTACAGCACGATCGAGCGGTGCTGCAGATCACGGCTGAACAGCACCGGTGCCTGGGCTGCCGCGAAGATGCTGACGAGCAGGCTCATCTGCGCCGCGTAGTCGACCAGCCGGGTAGGCAGCTCGTTCATCACTCCGAAGCTGAGAACCCCGATCATCACCATCGCGGGGATGAGGTAAGCGCCGAGCAGCGCGAACGGCCTGAACTTGGCCTTGCCGACCCGCCCGATGCCGTAGCTGTGCGCGAGCCCGGAGAGGAACAGCGACCACGCAATGGCGCCGTTGCTGCGGCGAGGGCCGTCGTAACCGCGGTAGCCGAGGTCGTGGATGACGCTCGTTGCTCCGCCGTTACCGGTGGGCGGAGTCGAAGGTGCGGGCGCGCTCATGACTGGGCCTCCTCGAAGACGTCCTCGAGCCGGTGGTGGTCGGGCTGTAACCGCACGAGACCCACGTCGAGGCGCTGAGCCGTGTCGCGGATGAGGTCGTGCACCGGAAACCCCTCGGGGGCCGGGTCGATCGTGATGAGCTGCCCGCGCGACTGCGCGCCCAACCCGGCGGCTTCGAGAGCCGCACGCATGTTCTCCTGCTCGGCCGCTCCCCCGAGCACCTCGATGAGCAGCGAGCCTGTGGCGCCGAGGAATTCGCCCGTCGCGGAGGAGCGGAGCAGGTGCCCGCCGTCGAGTACGACGACGTGGTCGCTCACCCGCTCGAGCTCGCCGAGCAGGTGCGAGGTGACGATCACGGAGATGCCGAAATCGTGGCCGATCCGTCGCACGAGCTGCAGCATGTCGATGCGCGCCGCCGGGTCGAGGCCGTTGGTCGGCTCGTCGAGAAAGACGAGTTCAGGGTCATGCACGAGCGCCTGCGCGAGTTTGGCCCGCTGCTTCATCCCCGTCGAGTACCCGCCCATCGGCCGGTACCGCTCTTCGTCGAGCCCCACGTGCCGCAGCACGTCGGCGGCCCGCTCACGTGCAGCGGCGGGCGGCAGCCCCGACATGACGCCGAGGTGCACGGTGAATTCGCTGGCACTCACGTCGGGCGGCAGGCAGTCGTGCTCAGGCATGTAGCCGACCCGCGCCCTGATCTCGGCTGCCTGGCGCCCGGAGTCGAACCCCAGCACCTTCGCCGAGCCCGCGGTGGGTTCGAGCAGTCCGAGCAGAATCTTGATGAGAGTCGACTTGCCCGCACCGTTGGCGCCGACAAGGCCGGTCACGCCGGCTGGTATCGATACGTCGAGTTCGTTCAGGGCCACGACCCGGCCGAAGTCCATTGTCAAGCCTGCGGTCTGCACGACCGCGCCCGACGCATGGCGCCCCGACCGGAACCCCGGTCCCCTGTTTCCGGTGTCCACACGTCCACCGTAGCCCCGGCCGAGCACCGCACCGATGAGGGAACCCCCTGGCTGGACCCCTGAACCCCTGACCCCGGGCCCCTACGCCCGTGGTGACGCACGAAGGGGCGGCCCCGGAAATCCCGGGACCGCCCCTTCGATCACTTCACGTGCGTCAGCGGGTGTCGCTGCCTCCGTCGGCTGCCGCGCGGCCGGCCTCCAGGCGGGCCACCGGCACGCGGAACGGCGAGCACGACACGTAGTCGAGGCCGACCTTGTTGAAGAAGTGGATCGACGCCGGGTCGCCACCGTGCTCACCACAGACACCGAGCTTCATGCCAGGACGGGTCTTGCGACCGGCCTTGGCTGCCAGCTCGACGAGACTACCGACACCCTCCTGGTCGAGGGTCTCGAAGGGCGACACACCGAAGATGCCCTTCTCGATGTACTGCGTGAAGAAGGTGCCTTCAACGTCGTCACGGCTGAAGCCCCACGTGGTCTGGGTGAGGTCGTTCGTGCCGAACGAGAAGAACTCGGCCGATTCGGCAATGGCACCGGCGGTGATCGCGGCGCGAGGCAGCTCGATCATCGTGCCGATCGGCACCCCGGAGAGGTCGACGCCGGTCTCGGCGCTGACGTCGGCGCGCACCTGCTCGATGGCCTCCTTCATGATCTCGAGCTCCTGGATGGCGCCCACGAGCGGGATCATGATCTCGGGCTGCGGGTCTCCGCCGGCCTTCGTGCGCTCGGCAGCGGCCTCGAGGATCGCGCGGGCCTGCATCTCGAACAGACCCGGGATGACGATGCCCAGACGCACACCGCGCAGACCCAGCATGGGGTTCTGCTCGTGCATACGCTCGACGGCCGCCATGATCTTGCGCTGGTCTTCTTCGAGGTCGAGTCCCTTGGCCTGCGCAATCGCCTCCTGAGCGATCAGTTCGGCCTGTGCGGGGAGGAACTCGTGAAGGGGCGGGTCGATGAGGCGGATGGTGACGGGCAGGCCGTCCATGACCTCGAGGATCTCGACGAAGTCGCCGCGCTGCAGCGGAGCCAACCCGTCGAGGGCTTCCCGCTTCTCGTCGTCGGACTCGGCGAGGATGAGCTTCTCGACCAGCGGACGGCGCTCACCGAGGAACATGTGCTCGGTGCGGCACAGGCCGATGCCCTCGGCGCCGAAGCGACGTGCCCGGGCCGAGTCTTCACCGGCGTCGGCGTTGGCCCGGATCTTGAGGCGACGCTTATTGTCGGCGGCCTTGAGGATGCGGTCGACGGCGTTGACGAGTTCGTCGGCCTCGATCTGCTCCTGGCTCAGCTCACCCTCGAGGTACTGCACGACCGGAGGCGACACCACGGGCACCTCGCCGCGGAAGACCTCACCGGTGGTGCCGTCGATCGAGATGATGTCGCCGGCCTTGAAGACGGTGCCGTCCTTGAGCCGCAGCGTGCCGCCGCGCACGTCGATGTCGAGCTCCTCCGCACCACAGACACAGGTGCGGCCCATGCCACGGGCAACGACGGCCGCGTGCGAGGTCTTGCCGCCACGGCTGGTGAGGATGCCCTGCGCGGCGACCATGCCGGCCAGGTCGTCGGGGTTGGTCTCGCGACGGACGAGGATGACGGGGCGGCCGGCGGCTGCGGCCGAGACCGCGGCGTTCGAGTCGAACTGGATCTCACCGGTGGCGGCACCCGGAGACGCGTTCATGCCGCGTGCGATGAGGTCCCTGGGCGCCTTGGCGTCGAACTGCGGGAACATCAGCTGCACAAGCTGCTCACCCGTGACGCGCTGCAGGGCCTCGGCCTCGTCGATCTTGCCCTCGTCGACGAGCTGCACTGCGATCTTGAAGGCGGCCGCGGCCGTGCGCTTACCCACGCGGGTCTGCAGCATCCACAGCTTGCCGTTCTCGACCGTGAACTCGATGTCGCACAGGTCCTTGTAGTGGCCCTCGAGCGTGGCCATGATGCCCATGAGCTCGTCGTAGGCGGCCTTGTCGACCGTCTCCATGTCGGCCAGCGACATCGTGTTGCGGATACCGGCGACGACGTCTTCACCCTGGGCGTTGACGAGGTAGTCGCCGTACACGCCGGAGTGACCGGAGGCGGGGTCGCGGGTGAACGCCACACCGGTACCGGAGGTGTCACCCAGGTTGCCGAAGACCATCGAACACACGTTCACGGCGGTGCCCAGGTCGGCCGGGATGCGCTCCTGGCGGCGGTAGAGGATCGCGCGCTCGGCGTTCCACGAGCGGAAGACCGCGCGCATGCCCTCGAGCAGCTGCTCCTTCGGGTCCTGCGGGAAGTCGTTGCCCGTCTCGTCCTTGATGATCTTCTTGAACCGCTCGACGATGGCCTTGAAGTCGTCGGCCGTGAGGTCGAGGTCGTTGGTGGTGCCCTTGGCGTCCTTCATCTCGTCGAGGACGTCTTCGAAGAGCTCACCTTCGAGCTCGAGCACCGTCTTGCCGAACATCGACAGGAGGCGGCGGTAGGAGTCGTACGCGAAGCGGGCGTTGCCCGTGACCTTGGCGAGGCCCTCGACCGACTGGTCGTTGAGGCCGATGTTGAGAACGGTCTCCATCATGCCGGGCATCGAGAACTTGGCACCGGAACGTACGGAGACGAGCAGCGGGTCGTCCGGGTCGCCGAGCTTCTTGCCCATCTCGCCCTCGATCTGGGCGATGTGCTCCTCGATCTGCTCCGTCAGCTCAGCCGGCTCCTGGCCTTCCTTGAGGTATGCCTTGCAGGCCTCGGTGCTGATCGTGAACGACGGCGGAACCGGCAGGCCCATGTTGTGCATCTCGGCCAGGTTCGCACCCTTGCCGCCCAGCAGGTCCTTCTGGTCCTTGTTTCCCTCAGCAAGGGCGTACACGTACTTCGGCATGGCGACTTTCCTCCGGCGCTTCATCGAGACGGCAGTCTGATCAGACGGATTCGGCTGTGGAATCCTCACGGAACCTGGCAAAGACTAGTTCCCTGCCTCGATCCTGCCAGGGGCGGAAGGTCCCCACTGCCCCCACGACGAAAATTCCTGCTCGGTAACCACGGGAAACTCCGGCGAATCAGGTCTTCCGCGTGGAACTGTGACGTGAATTACGCCAGCATTCCGGGGCGGGGCACGTCCGCACCGAGTACGGCCGAGAGCACCTCGACGTACATGTGAGCGTCGGCCACGCCCATGAGTTCGCGAGCCGAGTGCATCGAAAGCATCGGCGCCCCCACGTCGACTGTGACGGCCCCGGTGAGCGCCGCGCTCATCGGCCCGATCGTGGAGCCGCACGGCAGATCTGTGCGGTGCGCGTACGTCTGCATCGGCACCCCCGCACGCTCGCAGGCGAGCGCGAACGCGGTCGCCCCGATCGCGTCGGAGGCGTAGCGCCCCTGGGCGTTGACCTTGAGCACCGGCCCACCGCCGACCGCGATGGTGTGGCGGGGTTCGTGGCGGTCGCTGTGGTTCGGGTGGGTCGCGTGAGCCATGTCGGCCGAGACGAGCAGGGTGCTCGCCAGGGCGGCGAGCACGTCGGCGCGGTCGCCGCCCGACGCGAGCACGATGCGCTCGAGCACTGCGGGCAACAACTGCGACTGACCGCCCGAGCTGGTGAGCGAGCCGATCTCCTCGTGGTCGAACAGGGCCAGGACGGGCACTCGGGGCGCACGGCCGGCCGCTCCGGCCCCGGGTACACGCGCGGGCCCGGTCTCGGACGGCTCCGTCACGGCCCGCACCAGCGCGACCGTGGCGGAGTAGGCGGTGGCGAGGTTGTCGAGGCGGGGGGCCGCCAGCAGGTCGCCGGTGCGACCGAGCACCGCCGACGGCGTGAGGTCGTGTGTCATGACCTCGAACGCGAGCACGTCGCCCGCACCCACGTCGAGCGTGTCGGCGAGCCAGTCTTGAAACGAGGCCGTGCCCGTCGCGCCCCACAGCGGCGCGAGGTGACGCTGACGGTCGATGGGGGCGCTGCCGTCTCCGCTCGAACGGTCGAGGTGGATGGCGAGGTTCGCGACGCGCAGCAGCGGGGAGTCATCACGGAAGAGGCGCATCGAGTACCCGGCCGGGGTGTCGTCACGCACGGCAACGCGCCCCGACAGGCCCAAGTCGCGGTCGAACCATGTGTGCAGCAACGGGCCGCCGTAGACCTCGACGCCGAGCATGTCCCAGCCGGCGCCCGCGTGGTCGGGGCGCGGTTTGAGCCGCAGGTTCGGTGAATCGGTGTGGCCGCCGACGACGGTGAACCCGCTGCCCGGCGCCCAGCCGTCGGCGCCGGAGTCGAGGCGCTCGGTGCTCCACGCGACGAGCGCACCCCCGCGCACGAGGGCGTACCGCCCGCGCTCGGTCGGCCAGCGCGCCCCTTCGTCGAGCACGGTGAACCCCGCCTCCGCCAGCAGCTTCACCGACGATTCGACCGCGTGATACGGACTCGGGGAGGCGTCGATGAACGCGCCCAGTTCACGCGACCGCTCGAGCGCGCGTTCGGCCACCGAAAGACTCACGCCCGCTCCTCACTCATAGAGCACGTAGAACGGCTCCGGCACCAGGTCGAGCATGGCCTGCGGCTCCATGATCGGCCCGAACTCCGCGTCCTCCATGTAGAAGAGCTTGAAGCCCGGATACACGTGCTTCGGCTTGACCCGCATCACGGCGTTCCACGTCGTGACCTTCATCTCGGGCGAGCCGATGCCGTCGACCGACACCATCTGCGCGAGGCCCTCGTGGTACTTCAGGTCTTCGGCCTGGCGCACGACGCTGAGGTTGAGCTGGTGGTAGAGCATGATCTTCTCGGGCAGGTCGTTGTCTTTGACCAGTTTCGACAAGTAGGCCGCGGTGTCGTTGAGCTCTTTACCCGTGACGTGCCCGAAGACCCGCATCGGGATCTCGCCGGGCCCCATCCGCCATTCCGGATCGAGGGCCACACCTACGTCGGGCTCCTTGAGGAATTTCTCGTAGTACTTCGTCTCGGTGACGAAATCGGAGCGGCCGGGCTGGATGGCGAGCAGCAGGTAACCGTTGACCTTGCGCACCGCGTCGAGGTGCTTCTGCACAGCCTCATCCGTGGCGCGACCTCGGTACATGCCGTCTTTGCCCGGGGTGCCGTGCACGACCGTCGCGATGAACTCGGCGACCGGCAGCACCTTGTTGACGCCCGCCGCGTACGGCTTGCCGATCTCGACGACCTCCTGCATCCGGTCGTCCAGTGCGCCGACGCCGAGCTTGCCCAGCACCGGCCCGGTGCCCTGGATGCCCGCGAAACCGACGACTCGGTAATCCGGAAATAGGGTGCGTCCGCCCATCGGGAGCTCTTTGCCGGTCGGCGTCTCGTCACGCCCGAACAGCCCACCCTTCGACGACTCGCCTGATCCAGAGGGCCCACTCGTGCCGCCCGACCCGCCCTCGCCGCCGCTGCAGGCGGCGACCAGCGTCAACGTGGTCGCGATCACGGCGGCTGCAAGGCCGGCAGCGCGTCGGCGCCGGAGGGGGGCTCTCATGCCTCCCAACTCTATGAGTCGAACGCCTGCACGGCCTCACCCAACACGCTGCCGCAGGCTCACTCACACCGCCTCGAGCGACCTCAAGCGACGCGGAGGAACTTTGTGCGCCAACCGCCTTCGCTGCCCTCGCCCATCGTGATCTCGTACTGACCCGCGAACTGCTGCTCGATGAGCATCAGCACGAGCTCGGGCTCTTCGTCGGTGACGATCGCGGCGGAGGCGCCGGGCACGAGGCCCACCAACACACCGAGGATCGCCGCCTGGCGCAGCGCGGGGTCGATGGGACGCGCGTCGAGTTCGGGCACCCGACCTCCGCCGCCGCCTCCACAGCCCCCGGAACCACACGAGCACGACCCGCAGCCGCCCTGATCGGCGGGCGCCTGGTCAGATGGTGTCTGCGGGGCCTCGTCGGTCGCGTGGGCCGTCTCGGGTGCCGTCGTCATGTCTCTCCCCAACTTCTGCGCAACTGGTGAGGCCATCCTCGCATCGCCTCGGGATCGCCTGCACTTTTCCCCTGAGCCCAGGATTGCGCACACCGAATCTGTGTTTAACCCGTCACTTATCGGGCTGAAATAGGTCAGGCAACTTTCACATTTCGAGACGTCACCTACACTCAAAGGGTGACGACCGAGCTCCGGGGCCGGTCGACCGAGCCAATCGCCACCGCTTCGCCTCGCGAGACGACGACTCCGTCCGACCGAAAATCACCCCTTCGACCCAGATCGTCGCGACTGAGACATGATCCCGTCGCGACGCTTTCGGCCGCCCGCGTGCGCGTGATGGAATTGCTCGACGAGGCCGGTGGCCCGACGGCCATCACCACACTCTCCGAACGGTCCGGGTATCACCCGAACACGCTGCGAGAGCACCTGCATGCGCTCATCGACGCAGGCCTCGTGCGATGCACGAGCGGCGCAGTCAACGGCCGCGGCCGCCCGCCGCTTCTCTACGAAACCGTCTCGCCCGAGGGCGCCCGCCCCCAATTGCGCGCGTACGCCTCTCTCGCCTCCGCCCTGGCCCTGCACCTGCAGCGCACGAGCAGCGACCCGATCAAGGCCGCCGCCGAAGCGGGCGAAGAATGGGGCAAGACGCTCGCGCTCACCGGCGAGATCCCGACACTGGACGATCAGGAGACCACCGAACTGGTGGTGAGCCTGCTCACGCACCTCGGCTTCGCGCCTTCGGGCCCCGGCCCCCTCATCCGCCTGGGCGTCTGCCCGTTCCTCGCCGCCGCCACCAACTCGCCTCAGGTCGTGTGCGGCGTGCACCAGGGGCTGCTCCGCGGCTTCGTCAACACCCGCGGCGGCGTGGGCGACTCGATCACGTTGCGCGCATTCACCAACGAGCACGGGTGCGAGGTCTCCGTCGACGCCTGAGACGATGTCCACCGGCTCACAGGCGGAGTCGACTCCGCCACAACCACGACCCGGGTGGACCGAGCAACCGCCATACGGGCTGGATGCTGACAAGATGGGTCCGAGCACAGAACAGCCCGAGGAGTGCACATGCTGGTCCGCGAGATCATGACGGCCCCCGCGTTTCACGTCCGCAAGGACGCCGAGGTCGACGATGCCCTGGAGATTCTGGCCGTCCGCCGCGTGACGGCCCTGCCGGTCGTCGACGACGAAGGCGCACTGGTCGGCATGCTCTCGGAGATCGACATCCTCCGCGGCGCGGTCGCCCCTGACAGCCGCGCGCACGCACGCCCGGTGCAGGACGACGAGACCGTGTACCCGTCGACCGTCTCCGAGATCATGACCACCGACGTCGTCTCGGTCTCCGAGGGCGACGACGTGGCCGAGCTCGTCGAGCGGTTCGCGAGCCGCAAGATCAAATCGGCCCCCGTGGTGCGAGGCGACAAGCTGATCGGCGTGATCAGCCGCAGCGACATCATCCGGGCTCTCTACCGTCCTGACGACGAGTTGGAAGACGAACTCGTCGTGGCCCTGCACGACTCCGGTCTGACCGACTGGAGTGCCACGGTCGAGCGCGGCACGGTCACGTTGACCGGTCCCGGCGACGAGCGTGAGGCCGCGGGCGCGCTCGCGCTCATCCGCGCGATCATCGGAGTCCGCAAGGTCGTCGTCGCGGAGAACTCGCGCGCCTGAGCCCTGCCTGTGGCGGCGCGGCGGCGTGGTGACATGGCGAACGAGCCGATGAACAGGCACGACCCGACGCATACCGCGGGACAATCCGACGCACACAAAGTCGCCTCGATCAGAGCGCTGAGCCTGACGCCTTGGCGCGCCCAGGCGGCGAGCACCGCCTCGTTCTCCTCCGCGGCGGAAGACCTGCTGGTCATCATCCTCGTACTGCTGCGGACGGTGTCGATCCTGCAGAGCGTGCCGCGCCTCGCGATGCGCTGGGACGGTCCGTACGGAGCCTCGACCGGGCTGCTCTTGAGCGTTCTGCTCGCCTTCTCCGCCTGGTCGGTGGCCTATCTGTACATCTGCATCAGGCGACGCACGGTGCGCGTCCCCTTCGCGATCAGGATCGACGTCGTCCTCGCCTGCGCCGCGCTGCTCCTCGTCGGTTTCGCCCATGACTCCGCGGTGGCGAGCGCCTCGACGTGGTCGCTGTGGGCGGTCGGTTTCGTGACGCCCGTCGCCACGTACTCAGGCGTGCTGCCACGCTTCTGGGAGCGGCTGCTCGCGGCCACCCTCATCGCGGGCTGCTTCGTGTTGCCGATGTACGCGAACCACGATCTGCAGGCGGCTCTGGAGGTGTCGAGCGCCG
Organism: Dermatophilus congolensis; assembly: GCA_030538115.1. GTDB lineage: Bacteria > Actinomycetota > Actinomycetes > Actinomycetales > Dermatophilaceae > Dermatophilus > Dermatophilus congolensis_B. Next base: position 55,952 of record JAUNUP010000004.1, on the reverse strand, counting down.
CCATGGGTGTTCTCGCCCAGACCGCGATCGGCTATTACGTCGCGAAATACCTCACGGCGCTAGCCTCCTCGGCCGAGAACGCGCGACTGGAGGCCGCACGCGAAGCCGCGGACGAGGAGGCGGCTCGGCACCGCGCGCTGCTGCACGACCAGGCGACGATCCTGTCGTTCATCGCACGCGGCGCCGACACCGACCCCCGGCTGGCCAAGGCTCTGCGACGACAGGCCGCCGAGGAGGCGCGCAAGGTCGACGCGTTCATCCGGCGTCGGTCACCCTCCGTGCGAGGGACGACGGCGACCTCGACCTCCCTGGCGGGCATCGCCGACGAGGTGGCCGACGCGTTTCCTGATCTCGACCCAGTGGTGACCACCGACCTCGCCGTGGGTCTGCAACTCACGCCGACTGCGGCGGGCGTGGTTCGCGCCTCCCTGACGACTCTGCTGCACAACGTGCGCCTGCACGCCGACGCCACCGAGACCGTGGTGCACGCCTCCGCCCGCGACGACATGTGGGAGGTGAGCGTCGCCGACAACGGCGTGGGATTCGACCCGAGAACCGTCACGTGGGGGTACGGGCTGGCGGAAATCGTGGTCGGGAGCTGCGCGAACGCAGGCATCCGGGTGCGCATCGATTCGCATCCAGGTGTGGGAACGATGGTGCTGCTTGAAGGTGGGCCAGAGTCTCTGGCGTAGTCTCCCCATGTCACACGGGCCGCTCCAGCCCGGACTCGACCAGTTTTCGCAACGACCGCGCAAAAAGTTAACGGCATCACACCTGCCGAGTTACGAATTGATAACGGTAACGGGCGAAACTGGGACTGGCAGTAAGGAGCTTCCACACGATGCAGACGAACAGTGCCGCCCGTTCGGGCCACGACGACGACGCCGCCGGCGTCACCGTTGCGTGTGTCGACGACGACACCCTCATCCGCCTCGGATTCGCCGACCTCGTACCCGGCCTGGGCCAGGTACTCGTGTACGAGCGGCTCGAGCCCCTACTCGCCGATCCGCCCGACGTGGACGTCGTCGTGCTCGACCTGTGGCTGCATGCCGGGGCCGACCCCGACTCCGAACCGAACCTCATTCAGGGCGCCCGCGCCGTCGAGGCACTACACCGGCTCGGCTACCGCGTGCTCGTGTACACGAACGAGCGTCGCCGCCACGTGCTCGCCGGGTGCCTCGCGGCCGGAGCGCTGGGCATCGTACACAAGTCCGAGCCCATGGATGCGGTGGCCGCCGCCATCCGCACCGTGGCGGCCGGAGGCGGAGTGGTCACCTCCGCGCTGGCGGGGCTTGCCGAGGCGGTAGAACGCCGCGGCGAGCTGCCCACTCTCAGCCCGCGGCAGCTCGAAGTGCTGCGTGGCCGCGCGCGCGGCGAGTCGTTCAAGGCCATCGGGGCGCGCCTGTACATCTCGCCGAAGACGGCGGAGGCGTATATGGGCGAGGTGTCGAAGCGCTTCGCCGACTACCTGCAGAGCCATTCGCCCGCCGACCTCGAGAACCACCTCGGGGTCGGGATCGGAGACCTGCTCGACCCAGACGTCGACGTCCGCGCTGTGAGCTGACACCTCGCGCGCATGGCGCCGTAGGTCTCGCTCCGTGGGTCTGGCGCTCAGGCGTTGGGCGTTTGCGTACCGGGAGCGTCTGCAGGGGTGCTCGCGGTGGCGTCTGCCGCGGCATCGCTTGCGGACCCGTTGTTGCGCCTGCCCGCTCCGTCATGGACCTGCGGTACCTGCGCGGGTTCGGGCGGCAGCGGCTCGGCCGTGGCCCGGATCGTGGCGTTGACGAACGCGACGATCGGCACTGCGAAAAGGGCGCCCGCGATGCCGCCCAGGGTCGTGCCCGCGAGTACGGCGATCGCGACTCCGAGCGGGTGCACCTCGACGTGGTGGGCCATGATGAGCGGCTGCAGCAGGTGAGCCTCCAACTGCACCAGCGTGAGAATCGCGATCGCCACGATGAGCGCAGCCCCGGGGCCGTGTTCGATGAGGCTGACGATGACGCAGAACGAGCCCGCCACCGTCATGCCGAGAATCGGGATGTACGAGGCCACGAAGATCAGCACCGAGAGCGCCACGGCCATCGGCACGTGCAGGACCCACAAGAGAACGAAAAGCGTGGTCGCGTGCAGCAGAGCGATGACGGTCTGGCCACGCACGAAGCCGCCGACGGTGTGCCAGCCGGCCCGCCCGACCTGGTCGAGCCGACGGCGTGAGCGCCGGGGCAGCAGCGACAGGGTCCACGACCAGATCGGTTCGCCGTCACGCAGCATGAAGAACGTCGTGAGCAGCAGCAGAAGGAACCCACCGATGAGGTGCGTGAGCGTCGACAGGGTGGAGAGGGCTCCGCTGAGCAGCGCCTCCTGGTTGCGTGTGAGGTAGGCCGAGATCTCGTTGGCGTAGCCCGCGACCTGCTCGTCGTTCATCTGCAGCGGCCCGTCACGCAGCCACACGCTGGCCTGCTCGACGAACGCGACGAAGCCCTCGATCATGCGGGGGGCGTTCGCGCGCACCTGGGCGACGATGAACGTGAAGATGCCCACGATCGCGGTCACGCCGATGAGCAGCGCGATGAACGCAGCGAGGGAATGCGGGATGCGGCATTTCACGTGCAGCCACCGGCGCACCGGCGTGAGCACGGCCGCGAGCAGCAGCGACGTGATGAACGGGATCGTGACGATCGGCACCTGCGCCAGCGCTCGAGCACCGACGTAGACGAGTGCCGCGACGAGCAGGATGCGCCACGACCAGGCCGCCGCCTCTTTCAGTCCCAGGGGAACTGTATGGCCGATGGGAGCGGTCGACTCCGCGGCATCGGTGTAGGCGTAGACGTCGGCCTCGCGGGCCTGGGCAGCTCGCGTCGACTGATCGAGCCTCGACCGGACTCCCCGACCTGCGACGACGGCCCGCCGGCGCGTGCGCGACAGGATGTTCTCGCGGGCTTCGCGAGCCTCGCGGCCCGGATCGATGCGACCGGTGGCCTGCTGCGGGCCTTCGGCGACCTCACTCACATCGAGCGAGACGGGCTCGTCGCGGCTCACCGCAACACCGTCGCTGGTCGAAACCGCCTCGACGCGTCGCCCTTCGAACTGTTCATCCACGAACCGTTCACCTCCTGATCCCCCATCATCGACCCCAGCGCCCCTCGGCCGCCAACCGCCCCACCGGCGGGAATCTCCCCGACCTGTCGCGAGACGGCGCCCGCCGCACACCGAGCGCGCGGTTCACCTGACGGCCGAACGGTGTCGGGTCAGTGCAGCAGGTATGACGCCGCGAAGACCACCGGCAGCGAGCCGAACGTCGTGGCCAGGATGATGTCGCGGACCAGGGGCGCGGCGGCGTCGTAGCGACTCGCGATGATGAACAGGTTCTGCGCCGCGGGCAGGGAGGCCGTGACGGTGGCCGCGAAGACGATCTCCGGGCTGCCGCCCAAGGCGGAGGCGGCGGCGAACGCTGTCAGCGGCTGCACGAGGAGCTTGACCAGGCTGGCGCTGCCCACCCTCCACATGCTGCCCGAGGCGCCGAATTTCGGGCCGAGCACGAGGGAGGCGCCGAAGGCCAGCAGCATCCCCGGCACGGCCATGCCGCCGACCATCGAGATCGGCTCCGTCAGCCAGGTAGGCGGCACCACGCCGGTGTACGCGACCAGCACTCCGAGGGCCGAGCCGATCGTCATGGGGTTGCGGAAGGGCAGGCTGGCGATCGCGAGCCACCCCGCTCCGCCGCCTGCGCGGCTGCGTTCGTTGTCGAGAAAACCGAGCGTGAACGGCTGCAGCACGAGCAGTTGCAGCAACAGGGCGGGAGCCATGAAAGCCGGGTTGCCGAGCACGTAGGTCGCCACCGGTAGGCCCAGGTTGCCCGCGTTGACGTAGACGCCCGTCATGCCGGTGATGAGGCGCTCACTTCGGTTGGCGGCCGGGGCGCGCCGCAACCGCACGAGAACGACGTCGATGAGTTGGTAGACGACGAACGCGGCCGCCACCGAGATCACCGTCGCCGCGAGGTTCACCGAGAACACGTGCGCGAGGTCGGCCTTCGACAGGATGTCGAACAGCAGGGCCGGGCTCGCGACCAGGAAGGTCAGGCGCGACAGGGTGGCACGGTCGGCGTCCGCGAGCACGCCCACCCTGGCCAGCACTGCACCGAGCCCGATGATGATGGCGATGATCGCGAAGCCGATGAGAACGTTGCCCACCTGCCACCTCTCACCTGCGCGTCCGGACGTCCCGGCGTCCGCTCACGTCACGGCGGACACGACCGTTACCCAGTATGCGCGAGGCTGACCGAGACGAGCTCGGGGCACCGGCGGCGCAACTCGGCCTCGAAGTGCCGGTGCAGTGTGAACGCGGAGGCGGGGCACGTCGAACAGGCTCCGGTCAGGCGCAGCGTGACGCATCCGGCGGTCACGTCGACCAACGACACTGAGCCGTGGTGTGAGCGGACGTAGTCGCCCGGAGCGCCGTCGATCGCCTCCTGCACGAGGCGGCGTAGGTGCGCGTCCAGGTCGGCGATGGTGCCTGCGTCGTCGGCTCCTGAGGTGCCCGAGGTGCGCGAGGCGTCTGGATCGGCCGTGGTCCACTCCGCCGGCAACGCCAGCGCGGAGGTGAGTGCCGAGCGGAGGCGGGCCCCGTCGCGGCGCCACGTGAGCGGCTCGCGCAGGGTGATCGTCACAGCGGCGGGCGTGACCTCGACGGCGGCGTCGCCGCTTGCCACAAGAGCGCCCAATTCGCCTGGGGCCGTGGTCACCCGACCGACAGCCGGGAGGGCGCCGATCGGCACGACCCAGCGGAGCGTCGCCGGGTCGGCGGTCGCCTCCGGGTGCATCGGCGTGGCCTCGGTGACCGTGGCGAGGTCCGCAGGCTGCGGGGGCGTAACCGGGAGGGCGCTCACACGATCGCCGCCACGACCACCTTGGCCAGCAGCGACATACCCCAGGCCAGCACGAACATGTACCCGAACGCGATGGCGGGCCACTTCCAGCCGTTCGACTCCCGACGCATCACGCCGATGGTCGACATGCATTGCAGCGCGTAGACGAAGAACACGAGCAGCGCCGCGGTGGTCGGCGGGTCGAAGAGCGGCCTGGCCACAGCTGTCGTGCCTTCGCCCTCGGTCACCGTCATACGCTGCAGCGCCGTGCCCGGGTCTTCGGGGTCCGTGGCGGAGGCGATCTGCCCCATCGTCGCGACGAAGACCTCACGCGCCGCCAGCGAGGCGACGACACCGACGTTGATGCGCCAGTCGAAGCCCTGCGGCTCGAAGACGGGCTCGAGGCCGCGGCCGATCGAGGCGGCGTAGGAATTGTCGAGCGTATAGGTGGCGACAGCGCCCTCGTCGGCCGTGTCGACTCCTGCACTCTCCATTTCCGCCATGCCGCGCACGGGCAGGTTGAGCAGCAGCCATAGGATCACGGTGGTCGCAAGAATGATCGTCGTGACCTTGCGGAGAAAGGCGAGGCACGAATCCCACACCGACATCGCGACCGACCGCAGGCTCGGTACCCGGTACGGCGGCACCTCCATGTAGAACGGCAGCACCGGCTCGCCCCGCCGGGTGACGCGCTGGAACGCCCAGGCCGCAGTCATCGCAGAGACGGCACCGAGCATGTAGAGGCCGAACATGATCGTGCCCTGGGCGCCGAATGGGCCGATACTCGCCTCCTGCGGCACGAGCAGGCTGATGAGCAGCACGTACACGGGTAGGCGGGCCGAGCACGTCATGAGCGGCGCGGCGAGCATCGTCGCGATGCGGTCGCGCGCCGAGGGCAGTGTGCGGGTGGCCATGATGCCGGGGATCGCACACGCGAACGAGCTGAGCAGCGCCACGAACGCGCGACCTTCGAGGCCTGCGCGAGCCATCAACCGGTCCATTAGAAACGCTGCGCGAGAGAGGTACCCGACCGATTCCAGGATCGAGACCATGAGAAAGAGCAACGCGATCTGCGGCAAGAAGACGATGACGCCGCCCACGCCTCCGATGAGACCGTCGGAGACGAACGAGGCGAGCCAGCCGATCGGGATCCACTCGGAGGCGACACCGCCCAGCCACGCGAAGAACTCCTCGACGTAGCCCTGCAGGGGCGCCGCGACGGTGAAGATCATCTGGAAGAACCCGAACATCACCGCGGCGAAGACGAGTGTGCCCCACACGGGGTGCAACAGCACCCCGTCGACCTTGCGGGTGCGTTCGTCGAGCTCAGGAGCGTCGTAGCCGCAGGCGGCGAGGACGGAGGCGGTCCACGCGGCCGATTCGACCGGATCGATCGGCGGAGCGAGCGGAGGCTGCGCCCACGTCTGCGGCTGCGGGATGAGGCGGCGCAGGGCGTCGATGCCGACACCGCCTCCGACCACCGGAACGACCGGGATGCCGAGGGCCCGCTGCAGCGCCTGCGTGTCGAGGCGACCTGAGCGGCGGGCGAGTTCGTCGGTGAACGAGACGACGGCCGCAACCGGCAGGTCCGTCTGCAGCACCTGGGCGAGCAGGCTCAGCGAGCGGCGCAGAGCTGTCGCGTCGAGCATGACGAGCAGCGCCTGCGGGGTCGCCATGTCGGGGTCGTCGGGGTCGAGGACCTGGGTGACGACCTGCTCGTCGGGGCTGATCGGGTCGAGCGAGTAGGTGCCCGGCAGGTCTTCGATGACGATGTCGCGACCGTCGATACGGGCGACACCCTCATACTTGGCGACGGTGACCCCGGGGTAGTTGCCGGTCTTGGCGCGCAGGCCCGTGAGCGCGTTGAACAGGGTCGTCTTGCCCGAGTTGGGGCTACCGACCAGCGCCACGTGCAGCAGGTCATCCGCGATCGCGCCACCCGCCGAGCCGCCGTGGTGATGGGCGTGACTCATGCCGTCACCTCGAGTAATACGCGAACCTGCAGTGTCGTCGTCGCGCGGCTCATGCCGCGCTGAGAAGAACCGAACCCGATTCGGTCGAGCGCAGCGCCACCTCGACGCCGCTGACGCGGTAGATCACGGGGTCGCGCAGCGGGGCGCGACGTGCGGCCTCCACCGTGGTGCCGGGGACGAAGCCGAGGTCGAACAGGCGGCGGGCGATGTCTGCGCGCATACCGGGGCCGAAGCCGGCGATCGTGGCGCGGGCGCCGATCGGCAGGTCGGCGAGAGTCGCGGTCGGTGTGCTCTGTTCGGTCAGGGTGTCGGCACTTCCAGCACTGTCAGCACTTCCCAGCGACCCGGAGGTCACGGCCCCGACATGCTCGCGGGCATGCACGATCCGCTTGGAGAGTCGATGGGAGACGATCGACATGCTGTTGCCCTTCGCGCCGCGAGCCGGGAGCATCTGTGCCCCCATTCGTAAGTTAGCTAAGCCTTACCATGCACTTGCCTTTCGGCTGTGCGCAAGGCCGCAGAAGGAGATGTGACGCGGGCTACATGGAGAGGTCTCCGGCCGCCTCCGGTATACCTTCAGGCATGACACACGACGACCGGTCCCGCTCCCTGAACTGGATCTCGCGCCTCGTCGGCATCGACACGACCAGCCGCAACAGCAACCGCGAACTCATCGACGTGGTCGCCGACGAGTGCCGCCGGCTGGGTCTCGAGCCGCACGTCTTCGACTCCCCCGACGGCATCAAGGCCAACCTCGTCGTCACCGTGCCCGACCGCGACGGCGGACGCACGGGCGGCGTCGTCATCTCGGGGCACACCGATGTCGTGCCTGTCGACGGGCAGAACTGGACCTCCGATCCGTGGCAGGTGCGGGTCGACGACGGCAAGCTTTACGGGCGTGGCGTCGCCGACATGAAGGGCTACATCGGCATCGCCCTCGAGGCACTGCCCCGGTTCGCGGAGGCGTCACTCAACCGGCCGCTGCACCTCGCGCTCACCTACGACGAGGAGGTCGGCTGCCTCGGCGGCGACGCCATCGTCAAGCAGATCGCCGAGCTGGGCCTCATGCCCGACGTGGCGCTGGTCGGCGAGCCGACGAGCATGGAGGTCGTCTCGTTCCACAAGTCGATGAACGTCGCGCGCGTGGATTTCCGCGGCGTGCCCGTGCACTCGTCGCTCACGCCGCAGGGTGTCAACGCGATCGAGGCGGCTGCGGAGATGGTCGCGTACCTCTCCGGCATCGCTCGCGGTTGGCGTGAGCACGGCCCGTTCGACGACGGCTACGTCGTGCCCTACTCGACGCTGTCGGTGAACATGATCTCCGGCGGCACGGCGCAGAACATCGTGCCGGCCGAGGCGTCGGTGGTGTTCGAGTTCCGTACGCTGCCGCAGGTCGAGCCGACCGACGTCATCGCGAGCGTGCGCGCCGAGGCGGAGCGGATCGGCGGCGAGCTGACCGCGCGCAACCCCGCTGCGGGGGCCACACTCACGGTGCTCGCCCAGGTGCCGGGGCTGGCTAACACCGGCGCCGCAGCTCCTGAACTCGCGGCGGCGATCGGCGCAGCGGGAGACGGCCCCAAGGTCACGTACGGCACTGAGGCAGGCCAGTTCCTCGCCTCCGGAGTCGAGGCGATCGTCTGCGGCCCCGGAGACATCGCGCAGGCCCACACCCCGGACGAGTGGATCACGATCGAACAGGTGCGGGCCTGCGAAACGTACTTTGACAACCTCCTGAACCACCTGTCGCAGTAGGCATCTCCTCCGCCGGGGTGCCGCGGCACATGTCCGCAGGAACACTCGAGTTCTCCGACCAGTGCCGCGGCACGGGATCCACGCGCGAGACGGTGCGGTTTGCTCCGTTCGACGCTACCGGGAGGTTCACGAGTCGTTACCGTCTTCAGGGTGGCAATACTCCGGCCAAGGCCCTTCGGCCTCGGCCGTCACCGCGTCGGGAGCGGTTCCACGGAAGCTATTGCACGACTCGCTCCGGTAGCGCCGGGCTCGCTGCCGCAGAGGCCAGCTTCGCCGACAGTCCCTCCTGGAGCCAGGCGGGCGCGCAGCGACCGTGCACCAGTGAACCCCGGCCGCGAGGCCGCAGGCGAGAAGCCCGCCGGAGCCTGTGCCATGGCACTAAAGCGACGACGGGACTCGCAGGGTCGACTTGTGCCATGGCACCCCGGCCGAGCAGGCGAGGTTCCGGGGGCGGGTGGGGGCAGGAGCGTCTCAGTGGCAGAGCCAGTCACGGGGGATATTGCCGATGGCTGAGCCGTCACCCCTGGTCCAGATGACCCCCTCGGGAGTGATGGTGCCGACGTGTCCGTAACGATGCGTCTCCACGTGATGTCGTTTGCAGATGAGAGCAAGATTGCCCATATCGGTAGGACCGTGATGGTCCCAGTCGAGCAGGTGATGCCCTTCGCACCACGAAGGCGGCGCGTCACAACCGGGGAAGGTACAACCGCGATCACGGATGATCAAGGCGTTCCGTTGAGCCGGAGTGGTGAACCGTTCCTCACGCCCGACATCCAGCACCTCCCCACGACCACCCAGGACCACCGGGATGATCCCGGCCTCGCACGCCAACGCCCGCACCTCACTGGGAGTCAGGACGTGTCCGTGTTCGGTCAGGCCCATGCCCGCCACGGCACCGCTCAGAGTCTCGTGGCTGATCGTGACGAGCACTTTGGCTTTCGTGCCGGTACCGGGAACGTGCCCGTCGTAGCGAGTCGCGACCTGAGCCAGGCTGACCAGTGCGTCGGCGCGGCGCTGACCCGGGGTCCGCAGGTCCGCGTCGCCGTCGGGGGTGGGGGTCGGGATCGACAGGGCCGTCAACGCTGCCGTCACCACGGCCTCGGAGGCCGGGTCGAGGCGGAGCGTGGCGGTGAGCATGCCGTGCCGGTCACGACGGAAGGTGGTCATGTCGCGTTGGACGTACTTCGCGTCATGGTCACGATCCAACGCACCCTCATCGCCGTACTGGCTGATGAGGACTTCGGCCAGGGAGTCGAGTTCGCGGGCGGTGGCTCCGGCGGCGACGGCGTCGATGATGGCTTCCAGGACCGGTTCCCAGTTCCCGGGACCGATCGCGGCCTGCAGTTTGCGGAAGAACCGCGCCGCACTCGCAGCCGTATCCACACTGATGCGCCCGGCGGTGATCGCCTCGCGTAGGGGTGAGACGTCGGGGGTCTGACAGACCCTCGCGATGTCCTTCAACGCCAACACGGCCCGCGACGAGACCGGAGCCTGCGCGTCACGGTGGGCGTGCTCGACGAACCGGTCCACCCGCGGGTTGTCACTGGAGGCGATCACTCCACGGGCGTCGGCATCGAGCACGACGGCGGCCCGGACGGCTTCGGCAGCGGCCACCACCGCGCACGCCTGCGCGGCCAGGGCGGCCAGATCCGGGGAGTACACCCCAGTCAACCGCTCCGGAATCGAGGCCAGGACCTGCTGCACCGACTCCAACTGAGCCAACAGCTCCTCCCCCGCCACGCTCACCACGCCCGGGCCAGAGGCCGTCGCCACGGGTGCGCCGTTCATCGTCGGTGAGTCGGTCGTCGCGGTCGGGGTGTCGGGGTGTCGGGGATCGCATCCCAGTACCCCGACGCCACGCTCTCGCCCGCGCCGGAAGGTCCACTTATCGGGCAGATCGAAGCCGCCGGCGGCAGTGGGGATGAGATCCCACCGGTTGGTTCGCGTGGTGGAGTCGGACTCGCTCGAGGAGGTCGTCCAGTAGTCGGGGTCGGTGCCTGTGGCGCTACGGCCCCACTCGTAGGTCACGGACTCCAGAGTCGGGTTCTGCGCACCCCACCAGCCCGCCTCGCGGGGGTCATCGGTGGGGGTGTCAGCCATACCCCGATTCTACCGTTCACACGTTCGAGAAAGCATATCCATACACTCCATAAGACCCTCGAACCGCCTTGGGGCGCAAGGGGATTCGCGGCGCGGCGAATTCGTGTCGAGCCCCGTCAGTTCCTTTGACTCGCAACCGGATTCACGAGTCACCCTGGAATGTTGGAATGTGATCTGCCTCACATCATCCAGCGGCCAAAGCCTTGCCTGACCCCCCCCCGACCCCAAGGCTCACCTGCTCGGTCGGGGTGCCATGGCACAGTTCGGCCCTGCGCATTCCCTCATCGCTGCAGTCAGGCGTGGCCGAGTTCTACCGGCTCCGGGCCCAGGCGGCCCAGCTCTTTGCCCACGAGGTAGGCGAGGGTGAGGTCGAAGAGGTCGCCCGAGATGGGGTTACCGTCGGCGCAACCCTCCTCGTACGCGCTGTACACGGCCTCCGCGTACGGGATCGAGACGTCGGAGCCGTCCTTGAGCGGGCCCGCAAGACGGTCCATGGCGATCTGCAGCACGTAGAAGCTGACGAGCATCCCCTCAGCGGGGATCTCCTCGGGGATGCGCTCACTGGTGGCGACGAAGATGAGTTCGCGGTCGGAGGCCGTCAGGCCCGACAACTCCATGGTGCCGGCGTGAAACCAGCGCACATCGCCCGTGACAGGGTGGCCCAGGTGCGTCGCGGCGGCGCGCAACAGGGGGGAGAGCCCGAAGCTGCCCATCATCCTCAACCTCCTATTGACCGTGGCCGAATCGGCCAGGTACCGCCTCCTATCGGCAGACATACCCGGTCCCTGAGCCGGCAATACCCCCCTTTTTCCGTGAGCTTGTCTGGCAGTTAACCGAATTGCCGCCGTCAACGTAACCCCGCGCGCGTCTGCGCTGGTGCCGCCCGGTGTCGGGCGTGTCGTTGGCCCAGGCGTCACGAGAGCTCCGCGAGACCGCCGGAGACGGGGTTGGCACCTTGGGTCGGCGATGACACACGGGTGTGTGGAACAGTTGGGGGTGAAGACGTGCGAGCTTCCTGCGGCCCCCCGCACGCCACCACTTTCGACAGGTGGAGCGACAGGGGCGGGCGGGCCGAGGACGCGACCACGGGGAATCGAACGTCTAAGGAGAACCATGACGACGCCGCTGCAGCCGCCGGAGGCCACGCTCACGCTCGAGGCCCCCGCGCCTCCGCAGGCCGTCGCTGCCACCGCCGCCCCCAAGATGGCGCCGGCGGTGCCCCAGGAGGCGATCCCCACCCTCGACGCGAAGGTGGACGACTACCTCTCCAGCCTCGCCGGGGCCGCTACGAAATCACCGGAATTCGAGGCCAAGGCCGCCGATCTGCGCTCGATGGGCGACGCCGACATCCGTCGCGCCGCCGAGACGAGCAACCGCCTGCTGCAGACGCCCGTCAAGGCGCTGAAGAGCGGCGAGATCAGCAAGGAGTCGAAGGTCAGCGGCACGCTGCTCGAGCTGCGCCGCACGGTCGAAGACCTCGACCCGAGCAAGGCGAGCATCGGCAAGAAGGTGCTGGGCTTCATCCCGATGGGTGACAAGATCACCGACTACTTCCGCCGCTACGAGTCGAGCCAGAAGCAGCTCGACGGCATCCTGCACTCGCTGCGCAACGGACAGGACGAGCTGCTGCGCGACAACGCAGCCCTCAACCTCGAGAAGCAGCAGTTGTGGGACTCGATGGGGCGGCTCAATCAGTACGTCTACATCGCCGAGAGGCTCGACTCGAAGCTCGCGGCGCAGATCGCCGAGCTCGACGCCACCGACCCGGAGCGCGCCAAGGCCATGCGCGAGGACGTGCTGTTCTACGTGCGGCAGAAGCACCAAGACCTGCTCACGCAGCTCGCGGTGTCGATTCAGAACTATCTGGCCATCGACATCGTCATCAAGAACAACATCGAGCTGATCAAGGGTGTCGACCGGGCCAGCACCACCACGGTGTCGGCGCTGCGTACCGCGATCATCGTGGCGCAGGCGCTCAACAACCAGAAGCTCGTGCTCGAGCAGATCACCGCGCTCAACATCACGACGAGCAACCTCATCCAGTCGACCTCGGAGATGCTGCGCGACAACTCGGTCGCGATTCAGCAGCAGGCCGCGAGCGCGACGATCGGTCTGCCGCAGCTGCAGGCCGCGTTCCAGAACATCTACCAGACGATGGATGCGATCGATCAGTTCAAGGTCGAGGCCCTGGACAACATGGCGCAGACCATCGGCACGCTGGAGAACGAGGTCGAGAAGTCACGCTCGTACCTCGACCGGGTCTCGCAGTCCGACCAGCGCAACCGCACAGGCGCGCTCGACCTCGGCGGAGGCCAGCGCCTCTGACCGTCGCGTTCACCACGAGAGGGAACCCTCGCCTGCCGGTCGAACGTCGAGTCGGCAACGATGTCGGGCACGACGAGCGGTCGCGGCGCACGGCAGGCGAGGTTGAAGGCAGCGTGAGGAGGTCGAGGTAGGGCATGGTTTTCGGGGATTTCCTGTCGCGCATCGGCGGCAACAGGCCGCAGGAGGCCGCACCCGTCGAGCAGTCGTCGGGGCCGCCCACGGGCGACACCCTGCGCGCCGCACTCGACCACACGGAGGAGCTGGTCACGGGTGGATCCGTGCCGTCCACCGTGACTGCGCGGGTGCTGCGCGTGACCGCTGCGGTGCGGGACACCCTCCCCCGCCTCGACCAGCTCGGGGCGGGCAGCGCGAGCGCCTACAACGTCATGGCCACCGCGACCGATTACCTGCCGGACGCAGTGAACGGATATCTGCGCCTGCCGCGGCGATTCGCCGACACCCGGCCTGTCGACGGAGGCCGCACGTCACTCATGGTGCTGGTCGATCAGCTCGACCTGCTCGGCGCGACGATGGATCGGGTCTTCGACGCCGTCTACCGCAGCGACGCCAACGCCCTCGTGGCACACGGGCGGTTTTTGCAGGAGAAGTTCGGTCGGGGCACGACGGCCGCGACCGGCAACCTCGTGATCGGCGAGGGCGAGACCTCGGTTCCGGCCCCCGCTCCTGCGGCCGGCGATGGGCCGGGTGCTGGGGCGGCCTCGGCACCCGCCGAGATGCCGAACGCAACGGAACCATCATCGACGCAGGCAGATTCGGTTGCGCCGGAGTCTGTCGCAGGATCTGACCAGCCCGAGTCGCCCGGGCCACTCGCGCCCCCCACGCCCACCGCGACGCCTGCACCGACCGCACCGGAGCCGCGCGAAACCTCGCACACCCCCGCGCCCGACGAGCCGCAGCGTCTGCGGCCGCCGAGCTCTCTCGACCTGTGACGTCACCGACCCGAAAGGCCATCTCGTGACGACTCCCCCCACCTCCGATTCGGGCTCGACCGGTCCTCTCGACCTGGTCGCGGCACTCGACGCCCTCAGCGCCGCCGCCACCGCTGCCGGAGTGGACGAAGCCGCCGCCCGCGCCGAGGGCAAGGCCCTCGCTGCTGCCGTGCTCGAGACGAGCCGCCCGAGCTCTGTGCACGAATCGTGGCGGGCGCTCATGGGTGGGTCGACCTCCGACTTCTTCGCTGCCGTCTCCGACGGGCGCCGCTACGCCTACGGCCCGACCCCCGTGCTCGCTCTGCTCGTCGAAGCGGGCTCGCGTCAGGCCCTGACCTACGCAGACGTGCTCGCCGACGTCGCCGCTGCCGCGTGCACCGTCGAAGGCGCACCGGCCTCCGCGGGCACCAAGGCCGTGACGTTCGCCGGAGCCCAGCGGGCTGCCGCCGCGCGCGTGGCCGGAGGCGGTGCGACCTGGCCGACGCCCGCCGCTCGCTCCGCTCCTGCTGCTCCCACAGCTCCTACTGCTCCGCAGCCCGACAATTCGCACCTGCCCGCTGCGCGCATCCACGCCGAAGACGTTCTCGCGCAGCTCGGAGCGCTGACGCAGTCGACACGTGACGTGCTCTCGCGCTACCTCCCCGGTCAGCGCGAGCCGGGTCAGTCCGGTCAGCCGGGGCTGGGCGATCCGAATGCGAACGTCGATCCGTTCGACCTCACCGGCCTGCCGCCGCACCCCGGCACGCCAGGCACTCCGGGTGTGCCGGCTGCTCCCGGCGACCCGACGCAGGGCCAGGCCCCCACCGCGACGGCGGGCGAAGCGCCGACAACCCCGGAGAAGGCGGAGCCGAAGCAGCCCGAGAAGACCGTCGACGAGTTGCTCGCCGAGCTCGACTCCCTCATCGGGCTGACCTCGGTGAAGGCCGAGATCCACCGCCAAGTGGCGATGCTCGAGGTCGACGCGATGCGCACGAAGGCCGGACTGAAGTCGGCGGTGCTGACCCGGCACCTCGTCTTCGTCGGCAACCCCGGCACGGGCAAGACCACGGTCGCGCGGCTGGTCGGCGGCATCTACCACGCGCTCGGCCTGTTGGCGGAGGGGCAGCTCGTCGAGGTCGACCGCTCCGAACTCGTCGCCGGTTACGTCGGCCAGACCGCGATCAAGACCGCCGAGGTGTGCAAGTCGGCGATCGGTGGCGTGCTGTTCATCGACGAGGCGTACACGCTCGCCTCCGACCAGTACGGTCAGGAGGCCGTAGACACCCTGGTCAAAGAGATGGAAGACCACCGCAGCGAACTCGTCGTCATCGTGGCGGGCTACCCGGTGCCGATGGCGAAGTTCATCGACACCAACCCCGGTCTCGCCAGCCGGTTTCGCACGACGATCGAATTCGACGATTACACCGACGACGAGATCACCAAGATCCTGCTGCTGCAGGCGAAAAACAACGACTACGACATCTCGCCGGA
The DNA here is from genome assembly GCA_030538115.1 of Dermatophilus congolensis. Taxonomy (GTDB): domain Bacteria; phylum Actinomycetota; class Actinomycetes; order Actinomycetales; family Dermatophilaceae; genus Dermatophilus; species Dermatophilus congolensis_B. The sequence continues at coordinate 40,515 of JAUNUP010000004.1, read as the reverse complement.
GGCCGAGGCCCGCTTCCGCGAAATCGTCGCTGCCACACCGCGCGACGCGACCTTCGGCAACGGCCGCTTCGCCCGCAACACCTTCGAGGGCGCGATCGGGCGGCACGCGGTGCGGATCCGGGGAGTCAAGGACCCGAGCACCGATCAGCTCCGCACGATAGAGCGCGTCGATCTCGAGGACCGCGAGAGCGTAGACCTGTCGGTGCCCTCGGATACAACGGACGAAGCGGCCTCCACGGAGCCCGGAGACGAGCTGAGCCCGCCGGAGACCGGTGCTCGCCCGAGTGGCGACGCGCCCGTCACCGGCGAGCCCGGCGACGTCGAGGGCAGCGATGTCGAGGGCGACGGCGGCAACAGTGGCGAAGGTGGCGCTGTGGGTGACGACGACACGACGGAGACGCTGAAGTGAGCGCGATGAACGCACAGGGCGCGCAGGCTCCCGGCCCGCAGGCCGCTCAGGGTGCTCAAGCACAGGCGCCGGCTGCGGGTCCGGCGCCGACCTCGGCTCCCGAACGAGCCGGCGGAACCGTCGCCCAGAGCGCGGCTCCGGAGCAGGCCGCGGCGCAGACCACCGGGTCGGCGGGAAAGAAGGCCAACCCGGCCAAGGCCCGGCCGAGGCGAGGCACACGGGCCGCGCTGCGCAGCTATGCCGTGGCGTCGTTGATCACGTGCTCGCTCGTCGGTTTCGGCGGCCTGGCCGTGTCGCAGCCAGAGGTCATCGGCGCACCCGACGCGGGGTACGCCGCCGCCCTCGACCAGGCGGTGTCGCAGGCCGACGCGCTGCCGCAGCTCGCGCAGGCCGCCGGTTCGACCAGGTCGACGGCGGCGCAGCGCCAAGAGTTCTCGAACGCGGCCTCCGACCTCGCAACCCAGATTCCCCGCGTAGCCGCAGACGCTCCCCCGGCGCAGGTGGAGGCGTTGACTCGAGCCGCAGGCGCCCTATCGTCCTACTCCGGCACGGTGACCAGGGCCGGAGTCACCGGGACCGCGGCGACCAGCGGAACCGGATCGGTTGCGAGCGCCACCGAGATCTACCGGCAGCAGGTGCAGCAGCCTCTGTCTGCGATGCAGAGCGAGGCCGAGGCGGGTGCCGCCGCCTGGCTGCCGGTCACGATTTTCGGTCTGCTCAGCGTGATCGCCCTCGCCACGCTGGTGGGAGGCGCGATCTCTCTCGCGAGCCGCACGCGCCGCATGTTCAACGTGCCGGTCACGGTGGGCATCCTGCTACTCGGCGGCGTGATCACCGCCGGTGCGCTGACGGCGAGCGGCTCCCTGATCTGGCCTGTGGGCCTGGCCGGGGCAACACTGCTGACCGGCGGAATCGTCGCGGGTGTCTCGGCCGCGACCGGGTTCTTGCAGCGACTTCAGGAGTACCGATGAGCGCCTACGCGGCGGCCCCGCAGGCACCGGGTGCGATGGGGCAGGACGCCCCCGCCGAACAGATTCTCGCCTACCTCGACGCGCTCGGCACGTGGCGCGACAGGCGCCGGGTCGAACTCGACCAGCTCGACGAGGCGAGTCTCCGCTCTGCCGACGGGCAGGCGCACACGGGCGACATCATCTTGTCGATGGCCCTGTGGAAGTCGATCGCTGACCGTCACGACCTGCTCGTCAACACGTGGGACAACGGCCGGGTTCTGGAGGCCGAACGTCGCCGCATCATCACGCTCATCTGGGGCCGGCTCGACACTGTGAGCAGCGCGAACGCATCCGTCGACGCAGCGGGCGGGGCCGGCGGGGCGCTGTCGGTGTCGCTGCCCGAGGCGTGTCGCCTCTCCGACACGCTCGCGGCCTCCCTTCGCGCCGCGCTGCGTATCGACGGCACCGAGCCCGACACCGTCAACCGCGTACACGAGCTGCGGGCCCAGGTGGAGCGGGTGCGTGACCAGGTGCAACTCATCCCGTCCGAGAACCGAGGTTCGGCGCAGGCCGCGCTCATCGACCTCGACCGCCGCGTCGTCGACATCACCGAGCGCGCCAAGCGGGGCGCCGACGTGGGGGGTCTGCTCGGCCCGATCGAGGCCGCTCTCGCCACGACGGAGCGCGACCTCATCGTGGCGGCGTCGAACCGGGCGAAGGCGAAGAACGACCACCAGCACGCCGCCCAGGTGCGCGCCGAGCTGGAGGCCCGCGGAGAGGCGGTGCGCGGCCTGGCCGCTTACGCCCAACAGCAGGTTCGCCCGGTGCCCCATCTCGGTATCCCCGACGTGAACGCCCTCGGCGACGTGCCCACCGACCTCACCCAGCTCGAGGCGTACCTCGCCAAGCTCGACCGCGTCGGCGCAGCCCTCGACCAGGTGCACACGGCCTACGCCTCCGCCCTCGACCGCAAGAACGAGTTGGAGGGCCTGGCCCGCTCGTATGCCGCCGAAGGAGCTCAGGTCACCGACGTGCCGGGGGCATCCGATGACCTGGCCGCCCTCATGGCGCTCGTCGAGAAGACCGCCGCCGAGCAGCCCACCGACACCGACCGCCTCGCCGCGCTCGCCGCCGCGGTGCAGGCCTACACCAGCGCACTGCGCAAGCGAGGTCGCCGATGACCACCACCCCTGCGGTCCGCTGCACGCAGACCGGCTGCCCCGGCCACTACGTCGACGGGTACTGCGACTACTGCGGATTCCCGGCCCCCGAGGGCGTGCAGACGACCTCGACCGTGCCCACCGCCGACGCGACCAGCACTGCGGAGAGCGAGGCCGCGCAGAACACGCCGCCGGCCCCGCAAGCGCGCACGTCGTCACGCGGCACCTCGACTCCCTCCGCCAGTTCTCCGCAGGGGCGGGCGGGAGGCAACGGCTCGGACGCCGAGATGCCCGAGGAGCAGTCGGCTGTGGTGACGATCGGCTCCGCGCGCAGTTCGTCGGCGCGGCGCCGCGTGCGTCCCACTCGCGCGCGCACCGCAGGGCTCGGCGCAGGTCTCACGCATGTGCCGACCGTGCCGATGACCGACCCGGCCGACGCCGTGATGCCGAACCCGGTCGTCGCCGAGAGCAAGCGCAACTGCCCGAGTTGCGGCGCCGCAGTCGGCCGCACCCACGGTGACGTGCCCGGACGCGCTGAGGGCTATTGCCCCCAGTGCCGCAACCCGTACTCGTTCACGCCCAAGCTGCACCCGGGCGACCTCGTGGCCGGGCAGTACGAGATCGTCGGCCCGCTCGCCCACGGTGGCCTGGGCTGGATCTACCTCGCGCGCGACCGCAACGTCTCGAACCGCTGGGTCGTGCTCAAGGGCCTGCTCAACGCCGGTGACGCCGACGCCGTCGCCGCCGCGGAGGCCGAGCAGGCCTTCCTCGCCCGCGTCGAACACCCGCTCATCGTGGCGGTCTACAACGTCATCACGCACGACGGCGCCGGCTACACGGTGATGGAGTACGTGGGCGGCAAGAGCCTCAAGCAGATCCTCAAAGACCGGCTCATCGCCAAGGGCGGCACGTACGATCCGCTGCCGGTCGAGCACGCGCTCGCCTACGTGCTCGGCATCCTGCCCGCGTTCGCGTACATGCACGACTCCGGGCTGCTCTACTGCGATTTCAAGCCCGACAACCTCATCCAGGTCGGCGACCAGGTCAAGCTCATCGACCTCGGGGGCATGCGCGCGATCGACGACCTCGACTCGCCGATCTACGGCACGGTCGGCTACCAAGCGCCCGAGGTGGCCGAGGTCGGCCCGTCGATCGCCTCCGACATCTACACGATCGGTCGCACGCTCGTCGTGCTCACCAGCGAATTCCGGGGCTACCAAAGCCAATACGCGACCAGCCTGCCGCCCGCGCACGAGGTGCCCGCCTTTCGCGAGCACGACCCGTTCTTCCGTCTGGTCGCCAAGGCGTGCGCGCTCGACCCGGCCGACCGGTTCCAGTCGATCGAAGAATTCCGCGCCCAGTTGGTCGGTGTGCTCCGGGAGGTCGTGTCGAACCGCCCCGGGGTAGGCCCGTCGGCCCAGGCCGTAGCCTCGGCGCTGTTCGAGCCGCCCCTCGTCGTCAGCGAGACGCTCGGCTGGTGGGAGTTGCCCGCCCTGCGCGCCGACGAGACCGACCCGATGATCTCGTGGCTCGCCGGACTGCGCGGGCAAGACCCGGACAAGCGCCTCGTCGCCCTGCGCCAGGCGCCCGAGCGAACCGCCGAGGTGATGCTGGGCGAGGCCCGGGTGCTGCTGCGCATGGGCCGCCACGCGGAGGTAGCCAAGACGGTCGACGAGATCCTCGCCGCCGACCCCTGGGACTGGCGGGCGCTGTGGATCCACGCCCTCTCCGCCACCGACCGCGAGGACTACGCGACCGCGGCCGACAGCTTCACCACCGTCTACGAGCAGCTACCCGGCGAGGTTGCGCCTCACCTGGCCCTCGGGCTCGTGCGTGAGCTGCAGCGACGCACCGACGAGGCCGAGGCGCAGTACCTCACGTGCCTGCGCTGCGACGCGAGCTACGGCACCGCTGCGGCGTTCGGCGTGGCCCGGGTACGGGCGAAGTCGGGCAACACCGACGGCGCGATCGAGGCTCTCGACCTCGTGCCCCGCTCCAGCGCGGCGCACCCGAGGGCCGTCTGGCTGAAGGCCGAACTCACCGCTCACAAACCCGGCATCGAGCCTCTCGACGCCGCCCTGCGCGAGGTCTCGGGTCTGCGGGTCTCGCCGTACGAGAAGGCCGCCTTCCGCGTGGAGACGCTGCGTACCGCCCTCGATCGCATCAGCGGCACCGCCAAGGTTCCCCGCGATGCCAAGATCGACGGCATCCGTGCCCAGGAGCGTCCGCTGCGCCTGGCTCTCGAAGACGCCTATCGCAGGCTCGCCGAACTCACCCCCGACACCGCCGAGCGAGTCGCGCTCGTAGACAAGGCCAATGAGGTGCGCCCATGGACCCTGATCTGACCCGGCAACCGCAGGGCGAGACAACGGTTCCCGAGCCGGCTCCCGCCCCTGCGCCGCAAGTTGCCCCTGAAACCATGCCTGAATCGACGCCTGAGCCGCTTCCGCCGACGCAGGAGCTGACGGCTCCCGACGCAGCCGTCGAGCCACCGGCCGAGGCTGCGCCTGAGGCGGCGGTCGAAACTCTGCCCGAGACGACCGAGATCACGCCGCTGACGCCTCCCGACCCGGTCACGCCGGTCACGCCGGTCGAAGAGCCGCCGCCGGCACCCCCTGAGCCGCAAGGGATGCTCGTGCTCGGCGGAACTCCGCTGCTCACCGACAGCCCCGAACCCGAGCCGCAGGCCGCGCCCGACCCGGCAGACGTGTGCCGCGAGTGCGGCGGCACATACGGGGTCGAGGGCTACTGCGACCAGTGCGGCGCGGCCCGCCCCGACGAGCGCCTGCACTACGAGATCGACGCCGGCTATGGCGTCGCGGCCGTGTGTGATCGCGGCATCCGGCACGTCACCAACGAAGACGCGACCGCGGTCGCGGCGAGCGACGACGGCACGCGCCGCATCGCGATGGTTGTCGCCGACGGCGTCTCGACCGCCCCGAGGTCTGCGGAGGCGAGCAGCGCCGCGGTACAGGCGGCCCTTGACGTGCTCACGTCGACGCGTTCGACCGGCCTCGCCGGGGTGGCTGCCGCGCTGGTCGGAGCCCTCTCCAGACGCTTGGTCGCCGCGACCGAGGCTGCCGCCGACGCTGTGCGCGAGATCACCGAGATGCCCGACGACGGCGCCCCCGACCTCTCGGGCATCCGCAAAGCCGGACACCCTGCCTGCACGTTCGTTGCCGCCGTCGTCGAAGGCGACACGGCAGCGGTGGCGTCGCTGGGCGACAGCCGCGCGTACTGGCTGCCCGACGCGGGCGGCCCGCAGCGCCTCACGACCGACGATTCGTGGGCGAACGAGCAGATCCGCCTGGGCGTCGACCCCGCGGAGGCCGAGCGCGGCCCGCACGCCCACACGATCACCAAGTGGCTCGGGGTCGACTGCCCAGACATGACGCCCGAGGTCGCCAGCCTCACCCTCGACGCGCCCGGCTACCTCATGGTCTGCTCCGACGGCCTGTGGAATTACGCCTCCGCCCCCGAGGAGATCGCGGGCGCGCTGCAGCAGGCCCGAAGCGGCCTCCCGCCCGACGCCGGCGTCGTCGACCTCGCATCCGCCCTGGTCGATTGGGCGAACGCGTGCGGTGGGCAGGACAATGTCACTGTGGCGCTGGCTCGCATCGACAGCGTTCATGCGTCGCAGCAGACACAGGAGTCGCACCAGTCGCAACAAAGCCAGCTGGAAACGGCAACCGAGCCGACGCAGGAGATACCGGCACCAACCGTGCAGAGCACGCCGCCGCTGCAGCCAGTGCCGAACGACGGGAGCAATTGAGCATGGCCGAGTTCACCACCGGGGTCTACCAGAACGAGTTCTTGCCCGAGGGTGGCACCGATGTGCACGCGATCGTCACTGTGACCTGCACCGGAGCCGGAGGCGCCGGGCAGAGCGGCAGCGGTGACGCGGGCGAGATCATCGTCGTCGACACGTCGCGCTCGATGGAGGAGGCGGGTGTGCGGGCGGCGCAGTACGCGGCGGCCGCGGCGCTCGACCAGATCCTCGACGGAGTCTGGTTCGCTGTCATCGCCGGTAACCACCAGGCCCGCCTGTGCTACCCCGACGGGTACTCGGCCGCCATGGTGCGCATGTCGCCGCAGACCCGCACGGCCGCCAAGCAGTCGCTGGCCCGCCTCTACGCCGACGGCGGCACCGCGATGGGCACCTGGCTGCTCGCTGCGGCGCAACTCTTCGACACCGTGCCGAGCCTCACGCAGAAGCACGTCATGCTGCTCACCGACGGCGAGAACCAGCACGAGACTCCCGAGCAGCTCACCAAGGCGATCGAGACCGTGCGCGGCCGGTTCCAGGCCGACTGCCGTGGCCTCGGTGCCGCGTGGGTGGTCGACGAGGTGCGCCGCATCTCCGACGCGCTCATGGGCACGGTCGGTCTCATCCCCCGCCGAGAAGACATGGCGGCCGAGTTCGAGTCGCTCATGCGCACGGCGATGGGGCGCGGCGTGGCCGAGGCGTCGCTCAAGGTGTGGGCGCCGCAGGGAGCCGAGGTCCTGTTCGTGCGCCAGGTCGCCCCGACGCTAGAAGACCTCACGCCCCGCCGCCGCTCGGAGGGGCCGCTCACCGGCGTCTACCCGACCGGAGCGTGGGGAGACGAGAGCCGCGATTACCACGTAGCGGTGCGTCTGCCCGCCAAGGCTGTCGGAGCCGAGCAGCTCGCCGCCCGCGTGCAGCTCTCGGAGGGGGGCCAGGTCGTGACGCAGGGTCTCGTCAAGGCGCGCTGGTCGGGCGACGACTCGCTCACCGCCCGCATCAACCCCGAGGTCGCCCACTACACGGGCCAGACCGAGATGGCCACGGCCATCCAGCAGGGCCTCGCCGCGAAGGCCGTTGGCGACGACCGCACGGCAACAACCAAACTCGGCCGGGCTGTGCAACTCGCGAACGAGGCCGGCGACGCCGCGGCCACCGATCGCCTCTCACGCGTGGTCGACATCGACGACGCCGCCACCGGCACCGTGCGACTCAAGCGCGGGGTCGACAAGCTCGACGAGATGGCCCTCGACACCGCCTCGACCAAGACGACGCGGGTGCGTAAGTGAGCCGGGTCTGCCCCGACGGGCACGCCTCGACGTCGCAGGACTACTGCGACATCTGCGGCCTGCCGATGGTGGCGGCTTCAGCACCAGCGGCCCCGACGCCGCCCCCGGCCGCGGCGCCCACCACCCCCGCCGCCGGGGCGACACCGGCCGCATCGAGGCAGGAGTGCTCCCACTGCGGTGCGGTGAACCCTGCGGCCAACCTGTTCTGCGAGAGCTGCGGCTTCGACTTCACGACCGGGGCTCTGCCAGAGCGCATCCCGCTCGCCGACGGCACCTACCTCGCGGACCCGACCCCCGCGAAGAAGCCGGAGCCGAGCCCGGAGCCAAGTCAGGAGTCGTCACCTGCGTCGGCCCCGTCCCCTGAACCTGCATCCGACCCGGACCCCGCGCCCTCCCCGGAGGCGACACCCGAGCCGCCGCGGGAGCCGACACCGGCTCCGCACCCGGCGCCCACGCCCCCTCCGGCATCCCGCCCGGCGGTGCCGGCGCCCCCCGCGGCCGCACCGCCTCCGGTGGCGTACGAGCAACAGGGCAACGTCGACGTGCACGTCGACCGCCCCGCGAACCGCCCTCCGTCGCAGTCTGTTTCGAGCGATTGGGTGGTCGAGGTGTGGATCGACCCCACGTGGTTCGCGCTTCAGGAGGGCGAGGGCGAGTGCCCGTCGCCCGGGCCGCCCGACCTCGTGGCGCTGCGCTCTTCCGGCGCGATCATCGGCCGGCCTTCTGCGGCGCGCAGCGTACGCCCGGAGGTCGACTGCGGCACCGACACCGCGGTCAGCCGACGCCACGCGCGCCTCACGACAGACGGGCGCCGTTGGTGGATCGAGGATCTCGATTCGTCGAACGGCACTTTCGTCGGCGGCGCGGCGGAGAATCCTCCGGAAAAGCCGATCGCGGCGGGGCGTCGGGTCGAAGTCGATGCCGACGACCGCATCTATGTCGGCGCCTGGACACGCCTTGTCGTGCGCCCCGCAACCGAAAGCGACCGCCGCGACCTGACATAAGCGCACGTGGCGTGACCGAGCACTAGTTTGCGACCTTCTCGCAATGAGCACGCGAGCCCCTTTGTTATGCCATTTTCGCGTTAACGGCATCCCGAAACCTGGGTATGTGACGCACTTCACGTATACAACGAAGCCTCAATGCGGACTCCTGGGAGCCCCCTGAAAGCTCCTCACGGGCGACCTGAACTGGGGCGACTACCCGTGAGCAACAACGAGATTCGACTTACGGCCCCGGGTGCAGCGGACTTGCGTCCAGTCATAAACCTAATACCCTCATGGGTATCTGACCTGCCCCAAAGGGACCAAAGTCCCCCTCACCCACAGAACTTCGCGGACGAAGATGTGGATGCAGGCGGGGTCCGTCTGACGACCCACGGGGGGTGGCCGACACAACGCGGCGCGTCGTGGGAGCCGCAATACACGGGGAAAGGAGAGGTCGGCATGGACGCACTGGATCTGGCGCGGTGGCAATTCGCCATCACCACCGTTTACCACTTCCTGTTCGTACCCATCACGATCGGAATGTCAGCGTTAGTCGCGTCATTCCACACGGCCTGGGTGCGGACCCACAATCCGCAGTGGTACAAGCTGACTCGATTCTTCGGCAAGTTGTTCCTCATCAACTTCGCTCTGGGTCTCGTCACCGGAATCGTGCAGGAATTCCAGTTCGGCATGAACTGGAGCGACTACTCCCGGTTCGTCGGCGACATCTTCGGCGCCCCGCTGGCGTTCGAGGCGCTGCTGACCTTCTTCTTGGAGTCGACGTTCATCGGCCTGTGGGTCTTCGGTTGGGGCCGCATTCCCGAGAAATTGCACGCCGCGACCATGTGGCTCGTGCACATCGGCACCGTGATGTCGGCCTTCTTCATCCTCGCCGCCAACTCGTTCATGCAGAACCCCGTCGGCTACGAGTACAACCCCGAGACCGGCCGCGCCGAACTCGTCGACTTCGTCGCCGTGCTCACCAACCCGGTTCAGCTCGTCACCTTCCCCCACGTCATCACAGCCGCCTACATGACCGGTGGCGCAGTAGTGATGGCCGTCGCGATGTACCACCTGCGCCGCCGCTACACCGACCCGTCGGCCAAGGTCGACCGGCCGATGTACCTCAAGGCCGCCCGCATCGGCGCGCTCGTGACGCTGATCGCCTCCATCGGCGTGTGCGTCAGCGGTGACCTGCAGGGCAAGGTCATGACCGACGTGCAGCCCATGAAGATGGCCGCTGCCGAGGCGCACTACAACACCGAATCGCACGCCCCGTTCTCCGTGTTCACCACCGGCGACCTCGACGGCGAGAACGCGAAGCACTGGATCCAGATCCCCGGCCTTCTCTCGTACCTCGGCAAGGGCGACCTCAACGCCGAGATCGAAGGCATCTACGACCTGCGCGAGCAGATGCAGGCCGAATTCGCCGACAACTCGCTCACGGTCGACACGAAGACCGCGTACACGCCCAACATTCCGGGCACGTACTGGACCTTCCGTCTGATGATGGGAATGGGCTTCGTCGGCATCGGCATTTCGCTGCTCGTGCTGTGGGCCACCCGCAAGAACGCACCCGAGGGAAGCCTCAAGCCGTCGTGGTGGCACCTGGCGATTCTCGCGGCGCCGTTCATGCCGCTGTTCGCCAACTCGTTCGGATGGATCTTCACCGAGATCGGCCGCCAGCCGTGGGCCGTGCACGAGCTCATGACCACCGCCACCGCGGTCTCCCCCGGCGTCAGCTCGGGTGAGGTGCTCTTCTCGATGGTCGTCTACACCTTGCTCTACGGTGTTCTCGCCGTGGTAGAGGTGAAGCTGTTCCTCAAGTACACCAAGCTGGGCGCCGAGGCCGTTCCCGACCCGGTCGACCCCGCCAAGTCCGACAGCGACGACGACGCGCTCGTCTTCGCCTACTGAGCACGAAAGGAGAAGTGACATGGAACTGTCGACGCTCTGGTTCATCCTCATCGCCGTGCTGTGGATCGGATACTTCGTGCTCGAAGGCTTCGATTTCGGAGTCGGAATGCTCCTGCCGATTCTCGGTAAGGGCAAGAACGCCGAAGACACCGAGAAGCGCCGTCGCCTTCTGCTGACGACGATCGGCCCGCACTGGGACGGCAACGAGGTCTGGCTGCTCACGGCCGGTGGTGCCACGTTCGCGGCCTTCCCGCACTGGTACGCCACCCTGTTCTCCGGGTTCTACCTGCCGCTGCTGCTCATCCTCGTCGCGCTGATCGTGCGCAACCTGGGCTTCGAGTACCGCGGCAAGGGCGACACCGACGCGTGGCGCCGTAACTGGGATTACGCGATCATCTTCGGTTCGTTCTTGCCGGCCCTGCTGTGGGGCGTGGCGTTCAGCAACATCGTCAACGGCACCCCGATCGACGCGGAGATGGAGTACGTGGGCAACCTGTTCACGCTGCTCAACCCGCTCGGTCTCATCGGTGGCCTGACCACGCTGTTCCTGTTCCTCACCCACGGCGCGATCTTCGTCTCGCTGAAGACCGACGGCCGCATCCGGCAGGATGCCCGCGTGCTGGCCACCAAGTGCGGCCTCATCACTGCGGTTCTGGCCGTGATCTTCCTCGGCTGGACGAACCTCAACACCGGCAACACGATCTCGTGGGCCCTCACCGGCCTGGCCGCGGTCGCGCTGCTGGCCGCGATCGGCCTGAACATCCAGGGTCGTGAGGGCCTCGCCTTCCTGGGCACCACCCTCACCACGCTGTTCGCCGTGTCCTCGCTGTTCGTGGCGCTGTTCCCCGACGTGATGCCCTCCACGCTCAACCCGGAGTGGTCGCTCACGGCCGCGAACGCCTCGAGCTCGCAGTACACGCTCGTGATCATGACGTGGGCCGCGGTGATCTTCGTACCGATCGTGCTCGCCTACCAGGCGTGGACGTACTGGGTCTTCCGCAAGCGCCTCACCACGGCACACATCCCGGAGCAGGCGGCGACGTACTGACCCGTCGCCTGTCACGTGACTCGGGCCCGGCTCCTACCCCTGGGGAGCCGGGCCCGTTCACGGAATCACTAGCCCTCGAGCAGCTTCTTCAGTCCGAGGGCCTCGTCGAGCAGCTGCTCGCGGTACTTGCCCTCGAAGACGGCGCCGAGCACTTTGCCGCCGATGCCCTCCCACTGCACGTCGGTGCGCACCTGCGTGCCCCACTCGGGCAGGTCGGTGAGGGTGTACGTGATGAGCGCGGAGGCGACCGCGCCACCGCCCCTGACGACCACCTTCGAGCCGGGGACGAGTTCTTGGATGCGGTAGGTCTCGGGCATACCCGGAACCTGGGTCACCCGGTACTCGGCTCCCACCGCGGGCCCGGAGGCCGACTCGGCGGGCCCCACCGACGAGACGCCGGGCATCCAGTCGGGCCACGTCGTCAGGTCGGCGATGGTGTCGTACACCGTCGAACGCTCGGCGAGGATCGCCAGCGAATGCGTGATCTCCATGTTCTCCCCTGTGTTCGCAACTGTGTTTCCCAGCGCAATCGCGTGTGGAGCACCCAAGGTAGGCAGCGTTCACCGCGGCGGGGACCCGGCGGATCCCTGGGAACCAGGAGTTCATCCGCTGCTCACCTCGCCTCCAACCCCGCCTGAGATGCAGCGCCACCTGCCCTTGTTCGCCGAATACCCGACAATCGAGTGACATCCACCTGATCAGGAGAGTGCATGCGCCCCTTCGACGCCCGGCTGTTGCGGCTCGCGCCGCGGGCCCGAGCGCCTCTGTTCGTGCTCGCACTGCTCGGCCTGGTCGGCGGGCTCGCCGCTATCGCTCAGGCCTTCGCAGTAGCCGGCCTCGTGCTGGCGGTCGTTCGCAACGGTGACATCCCGGCTGCCGCCACGTTCGCCCTCGGCGCGTTCGCCGTGCGCGGGCTCGCCGCCGCCGCGACGGAGGTCGTTGCCGCGCGGGCGGGGTCGATCGTCTCCGGCGACCTGCGCGCGGCCCTGCTCGCCTCCCTGCTGGCGCGGCCCGCCGACGAGCGGCCCGACGCCTCCCAGGCGCTCATGTACGCGACCCAGGGCGCTACCTCCGTGGAGCCGTATGTCGCCCGGTACCTGCCCACGCTCATCAACGCCGCCGTGCTGCCCGCCGCCGCCGTCGTGGCGATGTTCAGCCAGGACTGGATCACCGGCCTCATCCCGATCTTCACGCTGCCGCTGCTGCCCCTGTTCGCGGCGCTCATCGGCGCGAACACCGCCGACGCCACCGCCAAGCGCATGCGCACGCTCGCAGGGCTCTCCGGCCACTTCCTCGACGTCATGCGCGGGCTGCCCGCTCTCGTCTCCTACGGCCGGGCCCAGCGACAGGCCCGCGTCATCAACCAGGTCAGCCACGACCACCGCCGCGCCACCGTCGAGACCCTCAAGCTCGCATTCATGAGCTCCGCCGCCCTGGAGCTGCTCGCCACACTGTCGGTCGCGATCGTCGCCGTCTGGACGGGCATCGCCCTGGCCAACGGCACGATGGAGCTGCACATCGCCCTCCCGCTCATCCTGCTCGCACCCGAGGCGTACTGGCCCGTGCGCCGCGTCGGAGCCGAATTCCACAACGCCGCCGAGGGCGCCAAGTCCCTCGCGACCATCGCCGACGAGATCGAGAAGGGCGGGGGCACGGCCACCGCGACCGCGCAGACACCCGCCGAAGCGCCCACGGTTCAGACCGACGGAGCCGCCTCGCGTTCGGTCACTGCCGGCCACGCCTCACGCGCCCTGGACGACGGCAGCGACGACGCGGTCGTCATCGATGACCTGACCTACGCCTACGCAGAGGGCCTGCCGGTCGTGGTCGACCACGTCAACGCTCGTTTCGGCCGCGGCTTGTCGGCGATCACCGGCCCGAGCGGCGTCGGCAAGACCACGCTGCTCGAACTCATCGCGGGCATCCGGCGGCCCGTCTCCGGCAGCGTCTCGGCACCGCGCGCACACCTGGTGACCCAGCGGCCGTTCCTCGCCGCCGGCACTCTGCGCGACAACCTCACGCTAGGGACCACGCTGGCCTCCGGCTCCGGCTCCGGCTCCGACGAGGTGCTCATGGCCGCGCTCGGCGACGTGGGGCTCGGCGAGTTCGTCGCGGGGCTTCCGTCCGGGCTCGACACGGTGATCGGTGACGACGGGTTCGGACTCTCGGCCGGGCAGCGAGCGCGGGTGGCGCTCGCGCGGGCCCTGCTCAGCGACCCGGCCGACCGTCCGATCGTGCTGCTGGACGAGCCGACCGCACACCTGGACCCGCAGGCCGAACAGGTCGTTCACGAGGCGATCCAGCGCCTGGCCCGCGAGCGCATCGTCATCGCGGTGACGCACCGCGACGGGCTCGCACGGCTTGCCGACAACCGCGTCGACCTGGGGGCGATCCGATGAGCCGCACCGCATCCGAGACCGCACGCGCGGACAACCCTGCAGCCGCAGCCGACCACTCCGCTCCGCGGCCCCGTATCGTTCCGGGGATCTTCACCTCCGCGCTCATCGGCGGGCTGGCGCTGACCAGCGGTGTCGCCCTCACCGCGACCTCGGGCTGGCTCATCGTCGCGGCCTCGTTCAGGCCCCAGATCCTCACACTGCTCGCGATCATCGTGCTCGTGCGCGCGTTCGGCATCGCGCGGCCGGTCTTGCGCTATGTCGAGCGGATCCGCAGCCACAACGCGGCGCTCGCGTACCTCGCCAACGAGCGCACGCGCATTTACCAGCGGCTCATCCCGCTCACGCCAGCGCGCCTTGGGCGACGCGGCCGGGGCGACGTGCTCGCCGGGGTCGTCGACGATCTCGACGACATCGCACATGCCCAGGTGCGCGTCGTGGTGCCGCTCGTGGCGCTCGCTGTCACCGGCATCCTGGCCGCGGCGCTCAACGCCCTCATCCTCTATCCGGCGGCGCTCGTCGTACTGGGCACAGTGGCCGCCTCGGTCGTGGTCGGGGCGCTCGACTACGTGATCGAGCGACGCACGCACGCCACCACCGTCGCCGCGCGAGCCCGCGTGGGCCAGCTCGCCGCGACGATCACCTCGCAGGCCGACGAATTGCGCGCCATCGGAGGCGAGACCGCCGTGCTCGCGCGCCTCGCCGACGCCGAACGCGACCTCAGCTCCGCGGTTGCCCGGCAGAGCTGGGGTCGGGCGATCGGCGCGGGCCTGAGCCCGGTCGTGTGCATCATCGGCGGCGTCGTCATGGCCTTCGTCGTGGAGCCGTGGGTAGCGCTCGGGCTTCCGACGCCGCTGGCCGCTCTCCTCGTGCTGACTCCGGTGGCTCTGGGCGAAGTCGTCGGAGGCGTACCCGACGCCGTCGGCGCCCTCGCCCGCGCGCAGGCCGCGGGCCGCCGACTCGATGCCCTGCTCGACCAGCAGCCCGCAGTCGCGGCGGCGCTTACACCGGAGAACGACTCAGAGAAGACGCCCCCGGCCCCCCGTTCTCTCACCCTCGCGACCCGTGAGGTCACCGCCTCCTGGGACGGCCGGGGGCAGGCGCTCGACCCGACGACCATCGACGTGCCGCCCGGCACGTACCTCGCGATCAATGGCCCGAACGGCAGCGGCAAGTCGACCCTTCTGGCTGTGCTGGCCCGGCACCTCGACCCCAGCGGAGGCGAGTACCTGCAGAACGGCAAGGACGCGACCGCTCTCCCGCTCGAGAACTCCCGCGAGGTCCTCGCCGTCGTCGACGACGAGACACACGTTCTGGCCAGCAGCGTCCGCGAGAACCTGCGGTTCACTCGC
The DNA here is from genome assembly GCA_030538115.1 of Dermatophilus congolensis. Taxonomy (GTDB): domain Bacteria; phylum Actinomycetota; class Actinomycetes; order Actinomycetales; family Dermatophilaceae; genus Dermatophilus; species Dermatophilus congolensis_B. Next base: position 25,245 of record JAUNUP010000004.1, on the reverse strand, counting down.
CCGGGCGCGGGCGACGAGCAGGTCGAGGCCGCGCTGCGGCTCTCGGGGCTGGGCGACTGGCTCGACGGCCTGCCCGACGGACTCGACACCCGGGTCGGCGCAGGCGGCCAGGGCCTCTCCGGAGGCGAGCGCACCCGCCTCGGCATCGCGCGGGCACTCCTCTCCGAGCGCCCGGTGATGCTGCTCGACGAACCCGTCGCCCACCTCGATCACCCGACGGCGGTAGCGGTGCTGGCGGATCTCCGCGAGGCGAGGGGCGACCGCACGATAGTGCTGGTCAGCCACCGTGACGAAGGCGTAGACAACGCCGACGCAACGCTCACACTCACTTGATCCGTCAGGACTCCTTCTCGCACACTCGGGGACTCCGGGCCTCCTCCACACCAGAGATGTCAAAGGTCCTTGACACCACCGCAGGAGTCAAGCATCCTTGTCATGTCAAGGGAGCTTGACTATCCGGAGCGACCGCCCCGACCACGTGAGAGGAGAGGTCCATGTGCAGCCAACGCACACCCCGCATCGCAAGCAACCTGCTGTTCGTCCTGGCGATGACAGCCTTCGTCACGAGCGGCGCCATCCGAGTTCTCAACACTCCCGGCCACGCGAGCGAGCTGTACCAGGGCGCCCTCGCCGAAGGCATGAGCCTCGGCGTCGTCACACTCGCGCTCGCGGTCGGCGTCATCCGGCTCGTGCAGAGCGTGCGCGCCGAGCGGCATCGTGCGTAACGACGTCCGCGGTCTGCGCGAGGACAAGGGGCTCTCGCAGGCCGCGCTCGGCGCCGAGTTGGGGGTCTCGCGTCAGACCATCAACTCCATCGAGACGGGCAAGTACGACCCGTCCCTCCCGTTGGCAATTGCCATCGCCCGCTATTTCGGCACCACCGTGGAGGAGATCTTCCATGTCGACTGAAACCAGCCATAAGTCCAAGCGCCACATTCGCATGCTCGTCGTACTCACCGTCGTCTTCGCGGTGGTGGCCTGGCTGTTCCTGTTCACCCCGGAAAGCGATCACGGCATCGCCTGGGGCATGCTCGGCGGAGCGGCGGCCGGGCTCGTCGCCACGGCGCTTGCGGGGTGGAGAGCCAGACATCACGCCGACTCCCTCACTGTCGCCGAGCGCCTCACAGCCGGCGTCGACGACGAACGCGACCGTGCCATCAAGCAGCGCGCATGGGCGCTCACGGGCCAGGCGAGCATGGTCTACGCCTCCGCGACGTGCATCGCCCTCATGCTGGGTGCCCCGACGGGCATCACCTCTGCGGTGCTCCTCTGGGCGATGCTGGTCACGTTCTACCTGTCCATGGTCATCCAGGCCCGTCGCTCGTAGCCGCTGGCTCAGCCCCGGCTCCAGGCAGTTCAGCGCAGGGCAGCCGCCAGGGAGCCGCCCACCGGGTAGGTGCGGGTGTCGCGCGGGAGCGGAAGGCCGGGGCACACCATGTCCTTCGCGGGCAGGGTTCCTTTGGCCAGGTACGTGTTGACGGTCTTGGTGACGCAGGCGTTCTCGCTCAGGTAAGCGCCGTGGCTGCCCTGGTCTTCGACTCCGACGAGGCGGGTCGCAGGGTTCGCGCGGTGGGCCCGCAGCGCACCTTCGAGGGGTGTCGCCGGGTCGAACTCGGTCTGCACCATGAGCATCGCGGGCAGCGGACGTGTGGCCGCCTGGTTGCCGATCGACGTCGGAGCGGCCGGCCACGGCCAGTAGGCGCACGGGCTGGTCAGCCACTCGTAGCCGAGCAGCGGGTACGCACCGCCGAGCGCTCGGCCTTCGTCGGCGTAGGAGGCGGGAGAGGCCCCCGGCCCGGAGTCGTTGCACTGCACGGCCATGAACACGGTTTCGGAGGGGTCGGCCTCGTGCTCCCCCACGGGGGCGCGGCCCGGCTGCCCAGAGGGGGCCGCCACTGCGCCACCCGGAGCCGAAACGGCGCGGCGGCGCAGGTCGCGCAGCGACTCGGCGAGCGTAAGGAAACCCGCGTCCTGGTAGAGGGATTCGACGGTCTGACTGTCGAATTCGCGCGGGGTCAGTTCGGGTAGCCGACCGTCGGCGACGGCGGAGCGCACCCTCTCGAAGGTGGCCTTGACCGCCGCCGGGGTCGACCCCAGGCCGTAGGCGCGGTGGTATCGCGCCGCCCACGGGTAGAACTGCTGCTCGAGGCGCCGTTGGAAGCCGAGGGGTTGGCCGGCGAAGCTCTCGCGCCACGTGGCACTGAAGTCGGTGTTTCCGTCGAGCACGAACCGGCCGACCGACTTCGGGTACTGCTGCGCGAACTTCGCGCCCAGCCAGGTTCCCGCCGAGACTCCGTAGAAGTCGGTGGTGGCGCGGCCCAGCAGACGACGCACGAGGTCGAGGTCCCCGGCCATGTCTTCTGTCGAGATGTGGCGCAGCAGACGTCCGTTCGCGGCCGCGCAGCGGTTCACCGTGTCGCGCACGGCCTGCTGCATGGTGGCGAGTTCGGTGCGGCCGACGGTACGCAGGTCAGCAACGCCGTCGTGAACCACTGGGCAGACGATCGGCGTGCTGCCGCCGGTGCCGCGCGGGTCGACGGCAACGATGTCGTGCGTAGCCAGCAGCGATCCGGAGCGGGCCGCGAGCGACGGCGCCAGCCAGTCGGCCACCACTCCGGGGCCTCCTGGATTGACCAGCAGCATCCTGCGGTTGGCCGGCTTGATCGCCGACGGGTACACCGGCGACCGCGAGTCACGCACGCGCGCTACCGCCAGGGTGATCGATCCGGCAGTGAGGTCGGACCAGTCCAAAGGAGTCCGCACCGTGGCGCACTCGACGACCGCCCGCGGCGCCGTGATGTCGGCGGCCAGCGAGGCGACCTCCGGGCTGCACGTCGAAGCCCGCCACACGGGCCTCTGCGCGAGGTACTGCCGCCACCGCAGGGCGCGTCCGATGGAGGCGGGCCTCGCAGGCATCGGCGAGAGCGCCGGAGCCGAAGCGAGCGACGCCGACACGCCCGCCCCTACCCGTCGGGGCATGTCGCGCAACGCTTCACCTGCACCGACACCCATCGGAGAAGACGATTCGACGCCCTGCGGAGACAATGCATAGATGTCAGGGGAGTTCGAGAGACCGTTTGCGCGCACCGTCGCGCTGGCCGTCACCTGTGGCGCAACAGGTGGCGCGAGCAGAGCCGCGGCGATGAAGGCGGCAGTGCCGACAGTTGCGCCCGTCCGCCACCTGATGGAGTGCGCGACGTCGACAGGCATGCCGGACGTCGACCCCTCGCCCGTCTGCGCCGACCGCCGCCTCACCAGGGGGTTCCGTGGTTCGGGCGACACGGGCCGACTCCCGCGCTTCACATATCGACTTTGCCATGAACAGCGCTTCTGCGCGCTACCCCGTGGGGTTTTTTCGGCGCCGTGGTCGACATGGTGCACACACTGTGACCTGGGCGAAACACCTTCGTTACCCGCATGCACGCGAGTGGTTACCCCAGCGTCGCGTGTGCGAAACTGGCTGCCCACTGCAGGAGGTTGTCATGACAGATAGGCACACCGGCGCTCCCGGGCCTCGCCCCGAAGACCGCGCTCGGCGGCACACCGAGCGAAAGGTCGCGCCCCCTGTCGACGACCGCATCGGCAATCGCCTACCGGTGTGGGGCAGTTCGGCCGACGCGCCGACCGGGCCCATCGATCTGCACGCGAACCCCAGCGAGTTCGAGCTGGCCTATTCGGGAGGGTGGGGTGCGCCCGGTCACGTCGACGCGACCGGCCCCATCCCACGTCTCGGGCGCACCGCCGACACGCATGCTGCACCGGCGACGCCGGTGACACCGGAGGCGCAGCCCGCGAGCACGCCGACTGCCCCAGCTGCGCCGACTACGCAGCCCGCGGCCAGTGCGCCGACCAGCGACGACACCGTGCAGGGACTGCCCGCCGACACTGCGACGCGGTGGCACAGCCGCTCCCCGCTCCCCGGCGACGTCGACCCGTTCGGGGGCGCGGCGCGCCCCGCCTCCGAGAGCGCCGCGGGCAGACACCCCGCAACCGACGATGTCGAGGCGCCCGGCCGGTGGCACAGCCCGACCTCCGAGCACTTCGTGTACTCGAAACACCCCACGGCACCCGGACCGACGACGAGGGGCTTTCCGGTGGTCGAGTCCACGCGCAGCGGGCAGTTCGCCGCCCGCTCCGACGCACCCGCCGGCACCGGTGACGCCCCGCTGCTGACCGGCCTGACCGACTTCGCGTTCCGCTCGCGGGCCACACGTGTGCTGGCTCCGATCGTCTACGGACTGTTGATCACGCTTCTGGTGATCGCCTACGTCGCAAACGTGTATACGTCGGCGATGGCCGCCGCCACCACGGGAGCGGGGATCACTGCGGTTCTCATCACGTCGCTGGTCGGGTTGGTCGCCGTCGCGTTCGGAATCGTCGCCGGCCGCATGGTGATCGAGCTGGCCTGCAACGTCTGCGACCTGGCCTCTCGCCGCGACCGCTGACCGGCCCCACACCAGCGGTCGTCTCCCTGCAGAACGCTCGTTCAGCCGTGGCAGGATGTGCCGTATGCCATCGCTTGCCTCGGTCGTTCCTCCCATCGCGCTGGGCCCCCTCGACGGTCGGTATCGTGCCGCCGTCGCCCCGCTCGTCGATCACCTCTCCGAGGCCGCTCTCAACCGAACGCGCGTGCGGGTCGAGGTCGAGTGGTTCATTCACCTGCTGGTCGGCAACGTCGTGCCGGGTACGCGTGAGCTGAACAGCGACGAACGCGATGCGCTGCGCGCCGTGGTCGACGACTTCGGTGGCGACGACATCGCTGAGATGGCCGAGATCGAGCGCGAGACCGTGCACGACGTGAAGGCCGTCGAGTACTACCTCAAGCGCCGCCTGCCCGGCATCGTCGCCGGCGGAGAGGCGGAGGCCGCCAAGCTGGGCGAGCTCATCCACTTCTGCTGCACGAGCGAAGACGTCAACAACCTCAGCTACGCGCTCATGGTCAAGGGCGCGATCATGCAGGTCTGGCTGCCGCGCGCCGAGGAGGTCGTCGATTTCGTCGCGTCGATGGCTCGCGACCTCGCCGACGTGCCGCTGCTGGCGCACACCCACGGCCAGCCCGCGACGCCGACCACGCTGGGCAAAGAGCTCGCGGTCTTCGCGCACCGCCTGCGCCGCCAGCTCGCGCGCATCGGCCGCACCGAGTACCTGGGGAAGCTCAACGGCGCGACCGGCACGTTCGGCGCCCACGTGGTGGCGGTGCCCGAGGCCGACTGGCCCAAGATCAGCCGCACCTTCGTGGAGGGCGTGCTGGGGCTCACGTGGAACCCGCTGACGACGCAGATCGAGTCGCACGACTGGCAGGCCGAGCTGTACGACGACGTGGCCCGGTTCAACCGCATCCTGCACGGCATGTGCGTCGACATCTGGACGTACATCTCGAAGGGCTATTTCGCGCAGGTGCGTGGCCAGGGCACGGTCGGGTCGAGCACGATGCCGCACAAGGTCAATCCGATCCGCTTCGAGAACGCCGAGGCCAACCTCGAGGTGTCGAACGCGCTGCTCGACGTGCTGGGTTCGACGCTCGTGGAGTCGCGGATGCAGCGCGACCTCACCGACTCCTCGATGCAGCGCAACATCGGCCCGGCCCTGGGCCACAGCCTGCTGGCGATGGACAACGTGCGCCGCGGCCTCGCCGGCCTCGACGCGGTGCCGGAGGCGATGGCAGCCGACCTCGACGCCAACTGGGAGGTGCTCGGCGAGCCGATCCAATCGGCGATGCGCGCCCTCGCCGCTGGCGGAGCCGAAGGCATGGAGAACCCGTACGAGCGACTCAAAGACCTCACCCGCGGCCAGCGCGTGCGCGGCCCGGAGATCGCGGAGTTCGTCAAGGGCTTGAGCCTGCCCGCCGAGGTCGAGGCCCGTCTCCTCGCCCTCACCCCGGCGACCTACGTGGGCCTGGCCCAGAAGCTGGTGGCCGACTACCTCGCCTGAGCCGCGCGTGGCGCGGATGCACGACGCCCAGGTGGGTGCGACGCTGGTCGCACCCACCTGATCTTTGTGCGGCAACGGGAATGCCGCAGGGCGCTTTCCCGTTCACCATGACATGCTTACCCCCGGGGGGTACCTGAACGGGCTCCCGGAAGAGACGAAGGGATACACGATGGCCACCACGAACATCACCGTCAGCGGCATGACCTGCGGGCACTGCACCTCCGCGGTGACGAGCGAATTGCTTGAGGTCGACGGCATCACCGCGGTCGACATCGACCTCGTGGCCGGAGGCGACTCCCCGGTGAAAATCACCAGCGACGCAGACCTCGACGAGGCCAAGGTGCGCGAGGCTGTCGCCGAGGCCGGCGACTACGCGGTCACGTTCTGACCACCACATCCGACATCAGGCGGTAACCGCCCACCAACACCCGTCGCACCGGCGCGAGCCGGATGAGGAGCAGATCAGTGTCCATCGACAGCGCCACGCACCAAGCGGATCTCGCGATCGGTGGGATGACGTGTGCGTCGTGTAGTTCACGAGTGGAGCGCAAGCTCAACAAGCTCGAGGGCGTGGAGGCGAGCGTCAACCTCGCCACCGAGAAGGCACACGTCACGTTCCCGTCGAGCATGACGGTCGACGACATCATCGCGACCGTCACCAAGACGGGTTACACGGCAGAACTGCTCACGAGTTCGAGCCCGGACCAGACCGCGACGGCTTCGCACGATGCCGCGAGCAGCGCCTCCACCGAATCCGTCACCGGCCGTGAGCCGGCCGCCGGCCCGCTGACCGGATCGGCGGGCGGCTGGTCGGGCACTGACGAGAGCGGCACCGACAGCGACGAGCAGCAGTCGTGGTTCCAGCGCTACGTCGTTGCCCCCTCGATGTTCACCCGCGCGATCGTCGCGACCATCCTGTCTGTGCCGGTGGTCGTGATCGCGATGGTGCCGCCGGTCATGCACGCGCTGGGCGACGTGCGGCCGTGGATCGAGCTGCTGCTCACGACTCCCGTGTACTTCTGGGCGGCCTACCCGTTCCACCGCGCGGCCCTCATCAACGCCCGGCACCTCGCGACGACGATGGACACGCTCGTCTCCATCGGCATCAGCGCCGCGTACTGGTGGTCGCTGTTCGCCACCCTCGGAGGCGAGACCGGGCACCTCTACTTCGAGACCACCGCCGTGGTCGCGACGTTCTTGCTCATCGGCCGCACCGCCGAGGCACGCGCGAAGACACGCGGCAAGTCGGCGCTGACCAGCCTGCTCGAACTCGGCGTCAAGGAGGTCACCCTTCTGGAGAAGGGCCCCGACGGCGAGCGCGTGGAGCGTCGCACCGGCACCGATGCGTTGCACCCCGGCTCGCTCTTCCTTGTACGGCCCGGAGAGAAGGTCGCGACCGACGGTCGCGTGGTCGAGGGCCGCAGCGCCATCGACGCGAGCCTCGTCACGGGAGAGTCGATGCCCGTCGACGTGAACCCTGGCGACGAGGTGACCGGCGGCACGATCAACGCCTCCGGCGCACTCGTCGTGGAGGCGACGCGCGTCGGCTCCGAAACGACCCTCGCGGGCATCACGCGTCTGGTCGAGGCCGCGCAGACCGGCAAGGCTCCGGTGCAGCGGCTCGCCGACCGGGTCTCGGCGGTGTTCGTGCCGGTCGTCATGGGTATCGCCGTCGTCGCGCTGGTGGGCTGGCTGCTCGCCGGGCATCCGTTCGTGCACGCGCTCTCCGCAGCGGTCGCCGTGCTGGTCATCGCCTGCCCCTGCGCGCTCGGCCTCGCTACTCCCACGGCGCTTCTCGTCGGCACCGGGCGCGGAGCCGAACTCGGCGCGCTCATCAAGGGCCCCGAGATCCTCGAGAGCACCCGCCGTGTCGACACCGTGCTGCTCGACAAGACCGGCACCGTCACCACCGGCACGATGCGGGTCACCGACGTGAGCACTGCCGGCAAGCTCACCAAGACAGCCGCCCTGCAGACCGCTGCCTCCGTGGAGGCGAACAGTGAGCACCCCGTGGCCGTCGCCATCGTGGAGGCGGCCCGCGAGCGTGGCCAGAAGCCGGTGCCCTCATCCGATTTCGAGTCCCTGCCCGGGGCTGGGGCGAAGGCCAGGCTCAAGGACACCGAAGTGACCATCGGCCGGGCCGACCTGTTCGAGCATGTGCCGGCCGAACTGCACGCGCGAGGTTCCGACACGGTCGGCACCACCGTCTACCTTGGCTGGGAAGGCAAGGCGCGGGCGACCATCACGGTCACCGACGAGGTGCGGCACGACACTGCCGACGGCCTGGCCCGCCTGCACGATCTGGGCTTGACGACATACCTGCTCACCGGCGACAACGCGGCCACGGCCAAGTCGGTCGCGGCCCAGGTGGGCATCGCGCCCCAGAACGTCATCGCCGAAGTGCGCCCCGAAGACAAGCACGCTGTCGTGCAGGAGCTGCGCGATCAGGGCAAGGTCGTCGCGATGGTCGGAGACGGAGTCAACGACGCCGCTGCGCTGGCCGCCGCCGATCTCGGGCTCGCGATGGGCAGCGGCACCGACGTGGCGATGCGTTCGGCCGACATCGTGCTCATGCGCACCCAGGTGGGCGCGGTGGCCGACGCCATCGGGCTCTCCCGTCGCACGCTGGCGATCATCAAGCAGAACCTGTTCTGGGCGTTCGCCTACAACGTCATCGGTATCCCGCTGGCCGCGTTCGGTCGCCTCGACCCGATGTTCGCGGGCGGCGCGATGGCGGCGAGCAGCGTGATCGTGGTGCTCAACTCCCTGCGCCTACGCAGCTACGCCCGAGAGCGCGAACACGCAACCCCCAGCACCCCGCGACACTAGCGCAAACCCACACCCCCAGCGCCCCGCACCCCAAGCGCGACCCCGCCCCCCCCCGTGTTCCCCACCCAAGCGCGAACACGCACCCCCGGCGCGCCGCGCCCCAAGCGCGAACCCGCAACCCCCAGCACCCGCAACCCCACGCGCGAACCCGCCACCCTCAGTGTTCCGCGGCACTGCCGGATCGACAGACGCCTGACGGGTCGACATGTGCCGCGGAACCCCACGGACCAGGCGAGGGCTCTAGCGACGGGCGAGGCGCTGGCGAACCGCCTCGTAGAGCACGATCGCGGCGGAGGTCGCCACGTTGAGGGAGTCGGCACGTCCCGCCATCGGGATACGCACCCGGTAAGTCGCGGCGGCGAGCATCGCCTCGTCGAGGCCGGTCTTCTCGGTACCCACCGCGATCGCGACGGGCCCGGTGTAGTCAACGTCGGTGTGCAGCACATCGGTGTCGGGGGTAGTCGCGACAAGCGCGATTCCGTTGTCGCGCAGCCACTCCAGCGTCACGGAGGTCGAGTCGGCGGCCACCGGCACGGAGAACACCGTGCCCTTGCTCGCGCGGATGAGGTTGGGATTTCCCCAGTCGGTGACGGGGTCGGCGGCGACGACGGCCCCCACGCCCGCGGCGTCGGCCGTGCGAAGCATCGCGCCCAGATTGCCGGGCTTCTCGACGGCCTGGCACACGAGCGCGAGCATGTCGGGGCCGACAGCGAGTTCGGAGGTCGTCCGCTCCACTCCGGGCACCACCGCGAGCACCCCGTCAGGGCCTTCGCGGTAGGCGACCTTCTCGAACGCGGCCCGGCTCAGCCGTATCGTCTGCGCCCCCACGGCGTCGCAACGCGCGACGATGTCCTGTGCGGCCTCCGCCATGAGTTCGGGGCACCAGAACAGGGTGCGCGGGCGCACTCCGGAGTCGAGCGCGAGTGAGAGCTCTTCGAACCCGTCGACGAGGGTCAGGCCTTCGCGATCACGCTCACGGCGTCGGCGCAGGGCCGATGCCTGTCGGAGCCGTGGGTTCGACGGACTGGTGATGGTGATCTCGGGCATAGAACCCCAGCATCACACGGCCGGACCTCACGATTCGAGTCGATCCGGCCAGACCAGTTCAGGCGGCGCCGGCCCCCTGCAGCACCGGGCCGCCGGGCAGGCCGTCGCCGGCGTGCAGGTGACCGGCCATGTCGCGCAGGGCGCGCTGGTAGCCGAGGATGAAATCGGTCTCGTCGCGCGGCTCGCGTGACTCGTGCTCTTCGTGCAGGTCGTCGGCCCACGCGGTGAGGTAGGCGGCGAGAGCCTGGTGGTTGGTGACGATGTGGATCAGTGCCGCCGAGACCGAGTCGTCCCGGGGCTGACCCGCAGGAGTTGCGGTCATGGTGGGCACCCTTTCCAAGAGTGGTTGATTACACCCGATCCATCGACCGTCACCTCAAAGCCCGAACGAAACTGGACGCGTGTTCTCTTGGGGTGTTCCAGAATTGGACGCCCATTCGAGTCGCGTCCAAGACGCGTCGGGCACACGCGTGTTTGCGTTCACCACAACGAGATAGATTGCTTGACGGGTCAATTGGTCAGTCGTCCGATCTGACGGGTGTATGGATACAACACCCCAGCTCAGAAGCGGTTACTACCGAGTTTTCCCCAGATTGGCGGCGCTGCCCTGGACCTGCCCGAGGCGAAGCCCTCAGCGCAGACGGGCAGCCTCAGACACCCGGCAGGGCGCGCAGTACGTCGGCCAGCCCATCGTCATCGACGTGCCCCGTGACGAAGTCGGCCACGGAGGCGACCTCGACGGGCGCGTTGCCCATGGCCACGCCGCAGCCGGCCCAAGCGAGCATCTCGATGTCGTTGCGCTGGTCCCCCACGGCGACGGTGCGCTCGATCGGCGCGTCCACGAGGGCGCGCACGCTCTCCAGTGCAGATGCCTTCGAGACTCCCAGCGCCGTGATGTCGAGCCAGGCGGTGAACCCGACCGCGTAGTTCACGCCGTGCAGGCCCATGGCCCCGACGTGCTCCGCGAAGACCTCCACGTCGGTGTCGGGGTCGCAGAACGTCACCCGGGTCGTGGGCCAGCGGGTGAGGCGACGCCATGGCACGACGCGCACGTCGCCGTCGAGCTCACCCTCAGGGAAGCGGCGGTTCACGTCGAAGCCGACGCCCACCCTCTCCACGGCGAGGGCACCGCCGGGAAAGTACGCGCGCAGGGTGTTGAGCACTTCGCGCGGGTGGAAGGTCTGCTGGTCGATGACCTCCATGCCGCCCGGCAGATCGGGGTCGAGGCGCACGGTCACGGCTCCGTTGCTGAACACGGCGAAGCCGCGGCGCAGACCGAGCGCGTCGATCACGGGCTTGGCTGCGATCATGGAGCGGCCGGTGGCGATCACCACATCGTGGCCGTTCTCGACGGTCTCGTTCACGGCGTGCAGCACCGGGTCACGCAGGGTGCCGTCGTGCTGAACCGTGGTTCCGTCGATGTCGAGCGCCACCAGGTGGCGTCCGGTGGGGGTGCCGAGCTTGGCGGGCAGGGTATTCGGCACGGAGCGCGTCACGTGCGGCAAGGTGCCTGCACTGAGTTCTCCGACAGGCCGGGTCATTTCAATCGTCACTACATCCTCCTCGTGGCGCCCGTCCTCTTTGTCGGCAACTCGCCCGCTCACCCCATGTGAGCCCGAGCAGTCGCCGGAGCGCCTCGTCATGCTTTTCTTGTCGTCCAGGTCTCAACAGTGTGAAGGCCTGGAAGAATTCCCGGGCGGTGATCTGATGTCGACGACGTGACCTTCGATCGACATCCTGATGAACCCGCGCACGACTCGACATCCTGCGCAAACGCGCATCGCCGCAGCGTGTCGGCGCTGACAGGCAACACGAAGCCGGCGGCGGCACCCCCCTGATGGGTGCCGCCGCCGGTGTTCGTGGGCGCGAGTGCGGTGTCAGTCGACGCTCTTGAGGGCCTCGCGGTACGTGATCCGCCCGCCGGTGCGCAGCAGGCTGTTGCGGTAGAGGCGAGCGCCGAGGCGGATGAGTACCAACGCCGCCAGTGCCGTCAGCGCCAGGGCCACGACCGGCTCCCACCAGGCAGCGCCGCCCGCGATGACTCGCATCGGCATCGCGATCGACGAGAGGATCGGCACGTACGACGTGATCGTCAGCCACTGGCCCTCGACGAAGAACGGCACCATGAACGCGGCGACGACGATCGACATCATCGGCGCGGAGGTGTAGCCGAGGTCCTCCTGGCGGCTGGCCAGCGACCCTGCGACGGCCCACAGGGCGGCGAGCGCGATGAACCCGACGATGAAGAAGGCCAAGAACCACCACACGGCCGTCGGCAGGGCCGGCATCATGCCGCCGATGTCGGTGAACGACACTCCGACCAGCGCAATCGCCACGTAGATGAGCACCTGTACGAACGCGAGCACGGAGTTGCCGATCACCTTGCCGGCCAGCATCGACGACATCGGCACCGAGGTGGCGATGATCTCCGCCAGACGCGACTGCTTCTCCTCGACCACGCTCTGCGCGATCGTCATGCCGAAGACGAGCGAGGCCATGTAGAAGATCATCGCGAACACGAACCCGGCGATCTTGCCCATCATGGCGTCGCCCTCCTTGCCGCGGACTTGTTCGACGGCGAGTTGCGAGCCCGTCGCGAGCTGCGCCAGCGATGTGCCGGAGGCTTGGGCATTGCGCTCCATCACGTGGGCCGATACCGCCGCACCGAGCACCGCGGTCGTCATGCCGGGGTCGGACTCGGTGAACAGCGCCCACGACCCGTCGGGCTTGGCGTACAGGTAGTACTGCGCTTCGCCGCTGGTCACAGCCTCGCGGGCGGAGGCGTCATCCGGGTAGGTCTTCGCCTCCAGCGGAGTGTTCAGGCCAGGGATCGACGGCCCTGTCTGTCCGGCCGCGGTACCGGCCACGAGCTGCGCCGCATCCGGAGAGGTCACGGCCACCGTGTCGCGCGAGTCGCGCGCCCCCATGAACGAGCTGGCCACGAAGATGCCGATGATCAGCAGCGTCGTCACGATCGTGGAGATGACCCACGCCTTGTCGGTGAGCTTCACGCCGATCTCGCGGCCCGCGACGATGCGCCAGCCGCCCTTCACCGCGTGATCGTGCTGGGCGGTCGGGAGCTGTGTTGGCTGGTCTGGCTGCTGGGACTGCCTGGGGGTGTGCAGGTCTGCGGTCATGACGTCACCTCGCGGTAGATCTCGGCCAGAGTGGGAACGATGGGGGCGAACTCGCGTACGCCTCCGCGGGCGAGCGCCTCGGTGAGCAGGGCGCGGGGTGCTCCGGAGCCGTTCGAGGCACTCGGCTCGTCCGCGAATTCGATGACGGCGGAGGGGCCGTCGACGTCGAGCACGTGTACGCCGGGGAAGCCGCGGGTCCAACCGGCGTCGCCGTCGAGCACGAGCCGGTGGGCGCGGGTCGCGCGGGTGCGCAGGTCGTCGGCGCTGCCCTCTCCGACGACGCGGCCCGCCTTGAGGATCACGAGTCCGTCGCACAACCGCTCGATGAGTTCGAGCTGGTGGCTGGAGAAGAGGATCGGCACGCCGCGCGCGCTGTGCTCGGAGAGCACGCCCGCCATGGCGTCGACGGCGCTCGGATCGAGGCCCGAGAACGGCTCGTCGAGGATGAGGCACGTCGGCTGTGACATGAGCGCCGCCGTGATCTGCACGCGCTGCTGATTACCGAGCGAGAGCTTCTCAACGGCATCGCGCGCACGCTCGGCCAGACCGAACCGCTCGAGGTACCCCATCGCGGCGTCCTTGGCGGCCTTGCGCTCCATCCCGTGCAGGCGACCCAGGTAGACGAGCTGGTCGAGCACCTTCTGCTTCGGGTACAGGCCCCGCTCCTCGGGCATGTACCCGAAGGTGCGGCGGTCGGCATCGGTGATCGGCCGCCCCTGCCAGCGCACCTCGCCTCCGTGCAGCGCGAGTACGCCCATGGTCATACGCATCGTCGTGGTCTTGCCGGCACCGTTGGCGCCGACGAACCCGATCATCTCGCCGGGCCGCACCGCGAACGACACGCCATCGACAGCGGTCAGCTCCCCGAAGCGCCTGGTCACGTGGTCGATCTCCAACATGGCGATCCCCTCTCCCTCGTGTGTTGACACCAACGTACGAGGCAAGGCACTGCGGCCGGATCAGGCGCAAGGCGGATACGTGCACATCCCCCGCGAGGCGGAGGGCTCTCGCCGGGGATGAGGTATTACTTGTAAGATTCCTACATGATGATCACCGAAAAGGGGCAGGTGACGATCCCGAAGTCGATCCGCGATTCCCTCGGCTTCCTGCCCGGCACAGAGGTGGAGTTCGTCGTCACCGAAGAGGGACACGTGCGGCTGACAAGAAGTGCGCGGACCACCCGCGGTCGGCGCATCGTCGAACACTTGCGCGCGCACCGCGGAGACACACCCATGAGCACCGACGAAATCCTGGCGTTGACCAGGGATGCTTGACCCCCTGCCGACGTTCGTCGACACCAACGTCATCCTCGACGTGCTCACGGATGACCCGACCTGGGGCCTCTGGTCGGCCGAGGCTCTGGAGGCGATAGGCGACGAGGTGCCGCTCATCATCAACCAGGTCGTCTACGCGGAGGCTGCACCGCACTTCGCCCGGATCGAAGACCTCGACTCCGCTTTGAGTGTCTTCACCAGAGAGAACGTGCCTTGGGCGGCCGGTTTTCTCGCGGCGAAGGCGCACGTGGAGTATCGAAGGCGAGGCGGAACCCGTTCACGGACCCTGCCCGACTTCTTCATCGGCGCCCATGCCTCCCTCAAGGGTTACGCGCTACTCACGCGAGACCCGAAGCACTACCGCCAGGCTTTCCCTCAACTCGTACTCATCTCCCCGGAGGTGTGAACCAGCCCCCAGCGAGGTCCGTTGCGGATTCAGTACCCAGTGCGGACGTCGACGCGTTCGCGGGCGCCTACTCGCCTGGGGTGACCAGCCCTGCCTCGTAGGCCAGGACCACCGCCTGCACCCGGTCGCGCAGATGGAGTTTGGCGAGGCAGTTCGAGACGTGGGTTTTCACCGTCGCCTCGCCGAGAAAGAGTTCGGAGGCGATCTCGGCGTTGCTGTAGCCCCTCGCCACGAGCGTCAGCACCTCGCGCTCCCGGGAGGTGAGCGCCTCCAGTCGCGGATCCTCGCCCCTCAACGACCCTGACTGCTCCGGTGGTCGTTCACTGCTCCGGTCGCGGCCCTGGTCGTCAGTGACGTGGGCAACACTCAGCGTCGTTGCGGGGCTTGCGTGCCGTGAGGCTTCGGAAGGCGGAGCCGAGGAAGACGGAACTGCGGTCATCGCTGCGATGACCCGCATCGTCACTTCCGGGGCCAACAGGGCGTCGCCCGTGGCGACCCGGCGCACCGCCTCCACCAGGTGTTCCGGGTCGGTGTTCTTCAGCAGAAAACCCGAGGCGCCCGCGCGGAGGGCGTCGAAGAGATAGTCGTCGCGGTCGAACGTGGTGAGGATGACGACCTTGCCCAGGCCCTCGTTCACCACGTCGGCTGTCGCGCGGATGCCGTCACGCACGGGCATCTCCACGTCCATCAACACCACGTCGGGTCGCAACTCACGGGCCGCTTCGAGAGCCTCGCAGCCGTCACTGGCTTCGCCGACCACCTCGATATCGTCTTCCAGCGAGAGGATCAGCCTGAATCCAGAGCGGATCAGCGCCTGGTCGTCGACCAGCAGTACCCGCCATGCGTCTGTCCGTCATCGCGCCTCCCTCCCCGACACTGCGCCCTCCATGGGCAGGCGGGCTCGCACCCGGTATCCGCCGACGACGCGTGGCCCCACCTCCAACGTCCCGCCCGCAGCGACAACGCGTTCACGCATACCGAGCTGGCCGAGTCCCGTACCCATCGTGCCTCCCCTCGGCGATCCCTCGTCGGTGACCTCGACCTCCACAGTCGCCTCCGCTCCGGACGGGGCGAGCAGCCGCACGACCACGCTCGCCCGCTTGGCAGTGGAGTGGCGGCGCACGTTCGCGAGCGCCTCCTGCACGATGCGATACGCGGTCAGCGCAACGGGATTCGACACTCCTTCAAGCCCCCGGCCGGTCTCGTCGACCACATCGAGAGAGGTGGTGAACCCAGGGCCGTCGTGCGACCGCACGAGCTCGTCGAGCTCGACCAGGGTCGGCGCGGACAGCCGTTGTGGATCGGGGTGCTCAACAGCCTCGTCCGGCTCTTCCACACGGTTCTCGGAGCGGCGGAGCGTGCCGAGGAGCCCGCGCATCTGTGTCACCGCGGTGCGGGAGGCCTCCTCGACGTGCGACAACGCCTCTTCCGCCGCCTGCGGCTGCTTGGTCAACGCCCGCCGCGCGGCTGCGGCTTGTACGCCCGTGACGCTCACGTGGTGCGCCACCACGTCGTGCATCTCGCGGGCGATGCGAAGCCGCTCCTCGATAACGGCCCGGTCGGCGAGGTCTTCGGCCTGGGAGGCGATCGTCTCCGCCTGCTCGGCCAGGGCTGCGGCCCGGTGCGCCGACCTCCAGGCGCCCTGCCCCCAGGCGACCGTGCCGACGACCATCGCGATGTTCATGAGGTTCATGTACAGCACGTACGCGACGACGGGGCCGAACAGTCCGCGGTCGTAACCCGCGGTGTCACGGACGATCTCGTCGATGACGTTGCCGAACGCGAACATGCCCAGCAGCCACACGAACAGGTAGACGCTCACGAACGCGACGAACGCAGCGGCCGCCGTACGGTTCTTCTCCCAGGCCACAACCGTGAACAGGCTGACGCACCAGAACCCCGCCATCACCGGCTGCGCCGCGATGCCGACCATGATGTACGAGAGCGCGAAGTAGTGCGCCTGGCACAGCACCGCCATCGGTATGGGCCACCGCCGCCGGAAGGCCAGCGGCACG
The DNA here is from genome assembly GCA_030538115.1 of Dermatophilus congolensis. Taxonomy (GTDB): domain Bacteria; phylum Actinomycetota; class Actinomycetes; order Actinomycetales; family Dermatophilaceae; genus Dermatophilus; species Dermatophilus congolensis_B. The sequence continues at coordinate 8,606 of JAUNUP010000004.1, read as the reverse complement.
AATCCTGACAGCAACACCCCGTATTGCTGCCACACCGCGAGCGAGGAGCCGTCGAGCGCCCCGAGGCTGCGGCCGACCTCCATCGTCAGTGCGGCTGCCGCCGCGAGAAACAAGGCGAGCCAGATGTCGGAGCGCGCGTATCCCGCAGGTCGCGGCCGCTCCCAGTCCTCGTGGGCGCCGAACCACGCCACGACCCGCTCAGCGAACGGAGGCCGTTCAGCTGCGCGTCGGGTGCGCGGAGTGGTCAGGTCCGAAGTCGTCACATCACCACGGTAGGTGGCCAGACACGCAGGGCGACTCCCCCCTGCGACGGATGCAACGGCGTGGCACGAAAACGCGAACTCCCCCTCCGGGTTGAACCTGAAGGGGGAGTTCGCGTCGGGAACGGGGCGCGTCAGCGGCCGCCGGGGACTAGCTTGTCGGTGCGCATGTACGGGCGCAGCGCCTCAGGCACGTTGACCGAGCCGTCGGCCTGCTGGTGGTTCTCCAGGATCGCGACGAGCCAGCGGGTCGTGGCCAGCGTGCCGTTGAGGGTGGCAATGACCTGAGAGCCCTTCTCGCCCTTCTCACGTACGCCGAGGCGGCGGGCCTGGAAGGTGGTGCAGTTCGAGGTCGACGTCAGCTCGCGGTAGGTGTCTTGAGTCGGGACCCAGGCCTCGTTGTCGAACTTGCGAGCCGCAGGCCCACCGAGGTCACCGGCGGCGACGTCGATGACGCGGTACGGAATCTCCATCGCGTCGAGCATCGCCTTCTCGCAGTCGAGCAGGCGCTGGTGCTCGGCCTCCGCGTCCTCGGGACGGCAGTAGACGAACATCTCGACCTTCTGGAACTGGTGCACGCGCAGGATGCCGCGCGTGTCTTTACCGTACGAGCCGGCCTCGCGGCGGTAGCACGTCGACAGGGCGCAGTACCGCTTCGGCCCGTCGGACAGGTCGAGGATCTCGTCGGTGTGGAATCCGGCCAGCGGCACCTCGGAGGTGCCCACGAGGTACAGGTCGTCCATCGCGAGCTTGTAGACCTCGTCGGCGTGCGAGTCGAGGAACCCGGCGCCGCCCATCGTGCGGGGGTTGACCAGCGTCGGAACCTGCAGCTGCGTGAACCCGAACTCGTACGCCTTGTCGAGCGCGAGGTTGAGCAGCGCCTGCTCCATGCGGGCGCCCTGCCCGACGAGGAAGTAGAACCGCGACTCCGCTACCTTCACGCCACGGTTGGTGTCGATAGCGCCGAGCACGTCACCGAGGTCGACGTGATCCTTGGGCTCGAAACCCTCGGCCGCGAAGTCGCGCGGCTGCGGGCCACGGTGCTCCAGCACCACGAACTCGTCGGCGCCACCGTGCGGGATTCCGTCGATGATGACGTTCGAGATCTGCTTCATCGTCGTGTCGAGCGCGTTCTGCGCCTCGTCGGCCGCAGCCTGCAGGTTCTTGACCTGCTCGGCCAGCTCGGTGGCGCGCTCACGGGCGGAGGCGGCCTCCGCCTCCAGCGACGCGACCTCGGCAGCGTCGCCGCCCTTCTTCGCCTTGCCGAGCTTGCCCATCACAGCACCGACGTCTTTGCTCACCCGGTTCTGCTCGGCACGGGCGGCTTCGAACGCGGAGAGGGACTCGCGGCGGGTCACATCAGCGGCGAGAACCTGATCGACGAGAGACTCGTCCTCACCTCGCGCGTGCTGCGAACGGCGAACCACGTCGGGATTGTCACGAAGAAACTTGATGTCGATCACGATTGCCAGGGTATCCCGCCCAACGCAGCAGTTCGGCGCCTTACCCTGCCCCGGCGCGGTTACGTGGGCGGCATCACCTCGCGCGGAGGGAGCCACATGCGCCTACCGTCATACCTGGTTGTGTCGTACCTGGTAGTCATGCCCGCTACCGGCCGAGATGCCGGAGGGTGACACACTCGGTGATCGTCAGCACACGCGCAATGCGTCTTCGGGGAGGGAGAGCCTGTGGAGCCCTGGATGATCGTCGTCCTCGTTCTCGTGCTCGTGGTGGTCGTTGTCGGAGTCGTCGCGCTCGCCTCCCGCTCCAAGGCCCCCGCGGCCGAGGCAGAGCCCGAGCTCGACGAGTCGAGCCTGCGCCGCGCGGCCGTCATCGTGAACCCGAGCAAGTTCGACGATGTCGAGCAGGTGCGTGCCGCGGTCACAGCGCAGTGCCGCGCCCAAGGCTGGGCGGCTCCGCTGTGGATCGAGACGACCGTCGAAGACCCCGGCTTCGGCCAGGCCCGCCAGGCGTTGGCCGAGGGCGCGGAGGTCGTGTGCGCGCTCGGCGGCGACGGCACCGTTCGCGCGGTCGCGTCGGAGTTGGTCGGCACCGAAGTCCCCCTCGGATTGTTGCCCGGTGGCACCGGCAACCTGTTGGCTCGCAACCTCGACCTGCCGATCGACTCGCTCTCTGCGGCCATCGCGATCGCGCTCAGCGGGCAGAACCGCACGATCGACGTGGGCCGGATCCGGTACGACCTCATCGACGACGACGACGAGTCGGGCAACGACGCCAACGACGACACGCCCGATCGCGACCTCCCCTCCCACACGGAGGAGGAGTACTTCCTGGTCATGGCGGGTATCGGCTTCGATGCGTCGATGATCGCCGACGCGCCGGAGAAGCTGAAGGCCCAGATCGGGTACGGCGCCTACATCGTGTCGGGGCTGCGGCACCTCTACGGCGCCCGCTTCGACGTGCACACCTCGGTCGATGGTGGCTCCCGGCATCGGCGCAAGGCACGCACGGTGCTGTTCGCCAACGTCGGAGGCCTGCAGGGTGGCATCAAGCTGATGCCTGCGGCTGCCGATGACGGGCTGCTCGACGCGATGATCCTCTCGCCGCGCGCCTTGGTCGGGTGGGCGTCGGTGGCAGTGCACGTGCTGAGCCGTCACCGGCGCGGTAGCGCCCTGGTCGAGCGGGTCACGTTCAAGAAGATGCAGTTGCGGCTCACCGAACCTCAGTACATGCAGCTCGACGGCGACGCGATCGGTCGTGTCCGCGCCGCCGACGTCTCGATCGTGCCGGGCGCCCTCGTCGTGCGCTCCGGCCTGCCCCAGGAGGGCGGCGCTCACATCGCCGGCCCCGAGGCGGTCGTCGGGGCCCAGCAAGAGATCCGTGCCGAGGACTGAGCGAACGCGCCGTCAGTTGATGGCTCGGATCGGCGACCGGCCGCCCCGCACCGCGAGCAGCCAGCGCGCGGCCGACTGGTAGGCGTAATCGTCGAACCCGTCGGGCACCTGCCCGGCCACGTCGTCAGCGCGGGGGTACGAGCCGAGAAAGCGCACGTCGAGACAGATGCGCTTGAGCCCGGCGAGGGCCTCGCCCACCCGCTCCTCCAGCACGTGGCCTTCGAGGTCGACAGAGAAGCAGTACCGCCCCAACGACTCACCCGTGGGCCGCGATTCGAGCCGGGTGAGGTTGATGCCGCGGGTCTTGAACTGTTCGAGCAGCTCAAGCAGGGCACCGGGCCGGTCGTGCTCTTGAAACAGGGTGAGGGTCGTCTTGTCGCGCCCGGTCGGCTCCGGCAAGCGCCCCGGGCGGGAGACGAGCACGAACCGCGTGACCGCCTCCTTGTTGTCGCCGATGTCGCTGGCCAGGATCGTCAGCCCGTTGTCGATGGCCGCGATATCGAGGCACGCGGTGGCCTCGTACGGGAGGTCGATGAGCTGCCCGTCGTCGTCGCGGCGGGCCAGGTCGACGGCGGAGGCCGCAGTCGAGGTCGTGGGCACGAACGCGGCATCGTGCAGGTTCTCGCCCACCCAGCCGCGAATCTGCGCCCAGGCGTGCGGATGCGTGCCCACCGACTTCACATCGGCAGCGGTGACACCGGGGCGCACGGCGAGCACGAACGACACCGGAACGACGATTTCGCCCACGACGACCAGCGGCGTTCCGGAGACGAGCGCGTCCAGCGTCGCCGGCACGCCACCCTCCACGGAGTTCTCGATCGGCACGACAGCGCCGTCGATCTCGCCATCGCGCAGGGCCTGCAGCGCCACGTCCACGGCGCGGTACGGCACGAGCTGCGCGGTGGCGGCCTCGGGCCGACTGCGTAGGGCCTTCTCGCTGAACGTGCCTGAGGGGCCGAGGAATCCGATGCGCTGCATACGTGTGCCTGATTTCGTACGTGAGGGATGAGTGACAGTCAGCGGAGGGTGAGCTGGCGGCTCAGAAGCCCCGACCGCGCGCGGCGGCCGTCGGCGTCGAGCGGCTCCGTCTCGGCGAGAGCGGCCTCGAATCGCTTCGTGAACGCGGCGAGCGCCTTCTCGTAGTCGGCGGCCTCGAGCGAGGAGTCCAGGTCCCAGACCGGCGCGAGCAGCCCACACGCCCGGAACGCGCCGAGCAGGCGAGTCGTGCCGGCGTCGTCGAGTGCATCCTCTCCGCGAGCGTGCAGACGGGCCAGGGCATCGGTGGCGGCGTTCTCGTCGTGAGGCAGCAGCAGGCGGATGTGCGTACGCTCGCCGACGCGGCACCAGTACGCCGAAGCGCCTTTCGGCACCGACGCATCCGACATCTTCACCGTCGGGATGATCGACTCGTCGGCATCAGCCAGCTCGGCCTTGGTCTGTGC
>JAUNUP010000004.1:0-3949 GCA_030538115.1 Dermatophilus congolensis | reverse complement strand
GATGATCGACTCGTCGGCATCAGCCAGCTCGGCCTTGGTCTGTGCATCGAGGGCATTCACATCGCTCACCCAGAACGCGAAGGAGTCGTGCACCTCGGCCTCGAACTGGGCGTCGAGATCGAGAATGTCCTGCAACCGGGGCGTGCTCGCGTCAGCCTGGCGAACACTCGTGAGCGGTACCCCGGCGGGCGACGCGAGCAGGGCGAGGATGACGGCAGCGACGTCGCGGCTCGGGTCGCCGGTGGTCGTGTGCGACTGCATCGCCACGACCAGCTCTCCACCGTCGCGGTGCAGGCCGGGCCAGGCATTGGGGAGGATCGTCACGATAGTGACCTCGGTGGCTTCGTTCGCGACCGAGGCACCCGAAGCGCCCTGGCCGCCGGCGGCACGAGCCGCCTGAACGGCCTCGACATCGCGCAGCTTCACGCGCGCGGTCGCCGCGGGCACGATCTCACGCATGGCGACCCAGTCGGTCTCACCCGGCAAGCCCTCGAAGGGCCGCGCGATGAACGGTGCGGCGATGACCTTGGGGTTCGCGGATTGCTCCGCCTTGCGCAGTCGACGTGAGGCCTTTCCCATGACGCCACAGCCTAGTGCGGGCCACCGGACGGCCCGGACTTCGCCCGCGCGTCGGACCCGTCAGGCCTGTGAGACCGGTCAGACCCTGCGGCGACGCGAGGGGCCACCGAGCGCGGCCCAGACGGTGCGCCCGTTGCGCTCCTCCTGAACACCCCACTCGTGGGCCAGGCTCCGCACGATGCGCAGCCCCCGACCGCGCGTGGCCCAGACGGAGGGGCGGTTCGGGCGCGGCTCGGTATCGCCACCGCCGTCGCGCACCTCGACCTCGACGGCGCCGCCCTTCACCTTCCAGTGCACGCGCACGCACCCGTCTGGCAGCGGGGAGGCGTGCTGCACCGCGTTGACGAACAGCTCGGCCACCACGGACTCGGCCTCTTCAACCGTCACCTTGGGCACACCACGACGGCCGAGATCGGAAACGAGCACGTGCCGCGCCTCGCGGGCTGAACGGTACGAATGAGGCAAACGCACAGTGCGTGTGCCCTCGCTGGGAAGACTCACCTGCGAAGGACATGGGGCGACGGGAGGGTGCGGTTGTCGTACCGCTACAAGATCAGCGCCTTCGAATACGCGGGTACCAAGCCCCACTCCCGCGAGTTCAACACCGATCTCGTGGATCACCGTTCCCCGCCTGCCTCTCGTCGCAGTTACACACCGCATGCTAACCGACAGGCACCGTGCAGGCATACTCGCGATCAGTACCAGCGAGCGACCGAAATCGCGCCGAACACCCTCCGACCTGCAAAGTTTCTGTTAACGACGAATAGCTGAGTGGTCGGAATGAGAGACAAACACGCACGGGAACGGCCCGAATAACCCAATAGGCATACCAAAGCCGACATAAATCACAGGCGTTTGTCCGATTGAAACCGGGGCAAAAATCACAACGCCGAGTCGGGTTCACCCCGCCGCCTGCGCATTCGATCCAACGCGTTCTCAAGCAGCACATAGAGCACCGGAACGATGAGCAGAGTCAGCGCGGTGGAGCTGATGAGTCCACCGATCACGACGAGCGCGAGCGGCTGCGAGATAAAGGCGCCTCCACCGGTGACACTCATAGCCATCGGCACGAGGGCCAGGATCGTCGCGAGCGCGGTCATGACGATCGGACGGAGGCGGTTGCGCGCCCCGAGCGTGACCGCCTCCCGCACACCGAGACCCGCCCGTCGATGCTGGTTCACGCGGTCGATGAGCACGATGGCGTTGGTGACGACGATGCCGACGAGCATAAGTAGGCCGATTATCGCGGGCACACCCAGCGGCGTATCGGCGATGAGCAGGGCCGCCACGGCACCGATGGCCGCGAACGGGATGCTGATGAGCAGCATGAACGGCTGTGCGAGGCTGCCGAACGTCGCCACCATCACGACGTACGTGATCGCGATGGCTGCCAGCATCGCGAGACCGAGCTGACTGAACGCCTCCTGCTGATCGGCGGCCGCGCCTCCGACAGTGGCCGTGGCGCCCGCCGGCAGCGTGAGCTCGCCGAGCCGGGCCTCGATGTTGCGGGTCAGCGCGCCGAGGTCGTCTCCGGACTGCTGCACCGAGACGATCACCGCACGGTTGCCGTCGATGCGTCGCATGCTCGCCGGCATCAGTTCACGTTCAACCGACGCCACCTGGCGCAGCAGCACGTCATCGCCCTTGTAGTCGGCGCCGACGACGATCGTCTCGATGCCCTTGAGGTCGGTCGGCGGCGCCTTCTCGTGCAGCACGACGTCGTGGGAGGCGTCGCCGAACTCGACCCGGCCGAGCGTGCTGCCCTCGACGGCTGTCGACACCTTCTGCCCGACCTGCGTCTCGGTGACTCCCCTCGCGAGAGCCTTGGCGCGGTCGACCTGAACCGCGAGGGTCGGGACCTGTTCGCCCAAGTCGGAGCCGACCTCCGAGACTCCCTCGACGCTCTTCATCGCTTCGGTGACCTGCTCGGCCGCCGTGCGCAGTTCGTCGGCGTCGGGGGCCCGCACGGCGATCTGCACCGCGCTCGATCCGGCCATCCCGTTCGCCTGACCGACCGAGATGTCGCCCACGCCCTCGAGCGCGGTGAGGTCGGTGCGCAGTTGCTCGGCCAGCGTCGCGTTGTCGGCACCGTCGGCGAGGGTGAGTGAGAAGTTGGCGACGCCCGCCGATCCGCCTCCGAACGGGTTGTCGCCGCCACCGATCGTCACCATCGTGGTGCTCACCTGCGGGTTTTCGGCCAGCACCTTTTCGACCTTTGTCGCGGCCGCGTCGACGGCCGTCAGAGTCGAACCGGCCGGAAGGCGTTGGGTGATGCGCAACGAGTTCTGCCCGGCGTCTCCGATGAACTCGGTCTTGAGCTGGGTCGCTCCCGCCCCTGCCAGCGCCAGAGCGAGAACCGCGATGCCCATCGTCACCAACGGCCGCCGCAGGGCGAACGCGAGGGAGGGGAGGTAGAAGCGCTCCATGCGCCCGGGCTGCGCGTGCTCGTCGTCGTGGGCGGCGTCTGTGGCTGCCGGCTCGTCGCCATCGGCTGCACCGGCCTGCGAGGAGCCCGGTGCTGAGCCCGGTGAGGTGGTCAGTGCGGCGGGATTGGGTTTGACGAACCAATACGCCAGCACAGGCACGATCGTCAGCGCGATGAGCAGCGAAGCACCCATCGCCAATCCGACCGTCACGGCGAAGGGCCTGAACAGCTCGCCCGATTCGCCTCCGACGAGTCCGATGGGCAAGAACACGGCGACGGTCGCGATCGTGGAGGCGGTGATCGCGCTCGCCACCTCACGAACCCCTGTGATGATCGCGTCGGTCCGGCCCTTGCCCAGGTCGAGCTGCCGTTTGATGTTCTCGACCACCACGATCGAGTCGTCGACCACGCGGCCGATCGCGATCGTCAGAGCCCCGAGCGTGAGGATGTTGAGTGTGTAGCCCGTGGCCTGCAGGCCGATGAGCGCGGCGAGCAGCGAGGCCGGGATCGACACCGCCGTCACCAGCGTCAACCGCACCGACAGCAGGAACGCGAAGACCACGAGCACGGCCATGAGCAGGCCGAGCATGCCCTCATGCGTGAGGTCGGAGATCGACTGCTCGATGAACGGCGCCTGGTCGAAGACCACGGCGAGCCGCCCGCCCGGGATGGACTGTTCCAACTCCGGAATCAACGCCCGCACCTCGTGCGAGATGTCGACCGTGCTCGCACCCGGCACCTTGACGATCGCCAGGCCGACGCTGGGCCGCCCGTCGGTGCGCGAGATGCTGGTCGCCTGCGCGGCCTTCAGCTCGACCGTCGCGACATCGCCGAGCGTGGTGATCGTCGGCGCCGTCGGGGTCGGCGTCGGGATCGTGGGCATCGGGATGCTCGGCATCGCCGGGATCTGGGGGACCTGCGGGACCTGCGGGAACTGGGGAATCT
>JAUNUP010000063.1 GCA_030538115.1 Dermatophilus congolensis | reverse complement strand
TCACGCTCGTCGGGGCGGCGGGCACCCGCCTGTCCGCCCGACGAGGGCTGCGCTGAGACCCGAACGGGCGCCCACTCCGATGCGGAGTGGGCGCCCGTTTCGCTGCGGGTCGAGGTTCAAGCGGCGGCGGCGTGCTCGGTGAGTTCGTCGAGAACCCTGGTCGACGCCTCCACGGAGATCGTGCGGACGACCTCCCAGGCGTGTTCGTCGGTGCTGCCGACCGCGAGGGCGATCTCGGCGATCAGCGGACGCGCCGCATCCTTGAGCTGCAGTCGCTCGGCCGGGGAGAGCACGCCTGCCTCGTCACGGCGGACCAGGTCGCGCACGACAGCGGCGATGACGTGCGGGTCACCGGTGGCGACGCGTTCGGAGTTGGCCTTGAACCGACGCGACCAGGTCCGCTCTTCATCGACAGTGGGTTCGCACAGCACACCGACCAGGGAGTCGAGGTGGCCCTGCGTGGCGACCTCACGGATACCTATCTCGTCGGCCTTATCGGCGGGGATGAGCAGGGTGAGACGCCGCTCGGTGACAAGCAATTCGACGTACTCGACGTCGCGGCCGGCCACGCGGCGCGAGGTACGCGCGACGACGGTGGCAGGGCCGTGGTGGGGGTGGACGACAGTGAGACCAGGGGTCAACAGCATGCTTCCTCGCAGCGCTCGCAGGTGCGCCGTCTCGGTGGCGTCGTATATACGACGCGGCCGCTCCCGCCGCTGCCGCTGAGGTCTTGCCCTGGCGCGGCGCGGAGTCACGAGGTTGCCGGGCACCGTTCCGCAGGTGGCCGCCGACCTCGCGAGCCGACGTCTCCATTGTACACGTGTACTGTTGGAGGTTTGTGAAAGACGTGTACATTGACCTGCGCATTCGCTACCTCATGTAGGGGTCGAGATTGCGAGAAGCAGCGCTAGGGCAGTACTAGGGCAGCGTCTTGGCAGCAGAGAGTGCTGCGTCCAGCAGGGCAGCCGAGGGGTTCGTTCCGACTGCGTACGACACCAGCATCACGGTCGAAGAACCGATGCGTGCGACAACCACATCTTGCGTCAGCGTGGGTGGCGTCGGTGCGGTCGCCCGCGACGTGGCCGTGACCGTGCCGGTAGGCGTCGCGGCTCCGGGTGTGAGGGTCGACGAGGTCGTGGTCGCCTCCGAGGTCGGCGCGCTACCTGTGGGCACCAACTTCTGTCGCCACTGAATCGTGTTGCGGTCGGCGCTACGCAGGGTCAGCGACGAGACGGTGAAGGTACTCGACCCGCCCTTCGCATCGGTGGCGGTGTATTCACGGCATCCGGGCATCGCCTCTTTGAGGGCGGCGAGCACATCACGTGCGGTGCTGTCGCCGTACACGCGCACGTGCTGCTCGAGGAAGGGCCCGGTCGGAGTCTGCTGCCACCGCTTGGCTGCGCCGTCGATCGGCTCGCGGGGCTCGATGTCGACGCCGCAGATCGTCATCCTGAAGCCGCCCGAGTCACGAGGAGTCGTCGAGGTCCACGCGGCGGGCAAGAAGTTGTCGGAGAGGAGTAGCGGCAGGGCCATGCCGTTGCCGCCGGGAAGCGTGGAGACCTCGGTCGGGTCCGGAGCCGAAGGAGACGTCGTCGGCGTGGTCGCCGTGGCCGTCGGCGAGGCCTCGGGAGTGGTCGCGTTCGTAGGGCCGGGAGTGGCCGTCTCGGTGACGGTCGCGGTGCCACCGCCGATACCGGTGAGCCCGCACCCCGCGAGCGCGACAGCAGCCACCAGCGGAATGCCGAACCTGGCCGAGAGCCGGCCGGGGGTCGCTCGTGTTCGCCGCCTCGCCGTACAGGCGCGACCCGATAGTGGGTCTCGGCTCATCACTGCTCACCTCGGTCTGGTCGTGGCGTTGTGCGCACAAGCGCTTTCGTGGCGTCCGCTGCCTCGGAAGGCGCTGCGTCGCTGGCCAACTGGGTGTGTCGCTTCTGTCGAGACACTCGGGCGGTGTCCCTCGTCCGAGCATAAGTGCTCCGTTGCGAGCGCCTATGAAATGATGCACACCATGACGGCAGGAATCCTTGACGGTAGCGCGACACTGGCTTCGATCAAGAGGGAATTGTCGGTACGTGTCCGCCGCTGCATCGATGCCGGCGTGATGCCTGGGCTCGCGACGATCCTCGTCGGCGACGACCCCGCCTCCCACATCTACGTCACTACGAAACACCGCGACTGCGCCGAAATCGGCATGCGCAGCATCCGGCGCGACCTGCCCGAGGGCACCTCACAGGCCCAGGTCGAAGACCTCATCGACGAGTTCAACGCATCGCCCGACGTCACAGGCTTTCTCGTGCAGCAGCCGACGGGCCTCGACGAGTACGCGCTGCTCTCGCGCGTGAACCCCGACAAGGACATCGACGGGCTGCACCCCGTGAACCTCGGCAGCCTGGTGATGGAGCGTCCGGCGCCGCTGCCGTGTACGCCGCTGGGCATCGTCGAGCTGCTGCGCCGTCACGACGTGCCGATCGCGGGTGCGCACGTGGCGATCGTCGGCCGCGGCCTCACGGTGGGCCGCCCGCTGGCGTTGCTGCTGACCCGCCGCTCCGAGAACGCGACCGTCACCCTGTGTCACACCGGCACGCGTGACCTGGCGCACGAGCTGCGCGACGCCGACATCGTCGTGGGGGCTGCGGGCGTGCCCGGCCTCATCACCAAAGACATGATCAAGCCCGGAGCTGCGGTGCTCGACGTGGGCGTCTCGCGCGTCAACGGCAAGATCGCGGGCGACATCGCCCCCGACGTGGCCGAGGTCGCGTCGTGGATCTCGCCCAACCCCGGCGGCGTCGGCCCGATGACCCGGGCGATGCTGCTCACCAACACGGTCGTCGCAGCCGAGCGTGTGGCCGGAATCGTGCACAAGCCGGAGGCCTCCGCCGCATGAGAGGCCACCTCGCGCGCTTGCGGGGGTGGTGGTTCGTCGCCGCTCTCGTGGTGGCGGGGTGGGCCGCGGTAGCGGCCGGTCAGGTGTTGGTCGGTGGAGCGATCATGGCCGGCGGTTGCGTGATGGCGCTCGTCATGCGGGCCGTCGCCGGTGACGATCCGCGTCTCGGGGCGCTGATACTGCGTTCGCGGTCTCTCGACCTGTGGTTCTATGCGGTGCTCACTGCCAACGTTCTCGGCGCGACGCTCCTGGTGACGCGTCACATGGAGGTCGTGGTGCTCGCGGCCGTCGACGCGGTGCTGCTCGTGGTGGGTGCGTGGATCGTTCTTCGACCCGTCAAGGGTCGACTGTTCGTGCGCTGACTGACGAACCCGACGGTCGTCGCAGTGCGAAGGGGAGGAAACCTGTGAGTGGTGTGCGCCGTGCCGCGCGTGAGGGCCTCGGAGTGTGCGTGGTCACCGAGGTCGCCGATGTGACTCCGCGGATGCGCCGTGTCACCTTTCGCGGGGATGGGCTGCGTGAAGCCGTTGCCACCGGCCCCGACCAGCGGGTCAAACTGAGCTTTCCCGCCTCCCACCGGTTCACGGGGGAGGCCGACGAGGCGGCCCTGGCCCGGCGTCGTCGCCGCACGTACACCCTGCTCCGGCTCGACGCCGAGGCGGGTGAGGCGACCGTCGATTTCGTGCTCCATCCCGGCGGCGTCGCGGCGACCTGGGCCGCGGAGGCCGTACCCGGCGACGAGCTCATGCTCACCGCTCCTGTCGGCGGCTTCGAGGTGCCCAGCGACGCCGACGAGGTGGTGCTGGTCGCCGACGAGACGGGGCTGCCCGCCCTCCAGGCGATAGCCGCCGACCTCGGCCCAGACGTGCAGGCGCGGGCATTCGTAGAGATCGCCGATGCGGCCGAACGGCAGGAGATCCCGTCGGGCGCGCACCTCGCTGTCACCTGGCTCGAACGCGACGGCGCCGACCACGGCTCCCCGACGGCGGCGCTGGCCCCGAGCCTGGCCGCAAGTGTGTCACCGCAGGTCGCAGTGTGGATAGCGGGCGAAGCCGCTGCTGTGCGTACGCTCCGCAACGCCCTCATCACCGATGCCGGCGTGGATCGCCACAGAATCGACGCCGTCGCCTACTGGACGAAAACCCGCTGAGAACGTGAATGCCGGTGACCCCGAGGGGCCACCGGCATTCACGATGAACCGGCGTGCTGGTGTTATGCGCGAACTCAGATGAGGCCGAGTTCCTTGACAGCGTCGCGTTCTTCGACGAGCTCGGCGACCGAGGCGTCGATGCGGGCGCGGGAGAACTCGTTGACGTCGAGGCCCTGGACGATCTCCCACTCACCGTTCTTGGTGGTGACGGGGAACGAGGAGATGATGCCCTCCTGCACGCCGTACGACCCGTCGGAGGCGACGGCCATCGAGATCCAGTCGCCGTCGGCGGAGCCGAGCAGCCAGTCGCGAGCGGCGTCGATCGTCGCCGACGCGGCGGACGCGGCGGACGATGCCCCGCGGGCCTCGATGATCGCGGCGCCACGCTTGGCGACAGTCGGGATGAAGTAGTTCTCCAGCCAGTCCTGGTCACCCACGGCCTCGGCCGCGTTCTTGCCACCGACCTCGGCGTTGAACAGGTCGGGGTACTGCGTGGCGGAGTGGTTGCCCCAGATCGTCATCTTCTTGATCTCGGTCACGGGCACGCCGAGCTTCTCAGCGAGCTGGCTGATGGCGCGGTTGTGGTCGAGACGCGTGAGTGCGGAGAAGCGCTCCTTGGGGATGTCGGGAGCGTTGTTCATCGCGATGAGCGCGTTGGTGTTGGCCGGGTTGCCGGTGACGCCGATGCGGATGTCGGAGGCGGCGTGGTCGTTGAGGGCCTTGCCCTGACCGGTGAAGATCGCGCCGTTGGCGGAGAGCAGGTCGCCGCGCTCCATACCCTTCGTGCGGGGGCGGGCGCCGACGAGGAGGGCGAGGTTAGCGCCGTCGAAGATGACGTTGGGGTCGGCACCGATCTCGACACCGGCGAGGGTCGGGAACGCGCAGTCGTTGAGCTCCATGACCGTGCCCTCAAGCGCCTTGAGCGCGGGCTCGATCTCGAGGAGCTGGAGCTGAACGGGGGTGTCCGGGCCGAGCAGGGCGCCGCTGGCGATACGGAACAGGAGGCTGTAACCGATCTGACCGGCGGCACCGGTGACGGCTACCTTCACGGGGGTGGTGCTCACATTCATCAGCCCTTCCAACAAGCGTGGCAAGCAGAGACTAGGGGTCCTTGAGACGCTTTCGACGCTACCAAAGCCCTCCCGCCTGATCGCCGGGAACCGCATTGTGAGCTTGCCGGATGTGCGCTTCTCCGGCTTCTACCAGGCACTTCGGACGGCTGGCGCCGTGCTTTCTACTGAACCGGACGCCTCCTGGGCCTCCGGGGCGCCGTACGCAACATGACGGAGGCCCGGACCTTTGTCGGTCCGGGCCTCCGGTGAATCCCCGCTATCGAGCAGGGCTGTGTGTCGTGATCAGACGGCGTGCTCGGGCTCGCCGGTGGGCATCTCGACGGGCTCGCGGTTCTCGCCGGTGATCATCCAGTACGTGGCGCCGGCGATGATCGCGCCCACGATCGGGGCGACCCAGAACATCCACAACTGGCCGGGGGCGCCCGCGCCGTTGAAGAACGCGACCGCCGTGGAGCGGGCCGGGTTCACAGAGGTGTTGCTGATCGGGATGGAGATGAGGTGGATCAGCGTCAGGGCCAGACCGATCGCGATGGGGGCGAAGCCCTGCGGTGCGCGCGGGTCGGTCGCGCCGAGAATGATGTAGAGGAAGAACGCGGTGAGAACGACCTCGGCGATGAGCACTGCGATCATGCTGTAGCCGTTGGGGGAGTTCTCGGCGTAGCCGTTGGCGGCCATGTTGCCGACCGGGTCGAAACCGGCCTTGCCCGCAGCGATCGCGTAGATCACGCCACCGGCAGCCAGACCGGCGACGACCTGGGTGACGATGTACGCGGGCACGTCCTTCCACTCGAAACGCTTGGCGACGGCGCAGCCGATGGTGACGGCCGGGTTGAAGTGCCCGCCCGAGACGTGGCCGACGGCGTAGGCCATCGTCAGCACAGTGAGACCGAACGCCAGCGCCACACCGACGAAGCCGATGCCCATGTTCACGGGCGTGGGGTCGTCGCTGAGAACCTTCGCGGCGAAGACGGCGCTGCCGCATCCGCCGAGCACGAGCCAGAACGTACCGAGGAACTCCGCCCCTAGTCGTTGGCCGAGACCTGGTGCCTTCACGTGAAACTCCTTATAAGACAACGAATTAGACGGCTCGCCGGTGGGCGGGCCGAGTCGGAGTCTAAGCGCCTGAGGTTTCGGTAAAGAATCGACAGGCCGCCCTTGCGCGACACTGCGGCCAATTCGAAACCGTGCCGTGACGAATTCACGAAAAGGCTGGGGATTTCCCTGGTGGCTAATGCCTGACCATGCAGAGATCTAGACCGTGAAGGTATAGACGTTCACTGGGATAGCGGCGACGCGCGGACGCCGCGAGACTGCACAGATCAGCCCCTAGGATTTCGGTGGGCTGTGGCTCGAACGCAATCGAACGTCATCGAAAGCAGGAGGACGCATGTCGAAAGTCGCCGTTGTCACGGGCGCGAGCAGCGGAATCGGCGCCGCCACCGCGAAGGCGTTGGCCGAGGCCGGGTACGAGGTCGTACTCGGCGCGCGTCGTGTCGAGCGTATCGAGGCCCTCGCCGCCCAGATCGCGGGCGGTGCCCGCGCCATCTCGCTCGACGTCACCGATTCGGCCTCCGTCGACGCGTTCGTCGCCCAGGTGCCCGAATGCGCGGTGCTGGTCAACTGCGCGGGCGGTGCGCTGGGCAAAGACACCATCGAGGAGTCGTCGATCGACGACTGGCAGAGCATGTACGACTCGAACGTGCTCGGCACGGTACGCATGGTCAAGGGGCTGCTGCCCGCGATCGTCGCCTCCGGAGACGGCCAGATCGTCAACGTCGGCTCGATCGCCGGTCACGAGCCCTATCCCGGTGGCGGCGGGTACAACGCGGCCAAGTTCGCGGTCGCCGCGCTCACCAAGGTGCTGCGCTACGAACTGCTCGGGCAGCCCGTTCGCATCTGCGAATTCGACCCCGGCCTCACCGAGACGGAGTTCAGCGTCGTGCGTTTCGGAGGCGACCAGGCCAAGGCCGACGCCGTCTACGAGGGCCTCACGCCCCTGACCGCCGAAGATGTCGCCGAGGGCATCGCCTGGGTCGTCTCGCGCCCGCCGCACGTCAACGTCGACCAGCTCGTGATGATGGCCCGCGATCAGGCCAGCGCGACCTCCATGCACCGGCGTTCCTGAGCCCGGCAACGGGGCGGCGCCGTGAGCGTTCCAAGGCTCCCCCCGATCACCCCGTGCCGTGGCACTGCTCCTGGTAGATCAGTTTCCAGGCTCCCGAGCCCCCGTGCCGTGGCACTGGTGCTGGTAGATCAGATGCGCGAGAACATGTGCCACGGCACCCTACCCGGGGTGGTGCCGTGGCACATGTTCCAGCACACGGCACCTCCCTGCAGAAGTGCCACGGCACGGGAGAGTCGGTCACCTGTCGCCCCGACTCCAACCGCCCCGATGCCCAGGGTCAGTGGTCGCCCTTGCGGCGGCCGAACATGCGCTTGAAGAATTTCTCCTTCTCCTCGCCGCCATCGCTCTCGACTGTCGACTCGGCGGACGCATCGCCCGGCTCGGGCCACGGGCTCGGCGCAGGTGCCGGAGGCGGGGGAACCTGCCCCGGGGCGGTGAACGGAGGCGTGTAGCGCTCCTCCGTCGGGCGGGCTTCGGGAGCAGCCGGAGTCGGCGGGGCCGTCGGGGGCTGCGAGGGAGCGGGCGTCTCGGCCGCCGGTGCGGGCTGAGCGGGACCGGCGACAGGTACGCGGCCGATCGGCGGGGTGCTCACCGCTGCCGGAGGCTGCGTCGGCGTGGGCACCTGACCGATCGGGCTCCGAGGCCGCTGCACCTCCCGCGCGGGCGGAGCCCACGCAGCCGCAGGAGCGAACGGCGAACTCGGCGCCGCGACACCCCGACTGGGGACGGTCGGCTCGGGCTCGGGTTGAGGTGCTGGCACCGGAACAGGTGCAGTCTCGGGCTGGGGCTCGACGGCAGGCTCGGGTGCCGGGGCCTGCTCGAGAATGGGCTCCGGTTGCACTGCGGGCTCCGAGGCGACGGCCGGCGCGCGCTCGACGGCAGGCTCGGTCTCGACGGCTGGCTCGGGTTCCGGGTGCGGCTCGAGAACGGGCTCCGGTGCGGGCTCGTGCTGAATCACCGGCTCAGGCTCCGGCACGACCTCAGGCTCAGGCTGGAACTGCGGTACCGGCTCGGGCTCGACAGATGCGGCCGGGGTCGGTTCAGGTTGCACTGCGGGCTCCGGTGTGACGACAGGCGCGCGCTCGATGACAGGCTCG
>JAUNUP010000020.1 GCA_030538115.1 Dermatophilus congolensis | reverse complement strand
CGTGGACATGGCGCTCCTTCGCTAGCTTCTCTGCTCAGGTCGATTGTCGGATGCTGTGTCGATGGTCGGGCGCTGTAGCGAACAGGACCGCCCGGGGGTGGGCAGCTTCGAGCTTCGAGCGCCTCCGGCTCCCCCGCAGGGCCTAGGGCAGGCGGAGGTGGGCCGCGCCCACGACCTCCTCGAGCGAGGTGACGCCCCGGCGGGCGAGTTCGGCCTCGAGTTCGTCGCGCACGCGCAGCGGTGCCTGCGGGTCGTGGAACGTGGCGGTACCGACCTGCACCGCACCGGCCCCGGCGGCGAGAAACTGCAGCGCGTCTAGCCCGGTACGGATGCCTCCGACGCCGATGATCGGGCGGCGCGGCACGCCTCCGTCACGCATCGCGCCGGCGACCTGCCACACAGCGCGCACAGCGACCGGTCGGATGGCGGGTCCGGAGAGGCCGCCCGTGATACCGGCGAGGTGCGGACGCAGACGCTCGGTGTCGATCTCCATGCCGAGCAGGGTGTTGATCATCGTCAGGCCGTCGGCACCGGCGTGCACCACCGCGCGGGCGATGCCGACGATGTCGGTGACGTCGGGGCTGAGCTTGGCGAACAGCGGCACCGAATCGCTCACCTGACGACGCACGCGATCGATGACCTCGGCGGCCGAGACCGGGTCGCACGCGAACACGAGGCCGCGGTTGGCGACGTTGGGGCACGAGATGTTGACCTCGATGCCGACGACCGCGGCAGACGCGGGACTCTCGGTGAGCACCTTTGCGACGTGAGCGAACTCGCGGGCGTCGTTACCGGCGATCGACACCAGCACCCGGGCGCCGACCGACTGCAGCCACGGCAGGTCCTTCGCGACGAACTCCTCGATGCCGGGCCCCTGCAGGCCGATCGAGTTGAGCATGCCGGAGGGGGTCTCGGCCATGCGCGGTGTGCCGCGGCCCGAGCGGGGCTCGGCCATGACCGTCTTCGTGACGAACGCGCCCAGGCCGGAGACGTCGAAAAAGTTGTGCAGTTCACGACCGTTGGCCGCACAGCCCGAGGCCGTCATCACGGGGTTCGGCAGCGTGAGCGGCCCGAGCCGTGCCGTGAGGTCGACCGCGGGCGTCGTGGCACGCACAGCCTGTGCGTCGCCGGTGTCGACGTGCTCCGGCGCGGCTTCGTGCTCTTGGTTACGTCGGCGACCGAACATCAGTGACCTCCTGCAAGGGGCGCCCTGGGTGCACCGAGCGTGTCGGACGGAACGGAGCACCAGCCGTCGTCGAAGGCGTCCCAGCGGATGCGATCGCCGCGGAAGGTCGGGCCTTCGACGCACGAGCGGACCATGCGGGTGGTGCCGTCGGAGCCCATGACCGGCATGACGCATGTCATGCACACGCCGACGCCGCAGGCCATCGACTCTTCCACCGAGACCTGCGCGACGATGCCACGTTCGGCCGCGATGCGGGTGACAGATTCGAGCATCGGCATCGGGCCGCACGCGTACACGACCGAGGCGTCGGAGCGGAGGATCACGTCGGGCAGCACATCGGAGACCCAGCCCCGCTGTCCGCGGGATCCGTCGTCGGTGACGATCGTGACGCCGTCGGCGTACCGCTCCGCCTTCTCGGCGCCGAAGAGACGCTCACGGTTGGCGGCACCGAGCACGAACTCGACACGGCAGCCCCGCTCGCGGAGCACTGCGGCGAGCCAGAACAGCGGCGCGCTTCCGTAGCCGCCTCCGACGAGCACGCACGTGACGCGCTCACGCGGCAGCGGGAAGGGCCGGCCGAGCGGGCCGACGAGGTCGACGTACGAGCCGATCTCGCGTGTCGTGAGCCACTGGGTGCCCTTGCCTGCGGGTGCCACGACGATGTCGAGGATGTCCTCCTCCGACCGGTCGGCCGCCGGGCTCACCGCGTGGAGGGCGAACGAGCGTCGCAGCAGCGCGCCGCTGAGGTCGCCGCCGACGGTGAGACCGACGAACTGACCCGGCTTGGCCAGGTCGGGCAGCCCGGGGGCCGCGAACGTCATGTACTGGTACTCCCCCGCCGGTCGGGTCGCGACGAGTCGCGCCTCGACCTGCACGACGGGCCTGCCCCCGTCTTTGACCGCGCTCATGCGCTCCCCTCTCCCACGGCACGCGCCGCCCTGTTCAGCTTCGCCGCGTGCTCCTGCACCGATCCGATGGTGATGGCCGACTGACGCAGAGCCTCGATGCCCTGCACAGCCGCCCCCAGTTGCTGCACGGTGGTGATGATTGGTTTACCGATGCTCGTCGTCGCCGTGCGGATCGCGTAACCGTCGCGGCGGGCCGTGCGGTTACCAGGCGTATTGACAACCATGTCGACGTTACCGGCCTGGATCTCCTGCACGATGGTCGGCTCGCCGTTCGGGCCCGAACCTTCACTGTGCTTACGCACGATAGATGCCGGAATGCCGTTGCGGCGCAGAACCTGTGCGGTGCCTTCGGTGGCGAGCAGTTCGAAGCCGAGTTCGTGCAGGCGCTTGATCGGAAAGATCATGGCCCTCTTGTCGCGGTTGGCGATCGAGACGAACACGCGCCCGGAAGTCGGCAGGCCGGAGAGCGTGCCCATCTGGGTCTTCGCGAACGCCGACCCGTAGTCGACGTCGATGCCCATCACCTCGCCGGTCGAGCGCATCTCGGGGCCGAGGATGCTGTCGACCACACCACCGTCTGCGGTGCGGAACCGCTTGAACGGCAGGATCGCCTCCTTGACCGACAGGGGCGCGTCGACCGGCATGTCGGAGCCGTCGCCCTCGGCCGGCAGCAGGCCTTCGTCGCGGAGCTGCGCGATCGTGGCGCCGAGCATCACCCGTGCGGCGGCCTTGGCAAGCGGCACTCCGGTGGCCTTGGCGACGAACGGCACTGTGCGGCTCGCGCGCGGGTTGGCCTCCAGCACGTAGAGGATGTCCTGGGCCAGCGCGAACTGCACGTTCATCAGGCCGCGCACGCCGATCCCCTCACCGAGCAGCCGAGTCGATTCGCGCACCCGCTCGATCTCAGTGGGGCCGAGGGTCAGCGGAGGCAGCACGCACGCCGAGTCGCCGGAGTGGATGCCGGCCTCCTCGATGTGCTCCATGATCCCGCCGATGTACATGTCGCGGCCGTCGAAGAGCGCGTCGACGTCGATCTCGATCGCGTCGTCGAGAAACCGGTCGACGAGCACCGGGTGGCCGCTGCCTGTCGCCGTCGCGCGATCGACGTATTCACGCAGGGTCGTGTCGTCGTAGACGATCTCCATGCCGCGCCCACCGAGCACGTAGCTGGGCCGCACCAGCACTGGGTACCCGATGCTCTGCGCAACCTCGACGGCCTCCGCGGAGGAGTACGCGATGCCGTGCTTCGGAGCCGGCAGTTCGGCCTCCGCGAGGACCCGCCCGAAGGCGCCGCGGTCTTCGGCAAGGTCGATGGCCTCGGGCGAGGTGCCGACGATCGGCACGCCTTCTGCCTTGAGCTGCGCCGCGAGTCCCAGCGGAGTCTGCCCGCCGAGCTGCACGATGACGCCAGCGACTGGGCCCGCCTGCTGTTCGGCACGGATCACTTCGAGCACGTCTTCCAAGGTCAACGGCTCGAAGTAGAGGCGGCTGCTCGTGTCGTAGTCGGTGGAGACGGTCTCGGGGTTGCAATTGACCATCACCGTGTCGAACCCGGCCTCGCGCAGGGCGAAGCTGGCGTGCACACAGCTGTAGTCGAACTCGATGCCCTGGCCGATGCGGTTGGGGCCCGACCCGAGGATGATGACGGCCGGGCGCTCGCGCGGCTCGACCTCGGTCTCGTCGTCGTAGCTGGAGTAGTGGTACGGCGTGCGTGCCGCGAATTCGGCGGCGCACGTGTCGACGGTCTTGTAGACGGGGCGGATGCCGAGGGCGTGCCGCACTCCGCGCACCACCGCCTCGTCCAGCCCGGAGATCTCGGAGATCTGGGCGTCGGAGAAGCCGTGGCGCTTGGCCAGACGCAGCATGTCGGGCGTGATCGTTCCCGACTCGCCGACAGAGTCGGCGAGCATCTTCGCGACCTCGTTGAGCAGCACGATCTGGTCGAGGAACCACGGGTCGATGCCGGTTGCCGCGAACGCCTCCTCCACCGTGACACGACCGCGCAACGCCTGCTGCACGAGCACGAGACGCCCGTCGGTCGGGGTCATCGCCTGCTGCAGCAGGGCGTGGGCCTGCTCGCGACTCGGCCGAGTGCCCCGGCGCCAGTGGAATCCGCTGCCCTTGCTCTCCACCGAGCGCAGCGCCTTCTGCAGCGCCTCGGTGAAGTTGCGGCCCAGGGCCATCGCCTCGCCGACCGACTTCATCGTCGTCGTCAGGGTCGGATCGGCGTCGGGGAACTTCTCGAACGCGAACCGCGGCACCTTGACGACGATGTAGTCGAGGGTCGGCTCGAAGCTGGCCGGGGTCTCGGCGGTGATGTCGTTGGGCACCTCGTCGAGGGTGTAGCCGATCGCCATCTTGGCGGCGATCTTCGCGATCGGAAACCCGGTCGCCTTGCTGGCCAGCGCCGACGAGCGCGAGACCCGCGGATTCATCTCGATGACGATGACCCGCCCGTTCTCGGGGTTCACCGCGAACTGGATGTTGCAGCCCCCCGTATCGACCCCGACCTCACGGATGATCGCGATGCCGACGTCGCGCAGGTTCTGGTACTCGCGGTCGGTGAGCGTGAGCGCCGGAGCGACGGTGATCGAGTCGCCGGTGTGCACGCCGACCGGGTCGACGTTCTCGATCGAGCACACGACCACGACGTTGTCGGCGTGGTCGCGCATGACCTCGAGTTCGTACTCCTTCCAGCCGAGGATCGACTCTTCGAGCAGTACCTCGGTGGTCGGCGAATCGGCGAGACCGGCGGAGGCGATGCGCTCGAGATCCTCTGCGTTGTAGGCGAACCCGGAGCCGAGACCGCCCATCGTGAACGACGGCCGCACGACGAGGGGGTAGCCGAGATGCTCGGCTCCGGCCCACACCTCCTCCATCGTGTGGCAGATGACGCTGGCGGCCACCTCGGCACCGCAGCGCTCTACGACGCCCTTGAAGAGCTGCCGGTTCTCGCCGAGCTGGATCGCGTCGACGTTGGCGCCGATGAGCGGGCATCCGTACTTCTCGAGGACCCCGTTCTCGTGCAACGCGATCGCCGCGTTGAGCGCAGTCTGGCCGCCGAGCGTGGCGAGCACGGCGTCGGGGCGCTCCTTGGCGATGATCCGCTCGAGGATGTCGGGGGCGATCGGCTCGATGTAGGTGGCGTCGGCCACCTCCGGGTCGGTCATGATCGTCGCCGGGTTGGAGTTGACGAGGATGACCCGCAACCCCTCCTGCCGCAGCACGCGGCACGCCTGGGTGCCGGAGTAGTCGAACTCGGCTGCCTGCCCGATGACGATCGGGCCGGAGCCGATGACGAGTACGGAGGTGATGTCGTCGCGCTTGGGCATCACGCCTGGCCCCTCTCACCGGACTCACTCGACGCGCTGGTCGCCGTGTCCGTCACGCCGTGCGTAGCGGCCATGAGTGCCACGAAGTCGTCGAAGATGTACTGGCTGTCGTGCGGGCCGGCAGCGGCCTCAGGGTGGAACTGCACCGAGAACGCCGGGCTGTCGAGACACTGCAGGCCCTCGACCACGTCGTCGTTGAGGCAGATGTGCGAGACCCGCACCCGCCCGATCTCGGTTCCGCCTCCCTGGTCTTCAGGCATCCGGTCGAGCGGAGCCGTCACGTCGCGGTCGATCGGTGCGTCGACGGCGAAGCCGTGGTTGTGCGCGGTGATGTCGACAAGACCCGTGGCCTTGACGAGCACCGGCTGATTGATGCCCCGGTGCCCGAATTGCAGCTTGTACGTGTCGAATCCGAGCGCCCGCCCGAGCAATTGGTTGCCGAAACAGATGCCGAAGAACGGGATCCTCCGGCGCAGTACCTCACGCAGGAGGTCGATCTGCGTCTCGGCCGTCGAGGGGTCGCCGGGCCCGTTGGAGAAGAAGACCCCGTCAGGGCCCTCGGTCGCGTGCACGCCGGCCACGGCCATGATGTCGTCGATGCTCGAATCCGCTGCGAGCACAAAGACCTTGACGCCGCGGGCGTTGAATTGCCGGATCGACTGTTCCTTGATCCCAAGGTCGACCAGTGCGATGACGTAGTCGGGCTCGCGGTCCAGCGGCACGCGGTCGGTCGCCTCGCCGAGGCCTGCGTCGGGCCCTGGTGCATCGAAGCGTTCGAGGGTCTCCCCCGTCGTCACCTCGTCGACGAGCGCCGCGCCGACCATTTGCGGCGACGACCGCACCTCGTCGAGCAACTCGGCCTCGGGGCGGGTGGCCGCCTCGCCGGAGAAGACCCCGACGCGCATCGCGCCCTCGTTGCGCAGATGCCGCGTGAGCGCGCGAGTGTCGATGTGGCAGATGCCCACGATGCCCTGCTCGCGCAGCTCGTCTTCGAGGTCGCGGCGACTACGCCAGTTGCTCGCCCGGATCGCGGGGTCACGCACGACGAACCCCGCCACCCAGATCTGCCGACTCTCCTGGTCTTCGTCGTTGATGCCCGTGTTGCCGATGTGCGGCGAGGTCATCACGACGACCTGGCGGTGGTACGACGGGTCGGTGAGGGTCTCTTGGTACCCGGTCATGCCGGTGTTGAAGACCGCCTCGCCCGTCGTGCTGGCGATCGCTCCGTAGGCCTCGCCCCGAAAGATGCGTCCGTCCTCGAGGACCAGCACTGCCGGTGGACGTCGCAACGCCTCCATGACAGCGTCGACCGCATCGGCGGCATCGGTCTCAGTCTTTGCGAGTCGCGTCACGCACGGCCTCCGGCGGGCTTGGTCGCGACACCCGTGAGGTCGGCGATGACGCCGTTCTCGTACGTCGGCACGCCGCGCAGGATCGTGGTCATGACGCGCCCGGTGAGGGTGCGGCCGTGCCACGGGTTGTTGCGGGAGAGGGAGAGGGAGTCGTCGCGGTTCACCGTGACGGTCGCCTCCGGGTCGACGAGCGTGATGTTGGCGGGCTCCCCCACCTCCAGGGGGCGGCCCTGGTCGTCGAGGCCGGCGAGGCGAGCCGGACGCACCGACATCGCCTGCGCGACATCGGCCCAGCTCATGCGACCGGGCTTGACCATGACCTCGCTCACCACTGACAGGGCGGTCTCGAGGCCGAGCATCCCGAACGCGGCGACCTGGAAATCGTGCTGCTTGTCGACCAGGCCGTGCGGGGCGTGGTCGGTACCGATGACGTCGATGGTGCCGTCGGCGAGGCCCGCACGCAGCGCCTCCACGTCGGCTTCGGTGCGCAGCGGCGGGTTGACCTTGTACACGGAGTCGTAGCTCTCGAGCAGGTCGACCGTGAGCGCCAGGTGGTGCGGGGTCGCCTCCGCGGTGATCTGCACACCCTGCGACTTGCCCCAGCGCACGAGTTCGACCGAGCCCGCCGTGGAGAGGTGACACACGTGCAGCCGGGCGCCTGCGGCCTTCGCGAGCATGATGTCGCGGGCGATGATCGACTCCTCCGCCACTGCAGGCCACCCGGGCAGCCCGAGCCGCCCGGAGACGGGGCCTTCGTGGCAGCACGAGGTGTGCGGAGCCAGGCGCGGGTCTTGGCTGTGCTGGGCGATGACGCCGTCGAACGTCGTGACGTATTCGAGCGCCCGGCGCATGAGCAAGGGGTCGTAGACGCACTTGCCGTCGTCGCTGAACATGCGCACCCGAGCGCGGCTGTTCGCCATGAGCCCCAGCTCGGCGAGTTCTTCGCCCGCGAGGCCCTTGGTGACGCTGCCGACCGGGTGTACGTCGCAGTGCGGGGCGCGCAGGCCGGTGTCGTAGACCCACTCGGCGGCAGCGGCCGTGTCGGTGACGGGGGTCGTGTTGGCCATCGCCATCACGGCGGTGTACCCGCCGGCTGCTGCGGCCCTCGCGCCGGTGGCGATCGTCTCGGTGTCTTCACGCCCCGGCTCGCGCAAGTGCGTGTGCGGGTCGACGAACCCGGGGAGGGCCACGAGGCCCTCGCCTGCGACGACGCGAACGCCATCGGTGTCGATCGAACCGGCATCCGCGATCTGCGCGATGCGGCCGCCCGAGACCGCGATGTCGACGGCCTTCTCGCCCAGCAGCCTGGCGTTGGTGACGACGAGGTCGAAGGTGTCGCGAGTCATGAGTTGGAGTCCTCTCCGGAGAAGATGTGGAACAGCACGGCCATGCGGATCGCGACCCCGGCCGAGACCTGGTCGAGGATCAGTGAATTCGCGGCGTCGGCCGCTTCAGGCGAGATCTCGAGGCCGCGGTTCATCGGGCCGGGGTGGCAGATCGCGGCGTGCTCGGGCAGACGGGCGAGTCGCTCGCGAGTGAGGCCCCAGCGGTCGGTGTATTCGGCTTCGGAGGGGAAGAACCCGCCGGCCATCCGCTCGCGCTGCACCCGCAGCATCATGAGCGCGTCGACGTTGTCGACCACGTCGTCGAGGTCGGTGGTCATGTCGAAGCCGGGCGTCGACATGACGTCCCAGTCGCGCACGGCATCGGGGAACAACGTCGGAGGCGCGACCAGCGTCACGCGGGCGCCGAGGGCTGCGAGACAGAAGAGGTTCGAGCGCACGACGCGGCTGTGCCGCAGATCCCCCGCGATTGCGACGTGCTTGCCTTCGAGGTCGCCGAGTTGGTGCCGCATCGCGAACGCGTCGAGCAGCGCTTGGGTCGGGTGCTCGTGCATGCCGTCGCCGGCGTTGAGCACGGGCAGGCCGCTCCACTCCATCGCGAGTTTCGGTGCGCCCGAGACGGCGTGGCGGATGACGAAGCCGTCGACCCCCATCGCCTTGATCGTCAGCACGGTGTCGCGCAGGGATTCGCCCTTGCTGGTCGAGCTGCCCTTGCTGGTGAAGGCCATCGTGTCGGCGGAGAGGCGTTTGGCCGCGAGGTCGAAGCTCAGGCGCGTACGCGTCGAGTCTTCGAAGAACATGTTGACGATCGTTCGGCCACGCAGAGCCGGCAGCTTCTTCAGCTCCCGCTGCTGCACCAACGCCATCTCCTCGGCGGTGTCGAGGATGGTCGTGATCGTTTCGCGGTCCATGCCCTCGATGCCGAGCAGGTGTGGCAGTTGCATCAGCGGTCGCCTCCGGAGATACGGACCTCGTCGACACCGTCGGTCTCTTCGAGGTGAACATGCACGCGCTCGCGGCTCGACGTCGGCAGGTTCTTGCCGACGTGGTCGGCACGAATGGGCAGGTCACGGTGGCCGCGGTCGACGAGGACCGCCAGGCGCACTGCGCGGGGACGGCCGATGTCACCGAGCGCGTCGAGCGCGGCCCGGATCGTGCGGCCCGAATAGAGCACGTCGTCGACGAGCACGACGACCTTGTCGTCGATGCCGCCTTTGGGGATCTTGGTGGGCTCGAGGCGCCGGGTCGGGTTACGCCGCAGGTCGTCGCGGTAGAGGGTGATGTCGAGGGTGCCCACCGGGATGTCGCGGCCTTCGACCTCCGACATGAGGGAGGCGAGCCTGCGAGAGAGTTGGACTCCGCGAGTGGGGATGCCGAGAACGACGAGAGCGTCGCCGCCTCTGTTGCCCTCGAGCACTTCGTGGGCCATGCGGCGTAGTGCCCGCCCGACATCGTCGGGTCCGAGAACCACGCGGGAGCCGGGCTGTTGAGGTGCCTGCGGGGCTGTGCTCGGGTTCTGCTTGTCGTCTGGCGCCATGACGCACAGACCTCCTTTCCCGCCTCACCGGACGGTGTTTAAAGGATGTCGACCGCGCTCACCCTACAGCGCGCCCGAACCGCCTCCTGACGCCCGACTCTCCGATCAGGGGCGACGCGCCGAAGTATCACTGGTCACACTTTCGCCCGATGGTTGCCGGGTGTTTCTCGTCCCGACTCGATGACCGGAGCGGAACCAGTCACTAGATTGGCTGGTGAGACCGTAATGGCTGGGGCGGCATCGACGCCGTATCGGCTTGAGACGAGTGAAGGGCGAAAACCGATGAGCACTCCCGTAGACGCGACTTCGACTGCGGCGTGGGGCGAGCTGACCAAGCTCGCCGAGAACCTCAACCCCGACCTGCGCGGGTGGTTCGCCGAAGATCCCGGGCGGGCCGAGCGCTTCACCCTCGACGCAGCCGACCTGCACGTCGACCTGTCGAAGAACCTCATCACCGACGATGTCGTGGCCGCCCTCGTCAACCTGGCCGACGAGGTCGACCTCACGGGTCGTCGCGACGCGATGTACGCCGGCGAGCACATCAACATCACCGAAGACCGTGCCGTGCTGCACACCGCGCTCCGCCTGCCGAAGAGCGCGTCTCTTGAAGTCGACGGCCAGAACGTCGTCGCAGACGTGCACGAGACCCTCGACAAGGTCTACGCGTTCGCGAACAAGGTGCGCTCGGGCGAGTGGGTCGGCGTCACCGGCAAGCGCATCGAGACCGTGGTGAACATCGGTATCGGCGGCTCCGACCTCGGCCCGGTCATGGCCTACGAAGCGCTGCTGCCGTACAAGCAGGACGGCATCACGTGCCGCTTCATCTCGAACATCGACCCGACCGATTCCGCGGTGAAGACCCAGGGCCTCGACCCCGAGACGACGCTGGTCATCGTGGCGAGCAAGACCTTCACCACGCTCGAGACCCTCACCAACGCTCGCCTCGTGCGCAAGTGGCTGCTCGACGGGCTCGTCGCCTCCGGTGCGATCGCCGACTCCGACGAGGCCCGCAAGGAAGCCGTCGCGAAGCACTTCGTGGCCGTCTCCACGGCGCTCGACCTCGTCGCCGACTTCGGCATCGACCCCGACAACGCGTTCGGTTTCTGGAACTGGGTCGGCGGCCGCTACTCGGTCGACTCGGCCGTGGGCACGGCACTGGCCGTGGCGATCGGGCCGGAGGGGTTCGCAGACTTCCTCGCGGGCTTCAACGCGATCGACGAGCACTTCAAGAACACGCCTGTGGAGAAGAACGTCCCGGCGCTCATGGGTCTGCTGAACGTCTGGTACGTCAACTTCCTCGACGCCCGCAGCCACGCGGTGCTGCCGTACGCGCAGTACCTTCACCGCTTCGCGGCGTACCTGCAGCAGCTGACGATGGAATCCAACGGCAAGTCGGTGCGCTGGGACGGCTCCCCCGTCACCACCGCCACCGGTGAGGTCTTCTGGGGCGAGCCCGGCACCAATGGCCAGCACGCCTTCTACCAGCTCATCCACCAGGGCACGCAGCTCATCCCCGCCGACTTCATCGCGGTCGCCACCCCGGCGCATCCGAGCAAGGACGTCGACGGAGACGGCTCCGACGTGCACGAGTTGTTCCTCGCCAACTTCTTCGCCCAGACCGCGGCGCTCGCGTTCGGCAAGACGGCCGACGAGGTGCGCGCCGAGGGCACGGCCGAGGCGATCGTCCCGGCCCGAGTCTTCGCCGGCAACAAGCCGACCACGTCGATCATGGCCCCGGCCCTCACCCCGAGCGTGCTCGGCCAGCTCATCGCCCTGTACGAACACATCACGTTCACCCAGGGCATCGTCTGGGGCATCGACTCCTTCGACCAGTGGGGCGTCGAACTCGGCAAGCAGCTCGCCAAGCAGATCACCCCGGCAGTCGGCGGCGACGAAGACGCCCTCAAGGCCCAGGACGCGAGCACCCAGTCGCTCATCACGTACTACCGCGAGAACCGCAAGTAACCCCCAGCCTCGAGCAACGTGAAAGCCCGGAGCTTCCGCCCCGCATGACGGAGTGGAAGGTCCGGGCTTTCACGTTTCCACAACCCCGCACCAGTGGTGCACTCATCCACAGGTGCGAGGATTCGTCCCGCGAGGCCGCCAGATCTCTCCGTACTCTCGCTTCACACAACCGGGACGGCCCCGGCACACTTGAGGTGGCGCAGGGAGGAGGGGCCGCACATGAGCACAGCCCACGAGATCGTGATCCCGACCGAACCGATCAGCCTCGCCGAGTGGGAGCGTGACTGGGAACCACTCGAAGACCGCTGGGAGCTCGTCGCCGGCATCCCCGTCATGGCCGCACAGGAACGCCCGATCAACATCTGGATCGCGGATCGGATCTCCGACTGTCTGAAAGACGCGCTCGGGCGTCGATGGACCTATCTGCAGCATGCGGGTGTACTGCTCGCCGACGATCCGCGCGCCACGGTGCGAGGCCCCGATCTGGCGGTGGTCCGCCCCGACACCGAACTTGATGTCCCGCGGCTCGACGGAAGCAGCACGGCGCTCGTGGTGGAGGTTCTCTCTCCGAGTACCCGGCGAACCGACCTGGTCCGCAAGCGCCGCGAATACGCAACGGCAGAGATCCCTGCGTACCTGGTCGTAGACAAGGACGCACCCGAAGAGCACCGTTTCCTGCTGCTCACCGACCCCGAGTCGGGCGACTACGCCACCCAAACCCGAGGCGGCGACATCGCCCTCACCATCGAAGGCACCTCGATCCAGATCACGACAACAGACCTGGAACGCTGATCCGCTTCGATCAGGAGCACCCGAAGGGCGCCTCGCGCCGCACTTTCTCCGTTCAGTCGGACTCCGCCCGACACTGTCCATGCGTAGCAGTCGCCGCTACGCTGGTGTCATGACCGAGATCATCAGCCAACGTGAACTGCGCAACGACAGCGGGCGCATCCTGCGCGGGCTCGATGAGGGCAAGACGTACATCGTGACGCGCCACTCCCAGCCGGTCGGCGAGCTCCGGCCGATGCGTCGGCGTCGATTCGTACCGGTCACCGAAGTCACCGATGTCTTCAGCGGGGCACCGCGCATCGATTCCGGCCGCTTCTTCGACGACCTCGACGAGCACGCGGACCAGGGTGTCGATCCTCGTGGCTGAACGCCTGAGTGCCGGACTTCTGGACACGTCGGTCGTCATCGACCTCGAACGGCTCGCGCCGCACGACCTCCCCGAGGTCGCTGCCGTCTGTGCCATCACCATGGCGGAACTCGCGGCGGGACCGGCGGCGACCACCGACGCCGCCGAGCGGGCGAGGCGACAGGATCGGCTCCAACGCGCCGAGGCCACATTCGATCCGATCCCCTTCGACGTCGCCGCAGCTCGGGCCTATGGACTGATCTACTCGGCAGTGGTCTCCACCGGAGGCAAGCCTCGCCGTCGTCTCGCGGACCTCCTCATCGCTGCGACCGCACTGGCCGAAGACCTACCGCTGTACACGCGCAATCCCGACGACTTCACGGGTCTCGAGCAGCTCATCACCGTCGTCGAGGTGTAAGTGCCCCCGGACGCCCCTCCCGACGACGTCCCAATTTCGAGTCCGGCATCGCCCGGGCCTCTCTCGGTTGGGCACCGGTTAAGCCCAGCGGTGGAGTCTGAAGGTCATGAAGCTCTCATCGTCTCGGCGGCTTGCCTCGATGGTCACACTGACGGCGGCACTCGCGCTGTCGTCATGCTCAACCGCCTCCGGGCAGGCGACCACGGCACCGGCCCCGGCGACCGGAATCTCGGCGGCTTCGCTCTCAGCGACCGGCGCCGCTTCCTCTCCGGCCACGCCGGTAGCCACAGCGACAGTGGCATCCGCGGCGACACAGGCAAGGGTCACCACGACGACAAAGGGCTCGACACCGAAGGCGGCTCTCACCGTTCCCGCGCCGAGAAGTCCGCTCGAGAGCCTGCCGCCGACCCGCAATGTCACACCGACCGGTCTGACCGCCACGGAGACCGGGGGCGGGTACACGCAGGTGACGATTCCTGGAAGGGCGTCGGGTCACACCGGCACCGCGTACGTGTGGTTTCCGCCGGGGTACACGGCCAAGGCCAACGCGAAGCGCACGTACCCGGTGATCGAGGTCTTCCACGGCTTCAAGCCGTCGCCCCTGGGCTACTTCTCCTACTACCACCTCGACAGGCTCATGGCCGACGAGGTGAAGGCCGGGCGGATGCGTGAGGCGGTCATCGTGCTGCCCGACTGGGCGCCGAACAACCAGGACACCGAGTGCGTCGACGGAGGCGGAACCAACGTCAGGATGGAGACGTGGCTCACGCAAGACGTGCCCGCCTGGATCGCACAGACCTACCGCGTCGACCGCGCGCGCACCTCGTGGGCCGGGTACGGTGCCTCGACCGGCGGCTGGTGCGGCATGATGGCCGCCGCCCTGCACCCCCAGACCTTCGGCGCCGCGGTGTCGCTCGGCGGCCAGGGCTACCCGGAGTTCGATCCGCCCTACATCCCGTTCCAGCCCGACAGCGCACTCGGCCGTAGCTACGACCTCACTCGGGTGCTGCGCGAGCAGGCGCCGCCTGTAGCGCTCTGGATGCTCACCTCGGCCACGGACAAGTACTCGTACCCCACATCGAAGACGATGATCGACGCCACCCGCGAGCCGACCTCGGTCACCGCGCTCGTCCTCCCCTCGGGGCGGCACCACCCGACCGTGTGGCTGCCGTACTTCCCCGACTCGATCAAGTGGCTCGGCACGAACGTGCCGGGGTTCGCTGCTGACAAGAGCGCCCGATAACGGCCGGAGAAGCCGACCCTCGGCTCAGACCAACGTCGGCTTTTCTTCGACCACTCGGCTCAGCAGGCCGTTGACGAAGGCCGGGGATTCGTCGGTGGAGAGGGTCGCCACCAGGGCCACCGCTTCCGAGACCGCCACCGGGTCGGGGGTGTCGTCGTTGTAGAGCACTTCCCAGATGCCCACGCGCAGGGCCGCGCGGTCGACTGCGGGCATGCGTTCGATGATCCAGCCCTGGCTGTACGTCGAGATGAGGTCGTTGATCGAGCCCCAGTGGGCTGCGACTCCGCGCACGATCTCGGCCGCGAACGGGCGCGGCGGGTTCTCGCGCGCGGGGTGGGAGGTGCGCTCGTCGAGCATCTCGATGGCGTTCTTGCCCCGCTGCTCGGCCTCGAACAGGATGTCGAGGGCCTCACGGCGGGCTTTGCTGCGCGCCGACGTGAGAGGGGCACGCGAGCCGCCCCGCCCGTCCTGCGGTGTCGCGGACTCGGCGGGGCGGCCGGAGGCTGCCGGATCGGGCATCAGTTGACGCGGCTCAGGTACGAGCCGTCGCGGGTGTCGACCTTCACCTTGGTGCCGGACTCGAGGAACAGCGGCACCTGGATCTCCGCGCCCGTCTCGAGGGTGGCGGGCTTGGTGCCGCCGGTGGCGCGGTCACCCTGCAGGCCGGGCTCGGTGTACGTGATCGTCAGCTCCACAGAGGCGGGCAGCTCGATGAACAGCACCGACCCTTCGTGGGTGGCGACGATCGCCTCCTGGTTCTCGAGCATGAACCGCTCGGAGTCGCCGACGATCGAGCCGGGGACGTGGATCTGGTCGTAGGTCTTGCCGTCCATGAAGACGAACTCGTCGCCGTCCTTGTACAGGTACTGCATCGTGCGCTTGTCGACGTTGCTCGTCTCGACCTTGGTGCCGGCGTTGAAGGTCTTGTCGACCGTCTTGCCCGAGGTGACGTTCTTGAGCTTGGTGCGCACGAAGGCGGGACCCTTGCCGGGCTTGACGTGCTGGAACTCGACAACGCTCCACAGCTGGTTGTCGAGTACGAGGATCATGCCGTTCTTCAGGTCGTTCGTCGTTGCCACGTGTCGTCTCTCTGATTCGGTGTGATGTCGGCCGGAGCGGCCCGGGCCCGCGGAGGGCGATGGCCGCATGGATATCCCCGGCAGTCTATCGGCGTGCGGCGTGATCCGACGACACGGCGTCTGTGAGCAACCCGCCCGCGTTGCCGAGACTCCCCCATGCCGTGTGCGGGAGGGGTTCGTGGCAATGTTGAGCCATGCCGCCCGGTGTGCCCCTTGCTCGTTCGCGATCTCGGCACACGCGCACCTTCGCACGCTGGGGATCCGCAGTCACCGTGGCTGTTCTCGCCACATCGGTCGCGGCCTGCACGGGTGATCCCGCTCCGCCGCAGACACCCTCCCCCACGGTGACGACACCGGCCGCGAATGCACCGATCCGGGCCAACGCGCGGCCAGGCGGGCCCAGCCTGCTGCCGTCAGACCTCACCGACGAGACCACGCGTCGCGTCGGCTCCCTGATCTACCGGGGGCTGATGACGCGCGACGCGAAGGGCAAAGCCATACCCGCCCTCGCGACGTCGATCACCAGCACAGACGGTCTCGCCTGGACGATCGAGCTCGACCCAGCCGCCCAGTTCAGCGACGCGACACCCATCAACGCCACGACGTTCGCGAAGTCCTGGGCGTTCACCGCGGCCCGAACAGGTGCCACGAAGGTGAGCACACCCCTGTCCCGCATCGACGGGTACCCCGGCAACGGCTCCTCACTGCGCGGCGTGGAGGTCGTGGACGCGGCGACCCTGCGAGTCACGTTGTCGGCGCCGTTCGCGGGCTTCGACGCGGTGCTGGGCGACCTCACCACGGCACCGATACCGCCCCGGTCGATCTCTGACCCGACTTCCGCCGCAACGCAACCCGTCGGCAACGGCCCGTACGTCCTGGCGACGGCTTGGAGCGGAAGCGGCGAGTACCTACTCCGCCCTAACCCCGTCTACCAGGGCACCGACAAGCCCACGAATACCGGCCTCGAGTTCCGCACGTACGACACCCTGGCCGACGCCTACCGCGACCTGGTGCAGGGCAGGCTCGATCTTCTCGACGAGTTGCCTCCCGGCCATGCCGACGAGGTGGCGAAGGCAGGTTTCACGGTCGGTCGTCAGCCGGTCGGCATGTCGGTTTCGCTCGACTTCCCTGCGCCCGCACCGAACTGGGGCGGACCGAGCGGACGGCAGCGCAAGCTCGCCATCTCCACGTCGATCGATCGCGAGCAGATCGCAGCCAACCAGTTCGCCGGTGCACGGGCAGCAGCGACCGACCTCGCAGCGCCGGTGGTCGAGGGTTACTCCCCCGACCTGTGCGGCGACACCTGCGCCACAGATCCGAAAGCAGCGGCAGAGATCTGGCAGGCTGCCGGTCCGGCGGTCCCGGTCCACATCGCGTACGCCTCCGACGGCACCGACGAGGTCGCGGTGAACGCCATCTGCGCCGATGTCACCGAAGTGCTCGGTACACAGTGCACCGGTGCCCCTTACCCCGACGAGTCGGCGCTGCGCACGGCTGTTCGCAATGGTCGCGTCGACGGCCCGTACCTACGCACGTGGCGCATGCGGCAGCGTTCACTCGGCGGATTCCTCGTGCCGCGGTTCAGCCGAGACGCCTTCGAGAACTGGGGCGGCTACACCGACTTTCTCGCGCAGACGCAGTTGGCGGTCGCTGCGGAAGCCCCCACCGCGGGGGCCGCGGCGGCATACACGGCTGCCGAGCGGCTCATCCTCGCCACCCTGCCGGTGATACCGCTCTGGTCGGTCAATGCCACGACGACCTCGGCGAAGACGGTGACGAACGTGCTCACCGATGCCGAGGGGGTACCCGTGTACGGCCAGATCACCCGCCCGCCACGCTGATCCGACTACGCGGGTCAGTCGCTGACAGCCTCGTAGGCCGCGCGGAGCATCGCCTCGTCGGGGCCGACGAGACGCGTCGGCGACCCGATCGCGTCCAACGCCACGAAACGGAGCGTGGCCGCGCGCGTCTTCTTGTCACGGCGCATCACCTCGAGGGCCTCGTCGAACCGGTCGCCGCGGTAGCTCACGGGCAGCCCGAGCGACTGCAGCACCGTGCGGTGTCGCGCGACGGACTCGGCGTCGAGCAGGCCTGCGCGCTGGGCGAGTTCGGCCGCGAAGACCATGCCCACACTCACCGCGTCGCCGTGCCGCCAGCGGTAGTTCTCGAGGTTCTCGATCGCGTGAGCGAACGTGTGGCCGTAGTTGAGGATCTCGCGCAGCGACGACTCCCGCAGGTCACGCGTGACTACATCGGCCTTCACCGCGATCTTGCGTTCGACCAGCTCACGCAGCACCGGCGAGGCGGGGTCGAGGGCCGCGGCCGGATCGGCCTCGACGAGTTCGAGGATGCGAGTGTCGGCGATGAACCCGCCCTTGACCACCTCGGCCATGCCCGCGGCGAGATCGGCCTGGGGCAGTGTCCCTAGTGAGGCGAGGTCGACCAGCACGCCGGCCGGAGGATGGAACGAACCGACGAGGTTCTTGCCCTCGGCGGTGTTGATGCCGGTCTTGCCGCCGACGGCGGCGTCGACCATGCCGAGCAGCGTCGTCGGCACGTTCACGACCGGCACGCCGCGCAGCCACGTCGCCGCGACGAATCCGCCGAGGTCGGTCACAGCACCGCCTCCGACCGCGATCACCACGTCGGAGCGGGTGAAACCTGCCGCGCCCATCCGCGCCCAGAGATCAGCGGCGACCTCGACGGTCTTGGCGGCCTCGCCGTCGGGCAGCGCCTGGGCCAGCACCTGCACACCGGCGTCGGTAAGGATCTCGCCGAGCTTCGCGGCCAGGTCGGCCACGGGAGCAGCGTGCACGATGAGCGCCCGCGTCACGGACGAGAGGGCGGGGTCGCTCGACACCCGCGCTCTCTCCGGCGAACCCGTCGGGTCGGAGGCACCGATGAGCGCGCCGATCTCTGCCGCCACCACGTCGCCGGAGCCGATCACCACGTCGTAGGCTCCCGCGCCCTGCGGCGGGCCGACGTGGATTCGGGTGTTTGCGCTTGTCACAGTGAACGTCCTTCTCGGTTACGCGTCCGGATTGGTGCCGTCATTCGCGATCTCGGCATCGACGACCTCGGCTTCGCCCGCCTCGGTTTCGGTAGCTGCGGCGGGGGCCAGACCGGCGAAACGCTCGTCGGCCGCAGCAAGCGCCGCAACCACAGACTCGACCACCTGATCGACCGTGCGGTCGTCGGTGTTGACCGTGACGGTGGCGAGGCGTTCGTAGATCGGGCGACGCGCCTCCATGAGCGCCAGCCACTGGCCGCGTGGGTTCAGGGCCATGAGCGGGCGACCTTGGTCGAAACCGCTGCGACGGCCCGCGAACCGGAGCGAGACGTCGAGGAAGACGACGATCTGCCGTTCGAGCAGCGCCTGGGTCTCCTCGGCGAGCACAGCCCCGCCGCCGAGCGAGAGAACACCCTCGGGCGATTCCAGTCCCTCGGCCACGACCTCCCGCTCCATCGCGCGGAAAGCCTGCTCACCGTCGTCGACGAAGATCTCGGGTATCGGCTTGCCGGCCCGCTGCTCGATGACGACGTCGGTGTCGGCGAACGGCGCGTCGAGACGTTCCGCGAGTGCGCGCCCGACCGAACTCTTCCCAGCGCCGGGCGGGCCGGTCAGCACCACGAGTGGGAGGGCGTTCGTGCTGTTCACAGTGTCTGCTCCTGCGTTCATCCGCATCGCTCCGGTCACCATGAGCGCATCGTCTCCGGGATCGAGGCGAGGTAACTCTCGACATTGCGTCGGGTCTCGGCCACGTTGTCGCCGCCGAACTTCTCGGCGACGGCATCGGCGAGCACGAGCGCAACCATGGCTTCGGCCACGACTCCCGC
Organism: Dermatophilus congolensis; assembly: GCA_030538115.1. Taxonomy (GTDB): domain Bacteria; phylum Actinomycetota; class Actinomycetes; order Actinomycetales; family Dermatophilaceae; genus Dermatophilus; species Dermatophilus congolensis_B. The sequence goes on along the minus strand of JAUNUP010000020.1, from coordinate 39,419 downwards.
GGCGGGCACGGCGCACACGTCGGAGCGCTGGTGGATCGCCGTCGCCGGATCGGAGCCGGTGACATCGATAGTGTCCAGGGCCTTGGGCACAGTGCTGATCGGCTTCATCGCGGCGCTGACCCGCAGGATCTCGCCGTTGGTCATGCCACCCTCGGTGCCCCCGGCGCGGTCGGTGCGCCGCCGGATCACGCCATCCGCGTCGCGCTCCATCTCGTCGTGGGCCACCGAGCCGCGCCGAGCCGCCGTGGCGAAGCCATCGCCGACCGCGACACCCTTGATCGCCTGAATCCCCATGAGAGCCGCGGCAAGTCGGGAGTCGAGGCGCCGGTCCCAGTGCACGTGCGAGCCGAGCCCGGGCGGGCAGCCGTAGGCCAGCACCTCGACGACGCCGCCGAGCGTGTCGCCGTCTTTGTGCGCCGCGTCAATCTCGGCGACCATCGCGGCCGAGCCCGTGGCGTCGAAGGCGCGCACCGGGTCGGCGTCGAGGGCGGCGACGTCTTCGGGAGACGGCAGCGCGGCCCCCTCCGGCACGCCGGCCGCTCCGATGGAGACCGTGTGCGAGACGAGCCGGATACCGGCGGCCTGCTCGATGAACGCAGCGGCATAGGCACCCAGGGCCACGCGCGCCGCAGTCTCCCGAGCCGACGAACGTTCGAGGATCGGCCGGGCATCGCCCCAGCCGTACTTCTGCATGCCGACGAGATCGGCGTGCCCGGGCCGCGGCCGGGTGAGGGGCTTGTTGCGGGCGATCTCCTTGGGAGCGTTGATGTCGTCGGAGGCAGCGAACGTGGCCTCGTCGACGGGATCGGCGGCCATCACCGTCTGCCACTTGGGCCACTCGCTGTTGCCGATCTCCAACGCGATCGGCGAACCCAGCGTCACACCGTGCCGCACGCCACCGAGCACCCGCAAGGTGTCCTGCTCGAACTTCTGCCGAGCCCCGCGCCCATACCCGAGACGACGGCGGGCCAGCACGGCCTGCACGTCGGCGGAGGTCACCTCGACTCCCGCCGGTAGCCCTTCGATAATCGCGACCAGCGACGGGCCATGCGATTCACCTGCGGTAAGCCAACGAACCATGCTGTGAATACTGGCACGACCCACCGCGAGAGTGCGCCGACGTGCCGAGTCGCGAAACGAGTGCGCGAGCTTCAGCTATGTGGGTGCGTCGGTAGCGCTCCTAGGGGGCCTGCCGACGCACCCACATAGCTGAAGGAACGGCTACCAGCCCGACGGACCGGTGTGAGCCTGCAACGCGCTACGCATCGCGCCCACATCGGGCACCCGACCCGTCATCAGGCGAACCTGCTCGACGGCCTGGTGCAGCAGCATCGGCAACCCCGACAGCACGGTCGCACCCCCGGCCGAGGCCCACGACGCCAGGGGCGACGGCCATCCGCCGTAGACGACGTCGAGCAGCACCGCGCTCCCGAGACGGCCGGCCGTGACCTCCGGCAGATGCAGGGTCGTGCCGTGCGGCAGCGCTGAGACAGAAGCGTCGGCCTGCGCGATCGCCTCCGTCACGGCATCGGCGTCGCCGAGAGAGACCGTCTCGATCTCCATGTCGAGTTCTCGTGCCAGCGTTTCGCTCTCGGGGCGCACGGAACTGCGCACGGCGAACGTCACGTGCCGTGCCCCGAGTACGGAGAGGGCCCCGAGCGCCGACCGCGCAGTCGCTCCGGAGCCGAGCACCACGACGCGCGGCGCCGACTCGACCCCCACCTCGCGCAATGCCTCACGCACTCCGACGGTGTCGGTGTTGTCGGCCGCCCAGCCTCCAGGCACTGCGACCAGCGTGTTCGCAGCGCCCAGCCGTCGCGCCCGCTCGGTGACAGCGACAGCGAGCGCGAGCGCGTCTTCTTTGAGCGGCATCGTCACGGCGAACCCGCGCCAGGGTGCGCGCGCCTCATCGGCACCGGCGCAGGTGGCGAGGAACTGCGCCAGCGTCGGCTCCCCCTCGCCCCCGACAGCCTCGCGGGAGAAGCCCCACTCGGTCAGCCCGAGTGATTGGTACGCAGCCCCGTGCAGCACAGGCGACAGCGAATGACTGATCGGCGAGCCGAGCACAGCGGCCCGCCCTGTGGTGAGTCCGTCGCCGCGAAAGTCGACGAGCAGCGCCTCGAGCTCTGAATTGAGAAGACACTGCTGGGTGCCGCGACGTTCAACCACAGCGCCACCCTAGCGGGCGGCCGCATCGGTGGCCTCGGCTCCCGCGCCTCAGCACGTGCCCGGGTTGTCCTGACACCACTTCTGGAACTGCAGCACGGCCTTGTTGTGCTCGGCGAGGGTGTTGGTGAAGATCGTCTCGCCCGTGTGCGGGTTGACCGTGACGAAGTACAGCCACGGCCCCTCGGCCGGGTTCTTCGCCGCGTCGATGGCGGATGCGCCGGGGTTGCCGACGGGGCCGGGCGGCAGGCCGTCGTGGTAGTAGGTGTTGTACGGGTTCGCGTTCGCCCGCTCCGCGTCGGAGGTCGTGATCGAGCGCTTCTGCACCGCGTAGTTGACCGTCGAGTCCATCTGCAGCCGCATCGGCTCGTCGAGCCGGTTGTAGATGACTCGCGAGACCTTCGGCCGGTCCTGGTCCATGCGCGCCTCGGCCTCGACGAGGCTGGCGATCGTGATGATGCGTTCGGCGTCGGCCTCGTTCACGCCCAGCTCTTTGAGCCGCGTGGTGGCGTGGTTGACCATCGTGCGCATCTGCTCGGTCGCGGAGGCGCCGGGGTTGAACTCGTACGTCGCCGGGAAGAGGTAACCCTCGACCTTGCCCTTCGCGGAGGCGGGCAGCCCGAGCAGCGACGGGTCGCTCTCGGCAGCGGTGGCCGCCTTCTCGTACTCGGCGACCGGCGTGCCCGTGGCCTTGGAGAGCACGTCGAAGACCTCGCTCTTCCAGAGCCCTTCGCGCACGGTGACACCCTGCACAGAACGGCCGCCCGAACGCATGAGTGCGAGCGCCTCCCCGGCCGACATCTGCGACCGGAGCTTGTACGTGCCCGCCTGGATCTCGTCGCCCGGGTTCGCGGCCAGGGCATCGATGAACGACTGCTGGGTCTTGATGACGCCGGCCTCGGTGAGGGTCGTGCCGATCTGCGAGCCCATCTGCCCCGGCTCGACCACCACGGTCACTTCGCCGGTTCCGGCGCCGTCGTAGTCGTCGTCGGCGAACATCTTGGCCACGTCGCGCCCGAACACGAGCCCCACGACGACCAGGCCTGCGAGTACCACGGCGATCGCCGCCAGGATGAGGCCACGCGAGCCCTTCTGCCGCCGGCCGGTGCCGGTGTTCTGCGGGTTCATGCACGCCTCCTGTGTCTGGGCTTGCGAGCCCCGACAAGTTCGCCCGGCTCCCGGCCGGTGTCACGTTCTGCGTCGAGCGCGCTCTGCAAGATCATGACAGCAGCGACCTGGTCCACAACTTCACGATGCGCACGACCGGATCGCCCACTGGAGTAGAGCGCCCGATGAGCATCCACCGTAGTGAGTCGTTCGTCCAAGAGGCGCACCGGCACGGGGGCGACTTTCGCGGCGAGGGATTTCGCGTAGGCCCGAGCCGTCTGCGCAGCCAGGCCTTCCTCCCCGGAGAGGGAGCGCGGCAGACCGACGACGACCTCGATCGCCCCCGTGGAGGCGACGAGCTCGGCGATCCCGGTGAGAGACGAATCGTTCTCCGCGACAGCGCTGTTGTCTGCCGCGCCGCTCGCGGTGTCGCCACCGCCGCTGCCGCCGCGAGCAACGGTGCGAACGGGCGTGGCGAGTATCGCGTCGGGATCGCACGTGGCGACCCCGACGCGGACGCTACCGACATCGACTCCGATGCGGATGCCCGGGCGCATACGTCCGGCTACCCCCTGCGCCGCAGTCTCAGCGGGCCCCGACGGCGTTGCGGATCTCCTCGAGCGCCGCTCCGGCCTTCGAGACGTCGGTGCCGCCGCCCTGGGCGATGTCGTCCTTGCCGCCTCCGCCGCCGCCGAGTACGCCGGCAGCGACCTTGACGAGCGCACCGGCCTTCACACCGGCAGCGCGCGCCGCGGCGTTCGTGGCGACGATGACGAGCGGGCGTTCCTTGGCCACGCCGGTCATCGCGACGACAGCGGGGACATCCTCGCCGAGCTTGCCGCGGGTCTCGAGCACCAGGCTGCGTACGTCGTCGGCTCCGGCGTCGGCACCGAGGTCGTGCGTCACGACGCGCACGCCGGAGATGTCGACGGCCTTGGAGGCGAGGTCGGCGTTCGCGGCCTTGAGCGCGGCGGCCTTGAGCTGGTGCAGCTCCTTCTCGGTCTCCTTGAGCTTGGTCATGATGCCCGCGATGCGGTCGGGCAGTTCGGGCCCGCGCGCCTTGACGGCATCCGAGATCTGCGAGAGCAGCAGCGACTCGGTGGTGAGGTGCTTGTACGCGTCGAGCCCGACGAGCGCCTCCACGCGACGCACACCGGAGCCGATCGAGCCCTCTCCGAGCAGCTTGACCACGCCGATCTGGCCGACGTTCTGCACGTGGGTGCCACCGCACAGCTCGCGGCTCCAGTCGCCGATGTTGACGACCCGCACGTTGTCGCCGTACTTCTCGCCGAACATCGCGAGCGCGCCCGAGGCGAGCGCCTGGTCCTTGGTCATGACGTTGGCCTCGACGAGCTGGTCGGAGAGCACGACGTTGTTGATGTGCTCTTCGATCTCGCTGAACGTGGCCGGGTCGATCGCGTGACCCCACGAGAAGTCGAAGCGCAGGCGGCCGGGGCCGTTCTCCGAACCGGCCTGGGTCGCGGTCTCGGAGAGGGCGTCGCGCAGCGCCTGGTGCACGATGTGCGTACTCGTGTGCGCCCGCGCCGTGTCTTTACGACGCTGGATGTCGATACGGGAATTGGCGGTCTGACCGACCCCGAACTCGCCTTCGAGCACCCGACCCTTGTGCACGATGAGACCGGTGATGGGCTTCTGCACGTCGCTGATCTCGATCAGCGCGCCGTCGAGCTCGATGACGCCGTGATCGGCGAGCTGGCCACCCGACTCTGCGTAGAACGGGGTCTGGTCGAGCACGAGCTCGATCTCGTCACCCTTGCTCGCGCTGGAGGCCGAGGCACCGCCGACGAGCAGGCCCGCGACCCTGCCCGGCGCGGCGACGTCGGTGTACCCGAGAAAGTCGACCGGAGCGGAGAGCGCGTCGGCGATCTCGCGGTACACGTGCGTGTCGGTGTGGCCCGACTTCTTGGCCTTCGCGTCGGCCTTCGCGCGGTTCTTCTGCTCGGCCATGAGCGTGCGGAACGCCTCTTCGTCGACGGCCAGGCCCTGCTCCGAGGCCATCTCGAGCGTGAGGTCGATCGGGAAGCCGTAGGTGTCGTGCAGCGCGAACGCGTCGGCGCCGGAAAGGGTCGACTTGCCTTCCTTCTTCGCTGCGGCGACCGCGGTGTCGAGGATCGTCGTGCCGGAGGTGAGCGTGCGCCGGAACGCGTCCTCCTCCGTGTACGCCACCTCGCTGATGCGGCCCCAGTCGCGGCGCAGTTCGGGGTAGCTGTTCTCCATGCGCTCGAGGCTCACGGGCATGAGTTCGGGCAGCACCGGATCCTGCACGCCGAGCAGGCGCATCGAGCGGATCGCGCGGCGCAGCATGCGGCGCAGGACGTAGCCGCGACCCTCGTTGCCGGGGGTGACGCCGTCGCCGATGAGCATGAGCGAGCTGCGGATGTGGTCGGCCACGACGCGCAGGCGCACGTCGTCCGGGTGGCTGTGCTGCGCATCCACTCCGGAGTGGACGCCGTACTTCTTACCGGCGAGGTCGGCCGCGCGGTCGAGCACGGGGTAGACCTCGTCGATCTCGTACATGTTGTCGACGCCCTGCAGGATCGAGGCGATGCGCTCGAGACCCATGCCGGTATCGATGTTCTTCTTGGGCAGGTCGCCAGCGATGTCGAAGTCGAGCTTGCTGCGCACGTCGGAGAGTTCGTGCTGCATGAACACGAGGTTCCAGATCTCCATGAACCGGTCTTCGTCGACGGCCGGGCCGCCGTCGGGGCCGTACTCGGGGCCGCGGTCGACGTAGATCTCGGAGCAGGGGCCGCCGGGGCCGGGCACGCCCATCGACCAGTAGTTGTCGGCCTTGCCGCGCTTGACGATGCGCTCAGCCGGCATGCCGGCGAGCTCCTTCCACAGCGAGACGGCCTCGTCGTCGTCGTCGTACGCCGTGACCCACAGCGACTCGGGCGCCAGGCCGTAGCCGCCGTCGTTCTGGGAGGTGGTCAGCAGCTCCCACGCGAACTCGATCGCCCCGGCCTTGAAGTAGTCGCCGAAGCTGAAGTTGCCGTTCATCTGGAAGAACGTGCCGTGGCGGGAGGTCTTGCCGACCTCCTCGATGTCTTGGGTGCGCACGCACTTCTGCACGCTCGTGGCGCGGTCGTACGGCGGGGTCTCTTGGCCGAGGAAGTACGGCTTGAACGGCACCATGCCCGCGTTGACGAAGAGCAGGTTGGGGTCGTCGTACACCAGGGGTGCGCTGGGCACCACCGTGTGGCCCTTGCTCTCGAAGAAACGGAGCCAGCGACGCCTGATCTCGGCGGTTTCCATCGGGGTGCCCTTCATATCTCTTCGTATCCTCCGGTGCCGTGGGGTCGTCGTTGCGCGCGGGTGACGGGCCGCCGCCTGCCGCCGATCGAAAAGAGTGCGACAGGTGCGAGGTCACCCGCGGCCGTCGGGGAAGCTGCACCCGAAAGACGGCACACCTTTTCGACAACCATCACCAACGACCAAGTATGCCGCCATGCCCCCGATTCCCCCGAATGCACCCTGATCAACGACCGAGGCCACAGCACATGGCGCGAAACACCTAGGGGGATGGCGAAGAGGCAAGGCCAGGGCGTCGATACTCGTTGCATGACGCGCCGAGTCGTACTCACCGTGGTCGCACTGGCCCTCTTGTCCGGATGTTCGCAGCCGCCCCAGCCTGCGCCCACCCAGACCCTTTCTCCGACGGGTGGCACCTCGGCTCCGACCGTGGACATGCCCGCAGACGTCACGCCGGTCGACGCACTACCGGACTACCTCGATCCGCCGTCGGGAGAGGCGCTCGCCAGGGACGTGCAAGGGAGTGTCGGGGGCATGGTCCCCGCGGCAGCCACGCTCGTAGCGACGTTCGACTCCCGCCGACCCCAGGTGACAAAGTCGGTGCAGCTGCCCTCTGCTGGCAAGCTCATCGTCGTGATGGCGAACTCAAGCGCCGACGCCCGAGACGGTAGGCAGGTCTCGTTCTCGGTGACGCACCGCGGCGAGGAGATTCTGGGCGGCGGAAGCCAGGCGTCCGCAGATTCCGACCGGACCGGCGCGTTCCTGTACACGCAGTCCCAGGAGCTACCGAAGTACGACGATCCGGTGGAGATCCGCATCTCTGCCGACAACGACGTCACGTATGCCATCGCGGTCTTCCTCGACCCGACTCCGACGTTCTCCCCCACCGTCAAGACGCTCTGACCTCGGCTCGTGCTCCGTGAAACGGAGCCGCGGGGTGCCTCAGTGGGCGGTGAGGGCGAAGCGCCAGGCTGCGGGGCGCCAGGGGATCCAGTGTCCGAACGAGACCCACATGGCCAGTTCGCGAAGGCCTGTGCGCCAGGGGTTCGAGCCGGGCTCACGGTGCCTGCCGGTGGCGCGCGTCTCGACGCGAGTCGGGGTGAGCACCACCGAAACTCCGGCGCTGCGGACGAGCTTCGGGCTGGGTGCGATCGGAACCACGGTGCGGTAGACGGTCATCGGAGCACCTCCTTGTGACCGATCATGAACCACACCGTTGTCATTTCTCCGACAAGCCATCGAATTACGGTGTGTCGCCAGCAATTTCATGATCAACCCACCTGGACGAGTGTTCAGATCCGGTAACGATTCAGTCACCTGTTGGCTACTTGTAGGTAAGTCCCGTACTTTTACGAGATCGACGTGCGATGGCGCACGTCACAATGCAGGACCATGCGAGGTGGGCGACACCTCGTGGTGCGCCACCGTCGAACGGCGGATGGCGACACTCCCGGGGGGCCTGCGACCCGAGCGAAAGGGCACACCTTCATGCAGAAGCGAACGCGAGCAGCAGTCGTCGCAAGCATCTCCCTCACCGCCCTCCTTGCCGCGTGCGGCGGAGGCGGAGGCACCGGCAGTGGTGGAAACGGCACCGCGGCCCCCGAGCAGAAGCCGGGTATCGAAGGCGGCAGCATCTCCATCCGCGGCTGCAACCCGCAGAACCCGCTCATCGGTGGCTCGACCAACGAGGTCTGCGGTGGCGACGTGATCGACGCGGTCACGGCGGCGCTCATCCACTACGACCAGGCGACTTCGGCCCCCACGAACGACATCGCGGAGTCGATCGAGACCAGCGACGCCCAGAACTTCACCGTGAAGATCAAGAAGGGCTACAAGTTCTCCGACGGCACCGAGGTCAAGGCCAAGAACTTCGTCGATGCCTGGAACTGGGTGGCCTACGGCCCCAACGCGCAGCTGAACAGCTACTTCTTCGAGCCCATCGAGGGCTTCACTGACCTGCAGTCGGAGGCCAACGCCACTCCGAAGGCCAAGACGATGAGCGGCCTCAAGGTCGTCGACGACCACACGTTCACGATCAAGACGGCGGGCAAGGTCTCGAACCTCGAGGTGCGTCTCGGCTACCCGGCGTTCGCCCCGCTGCCCGACGTGTTCTTCACCGACACCGAGGCGTACGGCAAGAAACCGATCACGGCCGGCCCGTACTCGGTCGAGTCGTGGACTCCCAACAAGGAGATCATCATCAAGAAGAACCCGAACTACTCGGGTGAATTCAAGGGCCACGTCGACCAGGTGACGTTCAAGCTCTACCAGGACATCGAGGCCGCCTACAAGGATCTGCAGGCCGGCAACCTCGACGCCACCAACGACATGCCGCAGAGCGCGATGCTCGACGAGAAGTACAAGCGTGACTTCCCGAACCGCTGGATTACCAACCCGGTTGCGACGAACCAGACGATCTCGTTCGCGCGCAAGGAGACAGACCCGTCGGTGCAGAACCCGAAGCTGCGCCAGGCCCTGTCGATGGCTATCGACCGCGACACCATCAGCAAGCAGATCTTCTCCGGCGCCCGCGTGCCCGCGACCGGCTGGGTCTCGCCTGCGGTCGACGGCTACGCCAAGGACGGCTGCGGCGAGTACTGCACGTACAACCCGGAGAAGGCCAAGGCTCTGCTCGCGGAGGCGGGCGGCTACACCGGCACGCTGACGCTGTCGTACAACGCCGACTCCGACCACGGCCCGTGGACCACGGCGGTGTGCAACAACATCAAGACCAACCTGGGCATCAACTGCGTCGCCACCCCGGTCGTCGACTTCAAGACCTTCCGCGACCAGATCACCAAGGGTGAGATGAAGGGTATGTTCCGCACGGGTTGGCAGATGGACTACCCGTCGATCGAGAACTTCCTCACCCCGCTCTACGCGACGGGCGCCAGCTCCAACGACGGCAAGTTCAGTGACCCTGCGTTTGACGCGAAGCTGGCCGAGGCCGCTGCGGCCGACAACCTGGAAGACGCGAACAAGATCTACCAGGAGGCCGAGAAGATGCTGCAGAACGGCATGCCGACGATCCCGATGTTCGACTACACGCAGTCGATCGTCTGGAGCGACAAGGTGACCAACGTCAAGCAGACGCCGAAGGGGACGGTCGACCTGTCCTCGATCCAGGTCGTCGGCTGACCCTCGCCCTGCCATGACTGCATCGGGCATGCGAGTACGAGTGTGAACCGCCGGGGTGCGCAGCGACCACTGCTGCGCACCCCGGCGTCGCGCTCTACACTCGCGTGACCAGCAGGCCCCTCCCTCACAACGCAGGAGCCATTACGTGGGCACCTATATCGCGCGCCGACTATTGCAGATGATCCCGGTGGTCCTGGGCGCGACCTTTCTCATCTTCGCGATGGTCTTCGCCCTGCCCGGCGATCCGACGGTCGGCAAGTGCGGCGAGCGGCCGTGTTCGCCGGAGTTCGTGGCGGCGTTCAAGGCCGAGCACAACCTCGACGATCCGCTGATCGTGCAGTACGGCAAGTTCATGGGCAACGTGGCCCAGGGCGACTTCGGCAACAACTACTTCGGTAACCCGATCGCAGAGGAGCTGACCGAGCGGTACTCCGTGACGGCGCGCCTGGCGATCGTGGCCGTCACCGTCGAGGTGCTCATCGGCGTGCTGGCCGGCATCGTCGCCGGCATACGCAAGGGCGGGTTCATAGACGCCCTGGTCATGGTGGGGACCCTGTTCGTCATCTCGATCCCGATCATCGTCATCGCCCCCGTGCTGCAGTGGCTGTTCGGCATCAACCTCGGCTGGTTCCCGGTGACCGCCGGCTCCAACCCCGGCTGGTACGAACTCCTGTTGCCCGGTTTCGTGCTCGGTTCCCTCTCCATCGCCTATGTCGCGCGCCTGACCCGCACGAACCTCGTCGAGAACCTGCGCGCCGACTACGCCCGCACCGCTCGCGCCAAGGGTCTGCCGCAGCGCCGCGTCGTCGGCGTGCACGTGCTGCGTAACTCGCTCATCCCAGTAATCACGTTCGTCGGCGCCGACTTCGGTGCGCTGCTCGGCGGCGCGATCGTCACCGAGCGCATCTTCAACATCCCCGGAGTCGGCGGGTACATCTTCGACGGCATCTACAACCGTGACGGCATCGCCGTGGTCTCGGCCGTGACCGTGCTGGTGCTCGTCTTCCTCCTCGTCAACCTGATCGTCGACCTGCTTTACGGCGTTCTCGACCCCAGGATCAGCCATGACTGACCAGCAGCAGATGCCGGGAATCGGTGAGGCCGCCAGCCCGGCCGCCGTCGCCGCAGGCGGAGGCGCAGTGCCCGGTGCGCTCGGCCCTGACGGAGGCGACGCCGCCCCCGCCCGCTCACTCACCTCCGACGCATGGCGCCAACTGCGCCGACGTCCCATGTTCTGGGTCTCGGCCGCGCTCATCCTCACGTTCGTACTCATGGCCGCGTTTCCGCAGCTGTTCACGCGCACCGATCCACACGCGGCCGACCTCATGCGTAGCCGCGAGAAGCCCAGCGGCGAGGCGTGGTTCGGCTTCGATCTGCAGGGCGCCGACATCTACGCGCGCACGGTCTACGGGGCGCGGGCGTCGATCATCGTCGGCGTGCTGACCACGATCACGACGCTGGTTCTGGGCTCGATCATGGGCACGCTGGCCGCGTTCTTCGGCGGGATCTGGGACGCGATCCTCATGCGGGTCACCGACATGTTCTTCGCGATCCCCATGCTGCTGGGCGGCATCCTGTTCATGTCGTCTTTCCCGAACCCACCCGACTCCCCCTTCTACCTGGTCGTCGGCAAGGTCGTGTTCGTGCTCAGCCTGTTCGGTTGGCCGAACATCGCCCGCCTCATGCGCGGCAGCGTGCTGCAGGTCAAGGAGAACGAGTACGTCATGGCCGCACGGGCGCTCGGCGCCGGCAACGGCCGCATCATCCTCAAACACGTGCTGCCCAACGCCTTCGCGCCGGCGCTCGTGGTCTCGACGATCAACCTCGGCATGTTCATCGCCGCGGAGGCGACCTTGTCGTTCCTCGGCATCGGCCTGACTCCCCCGGCCATCTCGTGGGGTCTGGCGATCTCCGACGCGACGGTCGCGATCTACGTGGCCCCGCACATGCTGATCTTCCCCAGCATCTTCCTCTCGCTCACCGTGCTCGCGTTCATCCTGCTCGGCGACGTCATCCGCGACGCGTTCGACCCCAAGCAGCGCTAGCCCGCCGATCCCACGATCAGGAGCAACCGTGACGAGCACGAACCCCAGCCCCGCTGCAGACGCCGGCACTCAGCGCGGCACCCACCGACAGGTGGGCGAACTGCTGTTGGAGGTCGAGAACCTCCACGTCGAGTTCCACACCGACGACGGCGTGGCCAAGGCCATCAACGGCGCGAGCTTCGACCTGCGTGAGGGCGAGACGCTCGCGATCCTCGGCGAATCCGGCTCCGGCAAGTCGGTGACCGCGCAGGCGATCATGGGCATCCTCGACTCGCCTCCCGCGAAGATCCCGGCGGGGAGCGTGCGCTACCGCGGCCAGGAGCTCATCGGCCTGGCCGAGGAGCAGCGGCGCGCCCTGCGCGGCCCGGAGATCTCGATGGTCTTCCAAGACGCGCTCTCCGCCCTCAACCCGGTCTTCCCGGTGGGGTGGCAGATCGCCGAAATGTTCCGTCAGCACCGCGGCATGAACCGCACCGACTCGCTCGACGCGGCGGCGAAACTCATGGAGCGCGTGCAGATTCCGGGCGCTCGGCAGCGGCTCAAGGCGTTCCCGCACCAGTTCTCGGGTGGTATGCGTCAGCGCATCATGATCGCGATGGCGATCGCCCTCGACCCGGCGGTGCTCATCGCCGACGAGCCGACCACGGCCCTCGACGTGACGGTGCAGGCCCAGATCATGCGCCTCCTCGCCGAATTGCAGGAGGAGCGGCACATGGGCCTCATCCTCATCACCCACGACCTCGGCGTGGTCGCCGATGTCGCCGACCGCATCGCGGTGATGTACGCGGGCCGCATCATGGAGCACGCCGACGTCTTCGACGCCTACGCCCGCCCCGCGCATCCGTACACGAAGGGCCTCCTGGAGTCGATCCCGCGCCTCGACCTCAAGGGGCAAGACCTACACGCGATCGGCGGTCTCCCCCCGAACCTGCTGCGGATGCCGACGGGCTGCGAGTTCAACCCGCGCTGCCGCTACCGCCAGCAGATCTGCATCGACGAACGCCCGGCCCTGCGCCGCGTGGATGATGCCCACGAGTCGGCCTGCCATTTCGCCGACGCCGTCTACACGGGCGCGATCGACGCGAAAGCTACCCCCGAGAACGGAGCCACAGCATGAGCGGCGAGGAAACGGCTCCGCGGCAGCCGCGCATGCCCCACCACGAGACGGTGCGCCGTGACGAGCGCGAGGAGACAGCATGAGCAGCGACGTCATTCTTCGTGCGACCGATCTGGTGAAGCACTACCCGATCAAGAAGGGTGTGTTGAGGCGCACGGTCGGGCATGTCAAGGCGGTCGACGGGGTCTCGTTCGAGCTGCACCGCGGTGAGACGTTGGGCATCGTCGGCGAATCGGGCTGTGGCAAGTCGACACTGGGCAGGCTGCTCATGCGTCTGGAGGCGCCTACCTCCGGGAGTGTCGACTTCGAGGGCGCCGACATGGCGACCGCCAGCGGCGCCGAACTGCGGAAGCTGCGCCGAGACATCCAGATCGTCTTCCAAGACCCGTACACGTCGCTGAACCCGCGCAAGACGGTAGGCGACATCATCGGTGAGCCGTTCGACATCCACCCCGACGTGGTGCCGAAGGGCGGCCGCCGAGCGGCGGTGCAGGAGTTGCTCGACCTGGTGGGCCTCAACCCGGAGCACATCAACCGCTACCCGCACCAGTTCTCGGGCGGGCAGCGGCAGCGCATCGGTATCGCGCGGGGTATCGCGTTGAAGCCCAAGGTGCTGGTGTGCGACGAACCGGTGTCGGCGCTCGACGTGTCGGTGCAGGCGCAGGTGGTGAACCTGCTCGAACGGCTGCAGAACGAACTCGGCCTGGCGTACGTTTTCATCGCGCACGACCTGTCGGTGGTGCGCCACATCTCCGACCGTGTCGGCGTGATGTATCTCGGCAAGCTGGTGGAGATCGGCACGGCCGACGAGGTCTACGACCACGCGACGCACCCGTACACGCAGGCGCTCCTCTCCGCGGTGCCGGTGCCCGACCCGACACTGCGGGGCCTGCAGGGCCAGATCGTCTTGACCGGCGACGTGCCGAGCCCGGCGAACCCGCCGAGCGGCTGCCGCTTCCACACCCGCTGCCCGATAGCGCAAGACATCTGCTCGGTCGAAGACCCGGAACTAAAACCCCGCCCCGACGGCCTCTCGGAAGCAGGCCACGCCAGCGCCTGCCACTTCGCAAAGGAACGGGCACAGGTCTGACGCGGCTGCTCCAGGACGCGGTGGACCGGCTCGTCCCCTTCCGCGCCGCGGCACACGCGCGGGAAGGTGCTTCCGCGCCGTGGCACTCACGCGCAAAGGCAGGGCGACGCGGAGACATGTGCCACGGCGCCCCGTCCGAGAAGGTGCCGCGGCACACGCGCGGGAAGGTGCTTCCGCGCCGTGGCACTCACGCGCAAAGGCGACACGACGGGAGAACATGTGCCACGGCGCCCCGTCCGAGAAGGTGCCGCGGCACATGCCCCCCGATACCGCGCCTCTCAGCAGCAGTGCCGTGGCCCGGGGGGCGGGGCCCGGGGGCCAAGAAGCCTGGATGCCGCTACTTGCCGAAGGAGCGCATGTCGCTCTGACCAGCGGGACTACGCTGGTGGGCGTGATCTCGCGGAGTGCCTCTCGTGCCTTGGCTGCGTTCGTCGTGGGCGTAGCGGGGTTGTCGGCGTGCACCGCCGCACCTGATAACGGCGGGACGTTGCAGCCCATCGAGGGGGGCACGGTCACGATCCGGGGGTGTTCGCCGCAGAACCCCCTCGTCCCCGGCAACACGGCCGAGGTATGCGGAGGCGACCTCGTCGACGCGACGACGGCGATGCTCGTGCGGTACGACACCGAGACCGGCGTCGCAGAGAACGACATCGCCGCGTCGATCACCAGCGCAGACAACCGCACCTACACCGTGCGCCTCAGACCCGGCTACCTGTTTCAGGACGGCACCGAGGTGCATGCCTCGAACTTCGTCGACGCCTGGAACCACACTGCGTACGCCCCGAACAAGCAGGTCAATGCGCCGTTCTTCGCCCCCGTCCAGGGCTATGCGCAGGTGCACCCGGCCGACGGCGATACGCCCACAGCGCGCACGATGAGCGGCCTCAAGGTCGTCGACGACCACACGTTCACGGTCACGCTCGAACGCCCCACTACCAACCTCGTGCTGCGCCTGGGCTACCGCGCCTTCGCTCCACTCCCCGATGCGTTCTTCGCCGACCCCGACGCCTTCGCCCGCGCCCCCATTGGCGCTGGCCCCTACCAGGTGACCGGCAGCGACGACGGCGTCATCACGCTCACGCGGTTCGCCGAATACACGGGTCCGACACCGGGGCATATCGACGAGGTGCGCGTGCGGTCGTACGGCAGCGTCGACGCGGCGTACAAAGACGCCCAGTCGGGACTGCTCGACGTCACCCGCGACCTGCCGACCTCGGCCATCACACAGGGCCGCTACCGCCGCGACTTTCCGAGCCGGTTTGTGAGCCGCCCCATCGGCACGACGACGTCGCTCAACTTCGCGACCGCGAGCGCCGACGAGCACGTGCAGAACCCATACCTCCGCCAGGCGCTGTCGATGGCAATCGACCGGCAGGCGATCATCGACGACTACTTCGGCGGCCAGCACGTCGCGGCCACGGGGTGGGTGTCGCCGCTCGTGTCGGGGTACCGGCCAGGCGGTTGCGGGAAGTACTGCACGTACGACCCGGAGGAGGCGAAGCGCCTGCTGGAGAAGGCGGGTGGCTACTCCGACCAACTGACGCTCTGGTACAACGCCGACTCCGACCACGGTCCGTGGACCACGGGCGTGTGCCGCTCCATCCGTCTCGCGTTGGGCGTGAACTGTGTCTCGCGGCCGATCCTCAACCTGTCGATTTTCCGTAGCCGTATCGAGGACGGCACGATCACCGGCATGTACCGCTCGGCCTGGCCGATGAACTACCCGAGCATCGACAACTACCTCACGCCGCTGTTCTCCACGAACGGCATGGCCAACTCAAGCCATTACAGCAACCCGGCCTTCGACGAGGCGATCGCGCAGGCCGCGGGCGCCCCTGACGCCGAAACACGCGCCGCGCTCTACCAACGGGCCGAGCAGATGCTTCAGGCCGACATGCCGAGCATCCCGATGTTCGACCAGCGCGCCGTGGCGGTGTGGAGCCCGCGGGTGACCAACGTGTGGCTCACGCCGAAGGGCGCGGTCGACCTCACGCGCCTGCAGGTCGTGGGCTGAGGTTTCTTCCGGCGGCCCAGCGCTGCAGGATCACGACGGCGACGATCGTCATGATGAGCCCGACGACCATCCACACATAGGGGCTGTCTCCGACTCCGAGCCTCTGGATGATGAAGTTGCCCAGATGATTACCGGCGTGAACACCGACAGCCGGCCACACCGAGCGGTAGACCAGCGCGAGAGCGCCGGCGAGCAGCGCGAACCCGAACGGAGTCGCCAGGTACGCGACCCGTTCGAGCGTGTTCTGTTGCCCGCCCGCGGAGATGAGGTGCATCACTCCGAACAGTGCGGCCGTGATCCAGACCGCTCGTACCGGGTGGTCGCGTAGGACCGCAATGCCGTAGCCGCGCCAGTAGAGCTCCTCGGGGAATCCCTGGAAGAGAAGCGCAAGGGTGATGCCGCTCTGCACGAAGTCAGCCCACAGTGGCAGCCCGCTCGACACCGCGGGCCGAGTCATGCCAGCGGCTTGAAGTGCCAGCCCCACCGGCACGACGATGACGAGGGCCGCGGCGTAGCCAATGGCGAGTGTGGGCAGGGTGCGACGGTCCCAATGGAGTCCGATGTCGCGCAGCCTCATCCCGTCGACGAAGCGCACCAGGAGCCACACGACGAGGAGGCTGAGGGCCGTGGCTGTGGCCAGCAACAACATACCGAGAGGGATCTGCACGGCCAGGTTGGTGCGCTCCCGCTGGGAGAATTCGCTCAGTCCGGGTATCAGCGTCCACACGCCGGGTGAGAACTGCCCCGCGATCATGGCCACCGGTAGCACCAGAATGCGCGCCCAGATCGGCCATTTCGGATGGGTGACGACAGGTCGGTCGAAATGGAACGCTCCCAGTGCGGCACCATCGGTGCGACGTGCGGAGGCCACCCTGCCTTCACCAGAACGGTTGTCACGAGACATGTTTCCCCGATTCTCGAGATGGGCACGGCAGCAGCCGTGCTGCCCTCTCGTTATACGTGGCCGGCTGACTCCGACGAACCGAATCGCCCTTGGGGAAGTCCCCCTATCGGCGGAGGCGCACAACCGACGAGCCGAGGTCGCGCCCCCGCAGCGCCCTACCGGCCCCGCCTAGCCGGTTAGTGTCGATCGCAGTTGCAGTGGAGAGCCGTTGAGGAGATTCGCATGTTCCAGCGCGTTGGCGTCGTCGGTTGTGGGCTGATGGGTTCGGGCATCGCCCAGGTCTGTGCGCAGGCCGAGCTCGATGTCGTTGTTGTCGAGGCCAATCCGCAGGTGGCGGAGGCGGGGCGCGCGCGCCTGGAGAAGTCGCTCGCCAAGGCGGAGGAGCGGGGCAAGGTCGACAGCGCCGATGCGGTGCTCGACCGCATCGAGGTCGTCTCCGACATCCACCGCCTGCACGATCGAGAGATCGTCATCGAGGCGATCGCAGAGGTCGCGGCCGCGAAGACCGAGCTCTTCAAGCGACTCGACGGCATCGTGGAGGCGAAAGACGCGATCCTCGCCTCCAACACGAGCTCGATCCCGATCAGCACGATCGCTGCAGCGACGAAGCGCCCCGAGAACGTCATGGGTGTGCACTTCTTCAACCCGGTGCCGGTGCTGTCGCTCGTGGAGTTGGTGCCGAGCCTGTTGACCAGCTCCGAGACCGTCGAGCGGGCCCGCGCCTTCGCCGCCGACCAGCTCGGCAAGCACCCCATCACCGCCCCCGACCGTTCGGGCTTTGTCGTCAACGCGCTGCTGGTGCCGTTCGTGCTCTCCGCGATCCGCATGCTCGAGCAGGGCGTGGCCACGGCGGAGGACATCGACGAGGGCCTCGTCCGCGGCGCCGCCCACCCGCAGGGCCCGCTCGCCCTGGCCGACCTCATCGGCCTCGACACGATGGTCTCGATCGCGGAGTCGCTCTACGAGGAGTTCAAGGAGCCCACCTACGCTCCCCCGCCGCTCCTGCGCCGCATGGTCGAGGCGGGCCTCCTGGGCCGAAAGTCAGGCCGAGGCTTCTACCAGTACTGACGCGCGACGGTGCGTGCACATTGAGGTCGGCTCAGCCCCACGTCGAGTCGTCCTCCATGTGCCGCTCCAACTCCATCGCGTCGTGCAACATACGACCGACGACCACCATGTCGTCATCGAGGCGGTACAGAAAAAGATGTCGAGGCCGCCCGACGCGGGTAGTTGTCGAGCTTCGGCTCGCCCTGAGATGCCACGAGAGGACACCCGGGCCCAGTTCGGGGCGTTCTCGCGCCGCTGCCCCGATAGGGTCGGCTGCCATGTCGCGCAGCGCCGCGACGATGAGCGCTTCATAGTTGCGTCGGGCCAGGTCGCCCAACTGCTCCAGCGACCAGGCCAATGCCTCGACAATGTCGTTCTCGGCCGCCTGGCTGAGCCGGTACCGCATCTTCACGCGTCAGCAGACCGAGAGCCGCGCTCGCCCAGGCTCGAGATATAGGTCTCGAGCCCGTCGTCGTCCACGTCGGTGTAGCGGTTTGCCTCCACGTCGCGCCAGCCGACCTCGGCCGCGGCACGAAGCGCCGCCAGCTTGGATTCTTCTAGACGATCGCGCTGCTCGACGAGCCTCAACCCTTCGCGCAGCACTTCGCTCGCGTTCTGGTAGCGACCCGACCTGACCAGCGTGTCGACGAGTTCGTGCTGGTGGTCGCTCAGTACGACATTGCGCGTAGGCATGCTTCCTCCGTCACAAAGACCTGAATGGCAGAATATGCCATTCGACAGGCTACCGGCCACCCATTCGCCTTGAGCGTGCTCATGGGCACTCGTGAAGGCGGGGAGGGCACCTCGCTTCAGCGAGGCGCCCTCCCCAGTGACGCGGTGGGGCGAACTACCGCAGGTCAGCGGCCTCGCTTGCCCTTGGCCAGGTCGAGCTGGATGAAGTCGAGGTTGACGTCCTTGGCGCCGCCACCAAACTTCACCCGGAACGTGTGCAGCCCCATGCCCAGCTTCACCGAACCCCAGTCGGCGAGGCGGAAGGCCCGCACCTGCGTCGTGGTGCTCAGCGCCACAGGCTTGCCGTAGCGCTTGCCGTCGAACGAGATCGCGACGTTGCCCGCATCGGCCCCCTCCTTGGAGTAGCGCCCGCGGATGTCGTAGGTCCCGGGCGAGTCGACGCGAACCTGGTACGTCATCCACTCGCCGTCTTGGATGTGGGCGACGTAGCGGCCTCCGGCCTTGTTGTTGCCGCCGATCTCGCACACGTCGACGGCCTCGGTGGGGCGGCCGGCGATGTAGGTCGGGCACAGGTTGGCGTCGGTGTCGAAGTAGTTCTGCGCACCTCCGACGAAGTCCTCGGCCTGAACGCGCACACTGCGGTGCCCCGACAGGGTGAGCCACTTCGCGGGGTCGCCGCCTGCGCGCCAGTAGTTCATCGCGTCGACGTTGTCGGTGAGAAAGACGCTCGAACCGCGACGGAGCCAGTAGTCGTAGGCCCCGCCGCCGGCGAGCGCGTTCTCGTCGTCCTTGCCCGCGTTCTGGCTGGACCACAGCGTGTTGGTCCACACGCGCGAGGTGGCGCGCATCTTCTCCCACAGCTTCGGGTCGGCGTTGGGAGCGGCGAGGTCGGGCATTCCGGTGACCTCGTAGGCGATCGGGTCGCGCGGGAACACGCCGACATCCTGCGGGTTGACGCTGCGGATCTTGTGGATGTAGTTGATCTGCGGGTCCTTGGCCATGAACTCGACGGCATCCGCGAGGGGCGTGTTGTTCTCGTTCTTGAACAGCCCGTACTTGAGGGTGCCGGTCTTCTTGAGCACGTCGTAGATCTGCTCGCGGTAGGGCCAGCCCTTGTCGAGGTTGATCATGCCGTGCTTGGCGATGACCGGCATGATCTCTTCGAGCGTCGGCACCTGCTCGTCGGTGAGGGGCGCTCCGTCGCCACCGAGTCCGTCCTTGAGCCGCAGGGCCTTGATCTCGGCGAGCGTCAGGTCGGACACCTTGCCCGTGCCGTTGGTGGTGCGGTCGACGGTCTCGTCGTGCATGAGCACGAGGTGCCCGTCCTTGGTGCGCTTGAAGTCGGTCTCCACGATCTCGGCGCCCGCGGCGAACACGGCCTCATAGCCGACGACGGAGTTCTCGGGGTAGTAGCGCCAGTGGCCGCGGTGCGCGGCGAGGAGGATCGGGGCCGTGGCCGAGTGGTCGTGCATGGCTGCGACGACGGCGTCGCCTCCCACGATGTGCTGACCGCGCGGCTTCACCGACGGCGCGGTCTGGTCGTACGGCTCGGGCACGGGCGCGACTGCGGCCTGGGCAGCAACTCCGATGCCGCTGAGGGCGAGCACGAGCGGGGACGCGGCAGCGACCACACGGGCGATCTTCATGCGGAACTCCTCACAAGGGGATACGGAAACCGTTGTGCGGCAACCGAACCAGCCTGTGGAGTCGCTGTGATGAACGACCCGTGACCCTGCGATGGCGACAGGAGAACCGTGAGGTCGGCGCGGCTCTTCGACCACCTGCTCGTGGCAGTCGGCTCCGTTCAGCCCTCTGACGTCGAACGACTACCCCTTGCCGAGCTTGCCGCGGAGCCAGGCCCAGCGGTCGATCATGCGTTCTTCGAAGCCTCGGGGCTTGGGGTGGTAGTAGTCGGCGCCGACGAGGTCGTCGGGCAGGTACTGCTGGGTCGCCACCGACTCGGGTTCGTCATGGGCGTACACGTAGGCGCCTGACTTGCCCGGGGCACGGGTGGCCGAGCCCGCCTGCCGTGACCGCTCGCTGCCTCGCAGCGGAGGGGGCACCGCGCCGCCCTTGCCCGCGCGCACGTCGGCGATCGCCGCGCCGATGGCCGTGTAGACGGCGTTCGACTTCGGGGCCAGGCAGTTGTGGACGACGGCCTGGGCCAGGATGAGCCTCGCCTCCGGCATACCGATCTGCGCGACCGCGTGCATCGCGGCGACCGCGGTCTGTAGCGCGGTGGGGTCGGCCATCGCGATCTCTTCGCTCGCCGAGATGACGATGCGGCGGGCGATGAACCGCGGGTCTTCACCCGCCTCCAGCATCCGGGCGAGGTAGTGCAGAGCGGCGTCGACATCGGAGCCGCGCATCGACTTGATGAACGCGCTCGCCACGTCGTAGTGCTGGGTGCCGGCGCGGTCGTAGCGCACCGCCGCCTTGGCGACGGCCTGCTCGACGTGGGCGAGCGTGATCGGCGCGGGAGTGTCGCGGTCGGGCATGCCCGAACCACCGGGGAGGTCGTCCAGCGCCACTCCCGCCGACGCCTCCAACTCGGTCAGGGCCCGGCGCGCGTCGCCTCCCGACATCCGCACGAGGTGGGCGCGGGCGTCGTCGGCGAGGGTGAACGCACCGTCCAATCCTCGGTCTTCTGCGAGCGCCGCCTCGATCACCTCGACGACGTCGTCATCGGAGAGCGAGGTGAGGGTGACGAGCATCGACCGCGAGAGCAACGGCGCGATGATCGAGAACGACGGGTTCTCGGTGGTCGCCGCCACGAGGATGACCGTGCGGTTCTCGACTCCGGGCAACAGCGCGTCTTGTTGGGCCTTGCTGAACCGGTGGATCTCGTCGAGAAAGAGCACCGTCTCGCGGCCGTACATGTCGCGGTCGCGGGCCGCAGCCTCCATCACGGCTCGCACGTCTTTGACCCCGGCATTGATCGCGGAGAGCTCGACGAACCGCCGCCCTCCTTCGCCAGCCACGAGGTGGGCGAGTGTGGTCTTGCCGGTACCAGGAGGACCCCACAAGATCGCCGACACCGGACCCACGCCCGACCCCGACACCCCTTCGACCAGCCGCCGCAGCGGCGAGCCTGGCCGCAACGCCTCCTTCTGCCCACGCACCTCGTCGAGCGTGCGTGGCCGCATCCGCACGGCGAGCGGAGCCGGTTGCCCCGAACCGCCCTCTCCTCCTGCGGCTTCCGCCCGGGCATCCGCTGCGTCGGGCTGCCGGGCGGCGGCGAAGAGGTCAGGGGCGTCTGTCACCGCCCCAGGCTATCGACAGTCACCGACAACGACGCGGCACGGCAGTCTCTACGAACCATCGGCGGTCTCGAGGGTGTCCCGGTGCTCATCACGTTCACTCGCATCCCGTGCCGTGGCACTCACCTTCGAAGGCGAGGTTCCGGAGGTCATGTGCCACGGCCCCCTCGGTGGCGGTGCCGTGGCACATGACTCCCCGCACCTCACCTACCAGCACCAGTGCCACGGCACGGGGATGGGCACCGGAATCGCACTAGGACGGCACCGAGACAGGTGCTCACCAGATGCCTCCGCTTCCCGTGCCGTGGCACTCACCTTCGAAGGCGAGGTTCCGGAGGTCATGTGCCACGGCCCCCTCGGTGGCGGTGCCGTGGCACATGACTCCCCGCACCTCACCTACCAGCACCAGTGCCACGGCACGGGATGGGGGACGGCACCTGGACGGCACGGGGATGGGCCCGGGGCCCTTCGGGTCGTGTGGGCCGTGCCACCGGACCCACACAGTCGCTCCCGAGCGCGCGAACTGCTGCCTCCGGCTGTCTATCCAATAGCGCGGCAACAGTATTGACAGCCACTGTGATCTGCGGAAAGACGACGATAGCGACGGCGGTGCCCACATCGGGAAGCCACCTAGAGTTACGCCCGTGCTGACCCCTCACATCGGGTCGCACGCGCGTTCGGGGACGCGCTCGGGGCTCGTGGCCGGGTGTGTACTCGTAGCTGCCGCGGGCGACCTGTTCCTCCTGCCGCTCATGTCCGTGCGTCTGGCCTCGCCGACGCTGCTGCTCCTCGCCGTTCTCGGCCTCTTCCAGGTGCGCCATGTCCTGCCCCGCCTGCGGAGCGAAGGCCTCGCGGCGTCGCTGCGCTCAGCTCCTACCGCGTGGGCGTTCGGGCTGTTCATTCTGGTGATGCTCGCCTGGGTGCCCCTCGCCTACACGCGGTCGCCCGATCCGACGCAGGCGCGGGCGGAACTGACCGGTGTGATCACCGGTGTCCTCCTGGCCGCAGGCACGGCCGCGGCGACGCGGTACACGGCAGGCGGTCTGCGATCGATGCGGCTGGGCTGGGTGATCGGGCTCGTGCTTGCACTCGGGACTGCCGTGTTCGAGATCGCGACCGGGCGCCACGTACACGCTGACGAGTCGCTGTCGTGGACTCTGGACCCGACAATCGTCGCCGGCCCCTTCCGTAATCCCAACGACTTCGCGGCGATCCTGGCGGTGCTGATCAGTGGCACGATCGCCTACCGGGCCGGAGTTCGCAGCGCCCGCGCTCGGGCCGGGCTCGCGGTACTCGCCGCGTTCGGAGTGGTCGCGGTCTTCCTCACCCAGAGCCGCGGCGGACTCGTCGCCATCGTGCTCGTGCTGGCGATCCACGCGGTGCGCGTGCTGGCCGACCGCCGGGACGCGGGGCGCGTTCCAACACCGCGCAGCAGCCGCGGTCCACGCACTGTGACCTGGGCGATCGCGGGCGCCGCACTCGTCGCCGTCGTCGCGGCGTTCACCGTCCCGGTCCTCGCCCGGCACAACCCGATCGTCACGATGATCACCGCCGCCGGTCAGCCGGGTACGGCCCGCTCCGACACGCTGCGTCTCGACCTCATCAGGGCCGGTTGGCGCTACTTCACCGGATCAGACCACCTCGGCACCGGTGCCGGCTCCTTCGAGTACTTGCTCGCTCACGACCCGAACCCGGGTGTCTCCCACATCATCTGGATGCACAACACGTTCCTCGAGTTGCTGCTGCAGTACGGGATCGTGGTCGCTGCCGCCCTGGTCGCAGTGGTCGTGGCTGTGCTTGTCACGTCAGCGCGTTCCCTCCTGCATGTTCGCGGCAAGACGGCCGAGCAGCGCCGTGAGACGCGAATGATGGTGGCAGAAGCGCTCAGCGCTCTCGTCGCGTTCGCAGCCCTCGGCACCCTCGCGTACACCGCTCTCGAAACCCACGCCTGGTGGATGCTGCTCGCCTACGCGGTCGTCGCCGCCTCGACGCTGACAGCCCGCCACACACGCCCCAAGATCGGCTCGGACGCCACCACATCGACGCCCCCCGATGACGGTTCCAGCGAGGTTACGACACGAGGGATGCAGTTTGTCGGCCTCGTGCCCCGTTCACCTAGGTGAACGCGGCACGCGCCTCGAGAACTGCATCCCTCGTGTCGTATCGTCGGGCGCACTCTCGTTCGGGTCGCCCTACAGCAGCCCGGCGGCGGTGAAGATGCGGCGCAGGCCCTCGGCGCCGTCTCGGGGGTCGTGGTGCGCAGCGGTGATGCCCACCGTGCGTGCCGCCTCGACGTTCTCCGACTTGTCGTCGATGAAGAAGGCCTGGTCGCCGCCTATGCCGAGGCGTTCGAGCACCCGCTCGAAGTAGACCGGGTCGGGTTTGTGGGCGCCGAGCTCGTACGAGAACTGCAGGGTCTCGAAGACCTGCTCGTACCCGAACCCGCGCATAATGTCGGCGCGGAACCGCGTCTGGTTCGTGGCCAAGTGGCACGGAGTCGACGCCGCGACCTCACGCACCACATCGAGACAGTCGTGGAACCGGTCGATGATCGCCCACGGCACGATCACGTCGCCGGCGTAGACCTCGGGAATGCCACGACGGCGCAGAACTCCGAGAATCTGGTCCAGCCACTCACCTTCGCCGGACAGCGGCCCCGCCTCCGCGTCGAACAGCTCACGGATGAACCCTTCCGCGTCATCCGGCGCGAACCGCGCGAGCCGCTCCACCCACGTGCCCTCCACCGACTGGATGATCCCGTCGGCGTCCACCAGCACTGCAGCGAACCGATTGTCAGCCACGTCTTCCCCTCTTCTCACGCGAAACGGGCTCGCTCCCCCAGGTTGGGGAAAGCGAGCCCGGTCCGTCATCTGTCTGCGAGCTACTTCGCGGCCTTCTCGCCGCCTTCGGACTGCTCGGCAGGTTTGTCGTCACCCTTCTTAGCGGGCTTGGCGTCCACTCCGGCTTCCTTGCGCTGGAGCGGCGTGATCGGCGCCGGCGCTTCGGTGAGCGGGTCGTAGCCGCCGCCCGACTTCGGAAACGCGATGACGTCGCGGATCGAGTCGTAGCCGCCGAGCAGCATCACGACCCGGTCCCAGCCGAAAGCGATACCGCCGTGCGGGGGCGCACCGAACTTGAACGCGTCGAGCAGGAAGCCGAACTTCTCCTGCGCCTCCTCCGGCCCGATGCCCATCACCGTGAAGACGCGCTCCTGCACGTCACGGCGGTGGATACGGATCGAGCCGCCCCCCAGTTCGTTGCCGTTGCACACGAGGTCGTACGCGTAGGCCAACGCCGAGCCGGGGTCGGTGTCGAAGGAGTCGATGAACTCGGGCTTGGGCGAGGTGAACGCGTGGTGCACCGCGGTCCAGGCGCCGCCGCCGACGGCCACGTCACCGGCGGCAACGGCCTCGGAGGTCGGCTCGAACAGCGGCGCGTCGACGACCCACACGAAGCTCCACGCCGACTCGTCGATGAGGCCGCAGCGCTTACCGATCTCGAGACGTGCGGCACCAAGCAGCGTTCGCGAGCTCTTGACCGGCCCAGCAGCGAAGAAGATGCAATCGCCGGGCTTGGCACCGGTGTGACCGGGCAGAGCCGCGAGCTCGGCCTCGGAGAGGTTCTTGGCGACGGGCCCGCCGAGCGTGCCGTCGTCGGCGACCGTGATGTAGGCCAGGCCCTTCGCGCCGCGCTGCTTGGCCCACTCCTGCCAGGCGTCGAACTGGCGTCGAGGCTGGCTGCCGCCGCCGGGCATCACGACGGCACCGACGTACGGCGCCTGGAAGACCCGGAAGGCCGTGTCCTTGAACAGGTCGGTGCACTCGGTGAGTTCGAGGTCGAAGCGCAGGTCGGGCTTGTCGCTGCCGTACTTCGCCATCGCGTCGTTGTACGAGATGCGCGGGAACGGGGTCGGCAGGTCGACGTCGATGAGCTTCCAGATCTCTGAGGCGAGCGCCTCGCCGACCTCGATGACGTCGTCCTGGTCGACGAAGCTCATCTCGATGTCGAGCTGCGTGAACTCGGGCTGACGGTCGGCGCGGAAGTCTTCGTCGCGGTAGCAGCGCGCGATCTGGTAGTACCGCTCCATGCCCGCGACCATGAGCAGTTGCTTGAACAGCTGCGGGCTCTGCGGCAGCGCGTACCAGGAGCCGGGCGCGAGGCGCGCGGGCACGATGAAGTCGCGGGCCCCCTCCGGCGTGGAGCGGGTGAGGGTGGGGGTCTCGATCTCGACGAAGTCGCGGGCCTCGAGCACGCGGCGCGCGGCGGCGCTCACCTTGGAGCGCAGGCGCAGACCGTGCCCGGCGTTGTGCGCGCCGGGGCGACGAAGGTCGAGGTAGCGGTGCTTGAGACGCGCCTCCTCGCCCACGTTGACGCGCTCGTCGATCTGGAACGGCAGCGGAGCCGACTCGCTGAGCACCTCGATGGCGTCGGCGACAACCTCGATCTCGCCGGTGGCCAGTTCGGGGTTGACGTTCTCGGCCTCGCGGCGCGCGACCGTGCCGGTCACCTTGACGCAGAACTCGTCACGCAGCCTGTGCGCCCCGGAGGCGAGCACCTCGTCACGCGCGACGACCTGCACCTGGCCGCTGGCATCGCGAATATCGATGAACTCCACGCCGCCGTGATCCCGGCGGCTCGCGACCCAACCCGTGAGTGTGACGGTCTGGCCGGTGGCGTCGGCACGCAGTGTGCCGGCCTGGTGGGTGCGGAGCACGGGAAGTCCTTGTCTTCGACGAACGGGGAACCGCCGCAACGGAGGCGACCACACCATTCTACGCAAGCGCTCCGCTGCTCCCTGTCAGACGCTTGCGGTGCGGCCCGAGACGGGCCGCGGCCGGTCACCACCGCCTCTCAAAGGTGACCGGCCACGCCGTTCGGTGGCTCAGGCGCAAAGAATCAGACCTTCTTCGCCCACACCGGCAGCGCGCGAGGCTCGCGCGTCTGGTCGGCCTCGGTCACGTCGATGCCGTAGTCCTTGGCGAACACGTTGTACGTCTCCGCGAGACGGCCGACGCCCTTGGCGTCCTCCTTGAACTGGAACACGCGGCCACCGCGCAGGTGGTTCTTCTCGGCGCCCTTGAGCCCGTACGTGCCGTAGCCGGAGCCGGGGCCGTAGGCGAGGGTCACACCGTAGTAGTCACCGTGGTAGGTGTTGATGTGGTCGTGGCCGATCGAGACGCCCTCGGTCTCGCCGCGGGCGATGATCGCGTTGAACAGGCCGGAGTTGAACGGCCCGGGGCACTCATCCTCGTTGCGCTGGCCGACGATGCCGTGGCGCTTGAGTCCGCGCTGGTGGTCGGCGTCGGTGCGTCCGTCGACTCCGCCCCACCACATGAACCGGTACTCCCACAGCGCGATGTGCTGGAAGAGGTAGCTGGGCACCTTGCGGCGACGCTGCGCCTCGAGCTGCTCGGAGAGGCGGTAGTACCAGTCGACCTGGTCCATGCGCACCCAGTCCCAGGTGGGGTAGCCCTCGAAGTCCTGCCCGGCCATCGTCTTGGGGGCGTAGCGGCCGGAGTCGATCATCCAGATGCCGTACGCGTCGTGCTTGCCCTTGGAGGAGCGGATCGGCAGGTACATGTTGCCGGTGCCGGTGACGCCCTTGGGGCCGGCGACGTTGAGGTTGTTGCCGTACTTCATGTAGAAGGCGAGCTGCTTGGCCTCGTCCATGCCCGAGGTGGGGGTGGAGTCCTCGTCGTGGTTGCCGAAGGTCACGGCCCACGGGATGCCCGTCGACTCGAACGTCGAGGCGATGTTGTTGATCGCCTGCTTGTGCTCTTCCCAGGTCTTCGCGTCGCCGTTGGTGTTGTCACCGACGAGCACGATGAGGTCGGGGCGCACCTTCTTAGCGGCCGTCTCGATGAGCTGGATCGTGCGCTTGTCGACCTTGGGGCCGTCCTGAGTGTCGTTGAACTGCAACACCGTGAACCCTCCGTCACGGCGGAAACGCAGCGTGCTCGGGGCGACACCACCGGCGGGCACCTTGCCAGAGGCCGGCGCCGCGGAGGCGGGGGACGCAACGGCACCGAGGCCGGTGGCGAGAGCGGTCGCACCGCCTGCGGCGAGAAGCCCGCGGCGACCGATGGACATGTCGGACATGTGGAACTCCCGTACGTGTAAGGGGGCTGACCACCGCATGTCATCGGTCGCAGATGACCAATCCGGGGGTCCACAGGTGTCGCGACGGTGACCAACGCCCGAATCATCAGGTTCCTCAACCGAATTCGTACGGGCAGGGGTACCTGGGTGCTGGTTCGGGACTGTTCCTGGGTTGGCTCGGAGCCGGCTGGGAGCTGTTCCTGCGCTGGCTTGGGGCCGGTTCGGGTCTCTCAGGTGACGTCGCCGTCGACGTAGACCCAGGCGCCGTCGTAGCGCTCGAAGCGGCTCACTTCGGTCATCGTGCTCTCGCGACCGCCGCCGGAGCGGGTGCGCGCCCGAAACGTGACGGTGCCGATCGTGTCGTCGGGCCCGCCCGCCTCAGTGTCGAGGATCTCGAGCCCCAGCCACTGGTGTCCGGGCGCGAGGTAGATCTCGAGCGGCCGGGTCATCGGATGCCACGACGTGGCGAGATACTCCGGCAGCCGCAGGGCGAAGGCCGAGTAGCGGCTCCGCATGAGCGCCTCGGCCGTGCGCGCGGGCCGCACCCCGTCGTGGATCGCGCCGCAGCACCCGGCGTACACCCGCCCCGAGCCGCAGGGGCACGGCTCCCGCCCGCGGTCGGAGCCGGGAGACGACGAAGGGCGGCCTCCGGACGAAGGTCCGAAGGCCGCCCCGAAAGCGGATCCACTCGACATGGCAGACACTCTGCCACGCAACGTCGGCGTCACGTCGGCGTCGAGCCGCTGCCGTGTCAGCGTCAGACGCCGGCCTGACCGCCTCCATCTCTCCGCGCGTCCTGGGTGGCGAGGCCGTCGATTCCGTGAAGGGTCGGCTCGGCGGGCTCGTTCTTCAGCGTCGGGTCCACGCGCAGGTAGGCGCGTGTCTCGCGGGCGATGAGGCCCGAGCAGATGAGAAGACCGAGCAGGTTCGGCAGGGCCATGAGGCCGTTGGCGATGTCGGAGAACGTCCACACGATGTCGAGTTCGGTGGTGGCACCGATGAACACGACGGCGCTGAACAGCAGCCGGTAGGGCATGACGCCCTTGATGCCCACGAGGCGCTCGACACAGCGCTCGCCGTAGTAGGCCCAGCCGAGCACCGTGGAGAACGCGAAGAAGATCACGGCCAGCGTCACGATGATGTGGCCCCAGTTGCCCGGCAGGCCGTGCGAGAACCCGGCCGCCGTCATGAGGGCGGGCTCCTGCTCGGTCTGCCACACACCGGTGGTGACGATGACGAGGCCGGTGATCGAGACGACGATCATCGTGTCGATGAAGGTCTGGGTCATCGACACGAGGCCCTGGCGCACTGGGTGGCGGGTCTGGGCGGAGGCGGCCGCGATGGCGGCGGAGCCGAGGCCCGACTCGTTCGAGAAGATGCCGCGCGCGACACCGTAGCGGATGGCCGCGGCGAGGGTCGCGCCGACGAACCCGCCGGTCGCTGCGGTGCCCGTGAAGGCGTCGGCGAAGATCGTGCCGAGGGCTGCCGGCACGGCAGGCGCGTTGAGCACGAGGATGACGAGCCCGCCGACGACGTAGAACACGATCATCATCGGCACGAACCCGGCGGTGACCCGGCCGATGGCCTTGATACCGCCGATGAGCACGAGCCCGGTGCCGAGCGCGAGCGCGATGCCGGTGATCCACAGGGGCACGCTGAACGTGTCTTCGAGTGCGGCGGCCACGGTGTTGGCCTGGGTCATGTTGCCGATGCCGAAGCTGGCGAACACTGCGGCGATCGCGAAGAAGAGCGAGAGGAAGACACCGAACCCGCCGCCGATCGCGTGCTTGAGGTAGTACTGCGGGCCACCCGACATCTCGCCCTTGGCGTCGACAGTGCGGAAGCGCACGGCCATGAACGCCTCGGCGTACTTCGAGGCCATACCGAAGGCGGCGGTCACCCACATCCAGAACACGGCACCAGGCCCGCCGAGGTGGATGGCCGTCGCCACGCCGACGATGTTGCCGACGCCGACGGTCGCCGCAAGCGCGGTCGTGAGGGCCTGGTAGTGCGAGATGTCGCCGTGGCCGCCCGCGGCCGCTCCGGCGTCTTTACGGTCGATGAGCGCGAGCCGCAGAGCAGGCCCGAGCTTGAACACCTGTAGACCGCCGAGGCGCAGGGTGAGAAAGACACCGGTGCCGAGCAGTAGCGGGATGAGCAGGTACGGCCCCCAGATGAAGCCGCTGATGTTTTCGAGAACCTTGAGCAGGGGGTCGTCCACGTGGTCACTCCTTCGTGTCGAGGGGTGCGCAACCCCCGAACCTTCAGGCTCCTCTCAGGCCGCGCCCACCTAATGTACGGGCTCTGAGGCGAAAGAGTGACATGCGCCACGTTCCGGCGGTTCGTTCCATCACCGGTACGCGGGGTGCTGCGGCCACGGAGTGTCGTGCGGCTGTAGGGGCACCCAGTCGCGGTCACGGGCCGCGGCGGCCGCGAGAATCCCCATGACCAGCGGCGCGTTGACGAACCGGTCACGCAGCACGGCCTCGTGCAGGTCGGTGAGCGACACCCACGCGGCCCGGATGTCGGCCTCCTCCCCCTCCCGCTCGTGGCGCTCCGAGCCGGGCACGTCGGCCAGGTCACGGGCGAGGAAGATGCGAATCGCCTCCGTGCTCGCCCCGGTGCTGGGCGCGAACCCCCCGAGCACGTGCCACGTGGAGGCGACCAGGTCCGCCTCCTCTGCGAGCTCACGGGCCGCAGCCTCCCACGGGGGTTCTCCTGGCATGTCAAGCAGCCCGGCCGGCAGCTCCCACGAGCGCACCCCGATCGCGTGCCGGTACTGCTGGATGACGAGCACCTCGTCGTCGCCGTCGGGCCCAGGGCGGAGGGCGACCACCGCGACGGCCCCAGGGTGCGTCATGTAGTCGCGGTTCACCACTCCGGCAACGCCGAGATCGACCTGCGCCCGGGCCACCCCGAAGATGAACCCGTCGAAGATCTGGGTCTCCTCGAGCACCGGACGCCGCCCGAATTCGTCGCGCATCTCGTCGACCGACAGCCGTCCAGCGTCGAGGGTCATCGTCCTGCCTCCATGAAACTCGTATCGATACCCGGCATCTGCTTCTCCTGTGCCGGTTCGCCGGCGTTGCGTGCGGCGGCCTCACTCTGCCGCACGAGCGCCGCCTCGACGAGCCCGGCGAACAGCGGGTGCGCCCGGTGGGGCCGCGAGAGGAATTCAGGGTGCGCCTGGGTCGCGACGTAGTACGGATGCACATCGCGGGGCAGCTCGACGAACTCGACGAGTTCTCCGTCGGGCGACGTGCCTGAGAAGACGAGCCCGGCCTCCGAAAGCCGTTCGCGGTAGGCGTTGTTCACCTCGTACCGATGCCGGTGCCGCTCGGAGACCTCGGTCGTTCCGTAGGTCTGGGCGACGACGCTGCCGGAGGCGAGCACCGCCGGGTACGCGCCGAGCCGCATCGTGCCGCCGAGATCGCCGGCCCCCTCCACGAACGCCTTCTGCTCCGCCATCGTCGCGATGACGGGCTCCGAGCTCGATCCAGAACTGTCGGTGTCGAATTCGCTGCTGCTCGCCCCGGCGATACCGGCGACGTTGCGGGCGTACTCGATGACCATGCACTGCAGCCCGAGGCAGATCCCGAGGGTGGGCACGCGGTTCTCGCGGGCCCAGCGCAGCGCGCCGAGTTTGCCTTCGATACCGCGGATACCGAATCCGCCCGGCACGAGCACCGCATCGACGCCACCGAGGGCTCCGTCGGCCCCCTCGGGGGTCTCGCACGTGTCGGACGGCACCCAGCGGATCAGCACTTTGGCGTCGTGGTGGAACCCGCCTGCGCGCATCGCCTCCGTGATCGACAGGTAGGCGTCGGGTAGGTCGATGTACTTGCCCACCAGCGCGATCTCCACGCGTTTGCTCGGCGAGTGCACGTGCTGCAGCAGCTTGTCCCAGCTCGTCCAGTTCACATCACGGAACGGCAGGCCGAGCCGCCGCACGACGTACGCGTCGAGGCCCTCGGAGTGCAGCACCTTGGGGATGTCGTAGATGCTCGGTGCGTCTTTGCACGCGATCGTGCCCTCTTCGTCGACGTCGCAGGCCAGCGCGATCTTGCGCTTCATCGCCGCGAGGATGTCGCGGTCGGCGCGCAGCACGATCGCGTCGGGCTGGATGCCCGCCTGCCGCAGGGCCGCCACGGAGTGTTGGGTCGGTTTGGTCTTCAACTCGCCGCTGGGCGCGAGGTACGGCACGAGCGAGACGTGCAGAAAGAAGCAGTTGTCGCGGCCGAGCGAATGCCGCACCTGCCGCGCCGCTTCGAGAAACGGCTGGCTTTCGATATCGCCGACCGTGCCACCGATCTCGGTGATGATGATGTCGAGCGGCTCGTCTCCACCGGCCTGCTCGCGCATCCGCTCCTGAATCTCGTTGGTGATGTGCGGAATCACCTGCACCGTGTCGCCGAGGTACTCCCCGCGGCGCTCCTTGGCGATCACCCGGCTGTACACCTGCCCAGTGGTGACGTTCGACTGCGCCGTGAGCGGCACGTCGAGAAACCGCTCGTAGTGGCCGATGTCGAGGTCGGTCTCCGCGCCGTCGTCGGTGACGAAGACCTCGCCGTGCTGAAACGGGTTCATCGTCCCCGGGTCGACGTTGAGGTACGGATCGAGTTTCTGCATCGTCACGCGCAGGCCTCGCGCGCGAAGGAGAAGTCCGAGGCTGGAGGCGGTGAGCCCCTTGCCGAGCGAGGAGGCAACGCCTCCGGTCACGAAGATGTGTTTGGTCGACACCACGGAATTCGATCGTACGGCATCCCGGCAATCGCCCCCGAAACGCGGACCGGTCAGGCGAGCGAACCCCGAATCCCCAGCGCCTGCTCACGCAGTTCAGCCGCGTGCTGCAGTGCCGTCTCGGAGGCGGATCCGGCCATCATCCGGGCGAGTTCGGCGAGTCGAGCGTCGCCCTCGACGGGTTCGACCCCGGAGCTGGTGACGTGCCCGTCGTCGGCTTTGCGCACCACGAGGTGACGGTCGGCGAATGCCGCCACCTGGGCGAGGTGGGTGACGACGACGACCTGGGCATGTTCGGCGAGCGCCGCGAGCCGAGCGCCCACGTCGACGGCGGCCCGGCCACCGACCCCGGCGTCGACCTCGTCGAACACGAACGTCGTCACGGCCCATTCGGGGGAGGTCGTGTCGACCCCACCGGCATCTCCACGCGGCCGCCCGGTCACGACCTCCAGCGCGAGCATCACCCGCGACAGCTCGCCCCCGGATGCGGCCTTGGCGACGCTCCGAGCAGGCGCACCGGGGTTCGCGGCCAGTCGAATCTGCACGGAGTCCACGCCTGTCGGCCCGAAGGCCACCGGTGTGTCGCCGAGTGCGGGCACGATGAGCCCGTCGACATCCGCGGAGGTCGACACCTCGACGTCGACGACGGCCCGCCCCATCGCGAGGTGGGCGAGCTCCGTCGTCACAGCCGCACCGAGTTCGTCAGCAGCCCGAAGCCTCTCGGAATGCAGCCGATCGGCGGCGGCCCCGGCGTCCTGCCGCGCTTGGAGGGTCTCGGCCTCGATCTCCTCGAGCCGTGCGGTCGCTCCGTCGAGTTCGGCCAGGCGCGCCGCAGCCCGAGCACCCCACGCGAGAACGTCGTCACACGTGTCGCCGAATTTCCGGGTGAGTCGGGCGAGTTCTGCTCGCCGCCCCTGCACCCACTCGAGTCGGGCGGGGTCGGATTCGAGGTCGGTGAGGTAGGCCCCGAGGTCGCTGCCGAGTTCGGCGACCAGATACCCGACCTCCGCGACACGCGGCTCCAGGGCCGCGAGCGCGGGATCATGCCCGGCCGCCGACGACAACTCGGCTCGAACCCGCGCGATGGCCTGCATGACGGAGCCGGCCTCAGACCCGCCCGACGCGTCGTCGGCGCCGGTGAGCAGGTCGTGTGCCGCGCCCGCAGCCATGCGGAGCGTGTCGGCGTGGCCGAGCCGTTCGTCCTCCTCGCGCAGGGCCTCGTCTTCACCAGGTAGCGGCGCAACGGCCTCGATCTCCTCGAGCCCTGCGACGAGCACCTGCGATTCGAGCATCCGGTCGCGTTCGAGCTGGCGTACACGGGCGAGTTCAGCCGACAGCTCCCCCAGCCGCGCGTACCACCGCCGGTACTCGGTCAGAGCGGCGGCCAGCGGCGCTCCGCCGAAGTCGTCGAGCATCTCGCGGTGCTGCTCCGGCTGCCGCAAGCGCCACTGATCGGCCTGCCCGTGTACTGCGACCAGCATCTCTCCGACGTCGCCGAGCACCCCGACCGGCGCGGCCCGACCGCCGACGTACGCCCGCGACCTGCCTGCCGACGAGACCGACCGTGCGAGCACCAGGTCTTCGCCGTCGCCGGCGTCTCCCCCGGCCTCGAGAACCCGCGTTCGTGCGGGATGTGTGTCGTCGACCTCGACGATCCCCTCGACCACGCAGGATTCTGCTCCCGAGCGCACGACCCCGGCGTCACCTCGCGCGCCGAGTAGCAACCCGAGCCCTGTGACGACCATGGTCTTGCCCGCGCCGGTCTCGCCGGTGAGCACGTTGAGCCCCGGCGAGAGATCGACACTCACATCGTCGATCACCCCGAGGTCGCGGATGCGGATGCGGGCGAGCATGGCAGCCAGCCTAGGCGCCGCCTCCGACAGTCCCGGTCAGCGGCACCGCGTGGCAGTTCGGCGGTGTCAGGCGTTGCCTCGCCAGCCGCGCACGGGCAGCTCGAACTTCTCGACGATCCGATCGGTGAACGGTTCTTTGTCAAGCTTGGCCAGGCGCACCGGCCGCGTTCCGCGTCGCACGACGACGCGGCCGTCAGCGGGCAGATCGACGGAGCGCGATCCGTCGCACCACATCACGGCCCTCCCCATCACGTCGCGCGAGAGTTCGACGGCGACCTCGGAGCGCGGGCTCACGACGAGCGGTCGAGCGAACAGCGCGTGCGCCGAGATCGGCACGATGAGAAGCGATTCAGCGTCGGGCCAGAGCACCGGCCCGCCCGCGGAGAAGGCGTACGCGGTCGAGCCGGTCGGCGTCGCCACGATCACACCATCGCAGCCCCACGTCGACAAGGGGCGACCGTCGATGACGATGACCGCCTGAATCATCCGCTCCCGCGAGACCTTCTCGACCGTCATTTCGTTGAGCGCCCACGTCCGCGTGAGCAATTGGTCACCGGAATAGGCCTCGACATCGAGGGTCATGCGGTCCTCGACGTAATAGTCGCGCTGCACGATCCGCTCGACGGTGGCCATGAGGTCGTCGGGTTCGGCCTCCGCGAGAAAGCCGATGTGCCCGTAGTTGATGCCGAGCAGCGGGATGTCGGACTGGCGAGCGGCCTCGGCTCCGCGCAGGATCGTGCCGTCGCCGCCCAGTACGAGCACCAGTTCGCAGTCGCGCGCGGGGTTGTCGGGGTCGGCGGCCTTGAGCGACGACGTTCCCCTGTGGCGTGCCATCTCGGTCTCGGAGACGACCGCTTCGATGCCGGCATCGGCGAGCATCCCCGACACGACGTCGACGAGACGTTGCATGTCGATGCGGGAGGAGTGCCCCACGAGCAGTATCCGGCGGGTCATGTGAGTCCTTCGTCGAGTCGTTCGATGAGCCGTTCGACAGTCGCCTCGCCGCCTGTCGAGTCCAGGGCACGCCCCCGCGCCCCGGTGCGTTCGTTCTGATGATCGGCAGGCGCAGTCGCGTGCCGCAACAAGACTAGGTACTCCACATTGCCTGAGCCGCCCTGGAGGGGGGATGTTGCGAGACGAACGGGCATCAGACCGCTCGCGCAGGCGGCCAGGAGGGCCTCGCGCACGGCACGCAGCCGCTCCCGCTCGGAGCGGACCACGCCACCCTTGCCAAGGCGCTCACGTCCGACCTCGAACTGTGGCTTGACCAGCATGATCGCATCTCCGTCGGCAGCGAGCTGCTGGGCGAGAACCGGCCAGACGTACCGCAGCGAGATGAAGCTGAGGTCGCCCACGACGATGTCGAATGGCTCCCCCAGGTCACCGGCGCGCACATCGCGCACGTTGACTCCCGACCTCTCCTCCACGCGCTGGTCATCCGCGACCACAGTGGCGAGCTGTCCGTGGCCGACGTCGAGCGCCACGACCGCGGCGGCTCCGCGCGCCAGCAGAACCTGTGTGAATCCGCCGGTCGAGGCACCGATGTCGAGGCACCGGGCGCCGGCCGCAGGGCGCGCGGGGGCGTCGCCGGTGCTGAAGAGGTCGAGTGCCGCGAGCAGCTTGTACGCCGCCCGACCGACCCAGGGATCGGCCGTGGCCTCCACGACGTTGTCGGGACCGACCCGCTCGGAGGCGCGCGTCGCCACCCGCCCGTCCACCGTGACGGCCCCCGAGTCGATGAGTTCTCTCGCCTGTCCCCTCGACCTGGCCAGGCCGACCGAGACGAGGTGGACGTCGAGCCGAGCTGCGGTCACAGAGTGCTACCGGCCGCCGTCACGGCGGGAGTCCTCGTCGAGCGCGTGCGTCAGTGTGTCGGAGAGCGATTCGCCCCCCGCGAGAGTGGCGCCGAGATCGGAGGGGTCGATGCCTTCGAATCGCCCGACCGCCGCCTCGACGGCGGCAGCCTGTTCGTTCGAACCAGGTGCCCCGCCGCCCGAAGCGGGAGGCTGGGGAACGGGCCCTGGCCCTGGAACAGCGCTCACTGCCCCGCCTCCACCCACTCGCCTCCGGGGGCCAGAGCGTCGGCGTCGAGGTGCACACCCGCGTCGCGCACTCCCCAGGCGAGCGCTACGAGAGCGCGCAGGCGCTCGTTGGCCGAGCCGCCGTCGCCGAGTTCGAGACTGCCGCCCCAGCTCGCGACCGCGTCGCCGCAGCGCGCCGTCCACGTGTCTGAGCCGCTCTCGACCGACGCCGAGACGTACTCCTCCCCAAGGGCACGTAGATCCATCGCGAGAAACGTCGGCCGTTCGGAGGCGTCGACCAGGGCCACGTCGATCGGGCTGCTGACACCGGTGGCGACATAGATCGAGTCCATGCCGCAGGTCACGGCACCGGCGATGTCGGTGTTGAGGCGGTCTCCGATGGCGAGCGTGTCGCGTACCTCGGTGCCGTTGACGGCGGCGCTGTACTCGTAGAGCGCGGCGAAGGGCTTGCCGACGACGATCGGATCGACATCGACGGTGTTACGCACCGCTCCGACGAGCGAGCCGTTGCCGGGCGCTACTCCGTGGGCCAGCGGCAGCGTGGAGTCGTGGTTGGTCGCCACCCAGCGCGCACCGCCCTGGATCGCGAACGACGCCTGCGACAGGTCGTGCCACGACACGTCGCGCCCGAAGCCCTGCAGCACGGCTACGACCTGCTCGTAGGGGGTGTCGTTCTCCTGCGCCTCTTCGAGCTCGCGCGGTTGCACAGGCACCAGCCCGGATTCTTCGAGCGCAAGGGTCACGCCGGGCCCACCGACGGCGAGCACGCGCGAGCCGGCGGGGATCAGTTCGGCCAACCGTCGCGCTCCGGCCTGCGACGAGGTCACGACATCGGAGTCGTCGAGCTCGATGCCGAGTTCGCGCAGGTGTTCTGCCACGGTGTGCGGAGGGCGGGCAGCGTTGTTGGTCGCGTACGCGATCCGTCCGTGCTCGCGGGTAGCGCGCAGGGCGTCGACCGCGTGAGCGACGGCTCCCTGCCCCCGGTAGACGACGCCGTCGAGGTCACAGATGAAGCCCTTGTACGCCTCCACCAGCCGTGTCATGCCTTGCCCTCCTCGTCTACGTCGACTCCCTCCGCAGTCTCGGTGTCCGACGCCGACTGCTCCGACGACTCGTCGTCCGACGGTGTATCGGTCGTGTCGTCGTCCTCGTCGTCGCCGAGATCGAGAAAGACCGTTCCGTCGAGTTCGTCGATACGTTCGGCGGCGTCGGTGTCGAGGGAGGGGTCCGCCTCGATCGCGACGGCGAACCATTCACGTGCCTCGTCCTCCAGGCCCTTGGCCAGGAGTGTGTCGGCGTAGGCGTAGAAGAGTCGACCAGACCAAGGCTTGCGACGTGAGGGCTCGAGTTCGGGTCCTCGGAGTTGCAGGAGGGCCGCGTCAAGGTCTCCCATGTCACGGCGAACACCGGAGACGACGATGTCGAGTTCGATGCGTGATGCCGCGTCGAGGGTGAGCGATTCCGGGCTGGCGCTCAACTCGAGGGCACGCTCGGGGCGACCTAGGGCACGCTCGATGTCCACGAGGTGCGGCAACAGGTGATTGGAGCCCGAAAGGCGGCGTGCCGTACGGAATTCGTTGAGTGCCACCTTCCAGTCACCCTCGTGGTACGCCACGAGACCGCGCGCTTCGCGTACGGCCGCCACTCGGCCGGCCCGCGCGACGATGTGATCGGCATGGGCCCGAGCACGCTCGGGATCGACGTCGAGCAGCCGCTCGATCATCACGAGGTGCCGTGCGACTCCCTCGGCATTGTCCTTGCTCAGGGTCCGCAGATCACGACGTGCGGCACCCGCAATCTCCTTGCCGGTCACGTCCTCGTCGATGGGAGGCTCAGGAGCCTGCTTCACGCGGCGCGGCTGGTCGCGCCTTTCGACATCGCCGTCTCTGCGGTCGTCGAATCGGCGTCCGCCGTCGCGCCCGCCATCTCGTCCGCCGCGACGGTCCCGGCCATCACGTGAGTCCCGGCCACCGTGGCCACCAGGCCGGCCGTCCCCACGACGCTCGGGGCGGCCACCACGACGAGGCCCTCCGAAGGATTCACGAGACTCCCCGGCCCCACGCTCACCAGGGCGTTCCCAACGCTGTCCCCGTTCGCCAGAGGCCTCGCGGGAATCGCCAGAACGGCGTTCGCCCGGACGGCCGCGGTCCCCGAAACGGTCGGATCGCTCGTCACGTCGTCCGCGGAATCCGCGATCATCACGACCGCGTCCACCGCCCCGACCACCTTCTGGTCCCCGCGGCGCGCCCTCGCGGTACGGCCGACGCTCACCAGAAAACTCGCGAGAGCCGGAGTCACCACGATCCTCGCGGCGCTCACCCTCGGAGTATCGACCTTCGCCACCTGCCGGGCGACCACCGCGGTCGGGCCTGGACCAGCGTCCACCGCCGCCACGTGAAGAACCACGATCACCGTCTCGGTTGCCTTGATAGCCAGATCCGCCGCGCGAAGGGCGGCCACCACGGGAGCCATCACCGCTGTCGCGCCTCGGCCGGCCGTCACGCGCGCCACCGGAGTCGGAACGCTGCGTTCCCTCGTTCTCCTGGCGTCGTTCGCGCTTCTCCCAACGCGACGATTGCGACTCCTCCGGCATTGCTGCTCCTCATATTCTCGAGTTCTTCCGAGCCGACGCTACCAGCAGGCCCCCCGGCCTCGCCTCCCCTGCAACCCGGCCTCGCCAGGCTCTGCACAGGACGACCCGAACGAGTGCTGAAGGGTGCCCGCATCATTGATGCGCAGACGTTCACTTCGGCAATTATGTGGGGGTATGCGAATGGCCGCTCAGGATTTCTCCTGAGCGGCCATCCGTCTCACCATTGATTCCGGCGGTG
>JAUNUP010000003.1:91778-224770 GCA_030538115.1 Dermatophilus congolensis | reverse complement strand
ATCCTCAGAAAGGGAAACCCGCCAAACCCAACTCCACCAAACCGGGAACGTTCCAAATCGCCACTCTCCACGCCGAACCTTGAGCGCTACGAATCATGCACCCATGATTCCACGCAGTCAGGTCGTACCTTC
Source organism: Dermatophilus congolensis (assembly GCA_030538115.1). Lineage (GTDB taxonomy): Bacteria > Actinomycetota > Actinomycetes > Actinomycetales > Dermatophilaceae > Dermatophilus > Dermatophilus congolensis_B. Next base: position 224,638 of record JAUNUP010000003.1, on the reverse strand, counting down.
GATCAGAACAATGCCCTCACTTTGGGACATGTAGTTCCTTCCGTCGAAATACTTCTTGACGTCCGGCGCTGCCGCCCGCGCGATCGGCCATGGAGAACAGCACCGCACGATGTACTCTTCCGGGGCGGCGGGCCCCACACGGTCTCTTCGGCGCGCCCGGCTCGGTCGACGCGGGCCTCCGTGGCCGGCACTGGCACAGTCTCCGCCGAACCGAGGGCATGGGCTGCCTTGATGGTGACGAGTGCTGGAGCGTCGGGCCACACCCGACCCGACCAACCTGAACTGCATCAACCCCCTAGGCCTCATGCTGTCGAGAGGTGTAACTGCCTCAGGAATTATCGCTGCCGATTCCACTGTCCGCAGCCTCGGACATTCAGGACCACCGCGTCTTCGTCAACTCGAGCAACTACACGCGGGGCCGCGGTCACGAAGTCGTTTGCGAGGATTCGTCCACTGTTGTCGCGCGTCTCCCAATAGCAGTCCGTCACGTCGGTGACGACGTACGTACCTGGCTTGACTTGGTCCGGAATGGTGTAGATCCCGTCATAGAACCGTTCTCCGGCTGCTTCTGCTGCCCAGGCCTTTTCTGATCGCCTAAGCCCGGCGCTCCACGTCGATGCCTGCGGGTGATCGGGGGCAGGGCATGAGGTAGGCCTCGACGTCAATGGCTTGCTGTGGTGAGTAATCGGCTGTCGTGGCGTAGTGATCTTTCGGGTCGTTGGATCCGCATCCCTCGTAGGCGTAGAAGAGGCTTTTCTCGTCGGAGATCTCAAGTCCGGGTTCAGATGGGACTGGGTCTTTGTGGGCGACAACGGCCTGTTGCAGCGGCGTGGAGACGGGGGCGGTTTGGTCGATGGCCGGGCTGCTCATGCCGGCATCGCAGTTGAGTTGCCGTGGCCAGAGGTCGCTGAAGTCGGCGTGACCTTCCCCGTCCATATTTACGGTGAACGGAGAGTAGCTGATTCCCCTCTCAGGGCTCCCGCACACCAGAGTCAGGGCCGGTGGCGGTGCAGGTGTGCTTGTCGTTGCCGCCGGGGTCGTCGCGGCTGTGACCGTGGTCGACACAGCAGTCTGTGCGAGTGTCGGTTCGGGTGCTCCGGAGCTGCAACCGGTGAGGATCAACGAAACGAACAGAGCTGCTGCAGCTTGGTGTTCAGGAGGCATGCGGCGATTCTCGTCGCGCTGCCGTCGTGAAGCCAAGCCAGCTCACCCCTACTGGCCGCTTCAACGCTGGCAGCGCGTGGATCCGAGTGTCCAACCGGTGACGCGTACTGGACCCAGTTCGTGCTGGCTGGCTACTTGCACACCGGGGTTCCGGTAGGCAGGTCTGTGCAAGGTAGCCCGCTTGCGAGTGTGCAAAGTAGGGCGCATCTCGACAACAGTCTCGGCTACCGTTGGTGCATGACTGCCGTGACGTCCGCGAGTCTGGCCATCCGTGAGGAGATGATGGCGCACCGTCTCGTTCTGGGCGAGATCCTCCGACGTTACGGGGCGACCAATGTGCGGTTGTTCGGTTCTGTCGCACGTGGTGACGCGAACGAAGACAGTGACCTTGACCTGATCGTGGACCTGGATCCCGGGGGCGGTAACGCGCTCTTGCGCGTCTCCGGCATCGCCGAAGCACTCAGCCAGTTGCTGGGCCGCCGAGTAGACGTTGTCACTCCTTCTCTGCTGCGCGATGAGGTCTCGGCCACTGTGCTGGCCGACGCGGTGGCAGTGTGAGCCGAGCAGAGCGCGACCGGTTCGATGACATCGTGCGCGCCGTCGAGCGTTAGCCAGGACTACGCCCCTTTCCTGGGGTTTCCCGAACTGGGCGACATGGCGTATGACGCGGTTCTACACAATCTCGCCGTGATCGCCGTGGGCTCTCCGAGCACTCCCAAGCGAGGCTCGAGAACGGATACCGGAGGTTCCCTGGGCAGCGTTCCTCGGACGCTGAGCCGGTCGCGGGCCGAAGTATCCTCCGCGCGCATAGGTTGACGGGATCAAGTGTGTAAGGTTCGCCCACTCCCGTTTGTATAGTTTGATGGATCACGTCTGATAGGTTCGAGCATCATGATCCTTGATTCGGTGGTACCACGTAGGGTCAGTGGACTGCTGGCAGACCTCGTGCAGGTCGAACCGGTGATCGCGCTGCATGGACCCCGATCGGTCGGTAAGTCGACTGTGCTGCACGGGTTTGCCGCGCAAGTTGGTGCATCGGTGCTCGACCTCGACGACGTCGAGGTGCGTGAGGCGGTGGTGGGCAATCTGTCTTCGACCATGAGCGGGCCTGCACCGCTGTGCGTCGACGAGTACCAGAGGGTCCCCGACATCCTTGATGCGCTCAAGGCCCGCCTGAACCGCGAGGGCAGTCGACCTGGCACTGCCGTGATCACCGGCTCGACGCGGCAGGACGCCCTACCCACCACCGCCCAAGCCTTGACCGGGCGGCTGCATGCGTTGACCATCTGGCCGCTGTCCCAGGGCGAGATCGCTGGGGTACGTGAGGATCTGCTGGAGGCCCTGTGGGCCGATCCCCAGGGCACTGTCGTCCGGACCGCCACTTCGACAACCACGCGGACGGACTACGTGGACCGAGTCTGCGCGGGCGGGTTGCCCCTTGCCCTGCGACGCTCTCGAGCGGCGCGGGCCCGCTGGTTCGACGACTTCATCCGGGCGTCAGTGGAACGAGACGCCTTGGAACTGAGCCGGATTCGCGAGCGACAGGCCATGAGCGAGCTGCTGGCACTCGTCGCGGCACAGACGGGACAGCTGCTCAACGTCTCGGCCGCCGCCGACAAGCTGGGTGTCAGCCGGGCCACGATCGAGACCCACTTGCGGCTACTCGAAGACCTCTTCCTCGTCGTGCGATTGCCAGCCTGGGGCAAGACACTTCGTTCCCGCGTCAGCGTCAAGCCGAAGGTGCACGTCGTCGACTCCGGCCTGGCAGCCCGGCTGCTGCGGCTCACTCCTGACAAACTCACAGGTCTGAATCCAGCTGCCCTGACCGATTTCGGTCACCTGCTGGAAACCTTCGTCGTCGGCGAGCTGCGCAAGCAGGCGTCCTGGCTGGAAGAGCCCGTCACCCTGGGTCACTGGCGTACCAGCGACGGGGCCGAGGTGGACCTGGTCATCGAGAATGATGACGGCAACGTCCTCGCCTTCGAGGTCAAAGCCAATGAGCGAGCGACCGGTTCCGACTTCCGCGGCCTCACCCAGCTCCGCGAGACCCTCGGGGCACGGCTCGTCGCAGGAGTCATCTTCACTACCGGCGTGCGCTCGTACACCTACGATGACCGCCTCCATGTCATGCCCATCGACCGTCTCTGGACTTCGGCAACAGCCGACATCACACATTGACCGCACGCATACATGCCGCAGGTCGTACCGATCGTGGTGAGTGGCCCTCAATGCTGTTCAGAGCAGGACTGGCGGAAGGGGCGGTGATCAGAGGCCGGCTCCTCGCTACGTTCGGGGCGTCGTCCCGCCGCTCCCGCTCTGACAGGCTGCTCCAACGCCGGGGTGGATGACTGATTCGTTGCCGCCAAGGAGATGAGGAGGCGCTCCATGCTCACGAAGATTCGCGACGACTTGTGGGAGACGCAGGGCGAATCCCCATTTCCGGGCCTGACGACGCACGCTTACCTGTGGACCGGTGGGGACTCCGGCAACGTGTTGTTCTATTCGACGGTCTCCGACCGGGACTTCGACGAGATCGAGCGCCTGGGCGGGGTCGCGCACCACTACTTGAGCCACCACGACGAAGCCGGGCCGATGGTGAGTGCCATCGCGGAGCGTTTCGGAGCACGGCTGCACGGCGGCCGCGGTGACGCCGATCGCATCGAACAGGTGGCGAACGACATCCTGTGGATCGATGACCGGGCCCGAGAGAGTACCGGCGTCGAGGTGGTGCCTACGCCGGGGCACACTCCGGGAAGTATCTGCTTCGTCGTGGAGTCACCCAGCGCTGAGCAGTACCTGTTCACAGGCGACAGTCTGTACGTCGACCGCGATGGGTCGTGGAAAGCCGGGAACCTGAGTTTCAGCGATCCGATCGCTCTCGCCGAGAGCCTCGGTCTCCTCGCTTCTGTGAATCCGAACCTCGTCATCTCCAGCGCTGCTCCGACCGGCACCGCGGTTCACGAGATCGACGGCGACTGGGCGGCCACCGTTCGTGCCGCGCGAACGCGACTCGTCGGAGAAGGGGCCTGACACACCCCGACACAGCGCACTCACATGCGTGATCCGTGAGGTCCTTGGGGTCGGCGATGGTGGCCTGGCCCGCTTCGCACTCGACATGCCCCGGCTCGACCAATTCGTCGACGACCTCGCCCATGGACACGGCATCATATGAAGGTTACCTTCATACCTATGAACGCACCGCGCGTGTCGCCGACGACACAGGCGCTCCGGTCGGAGGTCGTCCGGTCGGAGATGGCACTGGTCCACAGGATCTTCCGCACAGGCCTGCGCGACGTCGAGCGCTGGGTCGCAAGCGTGCCCCCTGAGGGCACCCGCCGGGCCGAGCGGCTGGCAGAGCACGTGACCTTCCTCCTCGATACCGTTAACGGCCACCACACCACGGAGGACGAACTGGTCTGGCCGGCACTCGAGGAGCGTATCGGTGCCGAGCATGTGGCGCCCATGCATGCGCAGCATGCTGCCGTCGACGAGGCTGCTGAGGAGGTCCGGCGTCGGTTGTCGGCCTGGCGGGCGCTGCCGTCCGTCGAACACGCCGACGTGCTGCGGGATGCGCTCGCCGCCTACCGCGAACTGCTCACGGCCCACCTCGACCAGGAGGAGCGCGATGTCGTTCCGCTGATCGCCGAGCACGTGCGCCCGGACGAGTGGGCGCGGGTCGGGCCGGCGAGCTTCGAGAAGTTCCCCAAGGACAAGCGGCTGATCGCCTTGGGTCAGATGCTCGGCGCCTGTGCCCCGCAACAGGCGGAGGAGCTGCTGCGCTCGCTGCCGGCGCCGGTCCGCTGGATGTGGCGGACGATCGGGCACCGCCAGTACGCGCATTACCTCACCGGGCTGGCCGGCAAGCCGATGCCGAGCATCCTGATGGGTGTCATGCGCCAAGGCATCAAACGCGGCATCAGCAGCTACCGCCGCTCTGGTGGGACTCGGAGCAACATGGTCAAGGGCACCCCGGTGCTGCTGCTGACGGTCGCAGGGCGGCGCACCGGGCAGCCGCACACCGTGCCGCTGGTCTTCGTCGACATCGATGGCAGCCACGCCGTGATGGGCTCCAACGGTGGCGCGGGTGTCGAGCCGAGCTGGTTCCGCAATCTACGGGCCACCGATCGGGCACGGGTCGAGCTGGGAGACCGCTCGTACGACGTCACGGTCCGCATCCCGGAGCGCGAGGAGCGGGACCGCATCTGGGCCCAGGTCACCACCGCGCACCCGTTCTTCGCCAAGTACCAGGCCAAGGGGCAGCGGTTGATCCCGGTCGCGCTGCTCACTCCGCACGACACCTGAGCCCCCGACGCAGCCGCCAGACGCGATCAAGGGGTGCCAGATGCCCGGCGACCTATCCCAGCGCCTCCAACCATCGAGTGGCCTCGTCGCGGATGCGCTGCTCGCGGCCGTGGAGGTCGTCGGTCTTGGCCAGGACGAGCGTGTAGGGGCTGCCCTCGCGGCGGGTGATGTGGCTGACGGGCAGGTCGAGTGCGTCGATCCGGGCGTGGAGGTGCCGGCGCAGCTCGGCTTTGAGAGGCCACTCCAGGGTGCGGCGCTCTGCGTCGGCGAGGAACGCACCCAACCGGCTGCACAAGGTGCACGCGCACCCCTCGGGCAGGGGGAGCGACCAGTCGCCGGGTGCCCGCTGCGGCGCCACTAGCCGGGAGGTGAGTACCTCGCGGGCGACCTGCGTCAACTCCGCGACTCCGGCGCCGGCGCGAACCTCCTCCGGCCAGGCGCTGGTCTGGAGCAACACCGGGATCAGGCCGTCGAGTCGACTCGCAGGGGTCCACATGGCCAGGAAGTCTCGACGAAGGGTCGCGTCGTCGGTCATCCCCACGCCACGCAGCACCGCCTCGACGGAGTCGACCAGGTCGTCGAGCCGCTTGCGGCGATCGACGGGGCGCGACACGTCGTCGGCCGTGTCGACCAGGCGTCGCAGGTGCGCGACCGCGAGCCGCGCCACCCGCGTGGCGATCTCCGGGCGGGGCGACAAAGCCCCCACGAGATCAGGTACCTCTTCCAGCCAGGCCGACGCCCCGACGGAGCGCGGGAACCCGTCTTCCTCGCCCGACCACCGGGCCAGCAGGTCGAACACCAGGTCCGGGCCGTGCCGATCGGCCACGCGGAGGAGTTCCGTCGCCGACTCCGGCCGCAGATGCACCATGTCGAACGGCGCCAGAAGCGAGCGCGCGAGGTCTGCGTCGTCGACGAACGCTCCGATCGCCGCGCACAGGAAGAGCAATTCGGTGCCGACCTCGTCCCCGTTATTGCCGCGCGCCTGAGCTGCGACGATGCCCGGCCATGACGGGATCAACCCGCGCAGATCCTCCACAGTCGAAGGGTCCCGGTCGGCGAGCCCGACCATCGCCATTCGCAACGACGCGACAGGCGTCGTCTCGGCTCGATTCGCGAACGCCAGACGTTTGGGCCACACGAGCAGCGCCGCGCGCCGGTACCAAAGGTCCATGGTGTTGCCGTAGTTGCCCAGATAGCCCGTGTGCTCAGTGGCATACGGCGTCAGCCACGACGTGGGAGTGTCAGCGGCGACGTTGTCACCCATCCACAGCGTCGTCGGCTCGGGGGGCATGTCTCCCTCCGGCGAGAGCACGTGTGTGATCGCCACGCTGCCGTCGATCATCTCACCGACATCGTCCTCGTCCCAGGCGTCACGCATCTCGTGGATGTCGGCGAGGGCGAGCGTCATGTCGCAGTCGGCGAGCTGCGCGGCCTCCCTCAAGGTGGCGGCGGCGCTGGCATCGGAGCCTTTGAGGGTGCGCATCGACAGGGTTCGCTCGGTGTACTCGTGGTCGAGCAGAACGGCGAGCCGTGTCGGGGTCTCCGCTGCGCGGTAGTTCCTGGGCTGCGGCTTCGAGAAGTACTCCCGGAGCAGATCGGCGAGGCCCTCGGCCGTCGGGGCCGAGACGCGCTGGGCGGTGGTGTCACCGGTGAGCAGCAGGTTGTACGTCAGTGTGATGCGATGCCCGGTGCGCACAGGCCGCACCTCGTGGCGCTGATCGGCGTAGAACGCCACGAACGTTGCCGCCTCCCGAGACGCTCGGTAGGTCGAAGGCCCGGACGAGTCGTGCACCACCAGCTCGCCGCCGGTGCCCGGCGCCGGAAGCGACACCACCAATGTGGCGACCATCTCGTCGTGCTTCTGCGAGTCCTGGTGCGGGGCGAAGAACTGCCCACGCTGATAGACGAGCAGCGAATGGAACTGCGCGCGCAGTCGCACTGTCTTCGGCAGTCCCAGCACGTCGCGCGCCTCTTCAAGCACGCGGTCGAGCCGGCCGTCCCAATCCACGGTGACCAGCGACGACGGCACCTGCCACGTGTCTCGTACCGACGCGTCGAGCAGTGTCTCCTCGCCCTTGCCGTACGGAGCGGGCTCCGCGACCGCCACGAGCCGCCGCACCCGCGCGGGGCTCAACGGAGGCCGGAGCTCGCCGACACCGTCGACATCCACGCGCGGCCCATCGATCATCTCCGGCAACGCCCCGCTCCCGGTCGCCACCGGGCCGGAACTCACCAGCGAGGCGATGTCGTCCAGGAGTGAGAGGGGCATGGGGGCGACCTCCTTCAGGGAGTGCCTGCTTCGCGGGCGTGAGCACGTACGCTACAGCGCCACAGCTCCGGAGCACTCGTTGATGATCGGTGACCCCGGGATCAAACAGTGGATTCCGCGGTCGCGTCGGAGCTTCAGCTATGTGGGTGCGCCGATCTGCGCAATATGAGCAGTGCGGCGCACCCACATAGATGAAGGATCGTCACAGGGCCTTGCCCGCCTCCTTGAAGCCGAGGCGGCGGTAGCCGGGCATGCGCCTGTGCAGTGACGCGGAGAGGATCGGAGCGTCGTTGTCGTGGTAGTCGTGCACTTCAGCGGTGGTCTTGCCGGGGTGGGCGCGGACGACCCTGCCCGCGCACTGCACCAGCAGCCCGTCGAAGGAGATGGGAGCGGCGAGGAACAGGGTGTCGAGGGCCGGCACGTCGAAGCCCTCGCCGACGAACGGCGTCGTGCCCACGACGAGCGTCCCGTCTCCGGGGGCGAGGTCGGCGAGTTCGTCCATCACGCTGCGGCGATCCTTGACCGTCATGCCTCCCTGGAGCAACAGGGGCCGGTGGCCCCGCTCCGTGAGGGCGGAGGCGAGCAGCTCCAGGTGGGCGACCCTCCGCACGAGGATCAGGCAGTTGCGCCCACGCGCCAGGGCCGCCTCCACGTCGGCGATGATCTGGCCGTTGCGGGCCTCGTCGACGACCAAGGCCCCGTGTACGGCGGCGAGCGCACCCGGCTTCGACAGGTCGACGTCGCCGTGCCTGAACGCCGTCGCGTGGATGTGGAGGATGCGGCTCGGGCCGGGCGATCCTCCCTGCGGCTCCAGCAGGGTCGCCGCCGTGCGCTGCTCGCCCATCGTGTGCCTCACCGGGCCGAGCTGCCACGTGACGAGGTCGTCGAGGCCATCCCGGCGTTTGGGGGTGGCGGTGAGGCCCAGCCAGTACCTGGCCGCCGTGGGCTTGAGCGAGTGGTCGTAGGCGGCGGCTGCGACGTGATGGCATTCGTCGATGACGACGTGTCCGTAGCGGCTGGTCAGCTCGGCGATGTCGGTGCGCCGGGCCAGGGTCGGCAGCATGAGGATGTCGATCACCCCGGTCAGCTTCGTGCGACCGCCGCCGAGCTGACCGGGGCGCACACCGAGGAACTGTTCGATCCGGTCGCGCCACTGCTCGGCGAGGGCTTTGCGGTCGACGAGCGCGGAGCCGAGCGTCGCCCGGATGACCGGGGGAGGGGAGGGTGCATCGAGGTGGCGCTCGACCGGCCCACGGCCGTGACCTGGGTTCCCGCCGTGTCCGGTCCGAGACGACGGGCGAGGCGCTCGGCCTCCGCCGGGCTGAGGCGGTCGATGGTTGACAGGTACGCCCACTGGTCGGCGTGCGGCTCGAGGGAGGCCAGGTCGAGGAAGAGCGTCAGTCCGTTCATCCTTCGACGCCCCTGCATGGGGGCGGCGATGAGGTTGCCGAAGCCTCCGTCGGGCATCACATCCTGGTTGGGGAAAAGGCGGTCGTAAGAACGCAGGTCCATCGACCCGCGCAGCAGGATGGACTCGCGGACGAGGGCCGATCCGATGGTCCTCGCCGTTGCGGCCGGGACCGCGCCGGAGAAGAACAGCCACGCGTGCGCCCCGCGCCCCGACTCGGCGCCGACGCCACAGGCATTCGCGTCAGAACACCTCAGCGCGCATGGCACGGCCCCGCGATAGGGATTCTTGGGCGCGTGAGCGAAGCTCAGGGGCGCTTACCTGTAGACGTCCGCCCGGTGTTCGATCGCGGTGATGGTGACGTGCTGGTCGATCCGGTAGATGATCCGGTAGTCACCACGGCGGGCGCTGTGCAGTCCATCGAGGTCGAATCGCAGCCGTTTTCCCACGCGCTGCGGGTTCATCGCAAGTGGCCCGTAGATGAACTCTACGGCGGCGATTGCCACCTTCTCGGGCAGGCGTTGCAGCGCACGTTTCGCCGTGGGGGTCCAGGCGATTTCGTACTGCGCGACCATTAGGCCCGCAACGTCGCGAGGATGTCGTCCTTGCTGAGTACCTCGGCGTCTCCTGCGGCGAGTTCGGCAAGGCTGTCGCGTACCTGGGCGATGAGCTTGGGGCGACTCATGACCTCCAGAGTCTCCTCCAGCGAGTCGAGGTCTTCGGTGCTGATCACGACCGCCGCCGGCTTGCCGTGGCGCGTGATGACGACCCGGTCGTGCTCACGCTCGACTTGGTCGACCACCTCGGAGAGGCGATTCTTCACATCCCGCAGGGCCATGGAGCCATCCACACTCATAGCCACAAGTGTAGCTACATACGCATTGCCGTCAACGCCTTCACCTGGGGGATGGCTGAGGCGGGCGGCACCAAGTCGGAGCTACGGGCTGGCGGTCTCTCGGGCTCCGTCTTGCCTGTCGGAATCAGGGGCCTCGTGGTACCGATGCTGGTGTCAACGATCGCCCCGTGGCGTGTTCGTTGACACCAGCATCGGTGCCGAGTGGGCTGGGCGGCCGAGGGTGAGACGGTGTCCCCCAGGGCGCGCTACCGCCGGGCGGCCTCGCGTGCCCGGCCCGCGGCCGGCTCCTTTGCCGCTCCGAGCGGGAAGCGGGGGAGGGCGAAGGCCAGGCCGATGAGCACGAGTCCCAGCACCACGCCGACGATCTGGCCCGGTAGGCCGAGTGCGCCGTCGGCGGCGGCCCCTTCGATGACGCCCGCGGTGAGCTTGTCGCCTTCGAGCACACCCGCGGCCTTCCACATCGGGTAGGTCACGGAGTAGGCGAGCGCGCCCACGAGGCCGCCGCCGACAAAGGCGACCGCGTCTTTGCGGAGGGTGCCGAGGGAGGCCACAGCGGTTCCGGGGCAGAAGCCGCTGACGGCCCAGCCGATTCCGAAGATGAGGCCACCGATGAGTACGCCGAGGTAGGTGGTCTTGACCGACATGTGCCCGACGTCGACGAAGCCGGCCATGATGCCTAGGAACATCAGCGTGGAGGCCAGGCCGATGCCGAGCAGGATCGTCTTGGCCAGGTGCAGGTCACGCAGCGTGAGCATGCGCAGGAGGATGTTCGGGTTCGCGGCTCCGACGCGGTCGAGGATGAAACCGAAGGCCAGGCCGAGCCCGGCTGCGATGAACAGTGTGGTCATGGCTCAGGCCACCTTCCGGTAGAGCGTGAACGCCAAGGGCACGGCCGCGCCGAAGGCCCCGAGGGCGAAGATGTAGCCGGAGATGGAGGTCTGCATCATCCCCGACATCATGTGGCCCGACGTACACCCGTCGGCCAGGCGCGCGCCGTACAGCACGAAGATGCCGCCGATGAACGAAACGCCCAGGCGAAGGCCGGTCGAGTCGCCGAACCGGTCGCGCCACACCTGCGGAACATCACGGTCGCGGCCGGTGGCGACGGGAACGATCTCGCCGGTGTACGGGTCTTTTTCCGTCGGGCCGGAGAGGCGACGCAGCAGGTAACTGAGGAACCCGCCGACGATCGTGGCGGTGGCGAACCAGATGCCGTAACTGCCCAACGGGTCGTCGATCGCCTTCGCGATCGAGCCGCCCTTCGCGGCGTAGTACTCGTTGGTCGAGGTGGCCCCGTCGACGAGGCCGGGGTTCACGGCGTGCCAGAGGATGCCGGAGGTCACCGAAAACTCGGTCGAGATGCCGACCGGCTTGGACACCCAGACGGCGACGAAGAAGAGCAGGCCCAAGAGCAACCCGCCGGTCTTCCAGGTCAATCGCATGACGACTCCTTTCATGGGAGGTCGAATCACCATATACCCCCAGGGGTATACCTGTCGCGCGAAACGGCCCGGGTATCGGCCATGGGCGCGTCCGCTCCGCAGGCGGGCCGACCGTGAGCCGGGGGTCGGCCCGCCTGGGACGATGCGTGATCAGTACGAGGTGCGGATCAGATGGTGATCCTTGTGCCGTCGAAGGTCGTCAGGCTGTCGAGCGTGAGGAACTGCGACATGTACGGGCCGGCCAGCATGCCCGGGCTCGCGGGCGAGTGCACCCGGAACAGGCTCTTGGCGTCGACTCCGCGGTATCGGGCGAAACGGTTGAGGTCGGCGATCGCGGCCCGCGTGACCGGCTCGTCGCCGTACTGCGCGAACGGGATGTCGCGGGTGAGCGCCATCCAGTAGACCTCGGCGGCCTCAGCCGCCTGGTCTTCACTGGCGAAGGTGTACGCCGGAGGCGTGGCGAGCGACCATGGGTCGATGCCCTCGAGGGTGAACGCGAAACCCGACTGCGGGTTCACCAACTTGCGCGTGCCTCCGAGCGGGATCTTCTCGAAGTCGTCGGGGTTGCCGGTCGAGACGGCCTTGACCAGCGCCGTGTACGCCTTGAGGTCTACCTCGCCGGCCTCGCTGTGCGGCAGGCCCTTGGTGAAGCTGGCGAACTTGGTCGGGTAGCGCAAGTCGTCGCCGTTGGTCGGGTGTTGCGGCGGGCGCACCTTGGCCTGCGCCTTCGTGGCGTCGATGCGCACCTTGAGCGCCTCGTTGCGGCGGATCTGCGGGTTGACGGCGCGCGGGCTCGTCTTGCCCATCGGTGCTGCAACGGCGGGGGCGGCCCCGGCCACGGTCAACAATGCGGCTGCGCTGGCAGCGCCGGTCAGGAGCGTGCGGCGCTGCAGCCCCGGGGAGGCTGCTTGCGGCGACTTGGTCTCGGTCGGGACGGTCTGGTGATTCGAGGGGTCTGAAGTCATGGTCGTCCTCCAGTGCTGGCGGCGCGCGCGTCGCTCACCGGCCCGAAGGGCAGGGGGCATGCGCGCTGAGTCGTTCCGGTTCTGATCCCGGCACCGACGCGCCGGTTACTGCGACCGTTGCAACCCGATGTGAAGGGACGATGAGAACCGTTTCAAGACACTGTGATTGCCATGCGCGATGTGATGGTTGATCGGTTCGACAGCGAGCTGTAGACGGATCGGTCTACAGAAGGTTACCGTTGTGGGCATGGCCGAAACGACGACGATCCGTATCAGCCGGGAGACGCATGCGCGCGTGACCCGATTGGCGGCCGAGCGCCACGAGACGATCGACGAGACGGTGAGCCGGGCGATCCGGGCTCTTCGCCAAGACGGCATGGGTCGGGATCTCGCGGCTCCCCTCTCCGACGACGAGGCGGAGTGGCTGGATGCTGACGCCGGGTGACGTCGTCGAGTTGGATCTGGGGCCTCCCGCCGGGAGCGAAGCGGGGCTTCGTCGCCCGGCCGTCGTGGTGACCGCGGAGGGGGTTCTGCGAGGTGGACCCAATGTGGTTCAGGTTGTTCCACTGACCCGGACGATTCGAGACAGCGGCGCCGAAGTGCCTATCGATCCCGACGAAGGCAACGGGTTGGCCGCGAGGTCGGCGGCGCAGTGCCAGCATGTGCGGTCGGTGGCCACATCGCGCATTGTGCAGCGCACAGGCAATGTGGGCCCGGTGGTGCTCGGTGAGATTCGCGAAACGCTCGTCCTCCTGATGGACCTGTAGGTGATCCCTCCGTGGCGGCCCGGGGCCGCCTCCGATCGTGTCAGAGGTGATGTTCGTGCCTGATCACAGCAGCCCGAAGGAGCTTCTGGTGCTTCAAGCGATCCGATTGGCGGGGATGGCCGACCGCGACGCGATCCTCGACCGCGCCTTTGTGCCCGACGAAATGCTCGACGATCTCGTGACCCAGGCGCAGGTCGCCGAGCACGTCGAGTGGTTCAGCTTCGGTGACAGCTCGGGATGGATCATCACGGAGGCCGGCGCGGCGCGGCTCGCGGTATTGCTCCGCGACGAAACCGCAGACCGCAGTGCGCTCGCGGTTCTCGAAGCGACCCTCGACGCGTTCGAGCCGCTCAACACGCAATTCGTCGAGACGGTCTCGCGCTGGCAACTCCAGTCGACGTCGCCGGAGGCCACCGGCTCCGCCACTGCGGATCCCGAGCACATCGACGCGCTCCTCACCACGCTGACCTCGATCGAAGCCGGTCTGCGCGAAGTGCTCGCCGAGCTCATCTCGGTGTTGCCGAGGTTCGGCCGCTACCCCTCCCAGTTCACGGCCGCGCTCGACCGTGCGAGACGGGAGGGGCTCGGCTGGGTGACCGGCATCGGGCTGCTCTCCTGCCACGTCGTGTGGGCTGAGCTGCACCAAGACCTACTCAGCAGCGCGTGCCGCAACCGTCCCGGCGACGCCGAGGGGTGAACGAGACGATTCTGGCGCTGCGCGACGCCACCCCCGCCACGAGCGGGGGCAAGGCGAGCATCCTTGCCCAGTTGATGCGTGCGGGCATCGACGTGCCTGACGGGTTCGTCATCCCCGTGAGCGAATACCGACGCCACCACCCCGAACGCCACCACCTCGACGGTCTTCACCTGGACGGCGACACGGCTGACGGCGACACCGTCGAGGTAGAGGGCGAGCCACGGCCACCGGACGCCCGGCTGGTCGAGGCCATCGCCGGGCACCTGCGCCGCCTCCTCGGTGGAGAGGATGCCGGCTTCGTGGCGGTCCGCTCGTCGGGCACCGGCGAGGACGGTGCTGCGTCCTCAGCAGCGGGACAGCACGACAGTTTCCTGGCAGTTCGCGGCACGGAGGCCGTTGCGGCAGCCGTCGCTCGGTGCTGGGCTTCTCTGCACTCGCCCCGTGCCGTCGCGTACCGCAGCCGACTGCCATCGTCGGCCGACGAGCCGCCGGCGATGGCCGTGCTGGTGCAACGGCTCATCGACCCCGACGTCTCCGGCGTGCTGTTCACCCAGGCCCACACCCAGACCACGCGAGTCATCGAAGCCACCCTCGGGCTGGGCGAGCCGCTGGTCAGCGGCCAGATCACCCCCGACTCCTGGACCTTGGACGACATCGGCATCATCACCCGCCGGACGGGCACCCTCACCCATCGCCTCGACCGCCGCGAGGACCGCCTGCACACCACATCGCTCCCCGCGCGCGATGAGCCCTGCCCTGACCATCGCGGCGACCGGCCGCACACCACACGGCTCTCCGGGAGCGGCCAGCCCTGTCTCGATGACGCGACGGTGCTCGACCTCGACCGCCTCGGCGCGCGCATCGCGACGATCCTCGGCTACCCGGCCGACATCGAATGGGCCATCGAAGGCGACCGTATCCACACGATCCAAGCCCGCCCCATCACGGCCCATCTGACCCGACCGCGACCCGACGAACAGCGGCCCAGCGCGCCGGGACTCCTGGGGGAAGCACCCATCGAGCCAGGAGTCCCAGTGCTGGAACTCCACGAGCGGGGGGCGGAACACGATGGCCGGCAACGCCCGGGGCAGCGAACCCGCGGCCATGAGACTCCGGGGTCGGGTCTTCACGTGCAGGGCATCCCTGCCAGCCCGGGATCGGCGACCGGGCCCACCCGAGTTCTGGTCGGGCCGAAGGATTTCCACCGGATGCGGCCCGGCGACATCATCGTCTGCCGTGCCACCGACCCCGCCTGGACACCCCTGTTCGCTCACGCGGACGGCATCATCACCGAGACCGGTGGGCTGCTCTCGCACGCCGCGATCGTCGCTCGCGAACTCGGCATCCCGGCGATCCTCTCCGTACCCGACGCAACCACCATCTACCCAGACGGGACCCGGATCACCATGGACGGCGCCACGGCACACATCCACCGGGAGTCGACCGGCTGACTCCCGCAAGCCGGACTCCGTCTGGGCTATCGAAAGCGGGCGCTTCTCGGTACCGATGCTGGTGTCAACAATCGCCCCGTGGCGTGTTCGTTGACACCAGCATCGGTACCGAGTCGCACAAGCGGTCAGACGGTAAGGCGACTCGATGTCACGAAGCCGATCGCCCCGTCATGTCGGGCTGTTCAGTTCACGGAGCCGGGCCTCGATGTGGCGGTACTCGGCTCCGGGCGGGCACTGGGTGAGGGCGGTCTCGTAGGCCTGCGCCGCCTCGGTGAGTAGTCCGTCTCGGCGCAGGAACTCGGCCCTGGCCAGCGAAACCCGGTGGTGATCGGGGAGTGCCTCGGAGACCGCTTGCAGCAGTGCCAGTCCGGCTTGCGGGCCCTGTACCTCGGCCAGCGCGACGGCGCGGTTGAGCCGCACGATGGGGGAGCCGGTCAGCGCCTCCAGCCGCCTGTAGGCGCGAGCGATCATGGCCCAGTCGGTGTCGCGCGCCGTCGGGGCCATCGCGTGTACCGCAGCGATCACAGCCTGGAGACGCAACTCCTCCCGGTAGCCGGTTCCGGGCTCGAGCATTGCGAGGAGCGTGAGGCCGCGCTCGATCTCGTCGTGGTGCCAGAGGGTGCGGTCCTGGTGTTCGAGCAGCACCAGGTCTCCGCCGGCGTCATCGCCGCGGCAACGCGCGGCGCGCCGGCTGTGCTGCAGCGTGACAAGGGCCGTCAACGCCGTGAACACCTCCGCCGCAGGCATCGCCCCATGCGCCACGGTGGCGAGCCGCACCGCCTCACCGGCGACGTCGATACGCACGACGTGCTCGTCACCGGGCGCGTACCCGGCCGTGAAAGCCAGCAGGATGGCGCGCGCGACGTCGTCGATCCGCTCCGGTAGCTCGGCATCGGCGGGCATTGCGAAGGGGAGTCCGGCCGCCGTGATCCGCTTCTTGGCGCGCGTGAGCCGGGCCGCCATGGTCGGGGTCGGCACGAGGAAGAGACGGGCGATCTGCTCGGTGGGCACGCCGAGCACGAACCGCAACGCGAGCGCCGCCCGCGACTCGGGTGCCAGCGCCGGGTGGGTCGCGAGAAGCAGCAACCGGAGCCGGTCGTCATCATCCGGAGCGAGGGCGTCCGAATCCACTGTGACCTGGTCAGTTGCATGGTCGATCACCTCCGCGGAGGCCAGTAGATGCGCTTTGGCCCGCAGTGTTCCCTCGGCCCGGATGGCGTCGAGTACGCGGCGCCGCGCCGTCGTCATCAGCCAGCCCTCGGGGTTACGCGGTTCACCGTCGGTGGGCCACTGGGCGGCCGCCGCCGCGAAGGCCTCGGCGAGGGCATCCTCGGCGAGATCGGCGCGGCCGGTCCGGGCGATCAGCCCTCCCAGCAGCCGACCCCACGACTCGCGGTGAACCCGCTCGAGAAGCCCCCGCCGGTGCACGGCTACGACATGTCGGCGACCGGGGTCACCTGGATGTCGTAGGCGGGCAGGGCCTTGATCACCTCACGCAGCGTGTCGAAGTCGGGGGCTTCGACCAGGTAGAACCCGCCGAGACCCTCGACGGCCTCCGCGTAAGGTCCCTCGGTGACGAGCTGGCGCCCGCCCTCGTAGCGGATCATCGTGTGCCCGGCCTCGTTCAGAGCCTCGCCTGCGAGGATCTCCACGCCCTCCGTCTGCTCGCATACGGCTCCGAAGTCGGCGAACTTCTGCATCGTCGCGCCCTGCTGCTCCGGGGTGAGCGTGGCCCACTGGGGCTCCTCGCCGTCGCCGATCAGCAACACCAGGTACTGCATGGGTGACCTCCATCTCGCTCCGACGGCGTCGGTCGCCGTCACCATGATGTCGCGCGAGCCCACCCGAAATCGACAGAAGCTTCGTGAGAATCGGCAGTCGGCGGATCGGGCTCAGTCTTCGAAGACCGACCAGCAGAGGTGATTGCGTCGGTGCTGGTCGTCGAGCACGAGGTCGCGGATGGCGGCGGGGAGTTGCTCTCGCTGCCAGTCACGTTCGCGCCGACCCGCCTCCAGCGAGTCGTCAGGTGGGGCGGCAGCGCGCACGGACTTGATGGCGTAGGCGGCGGCCCCCAGGGCGTGCTCGGCGACGTGCCCCACACACGCCGCCTGCCCGGAGGCGTACGCCGCGAACCGGGCCGCCCCGCTCAGCGGTCGGGCCGCTCCCATCGCGTGGCCGCCGAGAGCGCGGGCCTTCATCATGGCGATTTCGCCGCGTGCCCAGGCACGCGTCGCCTCGATCGCGTCGCGGGGGCGCCCGTCATCCGGTTGTGCCTGCTCGAACAGCGGCAATACGTGCTCGGCGCACGCCGCAGCCCACTCCGCGAGAAGGTGATGATCGGCATCGGTGAGCGAGCCTCCGCGCCGGATCGTCACGAGCCTCGGGTCACGCTCCTTGGAGAGGATCACCCGGCGCCTCCCTCCGCGTACGGGCCAGAGCGACTGCGGCGCGGTCTTGGTGTGCCTTCGTGGCCATGATCGAGATGATGAGGGTCAGCTCGAACGCATTCGTCACCGCTCCGCTGTCGACGGGCACCTCGACAGCGCTGCCGATCGTCATGAGGAGCGCGCCCACGAACAGCCACGGCCACCCGCGCTTCCACCAGAGCACGGCGCCCACTGTGAGCAGCACGAATGCGACCACCAGCACCATGACGGGCGGGCCGCCACTAGGGGCAGCGTTGCCGTAGGAGAGCACCCCGTACTCCCAGGCGGGCTCGATCTGCAGACCGCGCACCTCGGTGAGCAGCTCGATGACGACGAGCACGAGCACCGCTGCGATGGAGACGACCTGGTACCAGGCGGCCTGCGCCCACCTGAACCCTGCCCGCCGCAGCGTGTGCAGACCCCACGCAACCAGCACGGGCGTGACGAACGCGTGGATCCAGAAGCGCAACACGTTGGCCGCCTCCAGTAGCTCGCCCTCCCCGATCCAGCGGCCCAGCCCGATGATCGCGTTGTCGTAGACGAGCCCGGCCACCACGAGGAGCGGCAGATTCGCGGGAGTCCACCACTCGTGCCGCTTTGCCAGGATCACTCCCCACACGAGAAGCACCAGGTAGGCGAGAGCGAAGGCCAGGAAGAGTGCGGTATCCATTACGACCCAGTCTCACCGCAGTCACGTGTGCGGTCGACTCAGGCGGTTCGGGGGGCGTACATGATGACGGCGACGCCTGCCAGGCAGACCAGGGCGCCGATCACGTCGTAGCGGTCGGGGCGGAAACCGTCCATCGCCATTCCCCACAGCAGCGAACCTGCGACGAAGACCCCTCCGTAGGCGGCGAGGATGCGGCCGAAGTTCGCGTCGGGCTGCAGCGTGGCGACGAAGCCGTAGAGCCCCAGCGCGATGACGCCGGCCCCGATCCAGATCCAGCCCCTGTCCTCGCGAATCCCTTGCCACACCAGCCAGGCCCCGCCGATCTCGGCGATGGCCGCCACGACGAACAGGGCGATGGAGCGCGCGATATCCATGGCCGCATTGTGCCCATGCGACTCGAGCTGCGCCTCAGAGGGGCGGCGCAGCGGTTCCGTAGCCCGTCGCCGGCCGTGTTCTCGCGAAGGATCAGATTTCAGCGCGATCGTCCGTCGCCGCGCCGGGCGCTGCGGGTCGCGAGCGTCATGCGCAGCGCGTACAGCGGAGTGGGAGGTGCCCAGCCGAGTTGTTCGGCCAGGGCGCGGTCGTCGCGCACGGCCCAGTGCTCCACGATCAGGCCGTCGCGCAGTCGGAAGAAGTGGGCATGATTCACGTGAAACCTTCGGCCGGTGGCCGGAAACACCTGCGCCACCTGGCCTTCCGGCGTGAAGACGGTAAAGGGGCCGGTGTGCCGGCCCGACATCGTGCCGTGGGTGACGACGAGGTCGTCCTGTGCGATGCACTCCTCCACCGTGAAGGCGATGTCGCTCCAGGCCTCCTGCAGCCAGCGGGCCGTGGCCTCGAAGGCCGCGGTGCCCCGGCCCCGGCAGGCGGGAGGCTCGTGGATCGCCTCACGGTTCGTCGCCTCCGGGTGGATGAGGCCGTCGAAGGCGTCAGGGCTGTCGGTCGCCATCGCGTGCAGACTCCGGACCGCGATGTCCTTGTGTGTGTCTGTGTGCATCGTCCCGCCCCTTTCATTACAGTGGACTGTAATGAAAGAGTCCTCTGTCGCACGCGGAACGTCAAGAGCCGAAGCGGCGGCAGCCACGAGGCGACGTGTCGTCGCTGCCGCCGAGCGCCTCCTGCTCGCGGAGGGGTGGGCTGGCACGACCATCCGCAAGGTCGCCACCGAAGCGGGCGTCTCGCAGGAGACGATCTACAAGGGCTTCGGCGGCAAGGCTGCGCTGCTCAAGGCGGTCTACGACGTGCGTATCGCCGGGGACGACCGCGAGATCCCGATCGCCGAGCGGGAGGGGATCGCGCGGCTCATCGCGGCGGCGACTCCGGCCGAGGCCGCCGACGCCTGGGCCGCGCACGCGCTGACCATTCAGGCCAGGAGCGCGCCCGTCATGGCATTGGCTCTCGGGGCTCGGGCGGGGGAGCCCGAACTCGCCGCGTTCCTGCAGACCACGGCAGCCGAGCGGATGACCGGAGCAGCGAACGCCGCCGCCCACTGGGACCAGCACGGATGGCTGCGAGTCCCGGTCGACGAGGCCCGCGAGCGCATCTGGCTCCTCGGCTCGCCCGCCTCCTACCTCGACCTGACCTCCCTCGGTTGGGAGCGCGACCGCCTGCACGCCTGGCACCGCGAATGGCTGCTCGCGTTCGTGCTCACCTCTGACGGGGAGTGACGCCTCGCCCGGTGCTGTGGTGCGTCACAGGTGCCAGGCGTCGGTCGGAACGTGCGTCCCCGAGACCGTCGACCGTTGACGTTACCGACGGACAGTTTCATACTGTCGCTATGGCTACAGGTATTAGCCAAGCGCCGGATCGTAGGGCCAGGCAGCGGGCTGCGACCATCGACGAGGCGCTGGGTCACGCGATCGACATCATGACGGCCGACGGCGTTGGTGGCCTGTCGGTCTCAGAGGTGGCGCGGCGGATGGGTATGCGTCCGCCGTCGCTGTACAAGTACTTCGACTCCTTGCACGGCATCTACGACGCGTTGTTCGAGCGGGCGAACGGCGAGCACCTCGAAGCCGTCCGCAAGGCCACCGCCCGGCTCGACGACGAGGCCCGCCTCGTCGCGGGCGCCGAGGCGACGGTGGGGTGGAGCATGAAGAACCCCGCGCTCGCGCAGCTCATCTTCTGGCGCCCCGTGCCGGGCTACGCGCCGTCGCCGCAGGCGTACGCCTCCGCGCGAGAGACCCTCACCGAGTTGCAGTCGGTGGTTGCTGCGGCGATCGAGCACGGCAGCCTGCGGCCCGACATCGACATCGACGAGTTCGTAGCCCTCTACACGATCGTCGTGAGCGGAATCGTCTCCCAGCAGCTGGCGAACGAACCCAACGCACGGTTCGCCTCCGGCCGTTTCAGTCGACACACCCCGCAGGTCGTGCGGGCGCTTCTCGCCCACTACCGAATCCAAGGAGGTCACGATGCGTCAGATACTGAGCAATGACCAGGTCAGCAGGGTCATCCCCGCCCCGCCCGAGGTGCTGTGGCCTCTCGTCGCCGATCCTCGTCGCATGCCGGAGCTGTCTCCCTATCTGTCGCGGGTCGAGTGGCTCGACGGAGCCACGGAGGCCGCGGTGGGTGCGCGATTCAAGGCGTGGAACACCGACCGAGGTCGTGGCAAGTGGCACAACAGCCCGGTCTTCACGGTCGTGGAGCCGCACCGCGAGATCGCCTGGCAACGCACCGAGCGCATCGCAGGCACCCTGGCGTGGCGGTATCGCTTCTCGCCGGTCGACGGCGGTACCGAGGTGACGGAGTCGTACGAGGTGGTCAAGCCGATCAGCCCGGTGGGCTGGTTCGTCATCGGCACCCTGCTGCGCAACACAGACGTCGCCGGTTGGCTGCGCACCGGCATGATCGAGACCCTCGAACGGATGGAGCGTGTCGCCACCGCGGCCGAGAGTGTGTCGTGACGCGCGCGGGGCGTCGCCACCCGCCGATCACGGTTTTGCGCGCAGGCCGGTCGGTCAGGGCTGGGCGCGGCCTACGAGGTGGGCGAGGCGGGCCAGCCCGCGCCACATGACCGCCTGCACAGGGGCCGGTACGCCGGCGAGCGGAAGGTGAAGTCGTGGCGTGAGTTCACCGCCGCCAGTTGCAGCAACGGTGGGATGCGGCCGGCCTCCGCGAACACGAGCAGCTGCTCCTGCAGCTGGCCGGCGGGGGTCTCGCGCGTGACGACGCGGACGTCGCTGGTGCCTCTGTTTGCGAACGCGTGCACGACGTTGGGCGGAACCGTGTGAGAGGTGCCGCGCCCGAGTTCATGCCACTCGGCTCCGTGACGCACCGAGAGCACGCCCTCCGTAACCGAGAACGCCTCGCTCTCGACGCGATGCAGGTGCGGAGGTGGGCCAGGGGCCCCGGGGGAGATCACACTCTCGAACTCGAAATACGCGCCACCGGTGTCGGCTCCGGTCGTGAGAAACCTCATCAGGATGCCGCCGGGTTGACCGAACCACTCCTGGGTCACGCAGGGAGTTTAGGCTTGCCTTACTCAAACGGCTAGGCCCCCGTCGAGGCCAGCTTCGGCCCAGGTGCTTCACGCCGCGTCGCGCGGCGGCTCAGATGCCGGCAAGCAGTGAGGCGCGTGCCCTTCTCCGTGTCTGGCGTGACGCGGTGCGGTCTGGGTTTGCGATGCTGCCGGGGTGTCGATCGGTGCTTTGGTTCTTGTGGCGTTGGCCGTGCTGGCGGGGGCGTCGGCGCAGCGTCTGACGGGGATGGGGTTCGCGCTCGTCGCCTCCCCGCTGCTCGTGCTCTTGCTGGGTCCGAACGACGGCGTGACACTCACGCAGGTGAACGGCATGGCCGTGTCTGCCCTGCTCCTGGTGAGTGTGTGGCGTGACGTGGAGTGGCGGACCCTCGCCTGGATCCTGCCGGCCGCGCTCGTCGGCATGGTGCCGGGCCTGTGGCTCGTGCGAGCGCTGCCTGGCTCGGTGCTGCAGATCCTCGTGGGGACGATGGTGATCATCGCTCTGCTGGCCACCATCGCCTCCGAGCGGGCGAGGGTCTTCAAGGGCCGCGCCGGAGCCACGGGGGCGGGGTTTCTGTCGGGTTTCATGAACATGATCGCCGGACTCGGCGGGCCCGCGATCGTGCTCTATCGCCTCTCCGTCAACTGGGCCCAAGCGCCGTTCGTGGCGACGCTGCAGGTGTATTTCGTCGCCCTGTCGGGTGCCACGGTCGCGGCTCGCGGGGTGCCCGATCTCTCGGCCGTCACGTGGGGTGTGATCGCGGCGGCTCTCGTCGCGGGTCTCGTCACCGGTGAGGTGCTCGCGCGGCTGGTGCCCGAACGCATCGCGCGCCTGCTCACAGTGGCAGTCGCGATGCTCGGCGGAGTCGCCACGGTCATCAAGGGCATCGCCTCCCTGTAGCGGCGTCTCGGCAGTGCGCGGAGCAGCCGATAGCCTGAAGGCATGGATGCTGTCGAGCGGGCGGTGGCGCAGCTCACACAGGGCGTGGCTGACGAGTCGCTGGCCCAGCTGTGCCGCGACCTTGGGCTGAAGCTGCTGACGATGTTTGGCAGCGCCGTCCGAGACCCGTCGACCGCCCGCGACGTAGACCTCGCCTATCAGCGTGACCGCGACCGGCCACACGTGAGTCACCTCGACATCGTCAACGCACTGGGTGAGCGGTACGGAGACTCCCTGGATGTGATGGATCTGGACGCGGCCGACTCCGTGGCGAGATTCGCAGGCCTGCATGGTGTCGAAGTGCTGTACGAGGCAGCCCCCGGGGACTACGCGGAAGCCCAGCTCGCGGCCTTTCGTGCCTTCTGCGACACGCAATGGCTCCGCGACCGAGCCCTGGAGGTGCTGGCGAAATGAGCCCCCGAGCGTTCACGAATCAAGTCGTCGTTCGGCGGCTCGCCCTCATGAGCGAGATGCTCGACGACCTGTCGACCATCGGGGAGGTCGATATGCGTCGGCTGCACGACGACCGCATCACGCGACGGGCCATCGAACGCATCCTCACGCAGCTCATCGACCTGGCAGTCGACATCAACACGCATGCCGCCGTGAGCCTCGATGGTGCAGTCATCACTGAATACCGAGAATCCTTCGACGCCGCAGCGCGTCTCGGTCTGGTGAGCGTGGACCTCGTGGAGCGCCTCAAACCTTCTGTGGGCCTTCGGAACGTGCTCGTTCATGAATACGTCGACACGAACCTGGAGCTCGTGGCTGCTGCAGTCCCAAAGGCGCGCGACGACTACGGAGAATACGTGTCGAGCGTCGCCCGCTGGCTGCGGCAGCAGCCGTAGCCGCGCAGAGGGACACCACTCCTACACCTCGGTCTTCACGTGCCGGATCGTGCGATACCGACTGTCGGTGAACCGCGCCCAGGCTCCGTTCGGGGTGCCGTTGCTGGCGTCCTGCGTCGTCCTCTGGGTGGCAACGATTGGCGCTCGGGGCCCGGTCATCTCGAGGTAGCAACCTGAGAGATGCATTTCTCGCGATGCTTCGCACAAAGACCTAGGTAAACGTGCGCGCGTGCCCGAGAAATGCATCTCTCAGGTCGCCACCTTTCAGCCACTGAGAAGTGCGGCCCTCGCGAGGCGGCGGCCGGCTGGGGTCACGACGCCCTCGCTGGTGATGCAGGCGGGATGGTCGAACGCGGTCCACACGGTCGCGCTCGAATGCCACGCGTGCCACCCGTCCGGGATCGCGGCGCCACGTCGCCACCCGAGGTAGCCGAGCATGTCGGGCGCGACGTCTCGGAACGCCTCTTGAATCGGAGACGGGCGGCCCGCACCCGGCACGGTCGCCCCGGCGATGTCATCGTTCCTGGGTGCTGAGGCGATGAAGAGCAGGGCGAGCACGGCGCAGTGTCGGTGGTATTCGTCACGGGCTCGGGTGAGGTTGGTTGCGACCTGGCGCCACAGATGGATCGGATCGTTGGTGTCGGTCACCGCCTTCGTGGGCAGGAGCCGCCCCTTGTTCTTACGGACGAGCCCGATCGCCATCGCCGCCTGCCGCAGGTTTGCCACCGGCAGCGTCTGGTCTTCGCGGAAGCGGTTGCCGCCCCACCTGTCATCCTCGTCCGCGTCAAGCGCGGTGAACAGGGTCTCCACCATGGCGGGGCGGAGGTTGCCGGCGGCGGTCAGCTCCGCGCCGTCAGGCCCGATCTCGGCGAGGAACATGCGCCACGGGGTGATCGCAGCTTCCGCCTCCCGGTCGGTCAGCCCCGCCAGAACCGACGCTAATGCCGCTGAGGGCGGATCGGCCGTCAGGTGCAGCTCCGCCGCGGCGAACAGTGGGGCCACGAGAGTCAGAACGCCCGCGTCTTCCGCCCTGGCGACCAGCTCCCTGGCGTGAGTCGACAGCCTCGGATTGTCGAGGAGCTGCGGAGCGACGACGGAGGCGACGGCGTGCATGGTCAGCAGACCGTCGAGGTCGAGGTCATCGAGTTGCGGGTCGACGGGGTCGAAGTCACCGAGCCACTCGAGTAATTCGGCCATCTGGGACTCGTCGAGCTCGCTCTCCTCGCCGGCCATTGCGGCCACGATCTCGTTGTACTGCCAGATCCCTCCGGAGTCCTCGGGCGGCCCGGCTCGGCGGCCGGCCAGACACACCGCCCTCGGCTCGCCCTCGCGACGGTTCAAGACCTTCTCGACCTTGAGCGTGTGCCGCCAACCGTCACCGAGGTCGTACTCGTAGAACAGTCGATCGCCAGGTGCCTGGACGACCTGGTCGAGCCGCACGACGCTTTCGTCGGGCATCCGCTCCTCTTCGACATCGTCGAAGTGGTCGACCCCCTCGTTGGAGAACGACCGAGCACGCAGATTCCTGGCACC
Source organism: Dermatophilus congolensis (assembly GCA_030538115.1). Classification (GTDB taxonomy): domain Bacteria; phylum Actinomycetota; class Actinomycetes; order Actinomycetales; family Dermatophilaceae; genus Dermatophilus; species Dermatophilus congolensis_B. The sequence goes on along the minus strand of JAUNUP010000003.1, from coordinate 199,440 downwards.
GTTGATCTCAGGCATGAACATGTGGAGGTGGTAGTCCTCCCAGGCGAAGACCTCCTGGATGACGAGGTGGAGTTCCGAGAGAGTGAGGTCGCCGGCGAGCTCGAGGCGTCTCCAGATCGGTGGGCGCGCCTCGTCGATGTCGATGCGCACGCGCAGGGTGGCGACCTGCTGGGGTGCGTCGGCGAGGGTGAACTCGGGCTTGCTCCGCGCAGCCGGGCGGTACGACCCCGCCGGCGAACCGCCCACACCCAGACCGAACGCCTGCCCCGGCTCGCCGGCCGCGCCCAGGATCTGCTCGATGTAGCCGCCGGGCTCGTTCATTGCCCGCAGCACCGCCACCGGATCACCGTCGTGCAGAGCAAGCAGGTGCTCGAACACCGCCTTGGCGAGATCCTCGGCCGGTGCGTCGTTCGGATCGGGTGTCTTCCGTGAGCGGGACATGACGACAGCCTGCCAATCGGCGAGCGTCTTGTCGCCAGTACGCCCTCAACGTTCGTTACGGGGTTGCGGGCAGCCTGACGGATGGCGCCGAGCGGACAGCCGCGCAGCCAGATTCGGGAGGTGGCAGGTGGTTTCCGCCCAATTGAGGCCGCGTCCCGAGCTCGTTGTCACCCGGGAGGCAGAGCCGCGTTACGGCACGCGGTAGGTCCACTCCGGGGTTGAGAACTTCGTTTCGACCAGGTGCTTGGCCTGTTCGAGTTCTTCGGGGGTGTACTCCGAGACGATCGTGTCGTAGCGGGAGTGGAAGGTGCGCAGGAAGGATTCGATGATCGCCTCGCGGGTCATGCCCGTTTGTGAGCGCATCGGGTCTACGCGCTTCTTCGCCGACTTCACGCCCTTGTCGCTCATCTTCTCGCGGCCGATGCGGAGCACGTCGAGCATCTTGTCGGCGTCGATGTCGTAGGCGCTGGTCACGTGGTGCAGCACCGTGCCGTTGCTGAAGCGCTTCTGTGCAGCGCCGCCGATTTTGCCCTTGTCGCTGGCAATGTCGTTGAGCGGCACATAGAACGCATCGACTCCGACCTCCGCGAGGGCGGCGATGACCCAGTCGTCGAGAAAGCGGTACGACTGCTCGGTGCTCATGCCCTCGACGAGGGAGTCGGGCACGACCAGCGAGTACGTGATGCAGTTGCCGGCCTCCATGAACATGGCCCCGCCGCCCGTGACCCGGCGCACCACCGACATGCCGTGCCGTTCGAGTGCCTCGGCGTCGATCTCGTTACGCACCGACTGGAAGGCGCCGATGACGACCAGCGGCGAGTTCCATTCCCAGAACCGGAACACCGGCCCGCGGCGACCGGCCGCGACCTCGGCGCACATCACCTCGTCGAGGGCCACGTGCATCGCCGGAGGTAGGGGCTCGCCGTGGATGACCTCGAACGTGTGATCTTCCCAGCTCGTGGCGTGGCCGAGGGCGCGGCGAACGGCGACTCCGATGCCGTCGGTGGTCAGGCCCATCATCTGCACGTCGTACGGCGACGCGTCGAACGCGTTCTGCACCGCCTTCGCGAGGTTCGCCGCCGACGAGCTGGAAGCCATGCCCGTGAGCGCCTCGTCGGCGAGCTCCAGGGCCTCGTCGGGTTCGAGGAAGAAGTCGCCCGCCAGGCGCACGTTCGCCAGTCTCCCGTCGACGACATCGAGATCGACGATGACGAGCTTGCCGCCCGGCACCTTGTACTCGCCGTGAAAACCCTGCCGGTCGGTTGCCTCGCTCACCGGAAAACCGTATCCCGCCGGCGCTCAATCCCTCACCTGGATGCCCAGCTGCGCGCAGCCGGAACGGAATCGCTCAGGTTGTCGGGTAGAAGTCCGTGGGCCGTTCGGGGTCGGGAGCGATGATGTACTGCAGGTCGTAGCCGCCGAACTGCTGCCCGATCGACTGGGCCGCGTGGGCGAGGCGCTCGTGCACCGTCGGGGGATCCTCGTGGGTCCACAACGAGAAGCGATGCGGTGTGAACGGGCTCTGGTAGGCGTTTGCGAGGTCGACTGCGCCGGTGTCGGGGTCGACGCGGCACAGGGTGAGCGGATGGCCGGGGACCTCGTCGGAGATCGACACCTCCACCTCGATCTCGCCCTCGAATCCGATCGTCGTCGCGAAAGACCACGACCACAGGAGCATGTCGATGAGGTAACCCTCGACGTCGCTCTGGAGCACGTGAGCCGGTAGGGGGACGTCGTGCACGGTGGAGTCGACATGCTCGTGCCGTGACGCGGCGATCGCGGCGAAGCCGGCGTGACCGATGCCGATGAACGCCGTGGCCATCAGGCGCCCGTCCCGCTCGAAGCGGAGTTCGCGGCCGAGGTAGTTGTCGCGGAAGATGTCGTCACGGGCCTTACCCATGAACGCCAGCGGACCGTTCGGAAAGCTCTTGCTCGTCGCGAGTTTATGGGTGTCCAGCAGGTGCTGATGCGTCGGAACGAACGTCGGGTCCTGGCCGACGAGTCGGGAGGCGCAGAAGATCCACGCGGACTCCGTGACCGGGAGGTCCGCGTATCCCTGGCGCCGTGCGCTCTCGAACGGATCCATGACCCGCCTCCTTTCATGTTTCCTGCGAACCATCGCTCTCCCCCTAAGATTCGGCCGTATCGCGGTGACACTGAGCGGCTTTCCGAAGTACTGACAATGAGCGGGCTCGCCGGCAGTTGTCGGGAGACGGGAGTCGACCGTTGGTCGTCGCCACCATCGGTTCAGGGCGGCATCTCGGAGTGAACCCCGGCCCACGCGGCAATACCCTGGCGGCGTGGACGTCTTGGCCTCGCTGCTCGATGGGCCGCGAGGTCGGGGCACCTCGCTGCTGCGGATGAGCATGTCGCCGCCATGGTCGGTGCGGATGGCCGACGACACCCCCTTGGGACTTCTTGCGCTCGCTCGTGGTTCGGCCTGGCTCGTGCCCGATGACGGTGACCCGCGGCCGTTGCCCGAGGGGTCGGTCGTACTCGTCAAGGGCCCGGAGCCGGTCACGCTGGCCAGCGAACCCGGGGAGGCGGTCACGGTCGTCTGCGGCCCGGGCGGCCGGCGCACGGCCCCCGACGGGGCGGACCTCGGTGCGAGTTTGTCCCTCGGCGCCCGCACCTGGGGCAACGATGCGGCGGGGGACACGCGAGTACTCATGGGGTGCTATCAGTTCATCGGCGAATTCAGCGCGCGCGTGCTCGCCGCGGTGCCGCCGATCACCGTGTTGACGGGCCCGGAGTTCTCCTCCCCGCTCGTGTCGCTGCTCGATGACGAGATCGGCCGCGACGAGCCGGGACAGCAAGCGATTCTCGACAAGTTGTACGACCTGCTCCTCGTTCTCGTCATCCGTGCGTGGTTCCATGCCCCGGACGCGGTGGTGCCCGGCTGGTACGCCGTCTTCGCCGATCCCGTCGTCGGCCCTGCCGTGCGCCTGTTGCACGAGGAGCCGAACAGGCCGTGGACCGTCGCGAGCCTCGCGGCCGAGACGGGACAATCGCGTGCGGCGCTCGCCCGCAACTTCACCGACCGGCTCGGGATGCCGCCGATGGCCTACCTCAAAGAGCGCCGCCTCACACGTGCCGCCGACCTGCTGCTCGACCCGGATCTGACCCTCGACGCGATCGCCCGCCGCGTCGGCTACGCCGACGGCGCCACGCTCTCCAAGGCCTTCAAGGCCGCTCGCGGCATGAGCCCGCAGAGCTACCGCGCAGACGCGCCGCCGGCGCTGCACGGCTGACCGCACACGGGGCTGGACGCCCTGACATGCGCCCGAGCGTCTGAGCCCTTCTTCCTGTGACCGCGCCCTGGCTGGATAGGGGTGTACGCACTACGACCAGGGAGAAAACCATGCAGATCACCATCTTCGGAGCCAGCGGAAGCGTGGGCCGTCATGCCGTCGACCAGGCCCTCGCCGCCGGTCATCACGTCACCGCCGTCACGCGCAACCGCGCCAACATCACGCGCTCGCACCCTCAGCTTCAAGTGGTCGAGGGCGACGCCACCGACCCTGCCGTGGCCCTCGACGCCGTGACCGGTCGTGATGCCGTGCTCGTCGCGCTTGGCGCGGGCCGCAAGGGAGGCATCCGCGAAGCCGGGACGAGAACCGTCATCGAGGCGATGCAACAGGCCGGCGTGCGGCGACTCATCTGCCAGTCGACCCTCGGCGCCGGCGACAGCCGCGGCAATCTCGACTTCTTCTGGAAGTACCTGATGTTCGGAGCGTTCCTCCGCGATGCCTACCGCGATCACCAACGCCAGGAGCAGCTCGTGCGCGCCTGCGACCTCGACTGGACCATCATCCGGCCCGGTGCCTTCACCGACGGCCCGCGCACCGGCGAATACCGCCACGGCTTCTCCGGCGACGACCGCACCTCTCGGATGAAGATTGCCCGCGCCGACGTGGCCGACTTTCTGCTTCGCCAACTGACCAGCGAGGAGTACCTCAGAAGGGCGGCGGCGGTGTCGTACTGACGCGCCCGCGCGGGGGCGACGGGGTCAAGGCCGCCACTGTGCGCGGCGCCGTCGCCTCCGCCACCGGGCAGCCAGGCTCGCGTGGCGGTCAAGGTCGCCCGCGGCTACTTCGCGGCCAGGATCGTGGTGAGCAGGCTTCGGAGGGTGGCGTGCCCGTCGGCTCCGAGCAGGTCGTCGAGGCGGCCCTCGATGGCGGTGATCGTCGCTGCTCCGGCCGCGATGCTCTTGCGCCCCAGCGGGGTGAGCCGCACGATCTTCGCCCTCCGGTCTGATGGGTCGGGCTCTCGGATCACGTAGCCGAGTTCGACCAGCTCGTCGACGATCTCGCCCATGGCCTGCGATGTCATGCCCGCGCCGCGAGCGAGGTCAGTCACCCGCGCACCCGTGGGGCCGATCTGTGCGAAGACCGCAGAGTGCTTGGGATTCTGCGGATACCCGGCGCCCACGACTCCGTCGACGATCTGAAATCCGAGCAGGCTGTACGCCTGGCCGAGCAGCGCGATGGTGTTCGCATCAGTCGATTCGCGATCACCCATGGACAGCACCCTAGTTTGAAGGTTCCCTTCAAATTAGCGGTGGCACTGCTCGCGTCACAGCTCCGGGTAGAAGTCGGAGGGGCGCTCCGGGTCGGGCGGGTCGATGTACTGGGAGCCGTAGCTGCCGAATGCCCGCCCGATCTCCTGCGCGGTTTCGGCGATGCGGGCATGCACGGTGACCGAGTCTTCGTGGGTCCACGAGGACACACGCATGGGCGGGAACGGTGCGCGGTAGGCGTTGTCGAGGTCGACGCTGCCCGCTTCGGGGTCGACCCGGCACAGGGTGAGCGGGTGGCCGGGCACCTCGTCGGAGATCGACACCTCCACCTCGATGAGCCCTTCGTAGCCGATGACCTTCGCGTAGACGTGCGCCCACATGAGCGCGTCGATGAGGTAGCCCTCCACGTCGCTCTGCAGCACGTGCGCAGGCAAGGGCGTGTCGCGGATGACGTCGTCGACATTGTCGTGCCGGGTCGCGGTCACAGAGGCGAACCCGGCGTCACCGATCCCGAGAAACACGGTCGAGAGCGTCGTACCGTCGCGCTTGAAACGCAGCTCGCGCGCCACGTACTTGCCGCGCACGATCGTCTCGTCGACTTGCTCGTAATAGGCCATCGGACCGTTCGGAAAGCCCCGGCTCGTCGCAAGCTCAGAGGTGGCTGCGAGCACCTCGAGCGTCGGCCGGTACGTCGGGTCGAGGTCGACCATGCGGGAGACACAGAAGACCCACGCTGACTGCGAGACGGGCAGGTCTGCATAGCCCTGCTGCCTTGCGCTCTCCAGTGGATCCACGGCCGTCACCTCCGCTCGTTTCGAAACATACCGGCTCCCGTATCGATTCGACCCGATAGAGCTGAGCCTGAGGGAGACTGCCTCAGCGCGCACCTCGAGACGAGAACGTAATCCCCGATGGCCTCGCAGACCAGGGGCGGAGGGGGGTGACCGTGGCCGAGGTTATCCCCAGGACGGAGCCCGGGCGAGGGAGCCGATCTTGCCGCAGCCCTAGGGTGGGAGGCATGAACCCCGCCTCGGTACCCGCAGTCGACGCCTGCGACACGCGGGCCACCGACGTGCTCCGGCAGGTGTGGGGGTACGAGGCCTTTCGGGGCGACCAGGCGCGGATCATCGACACGGTGATCCGGGGCGGCGACGCTCTCGTGCTCATGCCCACCGGAGGCGGAAAGTCGCTGTGTTACCAGGTGCCTTCGCTGGTGCGCGAGGGCACGGGCATCGTGGTCTCGCCGCTGATTGCGCTGATGGCCGACCAGGTTGCGGCGCTCGAGGCCCTCGGCGTGCAGGCGGGGTTTCTCAACTCCACCCAACTGCCGCACGAGCGCCAAGAGACCGAGCGCGCCTTTGTCGCAGGCGAACTCGACCTGCTCTACCTGGCCCCGGAGCGGTTGCGCGGCGAAGCGACGCTGCGGCTGCTCGACTCCGGGCGCATTGCCCTGTTCGCGATCGACGAAGCGCACTGTGTGTCGCAGTGGGGGCACGACTTTCGCCCCGACTACCTGCAGCTTTCGATGCTGCACGAGCGCTGGCCCGAGGTGCCACGCATCGCCCTCACCGCCACCGCCACCCGCGAGACGCATCGGGAGATCGCGCAGCGCCTCTCGCTGGTCGACGCAACGCATTTCGTCGCTGACTTCGACCGGCCCAACATCCAGTACCGGATCGTGCCCAAGAACAACCCGCGGGCGCAGCTGTTGCGGTTTCTGCGCGAGGAGCACGCGGGCGACTCCGGCATCGTCTACTGCCTCAGCCGGGCGAGCGTCGAGAAGACGGCCGAGTTCCTCACCTCGCAGGGCATCGCTGCGCTGCCGTACCACGCGGGTCTCGACGGTGCGACGCGCGCCCGGCACCAAGCCCGGTTTCTGCGCGAAGAGGGCCTGGTCATGGTCGCGACCATCGCGTTCGGCATGGGCATCGACAAGCCCGACGTGCGGTTCGTCGCCCACCTCGACCTGCCGAAATCGGTGGAGGGGTACTACCAAGAGACGGGCCGCGCGGGCCGCGACGGGCTGCCCTCGACGGCCTGGATGACGTACGGCCTCGCCGACGTGGTGCAGCTGCGGCGCATGATCGACTCCGGTGAAGGCGACCTCGCCCACCGCCGCCGTCAACAGGGGCACCTCGACGCCATGCTCGCCCTCTGCGAAACGGTGACGTGCCGCCGGGTGCAACTGCTCGCCTATTTCGGCCAGCAGGGCACGGGCGCGTGCGGCAACTGCGACACGTGCCTGACTCCGCCGGAGTCGTGGGACGGCACGATCCCGGCCCAGAAACTTCTCTCCACGGTGGTGCGCCTCGACCGGCGCGGGCAGCGGTACGGCGCAGGGCATCTCGTCGACATCCTGCTCGGTAAGCGCACCGAGCGGGTCGAAGCGCTCGGCCACACCGACCTCACGACCTTCGGTATCGGCACCGAACTCACCGACGCGGGCTGGCGCGGCGTCGTGCGGCAGCTGCTCGCTGCAGGACTGCTGAGCGTGCAAGGCGAGTACGGCACCCTCGGTCTCACGGAGGCGAGCGGCGACGTGCTGCGCGGCGAGCGGCAACTCATGCTCCGCCGCGAGCAGCACCCGGTGCAGGGCCGTGCGCCCAAGGCGGCGAAGGCCAAGGTCGCAGCGGCCGACCTGTCACCGGAGGCGACCGAGACGTTCGAACGCCTGCGCGCCTGGCGCGGCACGACGGCCAAGGAGCAAGGCGTGCCGGCCTACGTCGTCTTCCACGACGCCACGCTGCGGGCCATGGCAACGGCAGCGCCGACCTCCCTGGAGGCGCTGGGCAGCATCAGCGGTATCGGAGCCGCGAAGCTCGAACGCTACGGCGAGGCAGTTCTCGAGGTGCTGGCGCAGGGGTGACCCATCCGGGCCCGCGCGCCGGGATGGGAGCTGGGGGCGCGGCATCGTGCCGGTGCTGTGAACCGCGGATTTCACCTCCGGCTGTCGTCTTGCGACGCCAGCTACCTGTAGCCGCGGTACGAGACGCGGCTCCGCACAGCCCCCTCGGAATATACCCCCATGGGGTATTTGTTCACGTGGTTGATAGCGAAGGAGATCGAGCACCGTGAAGCACAAGCACCCCGCCCGAAGCGACGAAACCGTTCAGCCGGATCGCGATAGCCACGCCCGTCACGATGAGCACACGAAGCACCGCGACCATGCCGGACACGGCGCGTCAGCGAGCCGCGTCAATGACATGACTGCTCACGATCCCGCTGGTCACAGTGGGCACGGCGACCACAGCGGCCACAGCGGCCACGGTGGCCACGGTGATCACGGCGATCACGTCGGGCAGTTCCGGCGGCTGTTCTGGATCATGCTCGTGTTCGCGGTGCCGGTCATCGGGTTCAACGGCATGTTCGCCTCACTCATCGGGTACGAACTGCCCAGTGCGGGCTGGGTCCCGTGGGTGTCGCCGCTGCTCGGCACAGTCATGTACCTCTGGGGCGGGCAGCCCTTCCTCACCGGTGCGGTGGCGGAGATCCGGAGCCGACAGCCCGGGATGATGCTGCTCATCGGTCTTGCGATCACAGTGGCGTTCCTCGCGTCCTGGGGCGCGAGCGCGGGGCTGCTGCACCACTCGTTGAACTTCTGGTGGGAGCTGGCCCTCCTCGTCGTGATCATGCTGCTGGGGCACTGGATCGAGATGCGGTCGCTGGCCCAGACGAGTTCGGCGCTCGACTCCCTCGCGGCGCTGCTGCCGGACGAGGCCGAGAAGGTCGTCGGCGACGACGTCGTGAAGGTCACCCCTGGCGAACTGCAGCTCGGGGACATCGTGGTGGTTCGCCCCGGATCGTCGGTGCCGGCGGACGGTCGCATCGTCGATGGTTCCGCGCACATGGACGAGTCGATGGTGACCGGTGAATCGAAGGCCGTGCGTCGCAGCACCGGCGACTCGGTGGTCGCGGGCACGATCGCGACCGACTCCGGCCTGCGCGTCGAGGTCACAGCCACGGGCGACGACACGACGCTCGCCGGCATCCAGAAGCTCGTCGCGGATGCGCAGGCGTCGTCCTCCCGCGCCCAACGCATCGCCGACAAGGCCGCCGCCTGGCTCTTCTGGTTCGCGCTCACCGCCGCGATCATCACGGCGATCGCATGGTCGGTGTTCGGGATGCCCGACCAGGCCGTCGTGCGCACGATCACCGTGCTCGTCATCGCCTGCCCCCACGCGTTGGGCCTCGCGATCCCGCTCGTCGTCTCGATCGCGACCGAGCGCGCCGCTCGCGGTGGCGTTCTCGTGAAAGACCGCCTCGCGCTGGAGTCGATGCGCACCGTCGACGCCATTCTGTTCGACAAGACCGGCACGCTCACCAAGGGCGAGCCGACCGTCACCGGTGTCGAGCCCGTCTCCGGCCACGACGAGGAGTCGGTGCTGTCGCTCGCCGCCGCTGCGGAGGCCGACAGCGAGCACCCGCTGGCCAAGGCGATCGTCGGCGCCGCGCGTACGCGCGAACTCGTCATCGCTCGTGCCCGGGACTTTTCCTCCTCCCCGGCCGTCGGTGTGAAGGCGACGGTCGACGGGCGGGTCGTCGAGGTCGGCGGCCCCAGCCTGCTCGAACAGCACGGAGCCGACGAGCTCGCCGTAGCCGACACCTGGCGGCAGGAGGGCGCGATCATCCTCCACGTGCTCGCCGACGGTGAGGTGATCGGAGCGCTACGGCTGGCCGACGAGGTCCGACCCGAATCGCGCGAGGCCGTCGATGCGCTGCACGCCCTCGGTGTCGAGGTCGTCATGATCACCGGAGACGCGCAGGCCGTGGCCGAGACTGTCGCCGGGGAGCTGGGCATCGACCGGGTGTTTGCGGGCGTGCGTCCCGAAGACAAGGCGAGCAAGGTGGCCGAGCTGCAGCAGGAGGGGCGCAAGGTCGCCATGGTCGGCGACGGTGTCAACGACGCTCCCGCCCTTGCCCAGGCCGATGTCGGTATCGCGATTGGCGCGGGCACCGACGTGGCGATCGGCTCCGCGGGCGTGATCCTCGCGTCTTCCGACCCGAGGTCGGTGCTGTCGGTGATCGACCTCTCGCGGGCCACCTACCGCAAGATGACGCAAAACCTCTGGTGGGCGGGCGGATACAACCTCATCTCGGTTCCGCTGGCCGCAGGCGTACTTGCTCCGATCGGGTTCGTCCTGCCGATGAGTGTCGGCGCGATCCTCATGTCGCTCTCGACCGTCGTTGTCGCGCTCAACGCCCAGCTCCTGCGCCGCCTCGACCTCCGCCCGGAGTCCAGCTCCGCGCGAATCCTCGGCCGCGACGCGTGAGATCGGCCGGTGGGTCGGAGCCCTGACCCGTCAACCCGGGTGCCCCGCCGCCGCGGGCAGGGTGACCACGAAGGTGGAGCCGTGCCCGGGGCCGGGGCTCTCCGCGCGGATGGCTCCGCTGTGGGCGTCGACGATGGCCTTGCTGATCGTCAGGCCGATGCCGGAGCCCGAACGGCCACGGCTGCGGGCGGGGTCGCCTCGGTAGAACCGCTCGAACACGTGGGGTAGCTGGTCGGGGCCGATGCCGTCGCCGGTGTCATGCACTATCACCTCGACCTCGTCGCCCGCCCGCCTCGCCGACACCGTGACCGCGCCACCGCCGGGTGTGTGACGCAGCGCGTTGGTGAGCAGGTTGGTCAGCACCTGTGCGATGCGCTGCCGATCGACCTCCAGGGTCAGGCCCTGCGCGCTCGCCGTATCCACGACGAGGGCCACCTCCTGCTCGCGGTACCGCTCTCGCAAGGCCTCGCCGGTGGTGGTGAACAGGTCGTCCAGCGGTTCGGGACGGATGTCGAGGCTCAGCCTGCCCTCCTCCGCGGAGGAGACCTCGTCGATGTCGTCGGCGAGCCGGGCCAGCCGGTGGGTCTGCTCGGACAGGGCCGTCTGGGATTCCGGGCCCAGCACGGCGATGCCGTCGTGCAGTCCGTCGTGATAGGCGGTGAGTGTGGCGATCGGGGTGCGCAGTTCGTGGGCCAGGTCGGCGAGCATGCGTCTCCGGGTGCCTTCGATGTCGTCCATCCGCGCGGCCATCACGTTGAATGCGCCTGCGAGCGTGTCGAGTTCGGTGCCGGAGCCGACATCCGGTACCCGCGCGGAGTAGTGCCCGCGCGACAGTTCGCGAGCGGCGCTGGTGAGCTGCGCCAGGGGAGTGCGGAGGCGTCGGGTGACGAACCACGTGACCGCCGTCGCCGCCAGTACCGAGATGAGCAGCCCCAGCCCCAGAGAGATGAGCGAGGCGTCGCGGTACGCCATCTCGATGTGCAGCATCTCCGGGGAGTTCGGCCGCTGGCCGGCCTGGAGCAGATGCTCGCGGAAGAGCGTGGGCCCCACGATCGTCGCGACGAGACCCGCCGTCACTGCTCCCGCCAGCATGACGATCGTCTGCGCGGCGAAGAGCCGCGACGCCAACCCGCGTGGTGAGGCTTGGCGCGTGTCGTCGCGACTCATCCCTTGCCCATCCGGTAGCCGACTCCGCGCACGGTGGTGACGTAGCGAGCCGCCTCGGGGGTGTCGCCAAGCTTGCGACGCAGGTGGGCGATGTGCACGTCGACGAGGTGTTCGTCGCCCACCCAACCGCCTCCCCAGACCTCGTCGATGAGCTGCTGTCGCGAGAACGCCATCGCCGGTCGTGAGGCGAGGGTCATGATCAGGTCTCGCTCGGTCGGGGTCAGAGCGACGGGCGCGCCGCCGAGATGCACCTCGTGACCGACCGGGTCGACGCGCAGGTCGCCGAACTTCCACGAAGCAGGCGGCTCGGGAGCGCGTGCGGCGCCGGTTGTGCGGGGGCGGCGCAGCACCGTCTGGACGCGGGCGGTCAGCTCGCGCACGCTGAACGGCTTGGTCACGTAGTCGTCGGCTCCGACGGAGAGGCCGATCAGGGTGTCGACTTCGTCTTTCCGCGCGGTCGTGATGATGACGTAGCAGTCGGAAAAGGTGCGGATCTGCCGGCACACCTCGATGCCGTCCATGCCGGGCAGGCCGAGGTCGAGGATCACCACGTCGGGTGCGCAGGCGCGCACAGCTGCAACGGCTTCGGGGCCGGTGTGCACGACCTCCGTGTCGAATCCGGCCCGGGAGAGGTAAGCCGCGACCATCCCGGCCAGGGTGCGTTCGTCTTCGACGATGAGCACCGTGCCCAGGTGCGGGGATTCGAGTTCGCTCACCGGTCCAGTGTGGCGGCCGAACCATCGGGCAGCCACGACCGGTCACAACAGGCCTCGACGCGGTCTTCGTCAAACCTCAACAGGACCGTCGTCTCGCGACCATGTGTGGGGCGCAGGCTGCTGGGATGCAGCGCTCAGTGAGAGGTGGATCATCGATGACGTCGGGTGACATGGTCGCTGGAGGACGGGGCCGTGTCGTCGGGAATGTGACCCGGCGACAGGTGCTCCTCGGAGGATTCGGCCTCGCCACAGCGGCCTCGCTGACAGCCTGCGCTTCGACCTCCGGGCCGGTCGCCGCGGAACCGCGCACCTTCGGACCTCCTACGCCCCTCGCGCCGACCTCCGGCCAGCGGGTCGTCGAGACGTCGCTGACGGCCAAGCCGGTCTCCCTCGACCTGGGCGGTAGGAAGGTGTCGACGTGGGCCTACGGTGACGCGGTGCCGGGGCCCGTCGTTCGCGCCAAGGCGGGCGACCTGCTGCGCGTCACCATCGACAACCGACTCCCGGCCGACACGACGATCCACTGGCACGGTATCCGGCTCCGCAACGCCGCCGACGGCGTGCCCGGCCTCACGCAAGACCCGGTTCGGCCTGACGCCACATACGTCTACGAGTTCACGGCCCCCGACCCCGGCACCTACTTCTTCCACCCCCACGTCGGTGTGCAACTCGACCGAGGCCTATACGCGCCGTTGATCATCGACGACCCACGCGAGCCGGGCAAATACGACCACGAGTGGATCGTCGTGCTCGACGACTGGATCGACGGCACCGGCACGACCCCCGACGACGTGCTTGCCAAACTCATCGCCGACGGCGGCCCCGCGCCCTCCGGCGGCATGGACGGGATGGGTGGCATGGGCGGTATGGATCACGGGTCGCATGGCGGCATGGGTACGCCGCCATGGGGTGACGCGGGTGATGTCGCGTACCCGATGTTCCTCGTCAACGGCAGGCCGCCGAGCGACCCCGACGTTCTCCGAGCCAAGCCCGGGCAACGCGTGAGGCTGCGGATCATCAACGCGGCCTCCGACACGATCTTCACCGTCGCGCTCGGCGGTCACCGGATGACCGTCACCCACTCCGACGGCTTCCCCGTGCAACCCGTGGAGGTCGGGGCGTTCTACATCGGTATGGGCGAGCGCTACGACGCCGTGGTCACGCTCGGCGACGGAGCGTTTCCGCTGGTGGCTCAACCGTTCGGTAAGACGAGCGGCGGGCAGGGGCTGGCGCTGGTGCGCGCCGGATCCGGTGCCGCGCCCGGGGTCGGCGTCACACCTGCAGAACTGGACGGTCAGGTGTTGATCGGGTCGCAATTGCAGCCCGCGGCCTCCGCGAGGTTGCCGGTCCGGTCGCCCGACGCGACGGTGCAGCTTGAGCTGCAAGGATCGATGAAGCCGTACCGCTGGGGCATCAACGGCGCACCCTTCGGTGAGAACGCGCCCCTCACCGTGAAGGCCGGGCAGCGGCTGCGCATCGAGGCCGTCAATATGTCGATGATGACCCACCCGCTGCATCTTCATGGTCACACGTTCGCGCTGCCGTCGGGGCTGCGTAAAGACACGCTGCTCATGGCGCCGATGGAGTCTGTGGCCCTCGACCTCGACGCCGACAACGCCGGCGACTGGATGGTGCACTGCCACAACATCTACCACGCGGAGGCAGGCATGATGATCGCGCTGAATTACGTTGACTGACAACCGAACAGCCGTTTTGGCGGATGCTGCGCACCTTGACCCAGTCTTAACATCACCAACGGATCACCTCAGCAATACCGCGCCATCGTGGGCGTCATGACGACAACGACGCGATCGACCCTCGCCCCCCGCACCGACCGGCCGGCGCCCACGACCTCCACGTACGCCCTGGCCGGGGCGTTGGTGCTGGTCGCCGTGATCGTCGGCCTGCTCATCCCCGACCGCACTGTCGGTGCCGGCGGCATGGAGGGCATGTCGATGACCCACTACATGGGTCTGCTCAGCGTGAACCAGCCGTGGAACCTCATCTTGTTCATGGCCGTGCCGGTCATCCTCGCGGAGACCCTCGCCATCACCGAGCTGGCGATCCTGTTCGGAAACCCGCCCGCCTGGGTGCACACGCTGAGCCGCTGGGCGGGCCTGGTCGTGGGCCCGATCATGATCGCGATCCTCGTGCACCTGGTGCGCTACGCGGCGATCCCGCTGACCACCGGAGGCGGCTGGCGCGGCACCGCCGACCTCATCGCGGTGTTCGCCTACCTGGCCAGCGCCATCCCGATGATCGGAATCACGGCAGTGCAACTCGGCCTGAGCGGCCGCGACGAGCGCTCGGCCCGCAAGCTCCACGCGACGTTCGTCGGCATCTTTCTCGTCGTCGCCCACATCGCCATGATCTTCGGCATGCTCGACCCGGCCGTCATGGGCTGGAACCCCACCCACGTCATGCCGGGCGGCGGGTCGATGCCGGGCATGCACCACTGACCGGCCCCCTGAACAACTCGGTATGACACCTTCCCTGGGGCGTCATACCGAGTTCTACTTTTCGTGTGAAGACCGAGATCTCCGTACCCGATGCGATCTATGAACGCGTGGAACGTCTAGTAGCCACGTACGGGCTCAACCGGTCGCAGTTCTACTCCGTGGCGGCCGAGCGATATGCAGACGAGCTGGAGGCCGAACACGAGACCGAGGCGATCGATGTGGTGGCCGAGATGCTCAACGACGACGAGTCGACGCGTACCGCTACCTCCGCGGGTGGACACGTGGTCGGGCTCATGGCGGAGAAGGGCAGCCGCGAAGAGTTGAACTCGTGGGCGGAGCAGATGGCCGACGCCTTCGAGAAGGGCATCGACCCCACACCGGGTGAACCAGTGCCGCCTCTGCTCGAACTGTCGCGGATGCGGTACGAGCGCAAGCGAATCGATGAAGAGACGGCCCGGCTCGTGGCCGTGGCGCGCGAGGCGGGGGAATCGTGGCACCGCATCGGTCTGGCGCTGGGCGTCACGGCCGAGGGGGCGCGTCAGAGATACCGCAACGCGTCGTAGTCGACGCTGAATTGAGCCGAGGGCCCGGGATGCTTCCGCGGATCACGAGCGCACCCGAAGAAGTGCTGCTCTGGGCCGACGACGAGATGGTGAGCTGCAGCCGATCCGATGCGGCAGAGCCACCGATTTCAGCAGGGACGGTCGAGTCGGCAGATGACGTGTTGCCGGTCGTGGCTGGGGATGTCCGGTTCGAAGTCATAGGTGCCCGGAAGTCGCTCGAATCCGGCCCTCAGTAGCGCCTTCCAAGAGTGTTCGTTCGTGGCATGAACAGGGACGATGACGGTCGCGGCGTCGGGGTGCGTACGCCATAACTCCTCGCATGCCAGCCGGATCATGCCGCTGCCTACTCCGCGAGCCGTGGCGCGGTGTTCGCCGATGAGGTAGTCCATGCTCCAGGCGTCGACCGGAACGTCGAGGCCCGCGTCACGGAACTCGTCGACGTACTCGGCGTAGTCGTGTACGCGGTAGTAGAAGATCAGTCCGACCGGGGCGCCGCCCAGCTCGGCGATGCGATAGACCGACGGGCCGCCCGCCTCCAGTTCACTACGGGTGTCCGCGCACCACGCCTCGCCTTCGTCACCCCATCCGGCGATGACGTGAGGCCGAGCGAGCCACTCCGCGGCGAGGGCAAGGTCGTCGACGGTCAACGGCCTTAGCTGCAACTCAAGCTCCGACATGCTCCCATCGTGACGCGATGACGGCCCCCGTTCGAGCTGCATCATCAACGTCGTCGCCTTCGCGAAGACGTCCCATAGCTGTGGCCGGAGAGTGGACGGGAGGTAAGGCTCGCGTGCGGCAAAGCGGCGCTCGCTCCTCGGCCTGTCGCCGTGATCACCGACTCGACCTTGCTGCGGACAGACCAGACGTAGGCCTGCTGACCAGCGCGGATCGTCTCGGTAGAGTGGGCTCATGGACCATGACTCGGCGGCGGCTCGACTGCGAGTAGCTCTCGATCTGTTCGAGGTCGGGGTGCAGATGACTCGCTCGCGAATTCGGCGGGAGAACCCCGAATTCGATGAGCAGCAGGTCGAGGCTCGGGTGCAAGCCTGGCTCCACGATCGACCCGGCGCGCAGTTCGGCGACTTTCCCGGCGCCGCGTCGTCGCGGGTGCTTCGGGAGCACCCGGCGTGACCCCTGACGTGCCGGATGCTCAGCTATGTGGGTGCGCCGGGAGCCGCGTATTTGGGCCTCCCGGCGCACCCACATAGCTGAAGGTTCGAACCTCCGCGTGGGACTCTGCGACGACGGCGATGAAGACGTCGGCGCCGCCCGGTCAGGTGCGGGTGAAGGCGAGTCTGATGCCGAAACCCGTGACCGCCAGGCCTGCAACGCCGTCGATGGCGCGCTGGGCGGTGGGTCGTTGCAGCAGGCCCCGCATGCGTTCGATCGCAACGATGAGCAACGCGAACCAGATCAACCCTTCGGTGACGTGCACGAGCGCGAGCAGCACCCCCATGAGGGCGGGCGGCACCTCCGCGGACATGAACTGCGGTAGCAGCGCGATGTAGAACACGCCGACCTTCGGGTTCATGAGGTTCACGAAAAGGCCCTGGCGGTAGTACGTCCACGTGCCCCGGGTCTCCACTGCAGCGGTCTGCGGCGCGAGCCCACCTCCACGGAGGGCGGAGCGCAGCATCCCGAGGCCGAGCCACAGCATGTAGGCGACTCCGAGGTACCGAACCACGGTGTACGCAGTCTCGGACGCGGTGAGTAGCGCGCTCACTCCGACCGCCGCGGTCACGCCCCAGACCAGCAGCCCCGTGACGATGCCGAGACTCGCCGCCGCACCCGCGCGGCGCCCGCGGCGCGCCGCCGTGCGCAGGACGAGCGCCGTGTCGAGCCCCGGCGTAAGCGTGATCAGCCCGGCGACCAGCGCGAACGACACGAGCGCAGACATGAGCGACATCCGGTGAGTGTAGGGCCGCCTCCCTGCTCGACTGGTGGGAATCCCGCCCCGCGGCCCGGGCGTCCTGAGCCGATCGCATCCTCCGATCGGATGAGGTGGGGTCGGGGCGGTCGGGGGAAGTATTGGGGCTCGCCCGCCGGGAGTCTTGAGTCATGGCACTCATCGACGTCACCGGACTCACCAAGAGCTACGGCCCCCGGCAGGTTCTGCACGGCATCGACCTGAGCGTCGAGGCGGGGGAGATCGTCGGCGTCCTCGGGCCCAACGGGTCGGGTAAGACGACCGCGGTCGAGTGCATCGGTGGGCTGCGTGAGCGCGACGGCGGACACGTGTCGGTCGCCGGCATGGACCCCGCCTCCGAGCCGCTCGCCCTACGCGAGGTGCTCGGGATGCAGCTGCAGCAGTGCCGCCTGCCCGGCAAGATCCGGGTGCACGAAGCCCTCGACCTGTACGCCTCCTTCTACGCCGACCCGCGCCCGGCCGGCGAACTGCTCGAACGGTTCGGCCTCACCGGGCAGGCGGGGCAGCGGTTCGAGAAGCTCTCGGGTGGGCAGCAGCAGCGTCTCTCGGTCGCGCTGGCCCTCATCGGACGCCCCCGCATCGCCTTTCTCGACGAGCTCACCACCGGCCTCGATCCTCAGGCGCGTCGCGACATCTGGGAGTACCTCAAACTCCTGCGCGAAGAGGGCGTGACGATGCTGCTGGTCACGCACTTCATGGAGGAGGCGCAGTACCTGTGCGACCGGGTCGTCATCCTCGACGAGGGCCGCGTGGTCGCCTCCGGCAGCCCGGATGCGGTCGCCTCCTCGACAGGCGTGCAGGAGACGTCGTTCGAGCACAGCCCTGAACTCGACCTCGCGGTGCTCCGCGCGCTGGTCGGTGTACAGACGGTGGCCATCGACCGGGGCCGTGTTGTCGTCACCGGCGACACCGACTCCCCGCAGACCGTGCTCGCCACGCTCGCTGCGGTGGGTGTGCCGGCGCGACACCTCCGAGTCACAACGCCCTCTCTCGACGACGCCTACCTCACCCTCACCCGCGAAGGAACCCACCGATGAACGTCACCCAGACCACCGACCGAGTCGAGACCCGCCCTACGCGCGAGGCGAGTGCCTTCGGGCGGGTGTTCCGCGCGCACCTGGTGAACGAGTCTCGGCTGCTCATGCGGGAGCCCGCGGCCCTGATCTTCGGCGCGGTGCTGCCGATCCTCGCGATCATCGTGATGGTCGTGTTCCCGGCCGCGCGCCGGCCGTTGCCCGAGTTCGGTGGCTTCTCCGTCGTGCAAACGTACACGCCGACGATCACGCTGTTCGCCACGTCGATCCTGGGGCTCACCGTGATGCCGGGGATCCTGGGCAGCTACCGGCAGACCGGCGTGCTGCGCCGTCTGCGCACGACTCCCTCTTCGCCCGCGACGTTGCTGGCCGCGCTCGCCGCGCTCATCACTGTGGTGGGAGTGGTGGTGGCTGCGGTGATCGTCCTGATCCCGGTGGTTGTCGGCGTCGGACTGCCCGCGGGTCTGGGCTGGTTCACCGTGGCCAACGTCGGCAGCCTGCTCTCGTTCGTCGCCCTTGGCACCGTGCTGGCCGCCGTCGTGCCGAACCCCAAGGCCGCCGCCGGTGTCGGCAACGTCATCGCCGCGATCATGTGGTTCTCGGCCGGGATGTGGCTGCCGCGCGTCGCGTTTCCCGACTGGCTGATCACCCTCACCGACCTCACCCCCGGCGGAGCCGCCACCCAGGCGATGCACGACGCCACCGCCGGTGCGGGCATCGGCTGGCAGCCGTACGCGGTGCTCGCGGCGTGGACGCTGGTCGCAGCCCTGGTAGCAGTGCGCACCTTCCGCTGGGAGTGAAGGTTGCAGGGTCATTCGGCGGCACCGAGCACACCCTCGCCGAGGGTGCCCGTCGGATTCGCGCTCGAAACTCATGCAAAGCCTCTCGGGTTCTCGTCTGAACTGGGCCGTTGTCCGGGGGGCCGTCGACTTGGCTTGAGGTTTCGGCGTCAGACGATGCGTGAAGGGGAGGATGGAGCCATGCACCAGCGAGGCGAGGTCGTGACGGAGGTCGAGCCGGTGCGCCGTAATCGGCTGGCGCTGCCGATCACGCTCGGGCTGCTCGCCGCCAGCCTCGTCGCGGCGATCGTGATGGCGCTCGCTGGCGTTCCGGTCGTGTCTGACCGTGACATCCCGGTGTACGTCGTGCTGACGGCCGTGATCGCGGGGTTCCGCGTCCTCGCGGTTCGTCCCGGCAGTGAGGCGCGGGCGGCCGCGCTTTTCTGGCTCAACCTCGCCCTCGCCGGGGCGGCGATCTGGTTCTCGCCCGCGTTCGGGCTGTACCTGTTCGTCGGCTACTACGAGGCCGGCCGCTTCGCGCATCCGGCGCAGCGTGCGGCGGGCATGATCGGGACGGCGGTCGTCATCTCGGTCGCCCAGGTCGGCGGACCCCGATCGATGCTGTTCATCCCACCGATCTACCTCGCGTTCGTCGTGGTCAACCTCGCGATCACCGGCGTCATGATGATGCTCGACCGGCAGCGTGAGCACCTCCTTTTCGAGCTCGCCGAGGCCAACGCGGAGCTCCGCGCGGAGCAGGAGCGGTCGGCCCGGCTCCGAGACCAGCTCGTCGAGCAGGCCCGCGATGCAGGTGTCGCGGAGGAGCGGGCGCGGCTCTCTCGCGAGATCCACGACACCGTGGCCCAAGACCTCGTCGCCGTGATCGCCCAGCTCAGCGCCGCTTCCGATGCCCCGGATGCCGCCGAGCAGACCCGACGCCTCGCTGTCGCCGATGCCGCCGCCCGTGAGGCTCTCGCGGAGGCTCGCCGGGCGGTGAAGGCGCTCGCCTCCCCGCGGCTCGACGACACCGACCTGCCCCTCGCCCTCGACGACCTGCTCGGCGCCTGGCGCGAGGCGACCGGCCTCGGAGGCGAGCTGAGCGTGACCGGCCGGGCCACGGCCTCCGGCCACGACGACGCCCTGCTGCGGGTGGCCCAGGAGGCCCTCGCCAACGTGGCCAAACACGCCCGCGCCCGCCGCGCCGACGTGACGCTGGCCTTCGAACGTGCGGGCGACCGGCGCACCGCCTACGACACCGGCAAGGCGGCTACCAGCCAGGCGGGGGCGACCCTGGCTGACGGGCGCGCCGCCCGCGACCTCGCCGCCGCGGAGGCATCGAGCCCAGCGGCTGCCCACGCCGGAACCGTGCAGCTCACAGTGCGTGATGACGGAACCGGGTTCGATACGTCCGCGGTCGGTGCCGGGTTCGGGCTGCCGAGCATGCAGGCACGGATGGCAGAGACGGGTGGGAGCCTTGACGTCGTGAGCAGCCCCGACGGCACAACGGTCTCCGCCCGGCTGCCGCTACCGGAGGAGCAGGCATGATCAGCGTCGTCATCGCCGACGACCATCCGCTCGTGCGAGACGGCATCGTCGCGATCCTCACCCGTGAAGACGATATTCAGGTCGTCGCGGAGGCGGGCAGCGGTCCCGAAGCCGTGGCTCTGGTGGCCACACTCGACCCCGACGTAGTACTCATGGACCTGCGCATGCCCGACGGTGACGGCGTGGCCGCGATCCGCGAGTTGCGGGCAAAACCAGGGCAGCGCCCGCGGATTCTCGTGCTCACCACCTACGACACCGACCACGACATCCGCACGGCGCTGGCGGCGGGAGCCGACGGCTACCTGCTCAAAGACACTCCGCGCGCGGACCTCATCCGGGCCGTTCGTGACTTGGCCGCCGGTCGCCCGGTCTTGTCGGTAGCAGCGTTGCAGGCCCTCTCCGGACGCGGGGAGGCGCAGGTGGCGCTGACCCGCCGCGAGGCCGACGTCGTGCGTGAACTCGCCGCAGGCGGCACGAACCGCGAGGCTGCCGCGCGCCTGTTCGTCTCCGAGACGACGTTCAAGACCCACCTGTCGAAGGTGTACGAGAAGCTCGGCGTCAACGACCGCGCCGCTGCCGTCCGGGTCGCGTACGAGCGCGGCCTCCTTTGAGGATCACGTCCCGGCAGCGGACAGGATTCGTGCGTGAAACCGTGACGGTCACAGCAAGCGGTGGCGCTCTCGGGGAGAGGTGCGAGGGCGGTGACCTACAGGAGGGCGGGGGGAGCGCGCGGCCAGGGCTGGATGGGCCTGGCGGGAGCAGGGCGAAGCGCTAGCGGAGCCCGCAGACGGTCGGCCCTCAGCGCGCGCTCTCCCTCACCCGCGGAAGGCAGCCACAGGGTGTCGGGGGCGCTACATTCGCGGTGTCTCGTGCACCCCTGCGTCTCCTGAAGGAGTCTCGTGCCTGATCCTCTCCCCGCCGGCGGGCCGGCCGAACCCGCCGAGCGCCGCAGTCGAACCCCGCGCGTGCATCGTGCGTTCGTCGTCGCGCTCGTCACGCTCGGGGCGCTCGTCGCGGCGGCGGCGTTCCGCTCCTCCACCGGAGTGCTGTTCGTGCCCATCGAGGAGGAGTTCGGCTGGAGCCGATCGGTCACCTCGGGGGCGGTGAGCCTCAACCTCGTCATCTACGGGCTCACCGCGCCGTTCGCGGCCGCGATCATGGAGCGCTGGGGTGTCCGCCGCACGGTGGCGTTGTCGCTGCTCGTCGTGGGAGTGGCGAGCGCGCTCACGACGGTGATGACCGCTCCGTGGCAACTGTGGCTGCTGTGGGGTGTGTTCGTCGGAGTCGGCACCGGAGCGATGGCGCTCGTGCTCGGCGCAATCGTGGCGAACCGCTGGTTCGTGACGCACCGCGGGCTGGTCGTCGGCATCTTCTCGGCCGCCAACGCCACCGGCCAACTCATCTTTCTGCCGTCGATCGCCGCGCTCGCCGATGGTCCGGGGTGGCGCGCTGCGGCCCTCACGGTGGCGGGGTTGTCGCTGGTGCTGGTGCCGCTGGTGTTGTGGCAGCTCATCGACCATCCAGAGCACGTGGGCGCACGGCCCTACGGTGAGCTGCAGGTAGCGGGCGATGTGCCCCTCCCCGACACCAATGCGCTTACGGAGCAACGCAGTCCGCTGCACCTCGCGATCGGCGTGCTGCGGCGGGCGAGCCGTTCGTGGGTGTTCTGGGCGCTGATGCTCACGTTCTGGGTGTGCGGCTGGACGACCAACGGTCTCGTGCAGACCCACTTCATCCCCGCCGCGCACGACCACGGCATGCCCGCGACCACAGCTGCGGGGCTGTTGGCGCTGGTGGGGGCGTTCGACATCCTCGGCACGGTCGCCTCCGGGTGGCTCACCGACCGCGTAGACGCCCGGCTGCTCCTGCTGGCGTACTACGCCCTGCGCGGGCTGTCGCTGCTCGTGCTGCCGAGCATTCTGGCTCCCGACGTGCAGCCCGCGCTGTGGGTCTTCATCATCTTCTACGGCCTCGACTGGGTCGCCACCGTGCCGCCGACGGTCGCGTTGTGCCGCCAGCACTTCGGCCTGGAGGCGTCGGGCATCGTGTTCGGCTGGGTGTTCGCCTCGCACATGGTCGGGGCGGGCGTCGGCGCCAGCGTGGCCGGCCTCATCCGCAGCGCCCACGGCGACTACCGCCTGGCCTGGCTGTTCGCCGGAGCCCTCTGCCTGGCCGCCTCCGCCCTGGCCCTCACCATCCCCCGCCGACCGAAGGAACTTGCGGTCGTCGCGAGCTGACCCCCGCCGGCGACGCCCAGGTCCCGCGGGCGCCGTCGACCTTGGCCGTGCCCGGTTGTCGGGTGAGGGTCACGGCTTGCGGACGATGCTCGTGTAGCCGGCCACGAAGAGCGTGAGTGCCGCCCACGAGAGAAGCTGCGCGATCAGTGAGACGACCAGCAGTTGCGTGCCTTCGGGGGTGTCTGTGGCGACGCACGTGGGCGTGATGCGGGCGAGCGGTATGGCGGAGTTGACGACATACGCGATCCGCCCGTTCGTGGAGCACACGCTCGCGGCGCTGTTGAGGTCGCCGTCTGCGCGGAGGCTGGTCGGTGGGAGCAGCACGAGGGAGCCGATGAGCAGCACCAGCGAGACCACCACCCCCGCCAGCGCGCGCGAGGGGCTGTAGCCGTAGTTGAGGGTGGCGCGGGTGAAGCGGGCCCAAGTGCGTTGTCCGCGAGTGAGGTTGCCGTCGACGAGCTGATGGTCGCGCTGCGCGATCAGCACTTCGGCGGTCTCGGCGTCGTGGCCGGTGGCCTTGCTGGCGTTCGCGGTGTGTTGGTACGGCTGGGCGCGGTAGGCGGGCATCCGGTCGCGGAGAAACCGGATCCAGTAACGCAGAGTCACCCCCGTGGGGGTGGCGCCGCGAAAGGTGAGGCCGTCGAGGAGCCAGGTGGCGCCTCCGGGGGTGGCGTTCTCGTGACGCGGTAGGGCCAGGCCGAATTCGCCACCGATGCGCACGCCGGCCAGCTCGACCGTGTATGCGGTGCGACCGGCCATCGCGTCCTGACCGGTGAGCTTGCGGCCGCGCCGGTCGGAGTCGGGCGGCTGCCGGTCGTTGAACACGGCGCCGTAGAGCAGCAGACCCCGGGCGGTCGTCATGCGGTTGGCGTGCAGCACGGGCCCGTACTCCGTGTCCGGAGACGGCGCCGCAGGCGGTTCGGGCACGGGCAGCCGGTTGGTCAGGCGGGCCCTGGTGAACGTGACGTGACCCCCGACGGTCGTGTCGCGCAGGCGCACCGTCGCCTGCGTGGCGGAGGAGTTCTCGGCCACGAGCCGCATGGCCCGAAGCGACTGACCGATGCGCGTATTGACGATGCTGAGCGCCGGCCCGCCGCGTCGCACCCCGTCGTGTTCGACCGCCTCCGCGCGGCGCACGTTGGTGAGCACCGCGCGCGCGATGGTGACGCGTCCGCCGAGGTCGGCTTCGTTGAGGCGGATCGTGCCATCGGGGCCGGCGCCCGTGGCCTCGAACGGAATCGTGCCGGGAGGCGTAGCGGCGACGGCGTCGGCGGCAGCCCACCGGCCCATGCGTCGGCCGAGATAGGGCTCGGCGCCCGCGAGCATCTCCTCGGTCGACGACCACTGGTCGGTGTACGGATTCCAGGCGTCGAGCCGCAGGTCCCGCTCGACCCGCACCGACCGCGCATCCAGCGCCGGCCCCCGGTCGTTGGTGAGCAGGGCGCCGGAGGCCTCGAACCTGTCACCGAGGCGGGCGTTGACGAAATCGATCGTGCCTTCGCGTGACGAACTGCGCGCCGTGAGCCGTTCACCCTGGTGAACCCCCAGGTGAACGGGGCCCAAGATCGTCGCGTTGCGCGCATCGAGGGCCGGGCCCGCCCCGGAGTTGTGCAGGTCGGCTCCGGGCAGGCTGAGGTCTTCGCTGATCGTGCACCCGTCGAGATCGACCGGCGAGCGCTCGGGATCGACCCAGTTGCCGACCTTGCATGCCGTGAGGTCGAGAAGGTTCAGGTGCGCGTGCCGCGCGGAGACCCCGTCGGCGAGGGTGCAGCGGTGCAACCTGATCGGCAGTCCGATGTCGGTGTGGTCGAGATCGATACGGCCGATGATCGCGCCGTTGGTGAGCATGAGACCCCGAGGATCGGGGTACCGCGGGTAGCGGCCCAGCAGGATGTCGCGGATCACCTCGGCGCGCACGTGCACCGCGAGGCCGTCGTCGGCCGGCTGTCGCGCCGCAAACGCGGCCAGATCGAACGTCTCGCCCCGCTCGACGGCCGCCACGAGTTCTTTCTCCGCGGCCAGCAGCGTGTGTGTACCGGCAGTCTCCGACGAGATCGTCATGCTCGAATCCTCGCAGGCACCACTGACACTCGGTGCCGGGGTCGCCCCTGAGCCGACGGGCGGAGTCGCCGCTACGGCGCGGTGGTCGGCGGATGCTCCGCGAAGTAGGCGGCGACCAGCTTCTTCGGCGCCCGGTGCGCCCACGCCTCCGTGATGATCTCGACCAGCTCGTCGCGCTCGATCTCACCGAGGCGCGACAACTGCACGAGAACGCCCGGGTGCCGCTGGAAATGCGGGATGTCGAAGAACGGGCCGTCGGCCTGTACGAGCGCCTCCTTCGCCTCCATGTCGGGCAGATGCACGACGAGCAGGTCGGTGAACGGTTCGCCGGTGGCGGGGTCGATGGCGGTGCGGTGAGGTGCCCGGTAGAGCATGAAGCCCTTGCCGTTGACCTTCCAGGTGGGTCGGTCTCCCCAGGAGATGCCGAGTTCGGTCTGCGGGAGCGAGGCCGCTATAGCGTCGACATCCGCCGCGGTGGCTCTCACCATGAGCACTCCTTTCGGCGGTGTTGCCGCGAAGCCGGTGCTGCGTCGGATCGGTGCCCTCAGTCTCGGTGTGCCGCGTCGAGCGGGCAAGGGGGCCCTGGCTCGGCTTGCAGCGCGTGTGGTGGGATCGGAGCCGACAACAGGAGGACGCATGGCGGGTGTGCAGCAGGCAGACGTGACGGGTGATCGGCCGGTCCGTATCGGGATCGTCGGATTCGGCAACGGAGGCAACTTCTTTCACGCCCCGTTCATCGAGGCCGCCGAGGGAGTGGAGCTCGCCGGGGTCGTCGCGCGGAGCGAGAAGAACCGGGCCACGCTGGCCGAACGGTTTCCGGGAGTGCCGGTCTACGACTCCCTCGCGCATCTCGCCGAGGGGGAGCGGGCCGGTAAGGGCCTCGACGCGGTGACGATCACGACCCCGCCTGCGACCAGGCACGACCTCGTGCTCGAGGCCATCGGTCTGGGTCTCGCGGTGGTGGCGGACAAGCCGTTCGCCCCCGATCCGACCGGCGCTCGCGAACTCGAGCAGGCCGCCGAGCGCGCCGGAATCACGTTGTCGGTGTACCAGAACCGCCGCTGGGACTCGGACTTCGTCACCCTCCAGCGGCTCGTGGAGGAGGGGAGGCTCGGCCGGGTGACGCGCTTCCACTCCCGCATGGACCACGCCCGCGGCTCGGCCCCCAAGGGGGGCCCCGCGGGAGGGGTGCTGCACGACCTCGGTACGCACCTCATCGACCAGGCGGTCCGCCTGTTCGGGTCGGTGACCAGGGTGTATGCGACGCTCGACTGGATCGGCGCCCCAGGCGGCGAGACCGACGCGGCCTTCGTCGTGAGCCTCACGCACGACTCCGGCGTGGTCAGCAACGTCTCGTCGTCGAAGCTCAACCACTACAACGAACGCGAACTGCGCGTCTACGGCGAGCGCGGTACGTACGTCTCACGTAGCACCGATGTGCAGGCGAGCGCCGCCACCACCGGTGGCCGCCCCGCAAGCGACCGTGCCGCCTGGGGCTACGAACCCGAGTCGGCCTGGGGAACCCTCTTCACCGCCGATCGGCCGCAGACGGTACCGAGCGAGCAGGGCGACTACACGCGCTACTACGAGCAGTTCGCCCGGGCCCTCCGCGGAGAGGGTCCGCCCCCGGTCACGCCCGCCGAGGCGGCGCGGGTGCTGGCAGTGATCGACGCGGCCATCCGCAGCGCCCGCTCCGGCGAGGCGATTGACGTGAACCGGCAGGGCTGACAACGAAGTCGGCCCAACGTCTCACTCGCCGGGCCAACGCCTCGTTCGGCTGCCCGACACCAGGCTGCAACCTGATGTCGGGCAGGACTTCCTGGTGTCGGGCATCGCGCCCGGTTCCTTACCGACGCGAGTGCTTGCGCGCGTACTTCGGGAACAGCTTCTCCGCTGCGCCGCGGTTGACACTGTCGTGGTCGATGTCGCGGTAGCCGTCGAGTTCGCCGGTGAACAGAGCCGCGCGGTCGGCGTTGGCGTACGGCCAGTCGCTGCCGAACGTGATGTGGCCGGGTGCCGCAAAGTCGACGAGGCTCGGCAGGCCGGTGGGCGACGAGAGTGCGGTGTCGAAGTAGAACCGGCGCAGCGATTCCAGGCCGGCCTTCTGGTCGCCGGAGGCGGTCGCGAGCCGGGCCATCCGCGCGGCCGCGTAGGGGAGGAACCCCCCGGCGTGGGCGAGGATGAACTTGACGTTCGAGTAGCGGTCTAGCCACCCGTTCTTCGCCATGTTCAGCCCCGCACGTGTGGTGTCGAGGAGGAAGTCGACCCCGTACGCGGGCAATCCGGGAACGGGTTCGGCGGGTAGATCGGACGGGTGGACGAACACGACCGCGTTGTGCTCGTGCAGCGCCGCGATCAGAGGATCGAAGGCCTTGTCACCCAGGTAGGTGCCCTTGCAGTTCGCGAGGAGGACGACGCCGTCGGCCTTGAGGGTGTCGAGGGCGTACTCGGCCTCCGCGATCGCGCCGGGCACGTCGGGCAGGGTGACGGTGGCGAAGAAACCGAACCGTCCTGGGTGCTGGTCGGCCAGTTCGGCGCAGAACTCGTTGAGCCTCCGGGCCCACTTGCGGCCCTCCTCCACGCTCTTGGCGGGCTCAACCTGAGGCGTGGAGACCGACAGGATGCTCGTTTCGACTCCGATGCGTTCGTTGAGTTCGAGGTGGGCTTCGGCGCTCCATGCCGGAATCGCGAGCCCACCCGCGGTGAGGCCGAGGTCCTTGAGCCACTTGTCGTAGAAGTCCGGCACGACGTGGGCGTGAGTGTCGATACGGCGCGGCTTCCGGCGGTTGCCGGGCCTGCGTTGTCCTGCTTCGGCGCTCTGGGGCGAGAACAGGGCACCTGCGGCGACTGCCGCGCCTGTGCCGCTGATGAACGTGCGACGTCCGATCATGATGCACCTTCCGGAGTGGGGGCCTTACGGAGTGTGGTTGAGCCGCAAACGTATCCAGTTTCCGAGCGAATTGTTATGAGTTCATAAGATCCTTCTCGAACGCGGAACCTTCGAATGGGTCGCGACTCGATGCGCCGCGTCTCGGAGTCGTCCCCGTCGCATCGGGCGGACCTCGCCCGTGCCATACGCTGGGGAATCACGATGAGTGACCTACCGCGGCACGATGAGACGGCACAGGGCGAGCCTCGGCGAAGGCCGAGAGACCTGTCGGCGCTCGTCTACGTAGACGAGGCGATCCGGCTCACGACCTCACGGATGCCGACGATCGATCCGCAGGCCATGCGCCTCAACATGTCGCTGACCCGGGTGGTCAATGCGCGGGCGCGGGTGTCCGAGCTCGCGGTGACTGCCGGAGCGAACTGGTCGTGGTCGGCGTTCCGCGTGATGTACGCGGTGTGGTTGTTCGAGCCGATCGAGGCGCGTGACATCGCCCGGCTGCTGGAGTTGAACCGCCAGACGGTGGCCAGCGCCGTCGCAAGCCTGAGACGTGCCGGGATGCTGGAGGTCGATCACGCAGCGGCCACCGACGGGCGCCTCGTTCCGTTGAGGCTGACCGCCGACGGGCGAGCCGTCGTGGAGCCGACGATTCTGCGGCAGAACCGCCTCGCAGCGCGCTGGGCGTCCGTGCTGGAACCGGACGAGCTCGACCTCTTGATCGGCCTGCTCGGCCGTCTCGCGGCACCCGCCGACGATGCCGAGGCCGCAGACGGTCTCGCCTGAACCCGCGTCTCAACGGTGTGCGAGCCGGTGATGCGCGGTTCACCGTGGCGAAGGTGTCTCCGCGTCGTGGGAGGGGGCGACGAACGAGCCCGTGTCCATCACCCAGCGGGAGCCGACGTAGGCGGTCTGGGTGCGTTCGATCGGGCGGCCGGCGACGTCGGTGATGAGCCGCTCCTCGACCAGCAGCGCCGCGGGCAGGGTGAGGCCGAGATGGCGCGCCTCCTCCGTCGCGAGGCGCGCGAGCACGTGACCTCGAGCGTTTCCCGGGGCGCGGCCGAGGCCCGCGAGTCTCTCGTGCAGGGAGGTGGATTCGAGGTCGGTGTCGAGCACGGGAGCGAACTCGGCCGGTAGGCTCACCGGTCGGCTACTGACCCGCCCGATGCGGCTCCTTATCGGCCCGGTTGCAGGGCACGTGTGAGGGCAGCCATCGCGGAGGTCGCCGATGGGCTGGAGGTGGGGCCGACGATGGCCAGAGACGAGATGATCGCCGCGATCTCGGCGGTGTCCAGGGTGAGATGGTGCCGGGTCTGAGCCACGGGCAGTGAATGGCCGCCGCCGCGCCCGGGAGTCGAACGGATCGGGAGCCCGGCATCGCGCAGCCGCTCGATGTCGCGTTCGACGGTGCGCATCGAAACGCCTAGGTCGTGCGCGATCCTTGACGTGCTCGAACGGGCCGTGCCCATGGATGCGAGGAACTCGATGAGCTGTTGCTGTCGCTCGGCTCGGCGCAGCGCGAGGTGTCCGTCGCGGGAGTCGGCCGCGAGCCGGATCCGGGGCTCCATGGACGAAGTCAAACACCGTCACTGGCGACGGCGTTGCGACCTACGGTCCGTAGTCATGACTGCACACGAGATTGCCGAAGCCTTCTTCGACGGATACGCCAAGGCGCTGCTGCGCCGCGACGCCGAACGTCTCTCGACGCTCTACGCGACGCCGTCCCTCATCGCCTTTCCGTACAGGGTCTTCTCGGTCACCGACCCGGCACAGACGAGACAGTTCTTCGACCAGGGCTGGGCACAGTACGAGGGTGTCGACGAGGTCGAGCCGGTCGTCCGCGTGATCGCCTCGACGGCTCACAGCATCTGGGCCGACGTCACCTGGTCGTACGGTGGTGTTCCGCGTGAGCGTTACGTCTATCAGTTGCTCGAGAACGAAGGAAACTGGCAGGTCGCGGTGCTGACACCCCTCGGTCCCGACGACTGACCCCGGCCTATTTCCGGGCGGCCAGCCCTCGGGGTCAGGCGCGGAGAAGCTCCAGGGTGGCTGCCCGGGGGTCGGGGCCGACGAGGTGGTCGACGATGCTCTTGTACCTGCCGTACTTGCTGCGGTAGGCGGCGTCCACGGCATCGAGGTCGGCGGCGGACGTCTCCTCGAAGGTGACGTCGTAGGCCGTGTCACCCGCGAGCAGTTGTCCGGTTCCGGTGGCGAGAGCCCACCTGAACCAGTCGGCTCCACGACCGTTGGTGGAGCGGATGAAGACCCGGTCGCCGACGGGCACCACCCAGATGATCCGGGGATTCCGCAGGCTGCCGTCACGCCGCCGGGTCACGACGTGCACCTCCTCCGGTGATGTCGCGGCCCGGTGCTCGGTCGAACTCCACGTGCTCATGGCGCCCTCCTCGGCCGGATACGGTGGCTAGCGGCGGGGGTTGCCGTGGCCGGTGAGCATCTCCACGGCCTCGGGTGACTGGTGGGAGAAGAACGCGGTCTCGCCGGTGTCGAGGCCTCGCAGCGTGTCCATCTCGGCGTCGGAGAGGGTGAAGTCGAACACGTCGAGGTTCTCAGCCATGCGCTCACGGCGCACCGACTTGAGACAGGGGCCCCCGGGCTCGGCGGGATGAGTTTGCAAGACGACGTTCACCGCACCCTGGGCCCCTAGGCATCGGCTACCGTTCGACCCCGGTGGTACTGGGCCTCGACGCCTTGAAGCCTCGGCCGCAGGATCACCGGCAGGCTGCTGACCTGCCCCGACGCGGCTCGTTGTCGGATACAGGGCACGTGCGAGGGCAGAGTCTGGCAGTGGCCGAGGTTGCCCTTCAGAATCGGTTCAGGTGAGCGCACGGAGAATGAACCGACGCTGAAGGCACACGGGCACTGGCGAGGTGAACGGCATGCGGGTTCTGCTGGTCGAGGACGAGAGAGGGCTGGCCGAGTCGATCAAACGCGGGCTGGTGAACGAGGGGATGGTCGTCGACGTCGCCAACGACGGCATCACGGGCCAGTGGATGGCCACCGAGAACCCCTACGACGTCATCGTGCTCGACATCATGCTGCCCGGCCGCAACGGGTACGCGGTATTGAAGAACCTGCGCGAGATGAAGATCTGGTCGCCGGTGCTCATGCTCACCGCCAAAGACGGCGAGTACGACCAGACCGACGCCTTCGACCTCGGTGCCGACGACTACCTCACCAAGCCGTTCAGCTTCATCGTGCTCGTCGCGCGACTGCGGGCGCTCGTTCGCCGCGGCGCCCCGGAGCGGCCCGTCACCATGACCGTCGGCGACCTCGTGCTCGACCCCACCACCCGCCGCGTCACCGTGCGCGGCGAGGAGATCACGTTGACCGCCAAGCAGTTCGCCGTGCTCCAGTACCTCATGCGGCACCCCGACGAGGTCGTCTCGAAGGCGGAGATCCTCGACAACGTCTGGGACCCGGCCTACGACGGCGGCGACAACATCGTCGAGGTCTACGTCGCCAACCTGCGCAAGAAGATCGACACCCCGTTCAACCGCCACTCGCTCGAAACCCTCCGCGGAGCCGGCTACCGCCTCCGGCCCGTCACCGACTAGCCGCAGCAGACGGGTGCGACGCGAGGGTTGAAGGTCGCGCCGTTCGAGCGCCTACCCCGCCGCCGTGATGTGCCCGATTGGGCGGGCTCTTGCGACCCCTGTTCTGTCGTCTAGCGCTGCCCTTGATTCAGCAGCGAGCGGAGGAGTCGGGCCAGTTCGCGTCGGTCGGCGTCTGTGAGGGAGCCGAAGAAGCCGTCCGCGTGTTCGCGCCGGAGGCGACCGGCCGCCTCCGCGGTGGCGCGCCCGGCGTCGGTCGCTTCGACGGCGATGGCACGCCGATCGTCAGGGTCGGGGAACCGGCGTACGAGGCCAGCGGTTTCGAGGGCGTCGACCACGTCGGTCACCGATCGGGGGGCGACGCGCAACGCCTCCGCCAGCATGCCCAGACGCAGGGGCCCGCGGTCGACCACGACTCGCAGCGCCCGGCCCTGGTGAGGAGTGATGCCGTGCGGTTCGAGTGCGTCGAGGTAGTCGCGTCGCAGGAGGCGGCTGACGGCGAGAAAGAGGTCGCCGAGGGAGTCGGGCGCGTCGGGAGGGCCAAGCATACGGGAATGATACGACCGGACTTTGCATTAACCTCAATGTGAGGTAACCACAGCAATAGGTGGTGATGTGTATGTCTGTTCATGCAAGTGGGCCAGGTGGCGCAGGTGCGCCGGGTGGCGCGGGTGCGGGTAGGGCGCGGCGGATCGATCCGCGCGACCGGGCCCAGTTGGCCGATTCCCCCGTCTCCGTGGGGCGGATCGCGGCGCTGTTCCGGGGCCACGGCGTGCGGTTGACCGTGGTCGTTGCGCTCATCGTCGCGACCGCGCTGATCTCGTTGACGCAGCCCTTCCTCGTGCGCGAGGTCGTCGATGTCGCTCTCCCGCAAGGCAATGTGCGGCTGTTGGCGCTCTGCGTGCTCGCCATGATCGGAGTCGCGGTGCTCACCTCCGTCTTCGGAGTCGTGCAGACGTGGATCTCCGCCACCATCGGCCAGCACGTCATGCACCGGCTCCGCACCGACGTGTTCACGCATCTGCAGCGGCAGTCGCTCGGCTTCTTCACCCGCACCCGTGCGGGCGAGGTGCAGTCGCGAATCAACAACGACATCAACGGGATGCAGGATGTCGTGACGACCACGGCGACCTCCATCGCCAGCAACCTCACGACGACGGTCGCTACCGCCGCCGCGATGGCCGCCCTGTCGTGGCGACTGTCGCTGCTCTCGCTCGTCGTGATGCCGCCGGCGATCCTGTTGACCCGCAAGGTCGCGCTCATGCGCCGCTCCATCACGGCCGAGCAGCAGGCGGCCCTCGCCGACCTCAACGTGCAAATCGAGGAGGGTCTGTCGGTCAGCGGCGTGCGCCTGGCCAAGACGCTCGGCAGCAGCCGGCACAACGCCTCCCGCTTCGAGGCGACCTCGGAGCGGCTCATCGGCCTGGAGCTGCGGTCGAGCCTCGCCGGGCGCTGGCGGATGGCGACGATGCAGGTGCTGTTCGCGGTGATCCCGGCGCTCATCTACCTGGCGGCCGGACTGCCCGTGACCTCCGGCGGCATGACGATCGGTACGCTCATCGCGTTCACCACGCTGCAGGCGTCCCTGTTCCGGCCTGTGTTGGGGCTGCTCAACGTGGGTGCGCAGGTGTACTCGTCGATGGCCCTGTTCTCGCGGATCTTCGAGTACCTCGACCTCGTGCCCGACGTGCCCGAACCCGCCCACCCCGTGGCTCTTGACCCCGCCTCCGTGCGCGGTGAGGTGCGACTGGAGGACGTGACCTTCCGTTACCCCGACGCCGACCGGGATGCCGTCACGGCCGTGTCGCTGACCGTGCCGGCCGGGGGTTCGCTCGCGATCGTCGGCTCGACTGGGTCGGGAAAGTCGACCCTCGCCTCCCTCGTGTCGCGGCTCTACGACCCGACCTCCGGCCGCATCACCATCGACGGCGTCGACCTGCGCGACCTCACCCCCGAGAACCTCGCCGCGATCGTCGGAGTCGTGTCGCAGGAGACGTACCTCGTGCATGCGTCGATCCGCGAGAACCTCCTCCTCGCGAAGCCTGCGGCCGACGATGCGGAGTTGTGGTCGGCGCTGGCAACTGCACAGATCGCCGACCTCGTCGCCGGGCTGCCCGACGGGCTCGACACGGTCGTCGGCGCCCGCGGATACCGCTTCTCCGGAGGCGAACAGCAGCGCCTGGCCATCGCCCGCACGGTACTGCGCGACCCGCGCGTACTGATGCTCGACGAGGCCACGTCGGCGCTCGACAACGAGACCCAGCGGGCGCTGCAGGCGGCGCTCGACCGGTTGAGCCGCGGCCGCACGACCATCACGATCGCCCACCGCTTCTCGACCATCGAGGCAGCCGACGACATTGCGGTACTCGACCACGGGGTGGTCGTCGAACACGGCGGCCGCGAAGCCCTACTAACGAGAGAAGGCCGCTTCGCCGCCCTGGCCGGGTAGGTCGGTGAACCTGTTGTTCAGAGCTGATCGGGGAGGGGTCTTCCCGCCGCGTGAGGAGACCAGCCTCCCGTGCCGTGGCGACCCGCCTCCCGTGCCGTGGCACTGATGCTGGAAGGCGCCTGTGCGGGTTGACATGTGCCACGGCACCTGCGTGGGGTGGGTCCCGTGGCACATGTGTTCCTATCGCTCCACCTACCAGCGAAAGTGCCACGGGACGGGACGGAGGGGCGAGGCACATCGGCGGGGCGGGACGAGATGGGAGGAGGCTGGGCGGCGTCGCGGTCAGGCGGGCCGTTCAGTCGTCGTGTTCGTGGGCCTGGCGGTCGCTGCGGGCGCTGGTCACCGCCACCGCAGTGCCGCCGAGGGCGAGCACCCCGAGTACGACGAGGCCGATGCTCCAGCCGCCCATCACGTCGGTCATCCAGTGGTAGCCGAGGTAGACGCGGCTCAGACCCACCGCGACGCTGGCCGCGAGCCACGTGAGCACGATGCCGACGCGCGCGGCCGTCGACCGCACCTGCATGAGCGCCAGGCCCGCGATGAGGCCGAACAGCACCGTGGAGTTGAGGGTGTGCCCGGAGGGGAACGCGAACGACGTCGCCGGGTCACCGAGCACGTCGACAGCCGGAGGACGCAGCCGCGCGACGAGGTCTTTGAGCAGAACCGTCAGTCCCGCCGACGCCACCATCGTCGCGGCGAAGACGCCCGCGTGCGCGCACCGGCGCCGCCACAGCAACCACCCGATCACCACGACGGTGACGAGAACCACTCCGGCGGTGCTGCCGAGGAACGTGAACGCCTGCGCGAACGCGGTGAGCACGGGCGTGCGTTCGGAGATCGCCCCGGCGGTCACGGTGGGATCGAGCCTCACCAGGTCGTCGCCCTCGCGCACCGCGTCGGCGAGCTCGACCGCCGCGAGCAACCCCGCCGCGGTGAGCGCCGCGGGCGCCACCCACGGACGCAGCACAGGCATCGTGCGACCGACGGCCGCGAGCGCTCCACCCGACCCTGTCGGCTGAGGCACGTCCCCGCCCGCATAGGGCGAGGTCGCGTCGTTGGGCGTTTCCGCAGGGGCGGCACGACCGACGATTTCGGACCCGGTCGCGCCGTGGCCCGTGTTCGGTTCAGCCACTCCGCCGACGGTTTCAGGCCAGGTGCTGTTGTCGACCGCTGCCGGTTGCGGCACCACGTGCCGCGATTCGGGCGAGGTGACGATTCCGGTGGCGTTCGCCTCCTCGACACCACCTGCGGCGACGGAGGCGCTGCGGAGCCGCGCGCGGCGGCGGTGGCGGATGACCAGGGCCGCGACCACCAGCACCACGACGGCGCCACCGATGAGCGAGATGTTGCCGAGGGCTTTACGCGCGGTCTCGACGGAGCCGCCAGCGGTGTAGCTGAGCGCCAGAACGACGCCGACCCAGGTCGCGCCACCGGCCATGTTGGCGAGGAGGAAGCGGGGGTACGGCATCCGGATCATGCCCGCGATCGAGGGCACGAGCGCCCGCATCACCCCGACCCAGCGGCCGAGGAACACCGCTCCCGATCCCTTGGACTCGACGTAGGCGTGGGCGGCGGCCCACTTCTCCTCGCCGACCCAGCGGCCGAGGCGGCTCCGCTGGATCGCGGGTCCGAAGTGGCGGCCGATCTCGTACCCGACCGAGTCGCCCGCGACCGCGCACACCATCCCCACTGCGACCAGCACCGGAAGCGACACATTGCCCCGGGAGGCGAGCACGCCGCCCACCACCAGAGCGGTCTCGCCGGGGAAGATCAGCCCGATGAACGCCGATGCCTCGAGAAAGACCAGCAACCCGACGACCGCATACACCGGCCACCCGCTCAACGACAGCAACGTGGCGACGACGTGCGACATCGGCTTTCCTCCTGGTGAATGGGAACGGCCCAGTCTCCCGCCACAAATCTGAACCGAATCTGAAGGCCCGGTCGGACAGCCGTAATGCGCCGAGCCGAGCCGACCTGACCGCTCGCCGGTCACACGTCGTCGCGCGGGAGGGTGAGGGTGAAGCGGCACCAGCCGTCGGGGGCTTCGCCGGTGGTGAGGGTGCCGCCGTGGGCCTCGGCGAGGGTGCGGGCGATGGCGAGGCCCAGGCCGCTGCCGCCGCGGTCGCGTTCGCGGGAGTCGTCGAGGCGGGCGAACCGCTGGAACACGACCTCCCGCGCCTCGGGTGGGAGCACGGGGCCGGCGTTGTCGACGTGCACGCGCGCCTCGGTCTGCGTGTTCTCCATGACGAGCCGGATGCCGCCGGTCGTGTGGCGGCGGGCGTTGTCGGTGAGGTTGCGGATCACCTGCGTGAGCCGCCCCCCGTCACCTCGCACCTCGACGGGATCGATGTTCACTGTGACCTGCGCATCTGTCACTGCTCGGAGGCGGTGAGCCTCGGCCGCCACGATCTCGTCGAGGTCGAGCGGTTCGAGGGCGAGGCGAAGGCCGCGGTCATCGCTCTTGGCGAGCGTGAGCAGGTCGTCCACGAGCGACTGCACGCGGAGCACCTCCGCGCGCACGAGATCCAGATCGACCTCGTCGCCACTGTGCGCGGTCTCGACGTGGGTGCGCAGGGTCGCGAGAGGGCTGCGCAGTTCGTGCGAGGCGTCGGAGACGAATCGCTGCGTCGCCTCCTCAGAGCGGGCGAGGCGTTCGAGCATGCCGTTCATCGTGCCCGCGAGGTCGGCGATCTCGTCGCCGGTCGGCGGCACGGTGAGGCGCTCGCTGGTTCGCGCCCGGGTGATCTGGTCGACCTGCCCGGCGATGCGCCGCACCGGCTCAAGCGCTCGGTCGACGATGCGGTCGACCAGCACGAGCAGCAGCAACGCGAGCGCCGCGCCCCCACCTCCCAGCAGCAGGGAGGCGGACTCGATGGTGCGCGTCTCGACCTCGAGGGGCTGGGCGACGACCATCGTCACCTGCTCACCGACCGGGTCGATGACGGTCTGGGCCGCCACGACGAACGGATCCCCGTCGCCCTCGATGCCGTCGGCGAGCTGAGTCACCTGCGTCTCGCCGGGGGGTGGCAGAGTCGTGACCAGCGGAGTCGTGGCGTGCAGCCGCTCGGAGGAGCCGAGCACGACGCCGTCGGAGTCGAGCGCCTGCATGATCGTGCCCCGCGAGGCGACGTGGTCGACGGCCTCGGCCGCCGTCGCCTGTCCCACCGATACCGTGTGCGCGAGCTCGTACGTCTGGGTGAGCGCCGAGTCGGTGGCCGACTGCGCGAGGATCGACCGCAACGCCAACAGAAAACCCACGAGCGCCACCAGCAGGATCATCACGAGAACGGATCCCGAGAGCACCACGATCCGTCGGCGCAGTGACCAGCGTTCGGTTCTGATCACGTAGCCCTCCCAACGATTCACTGCGCGCCGTCGCGCTGCGGCCCTTCGAGCCTAGGCGGCGGGCATCCGACGGTCGCGCAGAGCCGCGCCGCCAGACTTCGCGCCGAAACCACATGCAAAGTCGCGGACCTTCCTGCGAATGGCCTGGTCACGGGCAACCGCCTGCGTCAATTGCTTGTCGTTTCGGCGCGAGTTCTGGCGGTCCTGCGGCCTGTCGCCCCTTGCGTCGACTCGTCGACCCGAGTGGCGGCCCGCGAACACCACAGTGATCCCAGCGCTACGAGGAGCAGGGTCGTACCTGCGACGAACAGGGGCGATGCCACCACGTCGCCGAGATAGTGCACGCCGATGTACAGGCGTGTCGCCGCCACGAAGGCGACGAACGGTACGCCGAGCACCCAGATCCACCGCGTGGAGCGCCCGAGCAGCCGCGCCGCCACCACCGCCGCGGCCACCGTCGATGCCGCGATCGCCGTGTGCCCGCTGGGAAAACTCGTCAGGCCCGACTCGGCGGAGAGGGCGTGCACGGTCGACATCGGAGGGTGGGCGCGCTGGAAGAGCAGCTTGGCCGCGCCTGCCGACAGCCAGCCCACCGCGGAGACGACCGCGAAGGCGACACCCGCCCTGCGGTGGGCGAGGCCGATCACCATAGAGATGACCAGCACCCACAGCGGAGCCGCGATGACGCCGACCCCGATATCGACCGCGTGCGAGATGCCGACGAGAACCGGGTCGCGGTGCGCGCTGATCGTCACGTCGAGGGCGAGTTCGCCCGTGGCGGTCGCACCCGCTCCGGTCACGAACCCGCCCAGCGCACAAGCGGCGGCCAGTAGTCCGACGCCGGCCACACTCGCGGCGGGCACGGAGGCCAGGTCCAGGGGCAGCATCGCGGAAACGGGCAGTGATGACGCTGTGGTCTTCGCCGGGGCCGGGGCCGGGGCCAACGTGACGGGTGGGGCGGGCGCGGCGACCTTCGCGGGTGCGGACATCGAATCTCCTTCGTTCGATATCCGAGCGTCGTCGCGGGCTCTTAACTCCCACTGAACCGCTGTCGGCGGCGACCTCCGCTTCAACGGCAGTTCAGGGGCGGCCCCTACGGTCGAAACATGATCTTGCCGATGACCAGCGCAATCGCCTCCGCGTCCGCGGGCGGGCTCCTCGATCCGACAGGCCTGCTCACCGGATGGGGGCCGAGCGCCCTCGTCGGAGTGGCCGCGATGGTGTTCATCGAGTCCGGGCTGCTGTTCCCGTTCCTTCCGGGCGACTCGCTGCTGTTCACCGCCGGCCTCCTGCGCGACCTGCTCGGCTACTCGCTGCCCACCCTCATCCTCGTGGTGTCGATCGCGGCCATCTTTGGCGACCAGGTCGGCTACTACATCGGCCACCGGTTCGGTCGCGGGCTCTTCAAGCCCGATGCCCGCGTGCTCAAGACCGAATACCTCGAGCGCGCCGAAGACTTCTACCGTCGCTACGGTGGCCGCGCGATCGTGCTCGCCCGGTTCGTGCCGTTCGTGCGCACGTTCGTGCCGGTCGTCGCAGGGATGACCCGCTACGGTTACCGTCACTTCATCGGCTGGAACATTCTCGGAGGCATCGGCTGGGCCGTGCTCCTGTGCACCGCCGGGGCCACCCTGGGCGGAGTGCCGTTCATCGCGGGGCACGTCGACCTCATCGCGATCGGCATCGTCGTGGTCTCGCTCGTGCCGATCGCGATCTCGGCCGTGAACGGGATGCGCTCGTCCAAGCCGGGCCAGGCCACCACCTCCCCGCGGGTGAGCGAGCCTGTCAACTGAGCTGCTTCGCCTCCGGCAGCCGCTTCTCCATCCGGTCGAGCCGGGCGAGGATCTCGCGTATCGAGTCGTTGAGTTCTCCCCGGCTCGCGGGCTGATCGCCGGGTTCGAGGTCGACGGTGATGTTGCCGCCGGGCGTGATGGTGGCCCTGGCGACGTCGCTGATCTCGTCGGCACCCTGATGACGCAGGGCCCAGTCGAGTTCGTAGGTCGTGGTTCCGAGTTCGCGTAGCGCCTTCTGGTCGACCACACCATGGCTCACTACCGTGGTAGGGCGGCCCTCGAGCAGCCACGCCAGGCCCGACCACCGGTGCGCGGCCCGATCGAGCAGCGCGTTGAAGGCGACGAGCACAACCGCGCCGAGCAGGCCTCCGGTCAGGGAGTTGTCGTTGCCGATGATCGCGTTCTGCACGACATTGCTCAGCAACAGCACCACCACGAGGTCGAGGCTGTTCATCTGGGTGAGCAGGCGCTTACCGGCGACTCGCAGGATCACGGCGATGCCGAGGTACACCAGCACCGTGCGCAGAACCTTCTCCAGCGGTGGTATGCCGAGTGTGAGCATGTCGGGCCAGCCCGCATCGACACTGGGGAGGTGTGAGAGCAGTTCCATGGCGCGATCCTCTCGTGTGTCCAGACGTGAACATGCTCCTACCGCTGCGGGCCCTAGGCTCGGTCGGGTGAGTCTGCATGACGACGTCCGCCGCACATTGTCGGCCTGGGAGCCGCCGACGCGCGCCCAGTTCGAGTTGCGCGAGGGGTTCTACGCGCTGCTCGACGCCCGCGATGACGCCACTCGGCGCACGTGCACGCCCGGGCACGTGACCGCCTCCGCACTGGTGCTCGACCACTCCCGCAAGAGCACCCTTCTCACGCTGCACCCCCGGGTCGGGCGCTGGGTGCAGCTCGGCGGACACATGGAGGACGGCGACGAATCGCTCGTGCAGGCGGCGCTTCGAGAGGCGGAGGAGGAGTCGGGCATCACCGGCCTGGTGATCGACCCGGTGCCGGTGCACGTGTCGATCCACCCGATCCAGTGCAAGAACTCCCCGCCCACCCGCCACTTCGACGTGCGCTTCGTCGTCTACGCACCGGAGGGTGCGGTGGCCACGATCAGCGACGAATCCCTCGACCTGGCTTGGCACCCGGTCGCTGACGTACCCGAGGGCATCGCCGAGCTGGTGGCCTTGGCACTGGCCCGCACGGCGAACTGAATCTCGCAGACATCGTTACCTTCTCGATGCCCTTTTCCCTTCTTCTGCGCTGACCGGGGGGTCACAATCGACGTCGACACAGCTTTCGGTACCGGGGGGTATGCGGTTGTGGTCGGGGGATAAGTGAATTCCGAGGCACTAGGGGACAGGGGAGTCCTATGTCTGGTCGAGAAGTATGCGATTCAACGAGATCCGTCGTGCGTGTTTCGGCTGCGGCCGTCATGTGTACGTTGGCGATCTTGGGAAGCGGAACCGTCGGCGCAGGGCCGGCGACCGCTGTCATTGACAAGGGGCCGGCAGTTCAGCGCGTAGCCCGCAGCGCGACGTCGACGGAGGCGTCCCGCCCCGCCCTTGCTCGCATCACGGGTCGCACCCGCTACGAGACCGCTGCAGCTGTGGCGGCCTCAAGGGCGAACATGAGGCCCGCCGCACCGCCGTCGGTGCGCCTGGTCGCGGGCACGCGCCCGATGGACGCCGTGATCTACGGCCGCGACGCGGTGCCGACCCTCTACGTGCCGCCGCGCGGCGCGGTGCCGAACCAGGTGGCGCAGGCGGTGAAGACGCTCAAGCCCACCGAGGTGCAGGTGATCGGCTCCGACCGGCAGCTCCCGACGAGCCAGGTCAAGGCCGTCATCGGCACACGAAAGTTCACGCGCCTCACGGCGACCGACCCGGCCAAGGTGACGTGGAACGGTGTCATCAGCGACACCTTCGGCAGCATCGACGACCGCGAGCGGTTGCCGTACCTGGCGCTCGCCTCCGACACACTGCTGCCGGAGGCCGCAGCAGCCGTTCAGCTGCGAGACCACCATGTCGTGATCGCACCGAAGTCGGGCAAACTCGCGGCACGCAGCACCGACGGCGGCACACCGACCATGTACGTGTCGCCGGTCGTGGTCGGCGGAACGTCGGCCATCCCGGCGAAGCGGCAGAGAGAACTCCTCGCCGATTTCTCCGCGAAACCGAACGCGGCGCCGCAGCAACTCGCCGGTGCCGACCGCTACGCGACCGGGGCCCTCGTCGCGCAGCGGGCCTTCCCCGAGGGAGCCGAAACCGCCTACCTCGTCTCCGGGGTGAACGGCGCTGACGCCGCGGCGGCGGCGACCATCGCCGACGGCCCCGTGTTCCTCGTGCCGCCGCGCGGCGACCTTCCCCCCACCGTCCGGGCGGCGCTGCAGCAGATGGGCCCTCGACGCATCGTCGCTGTGGGTGGTAAGGCAGCCGTGTCCGACGCGATGCTCGTCTCCGCCGGGAAGTCCGTGACTCCCCGGGCAGCGACCACCGCGACCGACGTGATCGTCTCGCAGCTCGACGAGGCTTGCGCGTTGACGGCCGAAGGCACGGTGCGTTGCTGGCAGGTTGGTCTGCCCGACAGGCTGCGCAGGGCGGATGCGCGCCACATCACGGTGACCGGACTACCCGCCAAGGCGACGGCCCTCGCCAACGGCCCATCGGTGAGCTGCGCCGTCTCGGCCTGGCAGTTGTGGTGCTGGGACCCGACCGACCGCGTCTCCCACAAGGCACGGCTGATTTCGGGCACGATCAGCGGCATCGTCGACTACCGCGCTGACAGGGACGCCGGCTGCGCCATCGACCGCGACGGCACGGTCTGGTGTCACGGCCAGAATCAACCCGGTGCCGAGCCGTTCAGCACCCTCACTCCGCTGAAGCGCGTGAAGGGGATGCCGAAGGTGACGTCGATGTCTGCCGCCCACGGGGGTGTCTGCGGCTTGACCAGCGCACAAGAGGTCTGGTGCGCACTGTTTCCCTGGGACGGCGTCGACATGACCTCGCAAGGGCCCACCGACAAGGCGATCTTCCCGAACGGCTGGACCGCCGCACACAAGGCCCCCGTGCCCGGCAAGCCCGTCGAGTTGCATCTCAGCTACGAGCACGCCGTCTTCCGGTACGCGGACGGCGTCGTGCGCACGATCAGCCTTCACGACCTCGGCCGCCGCACACCCGAAGAGGTGAAGGTGTGGCCCGTGCGCGCCCGCGCACTCATCCCCGACTCCGATGCCTGCTACCTCGCGGCGAAAGACTCGAAGGTCGTGTGCACCGAGCAGGAAGCTCTGACGAACTACGTTGCCACCGACAAGAACACCAAGATGGTGGCCACGGGGTTCGAGCGGAGTTGCGCGATCCGCGGTGACGGCAGCCTCGGCTGCCGCGACAGCGCGGAGAGCGGTTGGCTGTCCCTCCTCGGCGACGGCCGCGTCGGCCCGCGCTGGAGCGAGGTCGACGTGCGCGGCTTCGAGCCCGTGCGCGCGCACGCCACGGGCGGCTGACCCTGGGCGCTGGTCAGCGCGACGGCTCGGTCACCCGGTGCAGGCGACGTTGCGACATGAAGGATGCACTTCGCGAGCGCGTGAGCGCATCGACTTAGGTGAACGTGTGCGCGGTGTCGCGGACTGCATCCCTAATGTCGCAACGTCCGGAAGACGAGGGGTCAGGCCAGCAGGTGCTTCTCTATTCTCGCCAGGGTGACCGCGC
This sequence comes from Dermatophilus congolensis, assembly GCA_030538115.1. Taxonomy (GTDB): domain Bacteria; phylum Actinomycetota; class Actinomycetes; order Actinomycetales; family Dermatophilaceae; genus Dermatophilus; species Dermatophilus congolensis_B. Next base: position 156,972 of record JAUNUP010000003.1, on the reverse strand, counting down.
CGATGGCTCGGAACGGGTGGAGAGGGTCGGGTGCCACGGAGCCGGTTGGGCCGCCGAGTTCGGTGTGGGCGGCGGCGCTCATCACCGCGTAGGCGTCGCCCTTCGACAGACCGCCGTGTGTGGTGAGGCGGTGGAAGAGGTCTTCGTAGGCGTTGATGATCGAGTCCTGCACCGGGTCGCCGAGGCCGACGCAGACGATCTCGTCACCAGTGTCGACCCAGGGGGCGCGCAGGTTCTCGACCTTGATCAGGTCGACGCTCACCGTGGCGGTGCCTGCGATCTCGATCGCCACGAACGACGATTCGCCGCGGGCCATCACTGCGTGCAGGTCGCCGATACCGAGCCTCGCGCCCTCGACCTCCACGGGCAGGTACACGGTGGAGCCGGGACGCGCGTCGGTGAGGTCGAGGTTGCCGCCGGTCGGGTAGCTGGGCATGACGCTCGACATCTCGGTGGCGGCTGAGGCCACTCCGATGCAGCCGATCATCGGCGCGACGGGCACGGAGATCGTGTCGGTGAGCTGCGCTCTCCCGTCGGCGACGGGGATGCGCCGCACGAACCAGTCGTCGCCCATCGGACCGGCGAGGGCGCCCGCTCCGGGCAGGTAGATCGACCAGCCTGTCTCGGCGAGTTCGATGCTGTGGATGTGTACCGCGAGGGTGTCGCCGGGCTCGGCACCGGTCACGTGCACCGGCCCGGTGACGGGGTTGAGCACGGCGGTGAGCTTGCCGAGGTCGCGGAACTCGTCGATCTGGGCGTACGCCTCGTCGGAAACTTCGAACGCGATCGTCTCGCCCGTGCCCGGTTCGATGGTGAGAACGGGCTCGACATCCGCGGGCCAGCCTGCGCGCCCGAGATCCTTGGTGAGCAGGTGATCGGCCATGGGTGTCTCCCTCGCTGGTGGTGACATGCGGTTCACCGAGCCTAGCGAGCAGCGGAACGCGCCTGCCAGGGAAGGGTTACGCTCACGGGCAGTTTCGGCCAGACCTGGCGCGTGTTCGTGGTGCGAAAGAGCCGCCCACCGCGCGGCCCCATACCCCGGAGGGTACGCTCGCCCAATGATCGCGGCTCTCTCGCTCTGGACCCCTCGGCGCTGGTGGACGGCGCTCGGCGTGGTTTGCGCGACCGCGCTGGTCATCGCGATCCCCACGGCGCTCATCCCCAATCCCGTTTTCGGTCGTGACGTGCCGCCGACACCTTGGGCGTGGCCGGTGCTGCTCGCCACCGCTGTGCTGAGCGGCCTGCTCGTCGCCACGTACGTGCGGGAGCCGGGTGTCGCAACCGCCGAAGACAACGCAGGACGGACCGGCGGCATCGGTGGCCTCCTCGCGTACTTCGCGGTCGGCTGCCCCGTGTGCAACAAACTCGCGCTCATCGCCCTCGGCTACTCGGGATCCCTTCAGTGGTTCGCTCCGATGCAGCCCTGGCTGGCAGCGGCCGGCATCGTCCTGCTCGCGTGGGCCCTGCGCACCCGCCTCCGCGGCGAAGCGGCCTGCCCGGTCACACCCGCCTCGACGGAGCCTCGGAGCGCGACCTCGATGAGGCGTTAGCAGTTCGCTCGCATGCGCCTGAAACGATGCCCGCGTGTGCGAACGCAGGAAGCCGCCTCGCGCGCGGCGCGGATGTGATTGATCTAGAGGCTAATCCGGATGCGGTCATCGCCAGGTTGGCATCGACAAGCGCAGCGAATCCGGACTTGGGATCCAGCGAATCGTGAATCGATGCCCAGCGAATCCGGACTTGGCAAGCAGCGAATCGGTATTCTCGCATCATGGAGCTGGTTCCGCGGAGCATCGCCGGTTGGGCTGCCGAGCTGCTAACTGAAACCCCGGTGCTGGTCATCGAGGGTGCGCGACAGGTCGGCAAGTCGACCCTCGCGCAGATGCTCAGCTCCGATGACGCCGAGTACGTCTCGCTCGACGACGAGGTCGTTCGGGCCTTCGCGAAGGACGACCCCGTCGGCTTCGTCAAGTCGGCGCGCGAGCGGCGGCTTGTGATCGATGAAGTGCAGCGATGCCCCGAGATCGTCCTGCCCCTCAAAGCGGAGGTGGATCGTGATCGACGAGCGGGGCGTTTTGTGTTGACCGGTTCGGCAAACCTGCTGCGGGTGCCCGGGGCGCAAGACTCGCTGGCGGGTCGGGCGATGACGATCCGGCTGCTGCCGTTCAGTCAGGGAGAGTTGGTGGGTCGCGCTGAGGACTGGGTCGCTGCCGTGCTGAGAGGTGCGACGACCGGCGACGAGGTGCAGCGTGCCGACCTCATACGGCGGATCACCATCGGCGGGTATCCGCCTGTACAGCGCATGAGCAGACGCGTGCGGACCGCCTGGTTGACCGATTACGCGAATCGTCTAGTCGAGCGTGACTCGGCTGATCTGGCCACCGCCCAGGTACCGGTCTTGCGGAGGCTGCTGCACTTGATCGCAGCAGCGCCCGGGCAGGAACTGGTCTTGGAACGCCTAGCGCAGGAGCTGGGTGTCGCGAGTCGCACGGTGTCTCGGTACGTCGAGATACTCGAGTCGCTGTTCCTGCTCCAGATCCTGCCCAGTTGGTCACGGAATCTGACCAAGAGGCAGATTCAGCGACCGAAGGCGTTCTTGTCCGACACGGGTTTGGCGTCAGCGTTGACGGGGCTCACCAGCGAACACCTCGCCTCCCCCCACGGTGCCGACCACCTGGGGCCGCTGCTGGAGAATTTCGTCGTGGCGGAGCTTTCGAAGCAGGCAGGCTGGTCTTCGCACGATTTCACCCTGTCTCATTTCCGAGACCGCAACGGAGCCGAGGTCGACGTCATCATCGAGACGGCCCGCGGGGTCATCGCGGTGGAGGTCAAGGCGGCAGGCAGTGCCACGCGCTCGCACTTCAAACACCTGATCACTCTGCGAGAGCGGCTCGGGGGCGAATTCCTCGCCGGGATCGTGCTCAATCTCGGCGCGCCCCAGCAAGCCGGAGACCGGTTGTGGGCCCTTCCAGTCACGTCTCTGTGGCGGGCGGCGTCGGTGTAGAGGCGGATCGCGCCAACTCCGGGCCACGTGCACGCCTGCGGCATAGCCTGAAATGGAAGGCACCGCCGAGAGCGGTGTGCCACGCCAAGGCCTGTCGCCTCGCGCCAGGTCGGAGAAGGAGCGCCATGTCAGACCACGACGTTCGAATGATCGTGCTGTCCACCGAAGACCTCGACGCGTCGATCCGTTTCTACAACGAGGCGCTGGGCATGCCGCTGAAGTTCCGCGACGGCGACCACTTCGCCGCCATCGACGGCGGATCCGTGACTATCGCGCTCGCGACCGCCATCGACCACCCGATCCCGGGTCAGGTCGTCGTGGGCATCAAGACCGCCGATGTCGACGCCGCCGCGAAGGCCGTCGAGGAGCACGGCGGCGGCATCGTCAAGGCCGCCTACAACGACGCCCACGAGCGCCGTGCCGTCGTCTACGACGCGCAGGGCAACGGCATCGTCTTCTACAGCCCCCTGCCGCGCTCGTAAGCCGTCTACCAGGGGCAGGCCTCGGGTCAGCCCGTTCTTGCAAGAGGGGTCGACACCGTTCGTGAACGCAAACGCGCGGTGTCGGCCCCTTCGCATGCCGGATCGCGGCTGCCGTGTGCTGTTGACCTCGCTTGGAGAGTGGATGCCGCGTCCTGGCCCGCGCAGGAGCGCACGGAGCGAGCGGCTGTGCTCGGAGCGAGGTCAGTGGCTGGCCCGCCCTGCTGGGGCCGCGACGGGTGACGGGGTAGGCCCGCTGCAGCTCAGGGGAGGAACTCCGACGGAGGGCCCCCATCGCTTCGCGGGCATCTCGGCACGACGCCGACTCGACAGGCGCATAGCCTGGGGCGATGCTCTCCCGCCTGCACTCGCAGTACCGAGCCACCGGCGCCGATCTCCCGTTCGGTGACCCTCTCCGTGCGCACGGGGTCGCGATGGAGGGGTACTTCTGGCGGGTCACCGATCGGCGTCGGCAGCGATCGATCATCGCGCTCATCGGCGTCAACCGCGGCCCGCGCGGAACTTGGGCGACACTCGGTTTCGCAGCCCACTCGACTGGTTCCGCGGCGTCAAGCGAGACAGCGCCTACAGCGAGGGCTCACGTCGAGTGCGCGTCGAACGGGGGAGATCCCTCCAGTGTGCTCGCGCTCGACGCACACCCCGGAGCCTGGGCAGACCCGCGGCGTCTCGGCGCTCGCGCTGGTGAGGCGTTCGTGGCGTCGCGCGACCGGGTTCACGTCGACCTCGGGGAGGGGGCGCGGCTCGATCTCCGTGTCACCGAACCGAAGCCCTGGCCAAGGCGCAGATTCGGGGGCTCGAGTGTGTTCCACGCGATCCCCGCGCTCAACCAGTACTGGCACCCGTGGCTGCTCGGCGGGTGCGCGCACGGCACGGCCGTTGTCGGAGGCGAGACCTGGGACCTCGACGGGTGCGAGGTCTACGCCGAGAAGAACTGGGGCGCCGAAGGATTCCCGGATGCGTGGTGGTGGGGCCAGGCCCACGGCTTCGACGACGAGGGTGCGTGTGTGGCGTTCGCCGGCGGCCAGGTGACGGCCGGCCCATTCGCGACGGAGGTGACCGCCCTCGTTGTGCGCCTGCCCGACGGCACGGTCGTGCGTGCGGGTAACCCCGTCGTCTCCCCGGTGCGGGCCGCGGTCACCGATGAGCGGTGGCGCCTACGCGGACGCACGGGCCGCTGGCGCCTCGACGTCGATGCCGAGGCGCCGCTGCGAGCCGCGCACGTGCTCCCCGTGCCGCTGCCGAGCGAACACCGCAACACAGCCGGTGCGATCGAACACCTCAGCGGCCGGCTGTCCGTGCGGGTCAGGCACGGCAGCCGGCTCGTCTGGCAAGGCACCTCCACCGTGGCGGGGCTCGAACACGGCGGCCTGGCCCGCGCGGAGGCCGAACTCCGCCGCCGCGGCGCCCCGCCCGGCGCCGTCGGCGCGTCGCCTCAGTAGGTCGCGTCGAGGAGGAAGAGCCCCGCGTTCGCGGCGAGGGCGAGCACCGTCACCGTGCTGAGGGTCACGAGAACCCAGCCGGCGACAGGCCACCAGCGACGCGATCTGGCGGAGAGGGCCGCGCGCGTGATCACAGCGAGCACGCCCGCTCCGGCCGCGGCGAGCAGCACCTGCGCCAGCCGCAGGAGCGGGATCGACAGCGGCGTGGCCAGGTCGCTCTGCAGCAGGGGCCACATCAGCGCCACCACGGAGGCGAGTGCAGCGATGATCGCCACCGGTACCCAAGGGGCCAGGCGCGAGAACCGCGAAGCCCATCTAGCGGGCCCAGCGACGCCGGTGGCGTCGAGCCCGCGGGATTCCCCGGCCGGGGCCGAGCCGGCATCGACGTCACTGTCGACGTCGGTGGCGATCTCCCACTCGGCGCCTCCGCGTGCGTGAGTCGACGTCCCCTTCACGAGGCGACGCCGTGCCCGGCGCCTACGTACCGCGATGAACGCGCTGGTCACAGTGGAGACGACGAGCACGATGAGCGCGGCCACGAGAACCACGGCCTGCTGCATGGAGTCGAGTGGCCCGCCGGGAGTGGCGGCGAAGTACCCGGCCGGGGCGACCGCGTCGACGGTGCCGTCGGCCCCCGCACGGGCGGCGATGCGCTGCACCCCGGACTCGCTCTCCCAGACCCACGGCTCGACCTCCCGCCACGTCTCGCCGAGGAACATCAGGTCGCCGGACGCGTCGGCGTGCGCGGGCATCGTGGCGTTCGCGAGGGCGAGGAAGTTCGATTCGGTGCGGCGTGCCAGCGTCCAGTTGCCGGAGACCGCCTCGGCGCGGGCGGCGCTCCCCTCCGGGCGCTGCGGCCAGGCCTGGGTAGGGGAGACATACCGGCGCAGGAACGCCTCGACGACGTCGGCGCGCACGTCGGCCTTCGCTCCTCCGGTCATCGCGACGAAGATGCCCACGTCGGAGTCGGGTACGAGCGTCATCTGCGAATGGAAGTACATGGTGTCGCCGCCGTGTCCGATGACCTGTCGTCCGCCGACGCGTTCGTGGAGAAAGCCGAGCGAGACGTACCCGGCGCCGGCTAGCGTGCCGATGCCGGGCATCGGCTCGGCGGCCAGGACCCGTTCCCGCACCGTCGGAGCGATCGCGGAACCGTGTCCGAGCAGGGCGTTCATGTACGCGGCCATGTCGGTGGCGTTGGAGGTGATCGCGCCGGCGGGGCGTGAGTTGATGAACTCGAACGAGCCGGCCTCGCTGCCGCGCTCCCTGAAGCCGGAGGCGAGCCTGCCCTCGAGCGCGTCAGGCACAGGTTGGTGAACAGTGGTCGAGGACAGTCCGATCGGGTCGATCACGCGGGTCTGCACGTACTCCTCGAACGGCATCCCGGAGACGCGCTCGACGACGTACCCGGCGAGGTCGTAGCTGTAGTTCGAGTACGCGGGCAGGTTGCCGGGGTCGAAGATCTGCACCGGAGGGTCGGTGCTCACCACGTCACGCAGGCTCCGCATGTCTTCGGCGCGGGTGGCGTCGAGGCCGCCGAGCCGCTCCTCGAAGCCGGCGGTGTGGCTGAGCAGGTGCCGCAGCGTCACGGCGCCGCGCGGGGTGGGGAGGGTGAAGTCGAGGTAGGTCTGCACGTCGGCGTCGAGGTCGAGTGAGCCCTGCTCGACGAGCTGGAGCACGGCGAGGGCGGTGAAGGTCTTGGTGATCGAGCCGATACGCACGAGGTGTTCGCGCGGGTCGAGGGGTGTGGCCTCGCGGGTGAGTTCGTCGGCGTGGGCGGCGCCGTAGCCGCGCGCCGTGACGAGCTCGCCTCCTTCGACGACCGAGACCACCACGCCTCCCGCGGCGTCCGTGCTGTCGATGAGGCCGGGGACGAGACCGTCGAGCCACGCCTCGACATCGGCAGTGGTCACTGGAGGCGGGGCGGGTTGGGTCGAAACTGCGGCCTGGGCGGCGCCGGGTGCCATCGTCGCGACCGCGATCAGCAGGGCCAGCACGGCGGCGAAGACTCGAGCGAACGCGACGGACGACCGTGGCGGGGCGGGTGAGGTGAGGCTCATACCTCCCAGGAGAGCCGACGTCAGCGCACCTGAGAAAGAGCCGCAGCCGAATCTCAGGGGGCGTTCGGGTGCGACTCAGGGGCGACCCCGGGGCGTGCAACCGCGACCCCGACAGCCACTGCGACCAGCGCAGACGCCAGCCACCACAGCGCGACGGGCACGACCTCGTTCCATCGGATCACATACGCGAAGAACAGCGCCGTGACAACGAGGCCGACGGCCGACAGGATCGCGCGCCTCGGGGTCTTCTTCGACCGCCCCGTGAGGTGCGAGCGGATCGTGACGGCGGCCTCGACCAGAATCAGCGCGAGCAGGATCCAACTGACGATATCGATGGTGCCCATGTCAGGCTCCCTTCGGGGCGATGCCGTGCAGGTGGGCGAACAGGTCGAGGCCGAGGTCGTCGACGGAGGCCGTGGAGTCGGTGGCCACGTAGGCAGCGGTGCCGGTGGGGCGATGGAGCACGAGCATCGTGCTGTACCCGCCGGTGCCGCCGTTGTGCCACATCACCTGGTGCTCGCCCACGGTGGTGTCGGCCCAGCTGAGCGGCTCCCGCTGCGAGCTCAGCACGTGCCGGGCGTACAGAGCCATGTCGTGGGATGTCGAGCGCACGCTGCCTGCGGGCCCGTACCCCTCCGAATCCCACGGCTCCGCGAGGCGCCCGGTGACGGCGCGGCCGCGAGGCGCGTCGGCGGCGACGGTGCCGTCGGCCGCGACGTAGGAGGCCTGCATCCCGAGCGGGGTCAGCACCTTCTCCTGCATCAGCGTCGGAAACGGCACCTGCGCCGACTGGGCGAGCAGGTGCCCGAGCAGCGCGTACCCGAGGTTCGAGTATTCGTCTTGCCCACGGTCGGTCAGCTCCGCGTCGAGGGAGTGCGCGATGACATCGTCGGGGGTGATGCCGGTGTAGGGGTCGGAGCCGACGACGGCGCGCACCCACCCCATGATCCCGGTGGGGCCGAGGCGAGGCAGACCGGAGGTGTGTGTAGCGAGCTCCCGCAGGGTCACGTCGGCGACAGGGGCTCCGGAGGCGGGCACGAGGTCGCCCACGGTGGTCGTCAGCGCGAGCGAGCCGCCCTCCGTCGCGTCGTGCAGAAGCTCGCCGACCATCGTTTTGGAGATCGACCCGATCTCGTGCTCGAGGTGCTCGTCGGCGCCGAGTCCGGCGTAACGTACCTGGTCGTCCTGGATGACGAAGGCGGTGATCCGACCCGCCCCGCGGGGAGCGCGGTCTTTGAGAAAGGCGGCGAGTTCGGCGTCGCCGGTGGGTTCGTCGGGCACCGCGACGGGTCGCGGGCCGAGGGTGATCAGAAGTGCGAGAACGATGGCGGCGGACACGGCACCGGCGATTCTCGCGCGGGTCGTGGTCGTGGTCATCAGTGATCCTCTCCACAGGTGATGAGCGTGAGCAGGGGAACGATGCGGCCGACAGGCACGGCGAGTCGCCCGCCGGGTTGTTTGGTGAGCCAGCCGGCGGCCGTGAGGGCCGCGACGTGGTGGTAGGCGGTGCCGGTCGAGGTGACGACACCGGCCTCCACGAGATCGGCGACGGTTGCGGGGCCGTCGAGCAGGCGCCGGAGGATCGCGCCACGCACCGGGTGGGCGACGGCTGCGATGCGTTCGAGCTGGTCATCCCACGGATGCTCGGTGAGCGTGGAGGTCGGCCGCGTCCACTGGTACTGGGCGAGACCGACTCCCGTGGTCACGGTGCCCGCGAAGGCAACGCCCCCGTCTCCGGGAAGCGATTGCCGCAGTCCCTCGAGGATCCACAAGCGCTGCGGGTCGACGGGCTGCGACGTCTCGCTGTCGCCGCCAGCGCCCTCGAGCTTCGCCACTCGGGCTTCGAGGGCGGCCAACCGTTCGTCCACGTCCACACTGGAATCCACAATTCCAAAATTACAGAAAAGTGGAGGTGATGCAACCTCAGTGGAGAAGATCCGCGCGAATCGAGGCCATCGTGACGGCGACCGCCCGCTCGATGGCGTCGTCGTCGATGGCGCGACGGGTGATGAGCAGTCGGTAGTAGAGCGGGGCGCCCAGGGTTTCGAAGATGAGGGCGGTGTCGATCTGCGCAGGCACTTCGCCGCGGGCGCGGGCGCGAGCGACGAGTGGTTCGAGCGCCTTGAGGCGGGACGCCCAGAACGTTGTGAGCACCTCGGTCACTTCGGTGATCGCGGCCGGAGCTGCGCTCAATGCGGTGAGTGCCGGTCCGTGAATCGGGTGGCTCATGAGTTGCCTGATGGAGCCGGCGACTGCTCGAAGATCGCCTTCGAGTGAGCCGGTGTCGGGGATCGGTACGTCGCTGCTGATCAGCTCTCCGGTCACGTCTGCGAGCAGTGCCCCCATCGACGGCCAGCGCCGGTAGAGCGTCGTCTTGTGCACGCCGGCCGCGCCGGCCAACTCCTCCATGCCGAACGTGAAGCCCCGTTCGGCGAGCAGGCGCAGGCTCGCCTCCTGTACGGCGGCGCGGGTGCGGGCGGTTCGGCCCCCTGGCCGCCGAGTGGCCTGATCGGTCGGTTCGATGCTCACGATGCCCTCCTCCCTCTCAGATTAACGCAACGAACTGTTGCATCCGGCCGTGAATGTCGTTACGTTACCGCTACAAGACGTTGCATTAATGAAGGAGATGGTGATGGACCTGAATCTGGCAGGCAAGACGGCCCTGGTCACCGGCGCGAGCCGCGGCATCGGCCTGGCGGTGGTCCGAGCGCTCATCGCGGAGGGAGTCGCGGTCGTGGGCGCCGCCCGTCACGCAACCGACGAGCTGCGTGTCACTGGCGCCACGGCCGTGCCCGTCGACCTGAGCCACCCCACGGGCGCCGCCGACCTGGTGGCCGCCGCGGCGGACGAACTCGGCGGCATCGACCTCCTCGTCAACAACGCGGGAGGAGGCGACATGACGCTCAACGGATTCGCCGACCTCTCCGACTCCGAGTGGAGCCGCACCTTCGACCTCAACCTCTTCGCCGCGGTGCGCGTGACCCGCGAGGCGCTGCCGTCACTCGTCGAACGGGGTGGGGTCGTGATCAACGTGTCGTCGATCGGGGCGTGGAAGCCCGAGGGGCCGCCGCTCGCGTACAACGTGGCCAAGGCCGCGCTCAAGGCGTTCGGCCGGGGTCTCGCGACCGAGCTGGGGCCGCAGGGCGTGCGAGTGCTCACCGTGACCCCGGGGCCGACCCGCACCGCGATGTGGGAGCAGATGTCGCAGCTCACCGGTGCTCCGCTCGAGGCGGTGGTGGCCGGTATCCCGCAACAGCTCGGCATGGTGACCGGTCGCATGTCGGAGCCGAGCGAGGTCGCCGACCTCATCGCATTCCTGCTCTCGCCCCGCGCGAGCAACATCACCGGCTCCGATCACCTCATCGATGGGGGAGCGATCCGCTCGGCGTGACCGGGTTGCCGGGTTGCCGGTATTGAAGCTGCGCTGCGGCGCCGGCCTTCGTGCTCGGTCCGTGGGCCCTTACCGCTCCGAATCCCATGAATCGGCACGGGGCCGGTGAGGGCGCGTTGGCGGGGTGCATCGGCGGGGATGGCGCCGCAATTAGGCAACCGGGCGATCACGCAGTCTGCGGCGCGTGCTCCGATCGGGGAGCCGCAGCCAGCAGGATCGCCCCGAGTGGCAGCGCGAGGAACATCGCAAGCCACACGCCGAGAACCGCGAGACTGGCTCCGATGCGCCCGGATTCGATGAACGTCAGGTCGAACCACAGTGCGTTGCCGGTGACGAAAGTGCCCCAGGCGAGGATCGCCGCGCCGAGAGCGGCGCTCACCCAACGCCATCCGGTGATCCGGCCGCCGAGGCGTGCGCCGCGACGCACCGACAGGGCCACGTCGCCGACGAGGAGAGCGCCCACTACCAGCGACGACATGGCGAGAACCGCGTAGCCGCCGACCCCGATGGTGTATTGCCACACGAGAGTGTTCAGGGCCGCCAGTGCGCCGACCGCGGCGGCGAACGTGATGAGCCACAGTCCGACGACGAGTTCCCAGCGCAGGCGGGTCGGGTTGAGGCGCCAACCTCGGCTGCCGTAGTGCGCCATCACGTCGTCCTCCTTCGGTGAGTCCCCCTGCCCCCGCTGGGCGTGTTTGACCTCTGATCACACCAGGATCGCAGGTCAACCCAGCCATCGCGAGCAGTCGGCCTGCCCCAGACCCGCTGACCGGCTCCGATCGCGGAATCTCGCGCGGCGCTACCCGTGCGCTCCGCGGCCGTGCTCGCCTAGCCTTGTCGTCTCGCGCTGCAACCCACGGCGCCCGGTCCGCCGGCGCACGCAGCGGCTCGACTGGAGTGGGGTCGCCCGCGCCGATCACCCTGGAGGTGTCTCGTGAACGACATTGTTTCCGTAGCGCGCTCGCACAGCTTGGCGGATCTGCTCCGGCGTACCGCCGCGCGGTATCCCGACAAGACCGCCGTGATCGACAACGCCACGTCGCTCACGTACGCGCAACTCGACACCGCCGTGAGCGCGGTGGCCGGGGCACTGCTCGACCGTGGCCTCGCCAAGGGCGACCGGGTCGCCCTGCTGGCCCGCAACTCGTGGCAGTTCGTCGTGCTGGCGTATGCAACCGCCCGCGCCGGGCTTGTACTCGTGCCCGTGAACTTCATGCTCAAGGCCGACGAGGTGGCGTTCATCCTCGGCCACTCGGGAGCCACGGCGGTGGTCGCTGACGCCGGAGCCCTGCACTCCACCATGGTCGAGGCGCTGCAGATCGCGGGAGTCGAGCCTGTCGTGCGCGCGGTGACCGGCGAGGATAGCGCGCCGGAGGGGTGGGAGGCGGTCGCCTCCTGGGTCGAGACGGAGGGTGAGATCGACCGCGAGATCGATGTCGTCATCGCCGACGACGATCCGCTGCGGATCATGTACACCTCCGGTACGGAGTCGCGCCCGAAGGGGGCGCTGCTGTCGAGCCGGTCGCTCATCGCCGAGTACGTCACGTCGATCGTCGACGGCGGCATGACGGCCGACGACATCGACCTGCACACCCTGCCGCTGTATCACTGCGCGCAACTCGACTGTTTCCTCGGTCCCGACATCTACCTCGGCGCGACGAACATCCTTCTGCCAGCACCCGATCCGGGCACGGTGCTGCGCACGATCGAGATGTACAAGGTCACCAAGTACTTCGCGCCCCCGACGGTGTGGATCGGGCTGCTGCGCCACCCCGAGTTCGATTCCTTCGACCTCTCGTCACTGGTCAAGGGCTATTACGGCGCTTCGCCTATGCCGGTGGAGGTGCTGCGCGAGATCCAGCAGCGGCTTCCGAACCTGCGGCTGTGGAACTTCTACGGCCAGACCGAGATGGCCCCGGTCGCGACGATCCTGCCGCCCGAAGACCAGATCGAGCACGCCGGCTCCGCGGGGCGCCCGGCCCTCAACGTAGAGACCCGCGTCGTCGACGACTTCGACCAGCCCGTGCCGCCCGGCGTCGTCGGGGAGGTCGTACACCGCAGCCCCCACGCCACGCTCGGGTACTACAACGACCCCGAGAAGACCGCGGACGCGTTCGCGAACGGCTGGTTCCACTCCGGTGACCTGGGCGTCATGGGTGAAGACGGGCGGCTGACGATCGTCGACCGCAAGAAAGACATGATCAAGTCCGGAGGCGAGAACGTCGCCAGCCGCGAGGTCGAGGAGGCGATCTACGAGCACCCCGACGTGGCCGAGGTCGCGGTCTTCGGCCTCCCGGATGCCAAGTGGGTCGAGGCGGTCACGGCCGCGGTGGTGCTCCGCGAGGGTGCGACGACGACGGGCGAGGACATCCGCGCCTACCTGGCCGAACGCATGGCCGCCTACAAGGTGCCGAAGACGATCTTCATCACCCACGCCCTCCCGAAGAACCCGAGCGGCAAGATCCTCAAACGCTCCCTACGAGCCGACTACGCGCAGCAGTGACGCGCAACGAGGCAGAGTCAACGGCTCCTGAGGCACGCGAGGTGGGCATGCACGAAACGGTGCTGCTTCTTTCGGACGAGGCCGAACGCTCCGCCGTTCAGGAGGGAGAGGCCGATATCGCAGCCGGTCGTGTGCATGACCTTGAGGATGTCCTGGCCGACCTACGGGCATTGGCACGCGTAGATCGCCTTAGTCAGTACTTTCGTCGCCCGCCGGTTCCGACGACTCAGGTCGGGGAGTGAACGGTTGGGCCTAGGCCGGATCAGTGTCGAGTCGGCCTATCTCCTCGCCGAGGTTCTCCAAGCGACGGTCGAGTTCAGCTGCGATTCGGGCTGGTCAGATTCGGTGTTCCAGGGTGACCGCCTTGCAGCGGGCGAAGCCCCACCACAGGGCCGACCCTGCCATCAGCGTCGCCATGGCGACGGCAGGCGCCGTGTCCATGCGGGTCGCCGCTGCGAGTGCACCGCCTGCCCCCGCGGCCGTAAGAGCCTGGCGGCTCACCCAGAGCAGCAGGGAGGTCGGGCCCGTCTGGGGCATGAACACAGCCTCCGGGGTGCTGCCGCGGAACGCCGAGGCCATGGTCGTGCCGGTGACGATGACGACCATCACCGCGACCCACGCCAGGAGGCCGAGGCTCGCTCCTGAAGTGGCGAGCGCCGCGGTCGCTGTGAGCAGCGCACTCCCTCCGGAGACGAGCAGCGGTACGGCCAGGTGCCCGACCGCCTCGGTGCGAAAGCTCAGACCGAGCAGCGGAGGCGTGCCCGCGTTGTCGCCCTGCAACCGCAGCCCTTCGGCGGCGGTCGAGAAGCCGAGGTGCAACACGAGCCCGGAGAGGATCGCCACGACCCTCGGCACGGCGGCATCGACCAACGCCCAGGTCAGCCCGCCGGCACCGAGCGCCGATGCGAGAGCGGCGATGATCGCCGACCCGGGCTGGCGCCGCAGTCCGAGAAGGTCGCGGCGCGGGGTGATGGTCCGCGCGCGGCCCGGGCGCAGTCGCCGATCGCGGGCGCGCGTGATGGGGGTGGCCGTCTCCAGGCGGAGGGCGCGCAGATCGCCGAGCAGCACGGATCCGCCCATGCGGGTCGCCCGCGCGGCCTGCGTGCGCAGGTCTTCGAGCCGCAGCGAACGCAGCGCCTCGCGAGGGCGCATCGCGCAGCGAGCGGGCGCGCTCACCGAGACCTGCCCGGCGAGCCAGACCACTAGCAGAGCGATGCCGAAGCCCGTGGCCGAGACGGTGCCGATGAGCAGCCACGTCACGTCGCCGACGCGGGCGATCCAGGTGCCCCCACCGATAACCGCGCCGACCATGGCCGCTCCGGTCACCGTGAACGCCGCGGCCATGAGCCACCACCGCCGCAACGTCGATGCGCGGTCGAGGGGGCCGGAAACGACGTGGTCGATCCACGGGAGAGGGGGCAGGGCAGGTCCGCGCACGCGCCCCGACCTCCATGCGACCGCGAGTCCGATACCCGCTGCCACCGCCACGACAACGGCTCCCTGCCATGACAGCAACTGCCCTCGCAGCCTCTCCGGATCCTGGGTGGCGAAGAACGCCTGCGCAGCCGTCACGCCATACATGAGCAGCAGCAACGCCGCGACGTAGAGCCCGTAGAGCACCTTTCCGACGGAGGCGTCGCTCCCGCCATAGACGACGTGAGCTGTGTCGTCGAGGCGAGCCTTCTCGTCGGCGGCAGTGACGGGCGGGCCTTGTGTCGCGCTCTGCTCGGGCGCGTGGCTGGCGCGTCCTGCATCGGTGACGGGCGGCTCCTGTGCCGCGCTGCGTCCGGGCGTGTGGCTCGCGCGTCCCGCGTCCGACTCGCCGGGGTTCGGGGAGCCTCTCATCGGCCCGCCTCCGCCGGGAGGAGGTGGACGACCTGGTCGGCAACCGCCTCCGTGAGGGCAGGGTCGTGGGAAGCCATCACCACGGTGGTGCCGGCCGCCGTGCGCTCGAGGATGAGGCGGGCGAGGAGTTCGCGTTTGTCGGTGTCGAGGCGCTGTTCGGGTTCATCGAGGATGAGCAGCCGGCTCGGACGGAAGAACGTCAGCGCAAGGCGGAACAACTGCCCCTGCCCCGACGAGAGTTCGTGCGGAAAGCGCGAGTCAAGGTGACCGATCTCGAACATCGCGAGCCCCGCGTCGACACGGTCGTCGCACGTGTCGGGGTCGCGTCCCCAGGAGGCGTCGATGAGCGTGAGGTGGTCGGCCAAAGTGAGGTCGCGGTAGGCAGTCGGTGCACCGAGCAGGGCCGCGACGCCGGCCCGGGTGGCGGCGTTCCGTTCGTCGACCGGCTCGCCGTCGATGGTGGCGGTGCCGGTCGTCGGCTCGATGAGACCGGCGAGGATTCGCAGCAGAGTCGTCTTGCCCGAGCCGTTCACGCCGCGCACCACCGCGCACTGTCCCGACTGCACGGACATGCTCACCGGTGCGAGCAGGGTGGTGGGCCCGATGACCTTCGACACTGACTCGGCGGTGACACGCATGAATCCCAGTCTGTCAGGGCTGCCCTGATGGATGCGCTCCGCCGATCGCGGGGAGGTCCCACGGCCCATACTTCTCAGGCGGGATCACCTGCTCGGGGCAGTGAGCCATGGGACTGTGGCGATTGCCTTGTCACGTAGGGCGGCTTCCGCGTCTGGTCGGTTGGTCCCCTGCCGGGGTCGGGGCTGTTTCGCGGTCGCTATCGCGCAGGGCGGCCGCGGGGTTCAGGCCGTGGCGGTCGGTTCCGTGCCTGTGACGACGTCGCGGCCCGCGAGTCGCCACGCGTTGGTGCCGCCCGCCACCGAGTACGCCTCGATGCCGTGGGAGCGGAGGAAATCTGTGGCCTGCAGGCTGCGGTTGCCGGAGGCGCAGATGACGTAGACGGGGCCCTCACCTGCGGCAGGAACGTCGTCTTGGAAGCGCTGCGAGATGACGCTGAGTGGCACCAGCACGGCACCCGGCACGTGGGCTGTCGCGTACTCGCCGGCCTCGCGCACGTCGATGACCTTCGCGCCGGAGGCGTGGATCTCGACGAAGTCCTCCTGGCTCACCTCGCGCGGCTTGTCGGCCATCGCGCGCTGGTTGGCGACCTGCGCGTGTACCTCGGTCATGTCGAGCGCCTTGACGGCCTCGATGACCTGGTCCAACGTCGTCGCGGGCAGCGCGCCGGGCTGGTTGAACACGAGAACGCCCTCGCGGAAGGCCATGAGCGTGGGGATCGAGCTGACCTGCGCGGCCGCGGCGAGGCCCCGTTCGGCTTCCGTGTCGATCTTGCCGAAGACGACGTCGGAGTGCTTCTCGGAGGCATCCTCGAAGACCGGCGCGAACTGGCGGCACGGCCCGCACCACTCGGCCCAGAAGTCGACGAGAACGATGTCGTTCTCGGAAAGGGTCGTTTCGAAGTCGGCCTCGGTGAGGTCTCGGGTGGCCATGTGGCTTCCTTCTGTTCGGTGTGGCGGTGGCGAGGGCGGGTACGCGCGATAAAATACCCCTGTGGGTATCTTTCCAGTCCTGTGTCTCCTGGATCGGCGCCTTTTGCGTCGATGATGCGACCTGAGAGATGCACTTCACGGCCCGTGCGCGGCATTCACCTAGGTGAACGTGCGTGACAGCTCGAGAAGTGCATCTCTCATGTCGTAACGATCAGCCAACCGGCCCGCGCCGTGCGCTGAATCCGTGAGGCGTGGCCCATTTCTCACGTGGGGTCGGTCACCCGCAGCCCGAGCGGGACCTGCCCGGTTTCCCCCGCGGCTGAGTGGCGCCATGATTGGCCCAAGCGAGTACTAAGGAGACGCTGATGGCGAAGTACCTGCTGATCAAGCACTACCGCGGCGGAAAAGGCATGGTCAACGACGTGCCGATGTCGCAGTGGTCGCCCGCGGAGGTCGAGGCGCACGTCGCATACATGCGCGACTTCGCCGACCGCTTGCGTGAGACCGGAGAGTTCGTCGGCGAGCAGGCCCTCGACGAGGGCGGCCTGTGGGTGCGCTCCGACGGTGACGGCCGGCCCCCGGTGACGGACGAATCGTTCGCCGACAAGGTCGACCACGTCGCCGGATGGATGGTCATCGACGTCGCATCGAGGGAGCGGGCCGTCGAACTCGCAGGTGAACTCTCGGCCGCCCCCGGCTACGGCGGTGAGCCTGTGGGTGAGTGGCTGGAAATGCGCCCCGCCTACGGCGCCGAGGGGCACGCCTCCTGACGTCGCTCCCACCGCAGGCCGCCGCGCGCCCGGCGACTCCGCAGATCCGCTAGGCCTGGGAAGCTCGGTGCGCGTTGGGGAGCCGCGTGCCCCGGCGACTCAGCCGGTCGGCAAGGCGCGTGAAGACGCTGCGCGTTGAGCCGCCGCACCACCTGGCGGCGCCGCGGTCGTGCGGGCATCCTGGGGCCATGACCGACTACAGCCCCGAGCAGCCGCAGCGCGCTGACCTCGACGCGACGAGCGGCCCGGCCGTGGTGATCTTCGGCACGGAGTGGTGCGGCTACTGCATCTCGGCCGACCGGTACATCAGCCCCGCGCTTGGCGAGCATCCCGACGTGCCGGTGTACGGAGTCGAAGACGGGCCTGGCCGCGTGCTCGGCCGCTCGTACGGAGTGAAGCTCTGGCCCACGGTGATCTTCCTGCGCGACGGAGCCGAAGTGTCACGGGTCGTGCGCCCCACCGACCGGCAGGCCCTCGACGAAGGCATGACGGCGATCACCCAGCCGGGCTGAGACGACTCCGCGAGGTTGTGTCCCACGGCCGCGTGATCGGCTCCCGGCCAAGTTACCGTCGAGAAATGAACGCGATGGCGCAGGCCGCGGCCGGTCTCGACGCACCGTGCGCGCTGCTCGACCTCGACGCCTTCGACGAGAACGCCGACGCGCTCGTGCGGCGTGCCGGAGGGCGGCCCATCCGGGTGGCGTCGAAATCGCTCCGCTGCCGTCCGTTGATCGAGCGGGTGCTCGCCCGCGACGGGTTCTCGGGCGTGATGTCGTACGCCGTGCGCGAGGCGATCTGGTTGGTGCGCTGCGGGATTCGCGACGTCTTCGTGGCCTATCCCTCCGCCGACCGCAGTGCCCTCGCAGAGGTCGCCGCCGACCCCGAGCTGCGCGCCCAGATCACGGTGACGATCGACTCCGCGGAGACCGCAGCGTTTCTCGCGGAGGCCGTCGGCCCAGGGAGCGGAGTACGGGTCGCCCTCGACGTCGACGCCTCCCTGCGGCTCGGGCCGATGCACCTCGGGGCGCGCCGCTCACCCCTCCGCACGGTCGAGCAGGCGCTCGCCGCCCAACGAGCCTGCGCGGCTGCAGGATTGAGCGTGGTCGGGGTGATGTTCTACGACGCCCAGGTGGCGGGCATCCCCGACGGGGGCCCCCTCGTGCGGCTCGTGAAGGCGAGGTCGCTGGCCGAGCTGGCCGTGCGTCGGCGCGTGATCGTGCAGGCGCTCCGAGGTGTGACCGAGTTGGAGTTCGTCAACGTCGGCGGCACCGGCAGCGTCGATCGATTCGGTCCAGCCGGAGCAAGCGGCGTGACCAGAGCGTCCGGCGCAACCGGCCCCGAAGCAGACGTGATCACCGAGGTCGCGGCCGGTTCGGGCCTCTATGGTTCGCATCTGTTCGACCTCTACCACCGGTTCACGCCCCGACCGGCGCTGCAGTTCGCGTTTCCGGTGGTGCGGCGTCCCGACTCCCGGCACGTCACGGTGTTCTCCGGCGGCTACGTGGCGTCGGGCGTGCCTGGGCCTTCACGTTTGCCGCGGCCGGTCGACAGGGGATTGAAGCTGCTCGGCTCCGAGGGGGCGGGCGAGGTGCAGACTCCGCTCCGCGGCCCGCGGGCGGCCGAACTGGCGATCGGTGACTGGGTGCTCATGCGCCCGGCCAAGGCGGGGGAGCCGCTGGAGCGGTTCGACACCGTGCATCTCGTCAGCGGCGGGCGCGTGGTGGGGCAGGTTCCGACATATCGAGGCGAAGGCAGGAATTTCGGATGAGTGATCGGCGCAGCAGCCTCGGCGGAACGATGCAGACCTGGAGCCCCTGGTCGGGGGTGGTCACGCCGGAGCCCGGGTTCGACGGCGGCGAGGTGCGGGCCGAGGTCGTGCAGGCGCACGACTCCGAGCACGTGGCCGAGCTGCTCACGGAGGCGGCGCGGCAGGGGCGCAGGGTGCGTCCGCTGGGCTCCGGGCACTCGTTCAGCGCGATCGGGCAGCCCGTCGACGTGGCAGTCGACCTCACGCGCCTGACCCGGCTGACCAAGGTCGAGGTCGACCCCGGAGGCGAGAACGCCCGCGTGCGGGTCGGCGGCGGCATCACGTTGCACGAGCTCAACACGACGCTGGAGGCGATCGGCCTGGCGATGCCGAACCTCGGCGACATCGACGCGCAGACGATCACCGGCGCGCTCGCCACCGGAACCCACGGAACGGGCGGGCGGTTGCATGGGGTCGCCTCCGCGGTGCGGGGTCTCACGCTGGTCACGCCGGACGGCACGATCCACGACCTGCGCGCGGGCGACGATCTCTTCGACGCCGCCCGCATCAACCTGGGTGCGCTGGGCATCGTCACGGAGGTCGAGATCGACGCGGTCCCGACGTTCCGGCTGCAGGCCACGGAGGGGCCGGTGCCGCTGGACGAGGTGCTCGCCGACCTCGACGGATTCGTCGACTCCGCCGACCACGCCGAGTTCTTCTGGTTTCCGCACACGAAAGTCGCCTCCACGCGGCGCAACCAGCGCATCGGCTCCCGCGGGGGTCGGCCGTTGCCGCGCTGGCGGGCCGTCGCCGAAGACCGGCTGCTCTCCAACGGCGCGTACGAGCTGGTCAACAGGCTCGGGTCGGCGCGCCCGAAGCTGGTGCCGCGCCTCAACCGCCTGAGCGCCTCGATGATGGGCAACCGCACCTACGCCGACGCCTCCCACCGCGTGTTCTGCTCGGTGCGCGGCGTGCGTTTCGTGGAGACCGAGTACGCCGTGCCCCGCGAGGCCACCGCCGATGTGCTCGGGCAGATGGCGGAATGGTTCGCCGCCACTCGGGCGCCCGTGAGCTTTCCGCTGGAGGTGCGCTTTCTCGCGGGCGACGACGTGTGGCTCTCGGGAGCGTACGAGCGGGACACGGCCTACATCGCCGTGCACCAGTACTGGCGCGCGCCGTACGACACGCTGTTCGGCCAGTTCGAGCGCGTCGTCGCAGGTCACGGTGGACGTCCTCACTGGGGCAAGATGCACGCCCTCGAAGCGGCCCGCCTCGAAGAGGTGCACCCGCGCCTGGCCGACTTCAAGGCCATCCGCGACCGCCTCGACCCGGCCCGCACTATGGCGAGCCCCCACCTGAACCGAATCCTCGGCCTCTGACGACGGCCGCGGCCGGTGGGATTCCGGCTGTCACGATGCGTGGGCCCAGGCGTCGAGCACCGGTGGTGTGAGCGCCGCGTCGAGGGCGAGTTCGATGAGGCCGACGAGGGGGCCGTCGGCGCCGAACGTCGCGTCGAGTACCGGAGGCGGGGCCGCGCGGCGATGGCGCATGAGGCCAGCGGTGTAGACCTCGTCGAACAGGGCGGGGTTCACGGCGCGCAGCTCGATCGCGATGCCGCCGATCGTGAGCACGGTGGGATCGAGGGCGTTCACCAGCCCCGCCGAACCCCTGGCCAGCGAAGTCAGGGCAGCGAGCACATCGGCCGGCGGCTCGTCGACTCCGACCAAAGCCGACAGTCGGGTCCGTACGCGCTCGACCTCAGCCAGTCCCGTCTCCTCGCTCGCGTCGTCACGTGAGAGAGGAGTCGAGCCGATCACCGTGTTCCAGCAGCCGAGGGCGCCGCACGCGCACAGCGCCTCGGGGGCGCCGAAAGGCAGGTGGCCGAACTCGCCTCCGGCACCGGTGGCGCCGACGGCAGGTACGCCGTCGATACACAACGCACCGCCGGCGCCGGTGAGGAGCAGTACGTGAACCGCGGTGGCCGCATCGCGCGCCGCACCCCGGCGCACCTCGGCGAGACCCGCAAGGGTGGCGTCGTTACCGCAGGTCAGTGGTAGTCCACAGGCGATCTCGGCGAGATCGACCTCGTCCCAGAAAAGCGATGACGACGGCACCACCGTGTTACCGCGCAACGGCCCGGCGACGGAGGCCGCCACCCCCACGACCCGACCGCCGTGCTCGTCGGCGATGGCGCGAACGGCGGCCCGGATTCCGACCAGCGTGGCGGCGGCGTTGTCCCGGCGAACGGTGCCGGAGGCGGTGATCTCGGCGCGGCCGTCCACCCCGGTCATGGCGGTGCGCCACCGTTCGGCTCCGATGTCCGCGAGGGCCACGAGTGGACCCTGCGGATGCACTGTGAGCAGGGTCGATGGCCGCCCGCGCCCGGTCACCGGTGCGGGTCGCTCGGCCACCAGGCGCAGCCCGGCCAGGCGCGTCACGAGGTCGGTCATCGTGCCCGTGCCGATACCGGCCTCTTTGGCCAGCTCGGAGCGGAGGGGCAGCTCGCGGCCCCGCAGGCGCGTGAGCACGTCGATCGCCAACGCCCACTGGGTGCGGGATCGGGCTCGCCCTCGGTATTGATTCGGCCGCATCGGCCCATTATCCTCGAAGTCAGAAATAAACTCGTTCAGCGAGTAAATGATATTTGTTCCGCTGAGCGATGAGTGCGTGGAGGCGGAAATGTCGGACGGCTCGATCATCGGCGCGGTGCTCTTCGAGGAGCGGACCTTGATGCGGGTCAAGGGCGTTCGCCTCGGGCGCTTCGGTGCTCGGGAGCCGGAGCTTCAGGCCGGCACGGAGCCTCTTGTGCGGCACCTGGAGGAGAACCGCCTGCCGTTCGGCGTGATCACGGAGCGCACGGAGGCGCAGGTCGCCGACGACCTGGCCGGTTTGTGCACGTTCGCCGACACGGTTGTTTCGACGGGTGGGCGAGACATGGCACTGGCCCGCGAGCAGTGGGCGGCGGCCGCGCAAGCCCTCGGCGTGGCGCCGAGTCAGGTTGTCGCCGTGACGTTCTCGGAAGAAGCCCAGTGGGCTGCCGCGGCTGCCGGATGCCGGTGCGTGCACCCCTCCGAGATCGACGGCCTCCTCGCCGAGTTGCGCGGAGACGGTGCGCAACCCCTGACCGCCCTGTGGGAGTCGCTGCGTCGTTCGGCCGACGGGGCCCAGCGGCTCCGCAATGTGGCCGACGCCTTTCTCGCCTCCGGGCTGAGGGTGACGCACGACTTTCTGGCCCACGCCTGATCAGCGATGGGCCGAGGCGCGTGACTCGTGTGAGCGGCGAGCGTGGCGCACGATGAGGCAGACAGACCAAGAGGCCGCGCCGCCGTGGTGCGGCGGTCCGTGGTTCCCGACGTCAGAAGGACTTCACGTGTTTGAATTCCCACCCCGCGGCTCCGTGGAGGCGCTGCTGCTCGACATGGACGGCACGATCGTCGACTCCCATGCTGCGGTCGAACGTGGCTGGTCACAGTGGGCGCAGGAGCAGGGGGCGCCTGCCGCCGACGTGCTTGCGGTGTGTCACGGCGTGGCTCCGGGGGCGACGATCCGCAGGTTCAGGCCCGACCTCGACGCGGCGGAGGTCGACCGGCAGGTCGCCGAGCACCTGCGGCGCGAGACCGTCGACCTCGAGGGTGTCGTCGCAGCTCCGGGCGCGTTGCGGCTCATCGAGGCCATCGCCGCGGCGGGCATCCCGTGGGCGGTGGTGACGAACGCTTCGCGCGAGCTGGCGACCGCTCGCATGGGTGCGGCCGGCATCCATCCGCCGATGCTGGTCGGGCTCGACGACGTGGCGGCGGGCAAGCCCGCTCCCGACGCCTACGAGGAGGCCGCGCGCCGCCTGGGCGTCGACGTCACCCGGTGTATCGCGGTGGAGGACAGCGAAACCGGCCTGGCGTCCGCGCGCGCCGCCGGCGCCGCGGCCTTCGAGATCGGCCCAGACGCCGGATCCCTCGACGACCTCACCGACTGGATCGAGTCGAGCCGTTCCGGCACAGGCACAGGCATCGCAACGCCCTGAGCATCTCCAAGGCGGGCCGGGTGCTGGGCCGTACGGTGAACACATGCCAGGGCCAGAGGGATTCGAGTACGAGGTGCGTGGCGACGAGGTCGTGATCCGCCATCGCGGACGCCCTGTCACCACCCTCCGGGGGCAACGCGCCGCCGACTTTCTCGACGACGTGACAACAGACGACCCGCAACACCTCATGGCCCGCCTCACCGGCAACTACAAGCGAGGCAACGAACGCCAAGCCCGTGACCACCCCAGAAACCGCTGATGACCGAGTCGCCCGGGTTTGGTCGCTTCCGGCTTACAAGCCGTCTGCGTCTGGCGGAGACGTGTTCGCTGGGCTGAGACTCCGACCAACGGGATCGTCAGGTTCGCGCGGCTTGCCGCTCTGGTTGTCGGTTCAGGAGGTGAGCGCGTCCAGTGCTTCGAAGTCGACGAGCCGCACCTTCGCACCCTTCGTCTCGATCATCGTGTCGCGCATCAAACGTGCGAAGCCGCGGCTGAGCGACTCCGGGGTGGTGCCGAGCAGGGAGGCGATGTCCTTCTTCGGTAGCGGCAGCGTGACCTCGGCAATCCCGTCCGAGAACGTGGCCGGGAGGTCGATGAGGTAGCCCGCGAGCCGCGTCGCCACGTCGGTGGTCGTGAGGGCGGCCAAGCGGTCTTCGGCATCCTCGAGTTGACTGCTCACCGTGGCCAGCATCTTCAGAGCCACCTGCGGCCGGGCCTGAAGCAACCCTCGCAAGGCGTCGTGGGTGAAGGCGCACGCCTCGCCCTCCTCGACGGCGGAGACACGCTTGTTCGACGGTGCGCCCGAGAGCACGCCGCTCTCTCCGACGAAATCGCCCGGCCCGATGACGCGCAACAACTGATCGGTGCCCTCGCGCGTCAGGCGGGAGGTCTTGAGGCGCCCCCTGTGTACAACGAGGAGGCGAGGAGCTGAGCGCTCGTCGGCCACCAGGTCACCTGAGGTGAACCGCACCGGCTGTGCCAGGCCGGCTACCCGTTCCTGGTCAGCGCGTGCAAGCTCGGCGAAGATCGGCACGCGGGAGACGCACAGATCTGACATGCAGCCAGGCTACGCCGTGGCCCAAATCGAATATCAGGCATATCATCGCTCAATGACGATGAATCTGGGGGACGGTGAACTCGACGAGGCAGCGACCGCCGCCTACGCCCACTTGTTCTCTGCCGTCGCCGATCCGACGCGGTTAGCGGTGTTGCAGCACCTCGCCTCCGGGGAGCATCGCGTGCGCGACCTCGTCGAGCACATCGGGTTGGCCCAATCCACTGTGAGCAGGCATCTTGCGTACCTCTTGGAGTGCGGGCTCGTCGAGTTGCGGCCGCACGGACGCTCCTCGTGGTACTCGCTCGCCGACCCCGTGCGTCTGAGCGCGTTCATCGCCGCCGCAGAGGCACTGCTCGAGTCGACCGGTAAGCGCGCGGTTCTGTGCGCCCACCTGCGTCACCCCGGCGTTGCCGCGCCCGGCGAGGGAGCGTCGAGCCCGACTGACGGCGGTGCAGCCCCTCCGCTCGGCGGCGAGCAGCCGCCGCTCTCGCCGACAGTCGGGAGCCGCGGCCCGGGTGCCGCGCTGCCAGAGGGGGCCTGATGGGGCACAACCACAGTCACGCCCACGGCTCCGACACGGCCGGGCAGCCCGGTGACCACCGCGGGCGACTCTGGTTCGCGTTCGGGATCACCGCGACGATCGTGGTGGCCCAGGCGGTCGGTGCCTGGATCACCGGAAGCCTCGCGCTGCTCACCGACACCGCGCACGCGATCGTCGACGCCTCCGGCCTGTTCGTCGCACTGATCGCGGCGACCCTCATGCTTCGGCCGGCTGACCCGCGGCGCACCTGGGGGTTTCGCCGCATCGAGGTGATCGCCGCCCTGGGGCAGGCGTCGTTGCTGCTCGTTGTGGGGATATACGCCGCGATCGAAGGGGTGCGGCGCCTGTTCGAGCCGCCCCATGTGCCCGCCACCGAACTGCTCGTCTTCGGTGTGATCGGCCTCGTCGCCAATCTCATCGCGATGGCGGTGCTCGCCTCCAGCCGTAGCGCGAACTTCAACATGCGCGCCGCGTTTCTGGAGGTGCTCAACGACGCACTCGGCTCGCTCGGGGTGATCGTCGCGGCCGTGGTCATCGCCACTACCGGCTTCCAGCAGGCCGACGCGGTGGCGGGCCTGTTCATCGCGGCGCTGATCCTGCCCCGGGCGATCACGCTCCTGCGCGACACGGCGCGCGTCCTCATGGAGTTCACGCCCGACGGGCTCGACCTCGACGAGGTGCGACGACACATCCTCGCACTCGACCACGTGCGAGAAGTGCACGACGTACATGCCTCGACGGTCGCGACGGGGCTGCCGACGATCACCGCGCACGTGGTGGTCGACGATCAGTGCTTCACCACGGGCCACGCCGTCGAGACCTTGATGGCGATCCAGAGGTGCGTTCGCGAGCATTTCCCTGTCTCCGTGGAGCATTCGACTTTTCAGCTCGAGACGGCCGCGGTGCAGAAGAACGAACCGACGTCCGTGCGGCACGCCTAGACCCCCGGCTCGGATGGGGTGGCGCCGACGTTGGGGGGGGCGGGGGGGGGCGGGGAACGCGGTGGGGGGCAGGTACCAACTAGGACTGCTCGCATTCACCTAGGTCGATGCGCGCGAGCGCCCGAGAACTGCATCCCTCGTGTCGCAACGATCGGCGCACCGGCCTCCAGGCACTGTTGGGGCGCGGTTCGGCGCTGTTCGGGCAGGATGGCGGGCATGCGGTTCAGTGACGACGCGCGGCGAGCGCGTCTGGCCAGGCGTCACGCCCTCCATCCCGAGCATCGCGTCGCCGACCCGCTGGCCGCGGCGCGCGCGATGACGGTTCTGCACGCGACGGAGCCGCCGAGCGTGCACCTGTCGATCGCGGCACGTATGAATGGTGCCGACGTCGCCTCCGTCGAGCGGGTGATGTACGAAGACCGTTCGCTCGTCAAGCAACTCGCGATGCGACGCACGCTCTTCGCGGCCCCGCGCGAGTTGTTGCCGGCTCTGCTCGGGAGTTCCTCCGCACGGGTCGCACTTCAGCAGCGCAACGTCATCGCGAAGGACCTCGAAAAGCACGGCATTACCCCCGACGGCGCTGCATGGATCGCCCGCGCCACGGCCGCCGTGCTCGATCGCCTCTCCGACGGATCCGCGTTGAGCGCCAGGCAACTTCGTGAACAGCTGCCGGAATTGGAGGGCCGCACGACTCCCGCGCCGGGGGCGAAGAGCTGGGATGTGCCGAGCACATTCGCCCCACGCATCCTCACGCTCCTTGGAGCCGAAGGCCGCCTCGTGCGCGGCGCCAACGAAGGGCATTGGAGCACGTCACGGCCCACCTGGACCCTCATGTCGACGTGGTTGGGCGAGGTGCCCGCGCCGCTGGAGGCGCGAGCCGGGTACGCCGAGCTAGTGAGGCGGTACCTGGCGTCGTTCGGCCCGGCCACCGAAGACGACATCGTCTGGTGGTTCGGCACGACGAAGAGTGCGGTGCGGTCGGCACTTGCGGATGTCGAGGCCATGGCCGTTCAGTTGGATTCGAGGGTCACGGGATTCGTTCTGCCCGGCGACGAGACGGAGGATCCCGACGTGGGCGAGTGGACCGCGCTCCTGCCAGTTCTCGATCCGACGACGATGGGCTGGAAGGCCCGCGACTTCTACCTCGACCCCGCCCACGTGCCGTACCTGTTCGACTCCAACGGCAACGGCGGCACCACCGCCTGGCTCGACGGCCGGATCGTCGGCTGCTGGGTGCAAGATGACGACGCTCGTGTGCGGGTCGTTCCGACCGAGAAACTCAAGGCCCGCGACCGCAAACGCCTCGATGCGGAGGCCGACCGCCTCACCGCATTCCTGGACGGCGTGGTGATCAGCTCGGTCTACAAGTCGCAACAGATGAAGGGCGAGCGCCTGCCCTGAGGCTCACGGGCGGTCGACGACTCACACGCGGTCGACGACGATGAGGCCGTCGCGTTCGACGGCGACCATCGTGAAGTCGAAGGAGTCGATCGTGGCCGAGAGGTCGATGTCGTCGGCGTGATAGCCGGGGTAGCCGTCGGCCAGCCGACCGCGCAGGCGGTGGGCGTTGTGCGACTCGCGTACCCGCTCCGAAATGCCGGGTGGCGCAACACCTTCGGTGACGAGCGCGTGGATGAGGTCGGCGCCCGCGATGTCTTCCTCCGCCTCGCCGCCGCGGCCGGTGATGACGTACAGCACCTCGTCGGCGCCGGTTTCGCGCAGTGTGCGGGCGGTTGCGGAGGCGTTGACCAGCGCTCCGCACAGCACGAGGGGCGCGTGGCGGGCCGCGTGCACGCCCACTGTGCCGTTGTTGGTGCGCTGCACGACCGGCCGACCGGTCAGGTCGGTCTCGCGGATCGTGCCGGGGGAGTTGCCGAGGTCGAACCCCTCGGTCTGGGGGTAGTCCTTGATCGCGAGGGCATCGGCTCCGAGGCGGGCTTTCACGGCGAGGGCGTCGTCGTCGGTGGCGGCCAATGCGAGGAGGCGGGCGCCTCCGTCGAATACCCAGGCGGCGGTGGTGAATGCCCGGATCACGTCGACCACGACCACCGGGCAGTCGGGCCGGGCCGGAACATCGGGAATCGCCAC
The DNA here is from genome assembly GCA_030538115.1 of Dermatophilus congolensis. GTDB lineage: Bacteria > Actinomycetota > Actinomycetes > Actinomycetales > Dermatophilaceae > Dermatophilus > Dermatophilus congolensis_B. The sequence continues at coordinate 129,500 of JAUNUP010000003.1, read as the reverse complement.
GTGAACAGCTCGCATGCAACCGAGTCTGTCAGGGATGCCGCGACGAAAGTCCCGCCTCGACCCGGGGCCGCGGGGCGCCGACGTCACCGAGTGCGCGGACGTCGGCTCCCAGTTGCGGAGCTCCCTGCGGTCGCGTAGGCCTGGGACATGAGACGCATCACCGTGACCAGCGAAAACGAGCTTCGGGCGGGTCTGCACGACGCCTTCGTGACCGAGACCGCGGTCGTCGTAGCGGGAGGCGCGGAGCCGCCTGCGGGTGTGGAGAGCCTGGTCATCGACGTTGCGACGCGCGGCATCGACCTCAACACCGAGGGGTGTCACGTCGATGACCTGGTGTTCTGCGGAGGCGGCACCCTGACGCTGGCGGCCGGGGAGCCGTGGGCCGATGTCATCGAACTCGCCGTGAAGGGCGGCTGGGCCGGAGTCGAGGCTCTCGCCGGCCTGCCCGGAACGGTGGGCAGCGTGGTCACGGCGAACGAGGTGCGCTTCGGTCGGTCGATCGCCGATACGGTCTCGTCGGTTCGCACCTGGGATCGCGCCACCGACTCCCAGAAGACCTTCGCGATGGTGGAGTGCGAATTCGAGCCTGGTTCTTCGCGATTCAGCCGCGAACTGCTCCCTGACGGGACACCCCGGTACGTCGTTGTCGAGGCGTCTCTACTGCTCAAGCAGGCCGACATCACGTCTCCGATCGACGACCCCGAGTTGGTGGAGGCGCTGGGAATCGCTCCCGGAGAGCGAGTTCCGCTCGCCCGAGTGCGCGACATCGCCCTCGGCTCCAACAACTGACCGCAAACATCGATCGATAGGCACGAGCGATGACCAGACGCACCGCCTCCGCAGACCCCCTTCCGGACAAAGCCACCGCCGGTGAGTTGTGGACCATCGGGCACTGGACCTGCCCCGAATCCGTCTTCGTCGCCGCGTTGCAGGAGGCGAACATCCAGGTCGTAGTGGATGTGCGGTCGTTTCCTGGCTCGCGGCGAAGCCCGCAGTTCGGAGGCGAGGTGATGGGCTCGTGGCTCGACGACGCCGGCATCGGGTACATGCAGATGCCCGAGCTGGGCGGCCGGCGCCGCAAGCAGCTCGACGTCGATCCGCTCATCAACGCCGGCTGGGAGAACGACAGCTTCAAGAACTACGCCGACTACACACTCACGCCCGCGTACGAGGAGGGCATCGACCGCCTCATGGCCCTGGCCCGCGAGCAACGCGTCGCAGTGATGTGTGGCGAGCCGATGCCCTGGCGCTGCCACCGCTCCCTCATCTCCAACACCTTCGTCGCCCGCGGCTGGACGGTCTGGCACCTGAGCAGCACGGCCAAGCCCCGACAACACGAACTCGGCCGCTGGGGCGCTCCCGCCGAGGTGAATGACGGAGTGGTGACCTACCCGCCCCAGCCGACGGGGTGAGCCTGCGCCCCAGGGCAATCCCGCAACATGGACGGTCGTAGCAATTCGCGGGTGTTCTATTTCAGCGACGTGCCCTAGCCCTATTTCACGACCGGGTGGCCCGAGGATTGCCAGGCTGTTATTCCGCCTTCTAGGTGGTATGTCTGGGTGAAGCCTATGGAGTTCATCTGTTGCACTGCTACGGCTGAGCGGTTTCCGCTTCTGCAGTAGATGGCGTAGGGGACTCGGGTGTCGAGTTCGGCGACTTTGTCTGCGAAGTTGCCCGATTCGATGTCGATGTTGAAAGCGCCTTCGATGTGACCTTGGGCGAACTCCTGCGGCGTCCTCACGTCGAGGATGACGGTGCCCGGGACCTGCATCGCCGCGGCGAAGGTGGCCGCGTCAACGGCTGCTCCGTTGGCGGGCAACGCAACTCCGGCTACCGGGAGGCTCGACGTGTCTGCGGCGCCGGTCGGCACCGTCATCGTCGGCTCCTTCAGACTGCCCGTGGCGGCGCTGGGCTCAGAGGGCACAGCGGGTGCAGATGTCACAGGGGGCATCGCAGGAGACGTTGCGATTGTTGTGGCTGCATCCTGCCTCGGTTCGCCCGACGTGCAGGCGGCAACGCCACCCAACGCAGCCACGCAGGTAAGGGCGGCGATGCCTCGAAGCGACGTCATCTGAACTCCTCGCGAACGTCGGATCGTTCGATAGTGCATTGCAGCACAGTCAGACTCAGCCGGGCCGCCGGTCGGTGGCGAGCCTGCCAGTCGGACTTAGCCTGCTCGTCGAGCAGGAACCCCCAGCACGGGCCAACGGACTCAGGCACGGTCGCCGCCACCTGGCTCAGTCCACCCGGTGCAGCCAGCGCAGCGTTTCAGTCGAACCCTGCAGTTCTAGGCGGCGCCAGAGCACCGAGTCGGGGGTGGCCTGGGTCGCGTGACAGACGATCGCGGCGTGCTGGGCGGTGCGGTCGACCTCCACGCTCAGCTCGACCTCCTCCGGCGCCAGGCCCGCGAACGGCGCTCCGGTCTCGGTGCGGAGTTGCTGGGCGACCGCCTCCGGGAGGCCCCACCCCAGCACCGGTAGGCCCTCGGCCTCGCCGACCCGCGCTGCTGCGGCGGTGGCCGCGATGTGGTCGGGGTGGCGGGTGACGCCGGTCCAGTCGATAGCGAGCAGTCCGTCAGCGCCCAGTTCACGGGCGGTCGCCAGCACATCGGAGTCCAGGATGTCGTGCCGCACATCGGCCAGCCCGCCGTCGGGATGATTGCGGAGCAGCGCCCGCCGTACCCCCAGCGCCTGTGCGGCGCGTTCGAGTTCGCCGGCGCGGATCCCCGCCAGGTCGTCCGAGGCGCCGAGTGTCGAGGCCTCGCCCTGCGTGAAGCAGAGCACGTCGACCTCCGCGCTGGCCTGCGTGAAAGTGCTGACCAGCGCTCCCAGGCCGAACGACTCGTCGTCGGGGTGCGCCACCACGACGAGCGCGCGCCTCCAGCGGGGCAGGTTGTCGCTCAACGTCATTCCTCCTGAGCAGGCGCTGGGCCCGCAGCTGCAGCGCCGTTGTCGATCGTCACGGATGAGGGGCGTCGGCCCGACTTCACGGTAAGCCCGCCACTTTCTTGCCTGGCGTGTCGAGGCGCCCGAAGGGGGGCCGGCCACACTCCACTCATCGGCCCCACCAGGCGATTCTTGTTCGGGATTTGTCACGACCCTGTGATGCGCCCGTATGGATCTCGTCTCGGGATTCTCCAACAGCTGTCCCATGCTGGTGCCCCTGAGCAGCCACGATCGAGGCCGCAACGACCGAGGGGGACCACACCGGCCATGACCAACAGACTCGCCACCCGACTCACGACCTGGAAGGCCTGGTACGCGATTCCGGCGTTCTTCGCGATCGTGCTGGCCTCTTCGGTAGCGGTGCTCGGCAGCTTCATCCCGGCCGAGGACGCAGCGACCCGCGAGCTCATCAACGCTCTGCTCGTGCCGGCGCAGTTCATCGTGATCGCTCTGCTCGCGGTGGGATTTCTGGCCATCGTCGCCCGCAGGTGGCCGACGACCCGCGACCTCGGCCTCCGAACCAAGATCACCGGCCGGGAGATGGGGCTGCTGGCCATCGTCTTCGTCGTCTCGCACGTGCTCTTCTGGCTTCTGTCGAAGACCGCCGCCGCCGACCCTGGCCAGGCGCGTCGGTACTTCCTGGAGATGGACCTCGCCGGCCCGGTCGCGGTCGCCGCGGCGTCGATCGTCGCCAGCGCCATTCTCGCGCCCGTATGCGAGGAACTGCTCTACCGTGGCGCGATCCTGCGACCGATTCACGACCACCTGGCGCGCCACGGGCGTGCCGGCCTCGGCGTGGTCGCGGGCATCCTCGCCTCCGCGGCGGCGTTCGCGATGCCGCACCTCGGCGGGTCCCTCACCGGCGCGGAGGCGGGGAGCTACCTCATCACGGGTATCGCGTTCGGTCTCGTGTACGTCATCACCGGGTCGATGACCGCCGCGATGGTGTCGCATTCGCTACAGAGCTTCTTCGTCTATGCCCAGATCCTCATCTTCGGCCGCGGTGACGACTACGTCTCGCCGATCATCTGGATCATCGCCCTCGGCTGCCCGCTCTGGACCTACCTCTGTGCGCGGGCGCTGCACGCGGTGTTCCCGAAGGGAAACGACACGAGGGATGCAGTCGGCGAGGCTGCGTACGCATCGAACTAGGTAAACGTGGCTCGGGGTCGGCGAAGTGCATCCCTGATGTCGCAACCTCGCGCTGAGGCACCCGGGTGGGGGCGCCAGAACCCCGTCGGCCGTCCCCGCGCGTGGGTGTCCCGGGGGTCGGGTTCGCCGATGTTGCCTGGTGTACGAAGGCCCGGTCTCTCCTTGTGGAGGGTCCGGGCCTTCGGTGTTGGCTTGTCGCGCCAGGTCAGAGGGTGTTTTCCACCGTCGGGAGCAGTCGGCCCAGCAGGTCGGCCAGCGTCACGACGCCGATCACCCTGGCGCCCTCGGTCACCAAAGCGAGTTGATTGCCCGACTCCCGCATCCGCGACACAGCCGTGTACACGGCCGTGTCGGCTGTGACGCGGAACGGTTGGCGCATCACCTGTCGCACCGGAGTGCCGTCGGGCACCTCGAGGGTGTCGCGCACGTGCACCACGCCGAGCACGCTCTTGCCCGAGCCGACGAGAATCCGCCGGTGCCCGGAGTCGAGCGCGGCCTGGCGCACGTCAACCGCCGTGGCGTCCGGCTGCACGGCCACGGGCTGCACGCCCGGGGGCACGAGCTCGCGCACCTTGAGCGCCTGCAATTCGAGCGCCCCGGAGAGCTGATCGGCGTACGCCATGTCGAGGGCGCCGACGTTGATCGAGTGCTCGACCAGGTGGCGCAGATCATCGGGGTTCGCGCCGCTGCCCACGTGGCTGACCGGCTCGACCCCGGCCCTCCGCAGCAGCCAGTTCGCCGACTCGTTGAGTGCGGAAAGCAGCGGCCGGAACGCCCACATGAAGGCCCGCATCGGAATCGCCAGCATCGTCGCCGACTTCTCGGGGTGCGCGATGGCCCACGACTTCGGAGCCATCTCGCCCACGACGAGGTGCAAGAACGTGACGATCACCAGCGCCAGCACGAACGCAGCGGCATCGGCGGCCACGAGCGGGATACCGAATCCGGCAAGCAGCGGCGTCAGTGCGTGGTGCACGGCCGGCTTGGTGATGGCACCGAGCGCCAGCGTGCAGATCGTGATGCCGAGCTGCGATCCGGCGAGCAGAAGCGTGACCTCGGAGGCTGAACGGAGCGCCGCCCGGGCCGAGCGGCTCTTCGGGGCCTCGTCTTCGAGCCGGTGACGTTTCGCCGAGATGAGCGCGAACTCGGCGGCGACGAAGAAGGCGCTCAACGCGATGAGCGCGACGGTTGCGGCCGTGACGACCCAGGGGTTGCTCATCGGCGGGCCTCCGTCGCGTTGTTGTCTTCGTCGGAGTCGTCGCCGGGCTGGTCCTCGCGGAGGGTGAGGCGCACGAGCGAGGGCACGTGCCGCTCGACCTCCAGTACGTCGACGTCGATGTGCCGCACGATCGGTTCGTCCTCGTGTACGAGGTCGGCCGGGTCGGGCGGCAACTCGATGGCCACGGTTTCGCCGGGCTCGGGCAGGTCGCCGTGGGTGGCGATGACGAGGCCGGCGATGGTCTCGTAGTCGCCGCGGGGCAAGTCGCGGTTCATCGAGCGCTCGATCTCGTCGATGTGCACGTCACCGGCCATGACCCAGATGCCGTCGTCAGGCACGGGCAGCAGCTCGGGAGTCTCGGGGTCGTGTTCGTCGGTGATCTCGCCGACGATCTCCTCGGCCAGGTCCTCGAGCGTGAGGATGCCGGTGAATCCGCCGTATTCGTCGATGACGCACGCCATCTGGTTCTTCGACTCCGCGAGGTCGCGCAGCGCGACGGGCAGCGGCACGACCTCCGGCACGACGATGGCGGGGCGCATCAGCTCGGCGACGGTGACGTCGGCGTTGCCCGCCTGCATCACCTCGTGGATGTGCACCATGCCGACGACCTCTTCGCCGTCTTCCGAGAGCACGGGGTAGCGCGAGTGGCCGGTGGCCATGAGGCCGCGCACGTGGGCGAGCGAATCGGCCTCGCGCACCGTGTCGACACGGGAGCGGGGGATCATCGCGTGCCCGACATCGCGGGTCGGAAAGTCGAGGATGCGGTCGAGCATGTCCGAGAGCTCGTCGGGCAGCTCACCGCTCTCGCGGGAGTCGGCGACGATGTGCTCCAGATCTTTCGCGGAGGCGGAGTGCTCCACGTCGTGGACCGGCTCGATGCCGAGGGTCTTGAGCAGCAGGTTCGAGGCCTGGTCGAAGATCCAGATGAGCCAGCCGAAGATCTTGAGGTAGATGAGCGTGGAGCGGGACAGCCACCGGGCCAGCGGCTCCGGTCGGGCGATCGCGAGGTTCTTGGGGAACAGCTCGCCGAACAGCATCTGCACGAGCGTCGCGAACACGAGCGCGAGCACGGTGCCGATGGCGATGCCGATGCCCTGCGGCACCCCGACTCCGCCGAGCATCGCGCCGAACGCGGCTCCGATGAGGGGTTCGGCGACGTAACCGACGAGAAGTCCGGTCACGGTGATGCCGAGCTGGGCGCCCGAAAGCATGAACGAGGTTCGCTTCGTCACCTTGAGCGCGCGGGCTGCTACTTCGTCACCTGCCTCGGCGCGGGCGTTGAGCCGCGACCGGTCGACCGCCATGTAGGCGAACTCCTGGGCGACGAAGTAGCCGGTGGCAGCAGTGATGGCCAGCACGACCAGAACACCGATCAGCAAGGAGAGTGCGACGCTCACGCCGACCACGCCCCTCGCGCCGACGGAACGGGTCTATGTCCGGACGAATCTGCGTCCGATTGGGACATCGAAGTAACTCTCCTGATGAATGTGATGACGGTCCTTCTCCCAACGTTAGGTGACACTCACCGGTTCCAGAAGTGACGACTCCGACGAATGCGCCGAAGAAGGTGGGTCTGATCGGCGCAGGTAGGGCGAGGTCAGGCCTGTTCGTAGGGCGTGAGGAGCTGGTCGACCGGGGCGTAGTCGTCGGTGAGTACCGGTGCGTCACCGGCCCATTCGCGCAGGTCGTCGCCCGCGATGATCCGGTGGTCCACGTCCTGCTCGGTCTGCTGCGCGCGCCAGGCGCCCGTGTCGATGGGCGAATTCGAGGCGAGAACGACGAGATTGCCGCCGCGTCTGCCCTCGGCGATGTCGGGGGCGGTGGCCAGGGCGACGTGGTCGAAGGTCTGTTGCAGGGTCGCGACCTCGGCGCGGGCGAAGTCGAGGGGGCCGCGGTCGATGACGTTGAGGGTGTACAGCCCGTTCGGGGCGAGGACGCGTTCGATCTCCTGCGTCGTCTCCAGGGTCGTCAGGTGCCAGGGCACGCTGACCCCTCCGAAGGCGTCGCCGACCACGAGGTCGACGCTGGCGGAGTCGATCGCATGCAGCCCCACCCGCGCGTCTTCGACGCGCACCTGCAGGTCGTCGCTCTCGACCAAGCCGAGCAGTTCGCGGTCGATCCGCACGACGCCGGGGTCGATCTCGGAGACGGTGCTGCGCGTACCGGGCCGGGTGTGGGCGAGGTAGCGAGGCAGGGTCATGCCTCCGCCTCCGATGTGGTGCGCGCGCAGGGGCTGCGCGTCGGCGAAGCGCGCGTCGATGGCGGCCGCAAACGACCGGAGGTAGCTGAACTCCAGGTGCGTGGGGTCGCTGACGTCGACATAGGAGTGGTGCAGACCGTCGAGAATCAGCGTGCGGCCGCCCTCACGCGACGGGTCGGCGACGATCGACGCGCAGTGGTAGATCGTCTCGACGTCGCAATCCTCGGGCATGAGCGCGGAGCCCAGACCGGCGGCCGCGAGCAGCCCGATGCTGCCGAGCGCGGCGCTGCCCATCGCCCCGACGCGGCGGATGCCGATCTCGACAGCCGCCGCCGACACGACGAGCAGCACGCCGAGCCCGACCATGATCCACGTGACCGGCACGGCCGAGATCAGCACGAACCCGGTGATCACCGTGCCGACGATCGCTCCGGCGGTGCTGATGCCGGAGAGCGTGCCGACCACGGTGCCGGTCGCCGAAAGGCTGGTCAGGCGCAGCTTGGTGACCATCGGCGTCACGGCTGATAGCAGCGCGCCCGGCACGATGATCGTCAGCGCGGAGGCGGTGAGCAAGAACGCGCCGTCCGCGCTCGCCGCCGCGAGCCGCACCACGAACGGAGTGGCCGCGACCGTAACTCCGGAGAGAGCGAGCAGGGGAGCCAGGGCCCGGCGCGGGTCGACGCGGTCGGCGGCGCGACCTCCTCCCCACGAGCCGAGTGCGATGGCGGCCAGCGCGATGCCGATGACGAGGGTGTTCGTCTCGAGGGTGAGTCCGAGGTAGGGGGCGAGCAGCCGCAGGGCCACGAGTTCGACCACGAGCACGGCCGCGGAGGCGAAGAACACGAGCGCGGCAGCGGCGAACTCGCCGAGCCCGGCGTGACCGTTCTCACCGCGGAGGTCGGAGATGGCCGTCTCGTCCGAGGTCATGCGGGCCACTCTAGGTGCGTCGGGAAGCCCCGAGAGCGCGCGGGGTCTTCGCGGGCGGGAACGGTCCGGGTCAGGTGAACACCACGATCGGCTCTGTGCCCTTCATCGAGCGGCGGGCTGCTCGTATCCGCGAGAGGTAGGCACGCATGGCCTCGGGCTGCTCCGCCTCGGAGGCGAGGTGTCCGATGACGTCGTGTTCGATGCCCTTCCACGTGATGGTGGCGGGGGTCGGGTTTCGGAATGCCTTGTACCAGCGCTTCTTCTCGGCCCACCCGACAGCCACGAGCCAGCGGTCCCCGTCGCGCGCCGCCCAGACGGGCAGCTCGACGTGCTTACCCGACTTCGGGCCGGTGTAGCGCAGAATCACCGTGGTGCCGCCTCCGAGGCGCCCAAGCGGCGAGTTCAAGAGCGCGAGGATCATTCCGTTGACGTTGGGCATGCCCTCAGTCTCGCGCTCGTGCACGAGAGTCGGTAGCCCGCGGGACTAACCTGCGGGTTCATGAGGCGCATTCGGATCGCCGGTGAGGGCGACGCAGAGGCCGTGCTGCGCCTCATCATCCGCACTGTCGACACCAGCTATTCGCACGTCTATTCGCCGCGTGCGCTGGCGGCGTTCCACCGCTACCACGCACCGCATCGTGTCGCCGACCGTATCGCCTCCGGATCTGTGGTCGTGGTGGAGGAGGCCGGCGAGGTCGTCGCCACCGGGGCCCTCGTCGGCAGCGAGGTCTTCGCCGTGTTCGTCTCACCCGATCGGCAGGGCGAGGGCTTGGGTGCCGTCGTGATGGACACGCTGGAGGAGCGCGCCTGGGCCGCCGGCCACGCGCGGATCACCCTCGACTCGTCCCTGCCCGCGACCCAGTTCTACGTGCACCGCGGCTACACCCTGCACGACCGGGCCTCCCTCGATGTCGGAGAGGGCGAGACCCTCGACTACTACCCGGCCGACAAGCTGCTCACGTAGGGCTTGGCGTGCGACGATCCGGCCATGTCTGAGGTGCCGCGAGTCGCGTTCTGCCTGCTGGTGCGGGACGGGCGGGGGCTGCTCGCCCACCGCAACCCCCGGCGGGCCGTGTACCCGGACGTCTGGGATATCCCTGGCGGCCACATCGAGCCCGGCGAATCACCGGCCGACGCGGCGAGACGCGAACTGGCCGAGGAGACAGGCGTGCACGTCACCGAGCTGGTGCCCGTGAACGTCGAGGTACACACCCCCGCAGAGACGCATGTCTTCATGGCCCGCAGATGGGAGGGGGAGCCGGCCAACCTCGTGCCCGAGGAGCACGACGCGCTCGGCTGGTTCACCCCCGCGGAAGCGGAGGGCCTCAGACTCGCTGTACCGGAAGTAGGAGGGATACTCCGTCGAGCCGTGAATCCCCACAACTGAGACGAATCCCCTGCAGTAGGCGACTTTCCGCACGGTGTCGCCAAACCCCTGAAGGTCATCGCACTCAGCGCCGAGTCAAGTGCGTCCATGAGCGGTGCGTGTATTCCGTCACATCCCGCCGGGAGCATCCGCTCCGGTTGCCGATCTTCGCGGCATAGGCAACAACGTGTCTTTCGCGTCGTACCTCATGGCGATGGCGCCCGCGATTCTCGTGTACCTGTTCACGCAACGCTGGGTGATGTCGGGCGTGACCCAGGGCGCGGTCAAGGGCTGACCGACGCGACCCTCAGGGGCTGAAGCGACGGAGGGTTTCGAGGGCCGTCTCCCAGGGGATGCGTTCCTGCTCCAGGCGAACGTCGCCCTCACGGCGCAGGGCGTGCAGGGCGCGGAGTTCGCCCTCGGTGAGCGTGCCGAAGACGCCTCGGTTCGGCGCGGGTTCGCGAACCCACAGGTCACGGTGGGCGAGCAGGGTCGGCTCGTCCATGAGCACCGACTCGACGCGGGGCAGGTGCATGCGCAGCCCGTGGAGGATCGCGAACCCGTTGGAGTCGAGGTCACCCCAGTACACGACGCGTGCCTCACGCAGCCACGGCAACCGACCGATCACCCTCACCGCATAGCCCGACCCGTGCACCGCACATGCCCCGGGCCAGTTCGGCATTGCGAGCACGGACTCGAGATTCTCCATGACGAACACGACCCGCAGCGACGACATCGCCGTCGAGACCGCCGCGAGCTCGGAGACCGGCGCTGCCACGTCGCGCAAACCGCCGAACGCCTCCGCGGCCATGCCGGGGTCGAGAACGCGAACCCGGACGAGGGGATCGGAGTCGACCAGGCCCAGGTCGGTGGAGCCGGTTGCGGCGCCCACGAGGTCGGTGACGAGTTTCCGGTGCGATCCCAGCCACTTCGAGTCGACACCCCGCACCGGCACTTGGCGGGGCCGGTACCCCGACATCGGGTTCGCCACCGCCCAAGCGGCCACGTGGAGAACCTGTTCGAAGCGCGCGTCGTCGAACGAGACCAACGAGGCTGCGTGTCGCCTCACCACGCGGGCCAACTCGGGCGTCGCACCGAACGTCGAGGCGAGGTGACCGGTCCGCTCACGTAGCCGCCTCCAGTCGGAGGCCGGGCCACCGCCCACGAAACGTGCCACGGCGTCGGCATCGCGCAGCCGTAACCGCACGGGCACCCGCTGCCGCCCGATACTGCGCCAGGCACGCTGCTCCCAGTCGGCCTCGACACCCTCCAACGCCGGAAGCGACGCCCACTCCCGCGCCCACCCCTCGGCAGCACGTTCGTCGGTGAGCATCTCCGTCTCGGTCGGGGGCCTGAGCGCGATCGCGAGCACGTCTGGGCGCGGCTCGGCCACGTCGGCCTCGTCGGCCGCCGGCGGAGACGAGAGAGACGAGACGGGCAGCACGACCTCGGCAGCCCACGCCCCGAGCTTGGAGACGAGCCGCTTCCGTGCCGTGGCGCGGGCGGCCGCCACGCCGATCACGGGTTCTCGCCCGGCCCGTCGCCCTCCCAGGAGAGGTTCGCCACCTGCGAGCGTCGCTTGGTGGGGTTCTCGATCGACGTCACGCCACCGACGTAGGGCTCGATGGTCTGCAGCAGCTTCTGTGGGGTCGCGAGCACGAGGTGGAAGCCGAACTCGCGGAACACGTCGAGGGCCATGCGGGTGTAGCGGGTGTCGGCCTTGTCGAAGGCCTCGTCGAGCACCACGGTGCCGTAGCGGGGGTACAGCTCGTCGGGGTCGGCGAGCTGATACCGCAGGGCCGCGGCGAGGCAGAAAACGACGAGTTTCTGCTGCTGACCGCCCGACATCGCTGCCCCGGAGTCGTAGGTCGCGTGCGCGCGGCCGTGCGCGTCGACCTCCTCGGCCCGGAACGTCACGTGCAGCCGCGTGTCGAGGCACTGGTTACGCCACACCCGGTCGACGTGGTCGCTCGAGCCGAACCGGCGCATCAGCTCGGCCAGCGTGGCGAACTTGCGCTCGGCCGCCTCGAGATCCTCATCGCCCCAACCGCCTTCGGCGATCGAGCGGAGGTCGGCGATGAACTGGGTGACGGTCTCGCTGCGGCGGGTCTTGACGCTGAGCCGCAGCCACCGGTCGTCGTCGAACGGCGACCGGCGCAGTGAGGCGTTGACGGGCACGACCCGGTCTTCTATCTCCCTCGGGGCGGCGAGGATGTCGCTGACCAGCTCGCCGATCATGTCGCGCGACCGCTCGCGCAGCAGTCGCAGGAACGTGGCCTCGTGCTCGGGAAGGCCGTGCGCGACGATGCCGTCGAGTATCTCGATGTAGCCGCCGCGGTCTTTCACGTCGCTGGTGAGGTCGGCGGAGGCGGAGGGCCATGCGCTCCTGAACTCGGTCGCGAATCCGGTCACCGCGCTGGACGCTTCACGGACGTCGTCGAGCGCCTTGTCGCGTTCGCGTTGCAGGCGACGCATCACGTCGGCGGTGACGTCGGCGATGGTCGTGCGGGTGATGCGGCGCTGCACCGCACGCAGGCGCGTGTCGAGCGCCGACCATGTCGCCTCGTCGACCTCCGGCACCGACCCCGAGGCGATCTGTGCCTCCGCTTCGGCGGCCTCGTCGGCCAGCTCGCGGCGCTTCGACTCGGCCTGATTGAGTGCCACCCGCGCATCGAGCCGCAGTTTCGCGGCGTCGTCACGGGCCGCTCGCGCCTCGTCGGCCTCGCGGATCGCCGCGCTGAGGTCACCGTCGTGCGCGGTCAATCGCGAGAGGCTCTCGGCGAGCGCCTGCACGCGACGGGCCGCGGCCTCGTGGTCGAGGTCTTCCCAGGCCTGCCCCCGTATCGCGAGCAGAGTCGCCTGCCGCAGGGCCGCGGCCCGCTGTGCCTGTTCGGCCCTCGTGACCTCGCGGTTCGCGGAGTCGAACTCCGCCTGCGCGGCCTTGAGCCGTTCGACGAGCGCCTCGAGCTTGCCCTCGCGGTCGCCGAGTACCCAGTGCGCCCGGTCGTCGATGCGTACCCGGTCGTCCTTCTCGTACCGCGAGCGCTGCTTGATCTGCCCGCGTATCGTCACCGCCCGCGGGTGATCGTCGAGCTGGTCGGGGTGATCGACACAGGCCACGTCGAACCGTTCCGACAACCGCCCCGACACCCACACGGCGAACGGGCCACCGGCGACGCGCACGCGGTGCACGAGCGAGATATCGCTGCCCGCCGGTCGCGGAGGTGGGGCGTCGGCGTGCACCTCTTCGTACACGAGCCGAACCGGGATGCGGTGCTCGTCGACCCACCGCCGCACGGCCGGCAGGTGCTCGCTGCGCACGAGCATCGTGAGGGCGAACGGCCGCAGCACGCGTTCGATCGCTCCCGCCCACTGGGCGAACTCTTCTCTCACATCGATGAGTTCGGCCGCGAACGGCAGCGCGCTCTCGGGCAGGCCCGTGCTCTCGGCGATGAGGCGGCGCACGGAGACGAGCCGATCGGGCACCGTGGACCCGCTCTCACGCAGCGACCGGATCTCGGCTTCGACGCGCTCCTTCTCACGGCGGGTCAGCGCATGCCGGTCGAGCTGCTCGTGGGTGGGCCCGGCTGCGGCCTGCGGGGGTGTGGCATCGATCTGGGCCAGCAGTTCGGCGAACTCGGCGGCGGTCGCCGGCAGATGCGGGATGCCGACCTCGACCAGGCGCCTGGCCAGGTCGTCGCGCCGCCGCAGGGTGGCCGCCTCGGTCTCGCGGGCTGTGCGGATGCGCTCCTGAAGATGCTCGGCCTCGGCGCCGCCCAAGTCGCGAGCCCGGCGCTGGGCACGGTCGAGGTCTTCCTCGGCCCTGACCGCCGTTTCGTCGGCCCGATCGGCATCGAGGGTGAGGCCCGCGATGCTCTCGGAGAGGGTGGCCATCTCCTCGCGTGTGAGCGTCAGCCCGCGGCGGACTCTGTACGGGCCCAACGCCTCCGACAGCACCCTGGCCGCCTCGGCCGCGTCGCCCGCCCGGTCGAACCGCTGCGCCGCGTCGCGGAGTCGGAAGAGCAGGTCGCGCTGCAGCCGCAGCTGCACCACGTGGTCGTGAGCGTCCTTGAGCTCGTCGAACTGCTTGACGGCCTCGTCGGCCACCGCGAACGTCGCCGGCCGCTCGAGCATGTACTCGCGGAACAGCTGGTCGAGGCTGTCGAGGCTCTTCGCCGACTGGGTCTTGTGCAGCAACTGCAGCGCGCTCTCGTGCGCGATGCCGAGCAGCGACCGCATGCGGGCGTAGAAACGGGCGTGCGCACCGTTGCTCGTGACCACCATCGCGGGCCAGTCGGCCTTGAGCCTCCGCGTCTCCAAACCCGTGCGGGCGTACGGCTCCAGGTCGCGCAGGTCGATCGCGGAGCGCTCGATGAGGCACAGGTCGTTGACATCGGAGGCAGACGTCGAGGTGCCCTTGACGAAGAACAGCCTCCCCAGCGTCAGCGGCGCGTCTGTGCCGTTCTCGAAACGCAGCAGCACCCCTCCCCACGTGGCGCCGGTGCGCAGGAACGCCGAGACCACGCGATCTTCGAGGTCGTCTGTCGTACGCGACCACGCGCCACGCACGTAGCTCACCGTGGTGCGCCGGTCGCTACGCGCCCCGCTGCCCTGGGCCGCCTCGTTGAAGCGCAGCCACTTGTCGGGCGTGAGAACCGCCGCGATGCCGTCGAGCAACGACGACTTGCCCGAGCCGGAGGGACCCGTGATGAGGTGACCCGCTCGGGCGACGGGAATGCGGTAGATCGCACCGTCGAACGTGCCCCAGTTCGCGACCTGGATCTCCGCGAGGCGCCACTGGCCGGTATCGCCGTGCTGCTGCTCTGCCGGGGTGTCGAGGCCTGCTGCGTCGGGGCCGGAGAGATCGAGACCGGGGAGGTCGAGGGGCAGGGTGTCGCTCACTGATCCTCCTCGGCGTCGGTTGCCTCGGGGCGGTTCCCGACGGCACCGGTCGAATCCGTCTCGGTGACCTCCGGGCTGTCGGGGTCGTGCTCGGTGCCCGTGGCGACACCGCCTGAATCATCGCTCTCGGCCAGGCGAGAGAAGACCTCGGTCAGGGCCCTGACCTGGTCTTCGTCGACGAGGAACTTGACGATGGGTGAGATTTCCACGCGCTCGTCCCCCACGTCGTGCAGCACCCGGAACCGGTTCTTCATGCGGTTCCACGCGGCGTTGAGGCCGCGCTGGTACGTGACCTCATCGCCGTCGCGGTACACGGCGAGGCGTTCGAAAACCTCCTCCTGACCGACGATCACGCGCCGCTCGCCGGCCGCCGAGAGCAGTAGTTGCCGCAGCACGAGCAGCATCACGGTGTCGGCGAACGAGAGCCGCTCGCTGCGCAGCGCCTGCGGTACGTCGACCTCGGTCGTGCGCACCTTGCGGGTGAACGCGAACTCGTCGACATGGTCGATGACGAGTTCGAGGTACAGGTCGTGCAGGCGCGAGCGGATGACTCGCTCGTCGGCGACGAGCGCCGCCCACAACTGCGGGTTCGCCGCCCCCGACAGGTACGGCCCTTGCAGCAGACGCAGCAGGGCGCGCCGCGACAGCTCGTGCAGCAGCCCGGTGTCACCGCGCCACAGACCCGCCCCGGCACCAACCTCGGCCGGTGCACTCGCCTCAGCCGTGTCCCCGGGCTCCGAGATGTGACCGGTGTCGGTGGCCTCGGAGGCGCCTGTGGGTCTGCCGGCCCAGTCACCGTCTGCAGCAGCGGAATCGAACATCCGCGGGTCAAGCTTCATGCGTCCACCGGTTCCGTGAATTCGTGGGTGCGTACGTGCGCAGAGCGGTCGATACCGTCGGTGCCGCGCCAGCCGACGAGATCCTCGCCCTCCAGCACGCGGCCGTAGCGCGTGGCCAGCGACAACAGGCCTACAACGCTGGCCACGCCCTGGGTCGCCGGGTGTTCGGCGAGCACGTCGGCCACCGTCGCGGAGGCGGACCGCGTGAGCACATCGTTGACGGCACCCACCAGCTCGGCGAAGTCGATCTCGGTGGCGCGCGCCAACGCGGCGAGCGCTTCGAGGTCGATCGTGCCGGCTACCGCGTCGAGCAGCGTGACGCCCGTGTCGTACTCCGCCGGGTCATGAGGAACCACCTCTCCGACGCTGGTCAGACGCATCGCCGACAGCTCCAGCTCGAGACCGACGTCATGGTGCGGCCGCGCCCCGCGGCTCGCCGGGATCGCGGCCGCCAGCGCATCCTGCAACGCGCCGCGCATGGCCCGGTCGCGGGCGAACTCCTGCGAGTGCACGTACCGCCGCAACCCGCGCGCGAACTCGGTCAGCACACCGTGCACTTCGCGGCTGCCCGTCTTGAGTTGCCGCATGAGAGACCGCAGAATGCGCCGCGATTCGGGGTCGAGCCCGCGGGCGAAGTCGCGGTCGAGGATGTCGGAGACGTCGGCGTCAAAGGTCGCCGACCGCTCCGCGTCACGGATGAGCGCGGAGAAAGCCGTGAACGTGCGCCCCTCGTCGGAGGATTCGATGAGGTCGACTCCGCGGAAGACGTCGTCGAGCACCGCGCTCTGGGTCGTTTCGGAGTCGACGATCTGCGCCCGTAGGTCGTGGTTGAGCTGCTCGAACCGCGCCCGCACCCGCGCGAAGTCACCCGGCAGATCGCGGGCCTGCAACAGCACGTCGGTGACGCGTTCGACGGCCTGCCGTGCGTCGAGGGGGTCAACGTCGCCGCGCACGAGGCGGTCGATCTCCGTGTCGATGCGATCGCGTTCGGCCTGCAGCGCCTCCACGCGCCGCGCCACGTCGCTGTCGGTGTCGATGGCGAGTTGGTGGATCGCGCTCATGAGCCCCGCCAGCCGCGACTCCGTCACCGTGGAGACCGGCTGGGCGAGTTGCGTGAGAACCCTGAGGCCGTCGATCGCCTCCGGGGAGAGCTCGTACGTCTCGCCGCGCGATTCGGCCGCCGGCCGCCGCACGAGAAAGCCTGCCGCCCGCCAGTCGTCGCAGTACGCCTTGGCCGACTTGGCGCCGAGGTCGAAGTGGTCGCGCAACTCGTCGAGGTCGGCGTCGAGCAGTTCGTGCAGGTCGTCGGCCGGTATCCGCCGCCCGGGCGCACCGAGGTGCGTGGCCAGCAACGCCCCCGCCACCGCGAGGTGATCGGCGCGCAGCAGCCGCAGCGTCGAACTCTCACGAACGAGGCGCCGATAGGTCAGCGCGGCGGCCAATGCGGACATGCCCTCATCCTGCACGCCCCCACCGACAGAGTGCAGCGCCGTCGCTCAGCCCTTGCGGCGGACCATCTCTTCGATCCAGATCGGCGCGTACGGCGAGGTGCAGTTCGGGGGAGTCGGGTAGTCCTTGAGCACCTCGAGGCGCTCGCCGATGGCGAGAGCCCTGGCGCGGTGTTCCGGGTGTTCGATGCCGATCTGGGCGAGGCAGTTGTTCATCGCCCACTGCAGGCGCTCGGGCGCGGCGGCCATGTCGCGTTCGATGATGTCGAGCAGCCCGGGCAGGTCGAGCCCGGCGGGCTTCTTGACCACTCGGTCGCTGGTCAGGGCCCAGCCCGCGCTCGCGACCACGGGGTCGGGGTCGTCGAACCAGGCGAGCCGCAGCTCCTCGACATGCGGGCTTTTCTTCACGACGTAGTTGACGAGCCAGTCGTGCACCTTCGGTGTGCGGGAGTCGCGGAGCATGGCGTCGAGCGCGTCGCGGTCGAACTCCTTGGGGCGGCAGATGAGCAGCGCCAGCAGCCGAGCCGCGGAATCGCCTGTTGCCCACAGCTCCTCGGCCAGCGGCTGCTGCGTCTTGAGCCGCTTCGCCACCGCCCGCAGCTTCGTGAGGTTCACCCCGTGGTCGTCACCGTGCCGGGCGTTGACCGCCCGGATCTTGGCGTCTTCAAGCGAGGCCAGCTCGGCCATCACCTCGTTCACTACTGCACTGCTCACGGCACCTCCCGTGTTCGAGCCGTCGCGGAACCCCAGTGTGACCCGAGGGGCACCAAGATCATCGCGCCGGGAGCTCGCGCCGTAACCACAAGCTGTTCGCGGCACGGTTCAACGTGGACCAAGAGGTTTCTTCGAACGCCCGGGACTTTGCTTGACCTTTCGGCGTGAAGCCTCCGACGGGTTTGTCGCCGAGTCGCGCGCGTGAACAGTCGATGGCGTGAGGGCTTTCCCTCTGACACCCCTCGACCCCATGGTGTGTACTGCATCACATCCACATCGAGAAACTCGGGGGTTGCTCGCATGGACATATCGACGGGAGCCGTTCTCGTGGGCGTGCTCGGATTCGCTTACGGCATCTCGGCGCCGTGGTGGTCGAAACGGCCGCACGGTGGACGCATCGGGGCCATCGGCGCAGTCGCGCTGCTGGTCTTGGCGATCGGTCTGATCGTCGTTCCTTGGCTGATGGGAGCCTCGTGGTGAGCCAGACGAACGATTCGCATGCCATCACGGGCACCCCAGGGGCCGCAGCCACCGGCATAGCGGGCTTCATCTACGGCATGGGGGTGGCCTTCCTCCCCGAAAGCCTGGGCACGCTGAAGGATTGGTGGCTCTACGGAGGCGCCGCAGTGGTCGGAGTGATGTTCCTGATCTTCCTCGTAGTGCCGATGGTGAGACGAGCCCTCGCGCGCTGACGCAGCCGTAGGTCCACTATTCGCCCAGCGCGGCCAGGAGGCCTACGACAAGGCCATGCGCGAACCGGTGAACGTCGAGGTCAGCCACGTCGGCCGCCCGGTGAGTGTGGACACGCGCGCCTGACCCGCACGGCTCACCCGCATGACTGCGGAACCCTCACCGGGAGTGCCCGGGACAACACCCAGCGAGCTTTCGTGCGGGACCGCCTACGCCTTGGGCGGCGCGTCGCCTGACTCCGGGGTGGCTCCCGGGACCGGCTCGTCCGCGGCCTCTTCCGACTTCGCAGCCGAGGACGTCACCGCGTGGCCGCCGAACTGGTTGCGCAGCGCCGCGACCAGTTTCATCGCGGGAGAGTCGTCCTGACGGCTCGCGAAACGTGCGTACAGGGCTGCCGTGATGGCCGGGGTCGGCACATCGTGGTCGATGGCGGCCTCGATGGTCCAGCGGCCCTCTCCGGAATCCTCGACGTAGCCGCGCAGTTCGCTGAGGTCGTCGTCGGCGTCGAGTGCCCGCACCGCCAGGTCGAGCAGCCAGGAGCGGATGACCGTGCCCTCGGTCCACGAGGCCATCACGCCGCGCACGTCTTCCACCACATCGGCCGCGCACATGAGCTCGTAACCCTCGGCGTACGACTGCATGAGGCCGTATTCGATGCCGTTGTGCACCATCTTCGAGAAGTGCCCCGCGCCCACCGGGCCCGCGTGCACGAAACCCGACTCACCAGGGGGCTTGAGCGCATCGAAGACCGGCTGGAGACGCTCGACGTCGTCCTTGCTGCCGCCGGCCATGAGCGCGTACCCCTGCTCGAGGCCCCACACCCCTCCGGAGACGCCGCAGTCGACATAGCCGATGCCCTTCTCGGCGAGCTGGTCGGCGTGGGGCTGGTCGTCGGTCCAGCGCGAGTTGCCGCCCTCGACGACCACGTCACCGGAGTCGAGCAGCCCGGTGAGCGCGTCGATCGTCGCGTGCACGGGATCACCGGAGGGCACCATCACCCACAGGGTCCGCGGCGCCTCCAGGCGCTGCACCAGTTCTTCGAGCGAGGCGACCTCCGAGACGTCGGGGTTCACGTCGTAGCCGACGACCTCGTGGCCCGCGTTCCGCAGCCGCTGGATCATCCCCTTGCCCATGCGGCCCATGCCGATGAATCCGAGTTGCACGGTCGACTCCATCCGTCGCGTTGTCGGGGGCTCTTGCGTAGCCCGCCCTCGAAAACTGTGACGCGCGGCGGCGTATGGGGCAACCTGAATGTGCTGATCCAGGAGGTGCCAGGGCATGGGCGTGGTGTTGTTCGCCGTGGGTTCGCGTGGCGATGTGCAGCCGTTGGCCTGCGTGGCCGGGCGGTTGCGGCGGCGAGGCGTGGACGTGTCGGTGATCGGGCTCGCCGAGTACGCCGGCATCGTCGACGACCTGGGTGAGGGAGCGCGTTTCGTGCCGATCGAGGCCGACCTCGCGAGCGCGGTGCGCCGCGGCGGTCTCAAAGACGTGCTCGGCTCGACCCCCTTCGGTCAGCTGACGCTGCTTAAGAAATGGGTCGCGGGGCTGGCCGACAGCTTCGTCGAGGCTGCGCTGCTCGAGGTCACGCCGGGGGACACCATCGTGTCGGGGGTGCTCTCGCGCGGGGTGGCGGCGGCGTTGGCCTCGGCCCGCGGATGCCGCGCGGCCACGATCGTCTATACGGCCCAGCCTCCGACGATGCAGCGGGAGAGCTACCTCTTTCCCCAGTACTTCACCGGATGGCGACCATACGACACGTGGGGAACCCGCTACGCATGGCACCTCGCGACCGCCATCGGGGGCGTGCTCACGGACAAGGCGTGCGACGGGCTCGGGTTGCCGAGGATCAGCGCTCGTGCCGTCACCCGTCAGGCCGACCGGCATCCGACGATCGTCGCCGCCAGCCCCGTTCTCGTGCCGCCCGCCGCCGACTGGCCCGAACGCGTGCATCAGAGCGGATACCCGGCAATTCCGCTGCGGGAGTACAGCCCCGACCCGGTGCTGGCGGACTTTCTCGCCCGGCCGGGTTCGCGAGGCCCCAGGCCGGTATACGTGGGGTTCGGCAGCTTCACCCAGTTCGCGACCAGGCGCGATGTCGACGAACTGGCCGCTGTCGCACGGCTGGCCGACCGCCCGGTCGTGACGCTCGCCCCCGCCCACACGCCCGAGGGGCTCATCGCTCCGAACCTGTTCGCGGCGCGGTCGGTGCCGTTGGAGTGGCTGTTCCCGCGGGTGGCGGCCACGATCCATCACGGTGGCGCGGGCACGATTCACGAAGCCCTGCGCAGCGGCGTGCCCTCGGTCGTCACACCCATCGGCACGGATCAGCCCTACCACGCCCTGCGCCTACACGCCCTCGGCCTAGGCCCGGGTCCGCTGCCCCGCCGCCGGGCAGACGCCGAGGGGCTGGCCGGGCTGATCCACGAGATGCTCGAATCGCCTCGCGCCGCCGGATACCGGATCAGGGCGCAGGAGGTCGCCGCCGTCGTGGGTGCCGAGGACGGAGCGGGGCGCACGGTCGACCTCCTCGATCGCCTCGGCCTGCTGCCCTGACCGTCTCCGGCGGGCTGCCGCAGTCACCGGGCATGTCGGCGGGCGGGCTCAGCGCGACGGGTCGACCAGCACCTTGACCTGTTCGGGTGCGCGGGCCAGGTCGTCGAACGCCGCGGGCACGTCGGCGAGGCCGATCGTGCTGGTCACCAACGGCCGCGGATCGACGGTGCCCTTCGCCATGAGCATGAGCGCCTCGCGGAACTCCGCGGTGTCGAAGTTGAACACGAACCGCATCGTGATCTCTTTGTTGATCGCCATCGTGGGCCGGAAGGTGTCGGGGGCCATGCACACCCCGACCACGACGACACGGGCGAGAAACGGTGCCTCCGTGACGATCTGCTCGATCACGCCCGGCACCCCGACGCATTCGTAGACCACCGGGCCGGCCATCATCCCGGCGTTGTCGGCGGCACGCACGACCCGCCACCACGGCAGCTTCGGCACTTTGCGGAGCGCGGCCATCGCGTCGAGGCCGCGCGTGTACCGGTCGGTGACCGTGCGGACCTCCCGCTTGGGCGGCGTGTAGGCGTCCCACACGGATGCGGTGGCGGGGTCGACTACGACATCGGCCCCGCACTGGCGCGCCACCGCCCGACGAGATGGCGAGTAGTCGGAGGCGACCACCGTGCGCACCCCGCGGGCCTTGAGCATGAGGATCACCGCGAGCCCCACCGGCCCGCAGCCGATGACGACGGCCGTGTCGCGGCGACCGATCTCGCTGCGGCGCACGGCGTGGAGGGCGACGCTGAGCGGCTCGGTCAGCGCCGCCAATTCCGTTGGCAGCGGCACGGGCACGGGCATGGCCATGTCTTCGGCGACCACCACGTACTCGGCGTAGGCACCCGGCGCGAAGGTCGTGAACCCGACCATGTGCATGTCCTCGCCGTGTCGCAGCAGCGGAGGCGCCACCACGGGCGTTCCGACCGGCCACTCCTGACGGCACCCCGGCCCGTATTCGGCCACCTCACCGGAGAACTCGTGCCCCATAACCACCGAATCGGTGGAGCGCATGAAGTGCTCGTACCCGGTCTCGGCGGCGACGTCGGCACTCGCATCGCAACTGTGCCGCGCGTGCAGGTCGGAGCCGCAGATGCCGACCCGTGTCACCTTCAGGAGCACCTGGCCTTTGCCCGGTGTCGGGCGCGGCACCTCCTCCACCGTCAGCTCGCCGCCCCGGCAGGTGACGGCCCTCATCGCGAGCCTCCGTGCGCGTATGCCGACGCAGCCCGCGTGGGCTCCGAGCCGGTTCGGTCCTCGACTATCGGCCCGCCGTTTCGGCTGGACAGCGCCCTCATCGCGAGCCTCCGCTCGTGCTCTCGATCGCTGAAGTGAGTGCTTCCGAAGACGTGTGACGCGAGGGTTTCCACTCGAGGCCGTCGTCGAGGTCTGCGCGGTTGGTGGCCCACGCGTCGCGGACGATGTTCTGCGCCAGCGCCCACGGGTACCGCTTGGTGGCGCGCGGCATCGTGGAGGCGGCGCGCGCGAGGTAGCCCGACTGCATGTCGAGCAGCGGTCCGCTCTCCCGGCGAGCGACGCGATCGGGCAGTCGCGGCGTCACGACCGCGCTGCCGGAGTCGACGAACCGCCGCAGCACCCGCGCCACGAAGCGGGCCGTGAGGTCGGAGCGCATCGTCCACGAGAGGTTGATGTACCCGACGCTGAACGCGAGGTTGGGTACGCCGCTGAGCATGGCGCCGTTGTAGGCGTACGCCGCCGCGAGGTCGACAGGCTCACCGTCGATGCGCACGTCGACGCCTCCGAGCAGCTTGATCCGCAGCCCGGTCGCCGTGACGATGACGTCCGCCTCGACCACCGTGCCGTCGACCAGGCGAATCCCCTCCGGCACGAACCGCTCGATCCGCCCCGTCATGATCGAGGCGGAGCCGTCGCGCACGGCCGTGAAGAAGTCGCCGTGCGGGGCGATGCAGAGGCGCTGGTCCCAGGGGTCGTAGGGCGGGGTGAGGTGTTCGTCGACGATCCGCTCCGAGCCGACTCCGTGGATCGCGCCCTTGCGGAGCAGAGCCTTCATCGCCCCCGGTGCCCGCTGACAGGCCTGGTACAGGCCCCATTGGAGGGCCGTGTTCTTGACCCGCATCACCTGGTGCGCGGCCTTGGCGGGGAGGGCACGGCGGAGCACGTCGGCGAGGGGGTCGTGCCGCGGCTGGGCGAGCACGTAGGTGGGGGTGCGCTGCACCATCGTCACCGACGCACCGAGGTCGGCCAGCGCGGGCACCAGCGTGATCGCGGTCGCGCCGGAGCCGATCACGGCGACGCGTTTGCCGCTCACGTCGAGGTCGTCGGGCCAGAACTGCGGGTGCACGACGGTGCCGCCGAACGACTCGACTCCCTCGAAGCCCGGGTCGTGCGGGGATTCGTAGTCGTAGTAGCCGGTGCACACGACGACGAAGCGGGCGGAGTACGTCGCGGCTCCGTCGGGGGTGTCGGCAGTGTCCACAGTGACGCTCCAGCGCTGCGCCTGCGACGACCACTCCGCCGCCCGTACGTGGTGTCGCAGCCGGATGTGCCGGTCGATGCCGAACCGCCGGGTCGCCTCCGTGATGTAGGCGAGGATCTCGTCGCCGTCGACGATCGAGTCCTCGCCCTTCCACGGGTAGAACGGCAGCGACAGCGTGTAGATGTCGGAGTCGGAGCGGATACCCGGGTAGCGGAACAGGTCCCACGTGCCGCCGATGGCGTCGCGCCCCTCGAGCACGGCATAGGTGAGGTCGGGGCAGCGCTCCTGGATGCGGTACGCGGCGTTGATGCCCGAGATGCCCGCTCCGATGATGAGCACGTCGATGTCGGCGGATGGGTGCATGGCGGCCTCCGGGGTCGTGCGTGAGCGTGGCGGTCGTCTACGGCTCATCGACTCCGTCGGGCGCGCACCGAGTACTCCGCAAGACCGCACCCGTGCAGCCGTGACAGCCAGGGTGAGGCGTTATTACTCAGGGGTCAACATCCTGTGGGTGAACAGCGTCGGTTCCTGCCGGGCGCGCTCAGCTGTGGACGTTGCGCCTCCCCTAGGCGACATGTATCACCGGTGATACGCTGGGTACATGAGTGCAGTGACCGTGCGCGACCTGCGAAACCGCAGTGCTGACGTTCTTGCGCGTGTCGCGCGAGGGGAGGCGCTCACTGTCACGCGCGATGGAGAGCCTGTCGCTGCCGTTGTTCCGCTACCGCGCCGAGCCCTCGGCACCCGCGAACTCATCGCGCGCCGGGCGGGCTTGCCGCGCGTGAATCCCGACGACCTGCGGCGAGACATCGACGAGATCCTGGACGCAGCGTTGTGAGCGAGACCGTGGTGCAGTCCGTGGTGCAGGGAGTGCTCGACACGTCGGCCCTCATCGACCTGGCCGATCTCGACCCGGCCTCGCTGCCCGACGAAGCGCTCATCACGGCGATCACGCTCGCCGAGCTGTCGGTCGGCCCGCACGTCGCCACATCCGAGCGCGAACGCGCGGCGCGGCAGGCGCACCTCCAGCAGGCCGAGGCGGATTTCGACCCTCTGCCCTTCGATGCCGCCGCGGCGAGGGCCTTCGGACGCGTGGCTTCGTCGCTGCGTGCATCCGGTCGCAAGCCCAAGGCCAGGGCGTACGACGCCCTCATCGCTGCGACCGCCCTGGCCGGGAACCTTCCTGTGTACACCGCGAACACGCGGGATTTCGAGGGCATCGAAGGCCTGACCGTGCACGAGGTCCGCAGAGCTGCCCCCGAGGAGTGAGCGGCGACTGGGCGACCCGACGCAGCCCGCCGCCAGCTGGCAGTGAGCCTCAGCCTCGCTTGCGTGGGCGACCCGCCAGCTCGACGAGGTCGAGGGGATCCGCGTCAGCGGGTTCGGGTGAGGGTGCCGTTGCCGTCGCGGTAGACGACCGCGGTCTGGGCGCCGACCGTGATCACCCAGCGGGTGCCTCCGTTCGGTGCGTCATCGGCGCGCACCTGTACCCGCTCACCGGCCACGGAGGGGATCACGGCCGTCGCCAGCGTCGTTCCCGCACCGCGGTGTTCGCGCCACACGACCGGGGCGGGGTCCTTCTTGAACACGGTTCGCCAGTGCCAGCCCTGTACGGGATCGGTGGCGCCGGTCACGGTACGCAGCGAGCCTTGCGGGTCGGCGCCGGCGACCCGCAGCGGCACGACGGTGGTCGTGCGCGTTCCGTTCACCGCCCTCGCCTGCGTGTCACCGGCCAGGGAGACCTTCTCCCCGACCGGCAGGTGCCAGAGCTGGCGGAAGTCTCGCGGAGTCGCGGAGGTCGCCTTGTCCACGACGAGCACCAGGTCCGGGTCGGAGAGGAAGACCGCGTCGCGGGTTCGCAGCACCCCGCAGGCGGGCCGGTCGACGACCCGGAAGACATCGGCGCCAGGCGTATCGGTGTTGACCCTGTCGAGCCGTGTCGCGAAGTTCGTCATACCGTCCATGACCAGCGCGTTGTGCGCCTCGGGGCCCTTGAAGAAGGTGTCCCAGGCGTCGCGGGTGGTCTCGCCGACTCCGGGGTCGATGAGCACGTCGCGGCCGCGGGCGACGAAGGTGATCGACGTC
Source organism: Dermatophilus congolensis (assembly GCA_030538115.1). Classification (GTDB taxonomy): domain Bacteria; phylum Actinomycetota; class Actinomycetes; order Actinomycetales; family Dermatophilaceae; genus Dermatophilus; species Dermatophilus congolensis_B. Next base: position 104,005 of record JAUNUP010000003.1, on the reverse strand, counting down.
TTGTCGTCGTGCCCGTGCATGGCGCGACCGGGGCCGAAACGCAGCGAGTACGAGGTCTCCTGCGTCAGCGGCCGGGCGCCCAGCCCCCATCCGGAGCGGCCGAACACGTAGCCCTTGTCGTACACGGCGACGCGAGCCTCCGGCGGGCGTCCCGAGGTGCCGCCGGTCGCGATGTACTCGTGCGGGGTGCCGATGTACGGCTCGAAGGCGCGGCGCTCGCTGTCTCCGATCTGGTGGTGGTAGCCGAGGGAATTGGTCGCGTGGGCGAGAAACGTCGCCAGGCCGTACAGACGCGCGTCGATCTCGGCCTCCAACTCGGGAGCCACCTGGCCTGCGGCGAGGGTCTCCGATGCGCGTTTCCACAGGTCGTAGTTGAGAAGCACGTAGCCGGTGGTCTGCTCGTTGTTGGCACCCTGGCTATCGATGGCGATGGGTAGCACTTCACGCAGACGGCCGACGGCCACCTCGACGAGGTCGGGCCTATCGAGCACGACGCCCGCGCCGACAAGCCCCACCGACTCGTTGACCCCGTGGTTTCCGTGCCCGGAGTAGTGCTTCGCGAGAAACTCCGCATGGGTTTCGAGAGCTTGGTCGAGCCACGCGAACTGAGTGGGCAACCGGCCGCTGCCCGGGTCGTCGATCGCCTCCCGCAGGCAGAGGATCATGTTCGTGCGGTGCATGGTCGACTCGCGGGCCGTGACGTTGTCGACCCAGTCGGTCGGGTGATCGCGCATCCAGTCGGCGACGATCGCGAGGGCATGATCGCGGGCCTCGACATCCCCGTCTCCCGCCGCGGAGACGATCGACCCGAGCCAGCGGAACGCGTTGAGCCACATGCGCCAACTGACACGGTTGTACGGGTCGGTATCCCAGTCGATGTTTCCGGTGCCGTCGCCGACGGTCGTGGCCTTGTAGGGGCCATATGCGAATTTGTCGGCCAGCACGGCCTCGCGGGGGTTTCCGGCGGCCATGAGGTCCAGGTCAGCGCACGGATACGTGGGGCGAGCGGAGGCGGGGGCCTCGCTGGCGGCTGCCGCGGTCAACGTGAGGGCCACGCCCACGAGGGCGGCGGCGATACGGCTGGGCGGCGGCGTCGGCATGGTGAGGCTCCGGTGATCGGCCCCCCAATCGGATGCGCGACCCGTCGAGCGGCGGCCCACCCAGCGCTTCGCAGACGCCGATTCGGCTCTCTGCACGTCGTGAGGTGCCACCACTGACGAGGCACGTGAACGCGGCCTTCCCCCGGCCCCCGGCCGCCCGCGCCCGTCACGTGGGCGCAGTGCACGAATCAGGTTCGCTCACAGCGTTACTCGTGAACGATCTGTCCCCTTCGATCGATGTTAGGTCAGCGTGTGGCCGAGTTCCACAGACGGCGCGTTGATCGGTGGCCATTCAGGCCGGGTGGACTGCTGAAGGCCACTCGTGGCAATTGGTCAGTCGTCGCTGTATGGTCAGTGCATGCTGACCATTGCCGCGCGGCTCGATGTGATGAACCGGCTCGGTCGGGCCATGGCCGACCCCACCCGCTCGCGCATCCTCATGATGCTGCTCGACGGGCCCTCCTACCCGGCGGTGCTCGCGCGCGAACTAGAGCTGACCCGCTCCAATGTCTCGAATCACCTCACGTGCCTGCGTGATTGCGGCATCGTCGTCGCCGAACCGGAGGGGCGTGCGACCCGGTACGAGATGGCCGACCCGCACTTGGCAGGCGCCCTCAACGCCCTCGTCGACGTGACGCTGGCCGTCGACGAGAACGCCTCCTGCATAGACCCGGCCTGTTCGCTCGACTGTTGCGACTCGGACGACACAGGCGACAACGCGAAGGAGCCTCGGTGAGCTGCTCATGTTCCGGGCCCGTCGACGAGACCGAACTCGACTTCGATCTCGACCAAGATGACGACGACGAAAGCCCGTGGTGGCGCGACCGCGAGGTGATGGTGCCGGTCGCCTCCGGGGTGGCGCTCGCCTCCGGGTGGGCCGCAGACCTGGCGGGCGCCGAAGCTGTGTCGCTCGGGCTCTACTGGATCGGTCTGCTGCTCGGCGCCTCCACGTTCGTGCCCGGGGCGCTGCGCCGCCTGGTCACGGCGGGATCGGGGCGGCTAGGGATTGCGCTGCTCATGACGATCAGCGCGGCCGGTGCGGTCATTCTCGGCTACGTCGGCGAGGCTGCGGCACTCGCGTTTCTCTACTCCATCGCGGAGGCGCTCGAAGACAAGGCCATGGACCGCGCCCGGAACGGACTCCGGGCTCTGCTTCGGCTGGTGCCCGAGACCGCCGCGGTGCTCGACGGAGGCGTGAGGCGCGAGATCCCCGCACGTCAGCTGGTCGCGGGGCAGGTCATGCTCGTGCGGCCCGGCGATCGGGTGGCGACGGACGGTGTGGTCCACTCCGGGAGGAGCAGCCTCGACACGTCGGCGATCACAGGCGAGTCGATCCCCGTCGAGGTCGGCGTGGGTGACGAGGTGCTCGCCGGCTCGATCAACTCCGCCGGTGTGCTCGAGGTCGAGGTCACCGCGGCCGGTACCGACAACTCGCTCACCACGATCGTGCGGCTGGTTCAGGCCGCGCAGACACGCAAGGGCGAGCGGGCCCGCATTGCCGACCGCATCGCGAAGCCTCTGGTGCCGGGCGTGCTCGTGGTGGCCTTGCTCGTCGCCGTCATCGGGTCTCTGCTCGGTGACTCCGGCGTCTGGATCACCCGCGCCCTCGTCGTGCTGGTCGCGGCCTCACCGTGCGCGATCGCGATCGCGGTTCCGATCACGGTCGTCTCGGGGGTCGGGGCGGCCAGCACGTTCGGTGTCGTCGTCACTTCCGGTGCGGCGTTCGAACGGCTCGGAGCCGTACGTCACCTGGCGGTCGACAAGACCGGCACCCTCACGCGCGGCCGCCCCACGGTCTCGTCCGTGATCAGTGCCCCGGGCGTCGGCGAGGGCGACGTACTCCGCTGGGCGGCGGCGCTCGAACGCGTCAGCACCCACCCCCTGGCGTCGGCCATCGTGCAGGCCGCAGACGAAGCGGGCGAACTCGTCGCCCCGGTCGCGGCTCCGAGCACAGAGCCCGCGAGTACCTGCGGCTGTGGCGACGGCTGTACTTCCGGTACCCCGAACGGCTGCGATGACGGCTGGACTCCCGGTACCGGGAACGGCTGCGATGACGGCTGTTCTGCCGGCGCAGCGTGCGGTTGCGACGACGGCTGTGGCGAGGCAGTCACGGCGGCCGGGTCGTGCGGTGCCGAAGAAGCGTCCGCGCCCGTGTCTACGGGTGCAGGCGACGGCATCGTCGAGGAGGCCGGGCACGGCATCCGCGGTCGGGTCGAAGGCGGCGAGGTGCGGGTCGGGAGCCCGCGCTGGGTCGAAGCGGGCGTGCTCGCAGACGAAGTCGCGATGCTCGAAGAGCAGGGCATGACGGTCGTGGTCGTGCAGCGTGACGGCGGCGTCGCCGGGATCATCGGTGTGCGCGACGAGCTGCGACCCGAGGTTTCGGAGGTCGTGCGCACCCTCTCCGAGAAGGGCATCGGCGTGACGATGCTCACCGGCGACAACGAGCGCACCGCTCGTGCCCTCGCGGCGCAGGCGGGTATCAGCGACGTGCGGGCCGCTCTCCGCCCGGAGGAGAAAGCCTCGGCGGTAACCGAACTCGGTGCCCGAGCCACGACGGCGATGATCGGTGACGGCATCAACGATGCCCCCGCGCTCGCTGCCTCCGATGTGGGTATCGCGATGGGCGCGCACGGATCGGATGCGGCGATCGAGTCGGCCGACATCGCCTTCACCGGCCACGATCTGCGGCTCATCCCGCAGGCGCTCGACCACGCTCAGCGCGGGCGCCGGATCATCGACCAGAACATCGCCCTGTCGCTGCTGATCATCGCGGTGCTGCCGCCGCTGGCGATCACGGGTGTGCTGGGCCTCGCCGCTGTGGTGCTCGTACACGAGGTCGCAGAGGTGATCGTCATCCTCAACGGCCTGCGCGCAGCGCGAACCAGGCCCGCAGTACTGCCTCCGCTCGGAGGAGACAACACGAGGGATGCAGTTCGCGAGCTCGTGGCCGAATCAACGTAGGTAAACGTGCGCGGGCAGCTCTGAAGTGCATCCCTCGTGTCGTAACGTCCGGGGCATCTCGGCGCTATCGAGCGCGTCAAGGCTCGATGCGACGCTTGCCCGGGGCGGCTACCTGCCCACCAGACGGAGCGGCACCTCGGCCCAGCCGCCGACGGGGTAGGTCTCGCGTCGGGCGGGCCGGTCGGCGTCAAGTGTGAATGAGGTTGTGGCCGCGAGCAGTTCGCGTGTCATCGAGACGAGTTCCATCGTCGCCAGCGGCCTGCCGGGGCAGATGTGGATGCCTGTGCCGTACACGAGGTTGTGTGGTGCGTTCTCGCGAGGACGGTAATCGTCGGGATCGCCGAAGACGCGGGGGTCTCGGTTGGCGGCCGTCCAGTTGAGGTACACCCGCGCGCCCGCTTCCACGGTGTGACCGGCGATGTCAGCGACACGGGTCGTGACGCGGCGGTTGACGAGGAACGGGTTGTCGATGCGCAGGATCTCGTCGATCGGCCCGGCCAGTCGCGTCGGGTCCTCGCGCAGTTCGCTCTGCAGGTCGGGGTGCGCGGCGAGGTGGTGGGCCACGACGCCGATGCAGGCGGCGATGGAGCCGAGGTCGCCCGCGGTCCAGTTGCGCAGCACCGAGACGATCTCGTCGTCGGTGAGGGGCCGCCCCTCCACGGTGAGTCGGGTGAGTTCGGTGGTTGGGTCGTCGGAGGCGTCGGCACCGAGCGACCGACGGCGTTGCACCTGGTCGGAGACGATCGCGTCGAACGCCGCCGCGACCGCCGCGGTGCGGGTGCGGTCGGCGGAGCGGGTGGCCGCGTGGTTGTCGCCCATCCAGGTGAGGAGCCGGGCCTCCGATCCCTCCCAGCCGAGCCACGTGGCTGTGGCACGCACGGCGAACGGGTACCCGATGTCGTGCACGGCGTCGACCGTGGCGCCGCCCGAGTCTCCGACGGACGGTGCGGTGCTCGGCTCTCTCAGGTGTGCCAGGTCGGCCAGGAGGTTGCGAGCGATCCGTCGAATCTCGGGTTCGAGGGCGGCCATCCTGTCGGCGCTGAAGAACGGGTCGATCACCGCCCGGTAGGCGGCGTGCTCGGGCGGATCGAGGGTGTTGGGCACCTGCCGAAACTCCGAAGCGCCGGAGGAGAACGTCAGGGGGTCGGCGGCCACGGCCACGACGTCGGCGTGCCTGAACACGGTGACCCCTCGCGGCGAGCGCGCGACGGGGCAGGCCTCGCGGTGTGCGTCGTAGGTGGCCACCTGGTCGGCTTGGGCGGTGTCGGAGAGAGGTTCCCAGTCGGGGATCGGGCCGGACATGCCCCCATCCTGGCCATGAATTTCCCCGGAAGCGGCCGGTTGAGAATCATGGCGAGAATCCCTGGCACGGCTGCCGGTTCACGGCAGGGCGCGTAATCCGACGGTGATGCGCCGCGTAGGTTGGCCTCATGAGTGACCCGATCGCCGTCTGGAACCGAGCTCTCGACTACGACGTGACGTTGACAGCCCCGGGGGACATCGCCCTGCGAGATGCATTGACCTTCGACGGCAGCGCGCAGAACGGTGGCCTCACGAACGCGATCGAGATGTACGAAACCGACGAGGAGTTCCCCCTCGACCGGGTCGTCGAGGGCTTCGCCTTTCTCGGTATGTCGCTGACCGCCCGCCTCATCTCGGAGTCGAGGCCCCAGGTCGCCGAGGGTGTGGCCGGCGCCGCCGACCTGGAGCAGATCGAAGAGACCCTCGACCCCCTCTATCCCGTGGCAGGAGAAGAACTCGAGCAAGCCCTCGCGAGCGCGCTGGGCGCGACTCCGGAGGCGTTCGCCCCGACCTCCTGAGCGCGGCGCGGCTCAGACGCCGAGCTTCTCGGCGAGGAGGCGCAGGAACAGGCCGACGTCGGTGACGATGCCGATCGACTCGAGCGAGCCGCGGTCGGCGAGTTTGGTTGCGACGGCGGGGCTGATGTCGACGCACACCATTTTCACGCCTGACGGCGTCATGTTTCCGACTCCGATGGCGTGCAGCATGGTCGAGAGCATGAGGATGAGGTCGGCTCCGCGGATCTGTTCTTGGTACTGACGTTGGGCCTCGATGAGGTCCATGATCGTCTCGGTCAGCGGCCCGTCGTCGCGGATCGACCCTGCGAGCACGAACGGCACATCCGTGTCGATCAGTGCCTTCATGACTCCGTCTGTGACGATGCCCTGCTCGACGGAGGCGCGGATGCCGCCGTGACGACGCACGCGGTTGATCGCGCGGATGTGGTGGCTGTGGCCGCCTCCGACGACCTCGCCGCTGGTCAGGTCGACGCCGAGGGAGGTGCCGTAGATGTCGGCCTCGATGTCGTGCGCGGCGATGGCGTTGCCAGCGAGGAACGACTGCACCCAGCCGCCGCGGATGATGCGAGCCAGTGCCTCCCGACCTCCGGTGTGGATGACCACCGGGCCCGCGACCACCACGATCTTGCCGTCGCGAGCCTTGACCTCGCGCATGAAGTCGGCGAGCTTTTCGACCTGCGACTCGACGCGACGCTCGCTGGAGACGGTGGAGCTCATGAACGCGAATGTGCCGCTGTCACCGCCGACGGAGGGGAGCGTGAGGTGTATGCCCTGGTCGTGGCCGGTGACGACCCGCTGGCCGACGCGCAGGTCGCGGCCCAGGCAGCAGTAGGCGGTCGGGTGGTCGGTGTTGTCGCCCTCCACAACGATGCTCGCGTCCATGCGCTGCTTCTCGACGAGTACCCAGGTGCCGTTCACCCGCACATGGGTCGGAAAGATCGTGGTGGGGTAGAAGTCGTGCGGCGCTGCGCCGTCGATCTCTACTGTCGCGAGGGCTACGTCGGCAGGCACGCTGCCCAGAGTGATCCCGGCGACCGTGGGCGAGGTCTCGAGCTCGGCCTGCAGCGCGGCCGTGAACCCGGTGACTCGCAGCGTCGCCTCGGAATGCTCCTGTGACGACTTGCCCGGCACGAGGCTGGTGATCTCGGCGCTGGCACCGGCTGCGTGAATGGTGGCGAGGGTCTTGTCGAGAAGCCCCTGGCTGAGAAGGTGGCCGACCAGTGTGAGATCTGCCTGCTGCACCGTGTCAACCTCCACCTTCGAGCCACAGGGCCGCGAATGAGCCCGATCCACAAGCCTACTGACCAGGCAGACCGTCGCCGCGCAGGCTCCGGACGGTGCGGCGTGCGGGGTGTGGCAGCTCACTCGGCGCGCGTGTTTCGGTGGGCGACAGGGCCGGTGGGGGACGCGACTATGGTGGTTAGTCACAACAGCCGAGTCGGGGACACGCTGGCGGCACTGCGTATCTCGGGACATCACGGCGCGACAGAGCACGACAAAGCACGGAGGGAGTGACGGGCGTGGCTGACGGCGAGCTCGACCTCTCCTCCGGGGTGCCGCTGTACCGGCAGATCAAAGACATCCTGCGCGGCGAGATCATGGGTGGCGTCGCAGATCCGCAGAAGCCGATGACCGAGGCGCAGCTGCTCGACCGGTTCGACGTGAGCCGCGCGCCCATCCGGCAGGCGCTGCGTGAGCTGACCAACGAGGGGTACGTCTACCGCAAGCAGGGCAAAGGCACGTTTCCGGTGCCCGGGGCGCGCGTCGATCGGCCCCCGGAGCTGCGAGCCGGCACCCTGTACCAGTACCTCGCGGAGCGGGGCCTCAACCCGACAGCGCAGGTCACCGGCCTCGCGCGGGTCGTGCCGCCGGATCACATCCGCGAGCGGCTCCGCATGGAGCCGGGCGAGAGTGTCACTCATTTCAGGCGCCTCATCAGCCTCGACGGGTCTCCGCTGGTGGAGGCCGACGTCTACGTGCGCGGGCCCGAGGGCTTCGCGCCGAAGGCCTCCGACCTGGAGTCGCAAGGGTCGGCGTTCGAGTTGCTCGAACGCGACTACGGCATCACCCTCGACCGCGCCGAACACGAGGCCTGGGCCACTGCCGCCTCGGCTTCGCACGCGGAGGTACTCGGCGTGCCGGTGGGCAGCCCTCTGCTGGTGATCGAAACGATCTTCTTCACCACCGGAGGCGTCCCCTCCGGTTGGCGCGTGGCTCACCACCTCGCAGACGAGTTCAAGTATCGCTTCGTCACCGACGGCTGAACACGGGGCTAGCGCGCACGCGAATCCTGTTGCTCACCGACGCGATTGCCGCGCAACCCTGTGCTTGCGCATGTATCCCGTGGTCACGGCGCTAGAAACCGCTTCGGCAAACCTCGTACAGTGGTCACACGAGGCATTGACTTTAGTATCACAATATGCCAATCTCGTATCAGTCGTGAGGGACGATCCCTCTTCACGAGGCAGTGCACTACGGCCCGTCGGGTGGACGTAAGGCTCTCCGGTGCACCTGCCCGTTCTCTCCACCGCCTGCACTGCCGCCGGCCGCCATGCGCGCGTCGAGTTGCGCGGTGCTCCCTTGCACATCGCGTGACGCCGCTGGCGTGACGCCGACGAAAGGTAGTGCCCAATGGCGGACGCGCACGCGCTCGACGGCACCACGAACACCGGAACGGACAACGGCACCGTCAATACGGTGCTCGGTCCCGTCTCCGCTGACGAGCTCGGAGTCGTGGCAGTGCACGAGGCCCTGCTCTCCGTGCTTCCGGGTGCGCAATACGCACCCGACATCACCATCGACCGAGCCGAGATCTTCGACATCCTCGAGGCAAAGCTGACCGACTTCCGCGAGGCCGGAGGCGGCACGGTGGTCGACAGCACCGGCATGTTCCACGGCCGTGACGTGCGTCTGTACGAGGCGCTGTCGAGGGCGACCGGCGTACACATCGTCGCGTCCACGGGCATGGGGCCGGAGGAGCTGCTCGGCGGCTACTTCCTCACACCCCAGACGAACCCGCCCACGCCCTGGCCCGCCGACAAGTTCGCCGACCTCTTCTCCAAGGAGGTCATCGAGGGCATGGTCGTGCCGCGCATCGAGCGGCGCGGCGCTGCAGGCCTGGTCACGACCACCGCCACCCGCGCCGGCATGACCGCCACCGACGAGAGCCTCTTCCGCGGAGCCGCGCGCACCGCCTCCGCCACGGGCGTGCCGGTGTCGATCCGGTACGGAGCCGACGTGCTGGCCGACCTCGACATCGTGCTCGACGAGGGTGTCGCCGCCGACCGCGTGCTCGTCGGCGACCTTGACCGCCGCGCTGCCGCCGACAAGGCGATCGCGGTCGCGGAGCGGGGTGCGTACGTCGGCATCGACAACGTCGGCTCCAGCGCGGAGGACTTCCTCACCGACGACGAGCGGGCCGACCTCGTGATCGCGCTCGTCAAGGCGGGGCACCGTGACCGGATCATCCTGTCGAGCAACGCGATCGGCGTCGCCAAGGGAGTGCCGGCGAACGACCTCCCGTACAGCCACGTGCTCACCACGTTCGTGCCGCTGCTCACCTCCAAGGGGCTGAGCCCGGACGACGCGCGGCGGATCCTCGTGGACAACCCCCGAGCCCTGCTCACGGTTCGGTGAACGCCGCCATGACACACGTGACAGACGCGAACACGAGCGAACAGGTGAGAGACGTGTCGAACGGACGAGTGAACACGGTGCTGGGGTCGGTCTCCAACAAGGAGCTGGGCGTCGTCGCCATCCACGAGCACATCGGCTACGGCATGCCGGGCAGTGAGCTCGACGCGTTGTGGTGGAAGTCGCCGGAGCAGCGGTGGCAGGAGACCGTGCCGAAGCTGCGGGCGTTCCACGAGTACGGGGGAGGCACGTTCGTCGACGCGACGGGCATCTGCAACGGCCGCGACATCCCCTACTACCAGACGCTTTCGGAGAAGACCGGCGTGCACATCGTCGCCTGCACCGGATTCGTCGGCGGCGACACCGCGCTCGCGCACTTCGCCCGCGCGTCGGTGGAGTACCTCGCCGAGGTTTTCGTGCACGAGATCACCGTCGGCATCGGCAACACCAAGGCCAAGGCGGGCGTCATCAAGGTCGGCGTGAGCCGCGGCGGCCGGATGACGGAGCTCGACAAGCGCATTTACCGCGCCGCCGGTCGGGCTGCGAAGGCCACGGGCGTGCCGATTCTCACGCACCTGGCCATCGACGCGGAGCCGGCGGTCGAGATCTTCAACGACGAGGGCCTACCCCTCGACCGGGTGCTGTTCGGCCACGCCGACGACGGCGTCAACGCCCCAAAGACCGACGACAACTGGATCGCCGCCCAGGGCGGGCGCGTCGGCTTCGACACCTTCGGCTACGAGACCGAATTACCCGACCCGCCCTTCTGGGCTCGCCCCCGCAAGGAACGGCTCGACCACTTCCTGCGGTTCATCGCAGCCCACCCGGGCCGCGCACTCGCGGGAGTCGACGCCAACTGCAGCCCCCTCGGCTGGCCAGGCGTCAAGGGCCACACCGTCAACTACCTGTTCGAAGACCTCATCCCAGACCTCCGAGCCAACGGAGTGGACGAGACCACGGTCACCGACCTGTTCGAACGCCTCCCGGCCGAGTTCTTCACCATCCAGAACTGACTCCGCTCTCCATCAACTGCCCCGCACTGTGCGGAGCGGTTCCGAACCGACGCCACGTACTACCGACCGTCCCTCCGCGGTCACACGAAACCGCAGATCAGGCAACGAAGCCCGATACGAGAAAGAGACCATCATGAACGCTGCAGACCTGACAAAACTGAGGATCGCCATCATCGGCGGCGGCTACGGCGGAGCCAGTGCGGCCAAGGCGCTCAGCCTCCTCGGTGCCGACGTGACTGTGTACGAGCAGGCCAGCCAGATCCGGGAGGTGGGCGCCGGAATCGGCCTGCGCCCCTCCTCCATGGACCAGTTCCGCAAGTGGGGCATCTTCGACGCCATCGCCGACGTCACCTCCGCGAGCGACTACTTTCAGATCCTCTCCGCCGACGGCCACGAGATCATGAAGGACTCGTGGCCCGGCATGGACGACTACGAGGTCAAGACCCACACGCACCTCGTGCACCGCAACGACTTCATCCAGGCACTGCTCGGCGTGCTGCCTGAGGGCATGGTGAAGGTCGGCCACAAGCTGGAGCGGATCGAGGACAAGGGCGACCACGCCACCCTCACGTTCACGAACGGCCTGGTCACCGACGCCGATGTGGTCATCGGAGCCGACGGCATCAAGTCGACCGTGCGCGCGCAGTTGTTCAGCGACCAGCAGCCCGTGTTCGCGGGCGAGCACGCCTACCGCGTCGTCGTCGACTCGGATGCCGCGCACGGACTCGTCACCGACGACAACCTGCGCATGTACCTCGGCCGCGGCACCAAGGTGTACGTGCTGCCGCTGCGCCACCGCGGCCAGATGTCGTTCGACATCACCGCCCTCAACACCGACTCGACGTGGAGCCCGCAGGTCACCAAGGACGACATGCTCAAGACGGTGGAGGGATTCGACGAGCGGATCGTCGCGCTGGCGAACGACCTCGACTTCGACAAGGTCAACGTGCGCGCCGTGCACGACATCGACCCGGTCGACAACTGGGTCACCGACTGCGTGGCGCTGCTCGGCGATGCCGCCCACTCCATGTGCCACCACCAGGGCCAGGGCGCGAACTCGGCGATCCTCGACGCGGGCGCACTCGCAGATGCGCTGGCCGAGGCGCCGTCGGTGCCGGAGGCGCTCAAGCTGTACATGAACACCCGCAAGCCGGTGACCGACGAACTGCAGCGCATCTCCCGCCAGGGCTGGACGGAAGACGAGGTCAACGACGTCTTCCCGGGCCAGAAATCGGCAAGCCAATCCGACCAGGCGTAGGGCTTGCCGAACCGAGCGTCACCCGTGTCCGCGGCCGCATCATCGGGCGCGAGTACCGCGGCGCGGGTGCGGTCGGGTGGCCCCGGGCCGTGGCACGGGTGCTGGAAGGGCAGGCGCGCGAGTACGTATGCCACGGCACCACGCCCGATGGGGGTGCCGTGGCACATGATTCCCGTTCGGTCGTCTACCAGCAGGAGTGCCACGGCACGGAAGGTGGTGGCCGGGTGCGGCCATCAGGCTGGCGCCCTGCCCGGTGGGGGTGCCGCGGCACATGAGTCCTGCTCGGTCGTCTACCAGCAGGAGTGCCACGGCACAGAAGGTGGTCGCCGGGTGAGGCCGTCAGGCTGGCGCCCTGCCCGGTGGGGTGCCGTGGCACATGAGTCCTGCTCGGTCGTCTACCAGCAGGAGTGCCACGGCACGGAAGGTGGTGGCCGGGTGCGGC
>JAUNUP010000003.1:91358-91678 GCA_030538115.1 Dermatophilus congolensis | reverse complement strand
CGTCAGGCTGGCGCCCTGCCCGGTGGGGGTGCCGTGGCACATGAGTCCTGCTCGGTCGTCTACCAGCAGAAGTGCCACGGCACAGAAGGTGGTCGCCGGGTAAGGCCGTCAGGCCGGAGCCCGGCAACCGCTCGACGAAACGACAGGGACACGCCCTCCGTGTGCCGCGGAACTGGCCGGGGAACGGAAACGTGCGGGAGAACATGTTCCGCGGCACCCGACGGACCGGGCGCCCGGCAACCGCTCGACTAAACGATAGGGGCACCCCTCCGTGTGCCGCGGAACTGGCCGGGGAACGGAAACGTGCGGGAGAACATGTT
>JAUNUP010000003.1:0-91258 GCA_030538115.1 Dermatophilus congolensis | reverse complement strand
CCGCGGCACCCGACGGACTAGGGGCCACGGCCGAGAAAGGAAGACATGAGTATTCACCCGAATATCGCTGAGGTGCTCGCGAACCTGCCCGCGCCCCCGCCGGGGCCGCTGAACCCCGTCGCCATGCGAGCCGGGGAGGCCGCCCAGGTCGCGCCCCTGGAGGAGCGTCTGCCCCTCCGCTCCGTGCGTGACCTCACCGCTCAGACCGCAACAGGCCAGGTCCCAGTGCGTGTCTACACAGACCAGGCGCCCGGCGTCAGCGCGGGCGTGATCGTGTACTTCCACGGAGGGGCCTTCTTCCTCGGCTCGCTCGACACACACGACCACGTGTGCCGCTTCCTGGCGAAGCAGACCGGCTTCACGGTTGTCTCAGTGGGCTTCAGGCTCGCCCCCGAGAACCTCTACCCGGCGGGTCTCGAAGACTGCTACGGAGTCGTCCGCTGGGTCGCGGGCGACGGCGCCGCCGAAACAGGTTGGGACGGCCACCGGCTCGCGATCGCCGGCGACAGCTCCGGAGGAACCTTCGTCGCCGCCGTCGCCGCGAAGGCCCACGACGACGGCTTCGACGCGCTCACGCACCAGGTGCTCTACTACCCCTCCCTCGACCTCGACTTCGACGAGAACCGCTACGGCTCCCTGGTCGAGAACGCCACCGGCTACGGCCTGGAGACCCCGGGCCTCAAGCCGTTCAACGCGTTCTACATCGACAGTGGGGCCGATCCGGCCGACCCGCTGGTCTCCCCGATCAAGCGCGAGAACCTCGCCGGACTCCCGAAGGCGCTGGTCATCACGGCCCAGTACGACCCGCTCCGCGACGAGGGCGAGCTGTACGCGCGCCGACTCGCGGAGGCGGGGGTCGAGGTCACCGCGATCCGGTACCCCGACGCGAACCACGGCTTCGTGCAGAACTTCTCATGGATCCCCGAGTTCCAGAAGGTCTACAGAGACACGGCGGAGTTTCTTGCCGATTGAGACCGCCGGGCTGCGGCGGGCGCTGATACCTGCAGTGCGGCCACCGTCGGGTTCCGACTTCAACGACATGGAGGGTGCATGACAACCCCTACGACCAGAGGGCACGTCGACCGTGAGCTGTGCGGTCGCGGCTCGGTTGCTGCACCCAGCGATCCTGAAGGAGCACGCCAGACATGAGTCGCACGAGCACAGACATCCACCCGATCGCGTCCCCGTGGGGGCGGTTTCACCTGTACACGTTCTTCATCGATGCGCCTGAGCCCGCGATCGTCGACACCGGCATCGCGAGTTCGCCCGCCGAGGGCATGGCTCCGGCGTTGGAGAGGCTCGGTCGCCGGATCGAGGACGTGCGCTGGATCCTGCTCACCCACGGCCACATCGACCACATGGGCGGCGCGCACGCTCTGTGGGAGATGACGGGGCGCAAGGCGAAAGTCGTGATCCATGCCGACGAAGCGCACCTGCTCCGCTCCCGGCGCGCGCACGTGCTGCACTACCTCGACGTGCGTGACCAGTACCTGCGCGACCCCGACGGCGAGGCCGCGCAGACCAAAGCCGCCGATGCGGTCATCTCCGGGGAGATGGAGCCGACCGTGGTGCTGCACGGCGGCGAGTCGCTCTCCCTGGGAGGCGACGTCACCGTGACTGCGCGCAACGTGCCTGGTCACAGTGCAGGTGCGATGGCGTACGTCATTGACGGCCAGAACGATGCGTTCGTCGGTGACTCCGTGCAGGTGTACGGCGCGGCCGCGGGCTTCCCGGGTTACGAGGATCCTGACGCGTACCGGTCGAGCCTGCTGAGGCTCCGCGACGAGGTCGCCCCGCGACGCATGTACCTCGGTCACCCCTACCGCAACGCCGAAGGCACGCCCTACGGAGTCGAACTCGACCACACCCAGGCCGACGAGGCGCTTCGGCACAGCATCGACCGCGAGGCCCGCATCCGGGAGGCGGCCGAGCGCTACTTCGCCGACGGCGGCCGAGACAGCGGCGAGAACTCCTCGCTTCACGCGCCATTCGGCCGCATCGCCGACGACCTCGGCTACACAGGCGATCCGCGGCTGGAGCCCTCCCCGTTCTTCACGACACTGCACGGCTACAGAAGGTTGTTCGCCTCGAGGTGACACCGTGCCGACGGGCGACCGCACGGAACTGCCCAGGCCACGGAGCCGACCCTGCACCGAAACGCCCCTGCGCTCCCGCAGACGACCCCGCCCGACTTTCCACTTCCGCCACCCCCGCCGGTAACCCCGGCCCCGACCGCGCCAAGGAGCCAACGATGGCCGAGCACACGACCTCCGATCTGCAGACCTGGGATGCCGGGGGCCAGACGATCCGTATCCGCAAGGACCTGCGGGTCCCCATGCGCGACGGGGCCACCCTGGCCGCCGACGCCTACGAGGGCACCGACGACACCCCGCGCCCGGCGCTCGTCGCGCTGAGCCCGTACGGCAAGGAACTCCAGGCCCTCGCGTTGACGATGCCGCCGCAGCGCCGCCCCTCTCCGATGTGGGACGGCTGCATCGAGGCCGGCGACATCGCCCGCGTCGTGGACAACGGGTACGTGCACGTCATCGGTGACCTGCGCGGATCCGGGGCGTCGGAGGGCGAGCACATTGGCAACTACAACGCCGGCGGGGTGTCGCTGGGGCAGGACGCGTACGACTTCATCGAGTGGGTGGCCGCCCAGCCGTGGTGTGACGGCAACGTCGGGATGATCGGTATCTCGTACTTCGGGTCGATGCAGGTGCTCGCTGCGGCGGAGCGGCCGCCGTCGCTCAAGGCGATCTTCGTCTCCGGGGGGCACTACGACTTCTACGAGACCACCTACCACGGCGGAATCATGTGGTTCATGCCCCGCGCCGCCCGCGAAGGCCGCGGAGGCGACTCCGGCTGGGCGTTCACCGACGGCGTGAAGTCGCGCATGCTCGAGACGTATTCGCCCGATGAGATCACAGCCCGCGTCGCCGAGCGCCTTGCCGACCCCGACGTCGCCGCCTGGCCGAACCTCGTGCACGTGCTGCACTACCCGACAAACCACGAGGCCTGGTTCGACATCATCACCAACGAACTCGACGGCGACTGGTACGAGGAGCGCAACCCGATCACGCTCGCGCCGAACATCGACATCCCAGTCTGGCTGCAGATCGACCAGGGCCGCGGCTGGACCATGGACGGCACGATCGAGCTGTTCAACGCACTGAAGGGCCCGAAGAAGCTCGACATCGGGCCGTACCCGCCCATGCAGTCGCGGCCCTTCATCGAAGAGCACGACAAGATGTTCCGCTGGTACGACCACTGGATCAAGGGAATCGACAACGGCGTCATGGACGAACCGCAGGTCACAGTGTTCGTCGAGGGCTCGCGCGAGAACGTGACGGGGGAGGCGTGGCCGCCCACACCCGTCGAGCACCGGCCGTTGTATCTGCGTCCGCGCCGCAAACTCGCGTCCGAGCCGGAGCTGATGGGCACCGAGTACGCCGCCCCCGACGGCTTCTACCAGGCCCCGCTCACCGTGACCGACCGAGTCGAGATCATCTCCTGGGACACCGTGCCCTTCGAACAACCCACCGAGATGATCGGCACCGGCGCGGCGCACATCTTCGCCGAGATCGACCAGCCCGACAGCAACTTCATCCTGCGCCTGTGGGATGTGGCGCCCAACGGCAAGCGCCAGCTCGTCACGACCGGTTACCTCAAGGCCTCGCACCGCGAACTCGACGAGTCCCGCACGACCGAGGGCAATCCGTACCACCCGCACACCCGCGCCGTGCCGGTCGAGCCGGGAGCCATCGAGGAGTACGTGATTCGCCTCTACCCCTTCGCGAACACCTTCCAGCCCGGCCACCGCCTCACGCTGGAACTGTCGTGCAACGAGCCCTTGGCCGACGACCACAACGCCCTACTCCCGCCCGACGCCTTCCACCTGCCGGTGGGCCGCCCGGTGACCCACAAGATCTACAGAGACGCGCAACACCCCTCCCGCCTCCTCCTCCCCTACACGACGGGCGAGTAGGCGTCAGGTCAGACGCCCGGAGCTCGGTATGCGAGTGCCTCCACGGCTCGCATTGCTCGGGTGGCCTTCTCCCGCGAGATGGTGGTCGATCCGTATTGCGTCGCGGTCGTGTCTCTCCCCGACGTTGCGACATGAGGGATGCACTTCGCACATGGCGCGACACGTTCACATAGGTGAATGTGTCGCGGTCCGCGCGAACTGCATCCCTCGTGTCGCAACGTCGGCGAGATCTGCCGCGCTGTACGGGTGTGGCAGCCTCGTCCTCGGCGCGGAGTGGGAGTCGTGCGAGGCTGCGATGGGGCGGATCTGGCCCCGAATCGACTGCGCAGCATCGAAGGGGTAGCCGGGGTCGGACAGCCTGTGGCGATCGGGGACGATGGGGGCATGGAATCTCCCAGCGCAGCAGACCTCGCAGGGTACAAGTACGTCTCGTTCACGACATTCCGAAAGTCCGGCGAGCCCGTCGCGACCCCCGTGTGGATCGCGCCCTTGCCCGACGGGCGGCTCGGGTTCACGACCTCAGCGACTTCCGGCAAAGCGAAGCGGCTCCGGCACACCTCACGGGTCACGCTGCAGCAGTGCGGTGTGCGAGGCACGGTCGACGAGTCGGCTCCGATCGTGGAGGCGACCGCTCACCTGCACACAGACCCCGAGACGATGCGCATCGTCACCCGCGCGATCGTCCGCAAGTACGGCCTCCAGGCGCGTGGCGTGCTGCTGTGGGAGTCGCTGGGGGCGCGCTTCGCCCGCCTGCGAGGTAAGCCCTCGTCACCGCGGGGCGTCGTGACGATCACCGACGCCCGGGACTGAGTCGGGAGGGCCGCCGCCTGGGTGTATCGGCTGGGCGGACGCGAGTGGCCCGACACCACGAGGTGTCGGGCCGCTCGCGATGCTGATCAGAAGACCGGCTTGCCGCCCGTCACTCCGACGACCGTGCCGGAGACGTACGACGCCTCCTGCGGGCTCGCCAGGTAGACGAATGCGCCTGCCATCTCCGAGGGCTGGCCTGCGCGGCCGAGGGGGGTGTCGCCTCCGAAGGAGGGCATCGAGTCGCCGCCCTTCGTGGCCGGCTGCAGCGGGGTCCAGATCGGGCCGGGGGCAACCGCGTTGACACGGATTCCCTTGGGTCCCAGCTCCGCCGCGAGGTTGACGGTGAAGTTGTTGATCGCGGCCTTCGTGGCGGCGTAGTCGATGAGCGCCACCGACGGGTCGTACGCCTGGATCGAGCTCACGTTGATGATGCTCGAGCCCTTGCCCAGGTACTTCAGGGCCTGCTGGCTGACCCAGAAGAGGGAGTACAGGTTGGTCTTGAAGACCCGGTCCATCTCGTCGGTCTTCACGCCTTCGAGGCCGCCGTCTCGGCGGGCCCACTGGAAGCCGGCGTTGTTCACGACGATGTCGAGGCCGCCCAGCTTGTCGGCGGCGTCGTCGACGACCTTGCGGGCCGTCGCTTCGTCCTGCAGGTCACCGGGCAGGAGCACGCACGTGCGGCCGGCCTTCTCGACCCACGACTTCGTGTCTTCGGCGTCACTCTGCTCGTCTTCGAGGTAGCTGAGTGCCACGTCTGCGCCTTCGCGGGCGAACGCGATGGCGACGGCCCGGCCGATGCCGGAGTCGCCTCCGGTGATGAGGGCTTTCAGCCCGGTAAGGCGGTCACGGCCGATCCAGCCTTCTTCGCCGTGATCCGGCACCGGGGTCATCTCGGTGGTCAGGCCGGGAGGGGCCTGCTCCTGCTCCGGGAACCCGCCCTCGGCTCCCGCGAGCTTTTCGGCATTCGTTTCGATCTGATTCGAATTGCTCATTGATTCAGTCTTGCTCGCATCGAGGAGGCCCGCCACACCTGTAGGGGTGGGCCGGTGACCTGCCGGGCGGGTGCCCCGCGGGACCCGTGACGTGGCACTTGTGCTGGTAGGTGCCGGTTTGTAGGGAGACATGTGCCACGGCACCCCGGCCTGTTGGGTGACATCTTGTTGTCTCCTCACCGGCCAGGGGTCCACGGCACATGACTTTCTGAACCTCTCGTTTTCGCTTCAGTGCCGTGGAACGGTCCTCCAAGACTTAGTGCCGTGGAACGCTCCTCCGAGACCTCTTCGGCGGGCGTCGGTCGTCTCGCGTCGGCTCCGGTGGGTTCCCCTCAGGCTCGCTTTGTCACCGTGAACGGCAGCGACTTCATCGTGCGGGTCATGTTCGTCGGTTGCTGCACCGGGGTGCCGACCTCGAACGTCTCCACGTATGTGATGAGTGCCGCCAGCACCGCGTGGGCCTCCAGGCGGGCCAGGCCCTGGCCTGCGCAGCCGTGGATGCCGTAGCCGAACGCCAGGTGGTCTACCGGGTTGCGGCGCACGTCGAAGACCTCCGCGTTCTCGTAGTGGCGCGGGTCGCGGTTGCCCGCCGCGAACAGCACCGCCGCGCGGCTGCCGGCCGGAAGGAGCGTGCCCTCGACCTCCACGTCGCGGGTGACGAGGCGGGCGAACGCGTGCACCGGAGGCTCGTACCGCAGCACCTCCGCGAACGCCGACGGCACCAGCGACGGGTCGTCGCGCAGGATCGCGTACTGCTCCGGGTTGTTGCCGAGGTGCTTGATGGCGTTGCCGATGGAGGCGATCGTCGTATCCATGCCGGCGGCGACGTACTGGTGGATGATGTGCCCGGCCGCGTCCGCCGGGATCTCGCCCCGGTCGGCCGCCGCGAAGATCTCACGGCCGAGGCTTCCCTCGGTGAGGTCTTCGGCGCGCACCTGCATCGTCCACTGGAAGAACTCGCCCGCGATGGGGAAGTTCTCGATCGTGCGCTGGTTCATCGGGCCGAGCACGTTGAACGCCGCATCGCCCCATCGCAGGATGTTGTCGCGCGCCACTCCGGTCACGCCGATGAGATCGGAGACGATCTGCAGGGGAAACGCCCGCGACAGCTCGGGCACCACGTCGAACGAACCCTTCTCCACCAGCGAGGCGACGAGCCGGTCGGCCTTCTCGTCGATTTCCGCCTTGAGCGGACGCAACGCGCGGGGAGCCAAGTTGCGGGAGAGCACGGCTCGCAGCGGGGCGTGGTCCGGCGGGTCGGTGGCCAGGCTCGTGCCTTGCAGGGCGTTGTTCATGTCGTCGTTCCACGCGACCTTCGTCGACGAGAACGTCTCCGGGTCTGCGAGCGCGGACCGGATGACCTCGTACCTGGTCAGCGCGTACGCGTCGTTGGCGGGCAGGTAGACGACCGGTGCGATCTCGCGCAGCTTCGCGAAGTACGGATCGCGGTCGGCCAGAACCTCTTCGGCGAACAGGTCGAGATCGGATGTCGCGACGGATGTGTCGACACTCATGGCAATTCCTCGCAGTCTTCAGTAGCGGGGGCGTCGGGAGGTCGGATGGCGCCGACGCGGGAGTGGGCATGTGCCCGGGGTTCGAGCGGTGGAGCGGGTGGTGCAGTCTGCTCAGGCGGTTGCCGGGGCGGGTTGGGCCAGGCGGCGCAGACGCGGGATCGGGATGCGGTAGTTGAGGGCTATCGAAGTGCCGCTGCGACCAGGCTGTTCGGGCCAGCGGAGGAGTGCGGAGTGGGAGGGATCGGCAGGGTCGCCGTCGACGACCTCGGGTGCGTCGTCCAAGGGCTCGGGGCCGCAGGCGCGGATGTTGAGGCCGAACTGTTCGGTCCAGAAGTACGGCTTGAAGTCGAGAGCCGGGGCCTCGTCGCCGAGCAGCAGCGCCGGGCCGGCCACCTTGGCCTGGTCGATGGCGCTGGTCCACAACGGAACCCGCCGCACCCCCGAGGAGGTCGGAAAGGTGGCCACGTCTCCGGCGGCGACGATGTCGGGGCGGGCCACGCCACCCACGAGCACCCGACCGCGGGAGTCGACCACCACCTGACCGTCGGTGAGCACCCCGCTCCCGTCGAGCCATTCGAGGTTCGGTACGTCGCCGACGGCGCTGACCAGCACCTCCGCGGAGACGACCGAGCCGTCGTGCAGCACGACGTCCGCGAGTCCGTCGAGGTTCTGGCGCACGGTGGCGCACCCATCGGTGAGCACCGTGACACCCAGCTCGCGCGCCGCGGCGACCGCGATGTCGCTGAGGTACGCGCCGAGGTGCCGCCGCATCGGCGCACCCCGAGCCACGAGCGTCACCTCGCACCCGGCCGCGCGGGCACCGGAGGCGATCTCCATGCCGAGCGGCCCGCCTCCCACGACGACCACTGATGGGTGATCGTGCAGACGGGTACGCAGGGCGATCATGTCGTCGAGGTTGCGGAGGAAGACTTCCGGCGACAACGTCGCTGGCTGCTCCACTGATCGCTCGTTGCTCCGCCCCAGGTTCGGGCTCTCAGTGGCACCTCGGGTGTCAGAGGCAGCCGGGGCAGAGGGATCAGCTGGAGCGAGCAGCGACCCAGAGGCGACCGGGAGGATCCGGCGGGGCCGCGACCCGGTGGCGATGACGAGGCCGTCGAAGGGCAGCTCGTCGCCGGTCGAGATCCGTACCGTGCGCCGGTCGAGGTCGAGTGACTCGGCGCGGGTGCCGAGCAACTCGGTCGCGCCGTGCGTGGAGTCGGGAAGCCGTAGGTGCGCGGGGTCGTCATCGAGCAGCGCCGCCTTGGAGAGGGCCGGTCGGCTGTACGGCGCGTGCGACTCCTCTCCGACGATCGTCAGGTCGCCGTCGAAGCCCCGGTCGCGCACGGCCTCCGCGGCGGTGAGGGCCGCGATTCCGTTGCCGAGTACGACGATCCGCTTCATGTCAGTCACGTCGGGACGCTCGTCACTCGAGGCGCAGCGCGGCCACCGGGCACACACGCACGGCGGCGCGGGCGACATCCAGGTGGTCGTCGACCTGCTCGACATCGATGATCAGCTCGCCGTCGTCGTCGAGGTGCATGAGCTCGGGCGCGGCCTCTTCGCACAGGCCGTGGCCTTCGCAGCGGGGGCGGTCGAGGGTCATCTTCATGGTCGTGTCCTTCGGTACGTCGTTGTCCGGGGCGAAAGTCGAACCGGGCCGTCGGTGACGGCGTGATCGGTATTGGACTCAGTGTGTGCAGCGCGCTGGCATGAGGTCCAACGCATTTCTGTCATCATTGAGATGAACACAATTCATGAGTGCTGAAGGAGGCCGAGATGAGCGACGCCGCAACGCCTCTCGATCGACCACATGGTGAGCAGGGCAGGCACTCCGCCGGTCGGGACAACGCTGCCGATGGCAAGTTCGCCGGGCCTGGTGCCGCTCTGGTGGCCGCGGGCGACCGAGTCCTCGAGAGTGAGGGTGATCCGGGCGCGGCAAAAGATGGCTACGCCCGGCTCGCTGCGATCGACCTCAACCTGCTCGTGCCGATGTTGGCGCTACTTGAGGAAAGGTCCGTCACGGGGGCGGCGGCGCGGGTGGGGATGACGCAGTCGGCCCTCTCCCATGCCTTGCGCCGGATGCGGCGGCTTGTCGGCGACGAGTTGCTGGTGCGCCAGGGATCCGGCATGGCGTTGACGCCGCGCGGGCTCGAACTCGTCAATCCGCTGCGGCGAGCGCTGCGTCAGACGGCCGATGTGGTGCGCCCGTCGCGCTTCGACCCCGGCACGGATCGCCGCCAGGTGACGCTCGGCATGACCAACAGCATCGCGTTCGCCCTGGCCGGCGACATCGCTGCGCGAATGGGTGAGCAGGCCCCACATATGCAGCTCCGCCTGCGGACGATGCCACTCATCGGCCCCTCAGACGCCGTGTTCACGCAAGACGGAGTCGACGCCCTGCTGCTCCCGCGGGCTTTCGCCACGTCGTTCGCGCGCGAGCCGTTGTACGACGACGCGTGGGTGGTGATCATCGGCCCGAGTGCGCCCGACGCTCCGGTGGAGGAGTTGATCCGTACCCTCCCGCATGTCGTGCTCGACGCCCCGGGGTACCGGGTGCGGCCGTACGAGGTGCTCGACCGGCTGGGCATCCGCTATGAGGTGCGGGCGCGCGTCTCCGACAACCTGCTGGTGCCGCGCGTGGTGTCGGCGATCGGGGGAGTGGGTTTCCACCGACTGCGCGTCATCCGCCAGACGAGCGAAGCCTTGGCGCTGCGCGTACACGAATTCCCGTTCCCCATCGACACGCCTGGCATCGACGTGGTGTGGAACCCGTGGCTCACCGACAGTGAACTGCGCACATGGCTGGGCGCGATCCTCCGAGATGCGGTCGAGGCGACGGCCCCGGAGTGATCAGGCCTGGCGAGGCGCTGGGGTGGCGGCCGGAGCTCCGGGAGGGGTCGGGCGCCAGTCGGGCCGGCCCGCGGCCTTTGCGGCGACCGCGCCCGAGACCGGCACCATGATCGCGACCATGAGGCACCCGTAGAGGAACAGCGCGATCGCCGCGACCGGCGTGAAAGCGGCCTCTCCGACAACAGGGCGCACGAGCATCACGACGAGCATCTGCAGAAACCCGTAGATCACCACCGGCACCACGGCCAGCGGTGTGCGGCCCAGCAGCAGCGGGTGCACGGAGAGGATCAGGAAGATCACCACGGTGATCCCGACACCCAGCACCACGGGCGCGGAGGCGGGGTTCGCGCCGATCATCGGCCCGCCGATCAGCATGAACGCGAACCCCCAGGCAGCTCCCGCGATGAAGCTGAGCGCCATCGCGATCACCCCGGGCAGCGGCATCCGCAGGGCGAAGAACAGCACGATCGGCATGATCGCGAACGGGGTGTAGGGGGCGTAAGCCGGAAAGGCGGCCTGGTACGGCAGAAGGAGCAACGTGATGAGGGCGGCTCCGACGGCGGCTTCTACGAGGGTGCCTCTGACGACTGAAGACATGGATGCTCCTTGGTTGTGGCGACAGGTAGACGGGCCTCTCCACGATGTCGAGGTGCCAATGGGCGTGCGCGGACGAGGCGGGAAGTGATGGGTCAAGACCCCAGAGAGAGCTTTCTATATTATTATGTTAAAGAGGTCGTCTTGCCAAGGGTGTGTGCGGGGTGGGCCCCTTGTCGGCACGACCCGTGGAACAACGCGGCGACGAGGGCGAAGGCCGAGGCCCGCTGCGGGCCGGAGGTGTTCGAGTCGCGCGCGCCGCCTGATCGCCTGAAACTGGAGAGCATGACTGAGACGAGCATCACCGTCAGCCGCACGATCGACGCCTCGGCCAAGGACATCTTCAACGTGCTGTCCAATCCGCGCCGCCACCAGGAGCTCGACGGCTCCGGGTTCATCCGCCCGGGCCAGAACGCCGACCGCATCACCGCCTCCGGCCAGGTGTTCACCATGGACATGGAGGGCGACCACATGGGCGGCGAGTACCAGACCGACAACCACGTGGTCGGATACGACGAGAACAAGCTCCTCGCCTGGAAGACCGCGCCTGCCGGCACCGAGCCGCCCGGATGGCAGTGGGTCTGGCAGCTCGAGGCGACCGGCCCCGACATCACCGAGGTGACCCACACCTACGACTGGTCGGCGGTCACCGATAAGGAACTGCTGGCCAAGAACCTGTTCCCGCTGGTCTCGGCCGACGACCTCGACTCGACGCTGGCCAAGCTCGCGGAGGCGGTCGCCTCCGACCGCGCGAAGTAACGCCCAGCCCTGCGCCGGCGAGCGCTCCCGTAACGGCCCTGCATCACCCTCCCGGAGTGGGTGCAGGGCCGTTCGCTTGGGCTGCCACGCTGGAATCGAGTGTCTTTCGATCAGAGAATTCGGGGCATTTGCCCAGGTCACGACGTTACAGACGGCTGTCTTGGATATTCGTCCAGATTTCTTTGGACGAATGACTTGAACGGCTGATCCTTCAGTCGATGAAAGAGGCACGTTGCTCCCACCACGTGAGGGGCGCGGGCCGGGCCATTTGGGGGTGCCGGCTGGGGTGCACGTTCAGTCATGAGCGTGCCGGCAAGGGGGAAACACGATGGCTTCAGTACGACGCATGACAGGGGTGGTGAGCGCCCTCGCCTCGGCAGGCATGGCGCTAGGGGGAGTGACCGGCATCTCGACGGCAGCCCAGGCCGCTCCGGTCGTGGCGGCGGTGGTGGCTCCGAGCTGTCTGGAGGTCACGCCTACGAGCATGTCGGGCAAGGTGGACGACGTGGAGGGGTTCCCGCGAGTCAGCTTCGTGGGTGCTCTCGCGAACGGAACGCCAGAGGGGAGCTGCGTGAAGATCCCGGTGCACGTGGATCTCGACCCGCTCGCGCTTGGCGCCTACTCTGCGAAGGATCCTGACGGAAACACCGTCGGGACGATGATTGTGGAGCGTAAGGTCATCACGTTCTTGTTCGACCACAGCTACACCGGGGACCGCACCAACATCACCTTCAACGGAGCCGTGACCTTCGGCGTCACGACGCATTACGGCGCCGAAGGTATGCCGTACAGCTTCGACTGGCTCCTTCCCGGAGACACGAGCACGCCCGTCACGTTCGGCGTGGCTGGCCGCCTGCCCGCTGGCACCGCAAACGCATCCTCGGGCAAGTTCGCACGCATCACCCCGAACGAGCAGCAGGTCGTCTCGGGCGTCACCCTCGGTACCGAGTTGTCGCGGACCATTCCAGCGGGTTCCAAGGTCGTCATCAGCGACGAGCTGGGCGACGGACAGAAGTGCAACAACGGAACGCTCTCGAACCAGTTGACCGGAGCGAAGACCTCGGTGACGTGCGAGAACGACAGGTTCATCTCGGCCGAGATCCCCGATTTCGTGCCGGGTATGAGCTTCCGGCTTCAGGTCTACGCCGACATCACCGACCGTTCGCTGGTCGAGTACGAGGACACGGGCAAGATTCACGCCGCCGGCGAGGAGCTGAAGTCGTGGACGAAGGCGGCCAAATGGGCTTCGGGCACTGCTGGCGTGACGGGTGAATTGCCGACGGGTGGTGACTCCACCGACTCGACACCGTCCGGAGAGCCGTCGACTCCGCCCGTGGTGCCGCCACCGCCCGGCCCCGTGGTGGTCCCCGCACCGGTCGCTCCGGTGCCGACTCCTCGGGAGACTGTGTCCGTTCCCGCTCCGAAGCCCGCGCCCGCCCCGGCTCCGGCCCCTGAGCCCGCGCCCGCCCCGGCTCCCGAGCCGGTACCGGCACCGAAGCCCGTTCCGGTGAAGGAGTCGATTCCGCGGCCGACGGTGAAGCCGAGCCCGGCCTCGCGTCCGAAGACGGTGTCGCGCACGTTCCAGGTCGACCGGTACACGCCTCGCACCCACGCGGCCGCCCGCGTGGTGGGCCGCCTCGATGACGACCGTCGCCTCACGTACCGCGAAGACAAGCCGCTGTGGGGCATGTCGAAGTGGGAGATCGTGACGATCCAGGTGCCGGCAGACGCCACGACCGCGCAGGTCATGCAGGCCCTCAACAAGGCCACGGGCAAGGTCGGCGACGTGCGCACGACGAGCCGCCTCGGGAGCATCAAGCGGGGTCAGAGCGTGACGATGGCGTGGGAGCTCGGTCGCGGCGCGACGGCCTCCGCGCCGTGGGGACCGCGCGGCAAGGTCGCCCAGACCTTCTTCGCTCGCTCCTGAGCAACGGGATAACGACAGTGGTGGCCGGCGGAACGTTCCCCCGGCCCCCCCAGTGGTGTGTCTGCCGCGGGGTTCAGCCGACCCAGGCTCCGCCCCGCATAACCCCCGTCACCTGCAGGGAGGGGTCGAGCACGACGAGGTCGGCCGCTGCCTCGGCTGCGAGACCGCGGGTGTCGCGGCCGAGTACCCGGGACGGGTTGATCGATGCCTGCCGCACTCCCATGAGAAGCGCCTCCTCACGGGGGAGGGAGGAGTTCGTCACCGCGAACCGGAAAACCTGGTCCATGGTGGCGGTGCTGCCGGCAATGGTGTCGGTGCCTGCGATCCGCGCCGTCCCGTCGACGACCTCCACCGGGAGCGCGCCCAGCGTGTAAGCGCCGTCAGGCATGCCCGCTGCCGCCATCGCGTCGGTGATGAGAGCCACCCGGTCGGGACCCACCCGGTCGCAGACGGAGCGGTACAGCGCCGGGTGCAGATGGGTGCCGTCGGTGATCATCTCCACAAGGACCTGCGGGTTCTCCATGAGCGCGACCACCGGGCCGGGCTCGCGGTGATGCACCGACCGCATCGCGTTGAACAGGTGGGTCGCCACGCGCGCGCCCGCGTCGATGCCCGCGAGCGCCTGGTCGTAGGTGGCGTCGGTGTGGCCGAGCGCGGCGAGGGCGCCGTGCCCGACGATTCGCCGGATCGCCTCGCCCGCCCCCGGCAACTCGGGCGCGATCGTCACCATCCGGATCGTGCCCTGGGCCGCCGCGAACAGCGCCTCGATCTCGGCCGGGTCGGGGTCGCGGAGGGCGGCCGGCTCGTGCGCCCCGCACCGCTTCAGTGCCAGCCACGGCCCTTCGAGGTGGATGCCGAGCACCGTGCCGTCCTGCACCTGCTCACGCAGCCGCTCCACCTGATGCAGCAGGTCGGCGGGGTGCGCGGAGACGAGTGACGCCATCATCGCGGTCGTGCCGTGACGGCGGTGCAGGTCGACGGCGGTGCGGGTCGCCTCTGCGGTGGCCTCGGTGAACGCTGCCCCTCCGCCGCCGTGGGAGTGCATGTCGACGAATCCGGGCACGACGACCGCGTCGCCGAGTTCGGTGTCGGCGGGCCGGGGCGGAGTGCCCGCGCCCACGCCGGTCACGGTGGCCCCGTCGACCTCGACCCAACCAGGGGCGAGCACCTCGTGCCCCGTGACCACCGTGGCGGCGGTGATGATCATGACGACTCCTCAGCCGGTCACGGTGAAGAGCTTCTGGCCGACCCTGACATCGTCGCCCGAACCGGCGTCGAGCGAGACGCGGTCGGACTTCGTGTCGGTCGCGACCACCATCACCATCGGATTGCGGCCTTCGGCCTCGACGGCGGGCACGTCGTAGGTGACGAGCGTCTGCCCGGCGTCCACGAGGTCTCCCTTGGCGGCGTGGGTGGTGAAGCCCTTGCCCGAGAGCTTCACGGTGTCGATACCGAGGTGGACGAGTACACCGGTCTTGTCCTCCGTCAGGATCGCGAACGCGTGCGGGAACATCTGCACGAGCTTCCCGGAGACGGGCGCGACAACGTCGATGACCTCACGCGGCGGGTCGATCCCGATACCGGCGCCCACCAGCCCGCGAGCGAAGGTCTCGTCAGGCACCTCGGAGAGGGCCACGGCTCGACCGCGCAGGGGAGCGGCCACGTCGACGGGTGCGCTCGGCGCCCGGTGCTTACCGGTGCGAGGTTCCGCAGCGGTGCGGATCTCAGGGGCGGCCGAATCGGTGCTGGTGTCGGTCGTGTCGGTGGCGGTGGCCACTCCACCTCCGGCGAGGACGCGGTTGATGTCGTCCTTGAGCGCGTCGGACTGAGTGCCGAACACGGCCTGAACGTTGTTGCCAACCTCCAGCACCCCGGCGGCGCCGAGAGCCTGCAGGCGGGCCTTGTCGACGAGGGCCTTGTCGTTCACCTCGATACGCAGACGAGAGATGCACGCGTCGACGTGCGAGAGGTTGCCTGCGCCGCCGAAGGCCGCGATGACTCGCTTGGCTCGGTCGGCGCCCATGAGGGTGAGCTGGCTCTCGGCACCGCTGTCACCTGCGAGATCGCTGTCGGGCTCACGGCCGGGGGTACGCATGTTCCACGCAGTGATCGCGAACCGGAAGAGTACGTAATAGAGCACGAAGAATGCGACGCCCATGCCGATGAGCAGCGGGATGTTCTTGGCGGCGGGGGCGCCTCCGTAGAGCAGAAGGTCGACCAGGCCTGCGGAGAACGAGAACCCGAGGTGGATGTCGAGCGCGTACGCGATGGCCAGCGAGAGTCCCGTGAGCAGCGCGTGGATCACGTACAGGGGGAACGCGACGAACATGAACGCGAACTCGAGCGGCTCGGTGATGCCGGTTAGGAAGGCGGTGAGTCCGGCGGCGACGAGGATGCCGCCTGCGACCTTCTTTTGGCCGGGGCGGGCGCAGTGCAGCATCGCAAGCGCCGCGCCGGGCAGGCCGAACATGAGGATCGGGTAGAAGCCGGAGGTGAGGTGTCCGCCCGCAGGGTCGCCGGCGGCGAACCGGGCGAGCTCGCCGGTGACGATGGTGCCCGCGTTGTTGTAGTCGCCGTACAAGAACCAGATGTACGTGTTGACGATGTGGTGCAGGCCGAGCGGGATGAGCATGCGGTTGACGAACCCGTACGCGAACGCGCCGAGCGCACCCGCGCCACCGATGAACTGACCGACCGAGGTGAGGCCGGCGTTGAAGACCGGGTAGAAGTACGCGAGCGCGAAGCCGAGGAACAGGGTCGCGAACGAGACGACGATCGGCACGAACCGGCGCCCGCCGAAGAAGCCCAGGTAGGTGGGCAATTGGATGGTGTGATAGCGGTCGAACAGCCAAGCGGTCACGAGCCCGACGATGATTCCGGCGAAGACGCCGTAGTTGATCATGAGCTGGTCGCCGACCTGGTTGGTCTGGCCCTCGAGCACGACGGGCGACATGCTCTTGAAGACGGAGCTCATCACGAGGAACCCGGCCACGGCCGAGAGGGCAGTGGAACCGTCGGCTTTCTTGGCCATCCCGATGGCCACGCCCACCGCGAACAGCAGCGGAAGGTTGTCGAAGATCGCACCCCCGGCGGCGCTCATCGCGTCGAAGAACGGCCCGATCACGGGGGCGTCGATCTGGCCCAGCAGGTCTTCCTGGCCCAGTCGCAGCAGGATGCCTGCCGCGGGGAGCAGTGCGATCGGCAGCATGAGGCTCTTGCCGAGGCGCTGGAGCTGGGCGAAACCGGGAATGCCTTTCCGAGTTGTCGTTCTCTCGGCGGTAGTGGCGCTCATCCGATCCTCCTTGAACGGATTGGTGTTCGATCGGATCTCGATCGACGCGAGGGGTCAAGCTAATGGTCTAGACCACCTAGATTGGCATAGACCAATTCGTCGGTCAAGGGGAAGGCGGTCGCGATTTCAGCCCGGCATCCGCGCTGTGACATGCGGCATTGCCCAGATGGGTCGCCGCTGCGCAGAATTGGTCTAGTCCACAAGTCGTTCGATCCGCCCGTCGTCGTCGCGAAGGAGCTCAAGAATGAGGGTTCCGAAGTACTACCTCGTCAAGAACGAGATCCTGCAGCTCACCGCAGGCATGGAGGAGGGGGAGGCCGTACCCACCGAGCGTGAGCTCGCCGAACGACTGGATACGTCGCGCACCACGGTGCGGCAGGCCATCGCCGAACTCGTCGTCGAAGGGCGCCTCGAACGAGCCCAGGGCAAAGGCACGTTCGTCGCTAAGCCCAAGTTGCTGAGCGTGCGGCCGTTGACCTCGTTCTCGCAGAACCGGCAAGCGGAGGGCGAGCGGCCCGGATCCGTGATCCTCGACATTTCGCAGGTCGAGGCAGGTAGGGAGGTCGCCGAAGGGCTGGGGGTCGAGCCTGGCACGCTCGTGCAGCGGTTGGAGCGAGTGCGGTCGGTGGGTGACCAGCCGATCGCCCACGAGATCGCGCACCTGCCGAGGCCGCTACCCGATCTGCAAGAGCGGCTGGAGCAGTTCGGCTCGCTCTATCTGGCGTTGGCCGAGGCGTACGACTCCGAGATCACGACGGTCGAAGACGTGGTCGAGACGATCCTCGCCGACCCGGTCGCGGCGAACCTGCTGCATGTCGATACAGGCCTGCCGCTGCTCCTCATCCACCGCACGGGCTGGAACGCGAGGGGCGAGGTGGTCGAGTGGACCCGCTCCGCCTTCCGAGGCGACCGCTTCCGCTTCGTCGCTCGCCAACACCTGGACATGCCGGTTCCCTAACCACTGCTAGCAGAACTTAAGCGCGAGGCCATAGTTTAGAAACTATGGCCGAGTCGCTTTGCTTCTGCTGAGTGCGGTCGTTGGGGTCAGCTGGCGGAGCCGAGGTGGCCCGTCAGGCGGGAGTGGCGCTCGCGGGAGGCTTCGTTGAGGCCCACAATGGTCACCTTCTTGCCCTTGGCCGCGTACTTGGTCTCGACCGCGTCGAGAGCCGCGACCGTGGAGGCGTCCCACACGTGCGAGCCCGACATGTCGATCGTCACCTCAGCCGGATCGCGGGCGTAGTCGAACTGGTACACGAGGTCGTTGCTGGAGGCGAAGAACAGCTCGCCCGTCACCGTGTACGTCACTGACCGACCCGCCTCATCGGGTGTGCTCTCGGCCTGGCTCTCGGATGTGGCTTCGTCGGATGCGGGCCCGCCGGGGGCGCCGTCGGCAGGGCCCTGAGTCACGACGCTGCCCTCGGCGCCGGTTTCCGTCCTCTCCACCGTCGCGAAGTGCGCCACCCGGCGGGCGAACACGATGAACGCCACGTTCACGCCGGCGATCACCCCGTAGGCGAGGTTGCCGGTCGCGACCGTGACGACGACCGTGACGAGCATGACGATGTTCTCGCTGTAAGGCATCCGGCGCAGGGTCGAGGGGTGCACGCTGTGCCAGTCGAACGTGCCGACCGAGACCATGATCATCACGGCGACCAGCGCGGCCATCGGGATGCGGCCCACGGCGTCGCCGAGGCCGACCACGAGGATGAGCAGGAACAGCCCGGCCAGAAACGTCGAGATGCGGGTGCGCGCCCGCGACTCCTTGACGTTGATCATCGTCTGCCCGATCATCGCGCATCCGCCCATGCCGCCGATGAGTCCGCTGGCGATGTTGGCGATGCCCTGACCCCGGGCCTCGCGGGTCTTGTTCGAGTGGGTGTCGGTGACGTCGTCGACGAGCTTGGCGGTCATCAGCGATTCGAGCAGCCCCACCATCGCGATACCGAACGCGTACGGCGCGACGATCTGCAGGGTCTCGAGGGTGAGCGGCACGTTCGGGATGAACAGCGTCGGCAGGGAGGCGGGCAGCTCACCCTGGTCGCCGACCGTCGGCACCTTCCACCCGAATGCGAGCACCGCAGTGGTGAGCACGATGATCGTCACCAGCGGCGCGGGCACCGCGGTCGTGAGGCGCGGCAGGAACACGAGGATGGCGAGACCCACCGCCACCAGCGGATACACCAGCCACGGCACGCCCAGGAGCTGCGGCAGCTGGGAGACGAAGATGAGTATCGCGAGCGCGTTGACGAACCCGACCATCACCATGCGCGGGATGAACCGCATCAGCCGCGCCACCCCGAGCTGGGCGAGAACGATCTGCAGCGCGCCGCCGAGGAGCACCGCGACCACGAGGTAGTCGATCCCGTGCTCGCGCACCAGGGGCGCGATGACGAGCGCGACCGCTCCGGTGGCTGCGGTGATCATCGCGGGGCGCCCGCCGACGATCGCGATCGTGCAGGCCATGATGAACGACGAGAACAGCCCGACCCGCGGATCGACACCGGCGATGATCGAGAACGCGATCGCCTCCGGGATCAGTGCCAGCGCCACGACCAATCCCGCGAGCACCTCCGTGCGCAGACGGGCGGGGCTGCGCAGCGCGGCCCGCACGGAGGTCGTGGGACCGCCGGCCTGAGGCAGCCGTTCGTAGGCATCGACGGTGGGTGTGGACATGGTTCTCCCGGGGCGAGCGCGCAGCGGGGCGCGAGAGGCGAGTGAGGAGGCATCCGACGCTGGACACGGACGTGTCCGGGAGGGCGAAGGCCGCACTCGGACAAGACGCTAACGTTACGTGAGGTTCGCTGGCGGCATCGAGTTCCGCAAGACAGGGGCTTGAGCAACGCCCCCTCTGCCGCTGCCGTGTCGAATGGGACACCTTCTCTGCGACGGCCCGCCAGGCCTGTGAGCTGTGGCTACGGTTGTAAAGACATCGCGCGGCAGCGTCGCCTGGCGCGATCCATCCCCCCTTTTTGCTCCGCCCCATGTTGCGGACCCCTATGAGGTGAGCCTGTGCCCGTCTCTACCCGACCCCAGAATCCCCCCGGCGTATCGCCGCTCTTCACGAGCAAGCCCAAGCCGAAGCCGTCGACCTTCGCGTGCAAGGTGACGATGGCCGTCACCGGCTGGCTGTTCGCCGCGTTCTTGGCCGTTCACATGATCGGCAACCTCAAGGCGTACGGCGGCGCCGAGGGGTACAACACGTACTCGTTCTGGCTGAAGAACGCCTTCTATCCGCTGCTGCCGCACGAGGGCTTGCTGTGGATCCTGCGGGTCGTGCTCAGCGTGAGTCTCGTTCTGCACGTGGTCGCTTCGGCGATCCTCTGGGCCCGCGGGAGGCGGTTCCGCGGCAAGCATCGCCGCCGCAACTACCGCGCGCTGATGGCCCGCACGATGCCGTGGACCGGCATCATCATCCTGGTCTTCATCGTCTTCCACATCCTCGATCTGACGCTCGGCTTCGCCGGCCCGATGGACTACCAGGCCGCCACCGCCACGCAGTCGTTCGCGTACGAGAACACGGTCGCCAGCCTCGCGCGGCCGATCGCGGGCGGGTTCTACCTGGTGACGATGCTGGTCATCGCGCTGCACCTCGTGCACGGCCTCTGGGCCACCACCACCGAGCTCGGCGTCACCGGTACGCGCGCCCGCTCCGTGTGGCTGATCGTCGCGTACGTGCTCGGCATCGCGATCGCCCTCGGCAACGCGACCCTGCCCGTCGCCGTCTGGTTGGGAGTGCTCGCATGACCGCCCGCGACATGACCACGCACGGTCAGATGGCAGCCCGCAACCAGATGCCGCACCGCAACGAGCAGGAGGCACCGAAGTGACCCCCCTCGACACTCTCCGCCGTCTCGGCGACGACATGGACCCGCGCCTGCCCGACGTACCCCCCGCGCAGGCCTGGGAGACCCGCAAGCTCGAGTACAAACTCGTCTCCCCGCTCAACCGGAGGCGTTTCACCGTGATCGTCGTCGGCACCGGCCTGGCCGGTTCCGGCGCAGCCGCGGCGCTCGCCGAACTCGGCTACAACGTCGACGTCTTCACCTTCCACGACGCCCCCCGCCGAGCCCACTCCGTGGCGGCGCAGGGCGGCATCAACTCGGCCCGCGGTCGCCTCGTCGACAACGACTCCGTCGGCCGCTTCGTCGTCGACACCGTCAAGGGCGGCGACTTCCGCGCCCGCGAGGCCGAGTGCTTCCGCCTGGCAGCGGAGTCGCGCAAGGTGATCGACCACATGACCGCGATCGGCTCCCCGTTCGCCCGCGAGTACGGCGGCTCGCTCGCAACGCGTTCGTTCGGTGGCGTGCAGGTCTCGCGCACGTACTACACCCGCGGCCAGACGGGCCAGCAGCTGCAGGTCGCCTCCGCGCAGGCGCTGCTCCGCCAGGTCGACACCGGCCGGGCGCGCATGTATTCACGCCACGAGATGCTCGACCTCATCGTCGTCGACGGCCGGGCGCAGGGCATCGTGGCCCGCGACCTCGTCACCGGCGAGATCCGAGCCCACACCGCTCACGCAGTGATCCTCGCGACGGGCGGCTACGGCTCGGTCTTCTACCACTCCACGCTCGCCCGCAACTCCAACGCGACCGCCGCCTGGCGCTCGCACCTGCGCGGCGCGTACATGGGCTCGCCGTCGTTCGTGCAGTTCCACCCGACGGCGCTGCCGGTCGACTCCCCGCACCAGTCGAAGACCACGCTGATGAGCGAGTCGCTGCGTAACGACGGCCGCATCTGGGTGCCGATGGACCCCGCCGACACCCGGGCTCCGAACGACATCCCGGAGGCCGAACGCGACTACTACCTCGAGCGCCGCTACCCGGCGTTCGCCAACCTCGCCCCGCGCGACATCTCCAGCCGCGCCGCGCGCACCGAGATCGAAGCGGGCCGCGGAGTCGGCCCGCTGAAGAACTCCGTCTACCTCGACTTCTCCGACGCGATCGCCCGCCACGGCAAGGCGACGATCGCGGAGCGGTACGGCAACCTCTTCGACATGTACTCCGACGTGACGGGTGAAGACCCGTACGTCGAGCCCATGCGTATCGCCCCCGGCGCCCACTTCACCATGGGTGGCCTGTGGAGCGACTACGACCAGATGACTACCGTGCCGGGCCTGTTCGTCGGAGGCGAGTCGGGCTCGGGCTACCACGGTGCCAACCGCCTGGGCGCGAACTCGCTGCTCTCGGCGTGTGTCGACGGCTGGTTCACGCTGCCGTTCTCGGTGCCGAACTACCTCTCCGGGATGTTGAAGCAGCCGGTGCTGCCGACCGACGCCCCGGAGGCGGTGGCGGCGGTGGAGGAGACCCGCTCCCAGGTCGAGCGTCTGCTCGCCATCGGTGGCACGACCAGGGCCTCGACCTTCCACCGTGAGCTGGGCGAGATCCTGTACGAGTGCTGCGGCGTCTCGCGCACGGAGGGGCGCCTCCGCAGTGGCATCGAGCGCATCGCCGAACTGCGGACACGCTTCTGGAGCGACCTGCGCGTGCCCGGCAGCGGCGACCACTTCAACCAGGAGCTCGAGAACGCCGGCCGCGTGGCCGACTTCATCGACCTGGCCCATCTCATGTGCGTTGACGCCCTCGACCGCGCCGAATCGGCGGGCGCGCACTTCCGTGAGGAATTCCAGACCGAACTCGGCGAGGCCCGCCGTAACGACGACGAGTGGCGGTTCGTGTCGGCGTGGGAGCACGCAGGCCCCGACGGCGTGCCGATCCGTCACGCAGAACCGTTGGAGTTCACCGCCGTTGCGCTGCAGGAGAGGGACTACCGATGAAGGTCACGATCGAGGTCTGGAGGCAGGCCGGCCCGCAGGACTCGGGCCGGTGGGAGAGTCACGAGCTCGACGGGGTCACCCCGCAGCAGTCGCTGCTCGACGTGATCGACCTGCTCAACGAGCAGATCGTCAACGACGGCGGAGAGGCGGTGGCGTACGAATCCGACTGCCGTGAGGGTGCGTGCGGCGCGTGCGGTATCGAGGTCGACGGCATCCCGCACGGGCCGGTGCCGAACACGCCTTCGTGTCGCCAGCACGTGCGGGCGCTAGGCAACGTGAGCAAGTTGCGGTTGGAGCCGTTGCGGTCGGGTTCGTTCCCGGTGATCCGCGACCTGGTCGTCGACCGCACGGCCCTCGACCGGCTCATCACCGCAGGCGGGCACGTGGCGATCAACGCGGGCACGGCCCCCGACTCCGACGCCCTGCCCGTCACACACGCCGATGCGGAACTCGCTCTCGACTTCGCGGCCTGCCTCGGCTGTGGAGCCTGCGTGGCCGCCTGCCCCAACGGCGCCGCCCACCTGTACGCCGGAGCGAAGCTCGCCCACCTCGCCCTGTTGCCGCAAGGTTCGATGGAGCGGGGTAGGCGGGCGCGCGCGATCATGGACGTGCTCGAATCCGAGTTCGGCCCCTGCTCCACGTTCGGCGAGTGCGCGAAGGTCTGCCCCGCGGGCATCGACCTGCGTGCCGTCGCGGCCCTGCACCGCGAGCGGCTGCGCGCGGCCTTCCGCGGCCGCGACGACTGAATCGCGAGGGGAAACGACCGGTTCGCAATCGAAAACCGTTGCGCCACAATAGGAGTGGGTGCCCACATGGGCACCCACTCCTACTCGTGTGAGGTCTGCGATCGTTCGCTCCCGGGGTGTCCGCCACTTTCCGAAGAGCTTCGTGCAGCACAGCCCCTTCCAGATGCGTGCCGACGAGCAGCGCCGCTACGACCCCGACGCTACGTGGGCGTCGCTGCGCACGGCCATGACATTGTCGAGGCGCGTCGGCATCCGCAACGACTGCCTCGGCGGAGGCAGCGTGCAGGCGTTCGCCGTACAGGTATTGCGTGACTCCCAGGCCCGCGCGGAGGCCGAGGGGCTTCCGCTCGAAGACCGCCCACTCGACCGCTGGCGGGTTGCGCCGTTCGTCTCCGAATGGTGCGACAGCATCAACCCGTCGTCGAGTGACGGCACATTCGCTCAGGGCGCCCGGCAGGTGGCCGACTTCCACGTCTCGATGCTGAGCAACGGCAACTTCAAGGGTGCGCTCGGTGACTACTCGTCGACCGAGCGGGCCGCCTTCATGCGCGCTCACGAGACCGCCGGCTACCGGTACGTGATCGACTCCGTGCGGGTCAGTGCGGGTGCCTCGACCACGGTGTCTGCGCGTTGGACCAACACCGGCGTCGCGCCGACGTATCGCGGCTGGGGAGTCGAGTACAGCCTTCGCGGCTCCGACGGCACGACCGTGGCCAGGGGAACCTCCGGGCTTCGCTTGAAGAACCTCATCGGTGGTGGAGCCTCGCAGGACGACTCGATCACTCTTTCCACGTCGTCGGTTCGCCCCGGCACCTACGCGCTGCACGTGCGCGTCATCGACGACGAGGGCTACCGGCCGCCCATGGGTATCGCCTCCGGTGCCCGTGTGGCCGACGGCTCGTACCGGCTCGGCTCGGTGACGATCGCGCGCTGACGGCCTGCGGAGGTCGTGCGCCCCGCGATGATTGAGGCCGCCACAATTTTGCGGTTCTGCGCGGTGGCCGCGGGGTCGGCTGGCAGAATCGGTATCAACCTGTGCCCTGGAGGGGACCCCCTCTGCATCGAGAGCACCGTCGCATCCAAAGGGGGAGGTGGACGCAGTGGCCCCGATGGTCCGTGAAAACTCCTCGCGCCCCCGATACGACGACGTCGACTTGCAGCTCATCCACGTGCTGCAAGAATCCGCCCGCATCTCGTGGACCGACGCCGGCCGCGTGCTCCGCCTCTCGCCCACGGCCGTGGCCGCCCGCTGGAGCCGGCTCGTCGCAGAAGGCGTCGCCTGGATCGCGGTACACCCCAATCCGGTTGCCCCCGAATACGTCACGGCACTCGTCGAACTCGGCTGCCGGCCGACCGATCGGGCCGCCCTCGCCGGTCGCCTCGTCCGCGACGGACGCATCGTCAGCCTCGACGAGACATCACGCGGGAGCGACCTCGTGCTCACGGTGATCGTTCGCGACCTCGACGCTCTGGCGCGCTTCATCCTCGACGATCTGGAGCCGATCGACGAGATCACGTCGGTGCGTTCGTCGGTCGTGCTCGGTGTGTTCGGTAGGGGCAACGACTGGCGCGCAGGCACACTCGATGCCGACCAAATCGCCGAACTGCGTCGGGTGAACTCCGCCTACACGGGCTCCGAGGGCACGGAGCCGGCCCGGTCAGCGAGCCATCTACCTCCCGAAAGCTGGCGCATCGCAGAGCAACTCATGCGTGACGGGCGCCTGTCCGTCGCAGAACTCTCGCGGGCCATCGACCGCAACCCGGCCACGGTGCGGCGTCACCTCGCGGCGCTGCTCGCCACTGACCGGCTCGCCTTTCGGTGCGACGTGGTGCACTCCCTGCTGAACTACCCCGTGACGGCCGGGTTCTTCGCTCGCGTACCCGGCTCTGAGGTGGCTCAGGTCATCGAGAAGCTGCAGCGTCTGCCGCAGTTGCGGATGGGTGTGCAGGTCACCGGCGAGGCCAACCTGTACTTCTCGGTGCTGCTGCGCTCGGTGAGCGATGTGGTTCGGTTCCAGCACCAACTCGGCGGCCTCATCCCCGGGCTCACGGTGATCGAATCGTGGGTGCTGCTGCGCTCCCGCAAGCGCATGGGCTGGATCCTCGACGAAGCCGGCCGCAGCACAGGCGAGCTCGTGCTACCGGCGGTGCTCGAGTCGGTGCTCGGCCCTGCCTCCACCCAAGCCGGCTGACGGGCCGACGCGGAGCACCCACCATGGAAGGCAAGACGATGACAGATCGCAACGTGTTGGGTGAACCGCTCGAAGCCTGCGGGCTCGACCCGGTTACCGGGTTCTACCGCGACGGCACGTGCACCGTGGGGCCCGAAGACGTCGGTGTGCACGCGATCTGTGCGGTGATGACCGAAGAATTTCTCGCCCACCAGGCCGTCATCGGCAACGACCTGCTCACACCTCGCCCCGAGTGGCATTTTCCGGGGCTCGTGCCCGGCGACCGATGGTGCGTCGTGGCGGTGCGGTGGCTGCAATCGGCGATGGAAGGGGCCGCAGCGCCGGTCGTGTTGGCCGCGACCAGCGAACGCGCCCTGGAGGTCGTGCCGCTCGACGTCTTGCGCCGCTACGCCGTCGACGTGCCCGACGACCCGAGCGCGCTTGTCTGAGTGTGCCTCTCGCACGTCCTTCGCCTGCGCTGCGCCGCGGTTGCCCCGTAGGGGTGCAGCGGATGGATGCGTCGGGAATGGTTTAATCGTCAACTATGTTGCAGACTGGTGACAGGATCTTCCCCCGCCCACCAGGAGAGCACCATGACCGCAACCCTCGCTCCGAAGATCGACGTGCGCCGCGCCTCCGACCGGCTGCTCACGCAGATCGACTGGCTCGACTCCAAGCACTCGTTCCAGTTCGGCCACCACCGCGCCCCCGACAACACCCACCACGGGCTGCTGCTCGTCAACAACGACGACATCGTCACCCCCGGTATGGGATTCGACACGCACCCGCACCGTGACATGGAGATCGTCACGTGGGTGATCCGCGGATCGCTCGTGCACCAGGACTCCGAGGGCAACTCCGGCGTCATCTACCCCGGCCTCGCCCAGCGGATGAGCGCGGGCACCGGCATCCTCCACTCCGAGAAGAACGACTCGTGGCGCGTCGACCCCACGCACGACCAGCACGAGGAGCCCGTGCACTTCATCCAGATGTGGGTGGTGCCCGACGAGTCCGGGATCGAGCCCGGTTACGAGCAGCTCGAGATCGCCGACGCCGACCTCGCGGGCAAGTTCGCCACCATCGCTACCGGCATGGAGCAGTACAAGAACCAGGCTGCCATCCGAATCAAGAACGAGTACGCGGCCCTGCACGCTGCGCGCCTGCAGCCCGGCGAGTCGGTGCAACTGCCCGAGGCCCCGTACCTGCACCTGTTCGTACCGCGCGGCTCCGTCGACCTCGAAGGAGCAGGCGTGCTGAACGAAGGTGACGCCGTGCGCTTCACCGCCACGGGCGGCAACAAGGTCACAGCGGTCGAGCCCGCCGAGGTCCTCGTATGGGAGATGCACGCGGGCCTGCGCATGGGCTGAGCGACCCCCGTGTGGGAGAGGCGCGCGGGCCCTGCGCATGGGCTGAGCCGCCCGCTATCCGTGCCGCGGTACGGGTGCTGGTAGGGGACGTGTTCGAGGACATGTGCCGCGGTACCCCGCCGCGTGGGCTGAGCGTTCCCCGTGAGGAGGAGAGGCATGCGGGCCTACGCATGGGCTGAGCCGCCCGTTATCCGTGCCGCGGCACGGGTGCTGGTAGGGGACGTGTTCGAGGACATGTGCCGCGGCACCCCGCCGCGCGAACGTGAGTGTCGCCCGGTCTTCAACGGCACGACGGCACGGGTCATGCGCGGGTAGCGTCGGCAGTGTGACCAGACCCGGCCAGGCGAGTGCGCCCGATCCGATCGTGCTGCGGTACCCGTTCCGTGGCCGGTGGCGGGCGCGCAACAGCCCCGCTCGCCGAGTGCCCAGCCACGGCACGCATCTGTTCGGCACCACGTACGCCATCGACTTCATCGCCGTCGACGAGAAGGGGCTGTCGGCCCCGCTCACCCTGCGGGCCGTGTTCGCCACCGAAGAACCGGAGTCGTTCACCGGCTTCGGGGCGCCCATCCTCGCCCCGGTCTCGGGGCGAGTCGTCGCCCTCCACGACGGCGCCCCCGACCACGAGGCCCGCCGCTCGTTCGCGCTCGTCCCGTACATGCTCACCCAGGCCGAGCGCGCCCGGGCCGGAGGCGAGGGGCTGGCCGGCAACCACGTCGTCATCGCGGTTCCTGGCTCCCGAAGCGTCTACGTCGCCGTCGCCCACCTGCGGCGGGGCAGCGTACGAGTCCGACTCGGCCAGGAGGTCGAGGCGGGCGACGTGGTCGGCGAATGCGGCAACTCCGGCAACAGCACGCAACCCCACGTACACGTGCAGGCGGTCGACTCCATGCACTGGGAGACGGCACGCGGCCTGCCGATCACGTTCGGCGATTCGGCCGCGACCGCGAGGCTGCCCGAAGAGTCGGAGATCATCGACGTCACGTGACGTGTCTGCTGAAGAGGCGCGGCAGCTGTGAGCGCGTGACGCGCCTCTCGGTTCCGGAGATCATCGAAGTCGCCTGACGTGCCTGATGGTGTCGGCTGGCTGGGGTGAACGAACTGACCTCGCGTCACCGGGCTCCGGCTCGGTGGTTCGAGGTCGAGAATCGGGGGCATGGACGCGCTCTGGGCTCAAATCGGGATCACATGGCCGCAGGTCGCTGGGGTTGTCGGGGCGACGACCGTGCTGTATCTCGTGTACTCCGGGTTGCTCGAACTGTGGAGCCAGCGGCTGCAGTCGAGTACGTCGCCCCTCAGTCTCGCGCTCGCCACCGTGACCGGCGCCGTGCTCGCCCGCGCGATGCTCGGCAACTCGCCGACACTGCTGGGCGGGCTCGTCGCGATCGGCACGCTTGCGGTGCTGGAGTCGGGATTCGGGTTCTTGCGCGCCAAAGGGGTGACACGGCAGCACAAGCGGCGTCGCCCGGCGAGGGTCGTGTTCAGCGAGGGAAGGCTGCTCCGCTCCGAGCTGAGGGCGGCGGGGATCAACGAACACGACCTCGACATCCGCTTACGGCTGGCCGGGGTGCGCAGTTACACGGAGGTGTCGCTCGTCATCCTCGAATCGCGCGGCTCTCTCACCGTGCTGCGAAACGGGGAGACGATCGACGCGATGCTCGTGCGTGACGTCCGCGGAATTGGGTCGGTCCCGGAGGAGCTGGTCCGGCATTAGTCTGCGGCTCATCCGTGAAGGCCGCGGGCGGCGGGACCGGCTGTGTCTTCGGGGCGCGATCACTCCTCGCCGAGGCGCATGTCGAGCATGTCGTTGAGGCTCTTCGGTACGACCTCGCGCGGTAGGTAGCCCGTGCTGATGAGGTTGGCCAGGCCGTGCACCAGCCCCCAGAGGCCGGCAGCGATGGCGGGGACCGCATCTTCGGTCTGGTCGGGAAACGCTTCGCGAACCGCTGAGGCGAGCAGTTCGTAGTTCGCCGCGATCAGCTCGCCCATCGCGGGGGTCGGCTGCGTCGGGTCGCAGATCGCGGAGTCGAAGATCGTGCCGAACTGTCCGGCGTGGTCGATCGCGAAGTCGACGTAGGCGACGCCCACTGCGACCAGGCGTTCTCTGGCGGTGGCGCCGCCGTCGCGCGCATGGGTCATGGTTTCGAACAGGTCGCCCATGCTCCGGGTGGCGACGGCCGCGAGCAGCCCCTGACGGTCGGAGAAGTGATGGTAGGGCGCGTTGTGGCTGACCCCGGCCTTCCGGGCGACCTCGCGGAGGCTCAAGCTCGACGCGCTCTTCTCACCGAGAAGCTCGATGGCGGCCAGCTCCAGGGCGGCCGCAAGGTCGCCGTGGTGGTAGCTACTGGCCGATGTTGACATGAGCAAGATCATACGTAGTCTTGTCGCTGTCAACATTCTTGACAGTGTCCAGATTCGTTGATCGAAGCCGATATTCGCGCTGGTCCACTTGGCGCGCAGGTCGTCTCGAGCAGCGCATGCGGGCGCAGCGTCGATCGCAGACCTGTACGGCGATCTCTCCGCCGCACGGCCTGGGCGGCCGGGGATCTCAGGGGAGTCCCCGGCGGTCCGGCGGTCGCCCCTCTCGGCAGCGCTCTCCGTCGAAGCCCCGTCGAGCCCTCATCGACCCCAGCCGTGTCGGTCGCCCCCAGCCCTCTCGTCTGCAGCGTTCAGCGCAGCGCGCCACCCCTGTCATCCCACTGACGTAGGTGAGCCTCACCTGTTCTGTGTATTGATAGCGCTGCTGGTCTCGCGAGTTGATGGATCCATCGACTCGCGCCCCGATCCGGGGCGGAAGACTGTGGGAGGGACCATGCCCGAGAACCTGAGCGCAGTGCTCGACCGCGCCGCCGTCATCGACCAGGAGTACGCCAACCTCGCCCAGACCGGCAGTGCGCCGCCGTTGCCCGTGTCTCTGCTGCGCGGCGAATCGCCTCCGCCGACTGTGCCGCCTGCAACTGAGGTCGTGCCCGTGACGGAGGTCGAAACCGTGGGGGAGGCACCGGACTCCGCGGACGGTGGGCCCGAGGATGTCGGCGCCGCCCACGTGCAGGTCAGGGCCGCGCGCGTGGGCGAGGCGGGTGTCGCCTCCGGGCTGGGGCTGCGCAAGTTCCGTGACCGGCTGCGGGTGCCGCGAGTCATCCAGGCGTGGCGCGATCCGGAGACGCCCGTGGTGATCAGGGCGATGCCGGGCCGCGTGCGATTTCACCGTGATCTGCCCACGGTGGACGCGTGGACGTACGAGGGATCGGTCCCCGGCCCCACGATCGAGGTGAAGCGCGGCCGTCGCACGTACGTCGACTGGCGAAACGATCTCTTCGCAGGTGGCGCGGCCGCCCCTCTGCCGTTCGACGTGGTGCGGGTTCCTCCGCTGCCACCGGGAACCCCAGGCTTCAACGCCGACTTCGTCACGGCGATGCGGCCGGGTGGGCACTCGACCAGCCGTGGGGCGGGGGAGCATGCGTATCCGCCGCTGGCCGCCTCCGAGGACTTGCGTGCCGCGACGGTGGTGCACCTGCACGGTGCCCTCACCAACGGGCACGACGACGGCTGGGCCCACAACGTCGCCACGCCTGGCGGGGTCACGCGCTGCACGTACCCGAACCTGCAGGAGGCCGCGACGCTCTGGTACCACGATCACGCCATGGCGGTGACCAGGTTCAACGTGCACGCGGGCCTCGCGGGCTTCTACCTGATCCGCGACGACGAGGAGGCGCGGCTCGGCCTTCCGGCCGGTGCCTACGAGGTGCCGTTGCTGATCAGCGACCGCAACCTCGAGTCAGTGCCGCGCGACGCCGTCGACACGTTCACGGGCCGGCTGCTGTACAAGCACGCCGGGTTCTCGCTCTCGCCCGACGGTCCGCCCGGGGAGATCCCGATCACCGGGCCGTTCAACCTCGTCAACGGCACGATCTGGCCCACCCTGCCGGTGCAGCCGCGCTGGTACCGGTTCAGGCTGCTCAACGGGGCAGGTTCGCGCATCATGCGGCTGGCGATACACGACACGACCGACGAAAAGCTCGTGCCGGGGACGGCGGTGGCGTCCGACGATCCGGCCTTCGCCGCGAACCGCCAGACCGGGGCCATCGTGGTGATCGGCACGGAGGGTGGGTTGCTGCCCGCTCCCGCGGTGCCCGAGGGCGGGGTCATCGAGATCGGGCCGGGCGAGCGGCTCGACATCCTCGTCGACTTCGCCGCCTACCGCGGCCGCACCCTCGAGCTGCGCAACGAGAGCGACTCGGTGCTCAACGCGCAGCCGGGCAGCGCCGACGCCACGGTCATGCAGTTCACCGTGGGCAGCAAGCGGGTGCGTGACCGCTTCACGCTGCCGAGCAGGCTCAGCCGCCAGTATCGGCGCTACGAGCACCTGGCCGACGGCACCCTCCGTGTCGGTGACCGGCTCATCCACGAGCACGAACACGCCTGGATCGGAGTCGTACCGCCCGGTATTCGGGGCAGCCTGCACCCGGAGCTGTGGGAGCTCGAGCCTGTGCCGCCCGGCGCCTCCGTGCCCGACCGGGATGCCGTGCAGCTCATGCGCCCCGACGGCACGCTGCTCACGCTGCGCACGGTGGCCAAGCTGTTCGACGATCCGACGACGATCTTCCTCGCCAAGGGGTCGTGGGCGGTGTGGAACATCCTGCACCTCGGCGGACCCAACCACCCGATGCACATTCACATGACCGAGTTCCAGATGATCGCGCGCACGCAATGGCCGATCACCCGTCCGGGAGGTGCGGTGCCGGAGTTCGACCTCACCTCCGGTACGACCACGTCACCGCTGCCGATCGCGACGCCCGGGCGGCCCATCGACGCGATCACGCAGGGGA
Organism: Dermatophilus congolensis; assembly: GCA_030538115.1. Classification (GTDB taxonomy): domain Bacteria; phylum Actinomycetota; class Actinomycetes; order Actinomycetales; family Dermatophilaceae; genus Dermatophilus; species Dermatophilus congolensis_B. The sequence continues at coordinate 59,646 of JAUNUP010000003.1, read as the reverse complement.
TGAAGGACACGTGGGTGGTTCAGGCCGGCGAATGGGTGCAGGTGCTCGGGCATTTCGAGGGCGCCAGCGGCAGCTTCATGTACCACTGCCACATCCTCGACCACGAGGATCACACGATGATGCGGCCCTTCGTCGTGCTGCCGAAGGAGCTGATGGCCTTCCACCGTGGCCACGGCCCAGGGCATCACTGACCTGCCTGCCGCGCCGGCCCGCAGCTCTTGCGCCGGCGCGGCAGCGCACCAAGGATTGGGTGATGACCGAGCGCAGTGAACCCGCCGGCGAGACTGGCGAGACGACCAAGGCCCTGGAGGTCGAGGTGCACGGCTACGTGCAGGGCGTCGGGTTTCGGTACTCGTGCCAAGCGGAGGCGTCCCGGCTCGGCGTGCGGGGGTGGGCACGCAACAACGACTTCGAGGGCACGGTCTCGGGCCACTTCGAAGGCCACTCCGACGCGGTGGACGCCCTGGTCGACTGGTGCCGCCAAGGCCCGCGCTACGCCCAGGTCACGCGAGTCGACGTGCATCCCGCCTCCACGCAGGGCCACACCCGCTTCTCGATCATCGGCTGACGTCACGGCCGACCTCGCCGCCCGGGCTCCGCAATGGTTCCGGGGAATGTCGGCGCGTCTGCCGACGTGCCGACCGCCTCAGGCGCAGTCGACGGCTTCGCCGAGGGCGCGGCACACGTCGCGCATCCGATCATCGTCGAGGCGCCCCAGGCGTTGTACGCACCAGGCCGCGGAGACGGTCTCGACGGAATCGAGAGCTGCTGCGCATTCGCGTGGAACGGGGTCATGGGCGGGGTCGAGCCGAACCTCGCTGGGCAAGCCCCGTATGCGGGTCGAGCACGGAGCCACCAAGACCAGGCGTCGCGCGACGATTGCGGCGTCGCGGCTCACGACGACAACCGGGCGTCGTCCGATGTCTAGGACTTCGCACCACCAGACCTCGCCGCGCCGCGGCAGGGCGCTCACTGGGCTGGCTTACGGGCGGACGCCTTGGCCGACGCGACCGTAGCGTGCCACTGCGCGAGGGAACCCCACTCGTCGGGCTCGTCGATCGGGTGGGCGTCGTACGCGGCCGCGTAGGCGGCGTCGACCTCGGCCCGCCGGTGTTGGGCGAGGTAGGCGTTCAGGGCGGCGTCGATCAGCGCGGCGTCTGTGCCGCCTCCGTGCACCTCGCGTGCGGTCTTGAGAATGGTCTCGTCGACCGTCGTGCTGATCCTGACCTTGGCCATGCCACGAACGTAGCATGAGTGTGCCACTGTTGGAAGGGCGTGCTTTTCGGTGCCGCCGACTTGGGTTTTCACGGGAAGAACCTCCTGCTCGGATGCGTAGCCGTGACGGGGCGGGCTGCGCGTCGTCCCAGTGTGCAGCTGCTCCGAGGGAGGGCCTCCAAGTTATCCACAGGCGTTGGCGGCCCTGTGTTCTGCTGCGAAGCCTCGGTAGCGGGCGGCTGTTGCGGCGCCTGAGCCTGCCTGTTCGTCGGTGAGTTCTCGCTTCACGCGGCCGGGTACGCCCATGACCATCGAGCGGGGCGGGATGACGACGCCCTGGCCGACCACGGCTCCGGCGGCGACGATCGAGCCCTCTCCGATGACGGCGCCGTTGAGCACGCGGGCACCGATGCCGATGAGGGCGCCGTCGCGCACCTCGCAGCCGTGCAACATCACCATGTGGCCGACCGTCACGTCGCGGCCGATGCGCAGGTGCAGGCCGGGGTCGGTGTGCATGACGCAGCCGTCTTGGATGTTGCTGCCCTCACCGATCGTGATCCTGTCGCGGTCGCCGCGCACGACACAGCCGTACCAGAGACTCGACCCCGCCTCCATGACGACCGAGCCGATCACGGTGGCGTTCGGCGCGACCCACGCCTCCTCGTGGATGCTCGGCACCCGCCCGTTGATCTCGATGAGTGTCATGGCTCCTCCGTAACGCGCGGTTCCCCTAAGTTCTGCTAGCAGACGTTAGGTGACCAGGGCATACGTTGCACAGTCTGCTGAGTCGCTTAAGTTCTGCCAGCAGAAGTTAGGGGGAGGCGACGTGCGGATCGCTGCAGACCGCTCAAGCGGAGGCGGGGGTGCTGGGGCCGGATACGGGGCGCTCGCCGTGCTTCTCGCCTCCCTGTTGTGGGGCACCACGGGCACGGCGGCGGCCATGGCTCCCGGGGTGAGCGCGCTGACGATCGGCGCCGCGGCCATGGGCATCGGCGGCGTGCTGCAATACCTCGTCGCCGCGCGGCTCGTGCACCGGTTCAGGCGGACGCTCGCCGGCCAGGCGCGGCTGCTGTTCCTCTCGGCCGTTGCGGTGGCGGTGTTTCCGCTGGCGTTCTACTCCTCCATGCGGCTCGCGGGAGTCGCGGTGGGCACGGTCATCACGATCGGCTCGGCACCTCCGGCGGCGGCCCTCATCGAGCGGATCATGGACCGCGCGCCCCTCTCTCTGCGCTGGGCCGTCGGCACCGCGATCGGTCTCGCGGGTGTGCTGGCCCTGGCGGTGGCCCGCTCCGGAGAGGGAGGCGGCCCGGCCACCGACGCCGGAGGCCCACTGCTGGGCATCGGCCTGGGCCTGCTTGCCGGGGCCTCGTACGCGCTCTACTCCTGGGGTGTCGGCCGCATCATCCGCACCGGCGTGCCGAGCCGCGCGGCGATGGGCGCGACGTTCGGGATCGGTGGCCTGCTCCTTCTGCCGGTGCTGGCGGTGGGCGGCCACACGATCCTCGCCTCTGCCGGCAACATGGCCGCGGCGGCGTACCTCGCGCTCGTGCCGATGTTCGTCGGCTACCTGCTGTTCGGTTACGGCCTGGCGCACGTCTCGGCGAGCACGGCCACGACCATCTCCCTGGCCGAGCCCGCGGCGGCCGCGATCATCGCGGTGCTCGTGTTGCACGAGCGGCTCGCCCCTCTGGGATGGGTCGGGGTGGTGTTGCTGTTCGTGAGCCTGGCGGTCACCTCGCTCCCGGTCGGAGCGACATCCCCGATGGCGCGGGACTGACCGGCCCGCCACGATAGAGGGGCGAGACCGCTACCGATCAGGGGGAACGATGTCGGCACGCCTCACCCGCCGCGCCACGGCTGCGCTGCTCAAGGCGGGCACGTTGCCCGCGATGCTCACGATGAACCGGCACGCGAAGCGTTACTACACGGTGGAGTTCATCGCGGCGGGCGTGGAGAGCGGGGTCTTCGAGGCGCTGTCGGCGGGTCCGCGCTCCGCCCGCGCGCTCGTCGGTGACCTCGACGTCGACCCCGCCATGGAGGACGGCCTGGCCGCGTGGCTCGACCTGGGAGTCTCGCTCGGCCTCCTCGCTCGTCGCGGAGGCGCCTACCGGCTGCGTCGCGCGGCCGCGGCCGTGCTCGATCCGGGCAACGACCCGGTCGTGGCCTTCTACACCGAGCTCTCCCACCTGCATCACCGGCTCATCGGCGAGACCCCGGTCCGCCTTCGCGAGGGGAGGCCGTTCGAGCTCGCCGACGCCGACGCCGCACTCATCGCCCGCACGTCACGCATGAGCGGGCCGTATATCGAGGCGGTGCTGCAGGAGGTCGTGCCGCCGGAAGGCCCGGTGCGCCTGGTGGAGGTCGGGTGCGGCTCGGGCGCCCACATCCGTACCGCCGCCGCGTTGAACCCGCAGCTCACCGCCCTCGGCGTGGAGTTGCAGGCCGGAGCCGCCGAGCAGGCGCGCGCCAACCTCGAGACCTGGGGTCTGGGCGATCGTGTGGAGGTCGTCGACGGTGACATCCGCGACCACCGCGGCTTCGGCGACGCCGACCTCGTGACCTTGCACCAGAACATCTACTACTTCGGAGTCGACGAACGGGTGACATTGTTGCGTCACCTCGCGACCTTCCTCCGGCCGGGCGGCCAGATCGTGGTCACGTCGATCGTGCGCAGCGGTGCCCACGCGGCCGCGGCCCTCGACCTCTGGGGCGCGATGACCCGCGACACCGGCCGACTGCCCGAGAGCACCGAGCTGCGAAAGCAACTCGTCCTGGCCGGCTACACCGACGCCCGCGCCGACAAGGTGACCCCCGACGGCATGTTCTGCGCGTTCGTAGCCAAGCGACCCGTGTGATCGCGGCGCGGCCTGCCCCGGGGCCGCAGGACTCCGTGCCGCCACGAGGCGAGCGGCCGACCTCCGGGCCGGTCTTCGGCGACGACGGGAAGTGGCGCACCCCCGAGAGCTGAGCCCGCAGGTCAGCCCACGGGCAGGGTGGCCGTCAAGGTGCTGCCGTGACCCAGGCCCGGTGAGGAGGCGGTCAGGTCGCCGCCGTGGGCACGCATCATCTCGCGGGCGATGCTCAAGCCGATGCCCGAACCTCCTGCCGGGCCCCGACGACCGGGCACGCGGTAGAACCGCTCGAAGATCCGCTCCACGTTCTCGGGCTCCAGACCTTCGCCGGTGTCTTGCACTGTGACCTGGGCGTTTCCCTTGCCTGAGCTCGCGCCAATGGTCGCCACGGTGACGCGGCCACCCTCCGGCGTGGCCCTGATCGCGTTGCGGACGAGGTTCGTGACGACCTGGTCGAGACGGTCGGCGTCGAACTCAGCCGGGGTCGCGGGGGTGGCGATCACCAGATCGACGCCCGCCGCCTGCGCCTGGGGCAGGAGGCGTTCGGCGGCGGCGCGCGCCACGGCTCCGAGGTCGTGGGCGACGGGGTGCAGGTCGAAGCGGTGCTCCGACGCCCGGGAGAGGGACGAGAGGTCGTCGGAGAGCCGCCGCAAACGCCGCGTCTCGGCTCCGATGACGGCAAGGTTGTCGGCGTTGGTCGGCAGCACGCCGTCGATCATCCCTTCGACGTGACCGTCGATGATCTGCAACGGCGTGCGCATCTCGTGCGCGACCTCGCCGAGCATGCGGATGCGCGTGGACTCGACTCGGTCGAGTTCGCCTCCCAACCGGTTGACGCTCTCCGCGAGGCTCGCGAGTTCGACCTCGGAGGGCGGCGCGACCGTCTCGTCGTAGTGACCTGCGGAGATGCGTTCGGTCGCCGCTCCGATGCGCCGCAGCGGCCCGAGCAGCCGGTAGGCCGCGAACGCGCCGACGGCCCCGGCGGCGATCACGCCGGCCAGCGCGCCGACGATGTTCGCCTGATCGACGGCGGCTCGAAACGCCTCCAGGAGGAGGCGACCCCGGCCTTGGCCCGGGCCCTGCCCGCGACCGAAGCCCAGGTGCTCCTCGAAGAGCCCGGGCGCCATGAGCCGCATGACGACGAACATGGTCACGGCCACGACGACCGCGACAAAGACGTGAGAAACGATGAGCCGCACCGAAAGCCGGCGATGAAGTGCGGCCCCGCGCATCACGGGCCGGCCTTCGGGGAGGGGAGGAACTTGTATCCGACGCCCCTCACCGTGGCCACGAAGCGCGGTGCCGCGGCGTCGTCGCCGAGCCGCTTGCGGATGTTGCGGATGTGCACGTCGACCACCCGCTCGTCGCCGAGATGCTCGTAACCCCAAGCGAGTTCGAGCAGTTGAGCCCGTGTGAAGACCCGCCCCGGCGACGATGCGAGCAGTGCGAGCACATCGAATTCGAGAGCGCTGAGGTAGATCTCCTCGCCGTCGCGCTCGACCATGCGACCGGCCAGGTCGATGACAAGGCCCGAGAACACGAGCCTTTCCGCGTGGACGACACCGGTGCTCGGCGGCTGTGCGACCGTCGGCGGTTCGAGGCCGTTCGCCGGGAGGGGAGTCGTTGCGGGGTCATCGAGCCGACCGGGCTGACCGGGACGACCGGGCTGACCGCTGCGACCGGGCTCACCGGTACGCCGGAGCACGGCTTTCACCCGGGCCACGACCTCGCGAGGACTGACGGGTTTGACCATGTAATCGTCGGCGCCGACGGCCAGACCGACCAGGCGATCGACCTCCTCGGACCTCGCGGTGACGAGGATGACCGGCATGTCGCTGACCGTGCGGATGCGTTGCAGCACCTCGATGCCGTCGAGTTGCGGCAGGCCGATGTCGAGTAGCGCGAGAGCGATGGTCTGCGCCGGATCGGTGGCGATCGTCAGTGCGTCGGGCCCGGTGTCGGCCTCCACCACCTCGAACCGGTCGGCCTCGAGATAGGCACGCAGGGTCGATCGAATGTGGGGCTCGTCGTCGACGAGCAGAACACGGGCGCGCACTGACCACCTCCGCAGACGGTCACCCGATCTTATGCCCCGCGGGGTATCTGTCACCGGGGTTTCGGGCAGCTCGTCCTCGTGCGATGAATCCTCAGGGCGCGACGTACGTCCGGGCCTCGCCGTGCTGCTCGGCGAGGCCCGGTGCGGATGATCTGAAGCGCTAGTCGCCAGACGGTGCGGAGTGTCAGGAGGCGGTGCGAGGGCAATCGGCCGTGCCGGCGCGCGGACCGGTGCCGTCCTGGCGTCCGCCTCCGGTGCCGTCGGCCTTGCGAACACCGTCACCGGAGCCGTCGCAGGCGCCTTGGCCCACGCCGCCACCGCGTCCCTGGCCCTGTCCCTGGCCGCGCCCTTGACCCTGGCCCTGCCCTTGGCCACGCCCTTGCCTCTGGCCCTGGTCGACGGCCTGGCCGCTGGCCGCGCGGGTGAAGGCGTTGAGGTGGTTGCGGGAGCCGGCGAGAAGGTTCTCGTACACGTTCGTGACGTCGGCGGGCAGGTCCTTCTCAAGGCTCGCCTCGAGGGTCGCGATGTCCTCCACCTCAAGCTCGACACCCGCCTTCGCTGCCTCTACCTGCGATTTCTTGCCCTGGGTCAGCCATGCGTCGTAGTTCTTCTGCAGCACGGGGTAGGCGTAGGTGCCCGCAGCCTTGCCGTCGGACGGGTCATCGAGACCGTAGCGGGTGAGCATGCGACCGACGGCGTCGAAGTGGTTCTGCTCCGACTTCGTGATGTTGCTGAACGGGCGTGCCCCGTCGTACATGTCGGCGAAGGCCTTGTACAGGTCGCGCGCGACCCGCTCCTCCTCGCGGCTGTACGACAGGTCGTAGGCCTGCTGGGCGGTCAGCTTCACGGCGGGCGTCTCTGCTGATGCAGGGTTCTGGGGGCAGTCGGCGGCGCGGCTGCACGAGGTCGACGGTCCGCCTTGGTTGCCGTTGCCTTGGCCGAAGGCGGCGGCCGTGGCGACGGTCGTGCCGGAGAGAGCCAGGGCGGCTGCGGCGGCCAGGATCCGGCTCGTGCGCTTCATCAGATGCTCCTTTGTGCGTATGACGCGGTTGGGGGATGCCCGGGTAGGGCTCCCGGGCAACTCCATTCACTCGCACGGGTGTGAAGCCCCTCGGCGGGCGAGTGTGTAGCTTCCGTGAAGTTCCGCGCCCCCTCCGCCCCGGCAATGACGACCTCGGGGTGAGGGTGCGCGTGAGTCGGAGGGGGTATGGTCCGGCTGCGATGTCACCTCACGAATCTGTCTCCACGCCCGTCGAGCCTCCCCGCGCCGCGCGGATGGGGGGCGTCGGCATCCTGTTCGGACTCGCTTCATCGCTGGGGTTCAGCCTCGCGGGTCCGTTCGGCAAGGCGCTCGCCGACGGCGGCTGGTCGCCCGTCGCCACCACGATGGTGCGCACCGGCATCGCGACGGTGTTGTTGATCGTCCCGGCGATCCTCGCGTGGCGGGCGGCGCGCCCGACTCGGCGGGACGCCCGCTCCTGGGTCGTCGACCTGCTCATCTACGGCATCCTCGGGGTGGCGGGGGTGCAGGTGTTCTTCTACTACGGCATCCAGTACGCGCCGGTGGCGATCGTGCTTCTCATCGAGTTCACGGCCCCGGTGCTGCTGGTCGCGTGGTCGTGGCTGCGCACCGGCATCCGGCCCCCGGGGCGGGTGTTCGCTGGTGCGGCCCTGGCGGTCGTCGGGCTCGCGCTCGTGATCGGCGTCGTCGGCGGAGGCGGTGTGTCAGGCGACGTGCGCCCGTTGGGTCTCGTGTTCGCGGCCGCGGGTGCGGTGTGCCTGGCGTGCTTCTTCAGGCTCGCGGAGGCGCACCCGCACCGCAGGCCGGTGCCGATGCTCACGCTTGCCGGTGGCGGCCTGAGCATCGGGTTCGTCACGTGTGCGGTTCTCGCGGCACTCGGCCTGCTGCCAGTGCGGGCGACGTTCGCGCAGGTGCCTTTCGGTGGTGGCGAGGCCGCGTGGTGGCTCCCGGCAGCAGGCCTGGGCCTGGGTGCCGCTGTCGTGGCGTATGTCTTCGGCGCCCTGGCCGTGCGCCGCCTCGGGTCGCGCAAGGCGAGCTTTCTCGGCCTCTCCGAGGTGCTGTTCGCGGCGGTCATCTCGTGGATCATGCTCGGCCAGGCGCTCACCCTCATCCAGGGCCTCGGCGCGCTCGCGGTGCTCGCGGGGGTCGTGCTCGTGCAGGCAGCCGATGCCCAGCCAGAATCCGCCTCGGTCGCGGCCGTCGGATGACCGTGGGATGGGTGCGGGATGACTGTCCGCGGCGCTTCCCTCGCGGCCGCGCCCCGGGCGGCTTGCCCAGGGCCGACCGCATCGGTCACCGTTGTGACATGAGCGTCATCGACGACTACCTCGCAGAGCACGACGGCGAGCACCTGCGACTCATGAACGAGCTGCGTGCCCTCATCGAGGCTCGCGTGCCCGAAGAGACGACCGAGGCGCTCTCGTGGGGCATGCCCACGTACAAGCTCAACGGCAACCTCGTGCACTTCGCGGCAGGCAAGCATCACGTGGGGTTCTACCCGGGCGCCGACGGTGTGGCGCTCGTCGCCGAGGAGGCCGATGCGCTCGGGCTCAAACGCAGCAAGGGCGCGATCCAGTTGCCGCTCGACCGGCCGCTACCCGTCGACCTGCTGACGCGCGTGCTCGACATGCGAGTCGAGCAGCAACGAGCCAAGAAGCGCTGACACGCGGGCGCAGGTGTAGAAGAGTCGATCCAAGGCTCCGGGCGCGCGGCGCACACAGCGACCGGCCCGGCGCACCAGCGATGAATCGAGGACAACCATGACCACCGAGCGCGATCGTCACCTGCGGATGTCGGCGGAGCACAGCGTGCTCGTTCTCATTGACTACCAAGCGAGGCTCATGCCCGCGATCTACGACCGCGAACGCGTGACCCGCCGCGCGGCCTTTCTCGCCTCCGTCGCGGGCGAACTCGGGGTGCCCGTGGTCGCGACCGCGCAGAACCCCGACAAGCTCGGCGCGAACGTCGACGCCATCGCCTCCCGCTGCGACGCCGTGGTCGACAAGCTCGCCTTCGGTGCTTGTGAAGACGGCCTGATCGCTCAGCTCGATGCCCTGCGGCCCGACGCGGAGGTCGTGATCGGCGGCTGCGAGGCGCACGTGTGCCTCATGCAGACCGCCCTCGGGCTGCTCGAGGCCGGGCGCACCGTCTGGGTGCTCTCAGATGCGAGCGGCTCCCGGCGACCCGGCGACCGCAAGGCCGCGATGAGGCGGCTCAGCGACTCCGGCGCGAAGGTCGTCACCACAGAGATGGCCGCGTTCGAATGGCTCAACACGAGCGCTGACGAGCACTTCCGCGCCGTCTCCGCCCTGGTCAAGGGCACCGACTGATTCAGCTCGGCATGAGCCTCGTGCCTTAGTCTGGCGCGAGCCCCACCGGACGTTCGGATAGGAGATCCGTTGATGTTCATCGTGTCCAACCGCATCGAGCCTGCCACCGACCAGGCGGAGGCTTTCGAGAAGGTCTTCATCGACAGCATGCGCACCACGCTCGCGGGCGTGCCCGGCCTGCACCGCGTCACCCTGCAGCGTCCCGAGCGTGACGGCCTGCCCTACGTCTCGACCATGGAGTTCGACTCCAAGGCCGACTTCCAGGCCTGGCTGAAGTCCGACTCGTTCAAGGCCTCCCACTCCGACGACCAGGCCGTCGGTATGCAGGCCCCCTCGTCGGTCGAGATGCACACGCTCATCGAGGACATCGCGCTCTGAGCGCCCCCGGCGACGATCTCGTCGTACCACCGGGCCCCGGCATCCCGCGGGGGTTGGTGGTCGTCGCCTCTGACCTGAGCGAGCGGTTCTCGAAGGCGTCGGGGCCGGGCGGGCAGGGCGTCAACACGACGGACAGCCGTGTCGAGCTGGTGCTAGACGTCACCGCGGCCCGCTCGTTCACGCCGAAGCAGCGGGCGCGCGTCGTCGCGGCGCTCGGTGAGGTCGTCACGATCGTCGCCGCCGAGAACCGCGCCCAGTACCGCAACAGGGTGGCGGCGCGGGATCGGCTGGCGGCCCGCCTCCGGGAGGCGCTGGCCCCCGATCCGCCGAAGCGCCGCGCGACGAAGCCGACGCGCGGGTCACAGGCGCGTCGGCTTCGCGGTAAACGTCAGCGGGGCGACACCAAACGGATGCGAGGGCGCGTCACCGGCGAGGAGTGACCTCAATCGCGATCCCGCGACAACCATGACGCGTGGGACGCCGGGATGCGACGAAGGCGGGCCGCGTCACCCGACGCGACCCGCCTTAATGCCGATCACTTCTCGGTGATCGTCACCTTCTCGATGGTGTGCACCGTGGCAGGCGGGCCGTCGGCGGCGGAGCCGTCGGCCTCGATCTTCTTCACGGCATCCATGCCCTGTGTGACCTTGCCGAACAGCGTGTACTGGGGCTGCAGTTGCACGCCCGCGTCGCCGGTGACGATGAAGAACTGGCTACCGCCGGAGTTCGGCTGGCCGGTGTTGGCCATCGCGATCGAGCCGATCTCGTACTCGCCGGCCTTGGGGAACTCGTCGGGGATGGTGTAGCCGGGGCCGCCCATGCCGGTGCCCTCGGGGTCGCCGCCCTGGTTCATGAAGCCCTGGATGACGCGGTGGAAGATCACGCCGTCGTAGAACTTGTGGCGGGCGAGAAAGACGAAATTGTTGACCGTGGCCGGGGCCTTCTTCGCATCGAGAGCAACCGTGAACGCGCCTGCGTCGGTGGTGAACTCGGCCGTGTAGGTCTTGGCGTCGTCGATGCACTTCGGCGGCGCCTCGGTGAACAGGATCGTGCGGGTCTCAGCACCGGCCGCGGGCGGGCAGACGGGCTTCACCGGCGTGGGGGCCGCGCTGGCGGTCTCGGCGGCAGTGGCTCCGTCGGTGGTGGGGGAGGCGGCCGGCTGGCTGTTAGAGCCGCAGGCCGCGAGACCCACGAGAAGAAGTGAGGAAATGGCGAGAGCAGGAGTACGACGCATTTGACCACCGTAGGGGAGGTCGCACGGCGTGCGGGGCAGCGCGCCCGGGAGGGAGTCGGATTCGTGACCTCGGTTGCTCTGGACACCTCGGTAGGCGAGGCGTACGGTCAATAAACACGGTTGCACCTGTAAAAACATGGGTTGTTACCGAGCTGCGCCTGCGAAAGGCCGGTTGCCATGAGCCTCACCGCCCTCGAAGCACAGTCAGAACACTCGACCTCCGCGCATCCGAAAAGGCCTACCGGACGCGGCCGCTGGGTGCTCAACCTCATCACGACCACCGACCACAAGGTCATCGGCAACATGTACTTCGCGACCACGTTCGCGTTCTTCATGCTGGGTGGCCTGCTCGCGATGATCATCCGGCTCGAACTGTTCGCGCCCGGCCTGCAGGTCGTGCAGAACCTCCAACAGTTCAATCAGATGTTCACCATGCACGGCTCGATCATGTTGTTGCTCTTTGCGACCCCGCTGTTCGCCGGCTTCGCCAATGCGATCGTCCCCCTGCAGATCGGGGCGCCCGATGTCGCCTTTCCCCGCCTGAACGCCCTCTCGTATTGGCTCTACTTGTTCGGGGGATTGATGGCGGTCGGTGGTTTTCTCACGCCCGGAGGCGCGGCGGCCTTCGGTTGGTTCGCTTATACGCCCCTGTCGAACGCGACCTATTCACCCGGACTCGGCGGCGACCTGTGGATCCTCGGGCTGGCGCTGGCCGGATTCGGGTCGATCCTCGGCTCCGTCAACTTCATCACCACGATCGTGTGCCTGCGTGCTCCCGGAATGATGATGTTTCGGATGCCGCTGTTCACCTGGACCGTTCTCATCACCGCGGTGCTGCTGCTCATGGCCTTTCCGGTGCTCACGGCTGCCTGGGTCGCGCTGGCGGGTGATCGGCTCTACGGAATGCACATCTACGATCCGTCACACAGCGGCCCGATTCTCTACCAGCACCTCTTCTGGTTCTTCGGGCACCCCGAGGTCTACATCATCGCCCTGCCGTTCTTCGGCATCATCAGTGAAGTGCTGCCCGTGTTCAGCCGCAAACCGCTGTTCGGCTACAAGGGGCTCATCTTCGCGACGGTCGCGATCGCGGCCCTCTCCGCCACCGTATGGGCGCACCACATGTACGCGACAGGAGCGGTTCTGCTGCCCTTCTTCGCGATCATGAGCATGCTCATCGCCGTGCCGACGGGCGTGAAGTTCTTCAACTGGATCGGCACCATGTGGGGCGGACAACTCACCTTCGAGACCCCCATGGTGTGGGCGCTCGGTTTTCTCGTGACGTTCTTGTTCGGCGGGCTGACCGGCGTGGTCCTCTCGTCGCCGGCGCTCGACTTCCACGTCACCGACACGTACTTCGTGGTCGCCCACTTCCACTACACCGTCTTCGGCACCGTCGTGTTCGCGATGTTCTCGGGCTACTACTTCTGGTGGCCGAAATTCACCGGAAAGATGCTGAACGAGAAGCTGGGCAAGCTGCACTTCTGGATGCTGTTCATCGGATTCCAGGGCACCTTCCTCATCCAGCACGTGCTCGGAATGCAGGGCATGCCGCGTCGGTATGGCGACTACCTCGTCGAAGACGGGTTCACGACGATGAACATCATCTCCAGTTCGTTCGCGATGCTGCTCGGCCTCTCGACCCTGCCGTTCCTCTACAACGTCTGGATCACGTGGAGAAAGGCGCCCATGGTGACGAGCGACGACCCGTGGGGATACGGGGCCTCGCTCGAATGGGCGACCTCGTGCCCGCCGCCGCGCCACAACTTCGTCTCGATCCCGCGTATCCGCTCGGAGCGGCCCGCGTTCGACCTCCATCACGCCGCCGCACTGGCGACCGCGGAGGCCGCCGTCGGGCCCGACCGAAACGTGCTCAGCGAACTCGAGCACGACACGAAGTCGGGTGAGACCACATGAAGGTGACGATCGCACGCGCCTACGACCTCGGCGGCAAAGACCGCACGACGCGTGTACTCGTCGACAGAGTGTGGCCACGCGGCATCAAGAAGGCAGACCTGCACGTCGACGAATGGCTCAAAGACATCGCCCCGTCGACCGAACTGCGCAAGTGGTTCGCGCACGACCCGGAGAAGTACGAGGAATTCGCGCGCCGCTATCGCGCAGAACTGGCCGAGGGCGAGCCACACGAGGCCCTGCAACACCTGCGCTCGCTACACAACCACCACGACATCACGCTCGTGTATTCGGCGAAAGACGAACAACACAACCAAGCACGAGTGTTGGCGGAAATTCTGGAAGGCGATTGACGGCGCCCCCGGACGCATGACAACTCTCTTCGACCGTTTTCGCGACCTGCTACTTTGCGGAAGGCGGCGAGACTTCACATGTCTTCGTGGCGCGAGTTCGCGTGCGGGGTGCGGCCGGACAGGCCTGATGCCAGCATGGGGCATGGCTACGTTGACCGTTCGCGACATCCTCGATGCAGGTCTCGATGACTGGCGGCTCCTCTCCGGCAAGCTCCACACGCGTTACCGCACAAAGTCATTCACCAAAGGGCTCGAGTTCGTCACCGCCGTCACCGACGCGGCGGAGGAGGCGAACCACCACCCCGACATCACGCTGACCTACCCCCACGTCGACCTCTCGCTGGTCAGCCACGACGTCGGCCGCATCACCGGCCGCGACCTCAAGCTCGCCCGCCGCGTCACCGAGATCGCGGCGGGGATGGGCGTGCAGGCGCAGCCCCATGCCGTCGCGGTGTTCGACCTCGCGCTCGACACCGCCGATCTCGCTGCTGTGGCACCGTTCTGGTCGGTGCTGCTCACTGGAAAGGCCGACTCGCTCTCCGGCGACGAAATCGTCGACAAGGGAGGGCGGGTGCCGACGCTGTGGTTCCAAGCGACCGAGCCGAACGAGACGCCCCGGCAACGCTTCCACGTCGATCTGTGGCTGCCCCACGACATCGCCGACGAGCGCATCGCGGCGGCCATCGACGCAGGTGGTCGCCTTGTCAGTGACGACCGCGCCCCGTCGTTCACCGTTCTCGAAGACGCCGAAGGTAACAAGGCCTGCGTCTGCACCTGCCTCGACCGCTGATGCGACTATCGAGTCCTCAGAGAAACCGGATCGCTACCTATCGGTGCTGGTAGACACGCCCCCGACGCGTCAGACTGGTGTCTGGGAGGGGGACATCGATGTCTTCGACAACAGGTCTGCGCGGGGGTGCGGACGAACATGATTCGGGCGAGGCGCGCGGCTCAGGTGGCCGGGACGGTACCGGGGCTCTGACCGAGCCGGGAACGGGGACTCGCGCCGTCTCCGCAGCCAGGTTGCGCTGGCTGGAGACCGAACTCGCTGCCTGGGAGAACGACGGCCTCATCACGCGCTCCGAGGCGCGTGCCATCCGTCGTCGATACAGCAACGACAGCCGGGCCAAGCTTCTCGCGATCATCACGGGTCTCGGCGTCACGTTCGTGGCCATCGGTCTCATCTGGCTGGTGGCGGCGAATCTCGACACGTTGCACCCGTTGGTGCGCCTCGGCGCCGTCGCCGCCGTGTGGCTCGGGCTTGCCATCGCTGGTGAGGCGTTCCGCTCCGATCGCCTTGCCGCGGTCTGTCGCACGTTGTCGGCAGCAGCGTTCGGCGCCGTGATCTTCCAGGCTGCCCAGAGCCTGCAGGTGCCCGCCTACGAGCCGCATCTCGTCGGCCTCTGGGGCCTGGGCGCGCTGGCGTACGCCTACGCCACCGGCGGACGGGGGGCGTTCGGCATCGGGTTGATCGCCTCCACGGCCTGGTTCGCGTGGCAGACAGGGCAGCACATCGCCAGCGGGCCGGAGGCGTCGCTCGTCGCCATGGCGGGTGCGATCGTCACGACCTCCGTCGCGCTCGCTCACCGGGGGCGGCCCGACGTGGCGAGGCCGGGATTCTCGACAGGATGGCGCGCCATCTCCGCGGCAATGGCCCTGGTGGGGCTGTTCATCGCGGCGATCCCCATGGGGCCGGCGTTCGAGTCGCCATGGACGACGACGCTCGCCTGGACCGGCGGCATCGCTGCCGTCGCGGCGGTCATCGGCGTCGTGCTGGCGACCCGCGCAGGCCGCAAGGCACGCGAGGCTGCCGCCCGAGGCGCGATCGGAGACGCCAGCAGCTCCGAGCCTGTTCGCTCTGGTGGTCCGCTGCGGGCGTCGCTGGAGATCGTGGTTCTGCTCGTACTCACGGCACTCGCGGCCGGGCTCGCGTTCTGGCAACCCGAGACGAATGCGGGATTCGGGTACGACCCGACCTCCATGACGCCGGAGGTGTGGGCGCGCACCGGCGCCAGCATCGTCGCCTACCTGCTGGCGGTGGCCTGGTTCGCGGTGCTCGGGTCGCGACGAGAGGAGCCGGGCTTGACGACGATCGCCCTCGCGGCGCTCGTGCTGTTCACGACGTTCCAGAGCTTCGCGGTATTCGCGCCGATCATCTCCGGCGCCACCCTGTTCTTGACCGTCGGTGCGGTGATGCTGGTGACCGGCCTGGCGGCCGACCGCATCCGCAGATTCCTGGCTCGCCGAGCCGCGCGACGCCGCGAACGCGCGGCGGCTTCCGAAGCTCCCGGCGAAGGGGAGGAGCGTCGATGAGCGTCGAAACTGCTTTCACCGCCGAGCCGGCGCCGTCCACGGGGCGTGCTCGCCGCATTGTTTGGATCATCGCCGCGCTGGTGTTGCAGGTCGCCCTGGTGGCGGTGGCTGTCGCGCCGCAGCTCTCCGCGCGCCTGACGGGCGACGAATACCGTCTGCTCGTCGGGCCTGTCGATCCGATCGACCCGTTCAGGGGCTCTTACGTCGTCCTCGGGTATCCAGGGTTGCCGGCTGGGATGACGACCGACGGCACCGACACGGTGGTACCTGTCGGGACGGTTTTCGTGCCCCTCGTACACGACGAATCCTCGAAAGACGGCGTCTGGAAGGGAACGACCATCGACGCGGAGCCGCCCGCCTCCGGGCCGTTCATCCGGTGCGAGAACCGCAGCTGGACCCTGACCTGCGGCATCGATAGCTGGTTCGTGCCGCAAGACCGCGCACTGGAGATCGAACGAACCATGCGCGGTGGACACGCCATCGCTGTGGTGCGAATCGACTCCGGAGGCCGGGCCGCGATCGTCGACCTCCAGCCGGTTGCTGCGGAGTCTGCGGGGTAGAGGTCAGCCGAGGGTTCGACGCATGACGAGGCGGGGCATCTTGGAGGCGACCGCATCGGTGGTGCCGATGACCTCGAAACCCGCTTTCTCGAACATGGATCGGGTGCCGACGAAGGCCATGGTCGTGTCCATGCGGCCTGGTGGGTCCACGGGGTAGGCCTCGACGGCAGGCGCTCCGTGGGAGGCGGCGAACTCGACGGCGCCTTCGATGAGGTGCCCCGTCACGCCCTTCTTGCGGTGCCCGCCGCGCACGACGACACACACGATGCTCCACACCGGCACGTCGTCGACAGGCCGGATGAGCTTCGATCCGGCCAGCCGCGGGATGTCGGCGCGGGGCCCGATGTTGCACCAGCCCACGGGGGTGCCGTCGAGGTACGTCACCACTCCGGGCGGGATGTCGCGCTCGCACAGGGCCCGCATCGCGCGCTCACGCACGCCGTCTTCGAGAGCACCAGGACCGCCGAGCTCCTCGATGTCTTTGGTGCGCAGGCGATGTGACGTGCACCAGCAGTGCGTCACTCGCCGGTTGGGGTTGATGACATCGGCGAAGTCCTCGAACCGGTCGGGTGTGACGGGGTGCGTGCTCCACGCGCTCATGAGCCCGAGTCAACCAGTGCTGGCACGGTATGTGTTCGGCTACTGGTCTGTGAGGTGCGGTGTGCGGTCAGTGCTCGACCTCGGTGACTCCTTCGTAGAGGCCGATCGTGTTGCCGTCGGGGTCGTTGAAGAACGCGAACCAGCTCGTCTCGCTGATCGAGGTCTTGCCCATGACGACCGTGCCGCCGTTAGCTTCGACGAGGGCGAGGGTGTCCTCGATCGAGTCGACCTCCACGTATGAGCGCGGCTGGGTGAAGCCTTCGCTGCGCGGAGCGAGTCCGCCTCCGCTGATCTTGTTGGGCGCCTGCCACATCGGGTAGTCCTCGAACCCGGGCGGAGCGAAGATCTGCCAGCCGAACAGCGTGGAGTAGAACTCGCTGGCTTTGGCGTGGTCGTTGACGGGAATGTCGATGTGGGTGATGTCTCCGTGCGGCATTGCATCCTCCTGAATCGAGTGACCCCGGGTGAGTTGGCGTGATTCCGGGTGACTTCGAGTGACGTACATCACGTGCCCGCGACGCTAGACCCGCGGCCTGGCACGTGGCAATGGAACAGGGGGTGAACAGTCCGGCCCGCCCGGTCTCCCTAACTTCTGCTAGCAGCAGTTAGGTGACGCGGACATAGTTTCTAAACTGTGGTTCGTCGCTCAACTTCTGCTGAGTGGTGGTTCTCGAATTGCGGAGGCGGCCCGCCCGGCTGAGAGTGGCCGTATGGCCTTCTACATTCCTCGCCCCGTGTCGGGCGACATCGTTGAACTGATCCTCGACGACCACCGCTTCATGGAGACGATGCTCCGTGAGCTGCGCGACTCCAGCGCCGACCGCGCCGCTGCCCGCGCGTGCTTCAGCGCCGCACTCATCGCGCACGGCGAGGCCGAGGAAGACGTCGTCTACCCGGTGCTCCGCAAGAAGACCGAGGAGGTCGGGGAGCACGAAGTTCACCACGGGCACGAGGAGCACGCCGAGGGCAACTCCGCGCTGCTCGAGCTTCTGGAGGCGAAGGGCACCGACACGCAGAAGTTCGACGACGCGATCGAGAAGCTCAGCGCGTATGTGTACCACCACATTTGCGAGGAGGAGCTGACGATCCTCAACCCGGCTCGTTCGCTGCCCGAGAAGCAGCGCGCCGATCTGGGAGTGCGGTGGCTCGCCCGCCGCTCCGAGCTTCTCGACACCGACTGCGGCGCGGAGGCGAACGTGCGTCGCATTGTGAACGAGGCGATCAAGGACGACCTCATCCCGGAGGAGATCCCCGAGAAGCCCTGACGACGGCGGGCGGGGCGGGCGGGTAGGCGGAAATCGTCTCTGGGTTGACCGGCAGTGTTCTTGCCTCGTTCACCCTCTCGTGTTTGCGCAGGTGGGTTGGCTTCGTCAAATGAGCGCGACAGCCCGTCCCTAAGGAGCATCATGAGCCGCCGCCTCTCCCTCATCGCCCGCGCCCTTTCTGTCGGCGCAGCCCTCACCCTCGTGGCCGCCTGCGGCCAGAGCGCCCAGTCCGGTAGCACTGCGGCCACCGGAGGAGCCGAGTCCAAGGACACGATCGTCCTCGCCTCGGTCCCGTCCGAAGAGTCGACCGACCTGCAGAGCCAGCTCGACGGCATCATCAAGCTGCTGGAGAAGGAGACGGGCAAGAAGGTCTCGTTCCAGCAGGCCACCGACTACGCGGCGGTCATCGAGGGCCAGCGTGCCGGCCAGATCGACATCGGCATCTACGGCCCGTTCTCGTACGTCATCGCCAAGGACAGCGGCGTGCCGGTCGAGCCGATCGGAGCCATGGTCGACGAGCCCGGCGACAAGCCCGGCTACCAGTCGTACGGCTGGACCCGCCCCGACACCGGCATCAAAGACATCAAGGGCTTCGCAGGCAAGAAGGTCTGTTTCGTCGACCTGGCCTCGACCTCCGGCTACCTGTACCCGAGCGCCGGCCTGCTGTCGGCGGGTATCGACCCGAAGACCGGCGTGACCCCCGTGATGGCGGGCGGCCACGACGCGTCGCTGCTGTCGATCGCCTCCAAGCAGTGCGACGCCGGCTTCGCCTTCGACACGATGGAAGCCACGATGGTGGAGAAGGGCCAGCTCAAGGCGGGCCAGCTCACCCACGTGTGGACCTCCGAGACGATCGCCGGATCGCCCGCCGTGATGAGCACCGCCACCCTCGACGCCGACACGCAGGCCAAGGTGCGCGACGCCTTCATCACCAAGGCCAACAAGCCCGCCCTCGTCGCGGAGGGGATCTGCGCGAGCGAAGAGGACTGCAAGCTCCCCGAAGACACGGGCTGGGGCTTCGTCGCCACCACCGATGCCGACTACAACGGCATCCGCGAGGTGTGCAAGGTGACCAAGGCCGACGCGTGCACGTCGGCCGGCTGATCGCCCTGCCGACCTGACGCGAACCTCATGACTACGTCAACGATGTCAACAACGCCCGTGTCGCCCGTGACTTTCACGGGCGTCACGAAGCGGTTCAGCCCGACAGTCCTCGGTCTGGACGACGTGACGGCCCAGTTCCCGGCCCACGAGGTCACGGTGCTTCTGGGCCTCTCCGGCTCCGGTAAGTCGACCCTGCTGAGGCACATCAACGGCCTGCATCGGCCCACCTCCGGCACGGTCAACGTGCTCGGTGTCGACGTCGGCTCTGCCTCGGAGGCCGAGTTGCGCCACCTGCGCAGCCGAATCGGCTTCATCTTTCAGAGCTTCAACCTCGTCGGCCCGATGTCGGTTCTGGAGAACGTGTGCACGGGCAGGCTCGGGTCGCTCAAGGGCCCGCGTATCGGCCTGTTCAGCTACCCGAAGTCGATCAAGCAGGACGCGCTCGAGCAGCTTGAGCGCGTCGGGCTGGCCGACCGGGCGTTCCAGCGCGCCGACACTCTCTCGGGTGGCCAGAAGCAGCGCGTCGCGATCGCGCGGGCGCTGATCCAGCGACCCGAGATCCTGCTCGCCGACGAGCCGGTCGCCTCGCTCGACCCCGTCTCCAGCAAGCAGGTCACCGACCTCATCACGCGGATCAGTCGCGAAGAGAAGCTCACGGTCATCGCAACCCTGCACCAGGTGCAGCTCGCGATGGACTTCAGCGACCGCATCATCGGCCTCCAGGCGGGCCGGGTCGTTCTCGACCGCAGCACCGGCACGATCGACCGCGGCGAGGCGCTGGCGATCTACGAGCGGGTCTCCGCTGTCGATGCGACCGCGGAGTCTGTAAACGAGCACGAAGGCGAGCGCGAGGCCGAGCGGATCGCGCGGGCTGCCCAGTCCGTCACGGCTCCGGCGGCCAAGGTCGTCGCTCCATGACGGCCCCCGTAGCCACCGCGACCAGGTCGGAGGCCGGCTCCGCACCGACTCCGCGCCGCTCCAGATCGTTCAACGAGATGGCCGTGTGGGTGGTGCTCGGTCTGCTGTTCGCGGCGGCCGTGTGGTCGACGATCGAGCTGCGCATCAACCTCGCCAGCATCGTCGACTCGATCGACAACGCGGGCCGGTTCATGTCGCGCATGTTCCCGCTCGACTTTCCGCCGATCGGTGAGCTCATCGGAATGATCGCCGAGACCTTGGCGATCGTCGTGCTGGCGACGGTGCTGGCGGTGATCCTGTCGCTGCCGGTTGCCGTGCTGGCCGCAGCGAACACGACCACCGGTAGCTCGGCGCGAGCCGTGTCGCGTGGGGTGATCGTGCTGTCGCGCGCGATACCCGACCTCATCCTCGCGATCGTGTTCTTCCGCATCTTCGGGCTCGGGGCACTGCCGGGCATCCTCGCGATGGGTATCCACTCGATCGGCATGGTGGGCAAGCTGCTCGCAGACGCGATCGAGTCGCTCGACAACGGCCCGATCGAGGCCGTGCGCTCCTCCGGTGGCGGCAGGCTGCAGCAGATCGTCTCCGGTGTGCTGCCGCAGTTGATGCCGCAGATCATCGCCACCGGGCTGCACCGGTTCGACATCAACCTGCGCACCTCAGTGCTGCTCGGGTACGTCGGCGTCGGCGGTATCGGCCTGGCCATCTCCGAATCGCTGCGGTCGCTGAACTACCAGCGAGGCATGGCACTCGCGCTCACGGTGCTCGTGCTGTGCATCGTCGTCGAGCTGACCTCGGGCGCGATCCGCGCGGCCATCATGGACCCGCCCAGCGGCGGCACCTGGGCCGACAAACTGTTCGCCCGTCTCGGCAGCGGCGCGAAGGTGGTCGAACCCAAGCGGGTCACACCGCCATGGACGGCGGAGCGGGCCGGCAACGCCGTCGGCATCGGTGCGCTTGCGCTCGTCATCCTCGCGTCGCTCGCGCAGGTCGAGATCTCGCCGGAGTCCGTGCTCTTCGGGCTGGCCAACATCGGTAACACCATCGGCATGTTCTTTCCGCCCGCTACGGGTGGGGTTCTCGGCGCGATGCTCGAGGGGATGCTGGTCACGGTGCAGATTGCACTGTCGGCCACCCTCATCGGCAGCATCTTCGCTCTGCCAATCGGCGTGTTCGCGGCCCGCAACGTCGTCGCCAACACGGCGGTGCGCACCACGTTCCGCATGCTCATCGTGTTCATCCGGGGCTTGCCCGAGCTGATCATCGCGATCATCTTCGTGGTCATCTCCGGGCTCGGAGGCGTCGCCGGCACCCTGGCCCTCGCCCTCGGCGCGATCGGCCTGCTCAGCAAGCTCGTCGCCGACTCTCTCGAAGAGACCGACACCGACGTGCAGGAGGCCGTTCGGGCCACCGGAGCGACCGAGGTGCAGGTGTTCTTCTCCGCGACGCTGCGACAGGCGGCCCCCGCGTTCGTGGCGCACATCATGTACCTGCTCGACACCAACATCCGCTCGGCGACGCTGCTCGGCATCGTCGGCGCGGGCGGTATCGGCTTCCTGCTGCTCAACGCCTCACGGGTGATGCAGTTCGACGTCGTCACGACGATCCTGCTGCTGATCCTCGCGGTGGTGCTGGCGGTGGAGGCGCTGTCGATCTGGATCCGAAAGTCGGTGCAGTAACCCGCCGCGCGCCCCAGCCGCGGTAAGCGAAAGGGGCGCGCGTCGTCGGTCAGGCGTTGAACGTTTCTGCTGCCAGGCCGAATGCCAGGGTCATGCCGAGTCCCGTTGTCACGGTCACTGACTCGACGCCCGGCGCGGCCTGGTGACGCAGGATGTCTTGCTGCGGGCTGGAGGCGTACACCCCCTGCCACCGCTGCAGCACCCGCAATGCCGGCACGCCGAGCAGCGCCGCAGCCTCGCCGAGCAGCGCCTCCGAGACCGTCTCGTCGACGAACGGCGGGGCGGCCGTGCCGTAGTGGTGCGAGTCGCCGACGATCACGGTGCCGTCGGGGCGCCGCGTCATCATGAGGTTGGTGCCGATCTCGAGCAGGTACGGTGCGTCGGCCTCGATCTCGCGGCGTACGGCCTCCGCCTCGGGCAGTGCCGCGAACCCGGCGTAGCGGAGCATCGACGTGGCGCTGAGCACCGCAGTGTCGGTGGTGAACCCGGAGGGGGCCTCGACGAGGGCCATGGCCAGGCGGCAGCGCTCGACCTGGCGGGAGTCGGCGAGGTCGGGAAACAGGTACGACAGGTCGTGGCCGACGCACACGATGACCCGCTCGGCGGAGAAGGCGCCGCGGCTGGTATGCACGACCGCCGGCTTGTCGAGGCCACCGGAGTCGGCCGGGCGAATCGACCCGACCCTCGTGCCCCACTCGAACGCGACTCCCTGTTCGGCCAGGTAGGCCGCGAGCGTCTGCGCGGTGGTGCGGGGGTCGACACGCAGGTCGAGGGGCAGAAATACGCCTCCGACGATGCGCGGGTCACCGCCCCCGAGGCGTTCGCGGACCTGCTCGGGGGTCTGCAGTTCGGACGCCTCCGGGCGCGTGGCCGCGAATGCCTCGACCAGGTGCATCTCGGTGGCGCTGCGAGCGATGAACACGGCGCCCGCCTCCTGGGCCCAGAATCCGGCTGCGGCGGCCGCGTCGAGCCATCCTGCGCGGGAGGCGACGAGCCGCTCGGCGTGCTCCGGGGCCTGCGCGGTGAGGCAGGCGTGGCCGAAGTTGCGGACCGACGCGCCGACCGCCTCCGTGTCTCGCTCGACCACACGCACACTCAACCTGCGGCGGTGGGCCTCGAAGGCGTGGGCGAGTCCGACGATGCCGGCGCCGACGATGATGACGTCTGTGCTGTTCACGGTTACACCCCACCAGGGCCGGGTCGTGATTCAGCGCCGGACGCCCGGGTCGGAGAACTGTTCATCCGTCGGCAACCCGTGCTTCCGCGTCGCGGTTCTCGCTGGTCAGACGGCCTCTCCTACGGTGGATGACGGATACCCACCGCTTCCGTCGCCGAGTGCCGACCGATCTCACCGATGTCGAGTTGTCCGAATTGCACGGCAGTCCGGGAGCACTCCACGACGCGAACCCACCCTGTAGGAGCCCCCATGATCGACCTCGTCGCCCTCGACGTTGCCGGGACGACCATCGACGAAGGCGATGTCGTCTACGCGGTGCTGCGTGAATGCGTGGAAGACCGCGGTGCGGTGATCACCGACGAGCAGTTCTCGCAGTGGATGGGCACGGAGAAGCGTGCCGCCATCACGGCGTTGCTCGCGGCCGGGGGCGTGCAGGTGACCGAGGAGCTCGTCGACGACGGCTACGCCTGGTTTCTCGCGGAGCTGAAGCGCCGCTACTCCGAGACGCCTCCCGTGATCTTTCCGGGCGTGGCGGAGGCGGTCGAACAGTTGCGGGCTCGCGGCATCAAGGTGGCGCTGACCACGGGGTTCAGCACCGAGATCACCGATCCGCTGCTCGAGGGCGTGGGCTGGTCGGTGCCCCAGACGCTCGACGCGGTCGTGTGCGCCTCCGAGGCTGCGGCGGGTCGCCCGGCGCCCTACCTCATCCACCGGGCCATGGAGCTCACCGGTGCCCAGGACGTGCGCCGGGTGCTGGCGGCCGGTGACACCATCGCCGACCTGCTCGCCGCGGAGAACGCCGGAGTCATCGGAGTGGGCGTGCTGACGGGCGCGATGGGCCGCGACGCGCTCTCGCAACTTCCGCACCGGCACATCGTCGAGTCGGTGGCAGACCTGCCCGCACTGCCCGAGTTTCAGGCCCAGTGACGTCGGTGGACACCATGATCCGGGCGCAGCAGTGGACTCAGGGGCAGGGCTTCGACCTCATTGAGTTGCCGGAGCAGCCTGTGAACGGGTGTGCGCTCGCAGAGGTCGATCTGGCGTTGGTGTGCGGTAGCGACCTGCACACCGTGTCGGGGCGGAGGCGAGCCGCGACCCCGAGCATCCTCGGACACGAGTCGGTGGGTCGGCTGGTGCGGCCCGCCTCCGGGACGAGGCTGAAGGACGCACTGGGCGAAACCGTTTCGCCCGGCGACCGCATCGTGTGGACCGTCACCGCGAGTTGCGGCACGTGCGACCGATGCGAGCGCGGGCTCACCGCCAAGTGCCGCAACGTGCTCAAGACCGGGCACGAGCCGGTGAACGGCCCGTGGCCTCTCTCCGGTGGATACGCCACACACATCGCGCTGCATCCCGGGCTCACGATCGTGCGCGTGCCCGACAACGTCAGTGACACCGAGGCCGCGATGTCGTCGTGTGCGCTGGCCACCGTGATGGCGTGCCTGGAGGCGGCCGACCCTGTCGACGGGCGCCGCGTGCTGGTGATCGGCGTCGGGATGCTCGGGGCGTGCGCTGTCGCGGTGGCGCGGCAGCGGGGCGCCTCCGAGGTGGTTGCGGTGGACGTGACCAGTGACAGGCTCGACCTGGCCCGCGCTGCCGGGGCTGACACCTCCTGCACGCCGGGGGCGCTCGAAGGAGAGTTCGACGTCGTCATCGAACTCTCCGGCGCGACCGATTCGGTGCGGCTGGCCCTCGACCACGCGGGGCTGGGCTGCACGATCGTTCTCGCCGGCTCCGTGACGCCCGGGCCCGACGTGGCGATCAACCCTGAGCGGGTAACTCGGTCGTGGTGGTCGATCAGGGGCGTGCACAACTACGAGCCTCGCCATCTGCAGGCCGCGATCGACTTTCTCACCGGGCCGGGGCTGCGGCTCCCGGGTATCTTCGCCGACCCGGTGCCCCTGCGCGACCTGCCCCGCCTCTTCGATGCGCCGCCCCGCACGGGAGTGCTCCGCCAGGCGGTGCGCCCCCACCTAACTCCTGCTAGCAGCAGTTAGGGAGACCGGACCTGCCCGATGTGGGGGCCACGGGATCGTGAGGCGGGGGGTTCTTTACGTGTCCCTAACGCCAAGATTGAGTCAATTTGCCTACGGTTCATAGGAACAGAGTCGACGGGAGGGGAGGCTCAGGCGGAGGAGAGTGGAGCTACGTGAGCGGTGCGGGGCACGAGAGTGCGGCGAACGGCGTGAACGAACCAGCCGACGTCGGCGACGCATCGGTCGCCACGACCTCCGAGCCCGTTACCGAGCCGGCTGATTTCGGCGCTGAGTCAGTCGAATCCGTTGATACGACTCCCGAGCCAGTCGCCGAGTTGCCTGAGGCCGTCCGGCGGTGGCAGGGGCAGCTGCTCGACCTGTCGATGCGCAACCCCCTCATCAACCTCGGTGACACCGGCGTGCCCCTGTTCGTCGATGAAGGCACGCTCGCGGCGGTCGAGAACGTCGTCGCCCAGGGTGTGCCGGTCACTGTGCGCGGAGCCGAGGACCTCGACGAGGTCGAGGTACACGAATCAGCACGAGGCGTACACGATCTCGATGCCGAGACGCTCCTGTCCGCGCTGAACGACGGCGGCCTCGTCTTCGCCCAGTTCGACACGCGCCAACTGCGCACCGCCCTCTCCGACCTGCGGCGACGCGCTCAACTGGCCCGCGAGGAGCTGGGTGCCAGCGCCCTCTACCTCACACTCGGAGCGTTGCGGATCACGAGCGACTCCGGCGCCGAGGCCCTCGCACCGTTGCTGCTGTTGCCCGTGACGCTGACCGGGCCGCGGCTCGGCCCACACGTCATCCAATTGGAGCCGGGCGCGGCCGTGCGCCCCAACGAGTGCCTGCTCGAATGGCTGCGTCGCACGAACAAGTTCGAGCCCGAGGTGCTTCGGGAGCCTCCGCTTCTCGATCCCGGCGTCGACGTGCCGAGGCTGATCGAAGGCCTGCGCAAGGCGCTGCACGAAGCCGGCCTGGAGTTCGAGGTCGTGCCCGAGTCTCGCATCGCCTTGCTGAAGTTCTCGACCATGCAGATGTGGCGTGACGTGCACGACCACTGGCAGGAGTTCACCGACAACGCGCTCGTGCAGCACCTGGTGCGAGCCGACGGCACCGACTTCACCGACCCTGTCGGCGAACCCGACATCACCGACACCACCGAGGCCGACCTCGCGCTGCCCCTGCCCGCCGACGGGTCACAGATCAAAGCCGTCGCGTGGGCGGCGGCCGGGCGCACGTTCGTGCTCGAAGGCCCACCCGGCACAGGCAAGTCGCAGACGATCACCAACCTCATCGCCCACGCGCTGCATCAGGGCCAGAAGGTGCTCTTCGTCGCCGAGAAGCAGGCCGCCCTCGACGTGGTCGCGCGCCGTCTGCGCCAGGTGGGGCTGGGAGGCGTGTGCCTCGACCTGTACGGCAAGGGCCAGACCAGCCGGGCCGTGCGGGCTCACTTGCGCGCCGCCTCCGAGCCGGTCGGCGCCGAGAGCCCGACCGACGACAACGGTTCGGTCCGACTCGCGGAGCGCCGCCGTGACCTCGCCGAGCGACTGGCCGCCTACCCGAGCGACCTGCGAGAGGCAGGCCCGAGCGGAGTGGCGCAGCTCGACTCCGCCGAGCGCACCGCCGCGGCACGCGAGTTCGTGGCCGCCTCAGACGAGTTCAGAGACGCCCTGCGTTCGGAGATCGCCGCCGGTGTCGCCCGCCGGGCCCATGCGGACGAGGGCGAACAAGCGCACGCTGCCCGCGCTGACCACCACGCGCACGGGGCGGTCGAGACCGGCGCGGTCCCCGAGACCCGCGGTGACCAGGCTGATGCCCCGGCCGACGACGCGTCGGGCCGCAGCGAACGCACCGGCATCGAGGCGCTGCGTGACGAGGTGCGTACCGCGCACGCGTCGGGACTTCAGGAGCTGATCGCCGGGCACATCGACGCGATCCTGCGCGTGACGCCGTGCCTGCTCATGAGCCCGACGACGGTGGCGCAGTACCTGCCTGCCCGTCCGGGGCTGTTCGACATCGTGGTCTTCGACGAGTCGTCGCAGATCCGCGTTTCCGCTGCCGTCGGTGCGATGGGACGCGCACGTGCGGCGATCGTCGTGGGCGACGCGCAGCAGATGCCCCCCTCCGAGCTGTTCACGGTGTCGGGCGGGGAGGATGACGACGCCGACGAACAGGAGTCGATCCTGCTCGAGGCGCACCGCGCCGGCCTCGCGAGCCTGCGTCTCGAACGGCACTACCGCAGCCGCTCCGAAGTGCTGGTGTCGTTCTCGAACAGGCACTACTACGACGGCACCCTCGCCACGTTCCCCACGCCGCCGCGCACGTTCACCGATACGGGGGTCGAGCTTCTGCGCGTGTACGGCAGCTTCGAGCAGGGGCGTGGTGGCCGCAAGCTCAACATCATCGAGGCGAACGCCGTGATCGACGAGGTGCGCACGATTCTCGCCGAGAATCCGGAGTCGTCGGTCGGTGTCATGACGTTCAACACCTCCCAGGCCGAGTACATCCTGGAGAAGCTCGAGGCCGACCCCTCCGAGAGCGTGCGGGCGGCGCTGGAGCGTGAGGACGAGCCGCTGTTCGTGAAGAACCTGGAGAACGTGCAGGGTGACGAGCGCGACTACATCGTCTTCTCGCTGACGTATTCGCGTGACGCGGATGGGCGGTTGCCGTCGAATTTCGGTCTGCTGGCCAGGGCCGGAGGCGAGCGGCGACTCAACGTGGCGGTCACGCGGGCGCGGGTGCGCAACGTGCTGTTCGCGTCGTTCGATCCGCCGGACATCGCCGACAGTGATGCCTCCCGCGGCCCCGCGCACCTGCGCGAGTACATGGAGTCGGCACTGAACGACGACCTGCTCGTCGCCCGCACGAGCGAACCGGAGGCGGACGACTACCGCGAAGATGTCGCCGAGGCGCTGCGAGCTGCGGGCGCCGAGGTGGTCGAGAGCCTGGGTCTGTCGGGTTTCCGCGTCGACATCGCTGCTCGTCACGGTGAAGGCGGTTGGGTTGCGGTGCAGCTCGATTCGGACTCGTGGGCAGGTCGCCCGGCCGTGGCCGACCGCGACGTGATGCCGGAGGCCGTGCTCGTCGGCAACATGGGCTGGGCCGCGTTGACGCAGGTCTACCGGCACGACTGGATCACCGACCCCGAGGCTGTGGTCGCCGGGATCATGGACTTGTGCCGCGGCGGTGCTCCGGCGTCGGCGGAGTCCGAGCCTGAGCAGGCGACGCGCATCGGTTCCGTGCCGGTCGAGGCCTCGACCGAAGACCCTCCGGTGGTTCTGCCTCCGCAGGTCGCGCAGGCTGTGGCCGCTCAGGCGGAGACAGTTCGCCTGCTCGCTGAGGCCGTGGCCGCGGGTGGGTCCACCGATCAGGCGATGCGTGACGCGGTCGAGCGGCTGCAGGCGAGCGGACACAGCATCCACGCACCGGAGGCACCAGGGACACCGGGGACACCGGAGCCGGCTGAGCCCGAGGCGACTGAGCCGGCGGGGCCGAGGCTCACGGCGTTCGTGCCCGCCTCCGAGTCACACGTCGCCGACCGCTCCGTGATCCACGCCCTGCCTGACCCGGAGGCCGTGGCGCAGGTCGCGGCGCAATGGCGGGAGGTCGTGGCGGCGGAGGGACCGGTGCAGGTCGACCGTGCGTTGCGCGTCGTGGCCCAGCGGTTCGGGTGGCGTCACCTCATGCCTCACCGGCGCGGCTCCGTGCTCGACGCTCTGCCCGCCGACATCCGCACGACGCGCGAGGTCTGGCAGGGCGAGACGTTTCTCTGGCCCGAGGACACGGCTCCCGAGAGCTACCGCGAGGTGCGCGGCGGCACGCGCGCCCACCGCAAGATCGCGGAGATCGCGCCGCAAGAGCGCGCCAACGCCATCAGGCTCGTCTTGACCGAGAGCGACGGCCGTTGCACCGAAAACGATCTCGTGCGCGGGGTTAACGAGATCTTCGGCTTCGGGCGTCTCGGCGGCATGTCGAGGGGGCAACTCCGCAACGACCTGACCTCGCTCGTGGAGGCAGACGAGGTCGACACCGCCGGAGGCGAAGTGCGGCTGACCTCAGCCGCTCAGCCCACTCACTGACCTGCGGTGTCTCATCCCTCGACGGTCAACGCCGCACGACTTCGTAGACCAGGGCCTCGAGTTCCTGCATCTGCCGTTCCACGGCCTGGGTGACGAGCGGGTTCTCGAGTACCAGTCCGAGTTCGACGTTGAACTCCTCGGCGCTTCGCGAGAAGTTGGCGCTGGTCACGAGGAGGTAGTGGTGATCCACGGCGATGAACTTGGCGTGGTTGCGTACTACGTGTCCGTCTACGGCCACGGTGCGGAGAACGGTTGCACCGGTCAGTTCGTCGGCTACCTGCCGGGTGGTCGGAGTGGTCGGTCTGCTGCCACGGTCGGCAGCGGAGGTGTCGACGTAGACGCGCACGTCGACTTCAGGGCGCCTGGCCACTTCGGAGAGAGCAGCCCACAGGGTCGAGGAACGCTGGAAGTTGAAGGTCGAGCACACGACCGACGCGCGCGCCTGGCTCACGAAATGGTGTACCGACGCAGTGAGTTGTCCCGCGCCGACGAGGTTCTTGGGGGCCGTCCACACGGGGTCTACCGAGGTGTGCCGGGCCAGCGCGCCTTCGATGGCTCTCAGCACGGTCAGCGTTCGTTCGGAGGCGGCACGTTCTGAGCGGGCGGGTGAACCGTCGTCCACGGCTGAGATGAGTGCCTGCGCCTCCCGCCTGCGCGCGGAACCGACCACCACGAGGGCCTGACGCATCGTCGCGCCGGCGGTCAGCCGGTCGGCGAGTTGCCGCGCCTCGGTGGCGGTGAGAAACCCGGCCAGCCGGAGTACGGCGTCGTCACCAGTCATGCGGATCGCCGAAGAACCCGAGGTCACTGAGTGGCAGTGACACGAGGAACCTCCGGTCGAGGAATCGGTTGGCGCGTTCGCACGACGTCTCGGAGGCCATGACACAGCAGTGGCACGCGGCGCCGTGGAGGAAGTCTTCGGGGTCGCGGGGCGTGCGCATGGCACACACCGGATCGGAGGAGCAGCGACCGGCACGTCGCAGCGCGGAGCGGATGATCGCGGCCAGACGCTCCGGCTCGCTGAGCCGCACGAGCCCGCCCAGCGTGCCGTCGCTGTCGGAGGCGGTGGTGCAGATCAGCAGCCCGGCCGAAGCCGGTCGGTCGCCTTCGGCATCCCAGGCGTAGATGCGCTCGGAGAGGCTGGCTGCTCCGTAGCCGGAGTACATGGCCATCTCGCGGATGAGGCAGTGCGCGAGCGTGTGCAGGAGCCAATAGCGGGGAGGTTGCAGCCGGTCGTCGGGGTTGATGGTCTTGGCGGTCTCGGAGAATCGTCGCTCGAAGTTGCGGCGATGAGATGCCTGGTGCGCTTCCCAGATGCTGCTGTCGAGAACGCGCTTCTCCCAGGCGGCGACGGCCGATTCCTGCAGTTGCATGAACACGCCCTCACCGCGGTCTTCGGTGGCGACGGTCCAGGCGGGTTTCTTCGTGCGCGTCAGGCGGACGAGGCGTTGGTCGAGGTCGTTGACCCGATCGAAGGCGTCGACGCGTGTGAAGCCGAGCACGGCGTTGACCTTGCGCAGCCGGTCGACGGCGAGGACCCGATCGACACGGGGCCGCAGATCGGGGTGTACGTCTCGGGGCGAGAGCATGAGCCCCGAATCGAGATCGGGGTCGCGCTGGCCCAGCGGGTCACGCAGTAGGTACTCCCACTCAGGAGCCAGCAGCTTGATCGGGTCCCAGGTGCGCTGCAGCTCGGCGCGTTCCTCCTCGGTCTGGGCGGCGTGCGGTGGGTTAAGCGCGGTGTTGCAGAGCGACGCGAGTTCGGTGTCGGAGAGGGCTCGCGCGTCGAACCGGCCGTCGGTCTCCAGCAGCGCCCGCAGTACGGGGATTTGCCCGGCGAACTGGGCGAGCCGTTCGCCGAGGATCACCCGGATGGTGTCTGCGTGGTCGCGATCACGTGCGGCCGCATCGAGGCGCGGCATGACGATGATCGACTGCACGGCTGGAAACCACAGGTTGGAGGCGCCGACGAGCATGAGGTGCGGTTCACGGTCGCAGCCTTCTTGCTCGAACCCGTCGAGGTGCGGTAGTCGGCCGCGGCAGCGGGGCAGCTTGGCACGGCCTGCGGCTCCCTGCGCTTCGTTCATTCCCCTGCGGGCGCCGCACGAGTCGCAGTGCACGGTGGCAGTGGCGCCTTTGGAGGCGGTGCCGTCGACGAGGCGCAGCACGGGCGCGTCGGGTGCCTGGGGGCAGGGGATGCCGTGGTGTACCCATGCGATGTACGGAAATTCGTCGAGGTGCCCGTCGGGGCAGGTGAGCAGGTAGCGCGCGGCGACCGCCGGTTGTGTGAGGTCTTTCTTCGAGGTGGGCCGGGGTGACTCGCCTGCTCGGCGGGGCCGGCCGCGGCAGTTGGTGTGTTCGAAGATCGCCCTGTCGCTGCGGTAGGGGTTGGTGTTGCGGTACTCGAACACGGGTATCGGTGCGAGGCGGTCGCACCCGGTGCAGCGCAGCCACTGCGGAAAGACCCGGGCAGGTACGCCGAGGTCGTTGCCGTCACGGGAGTAGGAGTTCGTGTTGGGGTTCCATGGGAAGGGCCGCAGTTCGTCCACCTGCGGGCCGAGCATGACGCGCACCGCTTCGAGCAGCCGTGGGGCCTTGATGAGGGGGATGCCGTCGCGCCGCTTCCAGATGGGTTCCCAGTCGTCGAGCCCGGAGGGCATGACGGTGAAGTTGGGCAGGTCCATGATCGCGCCGGGGCCGTACGTGTAGAGCAGCGACGACGGCCGGGCCGTGCCGACCTTGGCAAAGTTCTTCTTGGTGCCGTCGGCGGAGGCCTTGTCGGCGTCGCCCAACGGGTCGAGCTGTTGTGCGGCGTCGTAGACGAGGTCGGTGTCGCTCACGATGTCTCCTCCGCCGGGGTGTGCCATTCGGGAGCGCTCATCGGCTCCTCGTAGAAGAGCCGTTCGGGTATGGGGCTGACCAGCAGGTTGATCTCGGGCTGCACCTCGCGCATCGAGTTCGCCACGATGAAGGGTGCGTTCTCGAGGGCGTCGTCGCGTGAGCGCACGTTCTCGGCGCTGCGCATGAGCGGCGCGAACGTGCTCGCGTCGCCGACCCGCTCGTACGCGAGCGAGAATCCCCGCTGAATCACGGAGGTGCGTCTCTTCTCCCACTGGTCGAGTCGGTTGAGCAGCCGCTGCCTGGCCGTTTCGGTGGAGGGCTCGTCAGCGGCGTCGTTCACGCGGGCCACGAGGGCGTCGATGAGGTTCTCGACGAAGGGCCGCTGTTCGCTGATGCGTCCCGCGTTCTTCTCAGGCGACAGGCCCCCGTCTACGGCTGCGTGCAGCACGCGTGCGGCGCTGACGAGTACGCCGTCGAGTCCCCGCTCCAGAGCGGTGACGGAGAACGGGGTGACGGAGAGCGGCTCGACTTGGGCGTAGAAGGTCTCGTGGTAGTGGCGGAACTGTTCGTAGTGGGCGAGGTCGCGGGGCCGCGCCCAGTTGCCGAGCGTGACCACGAGGCCAGGGCGGGAGGCGTCTCGGCCGACTCGGGACGAGGCCTGGATGTACTCGGCGGTGTTCTTGGGTTGCCCGACGAGCAGCATGAGCCCGAGGCGCGTGACGTCGACGCCGACCTGCAGCATCGAGGTGGCGAGCACGGCGTCGAAGGGAGGCGAACCGTCGCGGCTTGGTGGTGTGTGCCCCTGCTGCCGGGCCTGGATGCGCTGCCGTCGAGCCGCTGTCGTGTCGAAGTCGGTGTCGAAGGTGACGGCCATCTGATCGAGGGTGCTGGTGATGTCGGCGCCCGCGACGCGCGAAGTGAGTTCGGCGAGGTTGAGTTGCCTGAACCCGGTGCCGGCTCGCTGTGGCAGCCGTGACCAACGACGCCCCTTTGCGAGGGCCGTCTGGATGTCGTCGCGCATGTACCGGGCCATGCCCGCCAGTTCGCGGGTCGCGTTGAAGTAGCCGACGAGGGTGCAGTACGGGTCGGCGGCTGCGCCCGAGGTGTCGATGAGCTCCTGCGCCCCGGCCATGAGCACTTCGGCGATACGGATCTCTGCGGTGGTCATGCGCACGCCCGTGGTCGAGATACCGACGTAGCGACGCCCCGGAGTCGTGGGCGAGGCTGCGACCTCGCGGGAGAAGAACGTGTCGGCGACGTCGGTGACCTGCGGCGGGAACACGGTGACGCCCCGGCCGTAGAGGGCGTGTACCTGGTCGAGCGCGTTTCGCACGGTGGCGGTGGAGGCGACGATGAGCGGCTTCACCGTCGCACCGGCGGGGGAGCGCCAGGTGGTGAGCGCGTCGATGGCCACCTCGAACAGCCCGACGGTGGTACCGAGCGCACCGGTGATGAGGTGCAGCTCGTCTTGAATGATGAGGTCGGGCGGCCGCAGGCGGCTGGTGGGGTACACAGGCGCGGCCGGCAGCGCACCACTCTTGGGGTGTTTGCCGTTCTGGGCGATGGTGCATCCCTGGTCGTCGGGGTGCACGTAGCCGTGGCGGTCGCAGCGCAGCCGGACGTGGCCGAACAGTGACGCGGCCTGGCCTTCGCGGGCGAGGCGGGCGAACTTGTCGACAGTGGCGATGACGAACGCCGGTGTGAGCCGATAGATCTCCTCGTCGACCGTGAGCACGGGCAGGCCGTCGTCGAAGTCGCCGCCCTCGGAGAACGGGCAGTCGGAGAGGTCGTCGCCGCAGTACACGCGCACGCGCCCCTCGGAGGTGTCGATCTTCACCTCACCGGAGCCGATGCGCGTGCCGCACCACGGGCACCGCTGTATCTGCAGCACCGTGAGCCGGTAGCGCGGGTTCTTGTTGGCGAGCTGCAGCTCTTCGGCCGCGTCTTTCACCCACTTGGGTGAGACCCCGGAGCCGACCCACAGCCCGATGCGGAACGGGGTGTCGCCCCAGGTCGCGGTGTCTTCGAGGCGGGCCAGCTCGGCGGCGCAGATGAGTGTGGTGGCGCGCTGGAACTGCTGGGCGGTGAGCAGGCGCAGCGTGTAGCGCATGAGCACCGCGACGCCGTCGCCTCCGTTGAGAGTTCCGTCGGGGGTGTCGAGCATGCCCTGCCGGCGGCGGATCGCGAACGTGAAGGCCGCGAGGCCGAGGTACGCCTCGGTCTTGCCACCACCGGTGGGGAAGAACAGCAGCTCCACGTTGGCGGCGGGGCCTGAGCGCCGGGGGTGGGCGGGGTCGCACATGGCCGGGATCTGCATGAGCACGAACGCGATCTGGAACGTGCGCCACGAGTGGGCGTCGCCGGGTTTGCGCGGCTTGTCGGCCGTGCCGTGCAGCACCTCGCGCATGGCCGCGTCGGCGGAGAGTTCGGGCCTGTCGGCGCGCAGCGCGGCGACCTGGCTGTGTACGCGCTGGTCGGCCATGACGCGGTTCATGAACGCGAAGCAGCGCAACGCCTCCGGGTCGGAGACGAGGTGGTCGAGCCCCTCGACGAGTTGCCGGTGTACCTGGGTCGCCTCGTCGATGGCGAGGTGCGCCTCCTCGGAAAGGTGGCGGGGGAGGGCCTCGGCGATGGCGCGTTGCGTGGGGCGGCCGTCGGGCGGGGGCTGCGCTCCGTCGAGCCCGAGCCAGGAGGCGTAGCCGTCGACGATGGGCCGCAGCGCATCGCCCACCTCGGCCGCACTCATCTCGGCGAGGCGGCGCATGTCGAGCACGGTGCCGGGCACTTCGAAGGCGCGGGTCTGGGGCGTCTCGGCGGTGGGCAGCCACGTGGTCGACACCTTGGTCGCCCGGCGCGCCCCATCGGCCACCACCCAGTCGGCCGAGCACGTGCGGCCTACCGCGAATTCGAGCCGGTCGCGGTACTGCAGCCCGAGGCGGCGCAGCTCGTCGTCGTCTTCGCCGGGGTCGTTCTCCATCACGTCGACCACGGGGAGGAACACGTCGGCGCCGTCGGCTTCGACGTCGAGTTTGGTCTGGAACATCCAGGCGTCGACGGGGATCTGGGTGGGTGTCTCGCGGTCGTTGCACAGGGCCACCTCGACGAGGCGGCGGCGAAGCTGCTGGTCGTCGTAGGTGTCGACGCGCAGCACGACGTCATCGACGAGGGGGATGTCGGTGGTGTGGCCAGGGCGCTGGGCGGTGAGGTCTATCCGCGCGGACCTGTGCACGGGGGTGCGCACGAAATGGCGCACCGGTCGCCCGGCCGCGCTGACTTCGCCTGTCGCACGAGGCTCGTACGTGCCCCAGCCTGCCCGCACGGTCACCTCGCGCAGGTCGAAGGGCACTTGGAAGCGCAGGCCCATCGAGGCGGGGATCATGATGCCGCGTTTGATCGGCTCGTCGTGGTCGCCTGCGATCGCGTCTTCTTCGCCGTCGATACCGGAGTCGTCGTTGTCGATCACGGGCACGCCTCGCGATTCGCGGGCGTCGAGGTCGTCGCCGAGGTCGAGAGTGGAGTCGTTGTCGTCGCGATCCGTGACGCTGCCATCAGCGGCGGAGGCGGGCGCGTCACCGCCGGTGAGCTTGGTGGGAGCGATGCGGCCGAGCAGGTAGCGGGTGTCGGGCGGTACCGAGATCTGCTCCGTGTCGCCGTCGGCGGGACCGAGCAGTTCGCGGATGAGAATGTCGTTGAGGTTCTCCCTGGCCGTCCACGAGGTGTCGTCGGGCGCGAACGTGAGTTCGTAGCCCGGAGCCTCCGCGGTGTCGTCCGGGCCGGTGCTCTGGCTCATGCGTCCTTCTCCTCGCCGCTGTCATCGGCGTCGTCTTCGGGGTCGGTGTCAGGCGCTGCCGGCACCTGCCCTTGAGCGGCGGCACGTCGGTGGTTCTCTTCGAGCAGGCGGTCGAGTATCTCCACCCGGGCAGCGGCAGACACGGTCCAGCGGCGCATCTGCCGGTACGTGTGGAAGCCGTGGTCGAGCGGCACATCGTCCCACCCGTACGCCTCCATGACGGCGTGATCAAGCTCCACGTGAATCTGCCGCATCCGTGCCACATCACGGTCCGCGGAGTCGGACACATCGGGGTCGTTGACGAGGTTGTACAACTTCGTCAAGCCGAGGTCGCGCCGAATCATGATCTCGGCCCGCTCCTCATCGAGCACCCGACCGATGCGGTCGAGGTCATTGGTCGGTTGCGGCCGAGGGAAGGTCTCGAACACGTCCGAGGGCGTATATCGGGGGTCATTACGCATGCCCGACGAGAACTTGACTGCCCACATCTGATGCGGTGTTGCGGAAAGCACCGCCTGATCGTTGAAGCTAGTCGTGGTAAATGCCACTGTGGCTTCGCTCATCACTTGCTCTGTTGTGGTGCGCGCCGGCATGAGAGTTCGGCTCACCCGAGTGAGAACCAGGACCTCGTCAAGTCCGGCCAGAGCCCTGCGGAGCGCGGGTCGACCTTCGGCGAAGAGCCACCAGTAGTCGCGATACACCTTTCGGTTGTTGCGAGACCGCTCTGCCTTGACTGCTTCCACGAGCCGACGGAACGGGAGCGAGAATTTCGCAGCGCACCTCTCGCAGTAGCCGGTGAAGTCGATGACCCAGCGTGACGCCGAGCCGTCGGGGCGCGAGTTGAGGTCTTCGCCGTTGAGGTAGGGGAACAGCACATCGGTGTTGCGCGGATCGGCTGCGATCCACTCTTCGGCTTCTTCCGGTTCGAGGATGAACCCCTTGCCGAGCACGATGCATCCCTGGAATGCGATGTCTTCGTTCTCGGTGAGGCGAACCGGATGCCCCTCCACGCGCCCCGCAGGCTCGAGCAGCGTCGAGATGCGTCGGGTCGGTTCGTCGTCACTGACGCGCGGAACATCCGGCGACACTGAGGCGCGCGTCCCCCACACGGCGGCGTATTCGAGGTTCGCGCTCGCCGCGGGCCACGAGCGGCTCTGGATCGCCCGGGTGATCGTGAAGCCCGTGGCCACCATGCGGTCGAGCCCCACTTCGCGGGTGTCACCCTGCGCCAGGGTGTTAGTGGCGATGAGTCCGATCGTGCCGCGCTGCGACAGCAGGCCGTACGCCCGCAAGAAGAAGTACGCGACGAGGTCGGCGCTGCCACGGGTGCCCTCGGCGAGTACGTTGACGAACCAGTCGCGCACGTTGGTGCCCATCGCGCCCGTCAGCTTCTGTCCGCCGAGGAACGGCGGGTTGCCGATGATCGCGTCGAAGCCGCCTCGCTCCATCACGTCGGGCACCGCGAGGGCCCAGTGCAGCGGCTTCCACCGCGCATAGTCCGTCTCCACGGTGGGGGTGAGTCCGCGGGCGATGATCGCGTCGAGAGTGGTCGCGTCGGGAGCGGTGGCCTGGGCGCCACTCGGGAAGGCGGCGCCCGCTGCGACCTGCAGGCTCTTGTAGGCCTCGTCGAGCTTGGCGCCCGGCTTGCCGCCGAGTTCGAGCCCGGCGGCGATCACTCCGTCGGCCACCGTGGTGAGCTGGGCGGAGTCGCGTTCGATTTCGTTCAGCAGCCGCCGCTTGGTGGTCGCGTTGCGCTGGGCGTCGCGCTCGTCGATGACGGTCGCAAGCTTGCGCCTCTTGTCGATCACGCCCCGGATCACGCCGTCGACGTCGAGCGCGTCGACCACGGCTCCCGATCCGACGAGGAACAATTCGCCCTGCCGCTCGGCCGCCGGGGCGATGTGCATCTCGCGCAGTTGCCGCAGGTCGGTGATGCCGAGCAGGGAGTTGCCGTGCAGCACCTTGTCGTCGACAAACGAGAACGGCAGGTCGCGGTCGAGCGACACCAGCCACAGCGAGAGCTTGCACATTTCGACGGCCATCTCGTTGATGTCGGCGCCGTACAGGCACTCCGCCACCACCTGGCGCAGGGCGTCGACCTCAAGCTCGCGGGGCGGCTTCGAGGCGGCACCCTCGTCGTGCCACGCCTCCACTACGCGGCGGGCGAGGTATCGGGCGGCGGCGACGAGAAAGGCGCCCGAACCGCAGGCGATGTCGGCCACCCGCAGGCCGAGGATGTCAGTCGACGAGCGCAGCTTCCACTGGTCGCGCTCGGCGGTCTGATGCGGGCCAGGCCGGTGTACGAGCGGTGCGAGGGCGTGCTCCACGACCTCCTCCGCCAGCTTTGCGGGTGTGTAGTGCGCGCCGGAGTTGCGGCGCGAGGGGGTCTCGACCACGACGAGGCCACCCGCCTCGACCACGGCGGGGC
Source organism: Dermatophilus congolensis (assembly GCA_030538115.1). Classification (GTDB taxonomy): domain Bacteria; phylum Actinomycetota; class Actinomycetes; order Actinomycetales; family Dermatophilaceae; genus Dermatophilus; species Dermatophilus congolensis_B. The sequence continues at coordinate 21,557 of JAUNUP010000003.1, read as the reverse complement.
GTCCGCGCAGGTCGCGGCGGATCACGCCGAGGTAGGCGCGCAGGCTTGTGCGCAGCACGGCGTCGCGGGTCACAAGCCGCAGGGCCCGCTCCGCGTCGAGTAGGGCATCGCCGGTGGCCAGCGCCTTCGTCAGTGCAGACGCCGTGGGCGGTTTGGCGGCGGGCTGGTTCTTCTTCACCCACGCCACCACAGCGGTCGCGAGGCCCTTGTCGTCGGCGGTTGACTCGGCGAGGTCGTCGAGCACGTGGAGGGGGATCTCGGGCTCGGCCCCCGGCGAGCCGATGAGTCCCACGATGACGCGGTCGGCCCGGCGGCACGTGTAGCCGAGCAGGCCCTCGTAGATGTAGCCGATCTGCTCGACGTCGATGTCTTTGAACGAGATCCGTCGCGCCTCCTGGCCCTTCACGTGGGCCACCTGCACGGCGCGCAGCACGTGCAGCATCACCCGGTCGCTCACCGCCACCGCGAGAGCGCCCCGGTCGGTGACGTCGGTGAGAAATGCGAAGCGGGCCGGATCGAAGAGCGAACCGCCGTACGCGGGCACGCGCAGGTCTTCGAACGTTGCCCCCGAGTGCAGGGCCTGCGAGGTGGCGAGAAGCCGGTGCCATGTGTGCGCTGTGCCGTCGAGCGCCTCCTCGCCCTCGTGCCGCGCGCGTTCGTCGAGGTCGTCGAGCTGCCCGGCGAGGCCGTACCCGGCGGTGAACACCTGGCCCTGCGGCAGCAGCCCCCGCTCCTCGGCGAACAGCAGAAACACGACCCGCATCATCACCGTGACCACGGCCTCGTACACCTCGTGCCCGTCGTCGGGTAGCGGGTCGGGCTCTCCACGGTCTCGGGCGGCGCGGGCTGCGTCGCTCAGCGCCTGCACGATCAGCTCCACCGCCTGGCGCACCTGGGTGCCCAGCGACTCGGTGATCTGCTCGGCGGCCAGCACCGAATCGGCGAACAACCTCGGCAGTCGGTGTTCGGGCTTGCCCGCGACGAGGCGGCGACGGTCGAGCAGCGCCACGAAGGCATCGCGAACTGCGGGCTCCTCCACCCACGTGAACGAGTCGACGATGCCGGAGGCGGGCAGGCCCGTCTCCGGCGTGCTGACGACGGCCCACCAGCGGCCGTCGGTGACCACACCGATCGGGCAGTCGCCGGCGCGCAGCATGGCCTCCATGCGGTCGATCGGGCTCGCTGCCCAGCCGTCGTCGAGCAGGTCACGCAGGCTCTCCACCGGATCGACCACCGAGACGAGCGCCGCCACGTGTTCGCCACGCACCAGGGCTCCGTCGGGTCGTACGGTCACGTCGCCGCGCTCGGAGTGAGCCCGCGCATTGACCAGCGCGGCCCCCTCCGTGACGTAGAGATCGCGCCAGCCGATCACCTCGCGCAGCACCGTCTCGACCCACGCGTCGCGGGCCTGGCGGTAGCGGGCTTGGGCCGCCCCGTCGTCGGGACGCGCGCTGGTCCACGCATCCCACGCGCGTTCGATCAGGGGCTTGCCATCGACGACCGTCGTCTTCGCGGTGTGGTCGAGAGCAGGGATTCCCTGCGGCCACACCGTGAGCAGCGGCGGGATGGCCAAGAACGGGCCCTCGGTGTCGACCAGCGCCAGCCAGGCCCGGTGCAACTCGGCGGGAGTGGCAACGTGTCGGCGCGGGCCTGCTGACCTCGATGAACGTGCGGCCATCAGCCCTGCTCCTCCCACGCGGCGACGTCGTCGGCGGTCAACGCGAACACGAGCGCCGCGGCCGAGACGTACGGCGTGACGTCGGCGTACCGCTCCCGGATGCCGGCCACCTCTCGCTGCTCCTCGTCGTGCAGGGCGTCGAGGCGGTTCTCCATCGCACGAATATCGCGTTGCCGTTGCCTGCGCTGGTCATCGGGCAACGGCAGCATCGACTCCGTCTCCTCCTCGGCCGCGCGCAGCCGCGCGAGGGAGTCGGTGAGGTTGGCCCGGAAGGCGGTGTAGATGGCCCGCGCCCGCTCCTCGTCGCCGTTGAGCCGCTCGTGGAGGGCGTCGGAGACGGCCTCCTGCCGGGTGGTCGCTCGGCGCGTCATCGCCGTCTGTAGGCGGCTGCGCAGCTCGGGCCCCTCCGCATTCCACGCCCGCGCCAGGTGGGCACGCACCGTTGCAGAGGCGAGCGCGAGGTTCTCGGCGTCGAGGGCACGGTCGAGCAGGTCGGCGACCTTGCCCTCCGCCATCTCACGGCCCCTGAACCGGATGCCGGTGACGAACACCTCCTCGTGCAGCCGCAGCCCGCCCCGGCCCACGAGCACCAGCCGCGACACCGCCGCCACACACGAGACGGGCAGATCGGGCACGGTCACCGCTGTGACGCGTCGCAGGTCGGCGTCGGCGCCCAGCAGCGAGGCCCGCAGAATGCGCGTCGACTTCTGCATGAGCGGATGGCCGAGGTGTACGTGAACGATGTCGTCACGACCTGCGACCTCGTCGCCGTCGAATGTGATCGGGCGCCACATGCCCGGCTCCAGCCGGGTGTCGAGGCCTTCGAGAACCGACGCCCACTGCGGGCCCAACTCGTCGGGCTGCGGCACGGTGAACAACTCCGCGTATGTGGTGTCATCTTCGTGCGGGCGTAGCTGCGGGCGATGCGACAGCTCCAAGGCCGTGTCGACGACGCGACGGGCGTTGAACGGCGTCAAGTGCATGGCGGCCTTCGTGGCGCCGTACGTGCGGGCCAGCTCGGTGAGCTGGCGGTTCAACTCCTGATCTCCGGCCATCGCCCTGTTCACGATGGCGGCGTCGTCGGCCGCTCCACCCGCCGGGGTCGCCGCGCGCCGCACCGACGTGGGCGCGAACCGGCCCTGGATTTGTGCGTCGATCAGTGCGTTCACCGAACCCACATCCGCCGCGATCGTGCTCACCTTCTCGGCGATGCGCCGCATGAATTCAAGGTCTCCGGCGTAGATGCCCTTGCCCTCAACTGCGGTGAAGTACCGCACCTCGGGGCGGTACCGCTGCCCGTACCGGTCGATGCGGCCGATGCGCTGTTCGAGACGCGACGGGTTGAACGGAATGTCGAAGTTCACCAACCGGTGGCAGTGAGCCTGTAGGTCGACCCCTTCGCCGGCGGCATCGGTGGCGACCAGTACCCGCACCGGGTCGGTGGCGGGATCGGCGTTGAAGCGGGCCCTGATCAGCTCGCGCTCCTCGGTGGGCGTCGACCCCTGGATCGTTGCCAGCACCGGGCCGAAGCCGCGCTGTTGCAGATAGCCGACGATCCACTCCAGCGTGGCGGCATACTCCGTGAACACGACCACACGCTCGTTGCTCCAGTCGCCGCGATCACCCCGGCACACCGCGTTGAGGTACGACTCCAGCGCCAGCAAACGGGAGTTCGGCTTGTGCTGGTAGCCCAGACCCCACGTGACCAGTCTGTCGACCTCGGCCGCGGTCGCCGTCACCAAGGGGTCGCTCGACTTACCCGCGCGCATCGCACCGAATTCGGGATGCTCGGCGAGCCCTTCCTCCTCGTCGCTCTGACCACTGCCCAGCACCTCGGCGTAGTACTCGTCGTCGGCCATGTCGAACGCGCCGAGCGCACTGCCGGAGACCGCCGCATCACGGTAGGCCTCCAGCGTCAACCCAAACGCCCACGGGCTGGAGAGAAAACGCTTCTTCAACAGCAGCGAGACGATGTCGAGTGACCTGCGCCGCTCGGCCCTCGCGCCCTCGGTGAGAAGCCGGTCGAGATCGGCGAACGTCTCCTCCTCGTCGGGCGTCGGTGTGAACACCAGGCCCTGGATCTGGCGCGGCTCGAACTGCTTGCCCTCCAACCTGTTCTTGAGGCGCCGCACCATGACCTCGCGCAGCGGCTCCTCCCGCACCGAGGCGCCCCGTGCGAAGCGGCGGTTGTCGATCATCTCCAGCAGCGCCGTGAACGACTCGGTGTGCCCGTTGTGCGGGGTGGCAGACAGGAACAGGCGATGCTCGCACTTCTCCGCGAGCGCGCGCGTGGCGATGGTGCGCCGGCTGTCGACCGCGTAGCCTCGCCCCCCGCCCAGCGCGCTCGGGCTGGCCGGAGCCACGTGGTGGGCTTCGTCGACGATCAACGCATCGAACGCGTACCGGCGCGCGGAGTTGGTGCGGCCGGCCTCGCTGTAGACATCACGCAACAGACGCTGTGCCCGCGGGGTCGGCAGCCACGCCATGCTCACGATGACCCGCGGAAACAGCCTGAACGGATTGGCCGCCAGGCCGTGCGTGCGGCGCACCTGAGCCATCAGCTCGGAGTTGACGATCACGAACTCCAGGCCGAACTTCTCGCGCATCTCGTCTTGCCACTTGAGCGCGAGGCTCGGCGGGCACACGATCACCACCGAACGGGCACGGTGCCGCAGCAGCAGTTCTTGCACGACCAGTCCGGCCTCGATCGTCTTGCCGAGACCCACGTCGTCGGCGAGCAGCAGATTGGTGCGAGGGGAGGCGAGGGCGCGGCGCAGCGGCTCCAACTGGTACGGCTCCACGTTCGCGCCGCTGCGGAACGGAGACTGGAAAGCCCGCGCGTCGGCGGAGGTCACGGCGCCCCAGCGCACGGCATCGACCACGGCGCCCAGGCGGTTCGGGTCATCGAAGGCCTCGGGGTGGATGGTCTCGGGCAGGCCCTGCTCCGGAACGACGCCGTGCCCGAGTTCGAGTTCCCACACGACCATGAGTTCTTCGCCAAGCCGGTCTTCCTCGAGTGACTGAAGACTCACGATGTGCTCGTCGTGCACATGCGGATCGTCGGCCGCACTGCGGCCCAGTCCCTGCACTCGCACATCGGTGACCGCCCAGGTCGAGCCCCTCACAGAGACGATGCGACCGGGCTGCGGCACCTCCGGAATCGGGCGAGGACCTTGTCGGTGGCGAGAGGCAGAATCGGGTGCACTCGCGGAACTCATGGCTACCCGGCCCCCTGTCAGGATGACGATGACGATGAAGGTATCTACACCAGCCAACCATGCCGAAACCCGCCCGAGCGGCTCATGCGGGCATGGTGTTGTGTCGAACTCGCATACAACCGGGGTGTTGCGATATTCGCAACTCGACCGTAGCGTGGTTGACATGACCAGCCCAGTGGAGCGCGTGCGAGAGGTCATCGCCGCGAGCGGCCTGAGTCAGGGCGCGTTCGCCGAAGCGGTCGGTCTCGACGCGTCGAAGCTCTCGAAATCGCTCTCGGGCGTGCGTGGGTTCTCTTCGCTCGATTACGCGCGCATTGCCGAATTCTGCGACGTGACCGTCGACTGGCTGCTCACGGGGCAGGAGACCCAGTTCGAGGTCGCGGCCCGAGCCGCCGCTGGTCGTGCGCCGGCCGATGCGTTGGCCGAAGCTGAGCGGATCATGGAACTGCGCTGGATCGCAGGCAAACTCGATCGGCCGCAGCCACTCGACTCCTTCGTGCTTCGCGAACGGGAGGCGCGGCGACTGGGCCGACTCGACGCCGCGAACGTGACGCGAACGACTCGAGATCTGCAACGAGCGCGCTGGGGTGCAGTGAACGAAGGCGCCGCCCTCGCGGCACGAGCCACCGCTCACATCACCGCGCGGGGGCGCTCGGCTGCCGACCAGGATCTCGCGGGTCTGATCGAAGAGGCATTCGGGATCGACGTAGTCATCACACCGCTCGGCGACGGATTCGATGGGCTCTCGGCGACCACTGATGGGGTCGCAGTCATCTTCGCCGCCCCAACTGCGATCTGGGCGAGACAACGATTCACGATCGCCCACGAGTTGGGGCACATCCTGGCCGATGACCGCCAAGACCTGCATCTCGATCCCGTCATCGACGATGCGGCCATCGGTGCAGACCCCACCGAGGCACGTGCCAACGCGTTCGCCGCAGCTTTTCTCATGCCAGAGGCTCAACTGCGCGCCAGGGTGAGGCGTGGTTTCGGCAAGGTCGACTTCGCTGCGCTCGCGATCGAGCTCGGTGTGTCGCCCCGAGCCCTCGGCATCCGCCTCGAACAGTTCCGGATGATCGACAAGATGGCGCGAGACGAGTGGGGCTCCATGTCGATGAAGGACGCGGCCCGCATCGCCGACAAGTCGGCAGAGGTCGCGGCCAGGGGAGCCGCGTCCGCAGCGCCGCGCTCACCCGGCCTGCTGGGTCGTGATCTGTTGAGTGCATACATGGATGGCCGCACGACTCTGTTGCCGTACGCAGGCCTGCTCGGCGTGGATGCCGACGAGTTGTACGACTCGTTCGAGTCGAGCTCTGACGAGGGCTGAGCAGTGGCGAGCATCTTTTTTCCCGACAACTCTGTGCTGTGCAGCTTCGCCTCGGTAGATGAACTGGACCTTCTCGAGGGACATCTGCGTGGTCGCGGAAGGTGGACTGAGGCGATAGTCGTAGAGGTTGAGGCCTCGTTTTCGCGTGAAGAGGGCCTGCGCAGCTTGGTCGAACGAAAGTGGCTGGGCGAGCCGGTACGTGTCGACACAGTTGAAGCCGCTCAGGAAGTCGAGTTCATCAGGCGTACGGTGTTCCGCGGAAAGCAGCCTGGCCCGGACCAGTGGCGACGGCACCTGGGCGAATCCGAAACGATCTACGTGATTCAGCATCGTTCGGAATACAGATCCGCGTTCTGGGTGAGTGAAGACAGAAAATCGCTCCAGTACGCGACAAGCATCGGAATCCACACTCGCGAGACGATCGACATGGTGCGAGGAATCGTTGAGGACGGAACCCTGACGGCGCAGGAGGGCTTTCGACTCATGCAGCGAATGCGGGAGGCCGGACGAGGCATGCGAATGCCTAACTCGCCAGAGGATTTCGCCTAGGCATGAGCACACCCCACCGAAAGTGCGGAGGCGCAAGCTCCTCAGTAGCAGGACACCGATGGCGGGAGCAAATACGGCGCGTCCGGCTCTGGGTGGCTGCAGTGGCAGTGCCCTCCGTCCTTGCTGCCGTTGGTCTTCTGAGCGACTCGGCCACGGTGCTCGATTGGTTCGGCGTCGCGCCCGGAAGTCAGGAAGACGGTTCGCAGACGCACGCGAGTGCCCCGCCCTTGCCGGGGCTTACTGGGCCGACTGCGGCGCCCACCGTGATTCTGTCCACACCGGATACCAGCGAAGATGCCGGGGGGCGGGATGAATGCGCCACGGGGTACCACGGCACAACCGCATCGTGTGACGAGCCTGGCAACTGGTGGACCATGGGGTTGTACCCCTGTAACAGGCGAATGCTCATCGAGAGCCTAGGCCTTCCAGCGGGGCTGCCATTGGATGTGGAGACGGATCCTCTGCCTGCTCGCGGATGCCAGGTGCGACCTGGGCCCATTGCCCGAAGTGTGGGTGCCACGTCTCAGATGCTCAAGGACGCAACCCGGCAGACCGTGAATCCGGCGCTCCTTGTCTGCTTGGCTGCGGACGAGACGGATGTTCCATGCGTGGGAGTCCACGTGGCTGAACCCACTACAACTTGGCGCCTCATGGGCGACGACGCGTATGTGAAAAGGGACTGTGAGGCTGAGTCCGATGCGTACAGCAATGGGAGGATGAGCTGGAATAGCGGTGGGCTGCAGTCAGGCGTGCAGAAGCGGTCTGGGGCCTCCGGGCAGGAAGTGCGTTGCGTGATCTTCGGAGAGCGCCCGCTCGTTTCTTCGGTGTTTCGTCTCGGAAGCTCCCCGATACCTTGGCTGGTACCTAAAGCGGGCTGACGGACTTTTCGGCTGCCTCGGCGTCGGCTTCTTCGATCTCCTCGCGGGTGATGCCGAGCAGGTAGAGCACGGAGTCGAGGTAGGGCTGGTTGAGGGCCGTCTGGGCCTGCGCGCGTACGGCGGGTTTGGCGTTGAACGCGATGCCGAGGCCCGCGGTGGCGAGCATGTCGAGGTCGTTGGCGCCGTCGCCGATGGCGACCGTGCGGGAGAGGGGCAGCCCCTCGGCCTGCGCGAAACGGCGCAGGGAGCGGGCCTTGCCGGCGCGGTCGACGACCTCGCCGATGACCCGTCCGGTGAGCACACCGTCGACGACCTCGAGTCGGTTGGCGTGGGCGTGGTCGATGCCGAGTTCCTGCGCGAGGGGTCCGACGATCTCGATGAACCCGCCCGACACCACCGCCACGGTGAAGCCGAGGCGCTTGAGCGTGCGTACGAGGGTGCGAGCGCCGGGGGTGAGGCGGATCCGTGCGCGGACCTCGTCGAACACCGATGCCGGCAGCCCCTTCAGCGTGGCCACGCGGTGGTGCAGGCTCTCGGCGAAGTCGAGTTCGCCGCGCATCGCCGCCTCGGTCACCGCGGCGACCTCTGCCTCGCGCCCCGCGTGTGCGGCGAGCAACTCGATCACCTCGTCCTGGATGAGGGTCGAGTCGACATCCATCACCACGAGTCGCCGCCCGTGTCGCGCGAGACCGGCGGGGGAGAGGGCCACGTCGAACCCGTATTCCACTGCGGCGGAGGCGAGCACGATCTGCAGCCCAGGCAGGTCGACACCCGAGACCGCGAACTCCACCGTCGTCAAGGGGTACCGCGAGAGGCGGCGGATCTTGTCGATGTTCGCGCCGTAGGCCGCGATCGAGGTCGCCACGGCTGCCACGTGCTGCGTCGTCAGCGGCGAGCCGAGGGCCGTGACGATGGCCCGTCCGGGCGCCTTGACCAGGTGCTCCCCGGGAGTTTCGGCGAACGTGACGGTCAGCCCCTTGCGCGCGCACGCGCCGGCGACGCGGTCGATGAGCTCGCCGTCGTCCTCCGGGCGGCTGCCGAACAGCACCCCGAGCGTGAGGTGACCGCGCACGACCACCTGCTCCAGGTCGACCACCTCGGCCCGGGTGCCGGCGATGGCGGAGAAGATCGCGCTGGTCTGGCCGGGTGCATCGGGTCCGCTGATGATGGCGAGAAGAGTGCTGTCTGTCACAACCCAAGGGTAGGGGAGGCGGTCACCTGCACCGTCACGCCACCCGGTGTCTGCACCCCCCGATCCGCGGGGCGTCGTGCGTCGACATTGTGCCTGATCAGCTGACGTCTTGAGCCGTGGCTGCAACACCCGTGAGATGTGGCGTTCGTACCTTCGAGAGCATGAAATCCACAGACGAGGCCATCGCCTCCATGCAACAGGCCCAGCAGTTACTCGACCAGATCAACAACGACCTCGAACTATTCACCGAGTTCGAAGCATGGCTCGCCGACGCGCGGGCGAGGGTGCAGCGGCTCAACGACTACATCAACACCGAGGTCGGCGACGACATCGCTGCTGTTCACCGTGACGACCCCGCGGCCGTCACGCCGTTGGTGGCCAACGAGGACTCGGCGTGGGAGGCCCTCGCGAGCTTCGACCTCGCGATGATGCGCCTGCTGCGCATCGCCACAGCTCACCTCACGACGAGCCTCGACGGCACGAGCTGCTGACCTGCCGGCTGCTCACCCGCCCACGGGTCACGCCGACGGCGTCAGAGTCACCCGCTCTTCGCGGGGGCGCATGTCGTTGGCCATGCCCCAGAGGATCGCGCGGCTGCGGTTGGTGACGCCCATCGTGCGATAGGCGCTGCGGATGTACGACTTCACCGAGTTGATCGACAGAAACGTGCGTTCTGCGATCTCCTGATTGCTGAAGCCCGTCGTGATGAGCCCGATGATCTCGGCTTCGCGAGCGGTGAGGCCCTGGTCACGGCCGGGCCAGTCGCGCATGCGGCCGTTGTCGTCTGTGTCCCAACCGTTCGCCACCTCTGCGGGCGAGACGACCTCCCCGGTATGCACCGCGACAAGCGAGTCGACGAGCTCCTGCGCGGTGGCCGATTTGCTGACGACGCCGTCGACCCCGAGACCGAGCAGACGAGCCACCTGGTCGGAGGTCGTGTTCCACGAGTACACGACGACGCGGGCCACCTGCGGGTCGTTGATGAGCTTGAGCAGCGTCGGCTGTTCGGGACCGTCCATCGCGAACGAGTCGTAGAGCGCGATGTCGACGTTCTGTGACACATCGAGTCGGCTGTCGAGCTCGACGACCTGCACCTGGTCGGCGAACGGTGAGACGAGGCCGAGCAGTCCGTGAACGACGAGCGGGTAGTCGTTGACCAGGGCCACCCTGACCGGACGAGTCGGCATGCGTTTCACGCTACGGCACCGTCGAGCCTCCTACCAGCGGAGGAGCCCGCGGGCCCCCACCCCCAGGGGTGTGCCGCGCGCGACGGGGCGTTCATAGGTTCGATGCATGTCGAGTCGTGGCTGGCGGTTTCAGGAGTGGGGCGATGAGCGCCTCGCGGTTGAGGCCCTCTCTGCAGCAACGGATGTCGACGCATCTGTGCGCCTGGCCGCCCGCGCCGGCGCTGCCGCCGCGACGCTCGGCACCGATTCGTGGCGCTACCTGTCGACGCTGGCCACCCTCGGAGCGGTCGATCTCACGACCGCCCGCGTGATCGAGCCGCACCTCGACGCGCTCGCGATCCTGACCCAGGCGGGCAACCCCGATCTGAGCGGCATCGGCGCACGTGCCGACACCGTGTGGGGCGTCTTCGCTGCGGGCGGGCCTGGTCATCGGCTCGAGGCACGGGCCGCTGCGGGAGGTGCCGAGGGTGCCGGCGATGTCGAGTACACGCTCACCGGCTCGAAGCCGTGGTGCTCTCTCGGAGACCGGCTGACCCATGCGCTGATCACCGCCACTCCTGCCGACGGAGGCGCTGACCGGTTGTTCGCGGTGCATCTCGACTCCGAGCGGGTCGAGACGGCCGAAGGTTCAGAGGCGGTGTGGGCCCCCATCGGCCTGGCCGAGGTGCGGACAACGCCGTTGCGGTTCGAGAACGCCCGGGCGGTTCCGATCGGCGGGCCCGGCTGGTACCTCGACAGGCCCGGGTTCGCCTGGGGCGGCATCGGCGTCGCTGCGGTGTGGTTCGGAGGCGCCGCCGCGGTCGCCGAGCGCCTGCTCGACGCGGCCCGCCGCCGTGAGCCCGACCAGATCGCCCTGGCCGCGATCGGCCGCACCGACCGGGCACTTCACACCGCGCTCCTTGCTCTGCGCGACGCCGCCGAGGCCATCGACGCAGGTCGCGCCACAGGCAGCGACGGAGTGTTGCTGGCCGCGCGGGTGCGCGCCGTGGTGGCAGATGTGGTCGATGAGGTGCTCTCCACGGTCGGTCATGCGATCGGCCCGGCACCCCTCTCGCAGGACGCCGAGCACGCCCGGCGCGTCGGCGACCTCACGCTCTACGTGCGCCAACACCACGCCGAACGCGACCTCGCGGCGCTCGGTCGCCACGTGCTGGGTGGTGCCACGTGACCGGGCGGCGCTTCACGCACTCCGAGGCGGGCACCCCGGAGAGCGTATGGCTCGCCTCCCCGCGCTGGGACGACTGCCAGGTCATCGAGATCGACACCCTGTTGGAGGGGCACGATCGGCTCGTCGTCGCCTCCGCGCACCCCGACGACGAGACGCTCGGAGTGGGCGGGCTCATCACCGACGCCGCCGCGGCCGGGATGCCGGTGCACGTCGTCGTGGCGACGCCCGGTGAGGCGAGCCACCCCGACTCCACGACGTGGACCCCGCAGCGGCTGGCCGCGGCACGGATGCGGGAGGTCGAGGAAGCAGTCGGTGTACTGGCTCCGGGAGCTCGGGTGACACACCTCGGCCACCCCGACGGCGGCCTCGCGCACGTCGCCGACGCTCTGCGTGACCAGCTCGCCGCAACGCTCACCGGTGACACGCTGCTCCTCGCCCCGTGGTGCGACGACGGCCACCCCGACCACGACACTCTCGGCCTCGCCGCCGGCGAAGCGGCCGCCGAGGCGGGCTGCGTCGTGCACTACTACCCCGTGTGGCTGTGGCACTGGGCCACGCCCGAAACCGCGCCGTGGCCGCAGATGTTCGTCGTCGAGCCGACCTCCGAGGCGCAGCATCGCAAGCGGAAGGCCCTGTTGCGGTTCCCCACGCAGACGCAGCCCCTCAGCCCCCGGCCAGGCGACGAGCCAGTGGTGACCCCAGAGGTATTGGCGAGAGCGGAGCGGCTGGTCGAGGTACTCCTCGATACCGGCCCCGGAGGCGAAGCGCACACCGGATCCGAGACCGACGACGAGCGGGCAGCAACGTTCGACGCGATGTACGCAGACTCCGACGACCCGTGGGAGTTCGAGGAATCCTTCTACGAGCACCGCAAGCGCGCGCTCACGCTCGGGATCCTTGGCCGTTCGCACTACGACCGCGTGCTCGAAGTCGGTTGCGCTACAGGAAAACTCACGCACGGTCTCGCGCGGCGTTCCGGCACGCTCATCGGACTCGACACGAGCGGCCGAGCGCTGGCGGTGGCTGCGCTGCACACCCCCTCCGGCACGCGTTGGCTGCAGGGCACGGCCCCCGGTGACCTGCCCGAAGGGCCCTTCGACCTCATCGTGCTCTCGGAGGTCGGCTACTTCCTCACCCCGAGTGAGCTGCTGGCCACCCTGCGGGGAGTGCGCGCGCGGCTGGCCGAGGGCGGCGAGATCGTGCTCGCGCACTGGCAGCACCCCACCGAAGACATCCCCCTGGACGGCGTGCTCGTGCACGAACAGGCCCATCACGTGATCGACCTGCCACTGCGAGCCACCTACCTCGACGCAGACGTGCGTATCGACGCCTGGGGTGAGCCCGTGTCTGTCGCGGCCACGGAAGGCCGACGGTGAGGCCGTCTGCGCCGGTCACGGTGGTCGTGGTCGCGATCCCGGCGCGAGACGAAGAGATGCTGCTCGGTGGCTGCCTCGCCGGCGTGCTCGCCTCCGCGGAGGTGCTACGGGTCGCGCGGCCGCACGTGCACGTGGAGGTCGTGGTGGCCCTCGACCGGTGCACCGACGCCTCCGCGCAGGTCGCCTCGACGTATCCCGTGGTCACAGTGGCGACCGAGAGCACAGGAGTCGGGCCTGCCCGCGACCTCGCGGTGCGCACCGGCCTGGCCCGCACGAAGGCCCCGCCCGCCGCCACGTGGATCGCCTGCACCGACGCAGACACCGTCGTGCCGGCGCACTGGCTGCTCACACAGCTCGAATTCGCTGATCAGGGCGCAGAACTCGTTGTCGGCACCGTCGAACCGAACGGTGAGGTCGACCCGCTCCTGTTGCGAAGGTGGCACGACCGACATCAACTGGTCGAGGGGCACCCCCACATTCACGGCGCCAACCTCGGCCTCCGGGCGAGCACGTGGGCGCTGTTGGGCGGTTTCGGTGAGCCGCGCAGTCACGAAGACGTGCGGCTCGTCGCAAGAGCCCGAATAGCAGGAGTTGCGGTTTCAGCCACTGATCGCACCCGAGTTTCGACTTCGGCCAGACGTATCGGCCGGGTCGACGACGGTTTCGCCGCCTATCTCGCGGCGATGACCTGAGCCGGGTGACGCCGGCTCGTCGATGTTCGACATTCGACACGAACGAAGGACGAGATCTCATGACGCAACCGTTCGACCCGCCCGTGGGGCAGCCGACGACACCCGTCGCAGGCGTGACACCGCCGGTGGGCCACGTTCCTGCCCAGCCTGATTCGACCTCCACCAAAGACGTCGCCAAGGACGAGGCGGCCGGTGTGGCCGCCGACGCCAAGGAGGGCGCCCGTCACGTAGCCGACACGGCCAAGTCGGAGGCTCGCCAGGTCGCCGACGAGGCCCGCTACCAGTCGCGGCAGATGTTCGGCCAGCTGCGTGCCGAGGCCACCGACCAGGTCGGTGCCCAGCAGAGCCGCCTCGCCGACACCCTCCGCACGCTCGGGCAGGAGCTCGACGGCATCTCCCGCGGTGAACAGACGCAGCACGGCCTCGCCACCGACCTTGCCCGGCAGGCCTCGTCGCGGCTCGACTCCGCAGCCTCCTGGCTCGGCAACCGCGAGCCCGCGCAGGTGCTCGACGAGGTCAAGCGGTACGCCCGTCGCAACCCGGGCACGTTCCTCGTGTTCGCCGGTCTCGCCGGCCTCGTGGCAGGGCGCCTCACGCGCAGCCTCACCGACGACGCCCGGAGCGACGACAACGGTCGCGCACCCTTCGCCGATGGACGCGGCTACGAGGCCGGTTACCAGGGCGGTTATGTCGGCCAGTACCGCCCCGCGGAGCCTGCCGGTCCCGGCACCGTGGGTCGCGCGAGCTACGAGGGCACCGACGACCGCAGTCCCGTGCCCGTCGCCGACCCGAACGCCCCGTTCGAAGACTCGGGCGCCATCGGCAAGGGCCCGGGGTACATCGCGCCGGACCAGCCGGGTACCCGCGCCGGCCAGGTCTCGCAGGGCCAGGACTATGTGGCCCCTGACGAGGCGAAGCGCCGGGAGGACATTCGATGACGCAGCACCCGACGCCCGGTGACACCACCGGATCGAGGGTCGCGCCGCCTCCGCCGCGCGAGCCCGGAGCCGACGCGTCCGTCGGCGAGATGCTCGCCGCAGTGACCAACGACCTGTCGACGCTCATGCGTCAGGAGGTCGCGCTCGCCAAGGCAGAGGCGCAGCAGTCGGCCTCCAAGGCGGGCAAGGGTGCGGGCATGCTCGGCGGCGCAGGCGCGGCCGGCCTGCTCGCGCTGATCTTCGTCTCCCTCGCAGCCGCGTGGGCGCTCGGGCACGTGATCGGTTTCGGCTGGTCGTCGCTCGTCGTGGGCGTTGTCTGGGCCATCGTCGCCGCGATCCTCGCGGCCTCCGGAAAGAAGCAGTTCAAAGACGTCGGCATGCCGCAGACCGCGGAGACGACGGCGCGCATCCCCGATGCGCTGAAAGGAAACGAGGAAGCGCGATGACTCACAGCAACGACCCCGACCAGATCCGAGCCGACATCGAGGCCACGCGGGCCGACCTGTCCCGAAACGTCGACGCGCTGGGTGAATCGGTGCGTCCCGGCAATGTCGCCCGCCGCCAGGGCCAGAAAGTCACCGGCGCGATGCACGACATCAAGGAGCGCATCATGGGCTCCGACGACGATGAATACGCCGCCTACGGCGAGTACTACGGTCAGACCCGCTACGTCGGCGATGCGGGTTACCGCGGTGACTACGGCGATGACCGCGGTCGGGCCGGGGAACTCCGTGACCAGGCCTCCGACCAGTTGCACCGGGCGCAGAACGCCGTCGCTGGTGCTCCGGCCGCGACCCGCCGCAAGACGCAGGGCAACCCGATCGCCGCGGGCCTCATCGCCTTCGGTGCGGGCTGGCTGCTCGGCTCGCTGCTGCCCTCGTCGCAGCGGGAGCAGGAAGCCGCCGTCGCGCTCAAGGAGCGGGCACAGCCGCTGGTCGACGAGGCGAAGCACGTCGCGCAGGAGGCGGGCGAGCACCTCCGCGAGCCCGCCCAGCAGGCCGCCGACTCACTGAAGGCGACCGCCACCGACGCTGTCGAGAACGTCAAGGGCGAGGGCCAGGCCGTCGCCTCCGACGTGCAGGGCTCCGCGAAGGACTCGGCCGCGAACGTCAAGGCCACGCGCGACAACTGACGTGCTCCAGGCCTCACGCGGGGGCGCTCACCCGACCCGGGTGGGCGCCCCCGCGCCCGCTTTCGTCAGGGCCGGCTGCGCCGACATCCCTTGGGACTGTCGGGGTTGCGTTCCGGTCACCTGGGGCGATGGGATCTCTCGCGCTGAACGCCGACCAGGATGATGCGGGGGGCCGGGGACGGTTTGGCATTACAGAGGTGGGACAATAGTTGTATGTCCGATGAATGCCCCGAGAAGCCGCGCGTCACCGCGCGCTCGCGGGCGAAGGCCGAGAGGCGCGCAGAGATCCTCACCGCCGCGGCTCGCCTCATGGCGCGACGGGGTTTTCACGCCGTGCGCCTCGACGACATCGGCGCGGAGGTCGGCATCAGCGGCCCCGGCATGTACCGGCACTTCCGCAACAAAGAAGACGTGCTCGCCGAGATGCTGCTCGACATCTCTCGGCGCCTCGAGAGCGGTGGGGCGGCCGTGGAGAAACGCGGTGGCACGGCCGACGAGATGCTCGACGGGTTGATCGCCGTGCACGTCGACTTCGTGGTCACCGAACCCGACCTCATCTCCGTGCAGTTCCGTGACCTGGGCACATTGCATCCCGAACCCCGCAATCAGGTTCGTACGCTCCAGCGCGGCTACGCCGAGCGCTGGGTGTCGGTGCTCTGCCGAATCCGCCCCGAACTGGAGCCCGCCCTAGCCCGCACCCGCGTGCATGCGGTGTTCGGCCTGCTCAACTCGAGCCCCCGCCTCCCTGCGATCGACACCCCCGTGCTCCGCGACGTGTTGACGAAGATGGCCCGAGCGGCACTCGCGGCCTGAGGTCCTTGAGCTCACCTGCCCGGTGGGGGTTCCACGGCACATGGGCCTCTTTTGCGTCGCGGTGGTTGGGAAGTGCCGTGGAACGGGGCGGGGCGGGGGTCGTGCGTTGTGGGGTGCGTGTGGTCTGCCGGGTGGGGTTCCACGGCACATGGGCCTCTTTCGTGTCGCGGTGGCGGGTAGGTGCCGTGGAACGGGGCGGGGGCGGGGCGGGTGAGCTGTGGCGTGTGTCGCGTGGGTGTCCTGTGCCGCGGCACGGGGCGGGGCGGGTGAGCTGTGGCGTGTGTCGCGTGGGTGTCTTGTGCCGCGGCACGGGGCGGGGCGGGTGAGCTGTGGCGTGTGTCGCGTGGGTGTCTTGTGCCGCGGAACCTCTGCTGGGAGGTGAACGTGCTGGTGGAACATGTTCCGCGGCACCCCCGGCCTTCCGGGAAGGTTCTGTGCACCAGCACGGCCGCAAGGACGAAGCGTTCGAATCTCCGAGGTTGTGTGAACTCTCCCCGCCGCACCTATGGACACTTGTGATGTGGCGCACTATCCTCAGACTCAGTTAATCCGACTTAACTGAGAGGGGAGCGTGTCAATGACCGCCCCGAACCCCCCGGCAGCGCAGCCGGATTCAGCGGAGCAGACCGGCCAGGACTCCCGACCCGAGACCAACCGCGAGGCTCACGAGCGGTTGCTCACCGACCTCCGGATGCGGATGGATCGGGCCGCCCTCGGTGGAGGCGAGAAGGCCCGCGCACGGCACCTCGCGCGCGGCAAGCTGCTCGCCCGCCAGCGTATCGACGTGCTGCTCGACCCCGGTAGCCCCTTCCTCGAACTCGCCCCCCTCGCCGCCGAGGAGATGTACGGCGGCAAAGCCCCCTCCGCGGGCGTCGTCGCAGGCATCGGCCGCGTCTCCGGGCGCGAGTGCCTCATCATCGCCAACGACGCGACCGTCTCCGGCGGCACGTACTACCCGATGACGGTGAAGAAGCACCTACGCGGCCAGGAGATCGCGCTCGCGAACAACCTCCCGTGTATCTATCTCGTCGACTCCGGTGGCGCGATGCTGCTGCAGCAAGACGAGGTCTTCCCTGACCGCGACCACTTCGGCCGCATCTTCTACAACCAGGCCAACCTCAGCGCGCGGGGCATCCCGCAGATCGCCGCGGTCATGGGCTCGTGCACCGCCGGTGGTGCGTACGTGCCGGCCATGAGCGACGAGGCCGTCATCGTGCGTAACCAGGGCACGATCTTCCTCGCCGGCCCGCCGCTGGTGAAGGCGGCCACGGGCGAGGAGGTCACCGCGGAGGAGCTCGGCGGCGGCGACCTGCACGCCAAGACCTCCGGCGTGGTCGACCACCTCGCGAACGACGACTACGAGGCCCTCATGCGGGTGCGCGAGATCATCGCCACCTGCCCGCCCGCGCCCGAGGCTCCGTGGGAGGTGCTCGAGACCCGCGCCCCCAAGCGTGAGCAGAGCGACCTCTACGACATCGTGCCGGTCGACTCCCGCACCCCCTACGACGTGCGCGAAGTCATCGAGACGATCGTCGACGGAGGCGAGTACACCGAGTTCAAGGAGCTCTTCGGCACCACGATGGTCACCGCGTTTGCGCGGATCATGGGTCACCCCGTCGGCATCATCGGCAACAACGGCGTCATCTTCTCGGAGGCGGCGCTCAAGGGTGCGCACTTCATCGAGCTGTGCGACCGCCGCAAGATCCCGATCATCTTCTTGCAGAACATCACCGGCTTCATGGTCGGCCGCCAGTACGAGGCCGGCGGCATCGCGAAGAACGGCGCCAAGATGGTCACCGCCGTCGCGTGCGCCCGCGTGCCGAAGTTCACCGTGGTGATCGGCGGCAGCTTCGGCGCCGGCAACTACTCGATGTGCGGCCGCGCCTATTCGCCCCGCTTCCTGTGGATGTGGCCCAACGCCCGCATCGCCGTCATGGGCGGACCGCAAGCCGCAGACACGCTGGCCACAGTGCGTGGCGCGCAGGTCACGGCCTCCGGAGGGGAGTGGACGCCGGAGCAGCACGAGGAGTTCACCGCCCCCATCCGCGACCAGTTCGACCGGCAGTCGACCGCCTACTACTCGACGGCCCGCCTGTGGGACGACGGCATCATCGACCCGGCCTCCACCCGCGACGTACTCGGCCTCGCGCTCGCCGCAGCGGCCAACGCCCCCCTCGAGCCCGTCAACAACGGCGTCTTCCGGATGTGAGTTGAGATGACCACGAACCAAACCCGCATCCGGAGCGTCCTCGTCGCCAACCGCGGCGAGATCGCCTGCCGCGTCATCCGCACGCTGCGCCAGATGGGCATCCGCTCGGTCGCCGTGTACTCCGATGCCGACGCAGACGCCCGCCACGTGCGCGAGGCCGATGTCGCCGTGCGCCTCGGCCCGGCCCAGGCCGCACAGTCGTACCTCGACATCGACAAGGTCATCGCCGCAGCTCGCGCCACGGGCGCCGACGCCGTACACCCCGGCTACGGCTTCCTCTCCGAGAACTCCCGCTTCGCGCGGGCCCTCGAAGAGGCGGGCATCGTGTTCATCGGGCCCCCCGCCTCCGCGATCGAGACGATGGGCGACAAGATCACCGCGAAGGCGGCGGTCTCGGCGCGCAACGTGCCCACGGTTCCGGGCATCTCGCGGCCGGGCCTCACCGACGACGACCTCGTCGCCGGCGCCGCGGAGGTCGGCTACCCGGTGCTCGTCAAGCCGTCGGCCGGTGGCGGTGGCAAGGGCATGCGCCGGGTCGAGAACCCCGCCGACCTGCCCGCCGCCCTCGAATCCGCGCGCCGCGAGTCGGCCAACGCTTTCGGCGACGACACCCTCTTTCTCGAGCGGTTCGTCGACACCCCGCGCCACATCGAGGTGCAGGTGCTCGCCGACCGGCACGGCAACGTCATCCACCTCGGCGAGCGCGAGTGCTCGCTGCAGCGCCGCCACCAGAAGGTGATCGAGGAGGCGCCCAGCGCCCTGCTCGACGAGGCCACCCGCGCCCGCATCGGCGAGGCCGCTTGCGACGCAGCCCGATCCGTCGGCTACGTCGGCGCCGGCACGGTGGAGTTCATCGTCTCCGCCAACCGCTCCGACGAGTTCTTCTTCATGGAGATGAACACGCGCCTGCAGGTGGAGCACCCCGTGACCGAGATGGTCACCGGGGTCGACCTCGTGGCCTGGCAGGTGCGGGTCGCGGCGGGCGAGGAACTGACGCTGCGCCAGGAGGACATCACGCTCACCGGGCACGCCATCGAGGCCCGCGTGTACGCCGAAGACCCGGGCAAGGGCTTCCTGCCCACCGGCGGCACGGTGCTCGCCATCGCCGAACCGTCTGGTCCTGGCGTGCGCGTCGACTCCGGTCTGCGCGTCGGCACGGTGGTCGGCTCCGATTACGACCCGATGCTCAGCAAGGTCATCGTGCGCGGCCGCGACCGCGCCGAGGCCCTGGCCATGCTCGATGCCGCGCTCGCCGACACGCACGTGCTCGGGCTGCGCACGAACATCGAGTTCTGCCGGTTCCTCGTCAACCACCCGGAGGTGGTGGCCGGGCGCCTTGACACGGGGCTGCTCGACCGCAGCCTCGACGAGTACACCCCCTCGTGTCCGCCGGAAGGTGCGCTGGTCGCAGTGGCGATGCACCGCACGGAGGCGCGGTGGGCCGCCGTGCCCAAGAACAGCCGCAGTCCGTGGGACGTGCCGAACGGCTGGCGCATCGGCGGCCGCGCCGACGTGTGGACCCGCCTCGACCACGGCCCCGGCACCGAGCCGGTCACCGTCGGCCTGCGCGGCACGCCCGACGACGCCGACATCACGATCAGCAACACGACGATCGGCATGGCCGAGCCGGGGCCGTCAGATGGTGGCGCCGTGGAGAGTCGCGAGCCGCTCAAGGTGCGCGTGGCCCGTGACGGCGCCCGCCTGCGTCTCACGGTCGACGGGCACCAGCAGGCCTGGCACGTCGTCCGCGACGGCGACACCTTCTGGGCCGCGGGCGACGGCGGGACCTGGGACCTGCGGCTTCGCCCGCTCATCGACTCCCGGATCCACGAAGACGCGAACACCGACGGCGAGATCACCAGCCCCATGCCGGGCGCCGTGATCGCGCTCGCTGTCGCCGACGGCGACGAGGTCACCGCCGGTGCCCCGGTGCTCGTCATCGAGGCCATGAAGATGGAGCACTCCCTGACCGCCCCCATCGACGGCATCGCCCGCCTGCACGTCAAGGTCGGCGACCAGGTCACCGGAGAGCAGTTGCTCGCCGCCATCGAACCCCACGAAACCCCCGAAGCATCCGCTGAGACCAGCGCGAACGAGCAGGAGAACTGACATGCCCGAGCTTGAGGAGCACTACGCCGAACTGAAGGCCTCCGTCGCCGATTTCGCCGACAAGGTGGTGGCTCCCGTCTCCGCGGAGCACGACCGCAACCACACGTTCCCGTACGAGATCGTCTCCAAGATGGGTGAGATGGGCCTGTTCGGCCTGCCGTTCCCGGAGGAGTACGGCGGTATGGGCGGCGACTACTTCGCCCTCTCGCTGGCCCTGGAGGAGCTGGGCCGGGTCGACCAGTCCGTCGCCATCACCCTCGAGGCCGGGGTGGGCCTGGGCGCGATGCCGATCTACAAGTTCGGTACCGACGAGCAGAAGCAGCGCTGGCTGCCCGACCTCGCCGCAGGCAAGCACCTCGCGGGCTTCGGCCTCACCGAGCCGGGCGCCGGCTCCGACGCGGGCGCCACCAAGACCACCGCCCGCGAAGACGGCGACGACTGGGTGATCAACGGCTCCAAGCAGTTCATCACCAACTCCGGCACCGACATCACCTCGCTCGTCACGGTCACCGCAGTCACTGGGACCAGGGAGAACGGAAAGAAGGAGATCTCCACGATCATCGTCCCGTCGGGCACGCCCGGGTTCACGGTCGAGCCCGGCTACGACAAGGTCGGCTGGAACGCCTCCGACACGCACCCGCTCACGTTCGAGGACGTGCGCGTGCCGAAGGAGAACCTGCTCGGCGAGCGGGGCCGCGGCTACGCGAACTTCTTGTCGATCCTCGACGAGGGCCGCATCGCCATCGCCGCGCTCGCCACGGGCGCCGCGCAGGGCTGCGTCGACGAGTCGGTGAAGTACGCCAAAGAGCGGGAGTCGTTCGGGCAGCCGATCGGCTCGTACCAGGCCGTCGCGTTCAAGATCGCCCGCATGGAGGCCCGCGCGCACACCGCACGCTGCGCCTACTACGAGGCCGCGCGCCTCATGCTCGCGGGCAAGCCGTTCAAGAAGGAGGCGGCGATCGCCAAGATGGTCTCCTCCGAGGCGGCCATGGACAACGCCCGCGACGCCACCCAGATCCACGGCGGCTACGGCTTTATGAACGAGTACCCGGTGGCGCGGCACTACCGCGACTCGAAGATCCTCGAGATCG
>JAUNUP010000062.1 GCA_030538115.1 Dermatophilus congolensis | reverse complement strand
AGCACGAAGGTGAGCAGGCGGGTCAGCTCGTCCTTCATCTGCTCGCGGGTGCAGTAGATGTGCGCGTCGTCCTGCGTGAAGCCGCGGGCGCGGGTGAGGCCGTGCACGACGCCCGACTTCTCGTTGCGGTACACCGTGCCGAACTCGAACAGACGCAGCGGCAGCTCACGGTAGCTGCGCCCCCGCGACCGGAAGATGAGGTTGTGCATCGGGCAGTTCATGGGCTTGAGGTAGTAGTCCTGGCCCTGCTTCGTGATTTCACCTGCGGCGTTGCGTTCTTCGTCCATGTGCATGGGCGGGTACATGCCGTCGGCGTACCAGTCGAGGTGACCCGAGAGCTTGAACAACTGGCCCTTGGTGATGTGCGGCGTGTTGACGAAGTCGTACCCCGCCGCGACGTGCTGCTTGCGGCTGTACTCCTCCATCTCCATGCGGATGATGCCGCCCTTGGGGTGGAACACCGCCAGACCGGAGCCGATCTCGTCGGGGAAGCTGAACAGGTCGAGTTCGGTGCCGAGGCGGCGGTGGTCGCGCTTCTCGGCCTCCGCGAGGCGGTCGAGGTGGGCGCGCATCTCGTCTTTGGTCGGCCACGCGGTGCCGTAGAGGCGCTGCAGACCCGCGTTGCGCTGGTCGCCGCGCCAGTAGGCCGCGGAGCTGCGCATCAGCTTGAAGCCGTTACCGAGGATCTTTGTGGTCGGCACGTGAGGGCCGCGGCACAGGTCTTTCCAGGCGGTATCGCCGGTGCGGGTGACGTTGTCGTAGATCGTCAGCTCGTCGCCTCCGACCTCCATGCTGGCGCCCTCGGCGGCCTGGTCGATCTCTGCGTCACCTGGGCTCTCGGTACCGGAGCCGGGGCCGCCGGAGAGGCCGATGAGTTCGAGCTTGTACGGCTCGTCGGCGAGTTCGGCGAGCGCCTCTTCGTGGGTGACGACGCGGCGGCGGAATGTCTGACCCTCGTTGACGATCTTCTGCATCGACTTCTCGAGTGCCTTGAGGTCTTCGGGGGTGAAGGGCTCGTCGACGTCGAAGTCGTAGTAGAAGCCGTCGGTGATGTACGGGCCGATGCCGAGCTTGGCGTCGGGGCGCATCTTCTGCACCGCCTGGGCCATTACGTGGGTGGCGGAGTGCCGCAGGATGTTGAGCCCGTCGGGGCTGCCGATGTCGATGCCCTCGACGGTGTCGCCGTCGGCGAGCACGTGGGTGAGGTCGACGAGCTTCTCGCCCTCGCCGGGGTTGAGGCGGGCAGCGACGATGCGCTTGTCACCGGTGAGCAGGTCGGCGGCCGTCGTGCCCTCCGGCACCGATCGCTGCTCGCCTGCGAGGGTGACGGTGATCTCGGTGGACACGAGGGGCTCCTAGGTTGTTCGGGTTCGTCGGGTGGCGCCGGCAGAACGCTCGGGTGCCACCTTCGATGGTACGTCCGCGAACTCGCAGCTCCGACCAGCGACCTCTGCGCCCCCGCCTCGCGCCGCCTCTACGTCACTGAGTGCTCCAGTCGTCGCTCACTGCTCCAGACACGAGTGGAGCAACGAACGACGTGTGGAGCACTCAGCGACGTTGAGGGGGTGTGGGAGGGGTTACTCGAGTTCGCGCAGGAGGTCGCCGTTGGCGACCACACCCGTCTGGGTGACGGTCGCGTACACGCCGGGGCAGGCCTTGGGGAGTTCGGTGATGTCGAGAATCGCCTCGCCCAGCAGCACCCGCGCGCCCACGAGGCCCTGCAACTCGGCCTCGGGCAGGTCGAGGTACACGTTCGCGCGCGTGTGATCGGTCGTGATCTCCGAACCGACGAGGTGCACGGGCCGCTTCTTGCGCCGATCCCCCGCGAGCCCCTCCTCCTCGATCTCGACGGAGTCGTGGAACACCCCCGGTTCTTCTTTGACGGGGTAGGTGGCGATGTGGCGAACGTGACCCATGAGGCCATCCTGCCTGCTCGATCCAGAGGGCTCAGGGGCTTACGGTTCTCCGAAGGGATGCCGGCGACTCGGAGCGGAGGTGCGCCATGGGTGGTATGGAACGGCCGCGCCCCGGTCGGGTCGGAGGCGTGCGGGGCGACCTCGGGCGGTTCGTCGAGCGCCCGATCGGACAAGCGGCCCCGCAGATTCCGTGGGAGCCCGAGGAATCCGGCTCCGGGTGGGCCATGCTCGCCTGCCCGCACTGCCGTGAACCGTTGCCGTTGGCTCGGCGTGAGCGGCGGATCGCGTGCCCTGCCGGTCACGGTTTCGATCTCGCCAAACGCGGGTACGTGTCGCTGCTGTCGGGGCGGGGACGTCACGGTCTCGTCGCCGACGACGGTGCCATGGTCGCGGCCCGCCTTGAGGTGCAGACGGCGGGCCTCTACTCCCCCATCCGCGACG
This sequence comes from Dermatophilus congolensis, assembly GCA_030538115.1. Classification (GTDB taxonomy): domain Bacteria; phylum Actinomycetota; class Actinomycetes; order Actinomycetales; family Dermatophilaceae; genus Dermatophilus; species Dermatophilus congolensis_B. The sequence goes on along the minus strand of JAUNUP010000062.1, from coordinate 6,717 downwards.
CTCTCGCGGAGGCGGCGCGGGCCGCTGCGGTCGAAGGGCTACCGGAGGGGGGCCTGCTCGATGTCGGCGGCGGCCCCGGTTACTACTCCATCGCGGTGCTCGAATCGGGCGTCGCGTCGTACGGTGTCACGTTCGACCTGTCCTCCTACGCGGCCCGCCGAGCGGCCAGGGCGCACGCCGGCCTCGTATCGGTCGTCGCGGACGTCTGGGAGCGCTGGCCCCTCGGCAGCGCCACGGCCTCGGTCGCGCTCGTCGTCTTCGCGCCGCGCAACCCGGCGGAGTTGGCCCGGGTCCTTGCACCCGGAGGCGTGGCGATTGTCGTCACTCCCCTGCCCCACCACCTGAGCGAGTTGCGCGACTCCGGCATGCTCACCGTCGACCCGCGAAAGGACGAGCGACTCGCCGAGCAGTTCGCCGACTTCGATGTGTTCGCCGAACAGCAGGTCGAGGCGCGAATCCCGGTGACGGCCCGGCAGGCGGCGGCGATCGTCGGCATGGGGCCCAGCGCTCACCACACGGATCTCGGACGCGAGTTCGACGGCGAATGGGCGCAGGAGACCCGCGACGTTACTCTCGCGGTACGCGTCGCGACCTACCGGCCCCGAGACCGGCCGTAGGTCGCGGCCCCGGCGCCACACGATCTATGTGCCCCCAATGCCGCCCAGAGGAAATTCCACCGATACCCTCGCGGGTGTGACTGCTAAGACACCGTCTCCCGCGTACTCCGTCCGCCTGCGCCTGCGCATGGTCAACGAGCCCGGCACCCTGGGCCGTATCGCGGTGGCGATCGGTGACGTAGGCGCCAACATCACGGCCCTGGAGGGCTTCGTCGTCAAGGGCGTGTACCTCGAAGACGACATCACCGTGTACTGCTCGTCCGTGCAGCACCAGGACGAGGTGCGTGACGCGGTGAACGCCCTGGAGGGCGTCGAGATCCTCGAATGGGACGACCGCGTCCACAGCCTGCACACCGGCGGCAAGATCGAGGTCGTCTCGAAGTCGACCCTCGAGAACATGGACGACCTCGCCATGCTCTACACCCCCGGCGTCGCCCGCGTGTGCAAGGCCATCGCCGAGAACCCCGACGTCTCGCTCACGCACACGATCCGCAAGAACACGGTCGCGATCGTCTCCGACGGCACCGCCGTGCTCGGCCTGGGCAACATCGGTCCGCACGCTGCGATGCCGGTGATGGAGGGCAAGGCCCAACTGTTCAAGCACTTCGGCGGAGTCGACGCGTTTCCGATCTGTATCGACACCAATGACCCTGACGAGATCGTCTCGCTCGTGCAGAAGCTCGAGCCGACGTTCGGTGGCATCAACCTCGAAGACATCAAGGCGCCCCAGGCGTTCGACATCGAGGAGCGGCTGTCCGCCTCCATGGACATCCCCGTCTTTCACGACGACCAGCACGGCACCGCCATCGTCACGGTCTCGGCGCTGATGAACGCCCTGAAGATCGTCGGCAAGGAGTTCTCGCAGATCAAGGTCGTCACGGCCGGTGTGGGCGCGGCCGGCATCGCTGTGATGAAGATGGTCATGGCGCTCGGAGTCGAGCACATCGTCGGAGTCGACCACGCCGGCGTGATCCATGAGGGCCGCGACGACCTCGACTCCAGCAAGCGCTGGTTCGCGCAGGCGACCAACCCCGAGAACCTCGAGGGCTCGATCTCCGACGCGATCGTGGGTGCCGACGTGTTCATCGGCCTGTCCGCGCCCGACGTGCTCACGGTCGACGACGTGAAGTCGATGGCGAAGGACCCCATCGTTTTCGCGATGGCGAACCCCGACCCGGAGATTCGGCCAGAGCTCATCAAAGACATCGCCACCGTCATCGCTACGGGCCGCAGCGATTTTCCGAACCAGATCAACAACGTGCTCGCGTTCCCCGGCATCTTCCGCGGAGCGCTCGACGCGCGGGCCCGCAAGATCACCGAGAACATGAAAATTGCTGCGGCTCAGGCCATCGCGGATGTCGTGGGCGAAGACCTGCACCCGCTGTACATCATCCCGTCGGTCTTCGACCACCGAGTCGCCCCGGCCGTGGCGGAGGCGGCCAAGGCTGCGGCGATCGCCGACGGAGTCTGCCGAGACCTCTGACCCGATCCTGACGGAGACGGCGGCGTCACCCGGCGCGGCCGATCGGCGCCAGCACAGCGCCCGTCACCGCCACGAGGTCGGTGGGCGCCAGTTCGATGTCGAGCCCACGGCGCCCACCGGAGACGAACACGGACTCCCACTGCACGGCCGATTCGTCGACGACGGTCGCCAGTCGGGTCTTCTGGCCGAACGGCGAGATCCCGCCGGCGACGTAACCGGTGCGGCGCTCCGCCACGGAGCGGTCCGCCATCTCGGCGCGTTTGCCGCCGCGTGCCCGTGCGAGGGCCTTGAGGTCGAGCATGCCGGAGACGGGCACAACAGCGACCGTCAGCGTGCCGTCGACCACGGCGAGCAGGGTCTTGAAGACCCGCTCGGGCTCCACCCCGAGCGCGGAGGCGGCCTCGGCGCCGTAGTCGGTGACCGCCGGGTCGTGGGCATAGGTGCCGAGGGTGAACGTCACCCCCGCCCGTTCGAGCGCCAGGGTGGCGGGCGTGCCCCCTCCGGCCTTGGTCTTCCTACCCACGATTGGTCGGGGTCAGGGGGTCTTCGGGCGGGGAACTCGGCCCATCAGGTAGAACTCCGGGTTGGGCATGAGGCCCGTTGTGTTGGCAATGCGGTTGCTCATGCCGAAAAGGCCCGCGATCGAGGCGATGTCCCAGGCGTCTTCGTCGTCCAGACCGTGCTCGGCCAGGGCTGCGAAGTCGGCATCGTTCACTTCCGCGGAGTTGAGGTTCACTTTCGTCGCGAAGTCGAGAATCGCCCGCTCGCGCGGCGTGATTTCGGCCTTGTGGTAATTGGTCGCCACCTGGTCGGCGATGAGGGGGTCCTTCTTCACGATCCGCAGAATCGCGCCGTGCGCGACCACACAGAAGATGCAGTCGTTCTGCCCGGAGATGGTCACGATGATCATCTCCTTCTCCGCCTTGCTCAGGTTCGAGCCCTCACGCTCCATGAGCGCGTCGTGATACGCGAAGAAGGCCCGCCATTCGGCAGGCCGCCGACCGAAGAGCAGAAACACCACCGGCACGAAACCGGCCTTCTCCTGCTCCGCGAGGATGCGCTCCCGGAGGTCGTCGGGCAGGTTGTCGAGTTCGGCGACGGGATAGCGATCGGACATCGGTCCTCCTCGTGCAGGCATCGGGCCGGCGATGCCCCGGCCCTCATCCGCCCATCATGGCCGAGCGCACCGCCTCCGCGGGGTCGGAGGCACTGTGCTTGCTCAGTGATGCTCAGGTGCGCGGGTCTGGGACGTCGGGCATTCGGCGCACCGGCATCAAGACGACATCGTCGATCTTCCAGTCGAGCGCACGCAGTTTCGTGGCGATGCTGTCGAGGTCTTCGGGCGTGAGAGCGGGGCCGGTCGGTACGACGAAGCCGTCGACGGCGAGCAGGTGCCCCAGGTCGCGCACGCGCATCCGGGCCTCCGCGACGACCGGGAACGACTCGACCGCGTCCTGCACCTCGAAGACCAACGGGTGCGTCTCGGTCATGTCGGTGGTGCGGGCGCGGCCGTCCATGAGGCCACGCACCGCGAACCGCAGGTTGCGCCAGCCGTCGTACACGATCGACAGCGCGATGCCGATGGCCACGGCTGCGTCCGCCCACCAGAACCCGAGCCCGATACCGAGCACGCCCACGATCGACCCCGCGGCCGTTGTCCAGTCCGCCTTCTGCATGTCGGCGTCGGCGAACAACACCCGGTCGTGCAATTCGTCGGCCAGAGGCATCTTTGCGCGGGCCAGCAACACCGGGCCGATGCCCGTGTAGACGAGCGCCGCGATCATCGGCCACCCCGCCCACACCGTGTACCCGAAGACGTGCAGGGTGCCGATCGGCGGGTGCTCCATGGCGAGCAGCCCGGAGGCCGAATCGACGATCAGCAAGACGCCAACCATGAGCAAGGCCACCGCGGCCGCGAGGTGGCCGGTCGCTACGGCCCGGTGATACGCGTACGGATATTGGGGGTTCGGCGGTTTGCAGACGAATCGTGTCGCGACCAGAAATGCGATAGGTGGGATGAACGCGAGCATGTCCTCGATCCACGCCGCCTTCATCGCCTGCGACGAGCCCATCACGAGAAACACGACCACCACGCACGTGGCCATGTAGCCGATCGTGATCCACTCCAGGCGCACTGCCTTACGCAGGGCCTCGCGCTGCCGCTTGGGTAGGTCGGTGCGGCCGAACCGAACCTCGTCGTCGGTCTTCACCGGCCCCCCTCCGTCGGTGAGTACGTGTCGAACCAGCGCTCCAGGTCGTTCATCAGCGCGTTCTCGCCCATCGGGGTAGCGATCACCCGGTCGAGGGTCGTCCCGTCAGGCGCCCTCTCCTGTGTGTACGCGCGTGTGAGGCCCGCCTGCGCGGACCACGCACTGTCGTCCCGCAGTCCGCCCACGACGAGATCGACTTCGCCCTCGTCGAGCTTCTCCATCAGCGCGGTCTCGGAGGCGACCGTCCACTCCACGCGCGCGCCGAGGTGTCGTGCGTAGGCCTCGAGGAGGTCGACCTCTGTGCCCTCGGGGTCGGTTTCGGGTGCGCTCTGCACCACCTGCGGAGGGTGGTGTGAGGCACCCGCCCGCAACACTCCACTGCTCCTGATGGAGTCGAGCGTGCCGTCGGGATCGGCGGGGAAAGCTCCGCCGCAACCCGTGACCCCGCTGGTGAGCAGCAGGGCCAGCACCACAGGAATCACCCTGTGTCTCACACGTATCGACGCCACCCGGCGACCATAGGCCCACCGCCCCCGCCCCGCATCCCGGGAACGGGGCCGGCCCGTACCAATGAACGTGCCGGCGGCGGACGGCCTCGCTGTGGGTGGATACCGCCCGTTCGCTGCAACCTCAGAAGCCTGCCGCACGCATGTTCCCGCCGGTCGTGTTGCGGGAGAAGCGCACCGGTGCTTCGATCGCGGAACCGGATATCGCTCGAGAATCAGGGCACCACCGGAACCGCGAGGAGCAACCATGCCGAAGAGCTGGAGCGCCAAGGACGAACGGCAATACGAACACGTCAAGGACTCCGAGAAAGACCGCGGCCGCAGCGACGACCGTGCCGAGGAGATCGCCGCACGCACCGTGAACAAGCAGCGCCGCTCCGAAGGCCGCACGGAAGAACAGAAGTCGTCCGACTGACCCGCCGATCGAAAAGGTGGTGGACGTGAAGGGACTCGACTCCACGCTGCTCGCTCCGCTCCGCCGCGGAGTCTCGTACATGACCATTACATGCAGGAGGCCCGGGACCACGACTACGTCGCGGCCCCGGGCCTCCTGCATGTTGTGGACGTGAAGGGACTCGAACCCCTGGCCTTTCGCGTGTGAAGCGAACGCTCTAACCAACTGAGCTACACGTCCAGTGCGCAGTGCGCCCCGTAACCTTATCCAAAGCCCCGCCCCAGTCCCAAATCGCCGAACCGCAACCACGGAAGGTGATCCGATGGCCGCCACAGCAGGACGGACCGACCCCCTCATCCGGCTCCGCACAGGCGAATCCACACCGGTCTGGCGGCTCGTCGCCTGCCCTCCCTCCGGCGCGGGAGCCACGTTCTACCAGCCCTGGGCCGCTGACCCGGCGACCGCCGACTGTGAGCTGTACTCCGTGCGCTACCCCGGCCGGGAGTCGCGGTTCCGTGAGCCGTTCGCCGCGTCCGTCTCGACTCTCGCCGACGAGGCCGCCTCGGCCGTCATCCACCTCCTCGGCGCGGACGATCTCCCCACCGCGATCCTCGGCCACAGCATGGGAGCGAGCGTCGCAGTCGAGACCGTCGCCCGTGTGGAGGCCGAACTGCCGGGCCGCGTGGGCCTGCTCGTCCTATCCGCCAAAGCAGACCCGCGACCTGCGCCCCCGCAGAAGGTCGGCCGGCTGCGTCGACTGTTCGGCGGCAAGAGGGACGACGTCGGGGAGAGCGTCGAAGAGATCATCGCCACCGACGCGTCGCTCACCACCTGGATGCGCGAGCTCGGCGGCACCCCGCAGGTGCTTCTCGACGATCCCGACTTCATGGCGATGCAGCTGCCGATCATGCGCGCAGATCTGCGAATGTCGCACCGCCACACGACGATCCCCGACCCCGTCGCGGTGCCGCTACTCCTGTTGGCAGCCGACGCCGACACCGTCACCACCGCGGAGTCGATGCGCGGCTGGGCCGATATCAGCCACGGCACCGTCACCGAGCGTGTGATCCCGGGCGGTCACCACGCCCTTCTGGCGCCCGAGACTCACGTGCCTGCTCTCGTACGAACGACCCTGTTCGGCGGCTGACGCGAGGCATCGCAGCGAGTCCCGGCTTACCAGGCAGTCGCAGCGTCCGGGGCCGCGGCGGTCGGGTGTTCCCTAAGTCCCCGTAAGCCTCAGAGGAACAGGTACTGGTGCATCGGTTGTGCCACCTGGGCCGGCAGCCAGCCTGGGAGGCCCGTGAGTTTGAGCGTGCACCACACGACCCCGGAGACGAACAGGAACGTCGCGGTCGCCACGGCTCCGCGCACCCAGAACGGCTGGGCCATGATCCAGGTGGTCCACGCCTGCACCTTGACCCAGCCCCAGTTGTGCAGCCGCCTGGCCCAATGGAATTCGCTGGCGAGGATGCTGATGCCGATGAACACGACGAGCCAGCCGGGGCCT
>JAUNUP010000061.1 GCA_030538115.1 Dermatophilus congolensis | reverse complement strand
CACCGCCGGAATCAATGGTGAGACGGATGGCCGCTCAGGAGAAATCCTGAGCGGCTATCCGCATGTCCGGACGCTTCTCGATGGCAGGATCGTGGGCATGGGTGAGAATACTGTGGCCGGCGTCGTCATCGAGGTGGATGGAGCGGTTCTTCGCATCACGCTCGACAAGCCGGATCAGCTCAATGCAGTCAATGCCGAGATGCTGTGGGCTGTCGAGAACGCTCTGAGTCGGCATGAGCTGGACGACTCGATTCGCTGCGTCGTGCTGACAGGCCGAGGGCGGGCGTTCTGCTCTGGCGCCGACCTGGGCGGGGGAGCAGCTGTCGATGCCAAGCCCACTCCGGCCACCTTGGATGCCGCGAATGCGGTGGTGGCCGCTATTCGTCGCTTCCGCGCTCCGGTGATTGCCGTGACCCGTGGTCCTGTAGCCGGCGTCGGGGTATCCCTGGCTCTTGTCTGTGACCTCGTCATCAGCGCTGACGATGCGTTCTTTTTGCTCGCGTTCACCAAGATCGGGCTCATGCCCGACGGTGGTGCCACCGCTCTCGTCGCAGCGTCCATCGGACGTGCGCGGGCCATGCAGATGGCTCTACTGGCTCCTCGCATCAGCGCCGCTCAAGCACTTGAGTGGGGGCTGATCGCATTCACTGCTCCGGCCGACGAGCTAGACACCACGGCAGAGGGCGTTATTCAACAGATCGTCGCGGGGCCTGCGCTGGCTTTCAGGGAGACCAAGTTCGCGGTCAACGAGGCGACCCTCGGCGGCCTCGAGGACGCCCTGCGTTACGAGCGGGCCGGGCAGGCTCGCCTCATCCGCTCCGAGGACTTCGCCGAGGGCACCACTGCGTTCAGGGAGAAGCGCGCTGCGAACTTCACGGGACGCTGACGCGATCGGGGGCGCCCGCTCGCAGCGACCTCCACGGGATCTGTAGTTCGCTCAGTAGCTGCCGGAGTAGGGGCAGGCTGAGGCCGACGACGTTGTGGTAGTCGCCGTCGATCGAGTCGATGTACGGGCCGCCCAAGCCGTCGACGGTGAAGGCGCCGGCCACCCGCAGGGGTTCGCCCGTGGCGACGTACGACTGAATCTCGTCGTCGTCGATGTCGGCGAACGTGACTCCGGTCGACGCTGTCGTGCCGAGTGTCGCTCCCGTGCCTCCCTCGTTGTCGGGGCGCACGTCGATGAGCCAATGCCCCGTGTGCAACACACCCGTCGACCCGGCCATCCGCTGCCAGCGCGTCACCGCGTCCTCTGCTGACGCAGGCTTGCCGAACGCTTCGCCGTCGATCTCCAACACGGAGTCGCAGCCGACGACCAAGTCAGCATCCAGGGCGTCGCCTTCCAGGCGCGAGGAGACGTCTTCGGCCTTTGCACGCGCCAACACGAGCGCGACCTGGTCGGGAGTCAGCTCGCCGAAGCGCTCGATCGCCTCGGCCACCGCGGCGTCTTCATCGACGTTCGAGATCTGCACCAGCGGATCGATGCCGGCATTGCGCAGGGTGAGCAGGCGTGCCGGTGAGGCGGAGGCGAGCAGCAGGCGGGTCATGCTTTGATTCTCCTGGTCACAGTGAGACTTACATGCGACGAAGGTCCCGCCTCAGCGGGACCTTCGTGTCTCATCTGGAACTACGTGTGTGCAGCCGATCGCGGTCAGCGGTTGCCCCACCCGGAGGTCGAGGCCCAGCCCGGCATGGTGCGCGCCCGGTTGCTCCAGCCCCGCACTCGCTTCTTCGCGCTGTCGTCGGTCGAGGCGCTCGAGGCTGCAGCGGCGAGCACAACGGTGACCGCAGCCAGCTCTTCGGGCGTCGGGTTGCCCGCCGTGATGCGGAACATCGGTTCGGCGCTGGCGGTATCCGCAGCGGGTGCGGTGTCGCTCATGGTCGGCCTCCGGTCGTCGGACTGTGTGCGGGTTCAGCCGTGCTGACGGTGTGTGCGCTACCTGCGATCACAGGGGGATGTTGCCGTGCTTCTTGGCCGGCAGCTTCTCCTGCTTGGTGCGCAGGGTACGCAGCGCTTTCACGACCTGCACGCGGGTCTCCGACGGGGGGATGACCGCGTCGATGTAGCCGCGCTCGGCCGCGATGTACGGGTTGGCCAGCGTGGTCTCGTAGTACTCGATGAACTTGGCGCGGGCCTCGTCGACGTTCTCGCCCTTCTCTGCCGCCGCCTGCAGCTGCTTGCGGTAGAGGATGTTGACCGCACCCTGGGCGCCCATCACGGCGATCTGAGCGGTCGGCCAGGCGAGGTTGATGTCGGCGCCGAGGTGCTTGGAGCCCATGACGTCGTACGCGCCGCCGTAGGCCTTGCGGGTGATGACGGTGACCAGCGGCACGGTCGCCTCCGCGTAGGCGTAGATGAGCTTGGCGCCGCGGCGGATGATGCCGTTCCACTCTTGGTCGGTGCCGGGCAAGAAGCCGGGGACATCGACCAGCGTGATGACGGGGATGTGGAAGGCGTCGCACGTGCGCACGAAGCGGGCGGCCTTCTCTGAGGCGTCGATGTCGAGCGTGCCCGCGAACTGCATCGGCTGGTTCGCGACCACGCCCACGCTGCGGCCTTCTACGCGACCGAAGCCGCAGATGATGTTCGGTGCGAACAGCGGGTGTACTTCGAGGAATTCGCCGTCGTCGACGATGGTCTCGATGACCGTGTGCATGTCGTACGGCATGTTCGGGGAGTCGGGGATGAACGTGTCGAGAGCCGCGTCGTCGTCGGTGATCTCGGGCTCGTCTTCGAACTCGAAGACTGCCGTCTCTTCGAGGTTGTTCTGCGGCAGGTAGCTGAGCAGCTCTTGCACGTACTCGATGGCGTCGTCCTCGTCTTCGGCCATGTAGTGCGCGACACCTGACTTGGAGTTGTGCGTCTGCGCGCCGCCCAGCTCTTCGAAGCCGACGTCTTCACCCGTGACGGTCTTGATGACGTCGGGGCCTGTGATGAACATGTGGCTGGTCTTGTCGACCATGACGATGAAGTCGGTGATCGCGGGCGAGTACACCGCGCCGCCGGCGCAGGGGCCCATGATGAGGCTGATCTGCGGGATGACGCCACTGGCGTGCACGTTGCGGCGGAAGATCTCGCCGTACAGACCCAGCGATGCCACGCCCTCCTGAATGCGAGCGCCACCGGAGTCGTTGATGCCGACGACCGGGCAGCCGATCTTCATCGCCAGATCCATGACCTTGACGATCTTCTCGCCGAAGACCTCACCCAGCGAGCCGCCGAAGACCGTGAAGTCTTGGGCGAACACGCACACGGGGCGGTGATCGACGGTGCCGTAACCGGTGACGACGCCGTCGCCGTACGGGCGGTTCTTCTCCTGCCCGAAGTCACGGGAGCGGTGCCGGGCGAAACCGTCGAGCTCGACGAAACTGCCCTCGTCGAGCAACTGCTCGATGCGCTCACGGGCCGTCTTCTTGCCCTTCGCGTGCTGCTTTTCGACCGCACGGGCCGAGCCGGCGTGAACGGTCTCATTGATGCGACGGCGGTAGTCCTCGAGCTTGCCTGCGGTCGTATGCAGGTCGGGACCGGTCGCCTCGTTGACTTCGGTTGTCGCAGCATCGCTCATGAACGGCAGCCTAGCCTTGCAGGGTGGTCAACTGGCTTGAGAGGGACACCCTCATCGAACGACTTGCACGCCCCCGCGGACCGTTCGCGCGGGTCGAGGTGCGTGAGAGCACCGGCTCCACGAACGACGACGCCGAACAGCTCGCGGAACCGTATCTGCTCGTCGTCGCGGCCGAACAAATTGCTGGTCGCGGGCGACGCGCGCGGGCGTGGAGTTCCCCGGCGGGCACGAGCGTCTCGATGTCGCTGGTGCTGCCGCTCGGCTCGGGAGTCTCCGGGGAAGGTGGCGCCGCGGGCGGAGATGGCGGGCTGCGTGACCCCGGGTGGATTCCACTGATGGTGGGGTTGGGGGTGCGCGATGCCCTCTCCGAATTGATCGGGGAGCCTGCCGACGCGACCGGCCAGCGTGCCAAGGTCGTGCTCAAGTGGCCCAACGACGTGCTCGTCATCGGGGCCCGCGCGACCTCTGCGCCGGGGGCCGCAGGTGGCGGGGAAGCCGGAGATGCCGGGGATGCCGGAGTGGCCGGTGACACCGGAGACGCGGGTGACGTGCCCGCGAAGATCTCGGGGATCCTGTGCCAATTGCTCGCCGCGGACGACCTCGTGGTGGCAGGGATCGGCGTCAACGTGACCGTGCCCATCGAGGTGCTGCCGGTGCCCGTGGGAACGGCGGCGCCCGCGACCTCCTTGCACCTGTGCGGAGCCCCGCGTGAGATCACGCGGGAGGACGTCGTCACGGCCGTGTCGCTGAATGTGGAGCGGCGGCATGCAGCCTGGCTGGCCGGGGGAGAGGCCGCTGCCGGGCTGCGGCGCGAGTACCGCGAGGCGTGCGTCACCGTCGGCTCGCTCATCGACGTGCACCTACCCGGTGACGAGGTGCGACGCGCTCGCGCGACCGGAATCTCCGACGAGGGGGAGCTCGAAATCGTCGACGACGCAGGCCGCGCATCGACAGTGAGAGCCGGTGACGTGGTTCACATCCGCCCACGTCTCGGGGCATGATCGGTACATGAGCGCGGGCAGGTCGTCAGAGCGACCACCCGACCCTGCACGCGACCGTATCGACGGCACGGAGGTCCGTGACCGTCTCGACGTCACAGAGCTCGAAGTCGCCGGGCTTGACGTCTCAGAGCTCAACGGCACAGCGGTCGACGGCGCCGGAGGCGGGGACGACGGCGGCGGGCGCGACCGCGGTGATGCTGCTCCCGATCTCCCTGAGGACCTCGGCAGGGACGACGCGCGCAGCGACGACCTAGCCAGCGACGACCTCGGCACTCTCGACGGCCGCAAGTTCGTGCGGGCCGTCAAGCACGTGCATCCGGCGCGACCCGTGTACCCCATCCAGGAGGTGCAGCACCGCCACCACACGGCCTGCGTGGCTGCCCGGGCGCGAGACGCGGCGGCCCGAGACGGTGACGAGGCGTGCTGCGAGCACGCACCATCGACCGCGAATGCCGAGCGGACCGAGCGCGGCGTAACCGTCGAGCACAGCGGTCACTTCGAACAGCTCGAGCAAGACGAGAACGGGGCCGATTACGTCACTCTGCGGTCGGCGATTCTCAGTCGGCTGCTCGGCAGCGAACACCGTGTGCGACGGCGCGAGGTGGCTCGCGAGGCGCACCTGCCCTTCCTCACGGCCCGACGCATCTGGCACGCTCTCGGCTTTCCAGGGCTCGGCGGCTCCGACATGGCGTTCACCGACGCCGACCTCGGTGTCGTCTCGAGCATCGCCGACCTGCGGCAGGCGCCCTTCGTGGAGGACGAGCTGGTGCTCGAACTGGCCCGCTCGCTGGCGCGATCCACCGACCGGTTGGCCGACTGGCACACGAGCCTGCTCATGGAGGCGATCGGCCGGCAGCGCGACTGCGACGGCGAAGACCCCGACGAGGTGTGGTCGAAGCGGCTCAGCGACGCCGAGCGGGCGCAGGTCGTGCGGATGATGCTCGACGTCGCCGACCAGCTCGAACCGATGCTCGTGTACGCGTGGCGGCGGCACCTCGCGTCCTCGCTGGGGCAGCTTCTCAACGACGACCAGGGCGTTTCGCCCGAGGCGACCGACGAGCGCAGTGTCGGGTTCGCGGACCTCGTCGGGTTCACGTCTGTGGTCTCGCGGCTGTCGGAGCGGCGCGTGTCGGCGCTGGTCGGGGAGTTCGAGGCGCTCGCCTCCGACGTGGTGACCGCGCACGGAGGCCGCATCGTCAAGACGATCGGCGACGAGGTGCTGTTCGTGACCCCGCGGGCGGCGAGCGCTGCCGCGATCGGGCTCGACCTCGTCGACGCGCTGCGGATGTCGAAGGGCATGCCGGCGTTGCGCGTCGGCCTCGCGACCGGGTCGGTCGTGGCCCAGTTCGGTGACGTGTTCGGCACCACCGTCAACCGTGCCAGTCGGCTCACCAGCGCGGCACAGCCCGGAATGGTCGTGCTCGACAACGCGACCCAGAGCAGCCTCGCCACCGTCTCCGGGTTCGAGACCCGCAGCCTCGAACCGCGGCCGCTGCGCGGACTCGGCGTGACCTCGCTGTGGGAATTGCGGCGCACCACCGGGCCCGAACGGCGCGGGCCCGTGACTATTCGGGCCAAAGCCGCGCGCCCTCCGGGAGTCCCCGACCTCAGAGACTGTATTGACGATTTGGAGTGAAAACGGGCGAATCCGTAACGGAATCGCGACACAAGCGGGTCGAGTGTCTTGGGCGGGGCGTATCTGGCCCTTAGCATGCCGGTATGACGAGTGTGCTACTCGCTGAGGATGACTCGGCCATCAGCGAACCATTGGCGCGGGCATTGCGACGCGAAGGCTACGACGTCACCACTGTCGGTGACGGACTCGAGGCGTACCGCGAGGGTCAAGCCGACCCGGATCTCGTGATCCTCGATATCGGATTGCCGTCCATGGACGGCCTCGAGGTGTGTTGGCGCCTGCGCGCCGAGGGGCGCACATCTCCGATCCTCATGCTCACTGCACGGGCCGACGAGGTCGACGCTGTCGTCGGTCTCGATGCCGGAGCTGATGACTATGTGACCAAGCCGTTCAGACTCGCCGAATTTCTCGCCCGCGTGCGGGCTGTGTTGCGGCGGTCGAACGGAAAGCCCACGGGTGTGGATTCGGACGGCGTGCGCATAGACGCACTCGCCCGCCGCGCCTTCCTCGGAGATCAGGAATTGCAGCTCACGGTGAAGGAATTCGACCTTCTCCGCGTGCTCATCCGTGAACAGGGCAAGGTCGTCTCTCGCGAGCAACTGATGCGTGAAGTGTGGGACACGCAGTGGTTCGGGTCGACGAAGACGTTGGATATGCATGTGTCTGTTCTGCGAAAGAAGTTGGGCGACGACGTGACTCGCCCCAGGTTCATCACCACCGTGCGCGGCGTCGGGTTCCGTTTCGAGCGACCCGAAGACGCGGCCTGATCGGCCGGTAGGCCGTGGCGGGGGGATGGGGTTCGGCGGAGACGCCGGGTCGTTCACGGTCGGTGTCGGTACGCGAAAGCCTGCTGCGCTCGACCTCACTGGCGGTGTTTCTGTCGCTCATCGTGGTCACCGTGCCAGCGGTGCTGTTCACCGTGGGTTTTCTGCGGGCGGTGGATCGCGGCAACATCATCGGCGACTTTCCGGGGTCGCTCGGGCTGACTCTCGTGCTCGTCGGGCTGGCACTCATGCTCATGGCCGTGGCCGGCGGGTGCGTGTACGCGGTGGTGCGGTGGCAGGCCGGCAAGGTCTCGGATCCGCTGGTCGTGCTCGCCTCCGACGCGAAACAACTCGGTGAGGGGGACCCGCGGATCCGGCAGACGGAGAGCGGGATCACCGAGATAGACGCTGTCACCAGCGAACTCGACCGGAGCGCGCGCCGGCTCATCGCCTCGCTCGCTGCGGAGCGGGATTTCACCGCCGACGCCTCGCACCAACTCCGGACTCCGCTGACGGCGCTGCTCATGCGGCTCGAAGAGATCTCGGCCACCGACGATCTCACGATCGCGCACGAGGAGGCGGAGATCGCGATCGAGCAGGTCGAGCGACTCGCGGGCACCGTCGACGCGCTGTTGCGGCGGGCTCGGCGGACGGTCGAGACGCCTCGGCCCGTGCGTGTCGACCGGGTCATCGCCGAGCTGCAGCGGCTGTGGCACCCGAAGTACGAGGAGCGGGGGCGTGCGGTGCACGTGACCGGCATCCGGGGCGTGCAGGTGTGGGCCACGTCGGTGGCTCTGACGCAGATTCTCGGTGTGCTGGTGGAGAACTCACTCGCCCACGGCGCGGGGACGACCATCGTGGACGTGCGGCTCTCGGGGCCGTCGGTGATCATCGACGTCACCGACGAGGGGCCGGGTATCGATCCGTCGATCGCGCCGTACGTCTTCGACAAGGAGGTCAGCACGTCGGGTTCGGGGCTGGGGCTCGCGCTGGCCCGCTCCCTGGCGGAAGGCTACGGAGGCCGCCTGGAGTTGGCGAGAGGAAAACCGGTGACGTTCGCCCTCTTCCTCAGCGCGGTAGCCCCGGACTGACGCCCGGGTGCGGGGTGGGGTCCCGTGGCACATGCAAGTGCACCACGTCACCTCCCAGCGAAGGTGCCACGGGACAGAGGGCGTGACGAGGCCCCGAATCTTGTGCCGCGGCGCTGGCGGGGCGAGGTGCGTGAGCAGCCCCCGGATCATGTGCCGTGGCACTGGTGGGGCAAGGTGCGTGAGCTGGCCCCGGGTCTTGTGCCGTGGCACTGGTCGCAGAGGGTGCGGTGGCGGGTTACGTGTGCCACGGCACCCCACGGGTGCGGGTGAGCTGAGGGCGGGGCCGGCCCCGGATCTCGTGCCGTGGCACTGGCCGGAGAGGGTGCGGTGGCGGTTTACGTGTGCCACGGCACCCCACGGGGGTAGGTGAGCTGAGGGCGGGGCCGGCCCCGGATCTTGTGCCGTGGCACTGGCCGGAGAGGGTGCGGTGGCGGTTTACGTGTGCCGCGGCACCCCACCGGGGCCGGCGAAGTTCGGACGGTTCCAGTCGACGAAGTGGTTTCGCCAGGCAGGCGAGAGAATGACCGGACTTGTCGAACGAGAGTCGTACGACGCCGCGAGACGTTGCAGTAACGCCCAGGGAGACGACATGAGATCGCTTGACGTCGCGATTTCGCAGGCCCATCCGATCCTGGAAAGGGCACTCCGGCGGATCGCGTCGAACTCCATCTGCTCGGGCTCGGTGTGGTGGTCGCCGTCGTACTCGATCGCGAGTTGGAGATGCGGATAGGCGAGGTCGAGTCTGAACGTGACCCCTTCTCCGGTGACGAACCGCGCGGTGCGAGAGGCGAGGAGAGCGCACACGCGGGTGCGCTCGCCTTCGGTGAGCACGTCCCACGGCACGAGGACCTGCCATTGACACTTGGGCTCAGGGAAACCCGCCCAAACGAGGAGCAGACGCGTCTTCGACTCCATCGCCGACTCGGAGCCGTGCCTGGCAAGCGTGAGGGCCTGCTCCAGTCTCCGTGAGCGCACGTCTCGGAAGTCGACGTACGACCGTAGTTCGGATGCGGTCGCTAGACCCCGGTGGAACAGGCTGTCGATGAGCGGCACCAAGTCGACGAGAGGTAGGACGCGAGCGAGTTCGACGACGACCTGAACCGGCGCCGACAGTCTCAGATCACGCATCGGGACGACCCAAGCGTCAGGGTGCCCACGGTGAGTCTGAATGCCGTCGGACAGGGACCGGCCGGCCCTGGAAGGGCACGTCACATGTATCTGCGGAGACGCGGGCGCCCACATGCCCTGCAGAGTCGCGGCAGTGTGATGACTGATGAACGCTAGCGCGGGTGATCGTTGCAGCGCCATGCAGGAACGGGTGTAGAGGTCGTGCAGGTACTCAGGAGTCGAGTAGATGTCGCCGCTGAACGGGGGAGGCGTGCGGGAGGTCATGGTGCACATGGTCGTGGGAAATCCGACGGTGCGAGTGCCGTCCCTGCGCCCTGTGGATAACGCGGTCGGGATGCCGAGGTTGTGGATAACTTGGACGGCGCTGGTGTGGGTGGGGGAGGCGCGTGGCGTGGGAGAGGGCCTGTGCCGTGGCACCTTTGCTGGTAGGTGGCGTGTGGGGTTGCATGTGCCACGGCACCCTTGTGGTGGGGTCCCGTGGCACATGTTCGTCGGTCGTGTCGCGTTCCAGCGGCGGTGCCACGGGACGGGGAGGGCGCGTGGCGCGGACGGGAGTGGGGCGCGTTGTGCGGAATTGCGCCGGGAAGGGAAGTGGTGTGGACAAGGGGGAAAAGAT
>JAUNUP010000060.1 GCA_030538115.1 Dermatophilus congolensis | reverse complement strand
CGGCTCCGGCAGACGGTTCTGAGGGCGGCTCTCCGGAGTATGTCGGTGGCGGCCGATAGCCTGCGCGGGTGATGAGGATCGCGACCGTGAACGTCAACGGAATCAGGGCCGCCCGCCGCCGGGGGTTCGGTGACTGGCTCGACTCGCGCGGCTGCGATGTGGTCGCGCTGCAAGAGGTGCGGTGCCCCGTCATTGCGCTGCCACCGGGGGCGTTCGGCGACTATCACGCCTCCTACGACGCTGGGACCCTGCCGGGCCGCAACGGAGTCGCCGTGCTGACCCGGAGCGAGCCCGTGGCCGTGCGCACCTGGAACGTCTCCGACGTGCCACTCGCCCGGGGGCTACGAGAGTTCGCGCACGAGGGGCGGTACATCGAAGTCGATCTCGCCGAGGCTCCGCTGACCGTCGCGAGCCTCTACATCCCCAAAGGCGGGTTGCCCGCCGAGTGGCAGCGCCCCGGCAACACCCGCGAGGTACCCGACGGAGGCGCGAAGCACCTACGCAAGATGCGCTTTCTCGACGCGTTCGCACGCCAGCTCTCTCGCAACCGCATCGCCGCCCGCAACCGCGGCCGCGAATACCTGCTCATGGGCGACGCCAACATCGCGCACCAGCGACACGACGTACGCAACTGGCGATCGAGTAACCGCGTCGAAGGTTTTCTGCCCGTCGAGCGCGAGTGGTTCGGCAGCATCCTGTCGCCACGCACCCTCGTCGACGTCGTGCGAGCCCGCAACGGGGAGGTCGACGGGCCGTACTCGTGGTGGAGCTGGCGCGGTGAATCGTTCGCGAAGGATGTCGGGTGGCGCATCGACTACCACCTCGCCACTCCGCCCCTCGCCCGCGCCGCCGTCGCCGACTGGACGGACAAGGAACCCTCGGCCGATTCCCGCATGTCCGACCACTGCCCCGTGGTGGTCGATTACGACATCTGAGCCATGAATGAATGCAGTGCGCGAATGAATGGCACGCATTTCCCCCTATATATGCGTCTGAGTAACCAATTTGATGTCTTCAGGATGATTGCCGTCAACAAATGCCTGGCACAGCCCTAGGCATATGCCTGATGACCGGCTGTATCAGCCCTGACAAAGTCATGACACCTCAACAGAGACGCAGCTCACCGCGCTCGTCTCGAACCTGATCGGTCGCATCGGCGTGGCTCTCGCTGCAAGCGACCCACGACAGAAACGAGTAGTCATGACCGCACCAGGTATTCGCGCGGCAACAGATTCGACAGCGAGTTCCGGCGACCTCCGCAAGCGCGAGAGCACGGTTCGCTGGGTCGTTCTCATCTGCGCCATCGCCATTCTCTTCGACGGGTACGACCTCGTCGTCTACGGAACGATCGTGCCCACCCTGCTGAAAGACGCGAGCCACCTCGGCACCGTCACCCCCGCCGTCGCGGGCCAGCTCGGCAGCTACGCGCTCATCGGCGTGCTCGTCGGCGCGCTGACCGCCGGCGCGATCAGCGACCACATCGGCCGCCGCAAGCTCATGCTCGTCAACATCGCCTGGTTCTCGATCGGCATGGCCGCTACCGCGTTCGCGAACTCCGTCGCGGCGTTCGGCATCCTGCGGTTCATCACCGGCATCGGCGTCGGCGCCCTCGTCGCCACCGCCGGCGCCATCGTGGCGGAGTTCGCTCCCCCCGGCCGTCGGAACCTCTACAACGCGATCGTCTACTGCGGCGTGCCCGCCGGTGGCGTGATGGCCTCACTGTTCGCGATCCTGTTCCACGACGCCATCGGATGGCGCGGCCTGTTCCTCGTCGGCGCGACCCCGATCCTGTTCCTGCTGCCGATGGCCATCGCCAAGCTGCCGGAGTCGCCGCTGTGGCTCGAGTCGCGCGGTCGCCACGCCGAGGCCGTCGCCGCCTCCCAGCGCACCGGCATCCCGCTCGTCGCCCCTGAGGCCACTGGGGCCCCCGCCGCCGCCCCGCAGGCCACCCGCGCCGCCAAGGCGCAGGAGAAGTCGGGCTTCGCCGCGATCTTCTCGCCCCGCTACCTGGCTCCCACGATCTTCCTGGGCTTCATGAGCTTCGCCGGTCTGCTGCTCACCTACGGCCTCAACACCTGGCTGCCCGTGATCATGGGCCAGCACGGCTACAACACCTCGGGTTCGCTGCTCTTCCTGCTCACCCTGAACCTCGGCGCGATCATCGGTGCACTGCTCGCCTCGCGGATCGCCGACCGCATCGGCCCGAAGTGGGTCATCGCCGGCACGTTCCTGCTCGCCGCCGCTGCCCTCTTGATCCTGCCGTTCCGCCTGCCGTTCGCCGTGCTCCTGCTGCTCATCGCCGCCGCCGGCATCGGCACGATCGGCACCCAGGTGCTCGTGTACGGTTTCGTCAGCAACTTCTACGAGTCCCGTGCCCGTGGCGCCGGTGTCGCCTGGTGCGCCGGCTTCGGTCGCCTCGGTGGCATCTTCGGCCCGCTCATCGGTGGTTTCCTCATCACCGCAGGCATCAGCGTCACGCTGGCCTTCCAGCTCTTCGCGATCGTGGCCGTGTTCGGTGCCCTCGTCACCCTGCTGCCGCGCCAGCCGAAGGACGTCGAGACCCCGCTGAACCCCGCAAAGGCCGAGGCTCTGGAGGCCGACGCCGCCGTCACCCCGGCACACTGATCTGATACCCCCGCTGCCCGGGCCGAGGACTCCTCCTCCGCCCGGGCAGCGGCACACCCGCGTCACCCCCACCACGGCCCCTGACCCACCCACGACAAGGACGAACCGATGACCACCACCGCACCCCGCGCGGCCGGGCGCATCGAGCGCCCCGAACGGCCGGCCCGGCTGCGTGACATCCGGCGCGACATCGGCCCGGAGTACATGAGCAACGCCGTGATCGCGCTGATCTTCTCGGCGTCCGGGCCCCTCGCCGTCATCCTCGCCTCCGGGCAGGCAGGCGGTCTGTCGGCGGGCCAGCTCACGTCGTGGGTGTTCGCCGCGTTCTTTCTCAACGGACTGCTGACGCTCATCGCGAGCATCACCTACCGGCAGCCGCTGGCGTTCTTCTGGACCATCCCCGGCACCGTCGTGGTCGGCACGTCGCTGTCACACCTGCCGTGGTCGGACGTGCTCGGCGCCTTCATCGTGACCGCCGCGCTCATCCTCGTGCTCGGTCTCACCGGTTGGGTCGGGGTCGTCATGCGGATGCTACCGATGCCGATCGTCATGGCCATGGTCGCGGGCGTGTTTCTGCGGTTCGGTCTCGACCTCGTGGGGTCGATCGAGTCCGCTCCCGTCATCGCGATTCCGATGATCGCGGCGTTCCTGCTGCTGAGCTGGCGGCCCGGCCTCGGGCGGTTCATGCCGCCGGTGCTGGGGGCGCTCATCACCGGCGTGGTCGCGGTGGTCGCCTCCGGTCAGTGGACGCCGCAGGGGCCCAAGGAATTCGTCGCGCAGCCGCTCTTCCAGGTGCCGACGTTCTCCGGGGCGGCGCTCATCGAGCTTGTCGTGCCGCTGGCGATCACGGTGATCATCGTGCAGAACGGCCAGGGAGTGGCGGTGCTGCGGGCCGCAGGACACCAGCCTCCGATCAACATGGCGACGATCGCGTGCGGCATCTGGTCGCTGCCCGCCGCCGCTGTCGGCTGCGTGTCGACGTGCCTCACCGGGCCGACCAACGCGCTGCTCACCGCCTCCGGAAACCCGCGGCGTCAGTACACCGCAGGGGTGACGATCGGTGTTCTCGCCATGCTCGTCGGGGTGTTCGCACCGATGCTCGTCGGTTTCATGCTGACGATGCCCGCCGCGTGGATCGCGGTGCTCGGCGGAGTCGCGATGCTCAAGGCCCTGGAAACGGCGTTCGTCACGGCGTTCTCGACCCGCTGCACCCTCGGCGCGCTCGTCGCCTTCCTGGTCACGGTGGCCGACCTCACGGTGCTCAACATCGGCGGCGCCTTCTGGGGCATCATCGCGGGCCTCGCGGTCAGCCGGCTACTGGAGAAGGACGCCCTCCTGGCCGCTGTCAAGGAGTAGTCGAAGCCTGCTCCTCCAGCGCAGAGGCCACTGCCTCGAACTCGGCCAGCGCGGCCGTGAGGTCTTCGACGATGTCGCGTGCTAGCACTTCGGCAATTCACACATGGAACGGTCGGGCACCCCAGGGACCTCAGGCATCGGGGTCTACGGACAGCAACGGCAACCCGGGAATGATTCGAAGATCTGATCACCGGCCAGGAGAGGTAAACGGTGGGCGGTGGCCGTGGCCGCCACCCAGGCGTCGCCCATGTGCTGCTTCTGGTGCAGGGAGTGGCCCGAGGCCGAACAGTCTGAGCGCAACCGAGCCCACGCCTCGACCACACCCTCGGTCGGGTGCAGCACCGTCATCGCGTCGAGCGATCGCCGCACCGCGGCCATGCGCGTGCCGCACCACCCCTGCCGCAAAGCCCCGTAGAGCACTTCGCCGCGCGTTTGTGCGGAGATGCACAGCACATACCCCTCGATGGCTCGCCGCCACCGGGGCACCCGGGGGTCTTTGCTGTCACGCTTGAATACGAGGAGGCTCCAAGTGTCGGTGTCAAGCATTGCGACGCGCTGGTTACTCATGGATCGCCGCCAGGAAGGCATCCAACTCTTCGTCGCTCAACTCGAGGTCGGCCGGCAGCGGGAGTAGCCCACCAGGTGCGTCGATTCCGGGGAGCCCGCTCAGCGGCGCGACCGCCTCCAAGAGCAGGGCCGGCAACGAGAACTCGGCGATGCTCGCACCCTCGATCCGTGAGCGCCCTGCTCCGGATGCCTTTGCATATGTGCCCGTCGCTGCCACCCGACTACCGGCCAGCGGCGCGACGGCTTCGCTGTTGACGACGTCGATCAGCTCGATGCGATTGCCTGCATCATCGAGCAGCCTGAAGTGCGCATTCCGCAGGTCGACCGCTTCAAGGAGGCCTACCAGCGTCGTCACTTCTCCCCCGGGGTCCAGAGGTTTCCAGACGTCGCGGCTCACCGTCGCCAGCGCGAGCCGCGCACTACGGCGGCGATCGATCGCGATGTCCACCTCAAGCGCCGCCTTCTGCAGGGCCGCGATGAGCCGGTCGGTGGCCTCGCTAATGGTGTCGGTCACGAACTCCGGTCGATGGTTAGCGGCGATGCCCTGCACGAGTTCGTCGAACATCTGCTGCGTCGGCTCACTCAGCGGGTCGATCTCGAGCGCATCCGCATCACCGATCGCGAACGTAAGCACCGTGCTGCCCCTGTCGATACCCGCAAGACGCACCTCACCGAGCTTTTCGATGACGACACCGGGCCTACCTCGGCCCGCCATCTCGGCCGCCTCACGCGTGAGCCGCAGCACGAGGTCGTCCAGACTCTTGGCGATCCCTGCCGCCCGGTCGGCACGCAACTCACCGTCAGGACCGTCGTGACCGATCAGCCGGATCTCGATCTCCCGCATCTCGCTCCCCTTCCCGGAAGGCCCTGATCGTCGCACCCACCACCGACAGTGTCCCCCACCCATCCCAGCGCACCTGCGCTTGTTGACAACTCGCAGTTCCAACGTCGTCCCTGCGGCACACATGGCCGATCGCCACTCAGCTCCGCTGA
This sequence comes from Dermatophilus congolensis, assembly GCA_030538115.1. Lineage (GTDB taxonomy): Bacteria > Actinomycetota > Actinomycetes > Actinomycetales > Dermatophilaceae > Dermatophilus > Dermatophilus congolensis_B. The sequence goes on along the minus strand of JAUNUP010000060.1, from coordinate 4,313 downwards.
GTGGCGACTCCACAGGCTCAGCGTCGCCCCCGGCTACGCCGTGCGGATTTCCGTGAGGTCTACCGGGCGGGACTCGTCTTTCGAGAGCTGGCACGCGTCGGCGATGCGGGCGGCCTCGAGGCCGTCGCGAATCGTGCACGGCGACGGGAGGCGCCCCGCCGCGACGTCGGCGAAGGCCGTGAGTTCGGCGACGTAGGCGGGCTGGAAGCGCTCCATGAACGACCAGACCGGCGGCCCGGCCGGGAAGGTCACTCCCTCTTGCGCCGACGCCACGGCGAGCGAGTCGTCGAGGCCCACCGACAGCGCGCCCTTGCTGCCGTGCACCTCCATCCGCACGTCGTGGCCGGAGCCGTGGTACCGGGTGGAGGCGACGAACGCCGTGGTGCCGTCGTCGAACGTGAGCAGCGACGCGCCGCTGTCGACATCGCCGGACTCGGTGAAGAACGGGTCTCCCTTGTTCGACCCCACCGTGTACACACGCACCACCTCGCGCCCGGTCACAAAACGCAGGATGTCGTAGTCGTGGATGTTGCAGTCGCGGAAGATGCCGCCCGAGGTGGGGATGTAGTCGAGGTGGGGAGGGTGGGCGTCGAAGGTCCACGACGTGATCGTGTGCACGAACCCGAGTTCACCTGCCGCCACGGCCTGCTGGGCGCGGCGGTAGCCGGAGTCGAAGCGACGCTGAAAGCCGATGTGCACCGGCACGTCGGTGCTCTCCTCGAGCCGCAGGAGGTCGAGCGTCTCGTCGATGTTCATCGCGGCGGGCTTCTCGCAGAACGTCGGGATGCCGGCCTCGACGCCCGCGCGGATGAGCGACGCATGCGCCGGCGTACCCGCGGCGATGACGAACCCGTCGAGACCGGAGGCAAGCAGCGCCTCCACGCTGTCGGCCGACTCGACACCGAGTTCGGCGGCGACCTTTTCGGCAGCTCCCGGCACGGCATCGGCAAGTACCAGCGAGTCGACCTGGTCAAGACCCTGCAGTGTCCGTGCGTGGAACGCCCCGATACGTCCGACTCCCGCTACTCCGATGCGCACGTCTGCTCCTTCGACCGTGTACCTGGTGCCTGTGCTCGCCCAGTGTGGGCGGCGCCCGACGCAAGCCTGCACGCGCGCGAGCACAGGTGTCAACTGTTTGTCCTTACATTTGAAGACTCGTTGCCGTGGACTCGGTCACACCAGGCGCTTCAACGGCATCTGGCCCTCGCCGCCGAGCCGGACCACCTGCGCGAGGTAGAGCTCGGCGCACGCGAGTGCGTCGGTGAGGGCCTCGTGGGCGCCGTACCGGGGCAGTCCGAGAGTCTGTCGGGCGGCAGCCAGGCGCAACGCACCCGCCGGAAGCACGTTGTCGCCTCCCCCGGTCAGTAGCCGCCGGTGGAGCTCGAGGGTGTCGATGCAGGTCGTAGTGGCTCCGACGCCGTACAGGCGCTGGCATGCGGCGTCGAGAAAGCCTGTCTCGATGTCGGAGAAGTGCACGAGCATCGCGCGGCCGGTCAGGGCCATGAGCAGCCGCTCTATCGCCTCCCGCAGCGGCACCCCGGCCGCGAGAGCGTCGTCGGTGAGGTGGTGGACGGTGGCACTCTGCCCCACTCCCTGGTCGACGCCCGTGGCCGACGGCTCCTGTCGGATGACGAGGTGCACGGCCGTCGACAGGTCGATCTCGAGGCCGTTCAGCGCGACGAAACCGATCGACAGCAGCCTGTCGCGGCGCGGGTCGAGTCCGGTGGTCTCCATGTCGACGGCCAGCAGGGGCAGGTCGCCGATGTCCGTGTCGGGCTCCGGAGGCGGGGTCGTCAGGTACGCGGCGAGCGCCTCCGCCCCTGGTGTCGCCGTTGCCTGCGCGGCCAGTTTCAGTCGTCTGGATTCTGCCCGGCCGTGCGCCGACCAGCGGCTCAGCAGGCCCATGTCGGCACTCCCCTCACGCCCCGGCCCCGGCGAACGAGCGCTCGAGGAAGGTCTGGGCGGAGCGCACGGTGGTGAAGGCGTCGCGCAGGTGCCGTTTCTCGAACGACGAGAGATCGTCGGGCCGCACGTAGTTGTCGGGCGGGAGCCCGGCCTGTGTGCGCTGCACCTGATGGCGAACCCGCACATAGGCAAGAAATTCGTAGGCGTCGGCAAGTTCGGAGGCCCGGTCGGCGCCGATGCGCCCCGCGTGCGTCGCTGCCTCCAGACGGTCGAGGGTTCCCGTCGCCGTCGAACCGGAGGCGAGGGCCAGCACCCGCGCTGTCTCCTGCACCGCGCCCACTCCGCCCCACTTGAGGTCGAGCGTGTCTTTCTGCTCGCCCTCGCGGCCCAGCACGAAATTGCGGAAGAAGCCCAGCGGTGGTGCGTGAGCCGCCGCCCGACGTGCGAGTAGAGCGAGAAAGCGCCGGTTGTCGTGCGCCATCGTCACCGCGGAGGCGAGCAGCGACGAAGCGAGCGACGCCTCGCCGTGAACGGGCCTCGCGTCGAAGAAGATGCCCGTCGCGAGCACGGCGTCGGGGTCGGGTTCGCGGATCCACTCGGCGAACGACGACTTCCACTGTGACCAGCTCATACGGCACTTGTCCGCCGTGGCCATCACGTCGCCGGGGCAGCGCGGGTAGCCGCACGCCTCGAGCCCCGCGACGACGCGCTCGGCGAGGGCGCGCAGGTAGGTGTCGACGTCATGTGCCCGTGTGTCGTCGTCGACATCGGCGTAGACGATCGCGTGGTCCTGGTCGCTGCCCAGCACCTGTTCGAGTCGCGCCTGCGAGCCGAGCGCCAGCCACGTATAGGCGACCGGCGGCGGCCCGAGTTCGGCTTCGGCCAGTGCGATGAGCCGCCGCGTGATCGCGTCGCCCGCGGCCGTCACGACGCGACCGATATCGGAGGCGGTCGCGTCCTGCGACACCAACTTGGCCACGTTGCCAGGCAGGCGCGCCGCCACGCGGGCGAGGCCCTCTACGTCGTTCTGGTTCGCCACGTCGCGGACGAGGTAGATGGGGTTCGCGTGTTCGAGCCGCACGAGATCGGTGCTGGTCACCACGCCGACGGCCCGGCCGGGCGGCGGGTACGGGTCCCAGATCGGCAGGTGATGGATGCGGCCGTCCATCATCCGCAGCAGCACCTCGAAGGCGAGGTCGTCGGGGCCGGCCGTCTCGACCTCCGGGGTCATCACCTCGCTGACCGGACGCTCGGTGGGCAGGCCCGCGGCGACCACGCGTCGGCGCAGGTCACGGTCGGTGATGATGCCGACGAGCGCGCTGTTCTCGACGATGAGCAGGCTGGAGACGTTCGCCTCACTCATCAACTGCGCCGCCTCGCGCACCGTCATGCCGGGCGCTGCGGTCACGGGATCGCGGCCCGCCATGTCTCCGACGCGGGTGCGCAGGATCGCCGACCCTGTGTCGGCGACGTGCACGGAGGCGAGCGCGCCCCGCATGCGGGCCTTGCGCTGGTCGGCGAAAAACGCCTTGAACCGCGGGTATCGCCCGGCCAACTCGTGCCATGTGGGCCCGGGCAGCACGAAGACCAGCAGGTCTTCGATCGCGACGACCGAGAACTGTGACGGGCCGCCCTCGATGACCGTGGTCGTGCCGAAGCAGGTGCCTGTGTCGCCGCGCTCGACGAGTTCGCCCGCGTTGTCGGAGATGTCGACAGCTCCCGATCGCACGATGAACACCTCGTCGTTGGGCTCCCCCTGTCTCATCAGGTGGCTCCCCCGTCGCGCGTACCGCACCTTGAGCGCGCCGGGCAGAGCGTCGAGTTCCGCCACCGGCAACTCGTCGAACGGAGGGTGCGCAGCGAGGAAATCGCGGATCTCGGCGAGTTCGACGTCCATGCCCTATGTCAGCACACCAGCGCCGCGCATCCGCGTCTAAGAACTCTCTCATCCGGTTCTCACGTGCAGCGCTTGATGCTCGGGCCATGCTGGGGACATGAACAGATCCCGGCCCCCGTTGCTCATCGTCACCGCGATCGTGGTGTTCGTCGGCCTCGTCGCCGGCCTGTTCGCCATGTTCGTGCCCCGCGGAGGGCAGGACCTCGGCGGCCCCGTGCGCGTGTTGACGGTCAGTGGGGCCACGTCGGCGCCCACCTCTCCGAGCGGCACGAACACTGGGAGCGCTACGAACACTGCGACGGGCACGGCTACCGCCACCCCGGGCGCATCCCGGACGCCCAGCACCGTGCCGAACGCGGCACTGGCCCGATCCGGTGACGACGACACGCGGAGCACGACCGCCCGCCGCGCAGCGCCGGCCCCTTCCGCGACCGCCGCCCCCCGACCCTCCTCACGCAGCACCCCCCGGGCACCCGCACCCCGCGCCGTCGCCCCCGCGCCCTCTCCTCGC
>JAUNUP010000059.1 GCA_030538115.1 Dermatophilus congolensis | reverse complement strand
CGCGGTCTGGGACGACCCGAGCGGCAACGCCCGACTGGCCGTGGTCGGCTGGGGCCCCGCGTGTCCGAGGGTGGGTGCGGCTCGGGGCGCTGCCGGGCTGGGAGCCCTGAGCCTCAGGCGTCTCCCGCCCCCCCCCCCCCCGGCCCCCGCGCGGCCGCCGGGCCCCGCCCGGGGTCGCGCCCGCCGTGCGGTGGCCCCCCACGACTCCCGCGACTGCCTCGGTCTCGGGGCGAGGCACGAACACCCCAGGGCCGACGTCGAGTTCGAGATGCCTGAACGGCGCCCGCCCGGTGAGGTGCTGCAACGGCACCCGGTTGCGACGCTCCGCCAGCAACGTCGCGAAGCGCTCACGCTGGTCGTGCGTTGGCATGCGGCGCATCAGCGCGGCCTTCTCGGCCTCCCCGGCGTCGACACCGAGACTGTGGGCCAGCAGCAACACCGCGTCGCGCCGCGGGCTGGGCACGCCGGCCGTCGACAGCACGGCGGTCGCCTCGCGCACCAAGACATCAACGGTCTTGTCGGTCTCGACGCCGTCTGAGGTGCTGGCCGAGCTCACGCCCTCACGCCCCGGCCGCGGCCATCTTGGCCTTCTCGTCGGCGTCGAGCGCAGAGCCGATCACGCCGTCGAGGTCACCGTCGAGCACCGAGTCGAGCGAATAGGCCTTGAAGCCCGTGCGGTGGTCGGCGATGCGGTTCTCGGGAAAGTTGTACGTACGGATGCGCTCGCTGCGGTCGACCGTGCGCACCTGGCTGCGCCGTGCTTCGGCAGCCTCGGCCTCGGCAGCGTCTCGCTGGGCCTGCAGGAGCCGCGCGCGCAGCACGCGCATCGCCGACTCCTTGTTCTGCAGTTGCGATTTCTCGTTCTGGCACGAGACGACGATGCCGGTGGGCACGTGCGTGATCCGCACCGCCGAGTCGGTCGTGTTGACGCTCTGGCCTCCGGGGCCCGACGAGCGGTACACGTCGATGCGCAGATCGGCGGGTACGAGTTCGATCTCGTCGTCGCTCTCGACCTCCGGCATCACGAGCACGCCTGCCGCGGAGGTGTGGATGCGGCCCTGGCTCTCGGTGACGGGCACCCGCTGCACGCGGTGTACCCCGCCCTCGTACTTCAGCCGCGCCCACGGGGCCTCGCCCGGCTCGGGAGTTCCCTTCGCCTTCACCGCGATACGGATGTCCTTGTACCCACCGAGGTCGGATTCGGTGGCGTCGAGCACCTGAGTGCTCCACTCCCGACGCTCGGCGTAGCGCATGTACATGCGCACGAGGTCGCCCGCGAACAGGGCCGACTCCTCGCCGCCCTCCCCCGCCTTGACCTCGAGAATCACGTCGCGGTCGTCGTCGGGGTCACGCGGGAGAAGCAGCCGGTGCAGCTTGGCCGTCTGCGTCTCCAGCTCCTCCTCGAGGGCCGGCACCTCGGCGGCGAATGCCTCGTCCTCGGCCGCCAGCTCACGCGCCGCCTCGAGATCGCCGAGCAACCGCTCCACCTCGCGCGAGCACGCCACGACCGGACCCAGCGCCGCGTAGCGCTTGGTGGTGGTGCGGAACCGGGTGGCGTCGCCGATCACCTCGGGGTCGGCCATCGCCTTCTCCAGCTCGGCGTACTCGCTCACCTGCGGCCGCGCCGCGCTGAGCAGAGGCTCGACGTCCATCCGTGACTCCCGTCGCTGAACTCCGGTGTATACAAACGACGAGCGCCGGACCATCAGCACATGCTGTGATCCGGCGCTCGAACGAAAAGCTACTTGGCGACCTTCTTGCCGTAGCGGGCCTGGAAGCGGGCCACGCGACCACCGGTGTCGAGGATCTTCTGCTTGCCCGTGTAGAACGGGTGACACTTCGCGCACACGTCGGCCTGGATGCTGCCGTTCTTCGCGGTGCTGCGGGTGGTGAACTGGTTGCCGCAGGTGCAGGTGACAGTCGTCTCCTCGTACCTGGGGTGGATGTCCTTACGCATGGCGTCTCCTTGTCGTCAGGCCGGCCGGGTCGCAGGCGTTCGCGCGATGCGTGAACCGGCAGCCAGCAGTCCAGTGTGCCAGATCGCTGCCCGATCGACCGAATCGGCTGGAAGGCTCAGGCGTCGCGGTGCCCGGTCGACAAACGCGCGAGTTCGCGGGTGACCCGCTGCAGGTACGCGATCTCGGGTTCGTCCCATGAACGCACTTCGGAAGCCGAGTGCACCGACAGCAACCCGCTGACCGTGCTGCCGACCGCGATGGGCAGGTACAACGACGATGCGGAGCGGGCCACCACCGGGTCTTCACGCACCCACTCAGGCGGTTGCTCGACGTGTTCGCGCAGACCGGCCGGCGTGCGAGCGCCGACGGTGATGAGGTCTCCGGCGGGGAGGAGGGGCGCCCCCACTCCCGGCGAACCCCACCATGTCTCGGGCACGGACACGTGGGCGGACTTGTCGCGCGACCACACGGCTGCGAACGGCTGCCCTGTCGCGGCCCACCCCGCGATGCGGGTGGTGTCGAGACCGAGGGTGCGGCCGATCGTGTCGATGACCAGGTCGACGGCCTCTTGCGTGTCGTTCACGCGGGCGAGGGTGGCGACGACGTCGTTGCCGGCGCGCAGCAGCGCGAGTGACTGAGCCTGCCGATCGACCAGGCGCAGGTGTTCGCGGTTGAGCACGTTGACGCTCTCGGCCAGTTCGCGGATCTCGCGGGCACCGGTTTCGGTGTCGGCCCACGCCGACCGCTCGCCGGCGACCTGGCGGCGCAGGGTGTCGTCAAGCTTGCTGATGGGTCCGACCAGCCGCTTCGTCGTGCGCCACGCCACGAACAGGGCGAGCAGAACCGCCACGACCGTCGCGATGACGAGCAGCAGGCGGGCGCGATCGAGTCTGTCGAGAACCTCTTGCCGCACACCGGCATTCGCGGCGGCCAAGCCGGCCTGCACGCTCGAACTGTCGCTGATCGCCGCCTGGAAGAGCGACTCGCCCCGCCGCACCTCTGCCGTCGACGGCAGAGGCCTCTGCTCGTCTCCGGAGGCGGGCACCACGCCCATCGCCCATTCGCGCCAGGCCGTCATCGAGGCACGCTGCGAGCGGACCCGGTCGCTCAAATCACCGACGAGCGCGACGTCGTCGAAAGGCGGTGAGGTGATGAAATGGTCGATCGACTCCAGATCGCCCGGCATGCTGCGGATCGCGACCCGTGCCGGCTCGAGGATCTGCGCCTCCGACTCGGGTTCACCCGCCGCCCCCTGCAACGCATGACGGAAGAGCAGGTAGTTCGCCACCGAGCTCTCGGCCCGGCGCAACTGCGACTGCAACTCGGCATTCGCCTGCAGGGTGGGCGACAGGTTGCGTGACTGCAACCTGACACGATCGGCCGCCGCCTGATCGCCGACCACGGCGATCGCGCCCAGTGCCAGCATCAACGCCACGAGCAGGGCGGTGAACAGGGCGAGACGTGTTCGTACCGACATCGATGTGCCCGGACCGGCCATGCCGGCTCCTTCCCCTGCCCCACCCGACGAATTGGCTTCTCAGCGTAGCAACATCGGCCCCGCCACCAGGGGCGGTGCGTGGGCGACGCTCACACCCTGAGCGTCGCCGGGACCGGAGCCGTGGGGAACGTCATCGTGAAGGTCGTCCCCACGCCCTCCGTGGAGTCGAGTTCGAGTGCCCCGCGGTGACGTTCGACGATGCCTTGCACGATCACCAGGCCGAGGCCCGTACCCGGAACCTGCGCACTCGTAGCGTTGCTGGCCCGGAAGAAGCGCGTGAAGAGCCTGGCCTGGTCGGCCTTCGGGATGCCCATTCCCGTGTCGGTGCACGAGATCTCGACAGCCTTTCCGTCGTCGACGGAGCGGGAGGCGAGCGTGACCGTGCCACCGGCGGGCGTGAACTTGATGCCGTTCGAGACGATGTTCGTCAGCGCCCGGCCCAGTTGCGCCCTGTCTCCGCGCAGCCACGTGCCCGCTCCGCAGGCGCCGTCGGCGACGACGACCGTCACGTCGCCGCGCGCGGCGACCGGGATCATCTCCTCGCACACGTCTCTGATGAGGTCTCCGGCGCAGATCACCTCGCCCTCGTCCTTCTGTACCGAGGCTTCGAGTCGGTTGAGCACGAGCAGGTCTTCGATGAGTCCGCGCAGGCGCTGCGCGTTGCGATCGACCACGTCGAGCATCTTGCGCTGTGTTTCGGTCAGCTCGCCCGCGTCTCCGTCGTCGAGCATCTCGATGTAGCCCGTGATCGAGGTGAGCGGTGTGCGTAGCTCGTGGCTGACCGTCGACATGAAGGCGTCCTTCTGCTTGTCGAGGTCTTCGAGGCGGCGCACGTGCTCGGTGCGGTCGGCCTCGCGTTCGAAGGCCACGACGCGGTTCGCGAGTTCGGCGACGATGTGGTGCACGAACGAGACCTCGGCCTCGGTCCACGCTCGTGGCCCGTGCACGCTGCGCACGACCAGCGACCCCTTGGGGTGACTGCCCACACCGAACGGCATGAGCAGGAACCCGCCGTCGAGTTGCACGTCGAGTAGCTCCTGCGGCAGATGGTCCAGCTCGCCCGAGGCCCGGGCGAGCTTGGTGTCTTCGACAGCGAGTCGCCGGTCGCCGTCCCAGAGCGCGATCGCCATCTGCCCCATCGCACGACGCAACGGCTCGGGGAGTTCTTCGTCTGCCGGTTTGCCGTCCTCCCAGAGCACGGTGTCGGTCATCCCGCCGTTTTCGTCGAGCTCACCCGCGACCACGCGGTCGGCGCCCAGCGCCCTGGCGGCGCCGCCGACCGCGACGATCATCGCGGCCCTGAAGTCGACCGCGTCACGGATGCGACGCAGCACCTCGATCTCGGCCCGCTGCAGGTCGACGATGTGCACCTGCCCGTCGATGAGTTCGTGCTGGGCCGCGGTGAGGGCGTTGACGTGCTGCGCAAGATCGCGCACCTCGGTCGCCCCGGCCTGCACGTCCGCCCACGCCGTGCGGTCTCCGGCATGCTGACGACGAACGGTGTTACGCAGCGCGATGAGCGGGCCGGTGAGCGAGCCGGTGGTGCGCCAGCCGACGATGAGGGCGAGCATCACGGCGCCGGCTGTGGCGGCGACGACGGCCCACACCGTCCACCTCACGCCCTCGCGAAGGTCGACTCGCAACTGGTCGCGCTCGACGGTGATGACCTTGGTGATCTCGTCGCTCGTCGCCGAGAAGGCGTAGAAGATGTCGCGGCCGCGCTCGAGCTCTTTGGCGGGGATGAGCGGGTTGCTGCGGGCGCCGTCGGCGAACGCCCACCACTCCTCCGTCTGCGTACGCTGCTGCGTCAAGAGCGCCTCGAGCTGCGAGCGGACCTGAGGCTCCTGCGTGAACCGGGCGTCGCGCACCAGCAGTTCGAGGCGGGTCAGGTCTGCCCCGATGCGTGCACGCGCGACTCCGAACGGCCGCACGAACTGCTCGACCTCGCTGTCGATCAACAGGATCGGTGCCGCGAAACCCGCCGCCGACGTGCGTTCGATGAGCATGTAGCCGCGCAGACTGCTCTGGGCCTCGACCATCGTCTGGCGCACCGTCTGGTTGGCGCCCAGCGCCGGGGCCACGACGAGCGTCTGCCGCTCCACGCGGTGCGACTGGCCGACCAGGCCCACCAGGCTGACCACCGTGATGATGAACATGAGCCCGGCCAGCGAGAACGACATCGCCGCCAGACGACGGCCCACCGAACCCGGACCGTACGTTCGCAACCACCTCATACGGCCGCCTCCTCGTGTGTGCCGCGGGGGCCGGAGGTCGGCTCGCCCGTGTCGAATCCGGTGCGGGTCATGGTTCCCCACACATGTCGGCTCTTACGGATGCCGGCGATGAGACCCTCGATGCGCCACAGGGCCGTGAGCTGCCGGTATCCCACGTTCTCCAGCACCGAACTGAGCACGGCCAGGCCCAGGTCGCGCCACCGGGGGTACTTGTGAAAGGTCAACTCCTCGATCGCGAGCGAGGCGAGGTTGACGAGCAGGGCGTAGCCGTACGCCACGGTCATGAACAGGGCCGCGTACACCGGGTCGGCCACGCCGAGAGCGAGCCCCGCGACGAGCAGCACCAACCCGAACAATTCGATGACCGGCGCGAGCAGTTCGAAGGCCCAGAACCACGGCAGCACGAACACTCCGATACGGCCGTAACGCGGGTTGAACGCCATCGAGCGGTACTTCCACAGCACCTCCCACAGCCCCCGGTGCCAACGGCGGCGTTGCGCCCGCAGCACCTTCAGGGAGGTGGGCACCTCGGTCCACACGATCGGCTCGGCCACGAATTCGATGCGGTAGTCGCGCTTCTGGGCCGTCATCTCGCGGTGTAGGCGCATCACCAGCTCGAAGTCCTCGCCGATGCTGCCCCGATCGAGGCCGCCGATGGCGACCAGCACGTCACGGCGGAACATGCCGAACGCGCCGCTGATGAGGATGAGACAGCGCAGCCGTGACCAGCCCGAACGCCCGAGCAGAAACGCGCGAAGGTACTCGACCACCTGGATGCGGGCCAGCCACGAGTGCGGCATACCGATGTCGACGACGCGCCCCTCGACGATCCGGCAACCGTTGGCGGCGCGGATCACTCCCCCGGTCGCGATCGTGCGCACCGGGTCTTCGGCGAACGGCGCGGCCACGTTGACCAGCGCATCGGGGTCGAGCACGGAGTCGGCGTCGACGATCGCGACGAGCGGCTCGGTGGCGGCGTTGATGCCGGTGTTGACTGCCTCGGTCTTGCCTGAGTTCTCCTTGCGCACCAGCGTGAGGCGCGTGCGACCGTCGGCAGGCACGTAGACCCCGAGGATGGCCGCGCCCACCGGCACGTCCTTGGGGATCTCGCGATCGATGCCGACGAGGTCGAACGCCTCGACAAGCACTTCGAACGTGCCGTCGGTGCTGCCGTCGTCGACGACGACGACCTCGTGGCGCGGATGCCGCAGCGACAGCATCGACTTCACGGCCGTGACGATGCCCGCGCGCTCGTTGTACGCCGGCACGATCAGCGACACGCCCTGCAGCAGCCTCGACGTCACGGCCTCCGCACGCCCCGAGTGCTCGGAGCGGCGCATGTGGCTGAAGAACGCCGAGGCCGCGCACACGATCAGGACGAGGTACGAGGAGTTGATGAGCAGGAAGTAGATGAGGATCGGGGTCTGCACGACGGCGAAGATCGCCTCGACCGGTTCGCGTAGCGCCTCCACGTCAGACCCCCGCCCCGGTGAGACGTGCCTTGTGGAGGGCGGCCGCGACGACCCGCGTCACGGCGGGGCTCTGCGCGACCGCGGCATCGAGCACCCGTGCTCCGGGGCCGCCCGCCGCAGCCAGCGCTTCGGCCGCGAGCACGGCCGAAGCCCGGTCGCTGTCGGTGAGCATCGCGCCGAGCCTGGCGAACGCCTCCGGCCCGCCGATCTCACCGAGGGCCCGAACACAGGTGCGCCGCAACGCGGGCGGCGCATACCGGCCCGTGTACCCGAGGATCAGCGCCACGTCGGCCTGCCCGCCCAGCCTGCCGAGCGCCTCGATCATGCCGCCCTTGATGTCGAGATCGGTCTCGAAGTGCAGACATTCGCGGATCACGTCGAGGGCCTCACCGAGGTTCGAGTACTCGGTGACGGTGACGCCCACGTCACGCACCACGGCCTCGTCGGAGAGCAGCGCCCGGCACACGGAAGCCTCGAGCTCAGGCCCCTGACGCATGGCCAGCAGCGCCTCGGCCGCCACCCACGACGGCACGCCCACGCGTCCGCGAGGGCCGGGCACGGAGGCGAGCACGGCATCGGCCGCCGCCGGATCACCGATGCGGCCGAGCGCCCGCACGGCCACGAGCCGCACGTCGGCGGCGGGATCGCCCAGGAGGGCGATGAGCGCCTGAACACTGTGCTCGTCCCTCGCGAGACCGAGCAGATTCGCCGCCCGCGCACGCCGCACCGACGAGCGTGCCGTCAGTCGGCCGCGGGCCCGCTCCACGTCTCCGTGAGCCTCCAGCAGCGCGACCATGCGGGTCACGGGCCCGCCGCGCAGCTTGGCCAACATCGCCACGACGCTCGGTCGCAGGCTGGCCCATTCCCTCGGGCCCAGCCCGGCGAGCGTCTCCCAGGCCACACCTTCGTCGTCCTCGTCGGCAGCGATCTCCAGCAGCAACGGGCGGTGAGGCGCGGCCAATGCGCGGTTCGCCGCCTCCCGACGGGTGCGACGCGCCTTCGCCGACGCCGTCACCCCCACGAGCACCACACACGTCACGGCGATCGGCACCAGCGACGCCAGGACCAGCACCTCCAGGCTCATGCCGAACGAGCCAGAACCGATCCCACCCGATGCACCAATTCGCGCGGGCTGAACGGCTTGATCACGTAATCCGTCGCCCCGGCCTCGAAACCCACGTCGACATCGGTGTCACGGCTGCGCGCCGTGAGCAGGATGACCGGCACGGTTCGCGTCCGGTCGTCCTCACGGATCTTCCGCAGCACATCCAGACCCGACAGCCCAGGCATCATGATGTCGAGCAGCGCCAACTGCGGCGGCGCCTGGTCGATCGCCTCCCACGCCTTCACGCCGTCGACGACCGCCTCCACGTCGTAGCCCGCCTGCGTCAGCTTGAACGAGACGAGCTCACGGATGTCCTCGTCGTCGTCTGCGACCAGCACACGTGCGGTCATCGCCACACCCCCTGGGTTCGGAACAAGTCAATGTCTTGTTCGACCCGCGGGACGAGGACATGAGTGAAGCGGGGCCCCGGGGGACCCCGCTTCACTAAGCGATTCGCGTTCGCGTCTACGTCAGAGCACGCGCCAGATCACTCGTCATCAAGCTTGATCGAGCTGTTCCTCTGCACCATCAGCAAGAACTCGGTGTTGCTCTTCGTCTTCTTCATCTGAGCGAGAAGGAGTTCCAGCGCTGCCTGCGGTTCGAGAGCCGAGAGCACCCGGCGCAGCTTCCACATGAGCTTGAGTTCTTCACCGCTCATGAGGATCTCCTCGCGGCGCGTACCCGAGGGGTTCACGTCGACGGCGGGGAAGATGCGGCGGTCGGCGAGCTGACGCGACAGGCGCAACTCCATGTTTCCGGTGCCCTTGAACTCCTCGAAGATGACCTCGTCCATCTTCGAACCCGTCTCGACCAACGCGGTCGCGAGGATCGTGAGCGAGCCACCGTTCTCGATGTTGCGGGCCGCACCGAAGAACCGCTTCGGCGGGTACAGGGCCGAGGAGTCGACACCACCGGAGAGGATGCGCCCGCTCGCCGGAGCAGCGAGGTTGTAAGCGCGGCCCAGGCGGGTGATCGAGTCGAGCAGCACGACCACGTCGTGACCGAGCTCGACCAGACGCTTCGCACGCTCGATGGCCAGCTCGGCGACCGTGGTGTGGTCGTCGGCGGGGCGGTCGAAGGTCGAGGCGATGACCTCACCCTTGACCGTGCGCTGCATGTCGGTGACTTCCTCGGGACGCTCGTCCACGAGCACCATCATGAGGTGCACCTCGGGGTTGTTGGTGGTGATCGCGTTGGCGATCGCCTGCAACATGAGGGTCTTACCGGCCTTGGGCGGGGACACGATCAGGCCGCGCTGGCCCTTACCGATCGGGGCCACCAGATCGACCACGCGGGGACCGATCTTCTTGGGCTCGGTCTCCAGGCGCAACCGCTCCTGCGGGTACAGCGGCACCAGCTTGGAGAACTCGGTGCGGTCCTTGTTCTCTTCGGGCTTGCGGCCGTTGACGGAAGTCAGTTGCACGAGCGCGGAGAACTTCTGACGCGAGCTGTTGTGCTGCTCGCCCTCGCGCGGCGCGCGGATGGCGCCGACGATGGCGTCACCCTTGCGCAGGTTGTTCTTCTTGACCTGGGACAAGCTCACGTACACGTCCGAGGGACCCGGGAGGTAACCCGAGGTGCGCACGAAGGCGTAGTTGTCGAGCACGTCCAGGATGCCGGCTACGGGCAACAGGACGTCATCCTCGGTGATCTCGATGTCGTCCACGTCAGGGCCGTTGTTGCGGCTGCGACGGTTGCGGCGCTCGTTGCGATCGTTCCGGTCATTGCGATCGTTGCGATTGCGGTTGCGGCGGTTACGGCGCGAATTACCGTCACGATCGTTGCCGTCGTTGTTGCGGT
>JAUNUP010000019.1:36477-67277 GCA_030538115.1 Dermatophilus congolensis | reverse complement strand
GGATTCGAACCCCTAACCTTCTGATCCGTAGTCAGATGCTCTATCCGTTGAGCTAAGGGCGCCTTCGTCGTGCAGTGCACAACGAGCAGTCACTGTACCCGCAGGCGCGCCCCAACGTGAAATCCGCTGGTCACGTGCCACCCTCCGCGCGCGACCGCGACCGATAGCCACCGCGTATGTCAGTGATAGAGAAATCGGCAAATATCCGTGCGCAAAGTGCGCACGTCGCGCGTGTACGGTGGAGGTATCGACACGCCCTCTGGTACCGGCGTGCCGGCGCTCGCTCACGCGGCACAGACGCGCGTGAGGCTCGCTGTGGCAGAACACATGTTGTGCGCCACCTCGACGAGGCCCGGGGGTGAGTCGGTTGACGGCTCACACATGCGACGCGAAGGCGCGCGGAGGGATATCACAATGACGGTGACCAAGGACATTCCAACAGTCGGCGGTACGAGCCACGAAGAGCTCGCTGCCTGGGTCGATGAGGTCGCGGCCCTCACGACGCCCGCCAAGATCGTCTGGGTGACCGGATCCGACGAGGAGATCGCGGGCCTGAACCAGGAGCTCGTCGACGGCGGCACGTTCGTCAAGCTCGACGAGTCCAAGAAGCCCAACTCGTACTGGTGCGCCTCCGACCCGACCGACGTGGCGCGCGTCGAAGACCGCACCTACATCTGCTCCGCCACCGAAGAAGGCGCAGGGCCCACCAACAACTGGATGGACCCGGAGAAGATGAAGGGCATCATGAACGACCTCTACCGGGGGTCGATGAAGGGTCGCACGATGTACGTGATCCCCTTCGTCATGGGCCACCTTGAGGCCGAGGTGCCGATGTACGGGGTCGAGGTCACCGACTCCGCGTACGTCGTCGTCTCCATGAACATCATGGCCCGCATCGGCAGCAAGGTTCTGGCGCAGATCGAGCGCGACAAGGCCGGCTACGTCAAGGGCCTGCACTCCGTGGGTGCGCCGCTCGAAGAGGGCCAGGCCGACGTGCCGTGGCCCTGCAACGACACCAAGTACATCGTGCACTTCCCCGAAGAGCGCGCGATCTGGAGCTACGGCTCCGGCTACGGCGGCAACGCCCTGCTCGGCAAGAAGTGCTACGCGCTGCGTATCGCCTCCGCCATGGCCCACGACGAGGGCTGGATGGCCGAGCACATGCTCATCCTCAAGCTGACCAGCCCCGAGGACAAGGTCTACTACATCGCGGCCGCGTTCCCGAGCGCCTGCGGCAAGACCAACCTCGCCATGCTCGAGCCCACCATCCCCGGCTGGAAGGCCGAGACGGTCGGCGACGACATCGCGTGGATGCGCTTCCGTGAGGGGCGCCTGTACGCCGTCAACCCCGAGGCCGGTTTCTTCGGCGTCGCGCCCGGCACCGGCTACGACACCAACGCCAACGCCATGCACACGATCGAGAAGGGCAACTCGATCTTCACCAACGTCGCCCGCACCCTCGATGGCGACGTGTGGTGGGAGGGCATGACCGACGAGGCTCCCGAAGAGCTGGTCGACTGGCACGGCGAGAAGTGGACCCGCGGTAGCGACAAGCTGTCGTCGCACCCGAACAGCCGCTTCTGCACCCCGATCGACCAGTGCCCCATCGCGGCCGACGAATTCCACAACCCCAACGGTGTGCCGATCGACGCGATCCTCTTCGGTGGCCGCCGCAAGACCACGGTTCCGCTGGTCACGCAGGCGCGCGACTGGAACCACGGTGTCTTCATCGGCTCCACGGTCTCTTCGGAGACGACGGCCGCGCAGGCCGGCGCCGTGGGCGTCGTTCGTCGCGACCCGATGGCCATGCTGCCGTTCATCGGCTACAACGCCGGTGACTACCTGCAGCACTGGGTGAACCTCGGCAAGGAGCACAAGGAGGCTCTGCCGGAGATCTTCCTGGTCAACTGGTTCCGTCGTGACGAGAACGGTGGCTTCGCGTGGCCGGGCTTCGGCGACAACAGCCGCGTGCTCAAGTGGATCGTCGACCGCCTCGAGGGCAAGGCCGAGGGCGTCGAGACGCCGATCGGCACCATCCCTGCCGAGGGCGAGCTCGACGTCTCGGGTCTGACCGAGTCCCCCGAGCAGATCGACGCGGCCCGACGCTTCGTCGCCTCCGAGTGGGCGAGCGAGCTTCCGCTGATCGAGGAGTGGTTCGCCAAGTTCGGCGACAAGCTCCCGGCCGAGCTGGCCACCGAGCTCGACGGCCTCCGCGACCGCCTCGGCGTCAAGTGAGCCTGAGCGTCTGAATCGTTCGATCCGAGAGGGGTCGGCACTTCGGTGCCGGCCCCTCTCGGCGTGTCCCCGAGGCCTCGGCGTGCGTGCGACACATAGGCGGCGCACAGGAAGCGCACAAGGTTTGCCTGTGCCTCCCGGTGTTCACTGGTATTCATGGCAGCAACCGGCCCCGCGTACACACGACCCGACGGCTCCCCCGTGCGGGTGCTCGTCGTCGACGACGAGAAGAACATCGCAGAGCTGCTCGCGATGGCAATGCGCTACGAGGGTTGGGACGTGCACACGGCGAACGACGGGCAGACGGCCATTCGCACCGCCAAAGACGTGCGGCCCGACGCGGTCGTGCTCGACATCATGCTGCCCGACCTAGACGGGCTGAAGGTTCTGGAGCGGATGCGGGAGAACGACCCGCATGTGCCCGTGCTCTTTCTCACCGCCAAAGACGCGGTTCAAGACCGGGTGGCGGGCCTGACTGCTGGCGGTGACGACTATGTGACCAAGCCGTTCAGCCTCGAAGAGATCGTCGCGCGGGTGCGCGCGCTCATGCGCCGGACGGTGGTGGTGGCGACCAACGCAGAGTCGGTGCTCACGGTCGGCGACCTCACCCTCGACGAGGACAGCCACGAGGTCACCCGCGCAGGCGACGAGATCAACCTCACCGCAACCGAATACGAGCTGTTGCGATACCTCATGCGTAACCCGCGGCGGGTGCTGAGCAAGGCCCAGATACTCGACCGTGTGTGGAATTACGACTTCGGGGGGCAGGCCAACGTCGTGGAGCTGTACATCTCGTACCTGCGCAAGAAGATCGACGCCGGCCGCGAGCCGATGATCCACACGCTGCGCGGGGCCGGGTACATGCTCAAGCCGGCATCGTGACGTCAACCGACGGAGGTTCGACGCCGACGGGCACGACACTGCCTCCCGATGTCTACCCCTGCGGTGCGCCGCTCACGCCCACTGACGTGACACCGGGGGCGAAGATTCCTCGCGGACGCTTCTCGGGGTGGCCGCTGCGCCGGCGGCTGGTGATGGCGGTGGTGCTGCTGGTCGTGGCGATCACGATGGCCACCGGAGTCATCACGACGCTGGCCCTGCAACGGTCGCTCGAGGACAGCCTCGACGAGAAGGTGCTCGACACGGCCACCCGCGCGATCCGGCCCCTGCGTGACGGGCGCGGTGACCGATTCGAAGACGGCCTCCCTCGCGGCCTGGGCGGTGACTTTCTGCTGCTCGTCGTGTCGGGGTCGACGGCGGTCACCAACACCGTGTTCACTCACGACGGCGACGCGACTGCGCTGAACGCACAGCAGGTGCAGGCGTTGCTCGACACGGGGCTCACCGCGAACCCGACGACGATCGATCTCGGGGGCAAGCTCGGGAGCTACCGGCTCGTCGCCACACGAACCCAGGGCGTGACCCTCATCAGCGGCCTGCCGACCGCCGAGATGGAACACACGGTTCGGGAGGTTCGGCTGCTCACGGCCTCGCTCACCGGCGCAGGGCTCATCGTCATCGCGGTCGCCACCACGATTATCGTGCGCCGCAGCATGCGCCCGCTCGAACGTGTGGCGGGCATCGCCACGCGGGTGTCGACGCTGCCCCTCTCCACCGGAGACGGGGCAGTCGCCGAGCGCGTGCCCTGGGCCGATACCGACCGGCGCACGGAGGTCGGGCAGGTCGGTGCCGCGGTGAACGATCTGCTCGACCACATCGACACCACCTTGCGCGCCCGGGCCGCCAGCGAGGCGAAACTGCGGCATTTCGTCGCCGACGCGAGCCACGAGCTGCGCACTCCCCTGGCCTCGATCAGGGGGTATGCCGAGCTCACCCGGCGCGAGCCCGCTCCGGTGCCGGAGGGGGTGCGCCACGCCCTCGACCGCGTGCAGTCGGAGGCCGAACGCATGACGACCCTCGTGGAGGAGTTGCTCATGCTGGCCCGCCTCGACACCGGCCGCGAATCCGTGCGCGAGAAGGTCGACCTCACCCGCATCGTGCTCGACGCCACCGGAGACGCCCACGCCGCCGGGCCCGATCACGTGTGGCAGCTCGACCTGCCCGAAGAGGCCGTGGAGATCGACGGCGACCCGGCCCAGCTGACGCAAGTGGTCGTCAACCTGCTCGGCAACGCACGCACTCACACTCCGGCGGGGACCACGGTGGTCACGCGGTTGGCTGCCGGGTCTGTGCCCGGCACCGTCACTGTGGAGGTGAGCGACAACGGCCCCGGAATCCCACCGGAGTTCCGGGCCATCCTGTTCGACCGGTTCAGCCAGGCCGACACCTCCCGCACCGGCGGCTCGACGGGGTTGGGCCTCTCGATCGTGCAGGCCGTGGTGCGGGCGCACGGCGGCACCGTCGAGGTCGCCTCGAGGCACGCCTCCGAACTCGGCGACGCGAGCGCCGGCGGAGGTGCCACCGGCTCGGCGTTCCGCGTCACGCTCCCCGTGTGACCGGTGTGACCAGCACGAAGGCACGCGCCGGAGACACAGGCCGCAGACACAGAACGGGCCCATCCCGATGAGGGGATGGGCCCGTTTCACTGCGGAGGCGGAGGGATTTGAACCCTCGATGGGGTTTAACCCCCAAACCCGCTTAGCAGGCGGGCGCCATAGACCGGACTAGGCGACGCCTCCAAGCTGCGAAACAGCAGCATCGCTAAGGTTACCCAAGTCGGGCGCTCCGGCACAAAACAGCCTCACCGGTCGTTGTCGCTTCGAGCACAATCCCGCCACCCGGCGGCCGTGTTGCCCGCAGGCTCGGCACGTCTGCGCAGACCACAGCTTCGTACGCGCCAGTAGCGTTGCCGCGGCCTGAGATTCATCGCGCGGGAAAATTCCGGCTGTTGGCGGCACAATAGTGGTCGGGGAGTAACCGTCAGGCTACGCACGCGTTGCGAGTTGCTGACGGTCGGGGGATCCACAGAGCACCCGTTGGGGAGATATGAGCGAGTCCACCGCCGGAACAGGCGGCTCACACGCTGTGCGTCGCGGCTTGGTCGTGCGCCGGCGCAAGCTGCGCACCTTTGTCGGGCGCACGCTGTTGGGCACCGTGCTCCCCGGCTCCGGCCTGCTGCTCAGCGACCGCACCAAGTCGGGCGGCGCGATCATGGGCCTGTTCGTCGCCATCGTGCTCGCCGTCTGTGGAGCGCTCATCTGGATCGGACCGGCCAAGGCCGCCGTCATGGTCGCGGCGCAGCCGAGCGTGATGCTCGCCGCCGGCATCGCGGTGAGCGTGCTCGTTCTGCTCTGGGTCGGCACGATCATCTGGACCGCCGACATCAACTGGCCGTCGCCCGCGAGCGGATTCAAGAAGTTCATCGCCTTCCTCACCGCGTTCCTGCTCGTCGGAGTTCTCGTGGCCCCCACAGCGCGCGCGATGCAGTACGTGCTCATCACCTCCGACCTCGTCGGCTCGGTCTTCGCCACCGGCCAGGGTCAGCGGCGCGGCGTGAGCCCCAAGTTCGGCGCGAACTCATGGGAGGGCGTGCCGCGGGTCAACGTGCTGCTCGTCGGCTCCGATGCCGAGCCCGACCGCCCCGGGGTGCGCACCGACTCGATCCTCCTGGCCAGCATCGACACCAAGTCCGGCGACACGGTGCTGTTCAGCATCCCCCGCAACCTCGAGAACGCGCCGTTCCCCGCCTGGAGCCCCATGAACCAGCTCTGGCCCAACGGGTTCAACTGCGGCGACAAGTGCCTGCTCAACGAGGTGTGGAACGAGGGCACCAAGAACGCCAACCTGTACCCCGGCGACCCCCAGCCCGGCCTGTCGGCCTTGCGGGAGACCATCTCCGAGATCACCGGTCTTGTGCCCGACTACTCGGTGGTCATCAACATGGCCAGCTTCCAGGCCCTCGTCAACGCCATGGGTGGCGTGACGATCAACGTGCAGCAGCGCGTGCCGATCGGCGGCAAGGTGGAGAACGGCCAGATCGTGCCCGGCAGCATCAGGGGCTGGATCGAGCCCGGCGTGCAGCACCTCGACGGCTATCACGCCATGTGGTACTCCCGCGGCCGCGCAACGACAGACGACTTCAACCGCATGGCTCGCCAGCGCTGCATGATCGGTGCACTCGTCGATCAGGTGAACCCGTGGATGATGATCGAACGGTTCCCCCAACTGGCGACCGTCGTCGACGAGAACGTCTACACCGACGTGCCTCAGAACCACCTGCCCGCATGGGCCGAGCTGGTGACGACGATGCAGAAGGGCAAGATCCGCAGCCTGTCGTTCAGCAACAAGCTCATCAACGTGGTGCGCCCGAACTTCCCGCACATCCGCGAGATGGTGCAGGCGTCGCTGTTCGACCAGCCGCTGCCGACACCGACTTTCACCGACGGCTCCCCCACGCCTCCCGCGTTCCTGCCCACTCCGACGCCTACGCCCACCCCGACGTCGACCACTCCGTCGTCGGCTCCGACCACCTCGCAGTGGGGCTCGACGCCGACCCCGAGCGACTCACACACCCCGGCGGAGGGACTCGTCGACGTGGCGGCCGCCTGCTGATCTGACGGTTCAGGCTTCGGGGGTCGTCTTCGCCGGTGGCGTGGACTCCTCTGTGTCGTCGGCGTCGTCGGCGTCGGGCGCGTTCGGGGTCTTCGATCTGGTGCGCCACCAGCGCAGCAGCATGAGCATGATCACGATGAACGCGAATACGCCCGCCCATTGGGCATAGACGCGCATGAGGGGCATCGCCCGTTCGCCGACGACCATGCCGGAGGCGAGAAAGAACGACTGGGTGACGATCGCCGCGAGGATGTCGACCACGAGAAAGGGCTTGAGTTTGACGCCCGCCGTGCCCAGGGCGGCGTAGATGAGGTCGCGCGGCAGCGGCAACGGCACGTACGCGATCGCGACGGCGAGTACGCGGAAGCGGCGCACGATCGCCTCCGCACGCCGGATGCTGGCTTTGGCGCGCTTCGAGTCACCCGCCAGGCGCACGAGTATCGAGTCGCCCCACAGCGCCCCGGCCCACCAGTAGACCCAGTGGAATTTCATGATCGAGACGATGCTGACCAGTAGCGGTATCAGCCAGGGCTCGCCTGTGCTGTCGGCGAGCACCCCCAAGGCGACCAGGGCGACGCGCGAGCCCGTGACCATCGCGAGGGAGGCCGGGTCGAGGCCCAGCAGAAGAGGTCGCGCCGGCAGCACCGCGATGCTGTAGGCCGCGACGAGGGCGAGGAAGAACCCGCAGACCACGGCCTGGCTAGGCCGTGAACGCGACGATGCCCGGCTCGGTGGGCGTTGCCGCCACCGGCCGGGCATCGTCGGAAGTCTTGGAAGACGCCGCTGGTTATTTCAGCGAGGTCAGAGCGCGCGGACGTTGTCCGCCTGCGGGCCCTTGGGGCCCTGGGTGACCTCGAACTCGACGCGCTGCGCCTCGTCGAGGGAACGGAAGCCACTCGTCTGGATAGCCGAGTAGTGCACGAAGACGTCGGGGCCGCCGCCGTCCTGAGCGATGAAACCGAAGCCCTTTTCGGCGTTGAACCACTTAACGGTGCCCTGTGCCATGGGGAAAACAACTCTCTCTTGGTGGCAAAGGTCTCGCACATCACGAGACCCCGGCTGCCGAACCACCCCACAACGAGCTGGTCAGACCCTGTTCCAGGCCCCGCATCGACCGACACGACGGGCTCGGAGACAGACCCAGACCGCAAGTCCTGACGCGTTTACTACGTTGAACTGCGAAAACTACTTCGAACTGCTACACACTTCGAACTGCGGGAACTGCTCTTGCAACCACGACCAGCGTAACACGCACCGCCTCGCGCGCATCAGGTGTATGCCACGTTCGAGAACGTCCCGGAATTACGCATCACGGACGCGCGAAATTCGCCTCCGAAACGACATCTGCGCAGGTCAGGCGACGGGCCGGCGAGTGTCGTGCGGAATGACGGAGTGAACTCTGCGTTAATTCTTTGCGGGACCACTTGCGCCGGATGCAGCGGCTGCTGCATTTCGCGCACGGGGCGAGACGATGCCTCCGGAAATACCGCGGCAGCCGCACGAATTACCGTGACTGATCTCACCGGCGAGCCGGATAGTACGCCCAGGGGCATCCGGAGTCTCAAGTCTCTTGAGCAGCAACTGCACCGCGCGGGCTCCGAGGGCGTAGCACGGCTGGGCGATCGTGGTCAGGTGCGGGGTCAACAGGTCACCCCACGGGAACTCGTCGAAGCAGACCATCGCCATCTGCTCGGGAATTGCCACGCCGGCCTGCTTGCATGCCCGCACGGCTCCGATGCTCATCGCGTCGTTGGAGACGAACACCCCGGTCGGACGGTCGGGGTGGGCCAGCAGGCGCTGCATGGCCTTGCGTCCGTCTTGCTCGGTGGAGCCGCCGTTGACGATGAGGGTCTCGTCGACCGGCACACCCCGACGCCTGTGCGCCAGTAGGTAGCCGTCGAGGCGTTCCTTCGCCGTGGGCAGGCCTTCGAGCGCCTCGATGAACCCGATGCGGGTGTGGCCGATCTGCAGGAGGTGGTCGACGATCGCGGCCGAGGCCTGCTCGTTTTCTACACAGACCTGGTCGACGTCGAGGTCTTGATGCCGGTCGACGACCACGAACGGGGTGTCGTGCTCGTTGAGCAGCCGCAGCGCCGTGTCGGTCCAGTTGGGGCTGGGCATGATGATCATGCCGGCCACGTGGTGGGCGAGCAGGTTCGCGATGACGCGCCCCTCGCGCTCCGAGTCGTCGCGGGTGTCGGCGAACAGCAATTGCATGCCGTGCCGCAGCGCCTCCTCCTCGACGCCGGCCACGAGTTCTTGCCCGTAGATACTGGCCAAGAACGACATGGCGACACCGATGGTGGTGGTCGAGCCAGCGGCCAGCGACCTGGCTACGGGCCGGTGCGTGAACCCGACCTTCTCCATCGCCTCCAGGACGAGCTTCTTGGTCTCCGGCGCTACAGGCCGGGTGCCATTGATGACATGGGAGACGGTGCTGACGGAGACGCCCGCCTCTCGTGCCACGGTTGTCATCGTCACGGAAGCCATGGGGACATTTTGCGCAATCGAGCCCCCGGATACTAGGGCATGGCTGGATTGCCGCATGTTTCTTCCGCTATACGGCCCCATGACCAGCCTTTTGCACGCATCTGCCCGTGGCTTCTCGCAGACCGGAGCCGCCGTCACGCTGTCCGCCCGGCGCACACGACCAGCTTCACCACCAAGACCGAACACTTGAGAAAGTGTTGATGTTCTAACAAACCATTGACATGTGTTGATTCACGGGGCAGGCTGAGGAGCGTCGACGAAGACGCGGCCTCGGATCCTCGGCCCGCGACACCGGTTGCGCCCGCCCCCGGCGAACACGCGCAGTGCCACCGCATCCGATCCGTGCCCGGAAACATCTTGGAGGCACAACGTGAGTGACTGGTTCAAGCCCGCCGGAACCTCCGGCGACAACGAGTTCGACGTCGTCATCCGGCCAGGGCAGACCGCCGGCTGGGAGCACACGGGCCTGCTGGTCACAGACCTGGCCGCCGGGGAATCCCGCACCGTCGACACCGAAGAGTTCGAGTTCATCGCGCTCCCCCTGCACGGTGCCGCCACGGTCGAGGTGACGGCCAACGGGCAGACGACCTCACACGAGCTGGAGGGGCGTGCCAGCGTGTTCTCCGGCCCGACTGACTCCGTCTACGTGCCCCGCGACGCCAAATTCACTCTGACCAGCACCGACGGCGGACGCTACGCGTTCAGCTTCGCCACTGCGAACGAGGCCTGCCCGGTGGTCAAGATCGAGAAGAGCGCGGTGGCGGTCGAGATGCGCGGCGCCGGGCAGTCGTCGCGCCAGGTGCAGAACTTCGGCACCCCCGCCGCACTGGATGCCGACTCGATCATCGCATGCGAGGTCATCACGCCGGCAGGCAACTGGTCGTCGTACCCCCCTCACAAGCACGATGAGGAGCGCGACGGTGTGGAGACGCACCTGGAGGAGATCTACTACTTCGAGATGCGGGTGGAGCCGGGCCACCCGGGTGCCCCGTCAGGCGATGACGCCGACCCGATCGGCTATCAGCGCGTGTACGGCACCGACGACCGGCCCATCGACATCGCCGAAGAAGTGCGCAGCCGCGACGTGGTGCTCGTGCCGCACGGCTGGCACGGCCCATCGATGGCCCCGACCGGGTACGACATGTACTACCTCAACGTCATGGCCGGCCCCGGTGAGGAGCGGGCCTGGCTGATCTGCGACGACCCGCGCCACGGCTGGGTCCGCGGCACCTGGAACGACCAGCAGGTCGACCCACGACTACCGATTCACGAACCGAAAGAGGCACTATGAGCAGCTCTGCACGCATCACCCACCTGGTCGGTAACCATCTGTGGGACGGCACTGCCGAACGTACCGGTGACGTCTACAACCCGGCTACCGGCGAGGTGACCGGCGCGGTCGATTTCGCGTCAAAGGCGCTGGTCGACGAGATCGTCGCCCGCGCAGCGGAGGCACAGAAGGAGTTCGGCCAGCTGTCGATCGCGCGCCGCACTCGCATCCTCTTCAAATTCCGCGAACTGCTCGAGGAGCGCAAGGGCGAGATCGCCAAAACGATCGTCCGTGAGCACGGCAAGACGTACCCGGACGCAGTCGGCGAGATCAACCGTGGCCTTGAGGTGGTCGAGTTCGCTTGCGGAATCGGCCACATCCTCAAGGGTGGTTTCAGCGAGAACGTGTCGACCAACATCGACGCGTATTCGACTCTGCAGCCGCTCGGCGTGGTCGCGGTGATCAGCCCGTTCAACTTTCCCGCCATGGTTCCACTGTGGTTCGTGCCGGTGGCCATCGCGTGCGGTAACGCCGTTGTGATCAAGCCGAGTGAGAAGGATCCGAGCGCGACCCTCGAAATCGCGCAGCTGTGGGCCGAGGCGGGTCTGCCCGAGGGCATCATGAACGTGGTTCAGGGTGACAAGGAGGCCGTGGACGCGCTGCTGGAGAACGCGCAGATCGCGTCGATCTCGTTCGTCGGTTCGACTCCCATCGCGAAGTACATCTACGAGACAGGCACGAAGAACGGCAAGCGGGTTCAGGCCCTCGGTGGGGCGAAGAACCACATGCTGGTGCTCCCCGACGCCGACTTGGATCTCGCGGCTGACGCTGCCGTGAACGCCGGTTTCGGTGCTGCCGGTGAGCGGTGCATGGCGATTTCGGTGCTGTTGGCCACCGAGTCGATCGCTGATGAACTGGTCGCCAAGATCGCCGAGCGGGCCGGGACTCTCACCACCGGTGAGGGCAATACCGAAGGCGTCGACATGGGCCCGGTCATCACCGGTGAGGCCCGCGACCGCATCAACAGCTACATCGACGCCGGCGAGAGGGCCGGGGCCACCCTCGTGCTCGACGGCCGTGAGGGCGAGTGGCAGGGCGGCTCGGAGAACGGGTTCTTCGTTCTCCCGACGATGTTCGACAACGTCAAGACCGACATGTCGATCTACACGGATGAGATCTTCGGTCCCGTGCTGTCAGTGGTCCGCGTGAAGGGCTACGAGGAGGGCCTTGGCCTGATCAACTCGAGCCGGTTCGGTAATGGAGTCACCATCTTCACGAATGATGGTGGTGCCGCGCGCCGATTCCAGAATGAGGTGCAGGTGGGGATGGTCGGTATCAACGTGCCGATTCCAACGCCGATGGCGTACTACTCGTTCGGTGGCTGGAAGGAGTCGCTGTTCGGTGACACGCACGCGCACGGCATGGAGGGTGTGCACTTCTTCACCCGCACCAAGGCCATCACGCAGCGCTGGCTGGACCCGAGTCACGGGGGCCTCAACTTGGGCTTCCCACAGAATGACTGACGGTTCGAGGACTGAAGACGGTCAGATTCAGGCGTGACCAAGTGCATGAATGCGCCCCGGACGGTTTCGTCCGGGGCGCATTCGCGTTTATGTCCAGGCTCACACGCCGGCGATCTTTCGGGCTTCCAGTAGGGCCTTCGCGGCGACGGCAATGCCTTCCTCGCGACCCATCGAGGTGTCCTCGTGCTCGATGTTGACGAGCATGTTCGGGTCGGCGTCGTGGAGGGCCTTGAGCCACTCAGCCCAGTAGGTGACGTCGTGGCCGCGTCCGATGGCGACGAAGTCCCACGCGCCCGGGTCGGTCCACTCGTTGGCCCACTCGTCGCCGCCGAGGTTGGTGCGCTCCGAGTCCGCGGGGATGCGCCGGAAGCGGTTGTTGTCCAGCACGCCGTAAAGCGCCGCATTGTCCGTGTTGACGCGCGCATCCTTGGCGGCAGCCTGGAAGACCAACTCGGGAGCCTCGCGCACCACAGCGGTGGGGTCGGCCTGCTGCCAGAACAAGTGGGAGGCGTCCATCTCGATACCGGTGTTGACCAGGCCGGCTTCGTCGATCAGGCGGCGCAGGTCCCCGATGTTGAACACCAGGTTCTGCGGATGGAACTCCAGGGCCACCTTGACGCCGTGGTCTCCGGCGAACGCGTCCATCTCCTTCCAGAACGGTACGGCCACGCTGTACTGGTAGTCGAGGATGTCCAGGGCCGCCGAGTTCCAACCGTTCACCACCCAGTTGGTGACTGAGGAACCGGGCTCGCCGCCGGGCAAGCCGGACATCGTGACGACCCGCGTCTGCCCGGTGCGGGCTGCGAGCTTGATGCTGCGTCGGATGTCTTCGGCGTGCTTGTCGCCGATCGTGCGGTTGGGGTGCAGCGGGTTGCCGTTGCAGTTGTAGCCGGCGATGTCGACGCCGGTGCCGTCGAACGTGCCGAGGAACTCATCCCGAGCCGCATCCGAGGTGAGGATCTCGTCGATGTTGGGCACGTGCACCGGGGGCAGGAACCCGCCGGTGTTGATCTCGATACCTTCTAGGCCGTTATCGGCGATGACGGTGAGTGCGTCCTTGAGCGGACGGTCGTGAAGGATTGCATTGTATAGGCCGAGCTTCATGGGGAACTCCTTACGTGAAGAACGTGGGTTGTGCTCAGGGCAAAGCGGGGATCTGAACGGCTGCCCCGCCGTTGGTGGCCGACTCCACCACGGCCTCCTGAATCTGCATGGCGCGAACGCCCTGTTCGAGGTCGGCGCAACGCGGCAGCGACTGCGCGGCCGGCACGCCGGCGACTTCCTCCAGGAAGGCACGCGCCTGCCAGCGGAAGTAGTCGTTCTGGCCGTACCCGACCCCACCGCAGTCCATGGCCAGGCCGTCGGTGATGTAGGGGTGAGTGTTGTCGAGGTAGACGGTGCGGTAGCCGCGCTGGCCGGCGTCGCCCTGGTGCAGGTAGAGACCGATCTCGTCGGGACGCAGCTGGTTCCACCGCGCCGAGCCGTTTTCACAGAACACCTCGACCTCCAGACCGTTCGGGTACCCGGCGGCCACGCGGGACACTTCGAGCACGCCACCGGCACCGCCGACGAAGTCCGCAGTCCAGGCCGCGTAGTCGTCGTTGGTGACCGGCTCGGTCTCATCCGAGACCGCGACCTCGGCGTGACCGACCACGGCGCCCAGAGGCAGCGGGCGCTCGTGGACGACCCGCACAAGGCGGCCGCCGCTAACCGAGACCATGTCTCCGGCGAGGAATTCGGCGATGTACCCGAGGTGGCTGCCCACGTCTCCGAGAGCACCCGAGCCCATCGGGCCTGTGAAGCGCCAGCTCATCGGACCCCGCGGGTTGCAGGCGTAGTCGCACATGTAGCGACCGGTCAGGTGACGAACAGGGCCGAGCACACCGTTGTTGACATACTCACGGATGGCCGCCAGGCCCGGCGAGCGGCGGTAGAGGAAACCGGTCGAGGAGATGATGCCCTTCTCACGCGCTGCGCGCCCTGCTGCTGCCATCGCCTGCGCGTCGTCGAGGGTGTCGGCAAGAGGCTTTTCGCAGAGCACGTGCTTACCAGCGGCGAGTGCGGTCTCCAGGATCTCGCGGTGCAGCGCGTTGGCGACGACGATGCTCACCACATCGACATCGTCGGCCTCCACCACGGAACGCCAGTCCGACTCCCAACGCTCATACCCGAACCGCTGCGCCACGGACCGCCCAAGGGCTTCGTTAAGGTCGGCGATCGCGACCGTCCGGATGGGCGGGACTCCCGGCCCGTACACAGTTCCCGCCGAGCGGTAGGCGTCTGCGTGCGCTTTTCCTGCCATTCCCGCCCCGATGACGGCAACGCCCAGGGAATCACTCATATCGACTCCTTTGTCGTGGCGACCGCGCCGGTGTTGGTTACCGAGACGAATCGCCCTTGTATCTGACGGTGCAGCACTCTCAACGCGGCGAAAGCAGAATTTGGAGCGCTCCAATACGTCGACGGTATTCAATGTCCAGACAATCTGTCAATAGTCTTGGCGGGCTAGTGACGTGGTCGACATGCCCAACCTCGGCATCGACCGCACCTACTCTGAGAACTCCTGTGGAGTTCGGCGCACCAACTCCATCCGCAGCGCACCGCGAAGGGAGCTCGCAGTGACTTTCATGCCGCCCCGCAAGGGCGTCACCATCTACGACGTGGCCCAGCGGGCAGGTGTCAGCAAGTCGCTCGTCTCCCTGGTGCTGCAGAACTCCCCCAAGGTGGGCCGCACTCGCCGAGAGGCCGTGCTCGCCGCGATCGACGAACTCGACTACCGACCCAGCCGCGCCGCCGCAGCCTTGGCGGGGAGTCGCACCCGCAGCCTCGGGGTGGTCATCGATGACTTCAGCAACCCCTGGTACGTGGGGTTACTCGATGGCCTCCACGCCGGTTTGGAGGGGAGCCAGATCAACGTCTCGGTGTCGGACCAGCACCTGAATGCCCATCGCGACGAGAGCCCCGTGGATGGTTTCATCGCGGCGCGAGTCGATGCGTTGCTCATCGCGGGCGAACTTGCAGAGCGCGAATGCGAACGACTGGCGAGGCTGAGTATCCCGACCGTCATTGCGGGCATTCGAAGCCGAATGGTCCCTGGCGCGGATGTGGTGCGCTCTGAGGAACGTCGCGGAGCGGCTCTGGCCGTGGAGCATCTGGTGAAGTTGGGGCACCGCCGAATCGCCTACATCACCGGACGGACAGCACCCGCTGCGGAACGTGAAAACGGCTACCGCGAGCAGATGAAGGCGGCCGGCCTTGCGCCCGTCGTTGTGGGGCAGGAGGGACGCACCAATGAACCGGAGGCCTACCACCACACACGAGCACTGCTCACCCAGTCCCCGCATGACGCACTTCCGACCGCCATCCTGGCCGCGAACGACACGATGGCCATGGGCGTCGCCGGAGCACTCCGCGAGAAGGGGCTTTCCATCCCCGGAGACGTTTCCCTCGTCGGATACGACAACTCCCCCCTCGCCACCTCACGCCTTCTCGACTTGACCAGCGTGGACAACCACAACACGGCGGTCGGCGAGGCGAGCGCACAACTACTGCGCGGGCGCATCGAGAATCTCGATACGCCCGCGCAAGTGGTCTCCATCGACACAGAGTTGGTGATTCGTGGCTCTACGGCGGCCGTGCACCCGTAGACCACGTGAGCCTGCAGCCAGGCCGAACGCGTCAGACCTGGAGCTCTTCGACGGTGGCCTGGAAGAACTTAGCGACCCCGGCCAGCGCCGAGGCGAGGCCGAGCGCGAAGAACGCCGGCGCGGAGGCCGCGAACCCCGCGACCACGAAGGCCACAGCGAGCACACCCAGGACGACGGCGAAAACGTCGCTGATGCGGTTGAAACCCAGCGCCGGGGTGGAGGGCGCGAAGGCGGCGGTGATGGTGGTCATGGCTCCTGCTCTTTCCGATCGGTCGCTTGCCGATCCGTGATGTGCGTCGGCTACCCGCCGAGCAACTGGGCAGTGACACGGAGCCACGTTGATCAATGCCTTGCGCTGCCTCTGTTTGTGCTTACATAGCTACATTAACGGGCCGGGGGTGGAGTGTCCACCCCCGGCCTACTGAATGCACTCATGCCGCGCCCCGCCTAGGGCTGCTCACACGATTTCGCTGATCTTCACCACCCGGTTCTCGCGCCGTGAGAGGTCGCACGCCATCGCGATGACAAGGGCCGCGACCGCGTCGTCCGATGTACACGGGCTCTCACCACCGGCGAGCACCACCGTGAGGAAATGGTCGAGTTCCTTCTCGTAACACGGCAGGAAACGTTCGATGTAATCCACCCAGGGCTCCCCCGTCGGGAAGTCGACGCCCTGCTCCACCGACCGCATCGGCACCTTGTTATCCAGCCCGACGTTGGCGGTTCCTTTCGTGCCCATGAGGTCGAGACGGACCTCATGCCCTTGTCCGTTGTAGCGCGAAGCATGAACCGACCCGATCGTCCCGTCGGCCAGACGGACCAAGGCCACAGACTCCGATAGGTCGCCAGCGGCAGCGAACCCCGCGCTCCCGCGCTGGTCACCGGCGGCGTAGACCTCTTCGACCTCCTGCCCGGTGACCCAACGGATCACATCGAAGTCGTGCACGTTGCAGTCACGGAACAGGCCACCGGAGCCCGGCAGGTACTCGTCTGGCGGCGGCAACTGGTCGCTGGTCATCGCGTGGAAACGGCGCAGCTCCCCCAGCTCACCCGCCTCCAGCAGTTCCTTGGCGCGGTTGTACCCGGCGTCGAAGCGACGGTTGAACCCGATCTGGTGCGGCACACCCGACACATTGAGCGCCGACTGCGCCTCACGCGCCTCGGTGAGGTCGAGGGCGATCGGCTTCTCGCAGAAGACCGCCAGGGCCGCCTGCGCACAGCGGATGAGCAGCGGGGCGTGGCTGGCTGTCGCCGCCGTGATGACGACAGTATCGACACCGAGCGGATTTCCGGCCGCGAAGATGTCGTCGAGCGCCACCGTGCGCACGTCCGCCCCGGCACCGGTCAACTTGCCCGCCAGCGCCTCCGCCGCCGCCGGAACCGCGTCTGCAATGAGCATCGCGCCGACCCGTGGGTGGGCCGCCAACAGGCCAGCATGCATGGTCCCGATACGGCCCGCCCCGATCTGGGCGATCGTCAGCTTCTTCGCGGTGGTGTTGTGATCACTCACTGGCTCCCCAGTTCCTTCTCGATCCGCTCACGCATACGCACGTGAATGGCGTCTGCGTCTTCCTCCCAGCCGAACACGCAGACACTGACCGCCTTGTCGTAGCCGGTTTCACGCAGGTAGTCGAAAGCCTCATCCCACGGCACCTCACCGTTGCCGATTTCGTTGTGCTGATGCACGCGGGCGTCGGCACCAGGCGGGTTGATGATGTAGCGGTTACCGACGTTCGCGAGGTGGTTGTATACGTCGGCGATGTGCAGGTGTGCGAGGCGGGGGCCTGCGTATTCGAGCAGAGACCGCACGTCGTTGTTCCCGCCGCTCAGGTGGAACATGTGCGGGAAGCAGAACTGGTAGTTGAACCAGTCCTTGTTCACCCCGCGCACGATCTGCACCGCACGGTCATTCACCTCGACGAAGTCGTATGGGTGCGCCTCGACCACACATTCGATGCCGTGCCGCTCGAAGTCGGGAACCAGTTCTTCCATCGACTTGTAGAACGCGGCCTCGCTCTCGATTGGGCGGTTCGGATCGCCGGAGAACTCAGTGGCGTACACCGGAACCTCGAGGTCGTTCATGACTTCCAGCAGGCGGCGGATGCAGCGCACCGCGTGCTCACGCATGGGCTCTTCCGGGCAGGCCCAGTTGTAGACGGGGTTGAAGGTCCAGATCTTCACGCCCGTCTCTTTCATGGCCGCCTTGACGTCGGCGACCTGGGCGTCGTCCACCTTCGGGTAGTGGTGCCACTCGTGGAAATCGGGGCGTGGAGACAATTCGAGGTACTTGTAGCCCAGGGCTGCAGCCTTGCGGACCTCGTCGGCCACGGACAGGTTCGGGTGATACATTGACGGGTCGAGCAGAATCTTCACTGCCATCGGATCCTCCTGGTAGTGGATGTGAAGCGGTCGTTGGTTTGAGTACCGACACTTCGGGAATTGGCCCGGGCGGCAGGGGCGTCGGTTCAGGACTGTTCCCGCCCCGCCTGCCCGGCGACACGTCACGAAACCTCGGGCCGGAGTCAGCGGGCGATCGTGGTGGGCCCCTCTACTCGTGGGATCTCGTGCCAGGCGCCGTCGGCGGCGGAGAGGACGCACGCCTCGTCGCATTCGGCGGCGGCCCACGCGTCCGCGGCCGACGGCGCGATCTGTTCGTCCTTCAGCACCGTCTCGCAGAACTGGGCGGCCTCGACGGTCTTCATGTCGTCGAAGCCCATGAGTTGACCGGGACCAGGCTGGAAGCGACCGAAGTCACCGTGAGAAATATCGGACATGATGCGCGTGTAGCCGTGGTGGTGGGGATTGTCATCGTCGATGAGGACGTCGAGGTGCATCTGGTTCTCGTAGTTCCACCGAAGGCTGCCCTTGGTGCCATACACCTCGATGACGTACTCGGCGCGCGGCCCGTGGGCCACCCGGTTGGCCTCGAACGTGCCGACGATGCCCGAGTCGAAACGCGCGAGAGCGGCGCCGTAGTCTTCGTTCTCGACCGGGTACTTCTCCTTGGTGACAGGGACCTTGCCGTGCCCGATGGTGGCGGCAAGACCCCTGGGGCGCTCCGTGATAAATGTGTCGGAGGTGGCGCTGACCGAGCTGATGCGGTCACCGACCACGTACTGCGCGAGGTCGAACCCGTGGCTCAGTAGGTCACCGAACACGCCGGAGCCAGCCTGCTCGCGCGAGTACCGCCACGTGAGAGGGCTGTTCTCGTCGGAGGCGTAGTCGGCGATCCACCAGGACCGCACGTTCGTGATACGGCCCAGGCGTCCCTCGGCCACAAGGGCGCGGGCGTGCTCGATGGCAGGCGTGTGCCGGTAGTTGAACCCGACCGTGGTGCGCAGCCCCGCCTCCTGCGCAGCGAGAGCGATCTCCTTGCTCTGCTGCGCACTGACACCCATCGGCTTCTCGATCCAGAACGGTTTACCCGCCTTCACTGCCGCGAGGGCCATTTCATGGTGGAGGAAGTTGGGGCCACAGATCGACACGATCTCGACGTCGGCGTCGGCGAGCAGGTCATGGTAGTTCGCGTAGGCGCGTTCGAATCCGAGTGCGTTCGTGGCCTCATCGCGGAACGCATCCACCGGATCGGCGGCCGCGACTAGGCGCGGCTCCACACCCAGTTCGGGGTACCGCTCACGAATCTGCTTGTACGCGCGGGTGTGCAGGCGCCCCATCCAGCCCAGGCTGATGACGCCGATACCAATCTGTTTAGGCATGTCTTCCTCGTTGAAGATGTTGAAGTCGTGCTGTTAAGGGGCCGGGTGCCCGAAGGTGACCTGGGCCAGCGACGGGCCCAGGCCACCCGCAGCGCAGGTCAGGCGTAGAACGCCGGCTTGTCGATCATCTCGACTGCCTCGAGCCCGTCGGTCTCCAGCGCCTTCACTCCGGCGTCGCACACGCATGCGGCCGCGTAGCCGTCCCAGGCCGTTGAGCCAGTGTGCTCGCCGCGAGCCACAGCGTTGATCCACTCCTGCACCTCGGTGACGAAGGCGGCACCGAAACGCTCGTTGTGGTCCATGGTGAGCACGTTGTGGCGTCCGACCTTGCCCGTGCATTCGACGGCGTGCTGGTCCGAAAGGCGCACCGTGCCGCTCTCCGCGACGACCTCGCACTGAATGTCGTAGGCGTGCTGGTTGTTGACGAAAACCTCGTCGTCGATCCAGATGCCCGACTCGGTGTACATGATGATAACGAGCGGGTCTTGGAGGTGTTGGAAGCGGTTTTTCGTCTTCTTGGGTTTGTCCACGCGAACCGACACAATCTCTTCACCGGTGAGCCAGCGCATAGTGTCGATCTCGTGAATGGCGGTGTCGTTGATCGCCATGTCCCACGTGTACCGCTCCGGCACGGTCGGGTTGCGGTGCCGGTTGTGGATCATGAGGGCATCGCCGATTCCACCGGAATCGAGGAGCGCCTTCATCTCCTGGTAGGACCGGTCGAATCGGCGCATGAAGCCGACGGTGACCAGCTTGCGGCCGCCCTTCTGCTCGGCCTCCATGATGTTGAGTGACCCTTGCGCGTCCGGGGTGAGCGGTTTTTCGCACAGCACCGGCTTACCGGCTTCGATGCACTTGATGACGTCCGCCTCGTGCGCGGGGCCGTAGCTACAGATCATCACCGCATCGACGTCGGGACTGTTGATGAGTTCGTCGCTGTTGGCGAATCCGGTGACGCCGTACTTCTGGCTCACGGTATCGATGTTGTCCTGCGCGATGTCGGTCACACCTACCACTTCACCGCCGGCGATGACGGTGCGGATGCGGTCGATGTGCGCTTGCCCCATGCCGCCGGGGCCGATCATGCCAATACGTACTGCCATGTCACTTCTCCTGAAAACTGGTGCTTGCGGCTACGCGTGAGTCACTTGATACCAAGGCCGCAATCGGCCAGGTACTCGCGGGTCGCGATGGCGTTAGGCAGGGGGAAGCTGGCGTCGCAGGGGTACATGTCCTGCTCGGTGATGACGTACAGCTCCTTGTCGAGGTCGGCGAGCGCCTCGATGAGAGCCGGCATCTTGGGCTCGCCAGCGGGCGGGGCGACTGAGCAGCCCTTGGCCACGGCCTGACCGAACGGCCAGTCGTCGTCGTGAGCCTGCTTGACCAGGTCTGGGTCCATGGCCTTGATGTGCACGTAGTCGATGCGCTCGGGATAGTCCTTGATGAGGTCGATCGGGTCGGTCTGGCCGTACACGATGTGACCGGTGTCGAGGCAGAACCCGACGTACTCGGGGTCGGTGGCGCCGAAGATCTTGTCGATGTCCTCGCGGGTCTCGATGTGGCTGTCACCGTGGGGGTGCAGCACCATCTTGAGGCCGTAGTCCTCCTTCATCATGCGACCCAGCCTGTCGGCGTTGGAGATGTATAGGTCCCACGCCTTCGGAGTGAGGACGCGGTCGTCGGTGAACTCCCACGTCTTGTCGTCACGGAACAGCGGGGGCAGGTGCACCACGAATTCGGCACCAACGGCAGCGTGGGTCTCGCCGATGGCACGAAACGTCTTCTCGGTCTCGGCCCACGCCTCCTCCTTGTGGAGGATGCCCCAGCCGGTGCCGGCAACGACTCGGAACCCGTGGTCGTCCATGACTTTCTTCAGTTCTGTGGGCTCGGTCGGGAAGTAGCCGAACGGACCGGTCTCCATGACGGAGAACCCGGCCTGGGCCATCTCTGCGAGCGCCGTCTGCCAGGGGATCTGCTTGGGGTCGTTGGGGAACCAGACTCCCCACTGGTCGGGACACACGCCCATCACGAGCTTGTTGTAGCGCGGGTCGGGGTTGCGGGACTTGTCGTGCGTCGATGTGCTCATGGACTCCATCGTCCTTTTCTGCAGCCTGCGGTCGACTGCGCTATGGGCTTTCTCGGAACTGCGACACCACCCCGAGCCTAGCTTTGACAGTTTGTCCGGTCAATCGATCATGACATGGATCGCACTTTCCTGATCAGACGATTCATGCCGCCCGGATCGACAACGACCAGGCGAAGGGCGGGACCCGCCGTCATCGGCAGACCTCACGCCTCACGTCTCACTGCGCGCCAGGCGCTCTGCTTCCTCGCGATCTCGGCGGCGATGTCGACCGCAGCGGCGACGTCTCCTTCGCGGGGGTAGAGCAGCGTGCGGCCCACCACGAGGCCCACGGCGTTGTCGAACGCGAGCGCGTCCGCCCAGGAGGCGTACACCGCATCCGGGGATTCGCTCGGGTCGCCTCCGAGCAGCACGACCGGCATGGTGGTGGCGTCGAGGACACGCTCAATCTCGTCGACCACGGGCAGCTTGAGCCACGTGTACGCGCTCGTGTCTCCCAACCCGGCGCCCACGTGAATCGACTTGATGACCGAGTCCGGGTCGAGCTGGTTACGTACCGCGCCGCTGGAGTCGCGCCGCGACCAGAACGGTTCCACCATGGCTGGCATGTGGTGCGCGGCCAGTTCGCTCACGGCTCGCCCACATGCCTCAAGCGCCTCGGCGGTACCCGCGTCGTTGAGGTCGACGCGTAGCAGCATCTTGCCGACGTCGACACCCCGAGACGCCATGGCGGCCGCGTTGTAGGCGGTGAACCGGTCGTCGATCTCGAAACTGCCGCCGGTGATTCCACCGCGATTCATAGAGCCGACGAGCAGTTTGCCGTCGAGCAGCCCCATGAGCAGCAGGTCTTCGAGAATGTCCGGCGTGCCGAGCACGCCGGTGACGCCCGGGCGGGAGATGGCCGTGGCCAGACGGAATAGCAGGTCACTGCGCGAGGCCATGGCTTGCGGGTCACCGCTCGCGGCCAGCGCGCCGCGCGCCGGGTGGTCAGCGGCGACGACCAGCATCTTCCCCTCGGGCAGCTCCTTTAGACGGCGACGCTCGTGCCAGGCCTGCGCTACCGCCGACGGCTCGCGCAGGCGGATGCGGGTCAGTCCGGCCGTGTCGACCGGCCCACCGTCCCAAGGCACCAGCGGCCTGTTCTGCTGCTGCTCCATATCACTCCCCACGCGCCGTGCAGCCGACATCACTTTCCCCCCTTCTGCGCCTCGAGTTTCGCCTGATACGCGGCCTGCAGATCGAGCACCTCGGCCTCATTTGGCATGGCGGTTGAGCACTCCAGCTTGCTTGCCACGAAAGCGCCAGCAGCGCTGGCGAACTCGATGGAGCGACGCAGATCCCAGCCCGCCAGTAGTCCGTGACACATGCCGCCACCGAATGCGTCCCCGGCGCCGAGGCCGTTCATCGTGTCGACCACGGTGGGCGGCACCTCGAACAACTCGTCCGCGGTCTTCACCAGCGTGCCCCTGGGGCCCTGCTTGACCACAGCCACCTCAATACCCCGCTCCAGCAGGGCGTCGGCGGCGCGCAGCGGCTCGGTCTCACCGACCGCGATGCGGCACTCCTCCTTGTTGCCCACGGCAACGGTGCAGCGCCCCAGGGCCTTGCCGACCTGCTCGGTGGCATCCTCCTCGCTGTCCCAGAACATGGGTCGGTAGTCGAGGTCGAGGATGGTGTGACTGCGACGCGCGCGCGCCTCCCAGGCGGCGAAGTGTGCACTGCGGCTGGGCTCCACGCTCAGGCCCGTCACGGTGGACCAGTAGATCCTGGCGTCCCGGATGGCCTGCAGTGGCAGGTCGGTCACGGAGACCTCCAGGTCCGGCGCCTTGGGGTAGCGGTAGAAGTACAGCGGGAAGTCGTCCGGCGGGAAGATCTCACAGAAGGTAACCGGGGTGGGCAGTTTGCGATCCTTACCCACGTAATCGGTGCTCACACCCAGGCGGACGAGTTCCTGGCGCACGAAGTTGCCGAAGGGGTCGTCACCTGTGCGCGTGATCACCGCCGAGTCATGACCGTACCGGGCTACGGCCACCGCCACGTTGGTGGCGCTGCCTCCGAGGAACTTGCCGAAGGTCTCGACCTCCTCAAGGCCGACGCCGATCTGAATCGGGTAGATATCCACACCGATTCGACCGATGGCCAGAACATCATGTGCACCCGCGGGCGCATCCTTCCGTGCCGACATGGCGTCCCACTCCGTCCCGGGCCGGATGCCACGGTCTCGTTACCGCGCACCCAGCAACCGTCTCTGGTTCATACGCATTGTCGCCCATCGCAGACGTCGAGTCAATCTTTTGTTCTGATGTCATGACATTTTACAATCACAGTCATCACCCTTGGCGCCCTGGGGCAACCACCCCCGGAGCGCCCCACGTCAAGCCAGGCGCGACACCACTGCCCGCCGTGACTGAGTGCGCAGAGTTAGTCGACTCATCCTATTGTCCGAACAACAGCACAAAGGTATGGTGCAGGTATCGCTTCCCAGAGCGCCCGCCCACCGGCGGCGCGGAAGTCCCGCATCGTCGGGCAGCGAAGAGTCACGAGTGTGGAGGAACACGGCAATGGCAACCATCGGATTCATCGGGCTGGGCAACATGGGTCGCCACATGGCGGCCGACCAGGTCAAGGCCGGTCACGAGGTGCGCGGATTCGACCTGTCGGAGCAGGCGCGCGAGGAGGTCGCGAAGGCCGGAGTCACCCCCGTGCCCACCCTCGCCGACCTCGTCAAGGGCACCGACGCGATCATCACCATGCTGCCCAAGGGCGACCACGTGCGCGCCACCTACCTGGGCGAGGAAGGCGTCATCGCGCTGGCCGACAAGAACACCATCCTCATCGACTCCTCCACCATCGACATCGCCTCCTGCCGCGCAGTCCACGAAGCCGCCACCGAAGCAGGCCTAGCCATGGTTGATGCTCCCGTTTCGGGCGGCCCCTCGGGCGCCGAGGCCGCCACGCTGACCTTCATGGTGGGCGGCGCCCCCGAGGCGGTGGAGAAGGCGCGCCCGTTCATCGAGCCGATGGCCGGCAACATCTTCGCTACCGGCGGCCCCACCACCGGTGAGGCGGCCAAGATCGCGAACAACATGATGTTGTTCATCTGCCTCCAGTCCTGCGCCGAGGGCGCGATTCTCGCCGAGCGCCTCGGCCTGGACGCTAAGGCGTTCTGGGACATCGCAGCGGTCTCCTCAGGTAACTCGTGGGCGCTGCAGACCTGGTACCCGGTGCCCGACATCATCGCCAGCGCCGCCGCCAACAACGGGTTCGCCGCTAACTTCCGCACCGACCTGGCGCGCAAGGACATCGGTCTGGCCCTGTCGGCCGCCAAAGAGGTGGGCCTAGACCTTCCGGCCGCCAAGGAAGCCACCCGTCAGTTCGACCAGCTAATCGACGACGGGTTCATCAACTACGACTGCTCCCTGATCATCCGCAACTACGACCCGAACGCTGCGGGTGCCCCGAAGGAAGCCTGAGAACACTCCTGAAATCGACTCGGTAGGGGCCGATACACGATGGACCTGGTATTGAATTGGCTGGCCGCCAACCCGATCATGCTGCTGTTTCTACTGGTCGGGGTGGGGTCTGTGGTCGGCAACATCCGGGTCGGCGGGGTGGCGTTGGGGGCGGCGGCCGTGCTGTTCGTCTCCATCGCCGTCTCAGCGCTGGGGGCCACCCGTGGCATCAGCATGGAGATCACCCCCGGCTTCGGCACCATGGGGCTCGCGCTGTTCACGTTCGCAGTGGGCATCTCGTCGGGGCCGGTATTCGCGAACGGGCTGCGCACGCAGGGCAGGGCGATGCTGTCCGTGGTGGTGGCCGTGGTCCTCGCGGGCGCTGCAGCGCTCGTCACCGGCCCGCTGCTGGGGTTGACCATCCCGGAGTCGGCGGGCACGTTCGCCGGCGCCGTCACCAACACCGCCGCTATGGCGGCCGCGGGCGGCACCCCGGACGTCACGGTCGGATACTCGCTCGCCTACGTCTTCGGCGTGCTCGGCATCCTGCTGATCCAGCAGTTCGCGCTGCGTAAAGGCGTGGACCCCTCGGAGGCACCGCCCGAGATCGTGTTCAAGGACGTGCTGCTGGAGCGGATCGACCCAGAGCTCACCGTGCGCGACTTGGAGAAGGCTCACGGCGACGCGATCACTCTCTCTCGGGTGCTGCCTGCAGGCAGCACCGACGTGGAGTTGGCCACCGCTGACCGTGTGCTCGGCGTCGGGGACACGGTCACGGTGGTAGGTGACGCGGCCGTACTCACCCACGCGATCGCACAGTTCGGCACCGTGACCAACAGCCTGCTCATGCAGGACCGCGGGGTTCTCGACTTTCGGCGCATCACCGTCTCGAACCCGGCCCTAGTGGGGCGCTCGCTCGGCGAACTCGGCTTGGAGAGCAGGTTCGGAGCCACCGCGTCGCTGGTGCGCCGCGCCGACCTCGACATGGTGGCCCACCCCGCCCTCGTGCTGCAGCCGGGTGACCGCGTGCGCGTGGTGGCCCCGCGCGACCAGATGGGCGAGGTCGGTAAGTACTTCGGTGACTCCTCGCGGGGAATGACCACCCTGAACGCGGTGTGGCTGGGGCTCGGCGTGGCCGCCGGGTTCGCGATCGGCCTCATCCCGTTCCCGCTGCCCGGCGGTGGCACGTTCGTGTTCGGCTCGGCCCTGGGGTGCCTATTAGTGGGATTGCTGCTGGGGCACATCGGCCGCATCGGGCCGGTGATGACTACGTTGCCCCTCACCGTCACCACGGTGCTGACCGACCTGGGGCTGTTGTTGTTCCTGGCCCAGGTGGGCTCGCGCTCCGGCGGGCAGATTCTGGGCGCGGTGGCCAGCGGCAAGTGGCTGTCGATGCTCACTCTCGGCGTGGTCGTCACTATGACCCTGGGGATCAGCGCCTACGTGATGGGCAAAGTCGTGCTCCGGATGGAGATCACCACGCTGGTGGGGTTTCTCGCCGGGACCCAAACCCAACCCGCCAACCTCGCCTTCGCCGACTCCCGCACCGGCCACGACTTCCGGGTCTCGGCCGCGTACAGCCTCGCCTACCCCGTCGGCATGCTCGCCAAGATCCTCACCGCAGCGGTCCTAGCACTACTGGCGTAGGGGCGCTGACATCCACCGCATGCGAGAACCGCCCGGCTGCCGGAACACCAGCAGCCGGGCGGCCTTGCGTGCGTGCTCGACGCGTCAGTCGACGTTGGGGATCTCACTCATGGTCACGGGGCGACCTTCGCGGCGCGAGCGGTCGGCGGCCTCTGCCATGCGCTGGGCCTGGACGCCGTCGTAGACGGTGCACGGGCTCGGGCGCTTGCCTGCGGCCACCTCGACGAACGCGGTCAATTCGCGTACGTAGGCCGGAAGGAATCGGTCCATGAAATCGATGACGCGCGGACCGGCCGGGGCCAGACCCTTCGGCTCGGCCGAGACGAGGGCGAGCGTGGCGTCCATCCCCACCGCCAGGTCACCTACGGAGCCGTGCACCTCCATGCGCACGTCGTGGCCGTACGCGTTGTGACGGGTGGAGGAAAACGTGACCAGGGTGTCATCATCCATTACGAAGATGCCCATGCCCGTGTCAATGTCGTCGTTGGCCTTGATGTACTCCGCGCCCTTATTGGCACCGACCGCGTACACGCTCTTCACCTCAGCGCCGGTGACGAACCGAATGATGTCGAAGTCGTGGATGTTGCAGTCGCGGAAGATACCGCCGGACACCTTGATGTACTCCGCCGGCGGTGGCGCGGTGTCGAGGCTGGTGGCGCGCACCGTGTGCACAAAGCCGAGCTCCCCGCTGGCCACGGCCTCCTGCGCCCGTATGTAGCCGGCGTCGAAACGACGCTGGAAGCCGATGTGGATCGGCACGTCGGGATGTTCCTTCTCAAGCCGCCCCAGCGCGAGCGCCGATTCCAGGTCAGCCGCCACGGGCTTCTCGCAGAACGTCGGGATTCCGGCCTCGACCCCGGCGCGGATGAGCGACTCGTGCGTGGTGGTCGGCGAGGCGATGACGAGCCCGTCGATACCCGAGGCGAGCAACGCGGGTACGTCCTCGACCGCGGTGAGTTCCAGCTCCATCGCGACGCGCGTGGCCGCCTCGGGGAACGCGTCGGCCAGCACGACCTCCGTGACCGACTCGAGGCCCTTGAGCGTGTTGGCATGGTAGGCACCGATGCGTCCAGTGCCAGCGATTCCGATCTTCATGGGCTGCTCTTACCCTTTCACGACTGTACGGCCAGGTAATGAGAAGACATTACGACATTGCCGCACCGCGGACCACCCTCGCCGCCCGCACCTGACGAAGGAGTGCCGACCGTCACACCACTCAGCTGCCCGCACCTCCGCGACCTGCCGAGCTTCCCCGACCCGATCCCGAGGATCCGAGACGCCACGCCCTGCCCGGTGGCGCATCACGCGGAGGTGGCGCGTATCACAGCTCTCTGGCCAGCAGAAACCCTACTCGCAGGAGATCCCCCGCCGGAACCTCTTCCCATTAATGTCCGCATGTGCAAACATACTGACCAGTC
This sequence comes from Dermatophilus congolensis, assembly GCA_030538115.1. GTDB lineage: Bacteria > Actinomycetota > Actinomycetes > Actinomycetales > Dermatophilaceae > Dermatophilus > Dermatophilus congolensis_B. Next base: position 39,284 of record JAUNUP010000019.1, on the reverse strand, counting down.
GCGCAATCGCCGCCTGAGCCACCCCGGCCCGCGGTCGGCGCCTCGCAGATCAGCCCGGTCGCGGCTGACGGGATCATCGACAACGTCGTCTTCGCCCACGGGCGGGTGATCGAAAGGAAACCCAATGTCACACGGGGGCACGCCTCTTTCTCCAGGCGAGAACATCGAACTTCCGCCGCTACGTCCAGGCCCGCACCAACGCCACCTGGACAAGATCGCGGTCATCGCAACGTTCGGTGGTCTGTTGTTCGGGTACGACACCGGCGTCATCAACGGTGCACTCGAACCGCTCATGGAGGACTTCCAGCTCACCGCCACCGGTGAGGGTCTGGTCACCGCCACCCTCCTGCTCGGCGCAGCTTTCGGCGCTCTATTCGGCGGCCGCATCAACGATGCGCAGGGCCGCCGCAAGACCCTCATCCAGGTCGCGATCCTGTTCTTCGTCGGCACACTCTTGTGTGTCTTCGCGCCCGAACTCATCACGCTGCTGATCGGCCGAGTCGTCCTCGGCTTGGCCGTCGGCGCCGCCTCGGTGACCGTTCCGGTCTATCTGGCCGAACTGGCCCCGCAAGAGCGCCGCGGATCACTCTCGGGCCGCAACGAACTCGCCATCGTCATCGGCCAGTTCCTCGCGTTCCTCATCAACGCGATCATCTACAACGTCGCCGGCCACCACGACGCCGTGTGGCGCTACATGCTCTTCATCGCCGCGCTGCCTGCCGTCGCCTTGTTCTTCGGCATGCTCAAGCAGCCCGAGTCGCCTCGCTGGCTGCTCGCCCACGGTCGCGAGGACGAAGCCCTCGCGGTACTCATGCGCGTCCGCCACGAGGAGCGCGCTCGCGCCGAAATCGCCGAGGTGCGCCGTCTCGCCGCAGAAGAGGAAGCCTCCCACATGGGCGGCTGGTCCGACATGAAGACGCCCTGGATCCGCAAGCTCGTCCTCATCGGTATCGGCATAGCCATGTCTCAGCAGCTCACCGGCATCAACTCGATCATGTACTACGGCACCCAGGTGCTCGGCCAGGCCGGATTCGACTCCCGAGCGGCCATCATCGCGAACATCGCCAACGGCGTGCTGGCTGTGGCCGGGACCGCGATCTGCCTGTTCTGGGTAATGGAGCGCGTCAGCCGCCGCAAGCTCATCATCACCGGCTTCATCCTCACCACCACCATGCACGGCCTGATACTTATCACCACCTCGGTGCTGCCCGCCAGCATCACTCGCGCCTGGCTGGTGCTGGTCCTGAGCGCCCTGTTCGTGTTCTTCATGCAGCTGGCTCTCAACGCCCCCGTCTGGGTAATCCTGTCCGAGATGTTCCCGCTCAAGATGCGTGGATTCGGTATGGGAATCACGATCTTCTGCTTGTGGATCACCAACACGATCATCACGTTCGCGTTCCCGATCGTGGTGGCCGCAGCCGGCCTCCAGGGCATGTTCGGCATCTTTTTCGTCGCCGGCCTGCTCGTGCTGGTCTTCCTGTGGAAGTACCTGCCCAACACCTCCGGCCGCTCCCTTGAGCAACTCGAAGAGGACTTCGCCGTCGGCAAGTACTACTGAGCGATCACCTCTTCTCACAAGAGCCGAATCCGGCACCCATGGGTGCCGGATTCGGCGGCACCTCCGGCCCCAGATCGCTGTGCAGTGGCGGACATCACAGCACCTCTGACCAGCGAGAACATCCCCGAGGAAGCAACTTCCCGCACGACCCGTTCTCGTTAATGTCCTGATGTGCGAACATATAGTCAGGCTTTCGCAGCCTCTCACCCCTCTCGCACCCGCGATTCAGAACACGCCGCACAACCGAGGAGCTCGGATCGATGAAGATCTCGACCGCACCCTGCAACTGGAACAACGGAGACATCCCCGACTTCCGCCCCTATACCGACCCCGACCAAATGCTCGACGACATGGTCGAGGCCGGCTACACCGCCACCGAGTGGGGCCCGGGCATGCCCGACGACCCGGAGCTGGTGCGCGAGAAGATGGCGGCCCGCAACATGGACATGGTCGGCGCGTTCGTCCGCCTCGGCTACCGCGACCGTGACAAGTGGGACGAGGCCGACGAGGCCGCGCTCTCCGTGGCGCGCCGTGTCAAGGCCGCCGGGGGGGACATCCTCGTGGCCGCCGAGCTGGGCGATCAGCGCCGGGACGACGAGGGCGGTCACGTGGACGAGTCCCGCGGCCTCACCGACGAGCAGTGGACGAACCTGGCCGACGGTCTGGCCCACCTCGCCGACCTGCTCGAACCCATGGGCATGAAGGTGGTGCTCCACAACCACGTGGGCACCTACGTCGAAACGGCCGCCGAGACCAAGCGCTTCCTCGACGAGACCGACCCGACCAAGGTGGGTTGGTGCCTCGATGTGGGCCACCTCAAGTACGGCGGCGGCGACGCGATGGACTTCCTGCCCGAGTACGGCCACCGCGTCGAGCACGTGCACCTCAAAGACGTGGACCCGAAAGTACTGCAGGCGGCCAAGGACAACGACTGGTCGTTCTCCCAGGCCCTGTACGGGATCATCTTCCCCGAACTGGGCCAGGGCCTCGTCGACATCCCTGCCATCGTGCGGTGGCTGGAGTCCAACGGCTACGCCGGCTGGTACGTCCTCGAACAGGACACCACGCACAAACACCCCAAGGAAGCGGCTCGCATCAACCGCGAGTACGTGGAGGCCATCGACCTGGGATGATGCCCAGCGATCGCTCTTACGAGAGACAGGAGGTGGGGGCGCCGGTGAGGGGGCGCACCCCCCCTATCGACGTTTTTCAGGGATATATGTTTAGGAATTTAAAAAAAAAAAAAAAA
>JAUNUP010000019.1:0-36467 GCA_030538115.1 Dermatophilus congolensis | reverse complement strand
TTTTCTCCCCCCCTGCCTCCGTTATCCCCAGGGCGGGGGGGGCCCCCCCCGCGCCCCCCCCCCCACCTCCTGTCTCTCCTTTGTCCTGTCATAGCTGATGCGCTATGTCAAAACGTCAGATAAAGGAAACAAACGGGTACCCTTGTCAGATGACCGCCGAAGTACCCGTCGTCATCGACCGCTCCAGCCCTGTGCCGCTGTATCACCAGCTCGCCGAGCAGCTCACCGCTGCCATCGAGAACGGCACCCTGCAGCCTGGTGACCCCTTCGAGAACGAGTTGGCGATGGCGCACCGACTGGAACTGTCTCGACCCACGGTGCGGCGAGCCATCGCCGAGATGGTCTCCCGTGGCCTGCTGGTGCGGCGCCGGGGCATCGGCACCACGGTGGCGAACGAGGTCATTCACCGGCGTAACGAACTGACCAGCCTGCACGACGATCTGAGCCGGGCGGGCAAGAAACCCCGCACCGAGGTGCTGTCCATCGACCCCCACGCGATCAACGACGCGATCGCCGTGGCACTCAAGCTGGACCCGGAAACGCCCCTAGTGAAGATCGAACGCCTGCGTTGGGCCGACGAGGACGCCCTGGCCTACATGCGCAACTGGCTGCCGCCCGAGTTCGCCGACGTCACCGAAGAAGCGCTCACCGAGCACGGGTTGTACGCGTGGCTACGCGGTCGGGGTGTCCGACCTTCCGTGGCCCATCAGACCATCGGGGCGCGCAGTCCACTCCCCGAGGAGCGCAAGCTGCTGCACATCGGCCGCAACGACCCCGTGCTCACGATGACCCGCACGGCCTACGACGCGGCCGGCAAGCCGGTGGAGTTCGGCGACCACTCCTACCGGGCCGACCTGTACGCGCTCGACGTGACCGTGCACGACAGCTGACGAGGGGCAACGTTTCCGCGCCAAGGGCGACCTCGTGATCGCTCGGTGAGGCCGGGTGTGGAATCCGAAACGGCGGGCTCCCCAGGATCACTCCCGGGAAGCCCGCCGTCGTCATGGGTGGCCGCCCCATCACGGGGCACCGTGTGCGTCAGAGGTAATGACGCTGCGGCTGCTTGGACGCCTTGTATTCCTCGTAGGCCGCCTTCGTGCTCTCCAGCTCGCTGACAGCCGAGACGGGCACATCCCACCAACCGGTGCCGGGCGGGTTGGGGCCGAGCAGGTTGGTCTCGATGTAGAGCACGGTCGGCCGGTCGCTCGCGGCGGCCTTCGCGTAGTTGGAGCGGAACTCCTCGATGCCGTCGCATTCGAGAACGTCCAGGCCCCAGCTCGCCGCGTTAGCGGCGAGGTCGAACGGCACGTTGCCGCCATCCAAGCGCCCGGTCTTCTCGTTGCGCACCCGGTACTTGGTACCGAATCGCTGGCTTCCGCGCGACTCCGAGAGCGAGCCGATGGAACTCCAGCCGTGGTTCTGCAGCAGCACCACGATAACTTTGAGCCCCTCCGAGGCGATGGTTGCCAGTTCGGCGGGCATCATCTGGTACGTGCCGTCACCGACGATGGCCACGACCTGGCCAGCCTCACCCTTGGCCATCCGCACGCCCATCGACGCGGGGATCTCGTACCCCATGCACGAGTAGGCGTACTCCAGGTGGTACTGCTCGGGCGTGCTGGCCCGCCACAGCGACTGGAGGTCTCCAGGCATGGAGCCTGCCGCGTTGATGACCACGTCCGTGGGGTCCATGAGTTGGTTCAGCGCACCGAACACCTCGGTCTGGGCCGGCAGCGGGGTATTGCCCCGGTGGTAGCACTCATCGGTGACCTTCTGCCAGGCAGCGTCGAGGTCGGCGGCGTGCTTCGCGTACGCCTCGTCGACCTTGTACTCCTCCAGCGCGGAGCCCAGGGCGATCAGGGCCTCGCGGGCGTCGGCTACCACCATGGTGGCCGAGTGTTTGGCCGCATCGAACGCCGTGACGTTGATGTTCACGAACTTCACGTCGGGGTTGCCGAACACGGTGTGGCTGGCGGTCGTGAAGTCGCTGTAACGCGTTCCGATGCCGATGACCACGTCCGCGTCGGCAGCCACCTCGTTCGCGGAGCCGCTACCTGTGGCACCGACACCGCCGACCGCAGCCGGGTGGTCGTAGTTGATGGCGCCCTTACCGGCCTGCGTGTCGGCCACCGGGATGCTCGTGGCGGTGGCGAAGTCACGCAGCGCCTGGGAGGCACCCGAGTAGATAACGCCACCGCCGGCGACAATCATCGGCTTCTTAGCGGCCTTGATGACCTCGACCGCGCGGGCCAGCGCAGCCGGCTCCGGCACCGGACGGGCGATGTACCAGGTGCGATCGGTGAAGAACTCGACCGGCCAGTCGAACGCCTCGGCCTGCACGTCCTGCGGCAGGCACACCGTCACAGCGCCGGTCTCGGCGGGGTCGGTGAGCACGCGCATCGCGGCGAGCATCGACGGAATGAGTTGCTCGGGGCGGTTGATGCGGTCCCAGAACCGCGAAACGGGCTTGAGCGCGTCGTTGACTGACACGTCCAGCGAGCGCGGGTCCTCCAACTGCTGCAACACCGGGTCCGGGTAGCGGGTCGAGAAGATGTCTGAGGGGAACAGCAGCACCGGCAGCCGGTTGGTGGTCGCGAGCGCGGCACCTGTGACCATGTTGGTGGACCCCGGCCCGATCGAGGCGGTCACGGCCAGAGCCTGGGTCCGCTCGACCGTCTTGGCGAACGCGGCTGCCGCGTTCACGGCGCCCTGCTCGTTGCGGGCCATGAAGTACGGCAGCTCGCCGTCAGCGGGCTCGGTGTACGGCAGGTCCACGGCGCTGCGGCCGCCTCCGGCCTTCTCGGCCTCGACCTGGTTCTGAAGCAGCGCCTGGCCGATCCCGGCCACGTTGCCGTGACCGAAGATGCCGAACATGCCCGGCACGAGGCGACGGCGGACACCGTCTCGCTCGCTGAACTGCGCCGACAAGAACCTGACTATGGCCTGCCCGACGGTCAGGCGAATCGTCGCGGGTGACGTCATCGTCGCTCCTTCACACATGGGAAAACTACTTCGGCGGCGGCGTCAGGGAGCGGGGATGAGGACGTCACGGACGATGCCGTCGAGCTCCTCGTCGGCGGCGAGGAACTGGCGCAGCGTGGTGCGGGTAGCGCCGAAGTCGTCGAACTCCTCGGGCGTCATGCCGTCGACCTCGTAGGCTTTGACGAACTCGGGCATGGTGGCGAGGCCGTCGAGGATCTTCTGGTCGACGGGGTCGTCCATGCGTTCGGTGGCGTCGATGCCGCTGTTCTGGAAGCGCTGCTGCCACGCGAACGGCGGGGAGATCACCACGTCGCCGCCGATGAACTCGTACCACTGCATCGAGTTTCGGTACCCGGCAGACAGCAGACGCGAACGCAGGCCGCGCTCCTTGAAGATGCCGTACGCCTTCTTGAAACAAGCCACGCCGGCCCACTCCAGGTAGCCGGGATCGAAGTTGAGCTGCTCTTCTTTGTAAACCTTCTTCAGCCAGTCGTCGATGCGGCCCACCATGATGGTGACAACCGGACCCATGGTCGAGATGTCCAGACCCTCGGCCTCCCGACGCCTGAGGCCGCGCTCGATCGCCTCGGCGGTCTCGACGGCCTGTGGCACGGTGAACGATACGGTGACGTTCACGTTGACGCCACGGTAGGTGGCCTCTTCGAGCGCCTCGACACCGACGGAGGTGGCGGGAATCTTGACGATGATGTTCTTGGCCAACCCGGCGAATCGTACGGCCTGATCAACCAGGGCGTCCTTGTCGCGATGGAGCCGCGGGTCGGTCTGCATCGACAGGCGCCCGTTGACACCCTTGTACTTCTCGAACGCGGGTTCCAGCAGCTTGGCCGCGTCGACGGACATCTCCTCGACGACCTGCCAACCGATGTCCGCGTGCGAGGCCGTCGGCTTCTCCTTTGCGATCTCGGCGATGCGCGCCGACCAGCGCGGCAGGTCTGCCTTGACGCAGTTGACGGCGATGACGGGGTTACACGTGGCACCCACGGCCCCCCACTCGATCGACTGCTTCAACTCCTTAGGGTCTGCGGAGTCGTTCCACAGAACAGTGGGCGTGTTCTGGGTCATGTCGAGCAACGGGCTGGAGCTCACGGGTTCCTCCCCATCGAGGTCATACGGGTGACGTTTGGTTTGATGCCACCATTGAATCCTTGACCGCCCGACAAGTCAATACATTGTTCTTACATTCTCGCATGAACCTCGCAGTGTGATGCGACTCACCCCCCACATTGGCCGCCCCTCACGCCGACGGCGGGGTCGACACGCTGCCGGCACCGCGACTCACTTCCGGTTATCATCGAGGCATACCCCGCCGCGCATCTTAGGGTGCACGGCTCAACGGCCCCTTCGGGGGCCGTTTTTGTTGGTGTTGGAGCTCCACCCCAGGACGCCTGACGCACCAGCCGTCAGAGTTATCCACAGCTACCGTTCGCGCTGCGTATCCCGATCGAAGGGCCCAGCCAAGCCCACCTCGCCTGGAGGCGGGTGTCAGAGCGGAGGGCGTGGGATTCGAACCCACGATGCCGTTACCGACATAGCGGTTTTCAAGAGGGGGACGTTCGGGGCGCTACCCAGCAGGAACACGACTCAGAGACGCCTCGCGGACGCGCGCTGGACGCGCCAACGGCATGAACAGGATTCCGGGATCACCCGACCCGGCTCGTGCCGACTGGGTGTGCGGGCCAGGTGTAAGTTGCCCAGAAGAAGGTTCCGTCGTGGCAACAGGGTTGAACGCCCCCCGCCCTCAGGTCTAGCTGGATCGCTAGCCGCTTCCTGTGGCGAGATCACGATTCACACCCCTGGCCAGCACTGACCCTCCAATGCACCAGACGGGCCAAAAGGATCACGGAGAACTCAGACACGTCACCCTGTTGTCGGGCACACCGAAGACTCCGCCCGGCCGCATCCCATTGGCTCGGACCGGCCGCACCTCGATGCACAATGAAGAAGAAATTCGAAACCGCCAAGGTTCCGCAGGCTCCGCCAATTCAGTTAGAGACCTGGCGGGATCGGCGCCCCTTCATTGCCGACGAATTCTTCAATTTCCGACGCCTTGACCGCGATTGGCGAATATGCCTGCACCCCTGCGGACTGCGCGCGCCTAATCAACGCATTTAGCGCGCCGTATGAATCTCGACTATGGTAACAAATGAGATACGCGCCATTTCCTTTAGCGTCAGCGAAAAGCCCCCCTTCGAACAGTTCGTCAGGATCCTCCGCCCTGGACGCAATATCACTATGCGCCTTCTTCAAGAATGACTCCAGAAGTGGGTGCAGAGGGGTCAAAGATGGAACCTCCTCCCACGCGTCGTACTCAGCCGGCCGAACCCCCTCCTCGGGCGGAGCGCCCACATAAAAGAAGACTTCTCTCATGATTATCGTCACCCTTTCTCGTCGAGACCCAGTTAGTATCCGCTGCGAACGATCCCCGCGATCTTGTAGATCCAGGGTGCCTCCTTGTCCCACTTCACCCCATAGACAGTCCCATCGTGAGGCGCCACACAGAACCATGCATACGCAACGTTCTCTGAATAGGAAGCACTGACACTACGGTCCACCTGCGCCTGCGAAGACGTCAGTTTCGAGGTATTCACCTTGGATTCCCAGTAGACGGTTGAATCAGGAAAGGGACCCCCGGGATTCACGCTCCTCAGGTCGTAGGTTCGCGGCTTTCCAGGGTACTTGTACTGATAGGCCAACCGATCATTCCAGTCGGTCCCCGATGCCACGAGGTACCCCAGCGCCATTTCCCCAACGTACCCCCGCCCATACTCGGTGAGAGTACCATTGGACCAGTATTTCTGCTTCGCATAAGCGACGTAGGGACGCATCGCCGCGTTGATCTTGGCAATTTCCTTCGCCTTGAGCGAGGTGACTGTCCGGCTCGCGATCGACCTATCGGGACTAGGACAGCTCCATGGGACTGCCGCTTTGACAGACGACGTGATCGGCGCAATTGCGAAGCTCGACGCTGCAGGCAGTGCGGTCACGGAAGCCGCGATGCCGAGCGTTGCAGCGGCACCCCACTTGAAAGTTCGATTGAGACAGTTCACAATTCCCCCTCGTTGACGAGTCAGCCTTCCGGCAGACTTCTTTCGGCGATAGGGAAAACGTAACGAAGTGGGGCATGTGGACACGGCGCTCGATGTATCTATCAACCCACTCTCTGGAGCAGGGAGAAGAAGGCGCTTGCGAATGTCCTTACCAGCACAAGCTCCTCGGGCCGGACCTGCTGAACATTCGGATATCTATCTAAGTAGCGGATCGCGCTGGCCATCGAAGGAGACGCCCATCTCAACGGGAGGTGTTAGCGAGTGAGTAAGTATGCGTCACCGTCGAAGACCTGCCCAAGCTGGTGCCTAGGATCGCTCTCGACCAGAACGCAGACTTCCAGGCACCGTGAAGTCCATCCGCGTACCCCATCGCGGAGTAGCTGCGCAACGCAGGACGTTAGGTCCGGCAACAAGAAAGGATGGCCGCATGGCGTTGGTGGATCAGCAGTGGTGGACTACAACGGACGTTGCCGAGTACCTGGGCGTGCAGGTTGGGACTGTCAGCTCGTATCGGCAGCGTGGGCAGATGCCGCCGCCGGATCAGACCATCGGACGCACTCACATGTGGGCTCCTGCCACCGTCATTCAGTGGCAGGCCTCGCGTGGCGGAGCTAGGGCCTCGGCGACGCCGACCGCGCGGCCGGATGAAAGCAACCCGTCGGAGTGGCTGGTTCATGGCGAGCGTGACCTCTATCGAAACGAGTGGGTGAACCTCAGCCTCGTCGACGTGCAGACGCCCGACGGCGAGCGGTTCGAGCACCACATCGTCACCATGAAGCCCGCCGCTATGACCGTGATCGTGGACGAGACGACGCAACGCGTCGCGCTCATGTGGCGGCACCGGTTCGCTTCGAACACGTGGAACTGGGAACTGCCAGGCGGACTCGTGGACGAGGGCGAAGAGCCTCAGGTCACCGCCGCTCGCGAGGTGCGCGAAGAACTCGGGTGGGACGTGCAGAACCTCACCCTCATCGCCGAATTCGAGCCCGTGATCGGGATGGTTCGCGCCCGGCACTACATCTACGCGGTCACGTCCTACGAAGTGGTCGGCGAGCCGACCGAGCTGAACGAGATGGAACGCCTCGAATGGGTGCCGCTCATCGAGCTTCCCGAGCGGATCAGGAAGGGCGAAGTGCAGTCGTCGGGCACCCTCGTCGCGCTACTGCGCGTGCTCGCCATGGGCTGCCACTAGGGCATCCACGCGGCGGCGCTGTCGAACTGAGCCCGTGAGGCGCACGAACTCGGCGGCTGCGCGGGCATGATGCCCGGCCCGCTCCGCATCGCCTTGGGCCGCGAAGGCCGACGACAGATCGGCGTGCAGGCTCGCCGCCGCCCGATTGAACGTCGGGTCTAGGGTTTCCAGCGCGTCTACCAGGATCGTTGTTGCCTCGCGATCGCCGACGGCCGCGAGGCAGTTGCCGCGCCAGCGCTCTAGGTGCCCCTCTCCGAGGAAGACGTACGGCAGCGCGTCGCCGTCGGGGCGGTCGAGAATCGCGGCGGCATCGTCCAGGCATCGACGCGCGCCGGCTCCGTCGCCGTCGGTCGCTGCCGCCTCGCCTTCTGCCGCAGCAAGCCACGCCCGCAGCACGGTCGGCACCTTGGTGCCCGCCGTGGTGCGGGCGTACTGCATTTGCTCGCGGGCACGCGCCGTCTGTCCCGCGTCGAGCAACGCATACGCCTGTTGCGCCGTCGTGTACGCGACCAATGACGCATCAACCGCTTCCAGCGCGAGGCGTCGAGACTGCCCGTGCAGACCCCATGCCCGCTGAGGGCGACCGAGGTCAAGCGCCTGCCAGGCGGCCAACGCCGCCGCCGCTCCGGCCGCACTCGCGAGCCTCGAACGGCACTGCCCATACGGTGCGAACTCCAACAGGTCGACCATCGTCGTCATGTGCGCCTCGACCTGCGGCAATGCCCTGGCCGCGCCCATCTTGCGGTCGATGAGTCGCAGCATGTCAGTCTGCACCTCGAACACCTCGACCATCGAGGCGTCAACGACTGACACGGCTGCACCGATGAGCGAGCCGAACGCCTCGCACTCCCCCACGTCTGGCGAGTCACCTGCCGCAATGCCGAGGGCAGCGCACAACAGGACGCGGTATTGCTCGCTCGGGGCTCGCGTGCCGTTCGCCCACTGGCGAATCATGCGAACCAAGCTCTCGTCGCCGGGCACCGTCACGCCGCGCCGCTGCCCTTGCCTACGCAGCTCGTGAGCCAGACGTGAACGGCTCCATCCCCGCGCCTTGCACAGAGCGTCTATCGAGGCCAGCGGGTCGTCATGAGTCCGGGGTGCGAGTCCCCCCGAGTCCCCCGCCGTCCTCTGTTGAGCGTCCGGCGAATTCGGGAACGTGGACATCGCAAGAACCCCTTGACTGCTACTGACTCAGTATGTACCTTCAGAGCATCTACTGAGTGAGTCAGTAGCCGACCCGATGGGACACCACATGTGTATTCACCCTATGCGCTTCGACTCCGAGCCGACCGCCGCCGCGCTCGGTGCCATCGAGGCCGAATGGCCGCTCATCGACGCCGAACTCGCGGTTGTCGACGCCGAGTGCCGTCTAGCCGTTTCGGCGGATGCCCTGTCGGTGCGGGCGCACCGTCGGGCGGTTGCTCGCTTGTCGCGAGTCGCTCGCGGATTCGTCGTTGCCGCCGATGGCGCGACGGCGCGTTGCCCCTCCGCCTCCGCCGTCTCACCTGTCGCTTCTGCCGCCGTCTGAAAGGTCACCATCATGGCTTCTGCTGTCTTGTTTCTGCTGCTCGTGGTGCTCGCCGTGATCCTGGTCAAGGCGGGGACCGTTCACCCTGGCCCCGTGTTCCTGGGTCTGATGCTCGGCGTCGTCATGTCCTCGACCACGTTGGGCGCACCCGTCGCGGCAGGTGTAGCGAGCATCGCCGATTCGGTCGCCGCGTCGATCGCTTCGCAGTTGGCGGTGCAGCGATGAGCGCCCCCGCCGCCCTGGCCGTGGAGGCGTCGCCGTCGCTGCTAGACGCCGTGCTCGTGGCCGTGGCCGATGTTGTGCATGCCCGTAGCGATGCCCGCGCCCGCCAGGCCGGTTGGACCGTCACCCGCGCCGGGCGCACCGGCCGGACTTACCACGACCCGGCGCTTGACGAACTCGCCGCTCGCCGCGCCGCCCGCACCAGCCGCTCCGGCTTGGTGCCGTCCGTGATCGCTTGAAAGGACACCCCTGACATGCACACTCCAAACACGCCCGACGACGGCACTCCCCAAGTGCTGTCCGGCACGGTTGTAGACCTCGCGTCCGTCATCGCTCGCCGCAACCAGAACCCCGACACGGGTTACTCGTCCAGCGCGTACACGAGCGCGTTTGATGGTCCCGACGCTGACGCCCGTCCCGCTGTTGACGGGATCGTGGTCTCGCACCCTGTCGCGGATCAGCGGCCCGTGTGGGAGTTGCCGCGCAAGCCGCTGCTACCCCGGTGGGTCACCGACGTTCCCACGTTGAAATCCGCTGCCGTGTGGGCGATCACATACGCCGGGCACGCGTCGGCGTTCCACGCCCTGCGCGCTCCGGTTTACTGGGCTCGCCTGGCTCAGCACGCCCCGACTGGCGCCGTTCGCCTGGCATGGGCCGGTGCCCGTTGGAGCGTCGATGCCGATTCCCGGCCGGTGCGCCTGGCCCTGGCTGCTGCCGCCGACCGCGTTTCCTACGGCGTCGAAGACGCCAAGACCTATGTGAGGCTCGAAGAACAACGCCGCTCCCTGGTACGACAGCGCCTCGCCATCACGGGCGCGCTGCTGGGCCTGGTCGCGCTGCTGCTGCCCGCCGTGTGGGTGGCCTCGTCCGTGCCGGTGCGCGTTGTCCTCGTACTCACCGCAGCCGCGCTGCTGGGCTGGGTCGGTCGCCCCCGCGACGTAGCCGTGGTCTCGCGGCCGGTCGATACCGCGTCGGTGCCGCGCCTGACTTCCGACGTGATCCTGACCGCCCTGGGAGCATTGGGCATCGCCGAGCTGAACAAGAACCTGCGCACCGGCAGTGACGCGGTGCGGTTCGTCTCGCCGATCACCCGCGACGGTGCCGGATTCCGCGCCGAAATCGACCTACCCGCCGGTGTGACCGCCGGAGACATCGCCGAACGCCGCGACCGGCTCGCCTCCGGGCTGCGCCGCCCCATCGGGTGCGTCTGGCCCGAAGGCGAGGCCGACACGCACGCCGGACGCCTCATCCTGTGGGTGGGCGACAAGCCGATGCACAAGACCAAGCCCGTGCCCTGGCCGCTGCTCAAACGCGGCACCGTGAACGTGTTCGAGCCGTTCTGCTTCGGCACCGACCCGCAAGGGCGACCCGTGACGCTGACGCTCATGTTCGCCTCCGGACTCGTGGGTGCGGTGCCCCGCGTCGGCAAGACCTTCGCCGTGCGCCTGATCGCCCTGGCCTGCGCCCTCGACCCGCGTTGTGAGCTGCACTTGTTCGACCTCAAAGGCGGTGCCGACTGGCTGCCGTTGGAGTCGGTCGCGCACGCCTTCCGGGTTGGTGACGATCCCGAAGACGTCGACTACATCCTCCGCGACGCCCGCGCGCTGCGCGCCGACATGAGTCGCCGGTACAAGACCATTCGTGCCCTGTCCCGCGACATCTGCCCCGAGGGCAAGGTCACAGATGCTCTCGCGTCCGACTGGCGGCTCGGGCTGCATCCGGTCCTGTGGAGCGCCGACGAGTGCCAAGCCCTCTACGCCCACCCCGACCATGGCCGCGAGTTCGCCGACATCATGACCGACCTGGCCAAGCGCGGCCCCGCCGTCGGGATCATGGTGTGGAACGCCACCCAACGCCCCAGCTCCGACTCGGTACCCACCGCACTTTCGGCTGTCTCGGTGATCCGGTTCTGTCTCAAGGTCGCCGGGCAGACCGAGAACGACATCATCCTCGGCACGTCGGCGTACAAGAACGGCACCCGCGCCACGATGTTCACCCGCGCCGACAAGGGCGTCGGATACCTCGTCGGCGAGGCCGACGACCCGCAGATCGTGCACACCGCCTACATCGACGGCCCAACCGCTGAGGCCATCGCCGCCCGCGCCCGCTCCGCCCGCCTCGCGGCCGACAGGATCACCGGCCACGCCGCCGGAGTCACGCCCCACACCGACGAGACCGACGCCGAAACAATCCTCGACCACCTCGCCGCCGTCTGGCCGGCCACCGCCGACAGCTCGCCCGAGACGCGGGCGTGGTGCGAGACCCTCGCCGAACGCCTGGCTCTCGCCCGACCCGACCTGTACGACGGCTGGACCGCCGAACAGATCGCCCCGGCCCTGCGCCCGCACGGCATCGGCACCCGCAACATCAAACGAGCCGGAACCGTCCGACGCGGCATCACCCGCACCGACCTTCTCGCCGCCCTCGACGCCCGCACCACCGCCGACGAGCACGCCGAAGACGACGGCACCGCCGGGTAGCACCCCGGCGCGAGGTAGCGGCACCGCTACCCCCGCACGCCCTCGAACAGCCCCGCCGACGAAGGGAAACCGTCATGGCACGCCCGCCCCTACCACCCCCGCACGGACCGATGGACACGTTCACCGAAGACACGTGGCTCGCCTGGGACCACGGCTACGCGCTGGGCCTGCACATCGGCTGGCAGATCGGTTGGGAGAACAACGACGACGACCGCGCCGCCCGGCACGCCGCCATCGCCCGCCGGTTCCGCGAAACCGCCCTCTCCCCCAGCGCCGCCGAACTCGCCCGCCGACGCGGTGACCACCAGCGCGCCGCCTACCTCGAAGCCCTCGCCGTAGTGCGCGGATTCAACGCCACCGCCCCGTCAGTGCTCGAAGGGCCCTGGCCCCCCGCACCCGCCGGACGCGGCCACGGACAGCCGGAGAGGGGCGCGGCATGAACTCCGCCGACCTCCCCCTCGGCGGGGCCGACATTCTCGACCGCGTTTCCCACGCCCTCACCCGGTACGTCGTGCTCCCGTCGCCGGATGCCCTGATCGCCGTCACGCTGTGGATCGCCGCGACCCACGCCGCCCCCGCCTGGCACTGTGCGCCCCGACTCGTCATCCGTGCCCCCGAGAAGCGGTGCGGCAAGTCCCGACTGCTCGACCTCGTGGAGGCCCTGTCACACAAGCCCCTCATGACGACCAACGCGAGCCCTTCGGCCGTGTACCGATCCATCGGCGCGAACCCCGACGATCCGCCCACCCTGCTCATCGACGAGGCCGACACCATCTTCGGACCCCGCGCCGGAGACAACGAAGACCTACGCGGCCTGCTCAACGCAGGGCACCAACGCAACCGCCCCACCATCCGATACGACGCCGCCTCACGCACCGTCGACCGCATCGAGACCTTCGCCCTCGCCGCCCTCGCCGGGATCGGGCGCATGCCCGACACCATCGAAGACCGCGCCGTCGTGATCCGTATGCGCCGCCGCGCCCCCGGCGAGACCGTCGCCCCCTACCGCGTGCGACGCGACCGGCCCCATCTCGACCAGCTCCGCGCCGAACTGCACACCTGGATACGCGCCAACCTCGACACCCTCGAGAACGCCGCCCCGAGCATGCCCGTCGAAGACCGCGCCGCCGACACGTGGGAACCCCTCACCGCCGTCGCAGACCTTGCCGAAGGCGACTGGCCCGACCTCGCCCGCACCGCCGTCCTCACCCTCACCACCGAGCACGCCAACGCCGACGCCACCTCCGACCCGACCCGGCTTCTCATCGACGCTCGAACCGCGTTCGGCGACGCCGACGTTCTCCCCACCGCTCAACTGCTCGCCCGGCTGTGCGCCGACGACGAAGCCCCCTGGGCCACCTACGGACCCACCGGACTCACGCCCCGACGACTCGGGATGCTCCTGGCCGAATTCGGCATCACCTCCGCCAATGTGCGCCTACCCACCGGGCAGTGCAAGGCGTTCAAGCGCGCCGACTTCCTCGACGCCTGGGCGCGCTACTGCCCCGAACCAGCACAAGACGCCCTCGACATCGACGCGCCCGGTCCCGTACCGAACCGTCCCACCCGTCCCATCGCAGGTCAGCCCTGGGACGAGTCGAACCCCTGGGACGGGTCGTCTCGTCCCGCACCTACGCATCTGCTGCTTGCCGACGCCCCGCCACGACGCGAGAGACACCCCGCTCGCCGACCCGCCGCCAACGACTTCTAGACCCCGAGCGCCCCCGCTCGAACTGCTCGACTCCCTCGCCGGAATTCAGCTCCGGGACGAGACGACCCGTCCCGGCCCCGCAACCCGTCCCGGGGCTGACCAGCGATGGGACGAGTGGGACGAGTCGGGACGAAACCCCGCCCCCCGCGAAAGGCACCCCCACGCCATGAGCACCACCGCCCGCACCCCACGCGGATTCCTCACCATCCCCGAACTGTGCGACGAACTCGGCATCGCCCGATCCACCTTCTACGACTGGCGCGCCAAGCACACCGGCCCGCCCTGCATCAAGCTCCCCAACGGCTCCCTACGCATCCGCCGAACCGACCTCACCCACTGGCTGCACACCCTGGAGGACGAAGCCGCATGAGCGAGACCACATACGACGTGCGCATCTGGGAGTACAGCGCGATCAAAGGCAAGACCCGCACGACACATCGCGTGCGGTGGGTCGTCGGCGGCAAGACCTGGACCAAGTCATTCGGCACCAAGCAACTCGCCATGTCGCACCGCTCGAAGCTGCTCACCGCCGCGCGCGAAGGCCAGGCGTTCGACGTCGCGACGGGGCTCCCTGTGTCGATGGTTCCGAAGTCGGCGGGCGTCACCTGGTTCGACCACGCGCAGGCGTTCGCGTCTGTGCGGTGGCCCGAACTCGCGCCCCGCTCACGCCGAAGCCTCGCCGAAGGGCTCACCGCTGTGACGCCTGCCCTGCTCGAAGACGCCTCAGACCGACCGTCCGATGACGACATTCGACACACGCTGCTCACCTACGCGTTTAGGGCGAGCAACGAGCACCCCGACGAAACCGCCGCTCGCGTGCTCCCGTGGATCGAAGAGCACTCCCTGCCTCTGGACGCACTCACCGATCCGACCGTCACGAGACGCTGCCTGGAACTCATCTCAACAACCCTGGACGGCGGCACCGCCGCGCCGACGACGTTCGCTCGCAAGCGCGCCACGCTGTACGGCACTCTCAAGTACGCCGTGGAACTTGGGAGGCTCCCGTTCCACCCGCTCGACCGAGTGAGCTGGAAACGCCCCCGCAGCACCGACGCCGTCGACCCTGCGAGCGTCGTAAACCCCAGGCAAGCGCGGGCTCTGCTCACCGCCGTGACGTACGTAGACCCGGCGATGGAAGCGTTCTACGCCCTCATGTACTTCGCCGCCCTGCGGCCCGCAGAGGCCGCGCACATCAAGGCTGCCGACCTCGACCTGCCCGCCGACGGTTGGGGAACGCTCACGCTCGTCGGCTCAACCCAACGTTCCGGCGCGCTGTGGACCGATGACGGAAATGCCCACGAAGACCGAGAGCTGAAACACCGCGCGGTACGTACCCGCCGGACCGTGCCTGCCTCGCCCGATCTGTGCCGCACCTTGCGCCATCACCTCGACGCCTACGGCACCGGCCCTGGCGGGCGGCTGTTCGTCACCCGCACCCCGCGCACCCGAGTACCGCTGCCCGGCGACCTCGCCCGCCCGGTGTCACCTTCGATCTACGGTCGCAAGTGGCAACGCGCCCGCGCGTACGCATTCCCACCCGAACAGGTCGCCTCACCTCTCGCAGCGCGCCCGTACGACCTTCGGCATGCGTGCGTCTCCACCTGGCTCGCCGCCGGGGTCTCACCGGCACAAGTCGCCCAATGGGCCGGGCACGGCGTCGCCGTCCTCTTGCGCACCTACACGCACGCCATCGACGGCGGCCAAGCTGAGGCACTACGCCGGATTGACGACCAACTCGGCAAGCGCTGCTAACGGCAAATTTTGTCGCGCCCGTGTCGCGGACAGCCGTAAACCGCCGGAATCAGACGACGACACCCGGACACTTGCAGGTTCAATCGCAAGCCCCGGGTGTCGTCGTTGTCGCTGGTCAGTGACCTAAAGCCCTGGTCATGAAGCGGAGGGCGTGGGATTCGAACCCACGATGCCGTTGCCGACATAGCGGTTTTCAAGACCGCCGCACTAGGCCACTATGCGAGCCCTCCTTGACGTCCCCCTCCCGCTTCGGTCGCTCGCGCGCGGCCTGCGCAGTGGGATTCACGTCACCCCACACGGTACCGCGCCGGCCGAGTGCGGCCCGCCTCGCCTCCGGCAGTGGCACGCTCAGGATCACGGACAGTCGTCCGCATCGCATCTCACAGTGCGCACAAGCCTCTCAGATGCTCAGATGGCGTTAACCTCAGCCGATTCGGTTTCATAACACCTGGCGACCACTGCGACCGGTCGATTGCGCGTCAGGACAATGCGGAGGACAAACGACATGAGCACGCTGACCTGGGGGCCGAGCCTCAAAGTCGGGTTCGGTGACATCGACGTGCAGCATCGCCGACTCGTCGAGCTCGTCAACCTTCTCGACGCGGGCGTTGCCGCGGGCCACCAGCGCGAGACCATCGCCGAGGTGCTCCGTGAGCTCGTGCGCTATACCCAGCTTCACTTCGCGTTCGAAGAGAAGCTGATGGAGCGGTACGGCATCGTCGAATCCGACCAGCACCGCGACCAGCACAAGCGCCTCACCGACGACGTCGTCGCCTACGTACACCGCTTCGAGGCGGGCGAAGAGGGCCTCGAGGCCGAACTCCTCGACTTCTTGGGAGCGTGGCTGCGCGGCCACATCCTCGGCGCCGACCGCGAACTCGCCGCCCGACTCATCGCCGCAGGCGCGGATTCGGCAGCATGACATGGAAGCCATGCACGCGCTGCTGAACAAGATCGATGGCTACCTCGACGGCCTCGTCTCCCTTCTCGACACCGACAAGCGCGCCTGGGTGCTCGGCGGAGTCGTATTTCTCGAAGAACTCCGCCAGCGCAGCATCGAACAGGTGCCGCTCGGCACCCTCGTCGAGCGCGCCTTCGACGACGCCGGTTTTCCGGCCGTGCCGTACCCGTTCTCGCCCGAAGGTCTCGACTGGAAGGTCGCCGACAAGTTCGACTACGCCGACACCAGCGTCGAAGTGAACGACATCGTCGGCCTCGACCTCAAGCTCGCCACCGACCGTCGCTGCGCCGTCGGCGAAGGCCTCAGCCGCATCCGCCTCGACGACGGCAGCAGCCAGCCCACCCACGTAATGCTCTCCGACGCGGAGGCCGTGGCGGCCGATGTCATGTCGCTCGCCCGGGCGCTCGCCCACGACACCCACTACGAGGGCCCGGCCCTGCTCGTGATCGAGGTGCGCTGCGACTCCCCCGACGCTCCCCTCGAGTTGCGGGCCTATGACGAAGGCAACGGCGAAGTGCTGCGTCCGGCCGCCGGGTACGACTTCTTCGCTCCGCTGCGCCTGCCGTTCGATTTTCCGCTCACACCGGAGGAGGAGCAGCGCCTTCTGTGGGACCTGGCCCGCGACATGTGCCTCCAGTTCGGCGTGTTCGAGCCTCAGCTCACCCAGCGGCCCGCACCGGCACACGCCCTGCCCTGAGCGCGACACGGGCCACAACGCACGTGAACGGCGGCACCGCATCGGTGCCGCCATTCACGTCTCCCCCGGCCACCGCCGGAGCCTGGCGGGGGCGCCTACTCCCTGACCCTGCTCAGTCGAGCAGGTCGGAGAAGAGGATGGTGGAAAGGTAGCGCTCACCGAACGACGGGATGACGACCACAATGGTCTTGCCCGCGTTCTCGGGACGCAGCGAGACCTCGTTGGCCGCCGCCAGCGCCGCACCGGAGGAGATGCCCACGAGCAGGCCCTCGTCGGTGGCAGCCTTGCGGGCCCACTCCACCGCCGTGTCGGCGTTGACATCGATGATCTCGTCGTAGACCTCGCGGTCGAGGATCTCGGGCACGAAGTTCGCGCCCAGGCCCTGGATCTTGTGCGGGCCGGGGGCCCCACCGTTGAGGATCGGCGACTCGGCCGGCTCCACACCGATGATCTGCACGCCCGGCTTGCGCTCACGCAGCACCTGGCCGACGCCCGTGATGGTGCCGCCCGTGCCGATGCCGGCGATGAAGATGTCGACCTTGCCGTCGGTGTCGTTCCACACCTCTTCGGCCGTGGTCTCGCGGTGGATCGCCGGGTTCGCCGCGTTCGCGAACTGACGGGCCAGAACGCCGCCACGCTCGGAGGCGATCTCCTCGGCCTTCTCGACGGCGCCGCGCATGCCATCGGCACCAGCGGTGAGGATGAGCTCGGCACCGTAGGCGCGAAGCAGAGCGCGACGCTCCTTCGACATCGTCTCGGGCATCGTCAGCACGACGTTGTAGCCACGAGCCGCGCCGACCATGGCCAGGGCGATACCGGTGTTGCCGGAAGTCGCCTCGACGATCGTGCCTCCCGCCTTCAGCTCGCCCGACGCCTCCGCGGCGTCGATGATCGAGACACCGATGCGGTCTTTGACCGAGTTGGCCGGGTTGTAGAACTCGAGCTTGGCAGCCACCGTCGCCCCCGAGGCGGTGGTGTCGATGATGCGGTTGATCCGCACAAGCGGCGTACGGCCGATGAGCGCGGTCACGTCGTCGTAGATGGGCACAAGATTCCTCTCGTCACGGACGGGCGCCCCTGCCGCTCTCGCGGAGCCGACGGACGGCTCACATGAGCCACGCCCTACGTTATGGATTAACCAACATAAGATTATATGTGTCGAGTGCTCCGACAAGCGTTCGGCCAGTCGGTGAGACAGCCTCCAGAGCAGCCTACGAGAACCCGTTCACTTCAACGTTTTCGGCACGGCCACCAGATGGCATGCCCCGGCAGGCACGCCCGGAAAGCAGGTCACGACCCTGCCAGCGAATACTCACGAACCCAGCGACAAATCGCTAACTGAATAAGCTGCTCGGTAAGTCACCGGGCCGCTAAGGAAATCTCTACACTGCTGACATGTCCGGCCTCCAAGTCACGATGATCGTGCTGTGCTTCACCATCCCTCTGCTGGGATGGGCACTGCTGTTCCGGCAGATCTTCAGGTATGTGAGGATCTTCCGTGCGGGCGCACCTGACCCGACCCGCACGAACCAACCTGGCGCCCGAACGTGGACCCTCGTGCGGGAGGTGCTCGGACACACCAGGATGGCGCGCCTACCCATGGTGGCGATCGCGCACTGGTTCACGATGGTGTCGTTCGGCCTGCTCTTCCTCACCCTGGTCAACGCGTTCTTCCAACTCCTCTGGGCCGATTTCGCGCTGCCGATCATCGGGCACTTCCCGCCCTACGAGTGGGCGACCGAGCTGTTCGCCTGGGCCGGTTTCATCGGCATCATCCTGCTGATGATCGTGCGCCAGATGAAGCACCCGCGTAGCGCCGAGGGCAAGCTCGGGCAGCGCAGCCGCTTCTACGGCTCCACGTTCTGGCAGGCCTACTACGTCGAGCTCACGATCCTCGGCGTCGTCATCTGCGTGCTCACGCTGCGCACGCTCGAGTACCAGCTCGCCCTCAAGACCGGCGCGTCGAACGCGTCGCTGCTGCACTTCCCGCTCACCGCGTGGATGAGCGGTGTCTGGTCGGGCCTGTCGGCGGAGTGGATCGCGGAGTCGATCTACGTCGTCGCCGCCATCAAGATCATGATCTCGTTCGCCTGGATGATCACGATCGGTCTGCAGCCCACCATGGGTGTCGCCTGGCACCGGTTCCTCGCGTTCTTCAACATCTGGTTCAAGCGCGACGCCGGCGGCCGCACCGCCCTCGCCGAGCTGAGGCCGATCGTCGTCAACGGCACTCCGCTGACCGCGGAGACGCTCGAAGAGGTCATGGACGATGAGTCCGGCGAAGTTCGCATGGGTGTCGGCAAGGTCGAGGACTTCAGCTGGAAGGGCCTGCTCGACTTCACCACCTGCACCGAGTGTGGTCGCTGCCAGAGCCAGTGCCCGGCCTGGAACACCGACAAGCCGCTGTCGCCCAAGATGCTGATGATGACGCTGCGCGACCACGCGCACGCGAAAGTGCCCTACCTGCTCGGCTCCGAGGAGGAGCGCGAGGGGCTGCCCGCGCACGTGCGTCACCTCACCGAGATGCCGCTCGTCGGCAAGCTCGACTACAAGGCCGACTTCCCGCTCACCGCCTACGACGCCCTCGGCCCGGAGGCCGTGATCGACGAAGACGTGCTGTGGTCGTGCACCACGTGTGGCGCGTGCGTCGAGCAGTGCCCCGTCGACATCGAGCACGTCGACCACATCCTCGACATGCGTCGCCACCAGGTGCTGATCGAGTCGAGCTTCCCGTCGGAGTTCGGCGGCCTGTTCAAGAACATGGAGTCCAAGGGCAACCCGTGGGGTATGTCGCCCAAGGCCCGCATGGACTGGGCGAAGGGCCTCGAATTCGACATCCCGGTCGTGGGGCAGGACGTCGAAGACCTCTCTGCCGTCGACTACCTCTTCTGGGTCGGCTGCGCCGGCGCCCTCGAAGACCGCGCGAAGAAGACCACCCGCGCCGTCGCCGAGCTGCTCAACACCGCCGGTGTCTCGTTCGCGGTGCTCGGCGATGGGGAGTCGTGTACCGGCGACTCCGCCCGCCGCGCCGGCAACGAGATCCTCTTCCAGATGCTCGCCGCGCAGAACGTCGAGATGCTCAACGAGTCGGGCGCGACGAAGATCGTCGTCACCTGTGCGCACTGCTTCAACACGATCAAGAACGAGTACCCGCAGGTCGGCGGCAACTACGAGGTCGTGCACCACACGCAGCTGCTCAACCGCCTCGTGCGCGAGAAGCGACTCACCCCGGTGTCGCGGCCCGCGGCGAAGCCGGTTGCGTCGACCTCCAAGGACGCCGCCTCCAGCGCCTCGACCGTCACGTACCACGACCCGTGCTACCTGGGCCGGCACAACAACGTGTACTCGCCTCCGCGCGAACTCATCGGTGCCCTGCCCGGAGTCGAACTGCGTGAGATGCCCCGCCACGGCATGACCTCGTTCTGCTGCGGCGCCGGCGGTGCCCGCATGTGGGCCGAGGAGAAGCTCGGCACGCGCGTCAACGTCAACCGCACCGAAGAGGCCGTCGCGACCGGCGCCGACCGCATCGCCGTCGGCTGCCCCTTCTGTCGCGTCATGCTCACCGACGGGCTCACTGCAGCCCAGAGCGAGGGCACGGCCCGCGAAGAGGTCGAGGTCGTCGACATCGCCCAGATGCTGCTCGCCGCGGTTCGCCGCAGCGAAGAGCCCGCCGCAGTGCCGGTGGAGGTCGAATCCGACGGTGGCGGGGGCGCTGCGGCCAGCGTGGCCGCCGGTGCCGGTGCAGCCACCGCTGTCGTCGAGGCTCCCGCCGACGCCCCGACCGGTGAGCACGCCGAGCCCGTCGAGACCCTGCAGCAAGAGACCGCCGAAGCTCCCGAAGCCGCGACCGTGGCCCCGGAGGCCGAGGTCGAAGTTGCGGCTGAGCCGGAGGCCGCTCCGGAGCCGGTCGCCGAGGCCGCTCCTGTGGCAACGGAATCCGTCGAGGCTGCAGCTGCGGAGACGCCTGTGGAGGCACCGGCGGCACCCGCTGCGGAAGCCGCTCCGGATGCTCCCGCCGCCGCTCCGGCGGCTGAGGGCGCCGCAGCCCCCAAGGGCACGATGTCGGCCTCTGACGCGCTTGCGGCGATGATGGGCGGTGCGGCTGTCGCTGGTGCTGCTGGTGCGGCTGCCAAGTCCGACGACGCGGCCCCTGCCGCTGCTCCCGAGGCTCCGGCTGCTCCGGCTGAAGCCCCTGCCCCCGCCGCTGAGGCGGCACCGGCCGCGGCTCCCGCTCCGGCTGCACCCGCTGCTCCGCGTGGCAAGGTCGAGATCCCGACCGGCAAGATGACCGCGACCGAGGCCTTGGCCCTGCTCGGCGGAGTTGCCGCTGCTGCGCCGGCTGCTCCCGCACCTGCTGCGGCAGCTGCTCCTGCGAGCGGAGCTGCGAAGGTGAGCATTCCGAGCGGTCGCATGACCGCGACGGAGGCTCTCGCAGCGCTCACCGGTCTCGGTGCCGGCGCTGCGGCCGAGGCATCGGCTCCGGCCGCTGCGCCTCCTACCGAAGCACCCGCGCCCGCTGCTCCCGCCCCGGCGGCACCCGCCGAGCCTGCAGCGACTACGGAGACGGTCAACGAGGAGCCGCCCGCACCTGCGGCACCTGCACCCGCAGCCGCACCCGCGGCTGCGGCGCCCGCTGCTGAGGCACCTGCCCCTGCACCTGCGGCTCCGGCAGCCCCGGCTGCGCCCAAGGCTCCGGCCGCTGCCGCACCGAAGGCCGCCAGCGTGGCCATGCCGTCGGGCCGCATGACCGCCACCGAGGCGCTCGCCGCGCTGACCGCCCTGGGCGGCAGCGTTGCCGCTGCCTCGGATGCACCTGCGGCCGCGGAAGCACCCACCGCGGCGGCACCTGCTGTCGCGGAGACACCGGCCGCTGAGCCTGTCGAAGCCGCTCCTTCTCAGCCCGAGACTGAGCCGGAGGCACCTGCTGAGGCTGCGACCGAAGCTCCGGCACCGGCGGAAGCACCCGCTGCTCCGGCGGCCGAAGCAGCTCCCGCTGCGGCCGTGGAGTCGGAGCCGACGCCTGCGCCCGTTGCTGCACCCGCCCCGGCAGCCGTTCCTGCCGCTGCGGCTCCTGCCCCGGTGAAGGCGGGCGCGTGGCAGAAGGTGCTCGACGCCGCAGACGGTAAGCCGATGGCCGCCTCCGAGGTTCTGAAGATCCTCGGCGAGGGCTGACAGATCCGATAGACGCGAAAGGGCGTCACACCAGAACCGGTGTGACGCCCTTTCGCTTGTTCAGCGCGGTGAGCCGCGACTGCTCAGCCGAGCCTTCAATCGCTCGAGCGCGAGCAACGTCCGCCCGTGAGAACACCTGTCATGGGCGAGTAGCTCGGGTCGCGCGCGATCGGATACCGCGCAGCATCGCCTCCGTCATCAGCGCAGCCACCGGACGCGACGCGGCGATCACCGCCCTCGCCTTCGCGTCGGGAGCGGAGTAGCGCTCGCGCACGACCAGCCGCGACGTCTCGCCTGCGGGCTCCACGACGAACGCCCACGAGAACCCGAATTCCGGCATGCCCGCTCCGCGTTCGCCACCGAGGCTCGTCACCACGAAGGCCCGGCCCGGGTCGACGGAGGCGACCCTCAAGGCCACATCAGGGTGCAGCCGAAACTCGCCGCCCACCTCGCGCTGCTGCCACTCCGGCACCACCCGCTCCGCGTTGGTGATGTCACAACCGACCAGGTTCTCCAGACGCGCGTACGAGTAGAACCCACCCCGCTCCTGTCCGAGCTGAACCACCCACGGCCAGACGTCTTTCGGCGGCGCCGGCACCGGGGCCGAGTAGGTGCGGACGACCTGCGCGTCGGGGACGACATCGTCGCCCGGCAGCGGACGCTTGTTCTCTCCCTGGGCGAATCCCAGCCGTCCGAGCGTCGCACCCCCACTTCTGCTTGCACGCCTCAACACCTCGGCCACACCCTCGCTCGCCGTGCGTGTCCTTCCCGCCTTCACCATGACCCCTCCTGTTGCCGGTCGACGCCATTGTCCGGCGTTCCGGTGACCGCAAAGTGAACGAGCTCGCTCACCTGCAGCTCCGCAGCCGTTTCGGGACCCGGATAGCGACGCGAAGGCTCATGACCGTCGACATCACGCCAAGAAGTCAAGGAAAGTCCGTTCACTCCTCGCCTCTACCAGGGTTCTTGTCGAACGGGCCAGCCTTTTCCTTGACTCAAGGGCGTGGCCGCGTCAGTGGGTGAAAGCCCCGGCTATCGGGGCGGAGGCTAGGAGTCGCTCGACTGCATCGGCGATCCTCGTCGCAGCCTGCTCGCGGCCGGCCTGCGGCGATTCGGCCGGCAACAGGTCTCGAATGCGTTCGAGCGTTTCGCCGACCACTTGCGCTTCGCCTCCCCATGACGTGACCTCGCGTTCGAGGTGTTCGCGCGTGATCGCCGAGAGCCAGTACTCGCCAGCCACCGCCATTGCGAGCCTGCCGTCGATGCCCTTGCGGTGGGCCATCGGCACCATGTCGTACGCCGGAGCCAGCGCCGTCGAGCCATCGGCCGGGTGCAGCAGGCCGAGGTTCTTCGCGTGGAGGTCGAGGTTGCCGATCGCGACGGCGAGGGTCAGATGAGCAGCCAGTCGCCCCAGGTCGGCTGGGGCGAACTGGCGCACGACCTCCGCCACGCGCAGCATGCGGGCGTGACCGCCGTACTCCTGGTATTTCGCGTCCCCTGCGAGGCCCAGGGCCTGGTTGAAATCCTCTTGATGCAGGCGCTGCCCATCGATGCGGTCGAAGCGTTCGATGACGAGACACTCCCGCCCGCCCAGCAGCGCAAGTCGGACCTCGTTGTCGCACAAGCCCAAACGTCGCGCGAGCCGCTGGCCGAACTCCTCCTCGGCCGGCTCGCTCTCTCGCCCGGGCAGGGCCGGCTTGACGATGTGCGTCGACGGCGCTCCGCCGATCGGCTGAAACCACGCCCCCTCCGCTCGCGTGAGCACGAGTTTCGGCTGCACGCCCGCGAGTGACGTCTTGCCAGCGCGCGGGTGGTTGCCGAGCGCAACGTCGTCGATGAGCGCCGCGATCGCCTCGTCGTCCACCGGGTTCAGGGCGGGGGTCGGGGGCTCCCACGGCGAGCGCGGGTCATAGATCTGCAACGCGCCCGCGACATCACGGCCGAACCGGGCCAGTAGACCTGCCTCGTCGCGCGGCGACACTCCCGCCATGCGGGCGAGCCGGTCGCGCATCGGCCCCTCCGGTAGTACTTCGGCGAGCACGTTGCGTCGCCGGTCCGCGTGGGTTCTGCGCGGCCGCAGCGTCAGTGGCGCGGCAACCGAGAGCACCGGCGAGTTGACACCCCAGCGCTCCAACGCTGCGGCGTCGAACGTGAGATCGGCTGTGCGCCAATCGTCGCCGCGCAACACGCCCACCCTCGTGCCGTACAGCTCGACCGCCAGCTCGATCCTCACGCTGGATCACCGCCCGGCGGCTCGTCGTAGGTGGGGTCGTCGAATTCGGCGATGAGAGTCACGTCGACCTCGGCCAACGCCTGGAACAAGCGGGTCATGAGGAGCCCCGGCTTGCCCTGCTCCAGTTCCCAGAGCCACTTCTGGGTCACCCCGAGGCGAGCCGCCAGCTCACGCTGCGACCAGCCCTGGATCTCGCGGCCCTGACGGATGGCGTCGCCGAGCTGCTCCGGTGACCGGATGGGGCCTTGAAACTTCATGCCCGATCTCCTGGCTCCTGGCGCCGCGACTGGCGAGTCGACTACGAAAACGTAGTCAGGATACGGCGACTTCGATAACGAAGTCAATGAGTTGCGACATCGATTCTGACGTCATGCACGTCACCGGAGTCGACACTCGCAGTCAAAATCTCATCGTTGGTTCCACGACAACTCAGCGCCGGCGTACTCCGTGAGCCCCCTTTCGATGGTCGCGCCGTCGAGGGTGAGAGGCGGAGGAACGAGGGCCAACTCTCCGTGGGGTGAAGGCATCTCGACAGTGCTGATCTTGAGCGGAGCCGCTGCCTGCTCGGGCGGCGGCGGGTATGCGAGCAGCGTGCGCGCAGCACCGAGGAGGCTGATGCGCACGATCCCCGCTCGCGCCTCTGCGAGCAGCCGCATCAGGTGGGCAGCCATGCGGTAGCCGGCGGCGTGGTCGAGCGCCTGCACCGGCAACGCACCGGGACGTCCGCCGCTCCCGCACTGCGCAGCTATGCCGCTGGCCGCTTGCACGATCGAGTCGAAACCGGGCCGGTTCGCCCATGGCCCGCGCTCGCCCCAGGCCGACAGTGACCCCACCACCAGGTGCGGATGACGGCGCGCGAGGTCGTCGGGGTCTAGGCCGAACCTCGCGAGCGAGCCCGGCCGGTAGCCGAGCAGCACCACATCGGCGGTGGCGAGCAACTCCTCCAATTTCTCGGGCACGGTCGCCAGATCGACCGCGACCGAGCGCTTGCCCATGCCGTTGGAGAGGTACTGGTCCAGGAGTTCGGGGCGGTCCGGCCGATCGATCCGCAGCACGTCCGCGCCGAGGCACGCGAGCAGTTGCGAACACGTGGGGCCCGCGATGACCCTCGTGAGGTCGAGCACCCGCACGCCCCCGAGCGGTTCGTCTGGGTCCTGCGGCAATGCCGGCCTCTCACCGTGGCCGTCGACGCTCACCCAGGGGTCGTCGGCGGTGACTTCGCCGTGGGGATGAGCGAGCCACTCCTCCTCCGAGCGGACTGCCACCGCGAGGCCACGCTCGGCAGTGACCGCACGCTCCACCTCTGACGCCGACATGTCTGCCACGGCCTCGATCAACTCGTCTCGAGTCGAGGCACCCAGGGCCCGGGTGATCGCAGCGGCGTGGTGGGGGTAGTTGCCGTGCAGCCGCACCCAGCCGTCCGCGGCTTCGACAAAGCCCGACACCGGGGCCCAGGCAACGGCCTCGCGACCGTCGATCCGCAGGTTCTCGATCGCCCCGAACGACGCCGCGATGGCGGCCGGAGCCGTAGCGACCTCGGCGCGGATACCGCGGGCGGCGGCTATCGCCTGGGCCGCGGACACCGCCTCGGAGACCGACTCCCAAGCGAGCCGCTCGACATCCAGCGGCCCCGCCCACCACCGTCGCGGCTCGAAATCCATGCCCGGATCGTACGGTCCTGCGGTCAGTGCCCGGTGGCGGTGACGGCGTTCGGGTCGGTTTCTGCGTCTGCCGCCGCCCTGAATTGGGAGTTGTAGAGGCGGGCATAGGCGCCGTCGGCGGCGAGGAGTTCGTCGTGCGTACCCTGCTCGACGATCGCACCCGCCTCCATCACGAGGATGAGGTCGGCGTCGCGGATCGTCGAGAGGCGGTGCGCGATGACGAAACTCGTGCGATCGCTGCGCAGTGCCGTCATCGCCTTCTGAAGCAACAGCTCGGTGCGTGTGTCGACCGAGCTGGTCGCCTCGTCGAGGATGAGCAGGCTCGGCTG
Organism: Dermatophilus congolensis; assembly: GCA_030538115.1. GTDB lineage: Bacteria > Actinomycetota > Actinomycetes > Actinomycetales > Dermatophilaceae > Dermatophilus > Dermatophilus congolensis_B. The sequence continues at coordinate 10,479 of JAUNUP010000019.1, read as the reverse complement.
CTTGAGAAACGCCCGCGCGATCGTGATGAGCTGCCGCTCGCCTGCGGAGACGTTGCTCGCTTCGTCGTCGAGCAGCGTGTCGTAGCCGTCGGGCAGGTGCTGCACGAACCGGTCGACGTAGGTGGCCTCGGCGGCCTCGCGGATCTCCTCCTCCGTCGCGCCGGGGCGGCCGTAGGCGATGTTGTCGCGGATCGAGCCCGCGAACAGCCACGTGTCTTGCAGCACCATGCCGACCTCGTCGCGCAGTTCGCGCCGCGAGAGCTCGGTGATGTCGACGCCGTCGAGGGTGATGCGGCCGCCGTCGAGCTCGTAGAACCGCATGATGAGGTTCACGAGCGTCGTCTTGCCAGCGCCCGTGGGGCCGACGATCGCCACACTCTGGCCCGGCTCGGCGACGAGCGAGAGGTTCTCGATGAGCGGCACATCGGGCTTGTAACTGAAGCTGACGTTCTCGAATTCGATGCGTCCGCTGGCGCGTTCGATCTCGGGGCCGTTCGCCTCCGGCACCTGTTCAGGGGCGTCGAGCAGCTGGAAGACCCGCTCGGCCGACGCGACACCCGACTGCAGCAGGTTGCTCATCGACGCCACCTGCGTGAGCGGCTGCGTGAACTGGCGCGAGTACTGGATGAACGCCTGCGCGTCACCGAGTGTGAGGGCGCCCGAGGTCACCCGGATCGCGCCGACCACCGCCACCGCCACGTACGACAGGTTGCCGATGAACATCATGACCGGCATCAATGTGCCGGAGATGAATTGGGCCTTGAACGTGGCCTCGTACAGCTCCTCGTTGGTGGTCACGGCCTCGGCCACGACCTCCTCACGACGCCCGAAGACGGTGACGAGCTGGTGGCCCGTGAACGCCTCCTCGATCTGGCCGTTGAGCACGCCCGTGCGCTCCCATTGGCGCACGAACTGCTTTTGGCTTCGCTTGGCGACCGTCGCGGTGACGATGATCGTCAGCGGGATCGCGACCAGCGCCACCAGCGTGAGCAGAGGCGAGATCCACAACATGATGCCGAGGATGCCGACCACCGTGACGAGGGAGTTGAGCAACTGGCCGAAGGTCTGCTGCAGGCTCATGCCGAGGTTGTCGATGTCGTTGGTCACCCGAGAGAGCAGCTCGCCGCGCGCCTTCGTGTCGAGGAACGACAGCGGCATGACGTGCAGCTTCTCCTCCACGTCACTGCGCAGGCGTTGCATCGTCAGCATGGCGATGCGGTTGACGAGCCGGCCCGCCAGCCACACGAGCACCGACGAGAAGACGTACAGACCGACGACGATCAGCAGCACGCGGCCGACCTCGCCGAAGTCGATGCCCTGGCCGGGGACGATGTTCATCGGCGCCAGCATGTCGGCGAAGGTGTTCTCGCCCCGGGCGCGCATGCCCGCGATGACCTGGTCTTTGGTGAGCCCGGCGGGGAGTTGGGCGCCGATGACTCCCGCGAACACGAGGTCGGTGGCCATGCCCAGCACTTTCGGGCCGATCACCGCGAGCGCGACACCGGCCACCGTGAGCACGACGGCCCCGATGACCTCCGACCGCATCGGCGCGAGGCGACCCAGGAGGCGCGTACCGGAGCCCCAGAAGTCCATCGACTTCTCGCCCGAACCCTGCCCGTGCCCACCAGGGCCGTGACCTGCACGCGGAGGCCTCTTGACGTCTTCTTCGCCCCACGACTGGTCGGTGGCACCCTGTTTGGTGTCGGCGCGACCCGCGCGCGGCTTCTCGTGACGGCCCTTCTCACCCATACGCATCGCCATGTTCACTCACCCCCGCCGACCGCGCCGACGAGCACCTGCGACTCGACGATCTCGGCGTACGTGGGACATGTCGCAAGCAACTCGTCGTGCCTCCCCAGGCCGACCACGCGGCCCGCGTCGAGCACGAGGATCTGGTCGGCGTCGATGATGGTGGAGATGCGCTGGGCCACGATGATCACCGTGGATTCGCGGGTCTCGGGGGCCAGCGCGGCCCGCAGGCGCGCGTCGGTGGCCAGGTCGAGGGCCGAGAACGAGTCGTCGAAGATGTACAGCTCCGGCCGCGCGACAATGGCCCGCGCGATGCACAGTCGCTGCCGCTGGCCACCCGAGACGTTCGTGCCGCCTTGGGAGATGGGCGAATCAAGGCCGGCGCTCATCTTTTCGACGAAGTCGTCGGCCTGGGCGATCCGCAGCGCCGCCCACAGCTCCTCGTCGGTGGCGTGCGGATTGCCGAAGCGCAGGTTCGAGGCGACCGTGCCCCGGAACAGGTAGGGCTTCTGCGGCACGATGCCGACCCGCGACCACAGGCTCTCGGGAGCGAGGTCACGCAGGTCGACCCCGTCGAGACGGATCGTTCCGCCCGTCGGGTCGACCAGGCGCGGCATGAGGTTGACCAGGGTCGTCTTGCCGGCACCGGTGCTGCCGATCACGGCCGTGACCGTGCCCGGACGGGCCGTGAACGTGATGTCGGAGAGTACGGGTGAATCGGCTCCGGGATACGAGAACTCGACCCGGTCGAACTCGAGGAGGCCCCGCACCTCGCCCGTGTCGTGTGGCGAGGTCGGCGCGATCACAGACGTGCTCGTCTCCAGCACCTCACCGATGCGCTCGGCCGAAACCGAGGCGCGGGGCACCATGGAGGCGACCATCGTGGCCATCATCACCGACATGAGGATCTGGATGAGATAGCTGATGTAGGCGAACACCGAGCCGATCAGCATCTCGCCCGAATCGACGCGCAACGACCCGAACCACACCACTGCGACGGTCGAGCCGTTCATCACCAGCATGACGATCGGGAACATCAACACCATGAGGCGCCCGACCCGCAGGCCGGTGTCTGTGAGGTCGGCGTTGGCCTGCGCGAACCGCTCGCGCTCGTGGTCTTCACGCACGAACGCGCGGATCACCCGCACACCCGAGATCTGCTCGCGCATCACGCGGTTCACGTTGTCGATACGCACCTGGTTGATGCGGAAAAGCGGCACCATCTGCTTGATGACCAACACCAGCACCCCGACGAGCAGGGGCACCGCGACGGCGACGAGCCAGCTCAGACCCACATCCTGACGCAGCGCCATGATGACGCCACCGATCAACATCATCGGAGCGGAGACCAGCACGAACGCCGACATCAGCACGAGCTGCTGGATCTGCTGCACGTCGTTGGTGTTGCGCGTGATGAGTGAGGGAGCGCCGAACTGGCCGACCTCGCGCGACGAGAACGACATGACCCGCCGCAGCACCGCCTCGCGGAGGTCGCGGCCCAGGCCCATCGCCGTGCGCGCGCCGAACCAGACCGCTCCGACCGAACACACGACCTGCACGAGGCTCGCCGCCAGCATCACGAGCGAGGTCTGCCACACGTATCCGACATCGGCCTTGGCGACGCCGTTGTCGATGATGTCGGCGTTCAGCGCGGGCAGGAAGAGTCCGGCAATGGTGCTACCGAGTTGCAGCAACACCACCCACACGATCGGCGTGCGGTAAGGCGCCAAGTACCGGCGCAGGATATTGACGAGCACGATTCTCCACATCGTCGAAGTGCCGCGCCTGTTTCACGCGCGGCTTGGTGCGACGGCTCGTCTCGCGCGGGGGCGGGCGAGGAGTCGATCACACGGTAGGTGCCCCCACCGACAGACTCCAACACCGGCCCCATACCTCGCCCGGGAGGCGGGTCAGAAGCGGACGAAGCGTTCGAAGCTTCTGCTCGCCGTCGGGCCGCGCTGGCCCTGGTAGTGGGAGCCGGTGGCGGCGCTGCCGTACGGATGCTCCGCGGCGGAGGACAGCCGGAAGAAGCACAGCTGGCCGATCTTCATGCCCGGCCACAGCTTGATCGGCAGGGTCGCGACGTTGCTCAGCTCGAGCGTGACGTGCCCCTCGAAGCCCGGGTCGACGAATCCGGCCGTCGCGTGCGTGAGCAGGCCGAGGCGCCCCAGCGACGACTTGCCCTCCACCCGCGCGGCCACGTCGTCGGGCAGGGTGATCGACTCGTACGTCGAGGCCAGCACGAACTCGCCCGGGTGCAGCACGAACGGGTCGCCCTCCGCGGCCTCGATGAGGCGGGTCAACTCGGGCTGATCCTCCGCAGGGTCGATGTACGGGTACTTGTGGTTGTCGAAGAGGCGGAAGTAGCGGTCGAGGCGCACGTCGACGCTGGACGGCTGGACCATCGCCAGGTCGCACGGGTCGAGCCGCACCCGGCCAGACTCCAGCTCGGCACGGATATCGCGGTCGGAGAGCAGCACGCCGACCAGGCTAATTGACTTCCGGCGGCGGTAGGGCCGGTGGCCGCGAGCGCCGCGCCCACGCCTGGCCCTTGCACCCCGCCTCCGGGCCGTGGGGTGACCGAGTTGAACAGGCCCGCTACGCCCTCATGCCACGGCGAAGAACCTGTGAATCCTGCCGATTCCTCAGAACGGCAGGGTCGACGGCCGATGGGTCAGACGCGAGCGCGATTCGCGTGCCCGTTCATGGTGGCCGGCGTCGGAGGGGGCGTCGGCCACCTTGGGCGCACATCGCGTCGCAGCCACCGACTCGCCGACCCGAGGGTTCACCTTCATGCGATCACGTCTGCCCCTAGCCCTGACCTGCGCTTTGACACTCTCGGTTCCGTTGGCTCTCGGCGGAGCGGCCCCCGCCTCCGCCGCCGACGACGCCGCGCTCATCACCCGGCTCAAGGGAGCGGCGAGCAGCCAGTACCTGCGCGGACACCTCTCCGGCGTGGTGGTCGACCCCGAATCGGGCGAGACGATCTGGTCGCACAACGCCTCCCGCACGCGGATGCCCGCGTCGACACAGAAGGTGCTCACCGCGTTCACCGCGCTCGACACCCTCGACCCCGCCGAGCAGCTCGTCACCACCGCGCGCCAGAGCACCGCGAACCGCGGCAACATCTACCTCAAGGGTGCGGGAGATCCGTCACTGAACGCCTCCAAGCTGTCGACGCTGGCGGCGCGTACCGCCTCCGCGCTGAAGGCGCAGAAGCGCACCTCGGTGAAGCTGTTCGTCGACGCCACTGCGTTTCCGGCGCCGTCGAACGCGTCCGGCTGGAAGCCGTCGTACGTGCCGCGCGAGGTGCAGCCCGTGCGCGGGCTCACCCTGGCGGGCTACTCCGGCACCGACAACGACCTCGCCGCCGGACGGGCTTTCCGCCGCGCGCTGACCTCGAACGGCATCAAGGTGACCGTGTTCGGGCGCGGCACGACGCCCGCGTCGGCGCGGGAGCTGTCGGCGAGCTGGTCGGCGCCGGTGAGCGAGCTCGTCGCCACGACCCTGCGCGTCAGTCACAACACGTACGCGGAGTACCTGCTCCGCCTCTCCGCCAAGGAGCGAGGACTGCGGCCGACCTGGGCCAACGCCCTCACGACGCAGCGACGGGTGCTGGCGGCCAACGACATTCCCACTGCCGGGCTCGTCAACGCCGACGGATCGGGACTGTCGCGCAGCAACCGCATGCCCGCCGCGACACTGGCAGCGACGGTCGAGAAGATGTACGAAGACCCCGAGATGAACGCGGTGGCCTTCGCCTACGACGGCATGCCCCGCTCCGGGCAGACCGGCACGCTGCGCAGCCGCTACACCCTCGCCGGGCAGCGCTGCGCCCGCGGCCAGGTGTGGGCCAAGACTGGCACACTCAACGACGTCGTCTCGCTCGCCGGCGTCGCCCGCGACACCGACGGCCGCGACCGCGTGTTCGTGTTCATGGAGAACGGACGCCGCGACACCTCCAAGGTGCGGGTCGCGATCGACCAGATGGCCACCGTGCTCGTCGGGTGCAGCTGACCGCCGACTGAGATGCGCCCGCAGTAGTGACACTGGCCCGAATCCGGAGGTGACGCCGGGCGCCTAGCGTGCCGGCGATACGTTGGGTGGCATGACGGCCTCCACCTCCCCCACCCCTGAACCCCACCTGTGGGCGCGGCCCGTGCCCACCATCGGCGATCCGTCGTCGGCGGCCGAACGGGCAGCGGCTCCGGACGGATGGGCCTTCGCGCCGGAGGTGCAGCAGGCGTTGCACAAGGTGATCGGGGCGAGGCGCGACATCCGGCGATTCCGGCCCGACCCCGTGCCGGAGGAGCTGCTGCGGCACGTGATCGAGGCCGGGCACGCCGCTCCCTCCGTGGGGCACAGCCAGCCGTGGCGGTTCATCATCGTGCGCGACCCGGCGACTCGCGAGCGGGCCGCCAACCTCGCTGACCAGCAACGACTCACCCAAGCATTCGCCATGACCCCGGAGAAGGGGCGGCAACTGCTCGACCTGAAGCTTGAGGGGCTGCGCGAGGCGCCGGTGGGACTCGTGGTGGCGGTCGACCGGCGCGTGCCGTCGTTGGGCGTGCTGGGGCGCGCGACCTTCACGGAGGCCGACGTGTGGGGCTGCGTCTGCGCCGTCGAGAACATGTGGCTCACCGCGCGGGCGGCCGGGCTGGGCATGGGCTGGGTGACGTTGTTCGAGCCCGCCGACCTCGCCTCCATGCTGGGGCTGCCCGAGGGTGTCGAGACGCTAGGGTGGCTGTGCGTTGGGTGGCCCGACGAGTTGCCACCCGGGCCTGGACTCGAGCGGCGGGCATGGTCGAGCAAGCTGCCGCTCGACGACGTGATCCTGCACGAGCGGTGGCCCGCGGAGGGCGATGCGCCCGCTCCTCCGGTGTCGCACCTGCGCTCCCCCGACCAGGCCCGCACAGTCGCGGCCACCGACGACGCCGACGAACTGCTTACGACGCCAGGGTCGCTGGGAGTTCTGGATCGGGCTCTCGACCGCGTGGTCGCGGCCGGCCGTGGCGATGTCACCGGCGGCACGCTCGTGCTCGCGGGCGCCGACCATCCTGTCTTCGACCTCGGCGTGAGCGCCTACCCGGCCGGGACGACCCGCGAGATCATGCTCGCCGCCCTCGCGGGCGAGGCGGTCGGCACGGTGACGGCAGCAGCCTCCGGATTCGGGTGTGTGGTGGTGGATTGCGGAGTGGACGGGCTGGGCGGTGCCCCGGATGCGCCTGCCGATGGAGCGGCTGCCGACTCGAGCTTCGCCTCTCGCGGCTCAGAGCCTTTCGGTTCGGGCTCGGAGTCCGGCGGCGTGGCGCTGTCCGCGCGGCCGATTCACCCGCGCGGCAACGTCCGCGATGCCGATGCCTTGGACCCCGCGGACGTCGCCTCACTCGTCGAGACCGGCCGGGCGCTCGGGAAAAGGCTCGCCGCCGACGGCCTCGTGCTTCTCGGCGAGGTCGGGCTCGGCAACACGACGGTGGCATCGGCGCTGGCCGCGGCGCTCACCGGGTTGGGCGCGGCGGAGGCCGTTGGGCTCGGCGCCGGTTCCGACTCCGACATGCTCGCCCGAAAGGTCGCCGTCGTGGCCGGTGTGCTCGACAGGGTCGGGCTCGCGGGTTTGGCGCCGGAGTCGGTGACCTCGCGGGAGCTCTTGGCGTCGCTCGGCGGAGGCGAGATCGCGCTACTCACGGGCGTCGTGCTGGGCTCCGCGGAGGCGGGCACGATCGTGGTGCTCGACGGACTCGCGACCTCGGTTGCCGCGCTGCTGGCAGTGCGCGAGGAGCCTGGTGCCGCCGCGTACCTGGTTGCGGGACAGGTCAGCCGCGAGCGCGCCCATGCCGAGGTGCTGCGGCGCCTGGGGTTGGAGCCGCTGCTCGACCTCCGGCTTCGGGCGGGCGAGGGCGTGGGTGCGTCGATGGCCGGCGCGATGCTGCTGACTGGCCTGCGGGTCCGTCGCGAGGCAGGGCGAGTCGCCGACCGGGGCGACGCGGCGCACTGACCCCGCTGCGAACGGAACTGCCCGACACCTCGAATGCCACCGCAGGAGCTGACGCCCTGGCGCCGGGTTCGCGCGCGTCGGGGCGATTCCTAGTCGGCCGTCGCGTGAGCGCGGGGCGCCCCCGGTCGGCAGGTCACGGACGGACTGTTAGGCGCGTCCTTCGATGACGTCGACGATGCGCTGCCCGAGGACTGGCGCCGCCTCCTCCGCGAAGGCGCGGCTGGGGTGGGAGTCGCCGGGGGCCTTCGGGTAGTCGGCACGCAGGGTTCCGTCGGGAGCTGCGAGGCCGTGGTAGTCGAAGATGTGAACGTTGACGGGCCGCTCCCACTCGTCGCGCACCCAATGAGCGAATTCGGTTGCGCGGGCGGCCTGCTGCGGGCTAGTGGCACCGGGGGCGCGCGGCGGCACGGTCCAGACGATGAATGTGGTGTCGGGGTAGCGGCGCATCGCGTCGGCGAGGGCGACGTACTGGGCGCGATAGTCGGCGAGGGTCTTGTTGCGTGACGACGCCCGGCCTGGCCCGTTGTCGGGGTCGATCTTGGCGGCCGTGAAGCAGTGCTTCCAGACGATCACGTCGTAGACACCGGCGAGTTCCGCGAGCGTCTCTTGGTCGAGGTGCCTGTTGCTGCCGCGGTGCTGCACCCAGAGGCGCCAGTAGTCGAAGGGGTCGTTGGTCCACGGGTGGGGCCAGTGCGGAAATGCCCTGGCCACAGGGCGATAGTCGGTGCCGTTCGCGTCGTTGTAGGAGTCGAGCCACTGGGGCACTCCCGCGTTCCAGACGGCCCACCCGGTGCTGTGGTGGAGAAACAGGATGGACGTGCCCCCAGGCATGCTGGTGGGGATCACGGGCTCCTGGTGCCGTGACGGGTTGGAATTGCTGCGCCCCTCCAGCCGCCTCTTGGCCCGCCCCACCAGCCGACGTGCCTGTCGCACCGCGGTTTTCGCTGTCGCCACTGCATCCATGACCACTCCGCTCCCTCCCCCGAGCCCGTGCGCTCGTCGATTCGTATCGAATCTACGAGGTCGGGTAGACTCCGGAGACGTTGTGGGCAGGGACGACCGTAACCCGGCCAGAACCACCCTCAACGGCACGTAACCTAACCGAAGCCCACAAGGCAATTTCGAACAAGGTTACGTGTTTGCGAGTGTAGTTCAATGGTAGAACACAAGCTTCCCAAGCTTGATACGCGGGTTCGATTCCCGTCACTCGCTCCATGATATAACCGCTGTTCATAGGTCCGGAACTTTCCTGCTCTCCTGGGTCGCTGAGGGACACTGACAGCGACGAGCCCCCCACGAGCCCCAAGCCCTTCACGAGGCTTTCCCTCGCTGCTTGACGACCAGCTCATCGAGACGCGTAGCGAGCTCGTGGGCGCGCTCGTGTGTGGCGTGCTGGTAGATGAGCGCGGCCCGCATCGTGCTGTGGCCCATCCGGTCCATCAGCTCACGCGTGGATGCGCCGGACTGTGCCATGAGGTGATTGCCGGTGTGCCGGAGGTCGTGAAAGTGGAAGTCTTTCGGTAGCCCAGCGGCATCGCGAGAGCCCGCCCAGCGCGCAGTCGTGCGCCAGCTACTCCGGCGGGGAACACACCCCTTGGCCCCCGCGAAGACCAGGGCCGACGCGTCGGGCTCGACGTACTCCGCGAGGTGCCCGGTCAGCTCGACAACCAACACGTTGGGCAGAGTGACGACACGCACCTTCTCCCCCTTGGGCAGCTTCGCCACCGGCCCGCCGGTCCGTTCAACGAACGCCCGACGCACATAGACGAGGCCGTTGTCGAGGTCGAGATCGGACCGTCGCAGCGCCACCAGCTCAGCCCACCGCAGGCCCGTGAACGCCGCCGCGAGGATGAACACGCGATAGCGCCCGCCCACGGCATCGGCCAGGGCGTACACCTGCGGCACCGAGGCGACGTGACGCGAGGAATGCGCCTCATCACTGGCACCCTTGATGCGGCACGGGTTCGACTTGATCCGCTCGTCATCGACGGCCGTGTTGAGGATGGCACGAAGAAGGCGATACGCCTTTGCCGTCGTGCCCTCCGAGCGCCCATTCGCGAGTAGATGGGACCGCCACGAACGGACACGCGCAGGCGTGATGTCGGCCAGTGCGACCGAGCCGAGCACCGGCTCGATGTGCAACCTCCAGGCCGTGCGGTAGTTGTCGCGGGTCTGAATCGCGAGGCGACGTTCACGAATCCATGTCGGCGCGTAGTCGCGCAGAAGGATTCGCCCGGCGCTCGGGTCGATCCAGTCACCCGCTACGAGTTCGGCGCGACGCTCCGACAGCCAGATCGAGGCGTCGCCCTTGCGAGCGAAGGTGTCGGGTGCGAACTGCCTCATGCCATCCGGCCGCACGAAGCTCGCTTGCCACCGCCCCGAGTTCAAGCGCCGGATCTTGCCGAAGTCCCGTCGCTTGCTCATCAGACGGCCCACCTGCGGCCGAGACGCCGAGGCTCGACCGTGTTGGCCGCGATGAACTCGGCAATGGCGGATTCCGGAATCCGCACGTGACGGCCAACGTGCACGAACCGGATTCGGCGCTCAGCGATGAGTCGCCGGGGGAAGCGTTCAGTGGTGCCGAGCCGTTCGGCGGCCTGCACCACGTCGAGCAGACGATCTGTCGCGGTGAACATCGGTGGAGCTCCTACATCATCGGAGGGAACGGGCAGGGTGTTGCGTGGCGCGCCATTGGTCGTATTCGCGTGCGCGTGCGGCGGCGGCGTTGGCGAGTT
>JAUNUP010000002.1:247607-252222 GCA_030538115.1 Dermatophilus congolensis | reverse complement strand
CCACGGCGTGGGGCCCGCACGTGCGTGGCTCACCGCCGTGGGTTACGACGACGAGGTCACTGCTCTCGTGTGCCGCCTCGTCGAGCACCACCTCACGCTGGTCGAGCTGGCCACCCACCGCGACCCCGACGACCCGCGCACGCTCGATGAACTCCTCGACGCCGTTGAGGCGGACCCCGACACCCTCGACCTGCTCGCCACCCTCACAGAGGCCGACGCCCGCGCCGTCGCGCCAGGAGCCTGGAGCGCCTGGCGGGCCTCGCTCGTCGCCGATCTCGTGAGCCGAGCGCATGAACGCCTCGGCGCTGGAAGCGCTGGGGGAGTAGCGGGTGCAGCGGGAGCGGGTGTTGCAGGTCGCACCACGGTCGAGCCTTCTGCGATACCGGATCACGTGCGCGCGGAGGCCGTCGCCATGGGCGCGGTCGTGCGGGTCGAAGAGGTCGGTGCGACCCAGGTGGTCTCGATCGTGGCGCCCGACCGCGTCGGTCTCTTCGCCGACTGCGCAGGTGTGCTCGCGGCCCAGGGGTTGTCGGTGCGCCGCGCCACCCTCGCAACGATCGACGGCCTCGCGGAAGACCGCTGGCACGTCGCCTCCGCTGATGGAGCGCGAGCCGACGCCGACATGCTCGAACGGGCACTGCGGCGCGTGACGCGAGGTGACCGCACTCCACTCGCGCCGATCGGGCGAGTCAGCGTCGTCCCTGGTCGCAGTGGAAGCGCGACGACGGTGACGGACGCCGCGAAGCTCGTCACTCGGGCGTTGCTGCTGCCCGATGCGTCGGACGAAGCGACGGTGCTCGAACTGCGAGCCCCCGACCGTGTCGGCCTTCTGCACGACGTCGGTGTGTGCCTCGTGGCCCACGGGGTGAGTGTGCGGAGTGCGTACGTGTCGACCTCCTGCGGCCAGGCGGTCGACACCCTGTACCTCACAGAACCCGACGGTGGCCGACTCTCCCCTGCCCGGGTGGCCCGCGTCATCGGGGCACTCATGGACGCGGGCGAAGCCTCTGGGCACCTATCCACCGGCAGCGGATGAACGCCCCGTCCGGGAGTTGTCTCGCTCTGTGTTCGTGTCGATCGAAATTGTTTGCGTAATCAACTCCCAGACCTTCCTGGTACGCAACGAAATTCGTTCACGTGTCGTTACGATTCACGACACGAGCGAGTTTTCGTATCTGTGCAGGTAGTGCCACGGCTGGGCGTACAGCTACCTTGGACGTGCCGACACTGTCGTCGGCCGGTCGGGCCGACACAGTGGCGGTGGCGACCGTCACTGGCAAGGAGCGGCAATGAAGCGAATCCTCAGCGTGGCAAGTGTGGTGTCCGTCGGCTTGGTGCTGGCGGCGTGTGGCGGAGGCAGCGACAACGGCGCGGCCCCGGCTCCCGGAGGTACTTCCGGTGGAGCGGCCGCCGGGGACGCGAGCGAGGTTCAGGTCGTCACGTGGTGGGCCCAGGGTTCCGAGAAGGCGGGCCTCGAGGCGCTTCAGAAGGTGTTCACCGAGCAGCACCCGAACACGAAGTTCGTCAACGCGGCCCTCGCCGGCGGAGCGGGCTCGCAGGCCAAGCAGAAGCTGCAGGCCGACCTCCAGGCGGGCAACCCGCCGGACACCTTCCAGGCTCACGCCGGCGCCGAACTGACCGACTACATCGACGCGGCCCAGATCGAAGACGTCAGCGCCCTGTACGACGAGTTCCAGCTCAAAGACGCGTTCCCGGCCAGCCTGATGGACCGCCTCACCGTCGACGGCAAGATCTACTCGGTGCCCTCCAACGTGCACCGCGCCAACGTCGTCTGGGCGAACCCGAAGGTGCTCAAAGAGGCCGGCATCAACTCCACGACGGCGCCCGCGAACCTCGACGCGTGGATCGCCGACATGGAGAAGGTCAAGGCCGCAGGCAAGACCCCGATCACGGTCGGCATGGACTGGACCCAGACCCAGCTGCTCGAGACCGTGCTCATCTCCGACCTCGGGCCCGAGAAGTACAACGGCCTCTGGGACGGAAAGACCGACTGGGCGGGCCAAGAGGTCACCACGGCCATCGGGCACTTCCAGAAGATCATGGCGCTGACCAACACCGACCGTGACGGCCTCGACTGGGAGCCGGCCATGCAAAAGGTCATCGACGGCCAGGCCGCCTACAACGTCATGGGCGACTGGGCCGTGGCCGCGTTCGACGCGCAGAAGAAGGTCGAAGGCACCGACTGGATCTGGTTCCCGGTGCCCGGCCAGGAGAAGGTCTTCGACTTCCTCGCCGACTCGTTCACCCTGCCCGTCGGCGCCAAGCACCCCGGCGGCACGAAGGCGTGGCTGCAGACGATCAGCTCCGCCGAGGGCCAGACCGCATTCAACAAGGTCAAGGGCTCGATCCCGGCCCGCACCGACGTCGACGGCGCCCAGTTCAGTGCCTACCAGCAGAAGGCGATGGAGTCGTTCAAGAACGACACGATCGTCTCCTCGCTCGCCCACGGAGCCGCCGCACCGGTCGCGGTTTCGACCGCGATCAACAAGGCTGTCGTGAAGTTCACGCAGGGCGCCTCCGACGCCGCCACGTTCCAGCAAGAACTCGTCGCGGCCACGGCCTCCCTCAAGGGCTGACGCCTTCTCTCACGGAGGGCGGGGCACGCCGGACCCTGATGTGGCGCGCCCCGCCCTCGACATTTCTCGAATCACCGCTCAGCCGGTGTCAGGAGTGACATGTCCACACAGGTGACGCGCGTGCGCCCCACGGCGGGGGCCAGACGCACCAGGCTCACAGGCTGGATACCGCCGTTCCTGCTCATTTCGCCGTCGATCATCCTGCTCGGCGTCTTCGTGTACGGGTTCATCGGGCTGAACATCAACCAGTCGATGACCGACGCGCACAACGCCGCCAAGGTGACAGGGAGGCGTCCCACCGAGTTCGTGGGACTCGACAACTACATCGCCCTGCTGAAGAGCGACTCGTTCCAGCATTCGCTCATGAACCTGCTGCTGTTCACCGTGGCCTTTCTCGGCGGCACGATGATCATCGGATTCGTGTGGGCCTGGCTCCTCGAACGGCCCATGAAGGGGGAGGGGCTTTTCCGCTCCGTCTATCTCTTTCCGATGGCCGTGTCGTTCGTCGCCTCGGGTGTCGTGTGGAAGTGGCTGCTCAACTCCAACCAGGGCGAGAACGCCTCCGGACTCAACCGGCTGTTCCAGATGGTCGGGCTCGACTTTCTGCAGAACCCCTGGTGGACCAACGTGACGTTCGGCATCCTCGCCATCGCCCTGCCTGCCGTGTGGCAGCTCTCGGGGTACGTGATGGCGCTCTTCCTGGCGGGCTTCCGAGGGATCCCCGACGAGCTGCGCGAGGCCGCCCGCATCGACGGCGCCAGCGAATGGCAGATGTACCGGCACGTGCTCTTTCCGCAGCTCTCGCCGATCGCGCTGTCTGCGCTCATCATCATCGGGCACATGTCTCTCAAGAGCTTCGACCTCATCATGAGCATCAGCAACCAGTCGGCGTACTCGACCGTGGTGCCCGCCGTCGACATGTTCAACTTCAAGACCACCTACGACTACGCGAACTCCGCGGCCGTCGGCGCGATTCTGCTGCTCATCGTGGCCGTGCTCGTGATTCCGTACCTCGTGAGCGAAGCGAAGGCGAGGAAGGGCCGATGACCACCGCGGCCGTACCGCCCGCCTCCCCGCCGGAGGCGCTCGTCACCGACCGGACGCCCTCGCCCGTGCCGCGCCGCCGCTCTAACCCGTTCGGGGTCGCGCGCACCCTCCGGTACGCGGCGCTGCTGTTCTCGCTGGTGCTCGTACTCATCCCCGTGTACGTGCTCGTCATCACGAGCTTCAAGGGCTTCGGCGACGCCGACCCCGCCCGCACGTGGGCTCTGCCTCAGGTCTGGACCCTCGACAACTGGCGCGAAGCCTGGACCACCCTGTCTCCGGCGATGTGGCGCAGCCTGCAGATGGTGGTGCCGGCGGCGATCATCTCCTCCATCCTCGGGTCGATGAACGGGTTCGTACTCTCGCGGTGGCGCTTCCCGGGGGCGGATCTCGTGTTCACGCTCATCCTGTTCGGCATGTTCATCCCGTATCAGGCGGTGATGATCCCGCTGCTCGGGCTCATGCTCGACCTACACGTGCCCACCGGTATCCCGAGCCTGATCGTGCTGCACATCATCTACGGCATCCCGATCACGACGCTCATCTTCCGCAACTACTACGAGACGATCCCGAAAGAACTCATCGAGGCCGCCAAGGTCGACGGGGCCGGGATGCTGCGCACGTACTTCTCCGTGGTGCTGCCGATCTCGATCCCCAGCTTCGTCGTGGTGCTCATCTGGCAGTTCACGTCGGCGTGGAACGACTTCCTCTTCGCTGTCTTCTTCTCGTCGAGCCAGAACGGCCCGGTGACGATGGCGCTGAACAACCTCGCCAACGGCGCGATGCTGCAGAACTACGGAGTCTCGATGGCGGGCGCCCTGTTCGCCTCCCTCCCGACCCTGCTCGTCTACATCCTCCTGGGCAAGTACTTCGTAGGAGGCCTAATGGCGGGCTCGGTCAAGAGCTGACGCCGACCTCCCCGTGCCGTGGCACTGCTGCTGGGAGGTGAGATGCGCGAGAACATGTGCCACGGC
>JAUNUP010000002.1:0-247507 GCA_030538115.1 Dermatophilus congolensis | reverse complement strand
CACGCGTCACCTTCCAGCAGCAGTGCCGCGGCACGGGTGCGTCGGGCAGGCTCCGAGCCTGCCGAAGGCGGGGCCCGCCTTCTCGTGCCGTGGCACTTCTGCTTCAGAGGCGCGGGGAAGGGCGTCCGCAGACCCGACCCCAGCTCCGTGCCGTGGCACTGCTGCTGGGAGGTGAGATGCGCGAGAACATGTGCCACGGCACCACCCCGGATGAAGGTGCCGTGGCATATGACCTCCCACGCGTCACCTTCCAGCAGCAGTGCCGCGGCACGGGTGCGTCGGGCAGGCTCCGTGTCTCCCGTTGACGGTTTCGGCGGCTTTGCGCGGGTCGAGTAGCCTGGTCCGGTGTTCAACTCACTCTCGGATCGCTTGACCGACACGTTCAAGAACCTGCGCGGGCGTGGGCGCGTGTCCGAGAAGGACGTCAACTCCACCATCCGCGACATCCGCATCGCGCTGCTCGACGCCGACGTGGCCCTGCCCGTCGTGCGTGCGTTCACCAGCTCCGTTCGGGAGCGGGCGCTCGCGGTGGAGGTGAACCAGGCGCTCAACCCGGGGCAGCAGGTCGTGCAGATCGTGCACGACGAGCTCATCGGCATCCTCGGCGGCGAGACCCGCACGATCGAATTCGCCAAGCGCCCTCCGACGGTGATCATGCTCGCGGGTCTGCAGGGTTCGGGTAAGACGACCCTCGCGGGCAAGCTCGCGTACTGGCTCAAGCAGCAGGGGCACACGCCGATGCTCGTGGCGGCCGACCTCCAGCGCCCGAACGCGGTGACGCAGCTCGAGGTTGTCGGTGAGCGGGCGGGCGTGCCCGTGTTCGCTCCCGAGCGGGGCAACGTGGCCGGGTACGACGCGGCCGTCGAATTCGGTACGGGTACACGCGGATACGGTGACCCCGTGGTCGTGGCCCGGCAGGGTGTCGAGCAGGCGCAGCGTGACCAGCGCGACGTCGTCATCGTCGACACCGCCGGCCGTCTCGCCATCGACACCGAGCTGATGCAGCAGGCCCGCGACATCCGCGACGCGGTGAACCCCGACGAGGTGCTGTTCGTCGTCGACGCGATGATCGGTCAGGCCGCCGTCGAGACCGCGCAGGCGTTCCTCGAGGGTGTCGACTACACCGGTGTCGTGCTCACCAAGCTCGACGGTGACGCCCGCGGTGGTGCAGCCCTGTCGATCCGGTACCTCACGGGCCGCCCGATCATGTTCGCCTCCACCGGCGAGCAGGTGAAGGACTTCGAGGTCTTCCACCCCGACCGCATGGCCTCGCGCATCCTCGACATGGGTGACGTGCTCACGCTCATCGAGCAGGCGCAGCGGGCCTTCGACGAGCGCCAGACCAACGAGATGGCGCGCAAGTTCGTCGAAGACGAAGACTTCACGTTCGACGACTTCCTGCAGCAGATGGCCGGCATCCGCAAGATGGGCTCGCTCAAGAGCCTGCTCGGGATGATGCCCGGCATGAACCAGATGCGCGACCAGCTCGACAACCTCGACGAGCGGGAGTTCGACCGGGTCGAGGCGATGGTCCGCTCGATGACCCCGTTCGAGCGCAACCACCCGAAGCAGATCAACGGCTCGCGCCGCGCGCGTATCGCGAAGGGTTCGGGCGTCACGGTCTCCGAGGTCAACGGGCTGCTGGAGCGGTTCGGTCAGGCGCAGAAGATGATGCGCCAGATCCGCCGCGGCGGAATGCCCGGGATGCCGGGAATGCCGGGTATGCCCGGAGGTGGGGCAGCGGCTGCGAAGAAGAAGCAGAAGCCGATCAAGGGCAAGTCGGGCAACCCGGCGAAGCGCGCGCAGCAGGAGAAGGACCTGGCCGCGAAGCGCGAGGCTGCCCGTCAGGCAGCCATCGAGGCGGCCTTCGGAGGCGGAGCATCCGGCGACGAGGGCACGAAGCCCAAGGGCGGCCTGGGCGGAGCCTTCGGCGGCAAGGGCCAGCCGAGCGCGGAAGACCTCATGAAGGACTTCGACCCGAACAAACTCCCGAAAAACTTCGGAGACTTCCTCAAGTAGGCGCCGGGGGACTGTGCCGCGGCACGCTCTTATCGCGGACACTCGGCTACCAGCCCCAGCGCCGCGCCACACGATCGGTGGGAGCCGACACCCGCGACCGCGCCTAACCGCAGACGAGGAGCCCTTTCGGCGGGGGCCGAAGGCGCCCTCGGGTCTGTGTGGCCGCCTGGGGAGATTGACTCCCGCGACCGCGCCTCTTCGTCGGATCAGACTTCCGGCTCGGTGAGCCTCATCGCTGCTTCCTCGGCCGGGCCGTCGAAGACGAGGTTCGTGTTCTCGCCGCCGCCGACGAAATCCTGGTCGGCGGGGATCGCGTCGGGGTCGTCACCGCCGGAGCGTGCCTCGGCCTCCAAACCGCCTTCGTCGTCGGGCGCGCCGTAGGCGGAGTCGGGGTCGGGCTCCTCCTGCATGATTCGCTGTTCGATCGACTCCGGGGCGGGGAAGTCGTCGGACGCCAGAGATGCGCCAGTGCGCGGTTGCATCTCCGGCGGGGTCACCGGAAGGTCGTCACCTTCCTCGGAGTCGATGCGGACCTCGCGCTCGGCCTCTGCCGTGCCGGCCTCGACGTCGTCGATGCCAGGGCCGTCGACGTTCTCAAGGCCGCCGCCGGTGTCGATGCTGGGGGTTTCGTTGCCGAAGGTCATGAATCCACCCTGCTCACAGAGGGCAAGCCCCGCAACCGGAAGACGACACGGACAAGTACGCAGCGCGGCCAAGTGGCGGACAAGCGTCGAGCCGGAAGCCGTCGCGCCGGCAGCCCGATCCATGGACGACACTTGGCTGTTGCATTGACATCATTGCTCCATGCCTGAGATCACGATCCTCAACCTTCCGGAGGCCACGGAGCAGCGCTTGCGTCTGCGCGCTGCAGCTCGGGGCACGTCGATGGAGGCCGAGGCGCGCGCGATCCTCGTCGACGCGCTGACTGCTTCCGGCAGGGCAGACCGGACGTGGATCGAGCAGTTGATGAACGCCGGGCGGGAGTACGGTCGACTCGACCTTGAGATCCCCGAAGATGAGCCCGCGACGGTGGCAGAGTTCCACGTCGCTTCCCGTCAGCGCTCCTTCTAGGTCGGCCGCCGAGCGATGACGACCGACAGCATCTCGCGGTTGCTCGCCCAGGCCGCGGCTGTCGGATCCACGCAGCCGAGTAGTTCGATGGCGCGGGCGAGGTCTGCATCGAGGTCGCGTCGGTGGATGGGCTCGTGGTGTGCCGCCCGATTCCGGAGAAAGAGTAGCTGCTGCAGGTCGCTCTCGATCGAGCGCCTCTGTTGCTCTGCCTGCCCGGCCATGCCTGGGAATGCGTATCGAAGACCGGGAACCCAGAGTGACGTGTAATAGCGGCGGCTGACGAGGTAGCGCCAGAAACCCAGGCTCAATTCCGCCACCACGTGTCCGTGAGTAGCCTGTCGGCCCCCTCGCGATGCCCTGGCCCTTGCCTTGCGAATATCGGCTTGGCCGCGGTCGTCAAGCGGCGCCATGTCCATCCAGTCGCCACCGCTTCGACGGCCCGCCCAGGCCTGCATCTGCGTGTCGAGGGCATTTCGCACGACCACCTCTACGATCGCGGTGAGCGACAACGCCGCCGCGGAGGCATCGATGTTCCACTCGTACAGCGCGAAAGTCCGCACGAGATCATCGTCGGTTGCCCGCAGGTATGACCCCAGGCGTTCCGCAGAAAGGAGTTCTCGCAATCTCACGTAGTCGATCGGCGTTGATTTCATGTCCGCTCCTGCACTACGGTGAATGGCGAAGACCCCGGAACGATCCCTGGCTCACAGCCACATCGCCGGGGTTTCGTCATCTCCACAAGCGTGAACGCAGACAGGTGAACGATGCGGCACCGTAACGCTAGAGCGCTGCTGTGACCTCATTGCCTGAATCTCGGCTATCCACAGGTCCGCGTTAGCAATCGTGGCGGAGGCCCTGGAGTCATCCGTGACGACTCTGCCGCTACGCTCGGGTTGTATGAGCGCGCCCGTGTTGCACGTGAAGGGGCAGGTGTTCGTCTCGGCTGACGACATCCGGCCTGAGGTCTGGGTCGTCGGGGGGCGGTTCACGTTCACGCCACCCACCTCCGGGGATGTACAGACGGTGCAGGGGTACGCGCTGCCCGGGTTCGTCGATGCGCACTGTCACGTCGGCATGGGGCCCGGCGGAGCCATTGAGGCCGAGGAAGCGATCGCGCAGGCGACGACCGACCGTGACGCCGGCACCCTGCTCATCCGCGACGCCGGATCCGCGCTCGACACGCGGTTCTTGCAAGAGCGTGACGACATGCCCGAGATCATCAGAGCCGGCCGCCACATCGCGCGCACGAAGCGGTACATCCGCAACTACGGGCACGAGATCGAGCCCGAAGACCTCGTCGAGTACGTGCGTCACGAGGCGCGCCGCGGAGACGGATGGGTGAAGCTCGTCGGCGACTGGATCCACCGTGACGTGGGCGATCTCGCTCCGTGCTGGCCCGTGGAGGCGCTCACCGCCGCCATCGCCGCGGCGCACGAAGAGGGGGCACGAGTCACCGCCCACTGCTTCGGTGAACAGTCGCTCGCAGACTTCGCGGAGGCGGGCACCGACTGCATCGAGCACGCCACCGGGCTCACCGAGGAGACCGTCGAGGTCTTCGCCGCCAAGGGCATCGCGATCGTGCCCACGCTCGTCAACATCCTCACGTTTCCGAACATCGCGGAGGCGGGCGAGGCCAAGTTCCCCGGCTACGCCGCCCACATGCGTGACCTGTACGAACGCCGCTACAACACCATCGGCGCAGCCCACGACGCCGGCGTGCCGATCTTCGTGGGTACCGACGCCGGCGGCGTCATCCCGCACGGGCTCGTCGCCGAGGAGATGGCCGAGTTGACCAAGGCGGGCATGACTACGGTCGAGGCGATCTCGGCTGCGACGTGGCGGGCTCGGGAGTGGCTGCGCCGACCGGGGATTGAAGAAGGCGCGCCTGCGGATCTCGTTGTCGCGAGCGGCAACCCGTTCGATGACCTGTCGCTGCTGGCCACACCCTCGAACATCGTGCTCAATGGTCTCGTTGTCGCCTGAGGCGGGCTGGGAGCGCATCGGCGAGCGGGTTCGCGTACACACACCGACGACCGACGACCTCGCGCCGTACGCGCTGGCCGTCGAAGGGTCTCGGGAGCGGCTCAAGCCGTGGAATCCCGTCGACCCCAAAGACCTCGGACATCACCTGCGCAACCAATCCGACCGGCACCGCACGTTTCTCATCCGCGCCCTGCACCCGGAGGGGGCGCACGACATCGTCGGCAAGGTGAACGTCACGGGGATCCAGCGGGGGAGGGCACTCTCCGCGACCCTCGGGTACGACAGCTACGACCCGTATGCGGGTGAAGGGCTGTTCACCGAAGGGCTGAGGCTCGTGGTGCAACTCGCGTTCTCCCCGTCGCCGCACGGGCTCGGGCTGCACCGGCTCGAGGCGTGCGTGCAGCCGGGCAATACCGCCTCCGCGGGGGTGTTGCGGCGGCTCGGGTTCACACGACGCGGGGCCTGGCCCCGGTACCTGTGGCTGGGGGACGCCGACGCAGTGGAGGCGTGGCGCGACCACGTCGTCTACGGCGTGACCCGCGAGGAGTGGCCCGCCGCGCCGTACCAGGCCGTGTCGCGCCGGGGTCAGGTGACGCGGCCGCTGGTGGTGCTGCTCGCCTCCGAGGCGGTGGCGGTGGGGGCGCCGGTGCACGAACTGGTCGCCCGCGGTCGGAGGTTGGCCCTGGAGCTCGGGGTCCCGCTCGTCCGCGACCTCGAACCCGCAGGTCACGTCACGGAGGCCGGGGCGCACGAACTCGCGCTCCGCATCGAAGACGCGGTGTCGGGAGCGGTGGTGCTCACCTCCCGACCGGCGGCCGACATCGCGCGAGTCCTGGCGCAGGCCGCGTCGCACGGAGTCGAGACGAGAGGTGCCCGCTTCTGGCCGGTCACTGCGGTGCGCGATGAGGAAGGCGCGGTGCGCGTGGCCCTGGACGCGGTAGCAGCAGGAGCGACAGCCCCGAGCTGAGTCCGTGTGGCATGTCGCCCTTTCGTTGGGGGTCCCATGGCACATGTCACAGCATCACGGCGCCTTTCTGCACCTGTGCCATGGGACGGAGTGGTCCCTACCGTGCCCTGGCACTCGTGCTGGGAGGGGCGGGGGCGGAGAACATGTGCCGCGGCACCGATGTGATGACGTGACCTCGAAGACGTTCATGTGCCGTGGCACCCCACCGGTTGGGGTGCCACGGCACATGAAGTCCTTCTTGTCACCAGAGCCCGGAAGTGCCGTGGCACGCGGGCTCTCGCAGCTCACACGTTTCTGCGGTACTGGCCTCCTACTTCGAAGAACGCCTCCGTGACCTGCTGCAGGGAGCAGACGCGGGCCGCGTCCATCAACACCTCGAAGACGTTGTCTCCCGCTATCGCGGCTGCCTTCAGGTTCGCCAGGGCTTCCTCAGCCGCGCTCTCGTTCGCCGCCTTGAACGCGCGCACTCGGCTCAGCTGGCTTTCCTTCTCCGCCTCCGTCGCGCGCGCCAATTCGACCGTGACCGGCTCGCCGTCGGCCTTCGGGTTGCGGAAGGTGTTCACGCCGATGATCGGCAGCGACCCGTCGTGCTTGCGGTGTTCGTAGAGCATCGACTCGTCCTGGATCCGGCCTCGCTGGTAGCCCGTTTCCATCGCGCCGAGCACGCCGCCGCGCTCGGTGATGCGGTCGAACTCGACGAGCACGGCCTCTTCGACCAGGTCGGTCAGCTCGTCGATGAGGAACGAGCCCTGGTTGGGGTTCTCGTTCATCGCCATGCCCCACTCGCGGTTGATGATGAGCTGGATCGCGAGCGCCCGCCGCACCGACTCCTCCGTCGGGGTCGTGATGGCCTCGTCGTATGCGTTGGTGTGCAGGGAGTTGGCGTTGTCGTAGATCGCGATGAGCGCCTGCAGGGTCGTGCGGATGTCGTTGAAGTCCATCTCCTGCGCGTGCAGGCTGCGGCCCGAGGTCTGCACGTGGTACTTGAGCTTCTGCGAACGCTCGGCGGCGCCGTACTTGTCGCGCATCGCCACGGCCCAGATGCGTCGGGCCACGCGGCCGAGCACCGAGTACTCCGGGTCCATGCCGTTGCTGAAGAAGAACGACAGGTTGGGCGCGAAGTCGTCGATGTGCATGCCGCGCGCGAGGTAGCTCTCGACGTACGTGAACCCGTTCGCCAGGGTGAACGCGAGCTGGCTGATGGGGTTCGCCCCGGCCTCCGCGATGTGGTACCCGGAGATCGAGACCGAGTAGAAGTTGCGCACCAAGTTGTCGATGAACCACTGCTGGATGTCGCCCATCATCCGCAGCGAGAACTCCGTGGAGAAGATGCACGTGTTCTGACCCTGGTCCTCCTTGAGGATGTCGGCCTGCACGGTGCCGCGCACGTTGGCGAGGGCGTGGGCGCGCAGCCCGGCCGCCTCCTCGGCGTTCGGTGCACGGCCCTCGCGCTCGCGGAACGCGTCGAGCTGCTGGTCGATGGCGGTGTTGAGGAAGAACGCGAGGATCGTCGGCGCGGGGCCGTTGATCGTCATCGACACGGAGGTCGTGGGGCTGACCAGGTCGAACCCGTCGTACAGCGCCTTCATGTCGTCGAGCGTCGCCACCGAGACGCCGGAGGTGCCGACCTTGCCGTACACGTCGGGGCGCGGGTCGGGGTCGCGGCCGTACAGCGTCACGGAGTCGAACGCAGTGGAGAGGCGGGTGGCCTCGCCGTCGGCGGAGAGCATCTTGAACCGGCGGTTCGTGCGGAACGGGTCGCCTTCGCCGGCGAACATGCGTGCCGGGTCTTCGCCCTCGCGCTTGAACGGGAACACGCCCGCAGTGAACGGGAAGTAGCCGGGCAGGTTCTCGCGGCGCAAGAAGCTGACGAGCTCGCCGTGGTCGGTGTAGCGGGGCAGGGCCACGCGCGGGATCACGTTGCCCGACAGCGACTTACGGGTGAGCTGCGTGCGCAGCTCACGGTCGCGCACCTTCACGACCTGCACGTCACCGGAGTACGACTCGACCACCGACGGCCACCGCTCCAGCAGGTCGTGCACCTCGCCGGGCAGGTCGTTGCGGGCCTTGGCGAGCAGCCCCTCCACATCGGAGGTCGAGGCGCCGATCTCGGCCAGCTCGCCGCGCACCGCGTCGAGGCGCTGCGCCCGCACGGCCTTGGCGGCGTAGTCGCGGGTGTCGGCGTGGTAGCCGCGCACGGTCTCGCTGATCTCGGCGAGGTAGCGCACGCGGGTGGCGGGCACGACCGTGGCGATCTTGGTCGACTTGCGGGTGTGCACCTCGGGCAGTTCGCACTCGCCGACGGGCATGCCCTTCTCGCCGAGCAGGCGGCGGAGCTCCTGGTAGAGCGCGGTGACGCCGTCGTCGTTGAACGTGGCGGCGGAGGTGCCGAAGACCGGCATGTCCTCGGGGCCCGAACCGAACGCCTCGCGGTTGCGCACCATCTGGCGGCCCACGTCGCGCAGTGCGTCTTCGGCTCCGCGGCGCTCGAACTTGTTGATCGCGACCACGTCGGCGAGGTCGAGCATGTCGATCTTCTCGAGCTGGCTGCTCGCCCCGAACTCGGGGGTCATCACGTACAGCGACACGTCGGAGTACTGGGTGACGGCGCCGTCGCCCTGTCCGATGCCGGGGGTCTCGAGGATGATCAGGTCGAACCCGGCGGCCTTGACGACCTCGATGACGTCGGTGAGGTGGTCGGGCACCTGGTCGTGGCCGCGGGTGGCCAGCGAGCGGAAGAAGACGCGGTCGCTGTCGAGCGACGACATGCGGATGCGGTCGCCGAGCAGCGCGCCCTTGGTGCGGCTGCGGGTAGGGTCGACGGCGAGCACGGCCACGCGCAGCCGATCTGACTGGTCGAGGCGCAGGCGGCGTACGAGCTCGTCGGTGAGGCTGGACTTGCCGGAGCCGCCGGTGCCGGTGATGCCGAGCACGGGCGCGTTCGAGCGCGAGGCAGCCGCCATGATGCCCGCGTGCAGGTCGGGGTCGAGCAGCCCCAGCTCAGCGCCGGTGATCGCCCGCGCCACAGCGGCCTCGTCGCCGGCCAGCACGTCGTCGAGGGCAGGTGCGCCGAGCTCCCATAGGTCGGAGTCGCAGGAGTCGACGACCTGCCCGATCATCCCGGCCAGGCCGAGGCGCTGCCCGTCTTCGGGGGAGAAGATCGTCACGCCCGAGTTACGCAGGTCGGCGATCTCGTCGGGCACGATGACGCCGCCGCCGCCACCGACGACCTTGACGTGGCCCACTCCGTTGGCCTTGAGCTCATCCACGAGGTACTTGAAGTACTCGACGTGCCCGCCCTGGTACGAGCTGACGGCGATGCCGTGCACGTCCTCCTGGATCGCGGCGCGCAGCACCTCGGCGACCGAGCGGTTGTGCCCGAGGTGGATCACCTCGCAGCCCTGGGCCTGCATGATCCGCCGCATGATGTTGATCGAGGCGTCGTGTCCGTCGAACAGGCTTGCCGCAGTGACGATCCGCACGTGGTTGGCGGTCGGAGCTGCCTGATCGGTGGGGGTGGTCTCGGTCGCGGTCACGGGCCCTCCTGGGGGACTCGGTAGAGCGGATGGCGCTGGCTCGCAGGCGAAAACGCGTGCGGCAGCCGCCGAATACATCGTTGGCTACTTAGAAAGTAGGACATCCAACTATTTGACGTCAATGCTTATGATGGTCGACATGACAGCAGCCCCCACCTCGATCGGGTTCGACCCCATCGCTGAAGCCCGCCGCAAGTGGGTCGAGAACGGCTGGGGCGAGGCCGCGACCGGCATGGCCGCGATCACCTCCCTCATGCGCGCCCAACAGCTCGCCCTCGCGGAGGTCGAGTCGCGGCTCAAACCCTTCGGCGTCACGTTCGCGCGCTACGAGGTGCTGATGCTGCTGATGTTCTCTTCGAGCGGCAAGCTGCCGATGAAGACGATCGGCTCGCGCTTGCAGGTGCACCCGACCAGCGTCACCAACGCCGTCGACCGTCTGGAGGCGGCCGGTCTCGTGCGGCGCCAACCGCACCCCGACGACCGCCGCGCGATTCTCGTCTCGCTCACGCCGGAGGGGCGCGACATCGCCACCCGGGCGACGGCGGTGCTCAACGACGAAGTCTTCGGCAGCCCTGCTCTCGAAGCCGACGAACTGCAGCAACTCATCGACCTGCTAACGCGCCTGCGTAGCTCGGCGGGAGACTTCTGAGGGCCCCGCAGAGGGCAGCGGTGCCCGCGTGTTCAGAGCACCCCTTCGCGTCTGGCACAATTGACCCTTGTACCCGCGTCGAGCGGCGTGTTCGTGTGCCTGTGTTGCCGGATCCGGTAACACCGAGGCGTGCGAGCGGTCGTGACGCGCCTACCCCTGAGCGCTGATACCCCGTGCACTCCTGCGCGGTCTCGCCACGCTCGTAATTGAACAAGGAGACACCACCAACGTGGCCGTCAAGATTCGTCTGAAGCGCATGGGCAAGATCCGTGCTCCGTTCTACCGCGTCGTGATCATGGACTCGCGCACCAAGCGCGATGGCCGTGCGATCGAGGAGATCGGCATCTACCACCCCACGCGTGAGCCCTCGGTGATCGAGATCGACTCCGAGCGCGTGCAGTACTGGCTGGGTGTCGGCGCCAAGCCGACCGAGCAGGTCGAGGCTCTGCTCAAGGTCACCGGTGACTGGGCCAAGTTCAAGGGTGAGGCCGGTGCCGAGGGCACCCTCAAGGTCGCCCCCGCGAAGCCCAGCAAGAAGGAGCTCTACGAGGCGGCTCTCGCCGCGGCCGGCAAGGCCGACGACGAGTACGCCAAGAACCCGACTCCGAAGAAGAAGGCAGAGCCCAAGGCCGAGAAGCCGGCCGAAGAGGCGGCGGAGGCTCCTGCCGAGGAGGCCGCCGAGGCCCCCGCTGAAGCAGCGGCGGAAGAGCAGAAGGCCGAGGCCTGATCGTGCTGGAGGAGGCCCTTGAGCACCTCGTCCGCGGCATCGTCGAACACGACGAAGACGTGGTCGTTCGTCGGCGCGGACACCGCCGTGGCGACGTGCTCGAGGTTCGAGTCCACCCCGACGACCTAGGTCGCGTGATCGGTCGCTCCGGTCGCACGGCCAGCGCCCTGCGTACCGTGATCGGTGCGCTTGCCGGAGGTCGGCAGGTGCGGGTCGACATCGTCGACACCGACCGCGAGCACTGATCTTCTTCGAGCACCTCGCAGATCTGATAAGACACGAAGGGCACCCGATATCGGGTGCCCTTCGTGCGTCACCACCGATAGAGCAGGGGAGCTCATGCAGGTACTCGTGGCCAGAATCGGCCGACCGCACGGCCTGAAGGGCGAGGTCACAGTGCAGGTGCACACCGACAGTCCCGACGAGCGGTTCGTCGTCGGCGAGCGGTTCGCTTGCGAGCCCACCTCCGCGGGGCCGCTGACGCTGCGGTCGATGCGAGTACACAAGGGCATCACGCTGCTCGGTTTCGAGGAGGCGGGCGATCGCACCGCAGCCGAGGCGCTGCGCGGCACCAAGCTATTCGTCGATGTGCTCGACGAGGGCGAGGCGTCCACGAACGACAGCGACGAGTCCGAAGAGGGCTGGTACGAGGACGAACTGCTCGGACTGACCGTCGTGACCGTCTCCGGTGAGACTGTCGGGGAGGTCGCGGGGCTGCTCAGCCGCCCGGCGCAGGACCTGCTCGTGGTGCGACTCGCCTCCGGGCAGGAGGCGCTCGTGCCGTTCGTGGAGGCGATCGTGCCGGAGGTCGACCCCGAGGCCGGGCGGGTGCTCATCGACCCGCCCGCCGGCTTGCTCGACCTGGCGGGGGGGTAGCCATGCGTATCGACGTCGTCTCGATCTTTCCGGAGTACCTGGCTCCGCTCGACCTGTCGCTCATCGGCAAGGCCCGCCGCGACGGGCTTCTCGACGTGCGCGCCTGGAACCTCCGCGATTTCGCCACCGACCGGCATCGCACCGTCGACGACACTCCTTACGGCGGGGGAGCCGGCATGGTGATGATCCCGACCACGTGGGGTGACGCTCTCGACGCGGTGCTCGCCGACATCGCCGCAGGTGAGCCGCGGGATGCCCAAGAATCTGGAGACGCCCGCCGGCCACGTCCGATGCTCATCGTGCCCGGGCCGGGAGGCGTGCCGTTCACCCAGGCGCTCGCGCACGAACTGGCCACCGAATCGAACCTCGTGTTCGCATGCGGCCGGTACGAGGGCATCGACGAGCGGGTCTACGACTACGCACGTGAGGCGTTCGAGGCCGCGGGTGGCCGCGTCGACATCGTCTCGCTCGGCGACTACGTGCTCAACGGCGGCGAAGTCGCTGTGCTCGCGATGGTCGAGGCGATCGGCCGCCTCCTGCCCGGTGTCGTCGGCAACGCGGAGTCGCTGGTCGAAGAGTCGCACGAAGACGGGCTGCTCGAATACCCCGTCTACACCAAGCCGCCCGAGTGGCGCGGGCGCACGGTGCCGCCGGTTCTCCTCTCCGGCGACCACGGCGCGATCGCCGAATGGCGGCACCAGCAGCGTCTCCAGCGCACAGCACTGAGGCGGCCCGACCTGCTTGCACGCGCGGCCCTGTTGACCGGCACCGATCTGCCCGCGCCCGAGGTGGCCACGGCCGCTGACGTGCCCGAGCTCTTCACGATGAAGCGGGCCTGTTGGCTCAACGAAGCGTGGCTCAACGATGACCTCTACATCCCGCCGCTCATGGAGACGATCGACGAGCTGCGCGCCGACATGGCGGTCTGGCACACGTGGGTGGTGCGCGAACCCGAGTCACGCAGGCTGGTCGCCTCCGGGCGCGCCCGTCTCGTCGCGGGCCCGGGTGACAGTGATCCGAGCACGTGGGAGGTGGGGCGTCTCATGGTCGCCCCCGACCTCGAGGGCAAGGGGATCGGGCGCGCGATCCTGGAGTTCGTGCTGGCCCAAGCGCCGGCAGAGGCGCAGCGGGCCTGGCTCGTCACGGGCGGCAACAGCACCCGCAACCAGAAGATCTATCGCAAGGCAGGCTTCCGGCCGAGCACCGGCCCGCAGCTCGAGGGGCACGACGTGGTGTACATGGCCAAGCGCCTCCGTTGAGCAACGGATTTCGTCGCTGCCGTGCCTGTCTGGCAAACTGAACTCTTGCGTCTCGCGCGCATGCGGCCCCCGCCACAGGGGGAGTGACACCGGATCTGCCCAGCGGCAACCCCGCCCGGCACGGTGCATGAGGCCGAGCGAGCGCACCATCGAACGAAACAACGGTCGCGACCTGTGGCGCGGCAAGGAAGCGAAGCATCATGCAGAAGCTCGACATGGTCGATGCCGCAAGCCTCCGCGACGACGTTCCGGAGTTCCGTGCCGGTGACACCGTCAAGGTGCACGTGAAGGTCATCGAAGGTAACCGCACCCGTGTGCAGGTGTTCCAGGGCGTCGTCATCCGCCGCCACGGCAAGGGCGTCGGCGAGACGTACACCGTCCGCAAGCTGAGCTTCGGTGTGGGTGTCGAGCGCACCTTCCCCGTGCACTCCCCGGTCGTCGAGAAGATCGAGGTCGTCACCCGCGGTGACGTGCGCCGCGCCAAGCTCTACTACCTGCGCAACCTGCGCGGTAAGGCCGCGAAGATCCGCGAGAAGCGCTGATACGCGACTCGCACCGACTCACGATGCGTCGACATCAAGGGGCCGTTGCCCGTCTCTCATGAGGCGGACACGGCCCCTGCTTGTCGACGCGGCACACCGGCGTCGCACAGCGACGCGCGGTACCGTGCCAGGAGCTAGGGCGCCCAAGGGTGCTGGATCGGGGACAGATCGACGATGAGCAGCTCGGCAACGCCGCCCAACGAGCCACAGGGTGGCACCGGCGGCAGCGACGCGACGGGGCAGGCCACGGCCTCCGGTAACGGAGAGGGGCAGCCCGGCGGCGGGTTCATGCGTGCGCTGTGGGCGTTCGTGCGTGAGCTGGTCATCATCGTCGTGTTCGCGCTGGTCATCTCGTTCGTGGTGAAGACCTGGCTGCTGCAATCGTTCTACATCCCCTCCGGGTCGATGATGAACACCCTCGTCAAAGACGACCGGGTCGTCGTGTCGAAGTTGTCGCCCTCGCCGTTCGAGATCGAGCGCGGCGACATCGTCGTGTTCGAGGATCCGGGCGGCTGGCTGCCCCTCGACCACACGCTGCCCGAGAGCTCGGGCCTGTCGAAAGTGCTCACCTGGGTGGGTGTGCTGCCGGAGGACGAAGGCAACCACCTCATCAAACGTGTCATCGGATTGCCGGGCGACAAGGTCACCTGCTGCACCGCCGACGGGCGCCTCACGGTCAACGGCACCCCCATCGACGAGCCCTACCTCTTTCCAGGGGCCCCGCCGAGCAGCCGCACCTTCGACATCACGGTGCCCGACGACGGCCTCTGGGTGATGGGCGACAACCGCGACCACTCCAGCGACTCCCGCTTCCACGACGCTCCCGGTAACAACGGCACCGAGGGGTCGATCCCTCTCTCCGGAGTCGTGGGGCGCTCGTTCGCGGTGATCTGGCCGCTCAACCGGGCCACGTGGCTCAACGGTGGCGGTGACGCTTTCGCGAACGTGCCGCCGGCCGTGGCCGGAGCGATGGCGGCGACGGAGACCGGCGCGGGTGTCCCGGTCATGTCGGGCCTGCCGGGACCGAAGGCGACCATCGGCACCGTGTCGCGCTGATGCGCGGGCGTACTTCTGCTCCGTCGCTACGGGTGGAGCGTTCGCATCTGCGTGCCGGGTGCACACTCGTGGCGGGCATGGACGAGGTCGGCCGTGGCGCGCTCGCCGGGCCGGTGAGTGTGGGCGTGGTCGTCGTCTGCGCCGAAACCCGTTCGGCACCCGTGGGATTGCGGGACTCGAAGCTACTCACGCCGCATGCCCGTGAGGCGCTCGTGGCGCCGCTGCGGCGCTGGGGAGTCGGATGGGGTGTCGGTCACGCGGAGCCCGACGAGATCGACGCGTACGGCATCATGACCGGGCTGCGGCTCGCGGGGCGCCGGGCTCTCGCGATGGCCGGCCTCACCCCTGACATCGTCGTGCTCGACGGCAACCACGACTGGCTCGCCGACCCTTCTCGCATGGGCCTGTTCGCCGACCTGCCCCTCGACGAGCCGGGTCCCGCGGTGGAGGGCGGGCGTCGGCCCCCGCCTCCGTTGGAGCCGGTACCGCCGGTGGTCACGCTCATCAAGGGCGACATGACGTGCTCGTCGATCGCGGCCGCGAGCGTGCTGGCCAAGGTCGAGCGCGACGCGATGATGGTGCAGCGGCACGCCGAGAACCCCGACTACGGGTGGGCGATCAACAAGGGCTACGCGGCCCCCGCGCACCGGGAGGCTCTGCTGCGGTTGGGGCCGTGTGAGCAACATCGTCGCTCCTGGAACCTGGGGCTCGCCCCGGTCGCTTACGACGCGGCCGCGGCGG
This sequence comes from Dermatophilus congolensis, assembly GCA_030538115.1. Taxonomy (GTDB): domain Bacteria; phylum Actinomycetota; class Actinomycetes; order Actinomycetales; family Dermatophilaceae; genus Dermatophilus; species Dermatophilus congolensis_B. The sequence continues at coordinate 232,081 of JAUNUP010000002.1, read as the reverse complement.
ATGGGCGATGATGGGTCGATTGCGAGTCGAGGAGGGGCACCGCGCATGAGCGCTGAAGACCTGGAGAAGTACGAGACGGACATGGAGCTGCAGCTCTACCGGGAGTACCGCGACGTGGTCGGACTGTTCTCCCACGTCGTCGAAACCGAGCGGCGGTTCTACCTGTGCAATTCCGTCGACGTGAAGGTGCGCAGCGACGGAGGCGAGGTGTATTTCGACGTGAGCATGTCCGACGCCTGGGTCTGGGACGTGTACCGACCGGCCCGCTTCGTCAAGAACGTGCGGGTCGTGACGTTCAAAGACGTGAACATCGAAGAGCTGGCGAAGAACGACCTCGAACTCGCCGACGACGGGTTCACCGCCTGATCGTCAGGTGTTCGACGGCCCGGTGCCGGGGTTATCCACGACCCCGCACCGGGCCGTTCTTTATCCACAGCCGGGCTCGCAGGCCCAGCGGCGGAGGTGCCAAGTGCCCGATGCTGCTCGTCGGAGGTGGTGTCGATGGCCCACACAACGGCGCGCAAGGCGCTCGGGGCGTTCGGTGAACAGGCGGCGAGCGAGATGCTCACGGCGTCGGGTATGGCGGTGCTCGACCGCAACTGGACGAGCAGGTACGGAGAGATCGACATCGTCGCCCGCGATGGAGCCACGCTGGTCGTGGTCGAGGTGAAGACTCGGCGGAGCGTGCGATTCGGGGCTCCGCACGAGGCGGTGGTGCCCGCGAAACTGGCGCGGCTGCGGCGGCTCACGGGAGTCTGGATCGACGCCCATCGCGAGGCTCTCGGCTGGGTGCGGGGTGTGCGGATCGACGTGGTCGCGGTGCGGCTGCTCGAAGGTCGGCCTCCGACGGTCGAACATCTGCGGGGTGTCTCGTGAACGTGCTGGGGCGCACCTGCGGGGTCGGATTGGTCGGAATCGACGGCGAGGTCGTGGAGGTCGAGGCCGACGTGGCCACTGGCCTACCCGGCTTTCTCATGGGCGGGCTACCCGATGCGGCCTGCCGCCAGGCCGCCGAACGCGTGAAGTCGGCCGTCGTCCATTCGGGCTTCGACCGGCTCGAATGCAAGGTCGTCGTGAACCTCTCGCCCGCGTCGCAGCCCAAGACCGGAGCCGGATTCGACCTGGCCATCGCGCTCGCAGTGCTCGTTGCCCGCGGAGACGTCGCCGGTGGTGCGATGCATCGCATGGTGCACATAGGGGAGCTGGGGCTCGACGGGTCGCTGCGGCCCGTGCCCGGAGTTCTTGCGCGGGTGCTGGGGGCGGTCGCCTCCGGGCGTCCGCGGGTCGTGGTGCCGTTGGCCTGCGCGGCCGAGGCGTCGCTGGTGGCGGGGGCCGAGGTGTTCGCGGTCGCTTCGCTCGCGGAGGCCGCCGCGCTGCACACCGCGATGCGGAAGAACGAGTCGCTCGCGCCCTGGGCCGTCGAGATGAGCCCGCCGGATGCCGAAATCGTGCCCGCACCGCGGCGAGACCTCGCCGACGTGGCGGGGCAGGAGGAGGCCCGGCTGGCGCTCGAGATCGCCGCCGCCGGTGGGCATCACCTGTTCATGCTCGGTCCGCCCGGCGCGGGCAAGACGATGCTGGCCGAGTGCCTGCCCGGGCTGCTGCCGAGGCTCACCCACGAGGAGGCGCTCGAGGCGACGGTCGTGCACAGCGTGCTCTCAGAGCTGCAGACGGGGGCGTTGATCCGGGTGCCGCCGTTCGTCGCGCCGCATCACGGAGCGTCGGCTCCGGCACTCGTCGGCGGCTCCGGGCAGGCCACGGGAGGCGTGCGCCCCGGACTCATCACGCTCGCACACAACGGCGTGCTCTTTCTCGACGAAGCGCCCGAGTTCAAACCCGGGGTGCTGCAGGCGCTTCGACAACCCCTCGAATCCGGAAGCATCGTCGTCGCCCGAGCCCGAGGGTCGGCCACGTTTCCGGCCCGGTTCCAGCTCGTTCTCGCCGCCAACCCGTGCCCGTGCGGAAACTCGCACGGCAAGGGCGCCGACTGCCGGTGCGCGGCCAAGGCCAAGAGGGACTACCTGGGGCGTCTGGCGGGGCCGCTGCTCGACCGCATCGACGTGCAGCTTCAGGTCGACCGTGTCTCGCGCGCCGCGCTGGCCCTCCCACGCGGAGAGGCGTCGTCCGTCGTCGCCGCACGGGTGCGCGAGGCCCGCGCGGTGCAGGCCGACCGTCTCCGCGACACGCCCTGGCGGCTCAACAGCCACGTTCCCGGGCCGCGTCTGCGACACGGCCGGTTTCGGTTGCCGTCGGAGACAACCTCCGTCATCGACCGCGCGCTGGACCGAGGCACGCTCACGCTGCGCGGCTACGACAGAGTTCTGCGGTTGGCCTGGAGCGCAGCCGATCTCGCCGGAACCGGGACACCTGGGCCCGACGATGTCGGCCTCGCGTTCACACTGCGAACACGAGCGGGGATGGCGGCATGACCACGCAGATGGAGGCCCTGGTGCCGGTGCCAGACGACTACGCGGGGCTGGCCGCATCCGTGGTGCGGTTCGATCGCCTACCTCACAGCGGCGATGACGATCGTGACCTCGAACGGTACGCGCGCGCGGCCTGGACACGGCTCGTAGAACCCGACAACCACTGGGCGCGCACGCTTGTCGGACAGTTCGGTCCCGTGGGGGCGCTGGCGGCGCTCGCCGACAGGTCGGAGAGCGTGGTCGGGCAGTTCCACCCTCGGCTGGCCATGCTCGACGTGCCCCGAGACCTCGAGATCGCCGACCGGTACCGCGCTCGGATTCTCATACCGGGCGATGCCGAATGGCCGCCGGGCCTGGACGACCTCGACCTGCCGCCGTACGCGCTCTGGGTGCGTGGCCCACATGATCTCGCCGCGCTCAGCGCGCGCTCGGTTGCCGTCGTTGGTGCTCGTGCCTGCAGCGATTACGGAATCAACGTTGCGAACGATCTCGGCTGGGGATTGGCCGGGCACGGGTTCACGGTGGTCAGCGGCGCGGCCTTCGGCATCGACGCGGCGGCCCATCGCGGCGCGCTCGCAGCGGAGGGGTTGACGGTGGCGGTGCTCGCCTGCGGCATCGACAAGCCATACCCGACGGCGCACGCGGACCTCATCGCCACCATCGCCGCGCGCGGCGTAGTGGTCACGGAGACCGCTCCCGGCTGTTCAGCCTTGAAGAGCAGATTCCTGCAGCGTAACCGACTCATCGCCACCATGACGCAGGGGACGGTCGTCGTGGAGGCGGGCATCCGCTCGGGGTCGAAGAACACGGCGGGCTACGCGGCGAAATACCACCGCGTCGTCATGGCGGTGCCAGGGCGCGTCAACTCCAGTACCTCGGCCGGCTGTCACGAGATCATCCGCTCGGGGATGGCCCAGCTCGTCACCGACCACGACGAGGTGGCCGAACTGCTCTCACCCGTGGGGGAATCGATGGCTCCGGCGCGGCGGGCGCCGCGCCGGCCCAGAGACGAGCTCTCTTCGGACGACGCCCGCGTACTCGACACCCTGTCCAGCCGCGCACGCTCGGTGACGAGCATCGCGACGGTGGTCGGAACCCCGCTGCGAGGCACGACGGCAGCCCTGGGCCGCCTGGAGGCCCTGGGCCTGGCGGTACAAACCGACACCGGCTGGCGGACACCCCCGAGGAAACGCGGCAACTGACCGGCAGCGTGTCGCATGTTGCCGATTCGGGTCACCACGGTCACCGTGGAGGCGTGGACCTGCCGGAGGAGAGCGCGCGGGCGCTGCGGGCGTTCGAGACATACCTGCGCGTCGAGCAAGCGCGCCCGAAATCCGAGCACACGATTCGCGCCTACGTCACGGATGTCGTCGCGGCGCTCACCCACGCGGCAACCCGCGGCCACCTAGCCATCGCGCAGGTCGACCTCGCCGATCTGCGTGACTGGCTGGGCGTCACGGCAGAGGCGGGAGCCGCGAGGTCGACGCTCGCGAGGCACACGGCCTCGGTGCGGGCGTTCTTCCGCTGGGCCAAGCGATCCGGGCTCATCGAAACCGACCCGACGCTACGCCTCGCGACCCCGAAGAAGTCGGGGCACCTGCCGACGGTGCTCAAGCAGCGCCAGGCCGCCGACCTTCTCGACAGGGCCCGCACCTCCACCGACGGCACTGGCGGCACCGACGAGGCAGACGAGACCGATCAAGCGGTCCGGCTGCGAGACCTCGCCCTGCTCGAACTCCTCTACGCGACAGGTCTGCGGGTCGGCGAACTCGCCTCCCTCGACATCGACGATGTCGACCTCGCCGAGCGCACCGCCCGCGTCGTGGGCAAGGGCGACAAGGAGCGGATCGTGCCGTTCGGCGTCCCCGCACGCGACGCGCTGCGGGCCTGGTCGGTCGCCCGAAGACGTCTGGCCACCGAGCGCAGCGGCCCAGCGCTTTTCCTCGGAGTCCGCGGCGGCCGCTTGGGCCAGCGTCAGATCCGGGAGGCCGTGCACGCGGCAGCCCACGCGGCCGCGGTGCCCGACATCGCGCCGCACGCCCTCCGCCACTCGGCGGCGACACACCTGCTCGACGGGGGAGCCGACCTGCGTGACGTGCAGGAACTGCTCGGGCACTCGACGCTGTCGACCACGCAGATCTACACGCACGTCTCGGCCAAGCGCCTGAGAGACGCCTTCGAGCAGGCGCACCCGCGGGCCTGACAGATCGACTGGCTCAGGGGCTCACTGCAACGGCAACAACCGGATCGTGCCGCCGAGCAGCGTGAGCGGATCGATGTATTCGCCGAGTCTGATCGCGCCCCAATGCAGGCACGCGCCGGGGGAGCAGTGCCCGCCGGTGCCGCCGATGCGCCCGATGACCTGCCCCGAGCGCACCGAATCGCCCTTTGTCACGGACGGGATCACCGGCTCATAGGTCGTCTTCACGCCGCCGGGATGCAGGATGCTGACCGTCGACTTGCCACCGACCTTGCCTGCGAAGACGACGCGGCCGTTGTTGGCGGCGAGCACGACGCCGGAGGCATCGGTGCGCAGGTCGACACCGCGATGCCCGGGATTCCAGTTCTGCGGTGGCTTCTCGAATCGACGTGCCAGGTCGAGGTTTCCGCGCAGAGGAGCACGCCACTTGCCCGGCATGATCGCGGTGAGGTCGTCGACGGCATCGAGTGCTTTCGACCCTCGCCCAGCGGCGCCCCCTCGGGCGACGGCACTGCCGCCCGCTTTCTTCGCGACCTCCTTCACTACTGCGCCGCCCACCGCTCGAGCGCCGGTTGCCGCGGCCGCCCCCGAAGTGGTCGCGGCCCCGGCGGGCGGAAAGATGAAGAGAAGCGCGAGAAGTGCCGCAGTGCCCGGATCGATGCTCACGAGCCGATCGTGCGCCGCTGACCGCGGCAAGGCGAGGGGCGCGCAGCACGCCTGTGGACAGAAACGGGGCCGGTGCGAGGTTGTGGAAAACGAAGCCCGCCCCCTCCGGCCGATCGGCAGGAGGGGGCGGGCGTCAGTGAGCGGGAGGCGGTGGCCTTAGAGCACGTCAGTCGCAGCGCGGATCTTGCTCGGGATGAGACCCTCCTGGCCCATGTCGACGTCACGCGACTCGACCATGAAGTAGGTGCACAGCACCGAGATGGCCGACAGCCCGGCGAGCAGCATGCCGACGTACATGACATTGCCCTGTGCCACCCAGCCGGCAGCGAACAGCGGCGGGATCGCGCCGCCGAAGATGCCGGCGAGGTTGTAGCCGAGGCCTGCGCCCGTGTAGCGGTAGCGCGCCTGGAACAGCTCGGGCAGCGCGGCTCCGGCCGGGCCGTAGGCGATGCCGAAGATGATGAGAGTGACCCACAGGCCGATCGCGAACGCCCACTGGGTGCCGATCTGCATGATCGGGAACACGGCGAGCGCCCAGATCACGGCCAGCGTGCACGAGACCATGATCACCTTGCGGCGACCGATCTTGTCCGACCACATGGCCGAGGCCGCAATCGACAGACCGAACAACACGGCTCCGATCATGCCCATCGAGAGGACGAAGGCACGGGAGTGGCCGAGGCCGTACGAGGTGTTCGTGGCGTAGCTCGTGAAGAACGACGTGCCCATGTAGAAGAGGGAGAAGAGGGAGGCCAGAGCGCCACCGGCGATGAGGATCTCCTTCCACTGCTCGCGCATGGCGTCGAGGAACGGCAGCTTCTTCTCCGGGTCCTGGCCGAGGCGGCGCTCTCCCTCCTTGAACACGGGGGTCTCGTCGACCTTGAGGCGGATCCAGAGGCCGACCAGCACGAGCAGGGTGGAGAGGATGAACGGGATTCGCCAGCCGTACTGCATGAAGGCGCTTTCGGGGCCGGCGTCGGCGCCTGCGGCGATGGTGAAGATGAGGAAGGTGCCGGAGGAGAGCAGGAAGGCGAAGGCAGGGCCGAGCTGCGGCCACATCGCCATCATGCCGCGCTTGCCCTTGGGGGCGTACTCGGCGGTGAGCAGCGTGGCGCCGGCCCATTCGCCTCCGACGGCGAAGCCCTGGAAGAACCGCATGAGCACGAGCAGGATCGGTGCCCAGATGCCGATGCCGTTGGGGAAGAACCCGAAGGCGCCGGAGGAGTAGCCCGGCAGGAGGCCGATGAGCACGGTGGCGATACCCATGATGAGCAGCGTCCATACAAGGGTGCGCTTGCGGCCGATGCGGTCGCCGTAGTGGCCGAACACGATGGCACCGACAGGGCGCGCGAAGAACGCGACCGCGAACGTGGCGAACGACGCGAGCGTGGCGGTCGCCGGATCGGCCTTGGAGAAGAAGATCGTCGGAAACACGAGGGCGGCAGCGGTGCCGTAGATGAAGAAGTCGTAGAACTCGATCGTCGTACCAAGCGAGGCCGCAGCGGCGACCCTCTTCAGGGACGTCGGCTTTTCGGTGGCGGTCGTGCTTGAGGACTGGGTCGTCACATGCGTCTCCTGATGAGGCGGCCTCGAGCGTGAGGTGGAATCGAGGCAAGTTAGTTTCGGCTAACCGAAACCGGTTGTGACGACAGTAAGTGGTTCATCTCACAACGCAATACCCCCGAAAGTGGGTACTCGCAGGTGAAGGGGCTACGGCAGGACGCCCAGGAGGCGGGCTCGCATCACGGATTCCATGCGGGAGCGCGTACCGAGCTTGGCGGCGATGTTGCGCAGGTACGCCTTGATCGTCTCGGGGGAGAGCGTCAGGCGCGTCGCGACCTCGGCGTTGGAAAGGCCGAGCGCCACCTGCGCGAGCACGTCGATCTCACGCGCGGAGAGGGAACACTCCGGCCCAACGGGGCGCACAGGCTCGCCGGGGCTGTGTACCACTCCCGCCAGCGCGGAGGTGGCCGCCAGGAGGCGCTTTCGGACTCCCGGGTCGGCCAGTTCGGCCGCGATCGCCCGCAGTTCGCCGTGAAGCACACGCAACTGCTCGCGGTCGACGGCCTCGAGGCCGTGGCTCTTCTCGGCGACAGCCTGTTCGCCCGTTCGCAGCAAGCGCTGTGTCTCGTCACGGGCCTGGATCGCGGCCGCGAGTTCGGCAGCGATCGAGACGAAGGACTTGGAGACCTGATCACCGACATGGGAGGCGACGCGAGCCGACCCGTAGAGGATGACCCGGGTGGCCCCCGCGACCGTGACCGGTGCCGAGATGATGGCGCGCAGTCCCTCGCGCTGAACCGCCTCCTGGTAGTCGCGGGTGATGACCTCGCAGTCGCGGTAGTCGCGCACGGTGGCCAGGTGCCCCGAAGCCATGACGTGCCCGCCTAGGCCACGTCCCTTGGTGACGGAGAGGTTCGTCATCGCATCGGTCGTCGTGCCGATGAAGCGGTTGAGTTCGGCCGTCTCGCCGCTGACTTCGGCGGAGAAGATCACTGGCAGCGCCGTGGTCGTGCGTAGTCGTCGCATCGCCGTAAGCACGACGTCGTTCCGTACAGGTGCGGGCATGGCTTCTCCTCGGGATCCAAGTCGAGTCTGCTCGCCGCTTGGCGGTGCGGTTCTGTCGATGGTAAGGGTTCGACGCGCGAAACGGTTAGTGTCCGATAACTCGCTTTACGGAACTGTTACAGCGGGGCCTCGGGGTGCATCTCGGCGGTACCCGACTCCCGCTCGGCGATCACGGCGTCTGCCAGTGCTGCGAGCGCGATCGTCAGCTGTGACATCTGGTCGCGAATGGAGCGGTCGGGCTCGGCCTGCCAGGCGACGAAGGCACCGTCGAACCCGGCGATGGCGAAGTACTCGAGTGCTTCTCCGACGGCCTGAGCCACCTCGGCGCCGTGGGCCGCGAAAGATGTCGAGATCATCCACCGCATGTGGAGGCGGCCCTCGCGTCGAACCCGTTCGATGATGGCGCCGACCTGCGTGTCGTCGGCCTCGGCGCTCATGAGCAGCAGGAGGTGCAGCCGCAAGAATTCGGGTTGCACCAGGAAGATCTCACCCGTTTGCTGCAGAAACCAGCCGAGCAGTTCTTTCGGCGAGAGGTCTGCGGGGGGTTCGGCCTGCGCCTCGCGCATGTGCCCGAAGAACGACTTGGCGCCGTCTTCCATCACCGCCGACAGCAGTTCGCCCTTCGATGCGAAGTGGTGATAGATCGAGCTCTTCGGCAGGCCGGACTCTTTGGACAGCGTGGACATCGAGGTCGCCCCGTAGCCGCGCTCCGACATGACCCGGGTTGCCACTTCGAGGATTTCCCGCCTCGACCGCAGCCCCCGTTGGTTGTTCGACCTGTTGACCTCCACGGCCCCACGATACGGAGCCGCCCTGCCCTCGCGGGCACATGCGCGTCCATGACCCATTGACAGCTCCCGGCGTCTCTGTGACTCTGGTCACTCCACAACAAACCGACCGTTCGGTACAAAACTTCCCGAGGGGGACTGGTGAACCAACCAGAACGCGCCAGAGACGTCGCGGTCATCGGATACGGCCCGACCGGGGTCGTGGCGGCCCTGACTCTCGCAAGCAAGGGGGCGTCCGTGGTGGCGCTCGAGCGCGAAGCAGACATCTACTCGCGCGCCCGCGCCGTGACAGTCAACGACTGGACCATGCGCATCTTTCAAGACCTCGGCATCGGCGACAGGGTCGACCGGGTCATCGAGCCGCAGCGAGCGCTTCGCTGGGTGACGTACGACGGCAACGAGATCATGCGGATCGAGCATCCGCCCTCGAGCCTCGGGCCGCCCGACGGTAACTCGCGCTTCTACAACATCTACCAACCCAGCATGGAGGCCGAGCTGCGCAGGTGCGCCGAAGAGCTGCCTGCCCTCGAGGTGAACTACGGGCAGGAAGTCATCGGGGTCGAACAAGACGACTCCGGCGTCACGATCACCTCCAAGAACCGCGAGACGGGCGAGGTGAGCACGACCCGGGCGAAGTACGCGATCGCCGCCGACGGTGGATCGAGCGCGACGCGCAAGGCCCTCGGCATCCCGATGGACGGCGACACGGTTCCCACGCTGTGGATCGTCATCGACTGTCGGGTGAAGCGGTGGTGGCCCGACCGCGACTTCCTCACGTTCTGGAGCGATCGCGAGCGACCCGTGGTGGACATCGCGCTGTCAGCGGGCAATCACCGCTGGGAGATCCCGCTGAAGCCCGGTGAAACCGAAGCGGATTTCCCCACGGCGGCCGAGGTGTGGCCCTTGTTGGAAGCCATGGGGGTGAGTACCGATGACGTCGAGATCCACCAGTACGCCTTCTACCGCCACCATGTGCGCACCGCCACGGCTTGGCGTAGCGGCCGCGTTTTCCTGGCGGGTGATGCGGCACACCTCATGCCCCCGTGGGCAGGGGCGGGCATGCAGTCGGGCATGCGTGACGCATACAACCTCGGCTGGAAGATGGCCCGCGTATTGCGGGGCGAGTTCGACGACTCCTGGTTGAACACCTACGAAGTGGAGCGCAGGCCCAACGTCGCGTTCTACACGAACCTCGCTGTCGCTCTGGGGCGCGTCATCAAGCAGGAGGCCACGCCCGAAGAGGTGAAGGCGATGAATCAAATCCCGGAGAACACGGTGACGCCGTTCGAGCCGCCGTTGACTGCACCGCCCGTATTGGAGGACGGCTGGCTCCGCGGTACTCCGGGCGATGCGAGCATCGTCGGCCGCATGCTGCCGCAACCGATCATGGGCAGCGCGCTGGGCCACCTGGATCGACTCGATGCCCACCTCGGTGACAACTTCACGTTGCTCGGTGCCGACGTCGATCCGGCCACCGTCCTCACTCAGGAGGAGAAGGCGCAGTGGGATGCCCTCGGCGCCAGATACATCGCCGTCCGGCCTTCGACGAGCTTTACCAGCGACCGCAGTGACCTGGTCGACCTTCGTGGCGTCCTGATCCCGTTTCTCGAACGCTACGGCGTCGAAGTCGTCGCCGTACGTCCCGACAAGTTCGTGGCAGCCGCGAACACGTCCGGGCTCGCAGTCCCCACCATCTCTACCGGAGGAAACGCAGCATGAGCCGTGTCGAAGAACTGGCCTACGTCGTCTATGAGGCGAGCGATCTGGCCGCCTGGGAGAACTTCGGGGTCGAACTGCTGGGTATGCAACTCGGGCAGAAGACCGACGACTTGCTGACCTTGCGTTCCGATGATCGGGCCTACCGGTGGATGATCGAAAAGGGCCTCTCCGACGATCTCGTGGCCAGCGGCTATGCGGTGAAAGACAATGCGTCGCTCGACGAACTGATCGATCGGATTCGTGGAACCGGCCTCGAATACGAGGAGGGCTCACCGGACCTGCTCGCTCGACGACAGGTCGACCGGGCCGTCATCGTGACGGATCCTCTGGGGAATCGCGTTGAGCTCGTCACCGGGATCGCTTCTGCGGCGACCGAGTTCGCCTCCGCCCACCTCGTCGGAGGTTTCGTCACGGGACAAGGCGGTGCCGGCCACCACGTGCTGCTGACGAGAGGGGTGAGTCGTGATGACTACCTGGCGTTCTATGTCGACCTGCTGGGCTTCAAGATCAGCGACATCATCCTCGAAGAGGTGGCACCTGGAATCGTCGCCGACCTGATCTTCTTGCGATGCAACGGCAGGCATCATTCCGTCGCATTCGGCGACCTGCCGCACACGAAGCGCACACACCACTTCATGCTGGAGGTCGACGACATCCGAGATGTCGGTGCTGCGTACGACCGCTGCCTGAGCGCACATCAACCCCTCGAAATGACATTGGGGATGCACCCGAACGACCACATGTTCAGCTTCTACGTCAGCACCCCCTCCGGATTCGCCGTCGAATACGGCTGGGGCGGTCTGCTCGTCGACGACGAATCGCGGCAGGTGCGGACGCTGGATCGCCTGCACTCCTGGGGACACCATCCGCCTGCTCACGAGGCCGAACTGTTGGCCCGAGCAACCCCTACCGCCGTCACCCATGGAGGACCTGCGTCATGAACATCACCGAAGCCGATGTGGCCCGTGACATCGAAACCCCCGACTGGAAGATCCACTACAACGAGGCCGGACCGAGCGACGGGTACCCGATCCTCCTGATCCACGGTGGCGGGCCCGGCGCCACCGGATGGAGCAACTACAACCCGAACATCGGTGCGCTCGCAGACGCGGGATTCCGAACCTTCGCCATCGACCTGCCCGGCTGGGGAGGCTCCCAGGAGGTGCCCGATTTCGCCCACTACGAACCTCTGGATGCCGTCACGCAGTTCCTCGACGCGCTGGGTATCGAAAAGGCGGCGTTCGTCGGCAATTCGATGGGCGGTCATACATCGATCCGCATGGCGGTCGAGCGTCCCGAGCGCGTTTCACACCTCATCACCATGGGGCCACCGACGCAGATGAGACCGTTCATCTTCGGAGCGGGCGGCGGCCCCTCCGAGGGGTTGAAGATCATGTATCAGGGGTACGAGAACTACTCCCCGGAAGGCATGCAGCGGCTCGTCGAAATCATGGTCTACGACCGCAAGAGGTTTGCGACTCCCGAGCTGAGTGCGCAGCGCTCCGAAGCCATCGAGAAAAGGCCCCAGCACGTGGCCAACATCGCGAAGGCAGGACCTCGGGCGCCCATTCCCACGTGGGTCGATCTGTCGCGCCTCTCGGAGATCACGGCGCCTGCTCTGCTCATTCACGGCCGCGACGACCGGGTGGTCTCGTTCGAGTCCACCCTGTTCCTGGCCGCGAACATTCCGGATTCCCGGGCGCACATCATCAACCGGTGTGGACATTGGGCACAGCTCGAACATGCGGATGAGTTCAACCGTCTGGTGATCGACTTCGTCCGGAATCACTGACACACCGCCGCATGGCCGATGGCCACCGGGCGAACGTGGAAGCGGGGACTTGTGTTCAAGTCCCCGCTTCCCTGTGCTTCCGTTCCGGCGCATCCTCGACACCGGCCCTGGTGCTACGCGCTGCGATCCGACCTTCACGTGGTCCGCAGCGTGTTCACCATCGCATCCAGCCTGGTCACGCCCTCGAAGAGCGTCTCGTTGCGCTTACAGAAGGCGAACCTGACGATGCTGCGGGCGACCTCCGGATCGTCGTGGAAGACCGATACGGGGATCGCGGCCAGGCCGAACCGTTCGGGCATCTCGAAGCAGAAGGCCGCCGCATCGGTGACGCCGAGTGGAGCGAGGTCTGCCGTGACGAAGAACGTGCCCTGCGGCTCCGATAGCGGGATGTCGACCAAGCGGAGCGCGCCGACGAACAAGTCGCGCTTGGCCTGCAAGGCGCGCGCCACGTGCGCGAAGTACTCGCCGGGCAGATCGAGCCCCGTGGCCACGGCGGGCTGAAACGGTGCTCCGCCCGCGTAGGTGAGGAACTGCTTGACCGCAGCCGCTGCTGCGACGCCCTCGGCCGGGCCGGTGACCCAGCCGACCTTCCAACCGGTCACCGAAAACGTCTTGCCCGCCGATCCGATGGAGAGGGTGCGCTCGGCGGCTCCGGGCAGCGACGCGATCGGGATGTGCGTGGCGCCGTCGAAGACGAGGTGTTCGTAGACCTCGTCGGTGATGATCCACGCGTCGTACTCGACTGCGAGGTCGCGGATCAGCTCGAGCTCCTCACGCGTGAACACCTTGCCGGTCGGGTTGTGTGGGGAGTTGAGTAGAATCGCGCGCGTCCGCGGTCCGAACGCGGCGCGTAGTGAGGCCTCGTCGACCGCGTAGTCGGGAAAGCGCAGCACGCTCGTGCGCCGCGTAGCTCCGGCCAAGGCGATGATCGCGGCGTACGAATCGAAGTACGGCTCGAACGTCACCACCTCGTCGCCCGCTTCGCACAGGCCGAGCAGGCACGAGGCGATGCCCTCGGTGGCGCCGTGCGTCACCAGCACGTCGGCCGGGTCGACCTCGATGCCGAAGTGGGTGCCGCGGTGGCGCGCGATCGCCTCCCGGAGGAGCGGGGTTCCGTTCGGGGGCGGGTACTGGTTGCGCCCGTCGAACAGCGCTGCGGAGGCGGCCTCGAGCACCTCGCGCGGCCCGTCTTCGTCAGGGAAGCCCTGGCCGAGGTTGACGGCCCCCACTTGGGCGGCGAGGCCGCTGATTCGCCCGAAGATCGTGGAGCCGAACGGCCGCATGCGTTCGACGAGGGGATCGCTCATCGCGCCAGACTATGGCCGACCGTCGCCGATTCGGCCGAGCGGTCTTGGGCGCGTAGACTGGAGCCACCTCTGTCGTGTGGCCGAACATGTGCCTCGCGAACAGGGGAATTCGCGCGTCACCGGCCCGAGCAGCTCCGTGCAGGAGTATTCGGGGAGTGGTCGCCGTCAGTCCGTTCACCAACGGTGGCGGCTGCTCGTGACGCCAGGCATGCCCAGCGCAATCCCGCACTGTGCGTGAATAACTGGAACGAGAGAAGGAGACCACGGCATGGCCGTCGTCACCATGCGCCAGCTCCTGGAGAGCGGCGTCCACTTCGGGCACCAGACCCGTCGCTGGAACCCCAAGATGAAGCGCTTCATCATGACCGAGCGCAACGGCATCTACATCATCGACCTGCAGCAGTCGCTGACGTACATCAACGACGCATACGACTTCATCAAGCAGACCGTCGCGCACGGCGGCTCCGTGATGTTCGTCGGCACGAAGAAGCAGGCCCAGGAGGCCATCGCCGAGCAGGCGACCCGCGTCGGCATGCCGTACGTGAACCACCGCTGGCTGGGCGGCATGCTCACCAACTTCAACACGGTGCACAAGCGTCTCGAGCGCCTCAAGGAGCTCGAGGGCATCGACTACGACGACGTCGCCGGTTCGGGCCGCACCAAGAAGGAGCTGCTCGTTCTCCACCGCGAGATGGAGAAGCTCGAGCGCACCCTCGGCGGTATCCGCGACATGGCCAAGGTTCCCTCGGCCGTGTGGATCGTCGACACCAAGAAGGAGCACCTGGCCGTCACCGAGGCCCGCAAGCTCAACATCCCGGTCGTCGCGATCCTCGACACCAACTGCGACCCCGACGAGGTCGACTACAAGATCCCCGGCAACGACGACGCGATCCGCTCCGTCACGCTGCTGACCCGCGTGGTCGCCGACGCCGTCGCCGACGGTCTCATGACCCGCAGCCAGGGTGCCGGTGGCGGCACCGACGCCGTCGACGGTGGCGCTGCGGCCGAGCCGCTGGCCGAGTGGGAGCGCGAGCTCCTCGCCGCCGAGGCGCCTGCCGCTGAGGCTCCGGCTGCTGAGGCCCCCGCGCAGGAAGCCGCCGCTCCGGCTCCGGCCGAGGCCGAGGTCACCGAGGCCCCCGAGGCCGCTGACGAGGCCGGCACCCAGTCCTGACGGACTGACCTAGACATCACAGATCTTTGACAACTCAGACGCTCGTGGGCGAGGTTCATCGCCCACGAGCGTCGTCACGAAAGAGAGTGTGGCTAATCCATGGCTAACTACACGACGGCCGACATCAAGGAAGTCCGCGAGCAGACCGGCGCGGGCATGCTCGATGTCAAGAAGGCCCTCGACGAGGCCGACGGCGACAAGGTGAAGGCGGCAGAGCTCCTGCGCGTCAAGGGCCTCAAGGGCATCACGAAGCGTGAGGGCCGCTCGGCCTCCAACGGCCTCGTCGCTGCCCAGGTCGACGGCAACGTCGGCACGATGGTCGAGGTCAACTGCGAGACCGACTTCGTCGCCAAGGGTGACAAGTTCATCGCACTGGCCGACACCGTGCTCGCCGCTGCGGTCGCCTCCGGCGCCACCGACGTCGAGGCCCTCATGGCGGCTGACGCGAACGGTGAGACCGTGCAGTCGCTCATCGACAACACGGCTGCCGCCACGGGCGAGAAGATGGAGGTCCGTCGCGTGGCCCGCATCGAGGGCGAGAACGTGCTGGCCTACCTGCACAAGACCAGCCCCGACCTGCCCCCGCAGATCGGCGTGCTGTTCGCCTACTCCGGCTCCGACGCGGCCGTGGCTCGCGACGTCGCGATGCACGTCGCGGCCTTCTCGCCGACCGCGCTGACCCGCGACGAGATCGACGAGGAGACGGTCGCCACCGAGCGTCGTCTCGCCGAGGAGACCGCGCGTGAGGAGGGCAAGCCCGAGGCCGCCCTCCCGAAGATCGTCGAAGGCCGCGTCAACGGCTTCTTCGCCGAGAACGTGCTCCTCGACCAGAAGTACGCCAAGGACCAGAAGAAGCTGGTCAAGGCCGTGCTCGCCGAGGCCGGCGTCGAGGCGCAGAGCTTCGCCCGCTTCCGCGTGGGCGCCTGACCCTTCGCGCTGAACAACGCGAAACCCGGAGTTTCCGGCCCCTACCAGGGGGGCTGAGACTCCGGGTTTCGCGCGTTTAGGTGTGTGCACGCAGCGCATGGAAGGATGGGGCGACCGCACCTCGATCGACGTTTGGGAGTACATCCGTGTCCAACCGTGCCTACAAGCGAGTCCTGCTCAAGCTCTCTGGTGAGGCTTTCGGAGGCGGGACGATCGGCGTCGACCCCGACGTCGTGCGGGGTATCGCCAAGCAGATCGCCGAGGCCGTCAAAGACGGCGTCGAGGTCGCGATCGTCGTCGGTGGCGGCAATTTCTTCCGCGGCGCCCAGATGCAGGAGCGCGGCATGGAGCGCACCCGCGCCGACTACATGGGCATGCTCGGCACGGTGATGAACTGCCTCGCCCTCCAAGACTTCTTGGAGAAGGAGGGCGTCGAGACCCGCGTGCAGACCGCGATCACGATGGGCCAGGTCGCCGAGCCGTACATCCCGCGCAAGGCGATCCGTCACCTGGAGAAGGGCCGCGTCGTCATCTTCGGCGCCGGTGCCGGCATGCCGTTCTTCTCGACCGACACGGTGGCGGCGCAGCGCGCCCTCGAAACGGCCAGCGATGCGGTGCTGATGAGCAAGAACGGTGTCGACGGTGTCTACACGGCTGACCCGCGCACCGATGCCTCCGCCCGCAAGCTCGACCGCGTGAGCTACACCGACGCACTCAAGGACGGCCTCAAGGTCGTCGACGCCGCCGCGTTCAGCCTCTGCCGCGACAACAAGCTGCCGATGGTCGTGTTCGCGATGCAGGGCGAGGGGTCGATCACGAAGGCGCTGCGCGGCGAACTGATCGGCACTGAGGTCTACAGCGATTGATCATCGGCCCCGGTCTGCAAGGATGAGGGGCAGTAGCAGTAACAGCATGTGCCGTGCCGGGCTTGCCGGTGCCTGAGGTGAAGGGGTCCGCGATGTTGGACGAGACCATGTTCGAGGCCGAAGAGAAGATGGAGAAGGCCCTCGAGGTCGCCAAGGAGGACTTCGCCTCGATCCGTACGGGCCGCGTGGCGCCGGGCATGTTCAACAAGCTGCTCGTCGACTACTACGGCGCCCCGACGCCGTTGCAGCAGCTCGCCTCCTTCCAGTCGCCGGAGGCTCGAACCGTGCTCATCACGCCGTATGACAAGGGCGCGATGACCGCGATCGAGAAGTCGCTACGCGACTCCGATTTCGGTATCAACCCGAGCAACGACGGTGTGACGATCCGCTGCATCCTGCCCGCCCTCACGCAGGAGCGGCGCAAGGAGTACATCAAGCTCGCGCACCGCAAGGGCGAAGATGCGAAGATCTCGATCCGCAACATCCGCCGCCACGCCAAGGACGCCATCGACAAGGCCGTCAAAGACGGCGAGATCGGCGAAGACGAAGGCAACCGCACCGAGAAAGAACTCGAGGCGATGACCCGCAAGCACGTCGACCGTGTCGACGAACTGCTGAAGGGCAAAGAGGCCGAACTGATCGAGGTCTGAGCGTGAGCGCCCCGCCCGCGGAGAAGAAGCGCAAGGCCGGGCGCAACCTCCCGGCGGCCATCGGTGTCGGTGTACTCATGGGCCTGGTGGCCCTCGGGTGCATCTTCGTCGCGCCCTGGGGGTGGCTGCTGCTGGTGACTCCCGCGGCAGTGATCGCCGTCACCGAGTTGCGGCGGGGGTTCGTGGAGGGCGGTCACTCGGTTCCGATCGTCCCCGTGGTGCTCGCTGCGGCGGTGATGTGCCCGGCTGCGTATTTCGGAGGTCCGGCGGCGCTCGTCGTGACGTTCGGGCTGTCGGTGCTCGCGGTGGTGGTGTGGAGGGCGCTGTCCGGGGCGCCGCGCACCGCGATCCGGGACATGGGCAGCGGTGTGTTCATGCTGGCCTACGCGCCGTTTCTCGCCGGGTTCTCGGCGTTGCTTCTCGCGCAGCCCGACGGGCGGTACCGCGTGATCGCATTCGTGCTGATCACGGTGTTCAGCGACATCGGCGGCTACGCGGCGGGAGTGACGATGGGTAAGCACCCGATGTCGCCGTCGGTGAGTCCGAACAAGTCGTGGGAGGGGTTCGCCGGCTCTGTCGTGACGTGCGCTGTCGTCGGTTCGATCAGCGTGATGCTCATGCTCGACGCCGCCTGGTGGGTCGGAGCCGTCACCGGGATGCTCTTGGCCGCGCTGGCGACGTTGGGCGATCTCACCGAGTCGATGCTCAAGCGCGACCTGGGTATCAAAGACTTCGGCACGATGCTGCCGGGCCACGGCGGCCTCATGGACCGCATGGACTCGCTGCTCGTCTGCGCCCCCGCCTCCTGGATCGCGTTCACCCTGTTGCTGGGTGCGTGACGCTCAGGTTTCCAGGAGGGTCGAAAGGTCGCTCGGTACGTGGATCGCGATGTGGTCGGAGTCGTGGGTGGTGAGCGGCGTGTGCTCGCTCAGGCCCGGGCCGTGCGCCCAGTACACGTGCGGACTGGTGGAGGCGGCGTCTTCGTAGCCGTTGCGGGCGAACACCGACATCGGGCCGACCGCCATGAGCGACTCCATGCCGTCGACGACACGCAGCACCAGATGGTGTGCGTTCGGCACCGCGAAGAAGACGCCCTTCTCGGTGCTCTCGTCACGGTGCAGCAGCCGCACGACCTGGGGGAGAAGGATCGCGAGGCTCGCCACCGAGAGCGACTCACCCAGCAGTCCCGTGAAGGTCAGGCCGTCGTCGGAGGTGAACTGCCGCACCTCGATGGTGTCGCCGATCTCACCAAGCACATCCGCGAGTTGCGCCCGGCCGCGCGCCACGAGCTCAGGGGGAGTGCCGAGCTTCGAGAGCTCGCCTGCGGGAGGCGCGACAACGGCGCCGGGCAGGCACACGGCGAGAATCTCGACAAGACCGGGTGCGAAGGCCCGGACGTACGTGAGGTTACTCAGCACAGGCACTTGGTCGACGTCGGCGAGTTGCAGCCGCAGAGAGGCGAGTAGCGCCTCCTCGGTGAGGGCTTCGTTCTCGGCATCCGTGTTCTGCGCCGACTCGGGGTTCGCTGAACTCGCCTTGCGCGGATCTGCGTCGCGACCTCGGCGGAACAGGTGACGCCACCCACTGAACATCTCGCCCCCGTTCCCGTGACAGGTGTCACGTTCGAGTGAGCCTACCCACACAGTCTGAGAGCCGCGTGTGCGTACGTGCCGATGCTCGTTCAGCGCACCTCGGACACCGTGCTGCCCCGTCGCAGCACCCCAGGTAGGGCGATGCGTGTGGGCTCGGGAGATTGATCGCCTGCGGTCAGTTGGACCATGGTCGAGATCGTGCGCGCGGCCAGATCACCGACCGGGAGTTCGACGGTGTCGAGGCCGATGAGGTCGAGCCCGGGCAGCACCCCGTCGACGCCGGTGACCGACACGTCGTCGGGCACTCGGAGACCCCGCTGCCGCAACTGCCGCAGCACCGTGAGCGCGAGGTAGTCGCTCGCGCACATGAGGCACGTCACCTCGCCGGAAACGACGAGGTCGACGACCACATCCGGGAAGGCCGAGATTGCGACGGTCGGTGCTCCGCCAGGCGAGTGGTGGGGCGACCCGGACGTCGTCGCGCTCTCCACGAGGTCGATGCGCCGCACCCGGCATCCGCGCTGTTCGAGGGTGGCCTGCATCCATTGTGTCCGCACGGCCTCCGCGGGGGAGACCGCGTCGGTGCGCCCGATGACGCACACGTCGTGGTGGCCTGCGTCGGCGACCCGCTCGGCGATGAGGCGGCCGTTGAGCGCCTCGTCGTAAGCGATGTTGTGCAGCCGCGTGTCGGGTTCGTGCCTGGCCACGCGGATCATCGGGAGCCTGGGCGCGAACCGTTGCAGGTGCTCGCTCGCGACCCCTGCGGTGGCGACGATGACGCCTGCCGGACGAAGTCCGATGAGCTGGTGCAGCGCCGCCATCTGCGTGGCCGGCGCATCGTCGGTGGCGACCGTGAGCCCCATGAGCAGCACTCCCGCGCCCCTCGCCTCGACCTGGAGGCGGCTGTAGAGCAGCCCGTGAGCGGGATTGGCCGGGTCGCGGCTGAGTAGCCCGATGATGCTGCTGCCCCCGCTGGCCAGCGCCTTCGCCCCCATGTCGGGGATGTAGCCGAGGTGAGCCGCCGCGAGCTGCACGCGGGCCACCGTCTCCGGCGTCACCTTGCCGTCGCCCCGCAGGGCGCGGGAGGCGGATGCGCGCGAAACGCCGGCCTCTGCCGCCACGTCTTCGAGGGTGGGGCGAGTGGGGCGGCGGGGCACGGATTCATCTTGACGCATCCGCACGCCCGGCCACCCCACTCCAGAGAACGTGGCGCGGATCGCGCTCAGCGGGCCTCGGCAGCCGAGTCCTGAGCGCCCTGATCGGCTTGAGCGGCGCGCTCGGCCCGAACGGAGCGGTAGTCGCGCAGCAGCCAGGGCCAGTCGGTCTGGATGATGTCCATGTCGAGGTCGAAGAGCGGCCCCCATCCCGCGTCGGGGTTGTCGAAGATCGCGACCTCGTCGTCGTACCGGTTGAACAGGGCGGTGTCTTGCTTGATGACCTCGGCGTTCGCCATGAGGTGCAATCCGTGGGAGCGCAGCTCGGCGAGGTTGGCGGGGTCGAGGAACGGACTGTCCGGGCCGTGCGCGATGAGCTCGAGCCCGACGAGGTTGAGCTCGGGTTCGCCGACATACCGCAGCGCCTCCTCCATCGTGAACACCATCGGGGTGAAGGGGTACTTCACCGGGTGCGCGACGAGGTGGGCGACGAGGTCGTCGACGGCGTTGCACTTGAGCACGATCTGACCGGCGATGTCGAGCTGGTCGAGCAGCCCGAACAGTTCGGGCCACCAGAACCACGACCGGTCGACGTTGAACAGCGTGCGCCCGCGGTGCGTCTCGAACAGGGCCGCTGCCCGCTCGACGTGCGCGGGCTTGGTCACCCCATGCGAGCGGTAGTACGGCATCGCGTCGATCTGCGCCGCAGGCAGGGTGGTGAGGTTGGCGCGGTGGCCGAGCAGGTCGAGTTCGTAGCCGTCGTGGAAGACGTAGAACTCCCCGTCGGTGGAGCGGGCCAGGTCGATCTCGATGATGTCGGCGCCCGAGGTTACTGCGGCGCGCACGGCTGCGTCGGTGTTCTGCACCACGAGGCCGGCATGTGTGCCGCGGTGCACCATGATGAGCGGCCGGCATCGGGTGAGCGCTGCGTTGAGCATCGCGTTCGTCTCCGCGTACTGCGGCTGGCCGTACTGGATCATGACTGGTCCTTGAGGGTCGGGTCGGGGGTGGATGTCGGGAGTGGGGGCGTAGCCGCTGCAGCGGCGGGCGCGGGCGCCGACGAGGCACCGGACGCGGCCGTGGTGGCGGCGAGGGCCTCCCTGGCGAGACGCTTACCGTGCTTGGCTCGTTTGCCGCCGCCACCCGCGCGCGCCTCCGGGCTGGCGAGAAGCCGGCCGTAGACGAGCCACATGGTCAGGCCGGTGATCACCATGAGCACCACCGTGTAGACGAAAGTGTTGGAGGCGGCGTCGAGGTTGATCTCCGACTGCGTGTTGGCCGCGATGACGACGCCGAGCGGCTGCTGCCTCGGTGTGGCGAGGAAGACGGCCGAGTCGTAGTCGTCGAGCAGCGAGTTGAAGTTGAGCACCGTGACGGCTGCGGCGACCGGCAGAACGGCGGGCAACAGGATGCGCCGGAACACGGCGAGGGTGCCTGCGCCCATGAGCGCCGCGGCCTCCTCCATCGAGGTGTTGACGCCCGCGAACGCCGCCTTGAACATGCGCAGCGTGAACGGGATCTTGCCGATGATGTAGCAGGCCAACAGCGCGTACACGGTGCCGGTGAGCACCTGCCCGAAGAGCAACGGCGTGGATACGTCGAAGGTGAGCAGGATGCCGAGCGCGATCATCGTCGAGGGCAGAACCCACGGGATGTGCAGCAGGTATTCGGTGAGCCGCGTGACCCAGTTGTCGTAGCGCTGCAGGTAACGGGCGATGAAGATGAGCCCCACCGTGACGATGATCGCCGTGGCCGCGCCGTATGCGACCGAGACGAGGAAGGGCTGCAGCGAATCGGCCCGCCCGAGGACTCGCACGTAGTTCTCGACCGTGAACGATCCGATCCCGAACGTGCCATTGGCTAGATCGGCCGGGCGCACGAACGACATCGCCACGATCACGAGTACCGGAAAGAGGTAGATCGCCCCGAGCACATAGGCAACGGCGTGGACGACCGCATTCCCGACCGGGTTGGTGATGCGCTGTTTCTTCAGCGGAGTGGTCACGCGCGCCACCGAGAAATACGTGCCCGACTTCTCCAGACGGTTCATCAGCGCCAGCATGATGAGCGTCGCCACACCGAGGATGAGCGCGAGCAGGGCCGCGATATCGCGTGAGGTCGCCGAGCGCGCGAACGTGAGGATCATCGGCGAGATCGTCTGGAATTGACGCCCGCCGATGAGTTGCGGCGCCGACAGTGCGCTCAGTCCGGTGAGAAACGTGAGGATCGTCGTCGCGAAGAGCGTGGGTTTGAGTTGCGGGATCACGACCCGCCACAGTGTGTGCCACTGGCTCGAGCCCATCAGCTCGGCCGCCTCGAGCGCCTGTTGGTCGAGGTTGTCGACCGCGGAGGTGAGAAAGAGCAGATGGTTCGTCGTACACGAGAACGTCATGACGAACAGCACCGCGGCGAGCCCGGTGAACCATTCTTGGCTGAATCCCGGGATGATGCTCGCGACCATTCCCTCGAGAATTCCGCCCTCGCCGTAGATGGCCTTGTACCCCGAAACGAGCACGACGCCTCCGTAGAGGAACGTCGTGGCGTAGGCCGCCCAGAGATACCGCGACCCCTTGACTTTGTAGAACCGTGTGACCAGCACGATGAAGACGCCGACGATGTTCACGGTGATCGTGAGCAGCACCGCGAGCAGAAACGAGTTCACGAGAGATCGCCGGGCCGCCGCTGAGGAGGCGAGCTTGTCGAGTGCCGAACGCTGCCCGGTATTGCCGAAGGTCTCGATGAGCAGGCTCACGTTCGGGACGATGAGAAACGTGACGATGAACCACGTCACCACGGCCCACAGCACGATGACGAACGGCGACCGGAACATCGCCCGGGCTGATCCGGCCTTCACGACGCGGCCCTTGCCTCGTCGGGCCGGTACTGCATGATGTGCCCGGGGTGGATGTAGAGAGTGATCTCGTCGCCGATGGCCGGCCGCACGCGCCCGTCCTCCTTCATCAGCACCTTGATGTGGCTGCCGAGCACGTCGACCACGTACTCGGTGTGGAGGCCGTGGTAGCTCATCGACCGCACGACCCCGGCGGCGGGAACCACGCCGTCGATGCCCTGGTGGAAACCGACTTTCTCGATCCGGACGTAGCTGTTCAGCGACGGGTCGAGGCGGGCCCCGGCGCCGTTGAGCGCCGCGACGAGCTCGGGGGAGAGCTTCGAACGCTCTCCGATGAACTCGCTGACGAACTCCGTGGCGGAGGCGTCGTAGATCTCGGGCGGAGTGCCGACCTGCTCGACCCGGCCGAGGTTGAACACGGCGATGCGGTCGCTCATCGTCAACGCCTCCTCCTGGTCGTGCGTGACGTAGACCGTGGTGATGCCGAATTCGCGCTGAAGCGCCTTGAGTTCGAGGCGCAGTGAGCCTCGCAGCTTGGCGTCGAGGTTCGACAGGGGCTCGTCGAGCAGCAGGATGCGGGGTTTGAGCACGAGCGCGCGGGCGATGGCGACCCGCTGCTGCTGCCCACCCGAGAGGGCAGAGACGGGCTTGACGAGCTGCTCGGGGGTGAGTCCGACACGGGCCGCGATGTCGTCGACCTTGGCCCGCACATCAGGGCCGGATCGCTTGACCGTCAGGCCGAACGCGATGTTGTCGCGCACGTTCATCGACGGGAACAGGGCGTAGTTCTGAAAAACCATGCCGATGCCGCGCTTGTCGGGCGGCATCGTGGTGACGTCGCGATCCTCGATGAAGAGCTTGCCCGAGGCGGGGATGTTGAACCCGGCGAGAGTCCGCAGCGCGGTGGTCTTGCCGCACCCCGACGGGCCGAGCAGGGTGAAGAACTCACCCTGCTCGATCCGCAGGTCGAGCCCCGGAATCGCGACGAAGTCGCCGAACGTGACGGTGACGTTGTCGAATCGGATCACGACGCTCAGCCCAGGTATTCCAGGGTGATCTTCTCGACCCAGCCGTCGATGTTCTCGCCGACGAACGCCCAGTCGATGTTCTGCTGCTTGAGGCCCTCGTGCAGCTTGACGACGGCGGGGTCGGCGTTCGCGATCGCGTCCTTGTTGGCGGGCATCGTCGTGAACTGCTTGCTCCACTCCGACTGCAGCTCGGCAGCGCCGAACCAGTCGATGAACTTCTGCGCCTGCTCCTTGTTCTTGGAGCCCTTGACGAGTGCAACCTGCTCGATGGCGTACGGCACACCCACCTCGGGGGTGGCCTGCGCGACCTTGATCTTGTACTGCTCCTCGCGGCCGGGAATGCCGGAGGTGAACATCTGACCCGCGTCGACCGTGCCGTCGGCGAGGCGCTTGAACATGTCGACGTCCTTCTCGGCGGGGTTGCCGTTGGCGAAGAACTGCTCGACGGCCTTCCACCCGTCGGCGGAGATGCCCATCTCGCCGTTCGGGTCGGTGTAGCGGGTGAGGATGCCCGAGAGCACGAGCTGCGTGGTGGCACCCGTGACGGAGGCGGGCGTCTCGTAGCGCTCCTTCCACTCCGACTTGGTCCACAGGTCGGGCCAGTCGTTCGGCACGCCGGCCTTGCCCGCCGGGTTGTAGACGAGCACGATGCCCTGCTGCACGATCGGCCAGTAGTTGCCCGCGCCGGTCGCGTCACCCATCTCGAGGTCGACCTTGTCGGCCCAAGACGGGTTGTACGGCTCGATCGCACCTGCCTTGACGACCTGCTCGAAGTAGAAGTTGTTGAGTCCGTACGCCACGTCGGCGACGGGGTTGTTGACCTCGTTGATCAGCTTGTTCTTCGTGTCTCCGCCACCGGCCTGTACGACCTGGATGTCGAAGCCCGCGGCCTTGGCCTTGTCGGTGAGCCACGCGTCGCGACCGTCGGAGCCGGAGTTCGTGTAGACGACGAGCTGACCGGCCGCGCCACTCGCGGCGGCGTCGCCGGAGGCGCCCGTCGAGGGTGAACCCCCGCCGCACGCTGCGAGGAGAGCTGTGGAGGTGAGGGCGGCGGCAGCGATGAGGGACCTGCGCATGTCTGACTCCTGTGAGGTGAGGTGTGTGGGGCGCTCCAGCTGGGGAGAGCGCTCTCCCCGCGAACTCTTGTGGGTGGACATGAACGCGAGGAACCCGGAGAAGAAGCGCGAGCGAACACCTGAGGGCGAGCGGATGCAGCGCCTCGCCTCGCCGGGTGGGATGCGCGGTGGTTGCCTGCGAGACTGGGGGCGCTATGGCAACTCCTCCCAAGTCTCCCCGTTCCGCCGGCTCACCTACTCCCGCGGTTCCCGTGACCCTGCAGCGTCGCCGGCCTGGTCCCGGGCAGGTGACGTTCTCGGCTCCTGGTAACCCGATGCCGCCGACTCACCTCGCCGACCTCGACATGGCCGGGCGGCAGGAGGCCGTGAAGGCGTTGGGGCAGCCCGCGTTTCGTGCGAAGCAGCTCTCCACGCACTACTTCTCGCATGTCACGACCGACGCCGAGGCGATGAGCGACCTGCCCAAGGCCTCGCGCGGCGAACTGGTCGAGGCGTTGTTGCCGCCGCTGCTCACCTCCGTGCGCGACCTCGTCGCCGACGGAGGCCGCACCATCAAGTCGGTGTGGCGGCTGCACGACGGGGCTCTCGTGGAGAGCGTGCTCATGCGGTACCCGAAACGCGTCACCATGTGCATCTCCAGCCAGGCGGGCTGCGGCATGAACTGTCCGTTCTGCGCCACCGGACAGGAGGGGTTCACCCGAAACCTCTCGACGGCGGAGATCGTGGAGCAGGTTCGGCTCGGGGCTGTGATGCTGCGTGACGGGCGGGTCGCTGCCGCTGCGGATGTGGAGTCGGGGGCCGAACTGGGTGGTGAGACCGGCGATGACACCGACGACGGCGCGTCTGCTGTTTCCGGTGACTCGCCGCTGCGCGTCAGCAATGTCGTGTTCATGGGGATGGGGGAGGCGCTCGTCAACTATAAGCGGGCGATCGCCGCGATCCGGCGGCTGGTCGACCCCGCGCCCGACGGGTTCGGGATGAGCGCTCGCGGCATCACGATGTCGACGGTCGGGCTCGTGCCCGGTATCGATCGGCTGGCGGACGAGGGGATTCCGGTGACATTGGCGCTGAGCCTGCACGCCCCCGACGACGAACTGCGCGACGAGCTCGTGCCGATCAACAACCGCTACAAGGTCGGTGAGGCGCTCGACGCCGCCCGCCGATACTTCGACGCGACCAAACGCCGCGTGTCGATCGAGTACGCCCTCATCCGCGACATCAACGACCAGGCCTGGCGCGCAGACCTGCTCGGCAAGGAGCTGAACAAGCGCGGCCGGGGATGGGTACACGTGAACCCGATCCCGCTCAACCCCACTCCGGGCTCGAAGTGGACCGCGTCGAGACAGGGTGTGGAACAACAGTTCGTCGAACGCCTCCGCGCGGCCGGGATCCAGACAACGGTGCGCGACACGAGAGGCAGCGACATCGACGGCGCCTGCGGACAACTCGCAGCCGCGACGGCGTGAGGGTCAGCGCTCGTCCGCGTCGAGGCGCTGTGCGAGCGTCGCGAGCACGGTGTCGACCGCGTCCGCGTACATGGCTCGGTCCGGGGTGCCTGGGGCGGCTGCCTTCATCGCGTTGTGCATCGCCGTCTGGAGGCGTTCGTGCGCTTCCCAGGCGTCTCGGCGGCGCAGGAGCGCGGTGACGTCGGGGCGAGTGCCGGTGATCTCCTCCCGCGCGGAGGCGTACTCGCCGACGAAAGCCTCGACCTGGGCCTGCGTCATCGGCACGTACCACGGCCCGCCGTGCACCCTTCCGCCGATGAGCGCGAGATCCTTTGCCGCATCCTCGTATTCGGACCATTCCCAGTCGATGTACCGGGGCGTGCCGACCTCGTCGAAGACGACGTTTGTGGCCACGAGGTCACCGTGGATGAGCGCGAACGTGTCGAGGTGCGTGAACTCGCCGGCCCGCCGCTCGAGAAACGTCGCCACCCGGCGCCGCAGGGCACGGAATCGCGGTCGCGCCGTGATCTCGGGGTGGTGGTCGTGCCACCACTGCCACCCCGTCGAGAATTCCTCCTCGATGTCGAGTGACCACAGCCCCGGGGAGTCGGGCGAGCCCCGCACGACCACCGATGGCTCGTGCAACCTCGCCAATTGTCGTGCGTTGTTCGTGAGGTCGTCGTCGGTCCACTCGGCGACGGGCTTCTCGGCACCGGGGGCGAATGTGGCGAGGATCCAGGGGCGCCCGAGTGGGTTGTCGGAGGTGTCGTCCATGAGAAGCCCGCGTGGCCCGATGCCCTCGGGCACCAGCCGCAGCGCGGCGAACTCGTGCCGCATCGGTCGCGGCAGCGTCTCGATCGGACGGTGTACGACCCGCAGCGCCACCGGATCGGCGTCGCGGAGGGTGAGCTTCCACGCCTCGTAGGTCTGTCCGAGCCCGACGGAGGTGACCTCGCCCAGCCGTTCCGACACGGCACCGGGCTCCCAGTCGAAGGCGCCGAGAGACGCGGCCTCACGGATCGCGTCAGGCGACACTCTCTGCGGGGTCGTGCTGTCCATGAGGACACCCTCACACAGCGGTGTCCGTGCGTGAGCAATCGTTGCGCCATAGCGGTTCGACGGGATGTGATGCGCGTCTCTACCCTGGATGAGCCGACCCTCACCTCCCCGGAAGAATCCCGTGAATCCTGACGTGCCCGCATCCGACGCGCCCGCTGCCTCCACGACGCCGACCGTCGTCGACGCCGCGACCGCTTCCCGCAACCGCGTGACCCTGCGCGTGCTGACGGTGGCTGCCTTCGTCGTGATCCTCAACGAGACGATCATGACCAACGCGATCCCGCAGCTCATGCGTGTGTTCTCGGTGACCGCCCGCGAGGCGCAGTGGCTCTCGACCGGGTTCATGTTGACGATGGCCGTGGTCATCCCGACGACCGGTTGGCTCCTCGCCCGCGTGGGTCGGCGCACCTCGTATCTCATGGCGATCGGCTCGTTCACGGTGGGCACGCTCATCTGCGCGCTGGCGCCGGCCTTCGGGGTGCTGCTGTTCGGTCGCGTCGTGCAGGCCTGCGGTACGGCCATCATGATGCCGCTGCTCATGTCCACCGTGCTGTCGCTCGTGCCCAAGAACGAGCGGGGCCGGGTGATGGGTAACGTGTCGATGGCGATCTCGGTGGCTCCGGCTCTCGGCCCGGCGATCTCCGGAATCGTGCTCGCGTTCGCCTCGTGGCGTTGGCTTTTCGGACTCGTGCTGCCCGTGGCGGTGCTCGTTCTCGTGCTCGGGTACCGGCTCTTCGACCACGAGCCGGGCGACAGCGAAGGCTCTCTCGACATCCTCTCTGTCGTGTTGACAGCGGTCGGTTTCGGTGGCGTGGTCTACGGCCTGTCGAGCATCGGAGGCGATCAGCACGCCACTCTGCCGCCGATCCCGACCCTCGTGGTCGGAGCCGTGGCCGCCGCGGTCTTCGCGTGGCGCCAGGGGTCGCTGCGTCGTCGCGACAAGACGCCGCTGCTGAACCTCGCCGTGCTGCGTCACCGCCCTTACGTCATCGCGATCAGCATCACCTCGCTGTCGTTCATGGCCCTCATGGGTGGCGTGATCGTGCTGCCGATTCACCTGCAGAGCAATCTCGGCCTCACCGCGCTGCAGGCGGGTCTCGTGCTCATGCCGGGTGCGCTGCTCATGGGTCTGATGGGTCCGACGGTGGGCAGCCTTTACGACCGCCTCGGGCCGCGCCCGCTGGTCATCCCGGGCACCGTCATGTTCGTCGTCGGCCTCGCCCTCATGGCGTTCGGCAGCACGTGGGCGCCGTGGCCCGTCTTCCTCGTACTGCACGTCATCGTGAGTTTCGCACTCGCGCTGGTGTTCACGCCCACGTTCACCGGCGGCCTCGGCGTGCTGCCGCAGAAGCTGTACGGCCACGGCTCCGCGCTGCTCAGCACGCTGCAGCAGGTGGCGGCCGCAGCGGGAACGGCGCTGGTCATCACGGTGATGTCGGCACGTCAGACCGCGCTCGTGGCCAGCGGCACGCCCGCCTCCAGCGCGCTCGCGCAGGGAGTCGGCGCCGGTGTCGCGACCGCCGCCGTGCTGGGCGCGGGCGCGATCATCGGCGCCCTCCTCATGCGCCGCCCTCCCGCCGACGACTGAAGAGGCGACCCGGCGCCTTGTCACCCCCGCAACGCGGCTCAGCTTGCTGTGTCGTGGCGTTGCGGGTCGGGGTTTTCCTTGCGGTAGCGGAGTTGGTCGTAGGCGTAGCGGATGTGTTGCTCGACCGCGTCGGCGGCGGCCTTCGCGTCGCGGGTCTCGATGGCGGCGAAGATCGCTTCGTGCCCGTGGTTGAGGCCCTCCGTGAGGCCGTCCCACGAGTCGGTGGCACGGAACGAGCGCAGGATCGGGGTGCGCATCGACTCCCGGATCGCCGTCGTCATGTCGGCGATGAGCCGGTTGCGGCCCGCCTCGGCGATGAGCACGTGAAAGCGCGTGTCGAGGTCGTTGAAGTCTTCGCGGGAGGTCGAGGGGTCGGCCATCGCGTCGAGCACTGCGCGCAGGGCCGCGATGTCCTCGGGCGTCGCCTGGGTCGCGGCCAGGCGGGCACTGTGGCGTTCGAGCATGACCCGGGCCTCGATGACGTCGGGCATCGTGAAATTCGTCAGCGCCACGTGCAGGCGCAGCAGGCGGGTCATGGCCTCGCTCGGCATGCTCGACACGAACGTGCCCCCGTCAGGGCCCACTCCGACGCCGGCGCGCACCACTCCTTGAGCCTCAAGCGTGCGGATCGCCTCGCGCACGGCCGCGCGGCTGACCTCGAGCATCGAGGCCAGGTCACGTTCGGCGGGTAGCCGGTCTCCGACGCGCAGGGCCCCCGAGAGGATCTGCTCCTCGATGCGGTCGACGACCAGCTCGTAC
Organism: Dermatophilus congolensis; assembly: GCA_030538115.1. Lineage (GTDB taxonomy): Bacteria > Actinomycetota > Actinomycetes > Actinomycetales > Dermatophilaceae > Dermatophilus > Dermatophilus congolensis_B. The sequence continues at coordinate 202,449 of JAUNUP010000002.1, read as the reverse complement.
GCGCGCGCCTTGGTGACTGGGCGCCAGGCCGCACTGTTCGAGCCTTGGGGCGGGACCATGTCGACTCTCCTCCTCGGGTGGCGCCGGCAGCGTGCCGCCTTCAGGGTCGCATATCGAACTGCTTGCGCGGCTGCCATCTCGCACGTACAGTCCTCTTAATGGTCAGACCAACGAACGGATGGGCCGATAGGTTCCCGTTCCGGTGGCCGTCGTCGGGGCGCGCTCCACAAGGGCGTCCCCACCCCAGCCCGTTTCCGCCCCTGCGACAAAGAAGTGCAGGAGACTCCCGTGACCTTGCTCGCGCTCTCACCCCTCGCGGCGCCCGCCGCCTTCACTCCTGAGACCAGCCCCGTCGGGGGCAGCCTCATGTTCTCGGCCCTCATCGCCACGTTGCCGCTGCTCACCGTGTTCATCACCCTCGGTGGTCTGCGGTGGAAGGCGCACTGGGCCGGCCTGTCGGGTCTGGCCGTGGCCATCCTCGTGGCTGTCCTGGCGTTCAAGATGCCCGCCACCCTCGCGCTGCTCTCGGCGACCGAGGGCGCGGTGTTCGGCATCTTCCCGATCACCTGGATCGTGCTCACCGCCATCTGGCTCTACCAGATCACCGTGGTCAGCGGCAGGTTCGAAGACCTGCGCCAGACCTTCAACCTGATCTCCGACGACCCGCGCGTGCAGGCGATCCTCATCGCGTTCTGCTTCGGTGGTCTGCTGGAGGCGCTCGCCGGCTTCGGTGCACCCGTCGCCATCACCGGCGTCATGCTCATGGCGGTCGGCTTCTCGGCCCTGCGCGCGGCGATCGTCGTGCTGCTCGCCAACACCGCGCCGGTCGCGTTCGGCGCCATTGCGATCCCGATCATCACCGCCGGCAACCTGACCGGCATCGACTACCACCTCATCGGTGCCTACGTCGGCCACCAGACGCCGTTCCTCGCAGCCTTCGTGCCGCTCCTGCTCGTGCTGATGGCCGACGGCAAACGCGGTCTCAAGCAGACCTGGCCCGTGGCCCTGCCCATCGGTCTTGCTTTCGCCGTCGCCCAGTGGATCAGCGCCACGTACATCTCGGTCGAGCTGACCGACATCATCGCCTCGCTGGTCGGCCTCGCCGTCGGCGTGATCGTGCTGCGCTTCTGGCAACCCGTCGGCCGTGAAGACGCCCTCGAGCGCATGGCCGCCGAGCGCGAGAAGGAGTCGAGTAAGTTCGGCCTGACCCTTCCCGAGGTCACCGACATCCGCGAGCGCATCACCGGCGGTCGCATCTGGATGGCGCTGTTCCCGTACATCCTGGTCATCGCGATCTTCTCGCTCGCCAAGCTGTTCGCCCCGCTGAGCTCGTTCCTCGCGAGCACCGACCTGAAGATCCAGTGGCCGGGCCTGCACGGGCAGGTGCTCAACGCCGCGGGACAGCCCGTCTCCAGCACGATCTACAACTTCCAGTGGCTCAGCTCGCCCGGCACGCTGCTCCTGTTCACCGGCATCATCGTGGCGATCGTCTACAAGGTCTCGGTCAAGGACGCCGTGGGCGAGTTCACCGCCACCGTCAAGAAGCTGAAGTTCACGTTCCTCACCATCGGCTCGGTGCTCGCGCTGGCGTACGTGATGAACCTCTCGGGCCAGACCGTCGCGATCGGCACATGGATCGCGGGCACAGGTGCCGCGTTCGCCTTCTTCTCGCCGGTGCTCGGCTGGCTCGGCACCGCGGTGACCGGCTCCGACACGAGCGCCAACGCCCTTTTCGCCACGCTGCAGCAGACCGCCGGCCAGCAGGCGGGCATCGACCCGACGCTGCTCGTGGCCGCGAACACCTCCGGTGGCGTGGTCGGCAAGATGATCAGCCCGCAGAACCTCACGATCGCCGCCACCGCGGTCGGCCTCATCGGACGCGAATCCGACATCTTCCGCAAGGTGATCGGCTGGAGCATCGGCATGCTCATCGTGCTCTGCCTGCTGGTCGGCCTGCAGTCCACCGTGCTCTCGTTCCTGCTCCCGTGATGTGATCGGATTCGACGAAGGAGTTCAGATGACCGTCGAGGCGAATGCCCCAATGAAGCCAGGTGCGGGCATCACCGTCGCACTGTTCGCCACCTGCGCAAACGACGCGATGTTCCCCGGCACGCCCAAGGCAGTGACGCTGCTGCTCGAGCGGCTCGGCTGCCGGGTCGTGTTTCCGACCAAGCAGACCTGCTGTGGCCAGGCGTTCACCAACACCGGCTATTTCGACGAGTCCGTGCCGCTGGTGCGCAATTACGTCGATGCGTTCGGTGAGTACGACTACATCGTCGGCCCGTCCGGCTCGTGCGTCGGAGCCGTGCGACACCAGCACCCGATGCTCGCCGACCACGCTGGTGACGCGGGCCTCAAGCGGGAGGCCGAGTCGGTCGCCTCCCGCACGTACGACATCACGGAGTTTCTCGTCGACGTGCTCGGCACCGTGGATGTCGGGGCGTACTTCCCGCACAAGGTCACCTACCACCCGACCTGCCACTCGCTGCGCGTCGCCAAGGTCGGCGACCGGCCGATGCGGCTCCTGCAGGCCGTCAAGGGCATCACCGTCGAGACGCTCGTTGACGCCGAACGCTGCTGCGGCTTTGGTGGCACGTTCGCGCTGAAGAACCCCGACATCTCGGTGGCGATGGCCTCCGACAAGGCCCGCCACGTCGCCGACACAGGCGCCGAATACCTCGTGACCGGCGACAACCTGTGCCTGCTCAACATCTCCGGCGTGCTCAACCGCATGAAGACCGGCATCAAGCCGATCCACCTCGCCGAGATCCTCGCCTCCACGGAACGCGACCACTCGGCCGCTGAACCGCAGGGCGTACCGGCCACGTTCGTAGGAGGAGCGCGATGAGTGTCACCGACCTGGGCATGCCGCAGTTGCGCCGCGACGCCGACGGCCGTCTCACCCCCGCTCCGCCTCCGGGTGAGCTCATCGACTCCCCGGCCTTCCCGACCGCGGCGAAGGAGCAGCTCGCCAAGCCGGTGCAGCGCGGCAACCTGCACCACGCGATGACCGCGATCCGCACCAAGCGGGAGCGCGTCGTGGAAGAGCTCGACAACTGGGAGCAGATGCGGCTCGCGGGCGAGGCGATCAAGAACCGCACGCTGCGCCACCTCGACACATACCTGCTGCAGTTGGAGGAATCCCTCACGCGCGCAGGCTCGGTCGTGCATTGGGCCCGCGATGCGGAGGAGGCGAACCGCATCATCGTCGGCCTCGTGCGCGATGCCCTCGCGGAGGCCGAGGGCGAGGCAGCCGACGCGGGGGAGCCCGAGCCGCTGCCCGAGGTGGTCAAGGTCAAGTCGATGGCCACCCAGGAGATCGACATGAACGAGGCCCTCGAGGCCGCGGGTATCGCCGCCTGGGAGACCGACCTCGCCGAACTCATCGTGCAGCTCGGCCACGACCGCCCCAGCCACTTCCTCGTACCCGCGATCCACCGCAACCGGAGCGAGGTTCGCGAGATCTTCCTCGACGAGATGGCGACCTACGGCAAGCCGCCGCCCGCCGATCTCGACTCCGAGCCCGCGCACCTGGCTGGGGCGGCGCGGCTGCACCTGCGCGAGAAGTTCTTGCGCGCCAAGGTCGCGATCTCGGGGGCGAACTTCGCTGTCGCCGAGACGGGCACGCTCGTCGTCGTGGAGTCGGAGGGCAACGGCCGCATGTGCCTCACCCTGCCCGAGACCCTCATCTCGGTGGTGGGCATCGAGAAGGTGCTGCCGACCGTGGACGACCTCGAGGTCTTCCTACAGCTCCTGCCCCGCTCCAGCACCGCCGAGCGGATGAACCCGTACACGAGCTTCTGGACCGGGCCCAGCGAGGGCGACGGCCCCACAAAGACCCACGTGGTGCTCATCGACAACGGCCGCACCAACGTGCTCGCCGATCAGCAGGGCCGGGCGGCGCTGCGATGCATCCGCTGCACGGCCTGCCTCAACGTGTGCCCCGTGTACGAGAAGGTCGGCGGGCACGCCTACGGCTCGGTGTACCCGGGCCCGATCGGCTCGATCCTCACCCCGCAGCTGCGCGGCACGGCCTCGGCCGTGGACAAGTCGCTGCCGTTCGCCTCCACGCTGTGCGGCGCGTGCTTCGACGTGTGCCCGGTGCGGATCCCCATACCGGATCTGCTCGTCTACATGCGAAACAAGGTCGTGGAGACGAAGAAGACCGAGGCGAGCCAGAAGGTCTCGGCGAAGAAGGGCCTGCCGTTCCGGATGCACACCGAGCCTGCGCTCATGGCGTCGGCGTCGTGGATGATGGCGGACTCGCGCCGCTGGGCCGCCGCCACCAAGGCCAGCGGGCTGGGCGGCAAGGTGCTCGGGCGCGCCGACCACATCGGCCCGCTGCCGTACCCGCTGAGCAAGTGGACCAATGCGCGGGACGTCCCGATCCCGCCGACCGAGTCGTTCCGTTCGTGGTGGAAGCGCGAACGCGGAGGGGAGGAGTGATGGTGCAGCCAGGCGGAACCATGCGGATGCCCGCGGCAGGCGGTACTGGCGGTTCAGGCGGTTCGGCGAAAGATGCGATCCTCGGCCGGATTCGGTCGGCGCTCGCCGACGTGCCGCGCGACGTGTCGCCCGAGGTCGACACCCCGAACGCGTGGCGGTACCACCAGCCCACGACGATGGACGACGTGCTCGGCCGCTTCGTGGAGCGGGTCGAGGACTACAAGGCCACGGTCGTGCGCTGCCCCGCCTCCGAGACGGCGGCGGCGATCACCGAGGCCCTGCGGGTGACGGGCGCTCGCAACGTCGTCGTGCCCGCGGGCCTGGAGGCGGAGTGGCGCGGGGGAGTCGACGCGGCCGGCATCGAGGTCCGCGTGGACGCCCCGCCGCTGCCCCAGGTGACCCTCAACGACACGCATGCGGTCGTCACGGCGGCAACGGTGGGCGCGGCGGAGTCGGGAACGATCATGCTCGACCACGGCCCCGACCAGGGGCGACGCGCACTGACGCTGCTGCCCGACATCCACGTCTGCGTCGTGCGCGCCGACCAGGTGGTCAGCGACATCCCGGAGGCGGTGGCCCGCACGGCCGACGCGCTGCGCACGGAACGCCCGATCACGTGGCTCAGCGGCGGCAGCGCGACGAGCGACATCGAACTCAGCCGCGTGGAGGGAGTGCACGGCCCGAGAACCCTGTACGTGATCCTCGCGGAGTAGCGCCTCAGCGTTCGGGGGTGAAGGTGGCGGTGGTGTCGTCGGCGGCGAGCGTGAATTCGCCGCCGACGAGGTGCAGGCGCGGGCGGCTACCGATGATGGCGTTCAGCGTCGTCGCAGCGATGCAGGCGTTGGAGATGCGGTTATCGGTCGGGGTCGGTACGACGCATGCTGCGGCCGAGATGGAGCCGAGTTCACGCGCCAAGAGGGTCTGGTCGCCCGCGAAGTCTTCGATCATGACTCGGGCGAGGAGAGGGGTCGCGCTGTCGACGGCCAGGGTGCTGTCTGCCTCGATGCGCAAGCGGATGGGCGGCTGGCCGTTCCATGTCATCGGGCGGTTCGCGATGTCGGTCATTCCCGTGAGTACCCACGTGCGTTCGGCGATATCGGCCATCCGCAGCGCCTTGGCGGGCGTCGCGGTCGTGGATCCCGACGGGGCTGCGGGTGGCGCCGTCGCGATGTCGCCGGGTGCCATCGCCGATGCGGCAGCCAACAGCCCGGCCGCGAGCACACCCGACACTGCGGTGTACGCGTTTCTCGTCATCGCTCTCCCCTTCCCGGTGGTGACACGCGCCGTGAGCGCCGCAGGTTCCGGTCGGTTCTGGGCGTGCGCCCCGCGTCCACGCCAGAACCACATGCAAAGTATGCGCGTTCGCCGCGAAAGCCCTGGTCGCGGAGCAACCCGTGAACACATGGCGTGACGTTCGGGCGTGAGGTCCGCCGTCATCCGACCGTGAAGGGCTGGTAGAAACTCACCCATGGCTCGGATCACTCTCGAATACCCCGAACAGGTCTTCACGTTCACGACGTCGATGACTGTGCGCACCGGGGACATCAACCACGGCTCTCACCTGGGCTTCGACCGCCTGGTGTCGCTGCTCGGGCACGCGCGGTTCGAGTACCTCGCGACGCTCGGCATCGACGAGCACAGCAACCCGGCGATCATCGTCGGCGACCTGGCCGTGGTCTACAAGGCCGAGTCGTTTCGGCAGGACGAGTTGGTCTTCGAGGTCGGCGTGACCGACGAGAACCGATACGGCGGCGACATCGTCTACCGCGTGACCCGCCCCGCCGACGGTGCCGTGGTGGCCGTCGCCAAGACCGGAGTCGTGTTCCTCGACACCACGACCAAGCGGCCCACCACTCCGCCGGAGTCGTTCGGGCAGCAGGTCGCCCGGTAGGCGGAGCGACCTACCGGGCGCTCGTGGGCGCTACCGGGCGAACGCGCGAGGTCAGACCTCTCGGGCGTCTGCGGACTCGCGCGCCTCGTCCGCGGCGCGGTCTTCGTCGGTGACCAGCTCGCCGGCGGTCACGGTGCCGCCGTCCTTACGGAGCGAGTGCCCCGTGAGCAGGCCGACCATGAACACGCCGATTGCCAGCGCGCCGATCGCGAAGATCGTGTCTCCGGGCACCCGCATCCACCGCAGCACGTCCATGAGGCCGGTGTCGAGGAACTCCGAGCTGCGCGCGTACCAGTAACCCTCGGAGATCGAGGCCTGCGCCTGCATGAGCCCGACCGGCAGGAGGCTGAGGAACGACATCGCAGCGAGGCCGATGTTGAGCAGCCAGAAGCCCCACTTGATCGGCGCCTCGTTCCACTCGCGTCCCGGCATGAGGCTGCGCACGCAGAAGAGCATGAGCCCGATGCCGAGCATGCCGTACACGCCGAACAGGGCCGTGTGTCCGTGCAGCGGCGTGAGGTTGAGGCCCTGCACGTAGTACAGCGAGATCGGCGGGTTGATGAGGAATCCGAAGACTCCGGCTCCGAGCATGTTCCAGAACGACACGGAGACGAAGAAGTAGATCGCCCACTTGTACCCGGCCACCCACTTGCGCACTCGAAGAATCCGCAGGTGACGCAGCGCCTCGAAGCCCATGAGGGCCAGCGGCACGACCTCCAGAGCGGAGAACGTGGCCGACAGGGCGGTGACGGCGTTGGGGGCACCCGAGAAGTACAGGTGGTGGCCCGTGCCGATGATGCCGCCGAGTAGGAAGATCGCGGTCGCGCTCAGGGTGGCCAGGGCCGCGCTGGAGGGGCGCACGAGGCCGAGGCGGCTGAACAAGAACGCGATGACGACGGTGGCGAAGACCTCGAAGAAGCCCTCCACCCACAGGTGCACGACCCACCAGCGCCAGTACTCGGCGATCGAGAGGTGGTTGCCGTGGTTCGCGCCGAACGAGGCTCCGAAGAAGCCGGCGATGGCCAGGCAGCTCGCGAGCAGCATGATGACGAGCGTGCGGTTGCCGCCGAGGCGGCCTTCAGGGCTGTCGTCGTCGTGGTCGTGATCGACAGAGTGACCACCCTGGTCGGCGTGCCGGTCGTGCATGCGGCGGCGCATCGCCGGAGCCATGCCGCGCCACATGAGGAAGAACCACAGGAACAGTCCGACGAACAGGGCGATCTGCCACAGGCGGGCGAGGTCGATGTACTCCCAGCCGGTGGTGCCGACCCAGAACGACAGGGTGGTGCCGTAGCCGAGGTCGCCGCGCACGCTGAGCCACTGGCCGGCCAGCGAGCCGACGACCACGAGGATCAGTGCGCCGAACAGCACGTTCACGCCGAGCCGCTGGAACTTGGGCTCCGCGCCGCCCACCGCGGGCGAGACGTAGAGGCCGGTGGCCAGCCAGGCGGTCGCAATCCAGAAGATGGCGAGCTGCGTGTGCCACATGCGGGCCACGGGGTACGGCAGCCATTCGTCGATCGGGATGCCGTACAGTCCGCCGCCCTCGACCGCGTAGTGGGCGAGGATGATGCCCATCGCGATCTGCAACACGAACAGCGCGCCGACCACGAAGAAGTACTTGAGCGTGGCCCTCTGCGACGGTGTCGACTTGTAGCCGAGAAGCGGGTCGCTGGTCGGCACCGCGGTGTGCTCGAGGTCTTCGGCGTCGTGCTTGGTCTGGTACCAGGCCAGGGCCGCGATGCCGAAGAGCAGCAGCACGAAGCTGATGATGCTCCACAACACGTGCGGCGTCGTCGGCACGTTGTCGATGAGGTCTTCGTGCGGCCAGTTCTGCGTGTACGTGGTGCCGGGGTCGTCGGGTCGGTCGGTGGAGGCGGCCCACGCGGTCCACCAGAAGAAGTCGACCATCGTGCGTGCGGCCTCGGGGTCCTTCACGGCTCCGGCCTGGATGGCGTACGGCTCGTGGCCGTCACGGAAGAGCTGCGTGTAGTGGGTGACGTTGGCCTCGTAGGCGAGCGCACGCTCTTCGCTGATCGTGATCGTGTCGGTGGCCTCGTCGTACGTGTTGGTACGCACGGCCTCCTTGAGACGTGCCTGGAGAGCACCCTGGCGCTCGGGCGAGAGCGCATCGAACGACGCCGCTCCCTCGTCACCTGCCCAGCGGTCGAGCATCCAGGTCAGGTCTTTGTGCAGCAGGTCGGCGGTCCAGTCGGGGGCGACGTAGGCGCCGTGGCCCCAGATGGATCCGACTTGCTGGCCGCCGATGGACTGCCAGATCTTCTGGCCTTCGACGATCTGCTCGCCGGTCATCAGCACCCGGCCGGAGGTCGTCACGACCTGCTGCGGTACGGGCGGCTTCTCCTGCGCGATGAGCAGGCCCATCCAGAGCAACGCGGCGAATGAGCCGAACACGACGACCAGCAGCGCGGCCCACCATTTTCTGAAGCGGGCGCCGACGGCTTTCGCGTAGTCGTCTTCGGTGAGCAGCCCGCCGCGGGCTGTCGGATCGGGGGATGGGCGCCGGGGCGATCGATCGCCCGGCTGTAATGAGGTGGACATCCGGGTCTCCTTGTAATCGGGTGACCCTTGTTTTATACGACTTTTTCAGTGTAAATGAAACAGGAGCGAGTTAGAGTGTCCTCGAACGAAGTTCGTGTCGGTTGGTCTCGTTCCAGGGCGAATGGCACCGAGCGGCCTCCGCGATGACGCCCTCGCGCCATGCCGACGTGGTCTAACTCACTCAACGAGTACCCGACTGAGCAAAGATAGTTCGCATGAGCAAAGGCGCCTATGCACCCCTGTACGAACGCAGCATCAACGACCCCAACGGCTTCTGGGGAGAAGCCGCTGAGACGGTCGACTGGATCACCAAACCCGGTGTGGTGTTGGACGATTCGAATCCGCCGTTCTACCGCTGGTTCACCGGTGGGCGCCTGAACACCTGCTACAACGCCATCGACCGCCACGTCATCGCGGGGCGCGGCGACCAGCCTGCCATCCACTACGTCAGCGCGGTCACCGACACCGAGCGCACGATCACGTACGAGCAGCTTCTCGAACAGGTCGCGAAGTTCGCGGGTGCGCTGCGCGCCCTGGGTGTCGAGAAGGGCGACCGCGTCGTCATCTACATGCCGATGGTGCCGGAGGCGCTTGTCGCCATGTATGCCTGTGCCCGCCTCGGCGCGGTGCACTCGGTGGTGTTCGGCGGCTTCGCTCCGGCCGAGCTCGCGGCCCGTATCGAAGACGCCGCGCCCAAGGTGATCGTCGCCGCCTCCTGCGGCATCGAGCCCAACCGCGTCATCCCGTACAAGCCGTTCCTCGATCAGGCCATCGAGCGCAGCAGCCACAAGCCCGACAAGTGCGTCATCTTCCAGCGTGAGCAGGCTCTCGCGGAGATGGGGGAGCGCGACGTCGACTGGAACGACCTCATGCGCTCCACCGCCATCGAGCCGGCCGAGTGTGTGCCGGTCGAGGCGACCGACCCGCTGTACGTGCTGTACACCTCCGGCACGACGGGCAAGCCGAAGGGGATCGTGCGCGACAACGGCGGCCACGCCGTGGCGCTGACGTGGAACCTGCCGAACCTCTACGGCGTCGGCCCCGGCGACGTGATGTTCTCGGCGAGCGACGTGGGCTGGGTCGTCGGCCACTCGTACATCGTCTACGCGCCGCTGCTTGCGGGAGCGACGACGATCGTCTACGAGGGCAAGCCTGTCGGTACGCCCGACGCGGGTGCCTTCTGGCGGATCATCGAGAAGTACAAGGTCAACGCCCTGTTCACAGCGCCGACCGCGTTCCGGGCGATCAAGAAGGAAGACCCGGAGGCCGAGTACGTCGGCAAGTACGACCTCTCCAGCCTCAAGCGCCTCTTCCTCGCCGGCGAGCGCCTCGACCCCGAGACCTACCGCTGGGCCAGTGACGTGCTCGGGGTCCCGGTGATCGACAACTGGTGGCAGACCGAGACCGGCTGGCCGATCGCCACGAACCCCGTCGGCATCGAGGAGCTCCCGGTGAAGCCGGGCTCGCCGTCGCTGCCTGCGCCGGGCTTCAACGTGCAGATCCTCGACGACCAGGGCAACCAGGTCGACCCGCCGGCCGAGGGCGCGATCTGCGTGAAGATGCCGATGCCTCCCGGCACGCTGCCGACGCTGTGGCAGGACGACGACCGGTACGTCAGCAGCTATCTGTCGGCGTACGACGGCTACTACCTCTCCGGCGACGGCGGGTACATCGACGAAGACGGGTACGTCTACGTCATGGGCCGCACGGATGACGTGCTCAACGTCGCGGGTCACCGTCTGTCGACCGGCTCGATCGAGGCGGCGCTCGCCGGGCACCCGATGGTCGCCGAGTGTGCCGTCATCGGTGTGGCCGACCAGCTCAAGGGTCAGATCCCGCGGGCGCTCGTCGTGCTCAAGGCCGGCGTCGACGTGTCGGCCGAGGAGGACGAGGCGAAGCTCAAGAAGGAGCTGATCCAGCGGGTCCGCGACGAGGTCGGCGCCGTGGCGGCCCTCAAGGTCGTCGACGTGGTCATGGCCCTGCCGAAGACCCGCTCCGGCAAGATCCTCCGCAAGACGATGCGCCAGATCGCCGACGGCCAGGAGGCCCAGGTCCCGAGCACGATCGAAGACGTCTCTGTGCTCGACAAGCTCCGCCCGGTCCTCGGCCAGGAGTGACCGTTTCGAGCCGCCACATCGCATAGGTGATGCGGCACCGATGCTGCACGGTACGTCGCTCCGTGCAGCGGCACTGATGGCACTGGGTTCGGGGCCCGTCCTTGCCCCCGTGCAGCGGCACTGGCGGGGCAAGGCGAGATGAGCGAGAACATGTGTCGCTGCACCCGTGCCGGTCGGGTGAGACGACGTGCTCACTCGACCGGCCAGGCTCTGCGGTAGTTTCGCGTGCATGACCCCGCTCGCGCCCACTCCGTACCTCGCTGTCGACCTGGAGAGACTGCAGGGGAACATCGACCGAATGGCGGCGCTGGCCCGTGACGCGGGCGTGGCGCTGCGGCCGCACGTGAAGACGCACAAGTGCGTCGAGATCGCGCGCATGCAGGTCGAGGCAGGTGCGCAGGGGATCACCGTGGCGACCATCGGTGAGGGCGAGGTGTTCGCCGAGACCGGATTCGACGACGTGTTCATCGCGTACCCGCTGTGGCTCGACGAAGCGAAGGCCGAGCGGCTGGTTCGTCTCTCGCAGCGGATAGGCGGGCGGTCGATCCTGCTCGGGGTCGATGCCGAGGCGGGCGTCGCGAATGTCGCCCGGGCCCAGGGACTGGGTGCGAAGGTACAGGTCCTCGTGGAGATCGACAGTGGCCACCATCGCAGCGGCGTCTCGCCGGCCAAGGTCGCAGACATCGCCTACGAAGCCGAGGACGCGGGAGTCGGGTTCGCGGGCGTCTTCACGTTCCCGGGGCACTCGTACGCACCAGGAGAGGGCCGTTTCGGCGCGGCCGTCGACGAGGCACAGGCGCTAGCTGTCGCGAAGGCGGCACTGGAGGCCGAGGAGATCGACACGGAGTCGTTGCTGTTCAGCGGAGGTTCGTCTCCGAGTGCGGCGTTCACTGCGACCGTCGGTGAGGCGTCGCCACTGAACGAACTCCGCCCGGGCGTCTACGTTTTCGGCGACGCCCAGCAGTGGGAGCTGGGAGCATGCGCCGCCGACGACATCGCCCTCACCGCGCATGCGACGGTGGTCAGCCACGCGGGAGGTCGGGCGGTGCTCGACTCCGGCAGCAAGATTCTCGGAGCCGACCGCGCGCCCTGGGCGACGGGCTACGGGCGTCTGCTCGACCACCCGGACGCGAGGATCGTCATCCTCTCCGAACACCACGCGGTGGTCGATATGGCCGGAGCCGAACTGCCGCCGCTGGGCTCGGTGGTGAGGGTAGTGCCGAACCACGCCTGCAACGCGGTCAACCTGGTCGACACACTCACGGTGACCAGCACAAACGGCGACATCCAGACGTGGGCGGTGGCAGCAAGAGGCGCTAACGCCTGACCGGACTGCGCCGGCGCAACAGCGACGCAGGGATTGCGATCCACGGTGCCACGGTGGACTTCGCTCATTGCGACCGTGGATGAACGTGCACGTCGACCTCGTGGCCACCGCTGTCGAGCTTGTGGTCACACGTGTGCAAGGTGGCCTGCAGAGCCTCCGCCAGTGCGAGGTAGGCGGCGTCGTAGCTGGTGTAGCTGTGGCGCAGGCTCCAGATTCGATCGGCCAGGGGAGCCGTGTCGTACCTGAGAATCGTCAGGTCGAAGTGATCGGCGCGCGCGTCGTCCGCGTCGCCTTCGCGCAGTTTGCCACCCAGTATGAGGCCGCGGAGCACCGAGAGGACCTCGACATCGAGGATGTGGGGAGCAGCCACCCCGCCGGAGAGCGCCGCGAGCAGGCTCTCGTCCGCATCGCGACCGACGAGTGCCTCGACCATGGCCGAGGCGTCGATGACGATCACCGGCGCGACATCCGAAGCGCATCGACGATGTCGGTGCTGCTCGGACCTTCGGAGCGGTCCCTCCCTCGAAGTCGTGCGACGACCTGGGCGTTCGTGGGGCGGGCAGCGATGGCACTCAACTCGGCCACGACGTAGGCCGAGAGTGACTTACCTTCGGCAGCGGCACGCTCCTTCAATGTCTCCGCCACCTCGACGGGCACATCCCTCACATACAGAGTGGTCATGGTCAAATGCTAGCAGTGTGCAAGCGTAGAGCCCTTGAGTCATCGCCTCAGTCGCGGGGGACGGCGTGGAGACGACGTCGGGGCGAGGGCTCGAAGTCGACCCAGTGGGTGTGGAGGGTGTCGCCGCTGGGGCCTTCGTATCGGCGCCGGTCGGGGTTCGCAGCAGGGCTCCCCACTTCGGGTGTTGGTGGCGGGGTGGCCATGAGTGGGAAGCCGCCGTGGGTGAAGAACCGTAGGGCTCGGGGGGCGCCCTCGGGAAGGTCGGCGTTGCCGCGCATCGTGAACTCGCCACGGTGGTGTCCGTCGTGGTGGAACGGGCACAGTGAGACGAGGTCGGGGGTGTCGGTGCGGCCCCCGTGGGCCCAGTGCTGGATGTGGTGGATGTCGACATGAGCCGTCGACGCACAGCCAGGGAACCGGCATCCGCGATCACGGTCGTGGATCAACCGGCGAGTCCGTGCGGGCACGATGCGCATCGCCCGCCCGACGGAGACGGGAACACCTTCCCTCTTCCATAGAGGCTGAATGATGCCGTCGCAGGTGAGCCGCTGCACGAGGTGGGCGGGGAGGCTCTCGTGTCCGTTGAACCACGCGTGCTCGCCGGTATCTCCAGAGCCGTGCAGGTCGAGGTGGAGGTAGATGCGGTGGTTGTCGCGTCGAGATCCGGCGGTGATGGTGTCGAGGGAGCGTCGTGCGACCTCGATGAGCCCGTCGGCGAGGGAAGGCAACGTCCCGGGAGGGGTTGAGCGCGCGGTGCCGTGGGTCGGAGTACGCGTGAAGGCCGCGAACGTCAGTGCGGCCGGGGCGGCTTCGCGTGCAACCGACTCACCGCGCGTGATTGCGTGGAAGAGTGCGTCTTTGGCCTCGCGCACGGCGGACTCGACGAGCGCGCCGAGGTGGGCGGGGGCGTCGAGATGGAGTACGAAGCGTCCATTGGGCGTGTACCGCATCGACAGAGACGGTGCGGCGTTGGCGGGGTCGAACGGGTTCACCGGCGGCTTCGGTGGGGCCGCGTCGGGGTCGGTCTCTTTCGCCTCGGTCTCGGCAATGGTCGCGTCGTCGGAGGCTGCCGCGTCGGCGTCAGGCTCGTCAGGGGCGGGCGCCCAGGTGTAGTGCCGGGTGGCGCGCTGTAGCTGCGGCACCGTGGCGTGGGTGGCGAGGTTGACGACTTCGGCCTCGTAGTGGTCGGGAACGTTGCGGGCGATCACGCCGACCTGCTCCATCGAGAGATCGCCTGTGGTGAAGGCGCCCATCGTCGCGGTCAACGCGTGGTGGCGCTTGGCGACCTCGAGCACCTGGGCGGCGCGCCCCGCCGATAGCCCGGCGCGGAAGGTGAGCCAGTGTGCGGGCGACTTGATGCCGGCCTCGAACCACACACCCGTTGAGAGGGCGTCGGCCGTCAGCGCCACGAGTTCAGCGTGTGCTCTGTTCAGCACGCCGGCGACCTCACGGACTTTGGCGACGACCTCGGCCTGGTGCTCGTCGAAGTCGGTACCGACCAGCCGTTCGCGGGGCGGTTCGGACTTCGCCCCGGCCAGCCGTGCGCGCCGCGCCGCGGCCGCGCCGTCAGCACCGGTACGTGAGTTGAGCAGGCGAACCGACGGAACGGCAGGTAAGGGGGCAATGGGCGACTCGTCATCGACAGGACGGTCGTAACCGAACGAATCGGCCTCGTCTTCGCTGTACGTCACCTCGCGGCGCACACCATCGACGTACTCATAGCCGACGACCTCGTAGCCGCCCATCGAGTCCGTCGCGATCGTCATGACTCATCATACGTACGATCGGTTCTTGTTTGATAGCCAGGGATCATATGGTGATTGTCCATACGTCCGGCATTCGAATGTACATACGTAGTCGGTGGAGGCACCAGTCGGTCTCTCCCTGAGGGGGTGCCGATTCAGTGCCCGGAGCGGCCACCCGCCGTGAGTGGACGCACTGTGAACTGCGTAAATGTGCCGGATGGTGCGGTTCGTGACCGCTGGCTGAGCCGCTCGATCACGCGGTCGGAAGTGCCTCCGCGTCGGGCGCTTCGTCAGCCCGCTCGGAGGTCCCGCCTCGTGAACGTCGTAAGGGCCGTCAGGCCGAGCGCGACCGCTCCCGCGCAGAGAGCCGTCATCGCGCTCGTCTCCACCGGGTCGATCGGCACGAGGCCCACCAGGTCGAAGACCGAGGCGTGGCGGGCCCATTCCGGTAGGTCCAGCGGTTCAGCCAGGAGTGCCACCACTGCCGCCCAGCCGAGCAGACCCCATGCGAGGCCGATGAGTCGACGGTGGAGCGCTGTCCCCGCCAAGGCCAGTGCGATGAGAAAAAGTACTGGCACCACGTACGTCATCCCCGCGCGCACGCCGTCGGCGAGCGCTGCCTCGTTGCCGGTGGAGATTCGACTAGCGGCGCCGAGCGTGATCGACGCGACCAGGCCAGCCACTGTGACCTGCGCGGCGAGCATGAGCGCCCACGCCGACCACAGTCGTGTGCGGCTCACAGGAGTGGACGTGAGTAGCCCGAGCCGCCCCGCGTCCTCCTCGGCGACGAGCCGCTGCACTCCGCTGAGGCCGAGCGCACCCAGTCCGAGACCCCCGACCAGCGCGGCGAGAGACGTGACGAGCTGCTCGGGCGCATCGATGCCCAGTGCCTCGGCGATGCCGGGGTTCGCCGCGACGATGTCGGTCATCTCGCTCGCAAGGATCCCGAGGGCGGCGGCCCAGGCCACGAGACCGGTCGTCCACCCGGCGAACATCCCGCGGGTGAGCCGCCACGCCAGCCCGAACGCTGTACCGAGCGAGGCGGAGGCGCGGGCCGGGCCCGGCCGCGGGGCGATGAGCCCGGCACCCAGATCTCGGCGCGTGGCGACACCGACGGAGGCCGCGAGCAACGCGAGCCCGGCCAGTGTGAAGCTGGCGAGAGGCCAGGCCTGGGCGTCGTCGCCCCAGGGGCGCACCTCCGCGAGCCAGCCCATCGGGCTGAGCCACACGGCGTCGATGCTCCGCCCGTCGACGACCGCCCGCACAAGGAACATCGCGAGCGAGAACGACAGCGATAGCGCATAGGCGGTTCGTGAGCCCTCGCACAGTTGCGCGGTCACTAGCCCGACGCCGACGAAAGCGCCTGTGAACAGCGCTGATGCGGCCGAGTACAGAACCGCCCCTTCCCACGGGAGCCCGATGGCGACGAGCCCCGCAGTGGTAGCTCCGGCGTACAGCGCGAGCCCGGCCCCGACAGCGAGCGCCGCGCTCACGACGGGTGCGAGTCGACCCACGGGGGCGGAGGTGAGCAGTTCGGCCAGACCGGACTCCTCGTCGCGGCGTGTGAACCGGATCGCGAGGTGGATGCCGATGACCGGGAACAGCAGCAACGCCATGAAGCCGACCTCCACCGACGTGATGCCGCCGAGCGTGTGCAGGTCGTAGCCGCGCCCGTTGAATGCCGCCGCGGCGGGGGAGAGGCCGGCCGTCTGCGCGTACGAGAGCCGGTCGGCCGCATCGGAGTACAGCGCGGTGATGCTGCGGCCGGTCGCGACGACTATCAGGGTCATCAGCGCAGGCCAGCCCACGAGCGCGCGCCAGCCGGCACGCCAGTGGAGGGCGATGAGGTGGCCGGTGCCGGCGAGAGGGCCGTTCATGACGCGACCTCGTAGAGGCTGAGAAAGTAGTCGCCGAGGCCGGAGCCCGGGTCGGTGCGCATGCGCAGGTCGGTGATCGACTCCGTGACGACGGTGCGACCGCGCCAGATGATCGTGACGCGGTCGCAGAGGTTCTCGACCTCTTCCATGATGTGGCTGCTCAGCAGCACGGTGGCGCCGTCGAAGCGGGCCTCGTGCACGGTCTGTTGGAACCGGGCGGCCATGATCGGGTCGAGGCCGGAGGTCGGCTCGTCGAGCAGCAGCAGTTCGCTGCGGGCAGCGAAGGCCGCGATGAGCGCCACCTTCTGCCGGTTGCCCTTGGAGTACGTGCGGGCGCGTTTCGTCGGGTCGAGTTCGAACCGCTCCACGAGGTCGTCGCGCACGCGCGGGTCGTAGCGGCGGCGGAAGCGAAGCAGCAGGTCGATGCACTCGCCTCCCGTCAGGTTGGGCCACAGCACCGTGTCGCCGGGAACGTAGGCGAGCCGGTCGTGGATCGCCACCGCATCACGCCGGGGGTCGAGGCCGAAGACGCGCAGGTCGCCTCCGGTGAGGCGGAGCATGCCGAGGATCGCCCGGATCGTCGTGGACTTACCGGCGCCGTTGGGGCCGAGAAAGCCGTGCACTTCACCGGGTGTGACGGTCAGGTCCAACTCGTCGAGGGCGCGAACCGCGCCGAACGTCTTGACGAGCTTGCTCGCAGTGATGATTTCTGAGAGTGACTGTCTCATGACAGTGACTGTAGCTAAAGATGACAGTCGCTGTCACTATGTGTCGACGCGATCTAGACTGGGCCCGTCGCGAGGAGGTGCGGATGCTGCGGGAGCGCAAGAGGGTGGCCACGATTCGGCGTGTGCAGGCGGTGGCCATCGATCTGTTCGAGGCGCGCGGGTTCGATGCCGTGACGATCGAGCAGGTCGCGGAGGCCGCCGAGGTGTCACCGAGCACCGTGTACCGCTACTTCGGTACGAAGGAGGGGCTCGTCATCCACGACGAGCACGACGACGAACTGCTCGCGCTCCTCACACCCGAACTGCTACGCAGCGCAGACCTCTTCACGGCTGTTGAGGCGGGGCTGCGGGCAATCACACCCGAGCACTTCGAACGCGACCTCGAGTTGGTGAAGCGCCGAACCCGACTGTGGTTCGAGGTCCCGTCGGTCCGCGCGGCGACCTATCTACAGGTCGACACCCTGGTCGATCACGTCGTCGCCCAGGCGGCGAGGCCGGGGAGCCCCGTGAGCGAGGCCCAACTGCGGATCGTCGGTTCTGCCTTGACCTGGGGCCTCGTCGCCGCGTTGCGCGGCTGGTACGAGGAGGGCATGGAGCGCCCGATGCTCGACGTGATGCTCGAAGCGCTCGAGTTTCTCCGCCGCGCCGGTTCGCCCGGGGTGACCGCCTGACTCACCTCGCGAGGTCGGTGCGGTCGGGTACGTCAGTGAGGTCGGCCAGGAGTTCCAGGACGTGGCGGTACGTGTGGCCCGTTGCTCTCGACATGCCCAGTTCGCACGTGCGGTTCGTCGACAGATAGGCGTCGTACTCGCGCTCGCGCACCTCGGCGGCCTCGGGTTTCGTCGCGGAGGCCGTGAGTTCGGGATGCAGCATGCCTCGGTCTCCGGCGAAGCCGCAGCAGCCGGCCGCGCCGGGCACGACGACGTCCTCGGCGCAGGCCTGGGCACACGCGATGAGGTGCGGAATGTCGCTGGCATGACGGTCGGAGCAGGTCGGGTGCAGCACCGCGCTGCCGACCTTCGCGCGCACTGTGAGCTGCGGCAACAGATTCTCGGCGGTGTAGGCGACGGAGTCGATGATCTCGACCTTGCGGAATCGCGCCGCCAGGTCGCGCAGCCCGGCGTTCTCCAGATCGGTGGCCAGCTCGTGCAGGCCGTGGGAGCAGGAGCTCGCGTCGGTGACGACCGGCACCTCGCCCTCACGAGTGGCCCGCAGCAGTGTTGTCGCCGTCTTCTCCGCCATCACGGCGAGGCCGTCGGTGAGGCCCTTGCTCCGCCACACCGTGCCGCAGCACAGGCCCTCGACCATCTCCGGTACCTGCACCTTCACGCCCGCGCGGTCGCACAGGGCCACGAACGCGAACGGCGCGCCACGGCCCTTGGTTGCGCCTCCGCCTGCGGGGCCGAACATCTCGTTCAGGCAGCTCGCGAACAGCACCACCTCGCCGCGGCCCCAGCGGGAGGGGGCGTGGCGCGAGACACCCGCGCCCGGCAGGTCGGTGCCGACGCTGGGGATGAGGTCTGTCGGCAGCACCCTGCGGGCCGCCGCCGTGACCGCGCCGAGGGCGGAGGCGGGCACCACCGACGCCACCCCGACTCCGGCGCGCAGCCCGCGCACGACAGTGCCCCAGTTCTCGGCCAGCTCTGCGCCGACCTTCTGCGAGACCGGCGTCTGCGCGTCGCGGCGGAACTTCTTCATCACTTTTCCCGTGTCGATCGCGACGGGGCAGTTGAGCAGGCACAGCGAGTCGACGGCGCAGGTCTGCACGGCGTCGTAATCGAAATCGGCCGCGATCGCCGCGCGACGCTCGGGGTCGGCAGCGGTCATCTCCCGCATGAGGGCGATGCGTTGCCGGGGCGTGGTCGTCAGGTCGCGCGACGGGCAGACCGGCTCGCAGTAGCCGCACTCGACGCAGCGGTCGACGGCCTCGTCGACGATCTCGGGCAGCTTGAGATCGCGCAGGTGCAGGTCGGCGTCGTCGGTGATGATGACGCCCGGATTGAGCGTGTTCGTGGGATCGAACAGCGACTTCACCTCACGCATCACCGCGTATAGCTCAGCGCCGAACTGCCGCTCGACGAACGGGGCCATGATCCGACCCGTGCCGTGCTCGGCCTTGAGTGAGCCGTCGGCGGCGAGCACGAGGTCGACGAGGTCGTCGCTGAACCGTGCATACGTCTCGATCTGGCGGGGGTCGCGTAGGTCGGGGTTGATCATGAAGTGCAGGTTCGCGTCTTTCGCGTGACCGAAGATCACGGCGTCGTCGTAGCCGTACCGGCCGCACAGCGCCTGGATCTCGCCGACCGTGCCCGTCAGCGCCGGCATCGGCACGACCACGTCTTCGAGCAGTGCCGTCGACCCCGCGGGCCGCGCACCGGCGACGGCCGTGTAGAGGCCCTTGCGGACCAGCCAGGCCTGCGCCCGTTCGACCGCATCGGATGAGAAGCCGTAGGGCTTGGGCAGGGCGGTGAGGCCGCCTAGTCCCTCCACCGCGCGCGAGAGTCCGGCCACCCGGTCGGCCAGCTCTTCGGGTGACTCGCACTGCGCCTCCACGAGCAGCGCGGTGTGGTCGGCGACGTCGAGGCCGACGAGGGCTGGCACGACGGTGGGCAGGTTCTGGGCCACGCGCAGGGAGGCCGCGTCCATGAGTTCCGCGGTCGCGGCCCCGGCATCGATGAGCGCGGGCAACGCGGCGGTGGCGCCGTCGATGCGGTCGAAGACGAGCAGTGACGTCGCGAGCTGTGTATACGCAGGAACGGTGTCGAACGTGGCCGACAGGATGAACCCGAGCGTCCCTTCGGAGCCGACCATGAGGTGCGCGAGAATCTGCGCGGGGGAGTCGAAGTCAGCGAACGCGTTGACGCCGTACCCCATCGTGTTCTTCATCGAGTACTGATGCACGATCCGGCGCATCGAGTCGGGGTTACCGCGCACTCGATCGCGCAGGCGCGTCAGGCCCTCGAAGAGCGCCGGTTCGGCGACCCGGAGGTGGTCGTCGGCATCGGCTGCGGCCGTGTCGATCACCGTGCCGGAGAGCAACAGCACCTCAAGTCCCGCCAGTGTGCGGTAGGTGTTCTTCGTCGTGCCGCACGCCATGCCGGAGGAGTTGTTCGCCACCACTCCGCCGATCGTGCACGCGACCTCGGAGGCGGGGTCGGGGCCGAGCGCGCGCCCGTACGGCGCCAGCGCAGCGTTGACGGCCCGCACGGTCGCGCCCGGCTGGCACCGTACGCGCCGCCCGGAGTCGAGCACCTCGACTCCCCGAAAGCCGCGGCGAGTGTCGATGAGCACCCCGTCGGTCTGCGCCTGCCCGGAGAGGGAGGTGCCGCCCGACCGGAACGTCACCGGCAGTCCGTGGCGGGCGGCGGCGCGTACGGCCTCCGTCACGTCGCGACCGTCGCGGGCGACCACGACGACGCTCGGCTCGAGCAAGTAGTGGGAGGCGTCGTGGGCCATGCGGGCCAGGTCGAGGGGCCGGTCGGCGACCTGCTCGGCGCCGAGCAGGTCGCGAAGGTCGGAGGCGATGCGGGTGCTCACGAGTACTCCTGAGGCCAAGCGTCAACGATTGGTCTGACCAATATAGCTCAGATGAGTGAGGGCGCAGGTCGCGCAAGGTGGATATCCGCGCTGCGCACCTACCCACGAGCAGGGCAGAATGCCGTTCGTGCCTTCGCTCTTCGATTCTCATCCTCCCGACGAGGTGGACCTCGACTTGCATGTCGAAGGGCCCGCCGACGGCACCGTCGTGCGGGCCCTTGCTTCGCTCCAGCGAGACCACCTGTCGAGGCGCAGGCTGCTCTCCGGCGCAGTCGGGCTCGGTGCGCTCGCAGCGCTGAGCGCCTGTGCCCCTCCTCCGCCTCCTGCGGCCGGCGCAGGCCCCGCGGCGCGCACCCTTCCCGCCGACACTTCCGCCCGCGACAAGCTCGTGCGGTTCGCGAACTGGACCCAATACGTCGACACCGACGACGCCGGTAAGCACGCCACACTCGAGGGGTTCACGAAGGCCACCGGCATCCGCGTCGAGTACGCGGAGGAGATCGACGACAACGACACCTACGCCAACGCGATCCTGCCCCGACTGCGCGCAGGTCAGGACATGGGCAAAGACCTCGTCGTGTTCAGCGACTGGATGGTGGGACGGCTCATCCGCGACGGGCTGGTCGCGCCGCTCGACCTCATCCGCATGCCGCACGCGCCCAACCTGCTCGACGCGCTCAAAGACGTGAGCTTCGACCCGGGGCGCCACTACAGCCTCGTGTGGCAATCGGGGTTCGCAGGCATCGGCTACAACCGGGCTCGCGTGGGCCGTGAGCTGCGCAGCATCGACGATCTGTGGGCTCCCGACCTGGCCGGACGCGTGGTGCTCCTTTCCGAGATGCGCGACACCCTCGGTCTCATCATGCTCGCCCAGGGCAGCGACCCCAGCCGCCCCTTCACCGCCGAGACCATTGAGCGCGCGGCGGAGGTCGTACGCCGCCAGATCGCGGGCGGTCAGGTGCGCAGAATCCGGGGAAACAGCTATATCGAAGACCTCAAGAGCGGCAACGCCCTCGCCGGCATGGTGTGGAGCGGTGACATCGCCACCCTCGCCGCCGAAACCGGTAGTGACGACTGGCAGTTCGTGATGCCCGAGTCGGGCGGCATCATCTGGAGCGACAGTGCGTGCATCCCGGTCACCTCCCCGCACCGGCGCGCGGCCTCGCAACTGCTCGACTACTACTACCGGCCCGAGGTCGCGGCCCAGGTGGCGGCGTACGTGGGATACGTCTGCCCCGTGGCCGGCGCCAAGGAGGCGGCCGCGAAGATCGACCCCGAACTGGCCGATGATCCACTCGTCTTTCCCGATCAGACCTGGCTGGCGAGCCACGCACGCGAGTTCCGAGCACTGACCCCGGCCGAAGACGCCGATTACAGCGCCCTGTGGGCAAAGGTGGTGGGTAACTGATGGCGA
Source organism: Dermatophilus congolensis (assembly GCA_030538115.1). Classification (GTDB taxonomy): domain Bacteria; phylum Actinomycetota; class Actinomycetes; order Actinomycetales; family Dermatophilaceae; genus Dermatophilus; species Dermatophilus congolensis_B. Next base: position 180,124 of record JAUNUP010000002.1, on the reverse strand, counting down.
CGACTGCGAGCGCATCTACCGGGCTGCCCTCCGCTGAACACGCGCCCCCGGCGCCCCGCGGACTCGGGCGGTTGCGGCGTCGAGCCGCGCGGCCCCTCTCCGAGCCGGGCGACCTGAGCCTGGCGGGGCTGTCGAAATGGTACGGATCCACCCTGGCGGTCGACGGGATCGACCTGGTCGCGGCGCAGGGGCGATACGTCGCGCTGCTCGGCCCGTCGGGGTGCGGCAAGACCTCGACTCTGCGCATGGTCGCCGGGTTCGAGCAGCCGAGCGACGGGCGGATCATGCTCGGCGACACCGACCTCACCGAGTTGCGCCCCAACGAGCGCCCGGTGAATACGGTCTTTCAGAGCTACGCCCTGTTTCCGCACCTCGACGTGCTCGGCAACGTGATGTTCGGGCCCAGGCGCCGCGGCGTGCGCGATGCGTCGGCGCGGGCGCGGCAGGCCCTCGACCTCGTGGAGCTGGGTTCGATGGCACGTCGGCGGCCCAGCGAGTTGTCCGGAGGCGAGCAGCAACGCGTTGCCCTGGCCCGGGCACTCGTCAACGACCCGGCCGTGCTGCTTCTCGACGAGCCGCTCGGGGCACTCGACCTCCGGCTGCGGCGGGCGATGCAAGACAGCCTCAAGGCTCTGCAACGACGCCTCGGCACGACCTTTCTGCACGTCACCCACGACCAGGAGGAGGCGCTCACCCTCGCCGACGACGTCGCGGTGATGCGCGCGGGCACGGTGGAGCAGTTCGGCTCGCCGCAGCAGGTGTACGAACTGCCGCAGACGGCGTTCGTGGCCACGTTTCTCGGCCGGGCGATCCTGGCGGTCGGTGCGGTCGTCGGCACGCGCGGCACGGGGGAAGGTGCCTCGGTCGACTACCGGCTCGGCGCCGCCGGTGTCGTGACGGTGCCGCGCGCACGCATCAGTGCCGCCGGGGAGCACGCGCTCGTCGGCATCCGGCCGGAGAAGGTGCGCGTGCTGACCGACGACGGAGCCCCCTCCGCTGTTCACAGTGGGGAGAAGGTCGATGTGCTCGGCCCCGGCCGGGTCATCGCGGCGACCTTCACGGGTGCTGGCACGGCGTACGAGGTCGATGTCCACGGGCTGGGGCCGGTGCAGGTCACTGTGACCAACGACGGCCGCACGCGGGCGTTCGCGCCCGGTGAGACCGTGCGGCTGGCCTTCGCCGCGGCCCACGCCTTCGCCGTGCCGGTGCCCGACGGAGGTGTGCCCGTCACCGATTCCGGCGACGCGGGCGTATCGGAGGCAGACGTGCTGGACCAGGCCCTGCAGGTCGACACCTCCGGATGGGGCGACGACACGCCTCTTGCTGGGGACGACGGGCACCAGGAGTCGGCGCGGTGAGGCGCACGCTCTCGCCGGGCGTGGGGGCTGCGCTCGCGGCGCCCGGCCTGGCCTGGCTCGGGCTGTTCTTCGTCTTCCCGCTCGTGCAGCTCGCCTCCGTGAGCCTGCAGTCGCCGTACCCGGGATACCCGGGGTACTACTACCGCGATGTCAACGTCGGCAACTACGCGGAGGCGTGGGGGCAGTTCGCCGGGCATCTCGGCCGGTCGGTGCTCTACGCCGGGGCTGCGACTGTGCTCGCGTTCCTCCTCGCGCTGCCGGTCGCCTATGTGCTGGCGTTCAAGGCCGGGCGGTGGCGTCCGGTGCTGCTCGTCGTGGCGCTGGCTCCTTTTCTCGTGCCGTTCTTGCTGCGCACCCTCGCGTGGAGGCAGGTGCTCGCCGACGACGCCCCCGTCACCCGCGCGTTGGCCGCGGTGGGGCTGGTGCCCGGTGGACACCTCACCGAAACCGCGGCGGCCGTGGTCGCCGGGCTCGCCTACAACTACCTCCCGTTCATGCTCGTGCCGCTGTTCACCGGCCTGGAGCGGGTCGACCGGCGGCTGCTTGAAGCCTCGCAGGATCTGTACTCCGGCCCGCTGACGACGCTCGTGCGCGTGACGCTGCCGGTCGCCGCGCCCGGCGTGCTCGCGGGAGTGCTGCTGACGTTCATCCCTGCGCTCGGCGACTACGTCAACGCGGAGCTGCTCGGCAGCGAGGCGACGAAGATGGCCGGCAACGCCGTCGAGTCGCAGATGCTGCGCGTGCTCGGCGGGTACCCGGTGGCGGCGGCGACATCGATGATCCTGCTCGGCATCGTGCTCGTTCTCGTGACCCTCTACCTGCGTCGCTACTCCGTGCGGGAGTTGGCGTGAGCGGCCGCAGGCTCGGGCGGGCGATCTTCGACAACCTCGTGTGGGTGCCGGCGGTGCTCGTGCTCGCGGCGCTCGCGGTGCCGGTGATCTACACGGCGGTTTTCTCGTTCAACGACTACACGCGCAGCAACCTCGTCTGGAATCCCGAGGGGTCGCCGACACTCACGCACTGGCTGAACCCGTGCGGGCCACCGGGAGCGTGCGAGGCGCTGGGCGTGAGCCTGCGGGTCGGTGTCGTGAGCACACTGCTCGCGACCCTGCTCGGCACTCTGATGGCTTTGGCGCTGGTGAGAGCACGGATGCGGGCGCGGGGCGTCTTCGACGTGTTACTCATGCTGCCGATGGCGACGCCCGACGTCGTTCTCGGAGCGGGCCTGCTCACCCTGTTCGTGCAGGGTCTGGCGGCCGTCGGCGTGCGGCTGGGTGAGGGCACGGTGATCGCGGCGCACGTGATGCTGGCGCTGTCGTTCGTGGTGGTCGCTGTGCGTGCCCGCCTCGAATCGCTCGACGAACGCCTGCTCGAGGCCTCGCAGGATCTGTACGCGGGCCAGTGGGCGAGCTTCCGCCACGTGATGTTGCCGCTCATCGCCCCCGGGATCGCGGGGGCGGCGCTGCTGGCGTTCGCGATCAGCATGGACGACGTGGTCGTCGCGACGTTCACAGGAGGCGAGGCGGTCACGTTCCCGCGGTACGTCTACATCACGGCGCTCCGCGGAATTCCGGCGCAAGCCAACGTCATCGGCATAGGCCTCGCCTTGGCGGGCCTCTCGCTCGCCCTCGCCTGGCTGGCCTGGACAGCCGCCCGCCGCCGTCCCCGCTGACCTACCCGGTCGCACTCACACTCGAGCCAGGATCTCGGTGTGGATCATCGCGAACCACGCGTCCGGGTTCTGTGACCAGGCGGTCCAGGCGTCCGCGATGGCTTGGAGTTCCGCCTCCGTGGCGATGCCGCCCGCAACCGATTGGGTCGCGAACGACGACTGGGTCGCCCGCTCCGCCCACTGGCCGCCCCACCAGGCACGCCCCGCCTCACCGCTGTATGACCACGTCGACGTCGAGACCGTGAGGTCGTCGCCGAGCCCTGCCGCGTTGGCCCAGGCGAGCATGTGCCGGGCTGCGTCGGGTTCGCCTCCGGCGGCGCGAGCGGTGCGACGGTAGACGTCGAGCCACCGCGTCAATCCGGGCAACTCGGGGTACCAGATCATGCCGCCGTAGTCGGCGTCGCGCGCAGCCACGAGGCCGCCCGGCTTGGTCACGCGCGCCATCTCACGCAGTGCGGCCTCCGGGTCGGAGAGGTGCTGCAGCACCTGGTGAGCGTGCGCGACGTCGAACGTGGCGTCGGGATAGGGCAGCCCGTAGGCGTCACCGATCACCCATTCCGTCGTGGTGTCGCCACGCTCGGACGCGTTCGCGCGGGCCGTCTCCAGCGGAGTCGGGGTGTTCTCGACTCCCAGAACACCCCCTCCCGAACCGCGCACGGCTTCGGCGAGATCCAGGGTGATCGTGCCCGGCCCGCAGCCGAGGTCGAGCACCCGCATGCCGGGGCGCAGGTGGGGGAGAAGGTAGGCGGCGCTGTCGGCAGCAGTGCGCGAACCGTGCGACGCGATCACGCTGGCGTGATGCCCATGGATGTACCGAACCACTGAATCTCCCGAAGTGTGAGACAAGCAAGTATTGCTATTCGGACTCTCGCTGAAGTGTGGCATGTCGGCGGAGCGCGCGGCAAGGCGTGGGGATGGAAATCGCTAGGCGGCATAGATCGAACACCTACCTATGTTGCGCGTCTGAGTAGATGGTCTTACGATCTAGTCATGACAAGACGGCGAGTGGTGGAGGCAGAGCCGCCAGCGGTCGAGCAGGGGGCGCCGGCGGAGTGGCCCACGGAGTGGATGCGCGGCGTCCTCGAGGTGTGTGTTCTCGCGGTCCTCGATGGCGGCCCGACATACGGATACGCCATCTCAGCTTCCCTGGAGGGGGCCGGGCTGGGCACCGTGAAAGGCGGCACGCTCTATCCGCTGCTCGGGCGGCTCGAGGCTGCCGGACTAGTCGAAGTGCAGTGGCGTGCGGGCGAATCGGGGCCGGGGCGCAAGTACTACGAATTGAACGAAGCGGGACGCGCAGTCTTCGCCGAGAAGTCGGCAGCGTGGGCGCGCTTCACAGAATGCACGCGGGCACTGGTCGGCGGGCACGTCGAAGAGGGGATCGGGCGATGAGTGGCAAGCAGAGGTCAGGCAAGGCGAGCCGGGAGTTTCCGTCGTTGCCGGCGGCGTGGGCCGACGATGTGATCCTGGAGTTGCGGCTCCGTGACGTCTCGGGGGCTCGAATCTCCGAGATCCTCACGGAGGCCGAGGCGCACGTCGCTGAAACGGGGGAGTCACCGCAGGAGGCGTTCGGTGACCCGAAGGCGTATGCGGCGAGCTTCGACTTCGCCGGTCAGAGCCGGGCGCCCGGTGTCGGGGTCGGTTGGCACCTGGCGGCGGCCGCGGTGATGTTGTTCGGGTCGATTCTCGTCAACAGGCACCTGCGTGACTTCGTGACCGGCGCGATGTCGCAGATCACGGTCGGAGACGTGCTGTCTGCCGTGCTGGTGCTGGGGTTGCTGCTCACGGTGTTCCGCTGGTTGCGGGCCGCGATGGAGTGGCCGCGGCTCATGAGCGGACTCGCCTCAGTGGCGTGGCTCGCGGGCTTCGTGGCTCTGCGCGTCTGGGGTGGCCCCGTGTTGGTATCGGTGCCTGCCGTCACGCTCATAGTGATCGGAACGGTGGCGATGCTCGCGGGCGCGGTGGCGATGACGTACTTCACGCTGCGCGATCCGCAGGACCTGCTGACGCCGCCCACCGTTCGCGACGGAGCCGCGCCGCCGCTCCGGGATCCGCGCGCCGACCGCATGTCACTGTTCGCGATCTGGGTGCTGCCTGTCTTCACTCTCGTGATGGCGCTCTTCACCTGGTTTACGCGCTGAGCCTCCGGCGGAGGGGGTCAGCGGCGACGCTTGGCCTGGGCTTCGGCGATCTTCGCTTCGCGCTCGCGGCGGAGGTTCTCGATGGGGTCGTCCTCGCCGAGCTGCGCGGGGCCGAAGACCGTGAGCACCGCCCTGCGGATGCCCCACCAAATGCGGTAACCGAGGCTGAGTCCGTCGTTGCCGGCCATGGCCGTTCCTTCCGTTGTGACGAGCGTTCCAGCGTGCGGATGGGCGTTCTGGCCAGTATCGGCCTATCCGAACGAAAAAGCACGCGAGAATTCGTGTGAAATATTGACTTCCGTTCACACGGCAATGCCCCCTACGGTATCGCGACGTGTAGGTGATGGCCGCGCGAACGGCAGCGTCTATCAAGACTCCGTGGTCCGACGTGTCCGCCGTCTCAGGCCAGCGGTGACTGTGTCGGTGGGATGGGTGAGGATGGGCGCGTGACTTCGCAGCGCTCCGTGACCCTGCTCGGCTCCACCGGATCCATCGGTACCCAGGCCATCGACGTGGCCGTTCGCAATCCCGAGCGGTTCCGCATCTCCGGGATCGCGGCCGGAGGTGGGCAACTCGGCCTCCTCGCCCAACAGGCCGTGGCGCTCGGGGTGGAAGCCGTGGCGGTCGCCAACGGGAGCGCGGACGACGTACGAGCGGCCCTCGACCAGGCCCGTCGCGAGCGGGCCGAGGTTCTGCGGGCGGGTGCGGAGGTCGCAGGCACGGCGCTTGCGGGTATCGCCGGGCTGAGCGGGGCGAGCGGTGCCATGGCGTCGGCGCTGGCGGCGGCAGCCGAACTGGCCGCAGGCGCGGGTGAGCCCGAGATCCTCGTCGGGCCCGACGCCGCCACCGAACTCGCCGGCCGCTCCGCCGACGTCGTGCTCAACGGCATCACCGGCTCGATCGGCCTGCGCCCCACCTTGGCCGCCCTCGCGGCAGGCACCACGCTCGCTCTGGCGAACAAGGAGTCGCTCATCGTCGGAGGCGACATCGTCACGGCCGCAGCGAAACCCGGGCAGATCGTGCCGGTCGACTCCGAGCATTCGGCCCTGGCTCAGTGCCTGCGCGGCGGATCGGCAGACGAGGTACGACGGCTGATCGTCACGGCCAGCGGCGGCCCGTTCCGGGGCAAGACCCGCGCCGAACTCGCCGACGTCACCCCGGCGCAGGCGCTCGCCCACCCGACGTGGGACATGGGCCGCGTCGTCACCACGAACTCCGCGACCCTCGTCAACAAGGGCCTCGAGGTCATCGAAGCGCACCTGCTCTTCGACATCCCGTTCGACCGCATCGCCGTCACCGTGCATCCACAGTCGATCGTTCACTCGATGGTCGAATTCGTCGACGGGTCCACCCTCGCGCAGGCGAGCCCGCCCGACATGCGGCTGCCCATCGCGCTCGGCATGAGCTGGCCCGACCGGGTGCCCGAGGCGGCCCCCCACTGCGATTGGACGAAGGCCTCGACCTGGGAGTTCTTCCCCCTCGACGAGGAGGCGTTCCCCGCCGTGGCGCTGGCTCGCCGCGTCGGCGAGGCCGCGGGCACCTACCCGGCCGTCTACAACGCATCCAACGAGGTGTGCGTCGACGCCTTCCACGACGGTGTCATCGGCTTTCTCGACATCGTCGACACGGTTGCCCGCGTTGTCGACGACTGGGAGGCGAGCGTCGGCCGCGGCGAGAACAAATCTGCGGCGGAGGACGTTGAGGACGTATTGGCTGCCGATAGGTGGGCGAGAGCTCGGGCGACCGAGGTGATCGGCGCGCTGTGATCCACGAAGTGACGCGTGAAAGAAGGCGGACGCGAACGTGATGTACCTACTGGGCGTGCTGTTCATGGTGGTCGCCATCGGCATCTCCATCGCCCTGCACGAGATCGGCCACCTCCTGCCTGCCAAGAAGTTCGGTGTCGCCTGCCGTCAATACATGATCGGGTTCGGCCCGACGCTCTGGTCGAAGAAGATCGGTGAGACCGAGTACGGCATCAAGGCGATCCCGCTCGGCGGCTACGTGCGGATGATCGGCATGTACCCGCCCCGGCGCGGCGACGCGCTCGTCCCTTCGGTTGCGGCACCGGTCGCGGCCGAGGCCGCAGCGCTCGACACCGACGGCTCGCAGGCGACGAGCACTGCAGCCGACTCGGCTGCCGGCGGCTCGACCTCCGTGCGCAAGCGCGGCCGGATGCCGTGGACGAACCTCATCGAGGAGGCCCGCGAGGCCTCGATGTCGGAGATCCGGCCCGGTGAGGAAGACAGGGTCTTCTACAAGCTCTCGGCTCCGAAGAAGCTCGCCGTGATGTTCGGCGGCCCGTTCATGAACCTCGTGATCGCCAGTGTCGTGATGGCCGGCGTGTTCACGCTGCTCGGAACTCCGCAGCCCGTGGGGGCTCATGTGGCGAGCGTCGCCGAGTGCGTGCGCCCCGTCACCGCCTCCGAGGCCCCGCAAGCGCCCTGCACCGCGGCCGACCAGCCTTCCCCGGCAGCGGCGGCGGGCCTGCAGGCAGGCGACCGGTTCGTCTCCATCGACGGCAGGGCGATCAACGGTCTCGCCGACGTGAGCGCCGCGATCCGCCCCGCAGCTGGCCGCACGATCGACATCGTCGTCACGCGCGACGAACAGCAGCTCACCCTGCACGCCACCCCGATCCCGGCCGAAATGCCGAAGCTCGACGAGAACGGCGTGATCGTCACCGATGCGGCCGGCAACTGGGAGACCGTGACCACCGGCTACCTGGGCATGACCAGCAGGCCGGCCACCGAATTCGTCACGCAACCGATCAGTGAGGTTCCCTCCGCGGTCGCTACCGGTGTCGTCGAGACGGCCAAGATCGTCGTGCGCCTCCCAGAGAAGCTCGTCGGCGTGTACGAGGCCGCGTTCGGAGGCGAGGAGCGCGACCAGTACGGCCCGATGAGCGTCGTCGGCGTCGGCCGTATGGCCGGTGAGGTGGCGGGCGGCCAGTACGAGCAGTTGACGGGTGCCCGCGAGACGATGGTCATGTTGTGGCTGCTCGTGGCGAGCCTCAACATCGCGCTGTTCGTGTTCAACCTCATCCCGCTCGTGCCCCTCGACGGCGGCCACATGGTCGGCGCGGCGTGGGAGGGCGTCAAGCGCACTGTCGCGCGCATCGCGAAGCGCCCCGACCCGGGCTACGTCGACGTCGCGAGGGCGATGCCGCTGGCCTACGGGGTATCGCTGCTGTTCATCGGCATGGCAGTGCTGCTCATCTACGCCGACATCGTCAAGCCGATCAGGTTGTAGCGACAGCCGCCGAGACACCCGCTCGTAGCGTCGGATTGCCGCCCCGGCGCGGATCGGGGGGATGATAGAGCAATGGCGACACGGTCTGGCGGAGATGGGGCGGGCGAGCTCCCGGAGTTCAAACTTGATGCGCGCGGGCGGAACGTCTTCATCGGTCTGATGCTCGGCATGCTGGTCAGCTCGATCAGCCAGACGATCGTCGGCCCGGCGATTCCGCGCATCGTGGCCGAGCTCGGCGGCATGGAGCACTACAGCTGGCTTGCCACCACGGCGATGCTCGTCTCCGCGGTGAGCGTCCCGATCGTGGGCAAGCTCTCCGACCTGTACGGCCGTCGCGCCTTCTACCTCGGTGGTCTTGCTGTGTTCATGCTCGGCTCGGTGCTCTCGGGCCTGGCGCAGAACTTCTGGTTTCTCGTCTTCGCCCGCGCCGTGCAGGGCCTCGGCATGGGCACGCTCATGCCGCTGTCGCAGACGATCATCGGCGACATCATCCCGCCGCGTTTCCGGGGTAAGTACCAGGGCCTCATGGGCGCGACGTTCGGGTTCAGTTCGATCGTCGGACCCCTCGCGGGCGGGTACATCACCGACACGTGGGGCTGGCGGTGGCTGTTCTACGTGAGCCTGCCCGTCGGCCTCGCGGCCTTCGTGTTCATGGCCAAGTTCTTCCACCTCGACCAGGAGGTGCGCCGCGCCAAGATCGATTTCGCGGGCATCGCCACACTGACCGTAGGCCTGGTCACGGGTCTGCTCGGCACCTCGCTCGGCGGAACCACGTTCCCGTGGGCTTCGGTTCCGATCATCGGGTTGTTCACCGCCTCGATCGTGGCCCTGGTCGCTTTCGTGTTCGTCGAGCGCAAGGCGGAGGAGCCGGTCATCCCGTTGCGCCTCTTCCGCAGCTCGATCTTCACGTACTCGAACATCTCGAACCTCGCGGTCTCGATGATGATGTTCGGCGTCATGATCTACGCGCCCGTCTACGCGCAGGGTGTGCTGGGCATGTCGGCGGGGGAGTCGGGCGCGGTGCTCGTGCCGATGAGCGCCGTGATGATCCTGACGTCGATCGGGGTCGGCATCCTCATCACCAAGTGGGGTAAGTACAAGGCGTTCACGATCTTGGGCATCGTCATCATGGGCGTGGGGATGGCGTTGATCGCGCGTCTGGGGGCGTCCTCGTCGGCCCTCGACCTCGCCCTGGCGACTGCCCTGTTCGGCTTCGGCCTGGGCATGTGTATGCAGGTCTTCACGCTGATCGTGCAGAACGTCGTGATGCGTCGCGACCTCGGTGTCGCCACCGCCACCACCCAGTTCTTCCGCAGCACCGGCGCGACCGTCGGTATCGCGATCTTCGGCACGATCCTGTCGAGCCGCATGGGCCCGGCGATCGCCGCGCACATGCCCCCCGGCGCCGCGCCCGCCGGTGCGTCCGACATCGACGCCGGCTCGGTGCTCGACCCCAACGCCCTGGCGGGGCTGCCGCCGCAGGTCGCCCAGGCGATCCGTCTCGGCCTCTCCGATGCACTGCACGACCTGTTCATCGCCGGTGTGCCTCTCGCGTTCATCGCGCTGCTGGCCGCGGCGATGATCAAGGTCGTGCCGCTGCGCACGACGCTGCAGTCCGCCAAGGACGGCGGCCGCGAGATGCTCGACACGATGAGCCAGACCTCGGGTCTGGACAAGGTGGTCCCGCTGCCGCGCGCCGCAGGTGCCTCCCGCACGCGTGAACGTGTGCTCGGCGTGAAGATCGCGCTGCTCGCGCGGCACGCTGGCCTGCCCGACCGCGACCTGCTCACGCGCGCGGTGGCCAACGTCGGTAACGGAGACGTGGAGCGGGGGCGCGCCATCCTCGAGACCGCCTCGCTCATGTTGCTCTCGGAGAACGACGACGAGATCACGCGGGCCGAGTCGTCGGCGGCCGCGCTCGCCGACCTCGCCGACCGCCCCGGTGGCCTGCTCGGTGACCAGCTCGCCTCAGAGCTGGCGGTGGCCGTCTCGCGCATGGACGCGCACCACACGCTGACGACCGTCGAACCGACCGTGGCCGAGCGCTGCGAGGGAGTCGACTTCGTCAAGCTGCGGCAGGCCGTCGACGAGGTCAATGCGGCGCTACTCGTCGACCTCGCCGTCGCGCGCGGGGCCGGTGACACGGGTCCGCTGCGCGTCGTGCGTGACGAACAGCGACGCCGAAATGAGGCTCAGGACGCGGCGGCCGCCGCAGACGCGGCGTCTGAGGCGTTACGCGCGAACGGCGACGGCACCGCGGGCGCGCACCGCACCCGGGGCGCCCCGGGCGACCGGGGCGACTAGGTCGCCCGACCGGCGCCGATCCGACACTGTCGGCGGTGTGCGACATACTGGCGCCATGAGCGTGAACCTCGGCATCCCGTCTCCCGCCAACCCCAGCCCGGAACCGACGGCTGCCCTGCTCGGCCCCCGCCGTGCCTCCCGCACAATCAAGGTCGGCAGTGTGGAGGTCGGAGGCGACGCCCCCATCTCCGTGCAGTCCATGACGACCACGCTGACCAGCGACATCAACTCCACGTTGCAGCAGATCGCCGAGCTCACGGCCGCGGGCTGCGACATCGTGCGGGTGGCCTGCCCGAGCCAGGACGACGCCGATGCGCTGCCTGCGATCGCGGCGAAGAGCCAGATCCCGGTGATCGCCGACATCCACTTTCAGCCGAAGTACGTCTTCGCGGCCATCGACGCCGGCTGCGCCGCCGTGCGCGTGAATCCGGGAAACATCCGCAAGTTCGACGACCAGGTCAAAGAGATCGCGCGTGCAGCCGCCGACCGAGGCACGTCGATCCGTATTGGCGTCAACGCTGGCAGCCTCGACAAGCGGCTCTACGAGAAGTACGGCGCTCCGACTCCGGAGGCGCTCGTCGAGTCCGCGGTGTGGGAGGCGAGCCTCTTCGAGGAGCACGGCTTCCACGACTTCAAGATCTCGGTCAAGCACAACGACCCGGTCGTGATGATCAAGGCCTACGAGATGCTCGCGGCCCGCGGCGACTGGCCTCTGCACCTCGGTGTCACCGAGGCGGGCCCGGCGTTCCAGGGCACGATCAAGAGCTCGGTGGCCTTCGGCGCCCTGTTGAGCCGAGGCATCGGTGACACGATCCGAGTGTCGCTGTCGGCGCCTCCGGTCGAGGAGGTGAAGGTCGGCATCCAGATTCTGCAGAGCCTCGGCCTCAAGCCGCGCAAGCTAGAGATCGTCTCGTGCCCGAGCTGCGGGCGTGCCCAGGTCGACGTGTACAAGCTGGCCGAAGAGGTCACGGCCGGGCTCGAGGGCATGACCGTGCCGCTGCGCGTGGCCGTGATGGGCTGTGTCGTCAACGGCCCGGGCGAGGCCCGTGAAGCCGACCTCGGGGTCGCCTCCGGCAACGGCAAGGGCCAGATCTTCGTCAAGGGCGAGGTCATCAAGACGGTGCCCGAGAGCCAGATCGTCGAGACCTTGATCGAAGAGGCGATGCGCCTCGCCGACGAGATGGGTGAAGAGACGGGCGAAGAGGCCTCCGGAGGCGACGGCGCCCCCGTTGTCACCGTGAGTTGATCGTCGATCCAGTGAACACTGCGCACCGTGGCGTGACGTCCGGGCAACGGTGCGGCCACCGCGCGATGAACGCGTCAACAGGGTTGCGCATGTGCGCGACCCGCCTGCCTCAGGCCCGCGCGGGTGGGCGACAATGGCCCGGACGAGTTACCGATTCCCACTCGATGAAGACGGGTGGCAGATGAAGGGGAGACAACGTTGACCGCCGAGACCCAGCCCACTGCGCAAGAGGGCGATGCCCGTCCCGACGAGACCCCGTCGTTCAGCCGTCCGCAGAAGGGCCCCTCGGGAGAGGTGACCAGCCCGCTCGCCCTCGCGCCCGTACAGGCGCCCAGCTACTCCGTCGAGGGGTTCGTGCGCGAGTTCCTTCGTGAGCTGAACTACGGCGAGGGTGTGGCGCTCTCCCGGTCCACCGTGAACGACCAGTACCTCGCGCTGGCCAACACCGTGCGCCACTACCTCATGGCCGGTTGGCTCGAGACCGCGCGCCGCCGTCGTGAGAACCCCAAGAAGAAGATGGTCGGCTACCTCTCGGCCGAGTATTTGCTCGGCCGTCAGCTCGGCAACGCGCTGCTCGCGACCGACATGGGCAACATCGTCGAGGAGGGCCTCAAGCAGTGCGGCATCGACCTCGCGACGCTGCGTGCGCAGGAGGTCGAGCCCGGCCTCGGTAACGGTGGCCTCGGTCGCCTGGCCGCCTGCTTCATCGACTCGCTGGCCACCATGGATGTCTCGTGCATCGGTTACGGCATCCGGTACGAGTACGGCATCTTCAAGCAGACCTTCGTCGACGGTCGCCAGGTCGAGGCCCCCGACGCGTGGCTGCAGCTGGGTGGCCCGTGGGAGTTCCCGCACCCCGACCGCGCCGTGCAGGTCGACTTCGGTGGCCACACGGAGACGTACACCGACGAGAAGGGCCGCGAGCGCACCAAGTGGGTTCCGGCGTGGAACGTGCTCGGCATCCCGAACCACTACATGGTGCCCGGCTACCAGAACGGCGTGGTCAACACGCTGCGTCTGTGGAGCTCGCAGGCCACCAAGGAGTTCGACCTCGCGACGTTCAACTCCGGTGACTACGTCGAGGCCGTGCGCGCCCAGACGTTCGCCGAGAACATCACCAAGGTGCTCTACCCCGAAGACTCGACGCCGCAGGGTCGTGAGTTGCGCCTGCAGCAGCAGTACTTCTTCGTGGCGTGCTCGCTGAAGGACTTCCTCAACGAGACGATGGCGCCCGACTTCGACGTGCGCGACCTGCCCGACCGCATCATCTTCCAGCTCAACGACACCCACCCGGTCATCGCGATCCCCGAGCTGATGCGTCTGCTCATCGACGAGCGCGGCCTGGAGTGGGACGAGGCCTGGGACATCACGAGCCGCTGCTTCGCGTACACATGCCACACGCTGCTGCCCGAGGCACTCGAGGTCTGGCCGATCGACCTTCTCGGTCGCCTCCTGCCGCGCCACATGGAGATCATCTACCGCATCAACGAGGAGTTCCTCGCGCAGGTGCGCGAGCAGTTCCCCGGCGACGAGCTGCGGGTCCGCCGCATGTCGATCGTGCAGGACCACCCCGAGCGTGCGGTGCGCATGGCCAACCTGGCCACGGTCGTCGGCGTCAAGGTCAACGGTGTGGCCGCGCTGCACAGCCAGCTGCTGCGCGACAAGGTGCTGCCCGACTTCTCGGAGATGTGGCCCGAGAAGTTCACCAACGTCACCAACGGCATCACGCCGCGCCGGTTCATCAAGCTGTCGAACCCCTCGCTCTCCGACCTCATCACCGACACGATCGGTGTCGGCTGGGTGACGAACCTCGAGCGTCTCGCCGGCCTCGAGGCGTACGCGGAGGACGAGGAGTTCCGCGAGAAGTTCCGTGCCGCCAAGGAGAAGAACAAGGTTCGTCTGCGCGAACTGCTCGTCGCGCGTGACGGTATCGAGCTGCCCGAGGGCCACATGCTCGACGTGATGGTCAAGCGTCTGCACGAGTACAAGCGTCAGTCGCTGAAGCTGCTGCACATCGTGACGATGTACAACTCGATCATCACGGGTGGTGTCGACCCGAAGGACATCGTGCCTCGCACGTTCGTCTTCGGCGCCAAGGCCGCTCCGGGCTACTTCATGGCCAAGGAGACGATCGCGCTCATCAACGCAGTTGCCGCCACGGTCAACGCCGACACGCACGTGAACCAGTACATGCGCGTCGCGTTCCCGGCCAACTACAACGTGACGCTGGCCGAGAAGCTCATCCCGGCCGCCGACCTGTCGGAGCAGATCTCGCTCGCGGGCAAGGAGGCGTCGGGCACGGGCAACATGAAGTTCGCCCTCAACGGTGCGCTGACCATCGGCACCGACGACGGCGCGAACGTCGAGATCCGTCAGCTCGTGGGCGACGACAACTTCTTCCTCTTCGGCATGCTTGAGCCCGAGGTGGCCGAGTTGGGCCGCCAGGGCTACGTGCCGAGCAAGTTCTACGAGGAGAACCCGAAGCTGCGGGGCGCGATCGACCTGCTCGCCTCCGGCCACTTCACCGGCGGCGACCGTGGCCGCGCGGGCCGCGTGATCGACGACCTGCTCTACAACGACCGCTTCATGGCGCTGGCCGACTACGAGTCGTACATCGACACGCAGGCGAAGGTCGACGCGAAGTACGCGGACGTGGACTCGTGGACCAAGTCGGCGATCCTCAACGTCGCACGCTGCGGCTTCTTCTCCTCCGACCGGTCGATGCACGACTACATCGACCGCATCTGGCACACGCCGATCGGTTGAGTCGATTCACCGGCGTCGTGAGCTGAAGCGACGTACGGGGCGGGCCCTGGTGCACACTGCACCAGGGCCCGTTCGCGTCTGGTCGCGTGGATGGGTGGAGAGGGGATGGCTTTGCTCGACATCACGACCGAGACGGTCGCGTTTCTCATCGGCGCCGCCTTTTTCGCGGGATGGATCGACGCTGTCGTGGGCGGAGGTGGTCTCATCCAGTTGCCTGCGCTGCTCGTCGCCCTGCCGGGAGCAGCCCCGATCCAGATTCTGGCGACGAACAAGTTCTCGTCGATTTTCGGCACCACGACCAGCGCGATCACCTACGTGCGGCGCATCGGGGTCGACCGGAAGACCGCGATTCCGCTGGCCCTGGCGGCCTTCACCGGGTCGGCCGCGGGAGCGTTCGTCGCGAGCCGGATACCCAAGGAGGCGTTCAACCCGATCGTGTTGGTCGCGCTCGTTCTCGTGGGCGCCTACACGTTGCTGCGCCCCGACATGGGCAGGTACGCCGCAGTGCGGTACGAGGGGCGGCGCCTCACGGTTCTGGTGACCCTCATCGGTGTGACCATCGGCTTCTACGACGGCGCACTTGGCCCGGGCACTGGTTCGTTCTTCGTCTTCGCGCTCGTCGGGCTCGGCGGCTACGCCTTTCTCGGCGCCAGCGCGAAGGCCAAGATCGCGAACGCCGCCACCAACCTCGCCGCGCTGGTCGTGTTCGTGCCCCAGGGGGCCGTGCTGTGGAGCCTCGGCCTGGCGATGGCGGCGGCAAACATGGCGGGCGGCTACCTCGGCGCCCGCACGGCGATGGCTCGCGGCTCGACGTTCGTGCGGGTCGTTTTCATGCTCGTGGTCGGCGGATTCATCGTTCGCATCGGATACGACCTGGCGCGCGACCTGCTGTGAGGCACAATGCGTGACATGTTGTGGTCGTCGCGCGAGGTGAGGCCTCTGTCGCGCGGCGACGTGGACGAGGCGCTGGCGATGTGTGCCGCCGACCCGGTGGCGAACGTGTACGTGGCGGCGCGGATCGTCGAAACCGACCTCGATCGCAACCGCAACCAAGCCTTCGCCTACGCCCCGGACGGCCGGATCGAAGCGGTCTGCTGGACCTCGGCGAACGTGGTGCCGACCACCGGCACGCCCGGATCGGCGGAGGCGTTCGCGTCGCGCGTGCGGCGCCACCAGTCGCGTTTCTCCTCGGTGTTCGGGCCGGCGGAGCAGGTCGCGCTCCTGTGGAGCGGGCTGCGCGCGTACTGGCGGCCCCCGATAGAGGTGCGGCCGCACCAGTTGCTCATGGCGATCGGCCCCGACGTGCCGCTGCCGGTGACGTCGGACCCGCGGGTGCGGCCCGCCTCCGTGCGCGAGATCGAGGCGGTGCTGCCGGCGTCGATCGCGATGTTCACCGAGGAGATCGGGTATCCGCCGTACAACGAATCGTCGGGGCGCGTGTCGTACCGCAACGCGACGTGGGCGCTGCTCGAACGCGAGCACGTGCTGGTGATCACCGAGAACGGGCACGTCATCTTCAAGGCGGAGTTCGGCTCCGTCGGTCTGGGCGCGTGTCAGGTGCAGGGAGTGTGGGTGGCGCCCTCGCACCGCGGCCGAGGTATCGCGGTGCCCGCGATGGCGGCTGTCATCGAATACGCCCGCGCGTACGTGGCGCCGGTCGTGTCGCTCTACGTCAACGACTTCAACGAAGCCGCCGTCGCCACCTACGAGCGGGTGGGCATGACGACGGTGGGGGAGTTCATGACCGTCTTGATCTGACGGCTGCTATCGAGGCTACTGTCGCAGCTGCTCCGGCGCCGATGCGGGAGGTGGACGGCGCGCGGCCTAAGCTTGGGGGCGATCCCAGTCACGACCAGCAGTGAGGTCGCCCCCGTGAGCGTTGTTCGTATGTCGGCCCTGTTCCTGCGGACCCTGCGTGAGGACCCGGCTGACGCCGAACTCCCGGGCCACCGCCTCCTTGTGCGCGCCGGGTACATCCGCCGGGCCGCGCCGGGTGTGTACTCCTGGCTGCCGTTGGGGCTGAAGGTGCTGCGCAAGGTCGAGGCGATCGTGCGCGAGGAGATGGACAAGATCTCGCAGGAGTTGAGTTTCCCGGCGCTGCTGCCGCGCGAGCCTTACGAGGCGACGGGCCGCTGGACCGACTACGGCGACAACCTGTTCCGCCTCAAGGACCGGCGCGGGGTCGACATGCTGCTCGGCCCGACGCACGAGGAGATGTTCACACTCGCGGTCAAAGACCTGTACAGCTCGTACAAGGACCTGCCGATCTCGCTGTACCAGATCCAGACGAAATACCGCGACGAGGCCCGCCCGCGCGCCGGTCTGCTGCGCGGCCGCGAGTTCATCATGAAGGACTCGTACAGCTTCGACGTCGACGACGCCGGGCTGGACGCCGCCTACCAGCGGCACCGTGAGGCCTACATCCGCATCTTCGACCGGCTCGGGTTCGCGTACGTCATCGTGAAGGCGACCTCCGGGGCGATGGGTGGTTCGGCCTCCGAAGAATTCCTGGCGACGAGCGAGAACGGTGAAGACACGTACGTCACCTGTGACGCGAGCGGGTACGCGGCGAACGTGGAGGCCGTGCAGGTGCCGCGCGCGACGGCTGTACCGGATTCGGTGGTGCTCGAGACCCCGGCGGCCAAGGAGGTCGACACCCCCGACACCCCCACGATCGAGACCCTCGTGGCCGTGCTCAACGAGCAGCACCCCCGCCACGACGGACGCGACTGGGTCGCCGCCGACACGCTCAAGAACGTCGTCGTCATGCTGGCGCACCCCGACGGGCGTCGGTCTCCGCTGGTCATCGGCCTGCCCGGCGACCGTCAGGTCGACATGAAGCGGCTCGAGGCGCAGGTCTCGCCCGCGGAGATCGAAGACTTCGCCGAGACCGACTTCGCGAAATGGCCCGCGCTGGTGAAGGGCTACATCGGCCCGACCGCGCTCGGCTCGAACACCGGTCTCGACGACGACGACCCGCTGCGCATCCCGTACCTGCTCGACCCGAGCGTCGCCGACGGATCGGCCTGGGCGACCGGCGCGAACAAGCCCGGTGTGCACGTCATCAACCTCGTGGTCGGGCGTGACTTCGCCTACGACGGCATCATTCAGGCCGGCGAGGTGCGCGACGGCGACCCGAGCCCCGACGGTGCCGGCCCGCTCCGCTCCGCGCGCGGCATCGAGATGGGCCACATCTTCCAGCTCGGCCGCAAGTACGCGGAGGCCCTCGGGCTCAAGGTGCTCGACGAGAACGGCAAGCTCGTCACCGTGACGATGGGCTCGTACGGCATCGGCGTGAGCCGCGCCGTGGCCGCCCTCGCGGAGGCGAACGTCGACGAGTTCGGGCTCGTCTGGCCCCGCCACGTCGCACCGATGGACGTGCACATCGTCGCCACCGGCAAGGACGCGGCGGTCTTCGAGGCTGCCGACGGCATCGCCTCCGACCTCGCGGCGGCGGGCCTCGACGTGCTCTACGACGACCGACCCAAGGTGAGCCCGGGCGTGAAGTTCAAGGACGCCGAACTGGTCGGTGTGCCGACGATCGTCGTCGTCGGCAAGGGCCTCACGGCCGACCCGCCCGTGGTGGAGATCAAGGACCGCCGCTCGGGTGCGCGCCGCGAGGTGCCACTGGCCGACGTGGTCGCCGAGGTGAGTGCGGAGGTCGCCGACTAGCCCGGTAGGTTCGAGGCATGGCACGTATCACCGGCATCGACCGCGACATCTTTCCGCTCAACCTCGGCGGTAACCCGTTCGGGTGGACCAGCGACACCGAGACCTCGTTCGCGGTCCTCGACGCGTTCGCCGCGAGCGGCGGTAATTTCATCGACACCGCCGACATGTACTCCCAATGGGCGCCCGGGCTTGAGGGCGGCGAGTCGGAGCGGGTCATCGGCCAGTGGATGGCGCTGGCGGGCAACCGCGACGACCTCGTCATCGCCACGAAAGTCGGAGCCCTGAACGAGTTCACGGGTCTCGCCCACGACAACGTCGTGGAGTCGCTTGAGAACTCTCTGAGCCGGCTCGGCACCGACTACATCGACCTGTACTACGCGCACCACGACGACCCCGACGTCGACATCGAAGACCAGGTGCGCACCTTCGACTCGCTCGTGCAGGAGGGCGACGTCAAGGCGATCGGCTTGTCGAACTACACGCCCGTGCGCCTGCGCGAGTGGCTCCAGACGGCCGCGCGCCTCGACGCGACGATGCCGGCGGCCATCCAGCCGCAGTACAACCTCGTCGAACGCGCCCACTACGAGCGCGAACTCGCCCCGATCGTGCGCGAATACGAGCTCGCCGTCTTCCCGTACTATTCCCTCGCCTCCGGCTTTCTCACCGGCAAGTACCGCAGCGAGGCCGACCTGGCCCAGTCGATCCGCGGGGGAGCGGCGAAGAACTACCTCTCGCCCGAGGGCCTGCGCGTGGTCGACGCCCTCGACGAGATTGCCGGCGCCCGCGGAGTCGACATGGCGACGGTCGCGCTCGCGTGGCTGCTCGCCAAGGGCATCACGGCTCCCATTGCGTCGGTTTCCCGCCCCGACCAGCTCCCGGCACTCATGGCAGCAGCAAGCCTCGACCTGACACAGGCTGAAGTCGCCTCACTCGACGAATCGAGCGAAGCCTTCGCCTGACGGGGCTGTTGTGACGCGGCCGGCGCCGGTGGCTCACGCGGATTCTTCGTCCGCGTGAGCCGAACCGTTCACGAGGTGATGATCTGGAACTGGGCTCCCTGCGGGTCCGCGACCGTGGCGAGGCGCCCGAAGGGGGAGTCCATGGGGCCGTCGATTACCTGCCCGCCCAGGGATGTCAGCTTCTCCAGTGCTGCATCCGTGTCGGTGGTGCCGAGGTAGACCCGCCAGTACGACGGAACGCCCTCGGGCAGCCACGCGCTCGCGTCGCACAGGCCGGCGACACCGGTCTGCTGGTCGCCGTGTGTGACATACCGGAAGCCTCCGTCAGCCGGGGGCTGTGCGGGATCGCTGTCGTCCTCGTGCATCCAGTGGATGTCCCAGCCGAGCACGTCGCGGTAGAACGGCAGGGCCGCCTCGAAATCGGTCGTCATGCACTCGAACCAGCACGCCAGCCCAGGCCCTGCCACCGCCTGCATACCGGGAAAGTCGATGCCCTGCCACAGCCCGATCATCGCGCCGGCCGAGTCACTGACCACAGCCATCTTGCCGAGCGTGCCGACGTCCATTGTCGGTATGAGGAGCGAACCTCCGGCCGCCTCCGAGCGGGCCACGGTCGAGTCGATGTCGGACGTGTGCAGGTAGACGCTCCACCACGGGGGGTTCTGGGGCTCATCGGTGGGGCCTTCGGGGCCCATGAGCGAACTCATCATGCCGCCGATCGTCTTTCCGTCGGCGACGATCATGTGGAAGCCGCCGTACTCCGGCCCTGGATCCACGACCTCCCAGCCGAACATCTCTCGGTAGAACGCGATCGCCGCGTCGATGTCGGGCGTCGACAGGTCGATCCAGATGGGGCCGCCTTCGACGATGCGTGGTGCAGTGCTCATGCAGCCAATGATGAGGCGCGGCTCAGCGACACGCCAGAGGTCCACGCCCCATTACCCTTACGCACATGCTCGAACGTGCACGTCGCCCCGTCGGTCGTCTCATCCTGCGCGCGCTACGGATGAAGCTGGCCGACGAAAGCCCAGGGGCTCGGCGGCCCTTGGTCATCGCGGCGCCGCACACGTCGTACGCAGACGCCGTGATGCTCGTCGGCATGGTCTGGAGCACCGGCTACAACGTGCGGGCGATGGTCGAGAAGCGCTTCTTCGTAGGCCCGTTCAACCGCTTCTTCCGCGCCATCGGCGGTATCCCCATCGACCGTAAGAACCCCGCGGGCGTGATCGAGGAGTTCACGGCCCTGCTCGACGACCCGGCCGTGATGCTGGTCATCGCCCCCGAGGGCACCCGCTCCAAGCGCGACGCGTGGAAGAACGGCTTCTACCGCATCGCTCGCGGCGCGGGCGTGAGTGTGACGCTCGGCTACATCGACATGCGGATTCGCACGTGCGGCCTCGGCCCGACCATCGAACTCACCGGAGACGTCGCTGCCGACATGGACGTCATCCGCGCCTTCTACGAGGGCAAGACGGGCTGGACACCGGGCCTGGAGTCACCTGTTCGACTACGCAGGGAGCCCCACGACGAGCGTGAACTGTCTGCGCCTCGCGAGGGGTGAGTCACTCGGCCGCCACCTGTTCGGCGACCGCTAGGTAGTGGCCCGCGAAGCGAGGTTGGGTCTCTGCGAGATCCATACCTGCGGCCAGGGCCTGCACCGCTGCATCGCGGTGTCGGGAGGAGCCGGTGACGCGGGCGTACTGCCACAGTGCGCCCGCCAGGGACGACTGTCCGCACGGCTCGGCGTTGTCGCCCGTGGTCTGCGGAGTCATGAACAGCGGGGGAGCGTTGTCGGCGACGTCGTTGAAGCCGCCCTCTCCGTCGCCGTAGTGGTCGAGGGCGTCGTCGAGGAGGCGGCCGGCCGCCTCCAGCCAGCGAGGCTCGCCTGTCGCCTCGTGCAGCAGGACGAGACATGCGGCCAGGTTGCCCAGGTCGTCGCTCACCGCCGAGGCATCGCCGATGCGCCCGTCGAGACTGACGCGCCTGAGCCTTCCCTCCGGTGCGTCATCGAGGTGCAGCGAGACGACGAAATCGGCTGCGGCGACAGCACGGTCGAGCAGGTCGGGGCGGGCCAGCGTACGCGCGGCCCGCACGAGCGCGCCGATGGCCAGGCCGTTCCAGGAGGCGACGACCTTGTCGTCCCGAGCGGGCTGGGGGCGCAGGCCGCGCGCGTCGAGCAATCGCGCCCGGGTGGCCGCCCACCACTCGGCCTGCTCGCCCGGCGCCGGTTCGTCGCGGAGCTGCAGCGTGCTCGCGCCGTGTTCGAACGTGCCGCGGTCGGTCACCGAGAGGAGCCGGGCCGCGCGAGCGCCGTCGTCGTCGCCAAGCACGGCGTTGAGCGCGGCCGGGGTCCAGATGTACGTGAACCCCTCCACGCTCGTGCCGCCGGGCAGCACCGTGTCGGCGTCGAGCGAACTCGCGAATGCGCCCTGCTCCGTGCCGAGTTCGCGGATGAGGAAGTCGGCGGTGTCGGAGGCGACGCGCGCCGCCAGCGGGGAGCCGGTGGCCTCGTGCCATGCGGCGTACAGGTCGAGCAGCTGGGCGTTGTCGTAGAGCATCTTCTCGAAGTGCGGCACGACCCAGGCCTCGTCGACCGAGTACCGCGCGAATCCGCCTGCGAGCTGGTCGTATACGCCTCCGCGGGCCATCGCCTCGCACGTCGTCTCGACCACCTGCAGGGCACGAGGCGTGCCCGTGCGCGCATGGTGGCGCAGCAGCCAGTGGAGCACCATCGTCGGCGGGAACTTGGGGGAGGAGCCGAATCCGCCGTGGGTCCAGTCGACCTCGTCGGCCACGACCTCCTCGGCCTGGGCGAGGCGTTCGGAGAGGGGCTCGCCCGCGGCTCCGGCCAGCGGCCCCGCGCCCGAGGCGACGTCGGCCGCGGAGGAGGAGTCCGAACCGGGCGTCAGGTCGACGAGGCTGGCCCGGCCCGCCCCTTCGAGGTCGCGCAGGGCGGAGACGATGCGCTCGGCGCTCGCGTCGACCTCCGCCCGCTGCTCGCGCCACGCGGTAGTGAGTTGCCCGAGCAGTTGCATGAACTGGGCCTTCGGAAAGTACGTGCCGGCGTAGAAGGGCGACCCGTCGGGCGTGAGCACCACGGTCATCGGCCAGCCGCCGCGCCCGGTGAGGGCCTGCGTCGCGGTCATGTACACGGAGTCGACGTCGGGCCGCTCTTCACGGTCGAGCTTGACGTTGACGAAGTTCGCGTTCATGACAGCCGCCACTTCGGCGTCTTCGAACGACTCGTGTGCCATCACGTGGCACCAGTGACAGGAGGCGTATCCGACCGACAGCAGCACCGGCACGTCACGCCGCCGCGCCTCGGCGAACGCCTCGTCACACCACGGCCACCAGTCGACGGGGTTCTCGGCGTGCTGTCGCAGGTACGGGGAAAGCGCGTCAGCGAGGCGATTAGGCATGCCCCCACGCTAGGCCACGCGCCTGACAAGCTCTCGCGCCCGGTCCGCTCGCGCCGCTGTGAGACGTCGTAGCCGCGGTGCGCAGTGACGCGCACCAGCACAGACGGATGACGTGCGCAGGCCCGGGGGCGGGCGTGATGCTCGCTCCCGGGCCTCGCAGATGGTGCTGGTGCCTGCAGGTCAGGCGAGGGCTGCCAGAGCCGCGTCGTAGTCGGGCTCCTGGCCGATCTCGGGGACCTGCTCGGTGTAGACGACCTTGCCGCCCGCGTCGATCACGACGACCGCGCGCGAGAGCAGGCCGGCGAGCGGGCCGTCGGCCATCGTCACGCCGTAGGTCTGGCCGAAGTCGCTGCGGAACGACGAGCCGACCGCGACGTTGTCGATGCCCTCGGCACCGCAGAAGCGGCCCAGCGCGAACGGCAGGTCGGCGGAGGCACAGACAACCGTGGTGTTGTCGAGACCGGCAGCCTTGGTGTTGAACGTGCGCACGCTCTGCGCGCAGACGCCCGTGTCGATGCTCGGAAAGATGTTCAGGACGATCTGGCGGCCCGCAAGGGACTCCAGGGTGACGTCGGAGAGGTCGCTGCCGACGAGCGTGAAGGCCGGGGCCGCGGATCCGGTGGCGGGAAGCTGCCCGACGGTGGAGACGGGGTTGCCCTTGAAAGTGATGTTCGCCATATCCCCGTTCTAACACGCGGACAGAGAGGTCGCCGCGTGCGATCCCGCCTGTCGGTCAGGACTGAGGTGCAGTGGTGCGGGCGAACGCGCTGAAGCGGGTCGTGTCGCCGGTGCTCGTCTCGAGGGTGACGACCACGCGATCGCCTTCGCGCATCGGAGTGGTCAGACCCGTGACGAAGATGAACGGGCCCGCAGCGTCGAACACGACGGACTGGCCCGCCTCGACGCGGATCGCCTCCGCGGCCGTCGCGTCGTCGGGCGTCGCGCGCAGCTGTGCCGTGCCGCCGGCGGTCGTGGTCACACCCGTGACCTCGATCTCCGAGAAGCCCGGGTTCATCAGCGTGAGGTAGACGCGGGACTGGCCGTTGCGGCTCGGGATGGCCCACGCGTTCACCACGCGCAGAGGGCTCGTCACCGCAGGAGCCGGAGCGTCGGTCGCCGACGTACCCGCCCCCGTACCGGCTCCGGGAGCCGGTACGCCCGCCGAGCCGGCGGCTCCGGGCTCGCTCGAGGCCGACGAGGCCGACGAGGTCACGGGTGCCGGTTCCGGTGCAGGGTCGGGGGTCGAACAGGCCGCGGAAGCCAGAACCAGAGCACCGGCTAGTACAGCCGCTGCGCCACGCCGTCCCCGGGCCCTCATACGTTCCCCTCGTGTCTGTCGGAGAGGGCCCGCCTAACGGGCCCTGAGCGCGGTGAGCGCTCGGGCAGCAGGATATGCGGCCTGGCTGAGCGCCACGTCGGATCTGTGACGCGTGGGTGAACGCTCGCACTCGAGCTGCCGACAGAACGAGGTACCCGACAGGCGGTGTCGCTGTGGCAGTTGTGCTGGTGCGGGCCGGCCTTGTGTCAGTGATCGGGGCCGGTCGCAGACGCAGCTGGCGCATGCGCCAGTCCAGGCAGGCTCCTGACGCGGTTGGTCCACGCTGTGTGCCACTGCTCACATTCGGCGGCCCGGCGGCGCAGGGCCAGCACCGGCCCGGTGGCGACCTGCGCCACGCGCCACCGATCGGGGATCGCGGCGACGAGGGCGTCGGAGAGGGAGGCGAGCGCCTCCGCGGTCGCAGCGGCTACGGCGGCAGGGGTCGTCGGTGGGTCGAGGGGGTAGCCGAGTTCGGGCAGGTTGTCGGTGGAGGCGGTTGCGCGCAGGTCGGTCAGGATGCGGTGCGCGGCCTCTCGGCTTCCGGTGGCGGCGGCCTTCTGGGCCGGGGTGGCGCGGGCGGCACAGACGTCGAGTACGTAGGCCGTGCGGTCGGCGATCGGCAGGAGGTGATCGCTGACGGGCGCAGGCAGCTGCTCGATGCCGTCGTCGGGTGTCAGGGCGGGCCACCGGCCCCCGAGACGTCGGCCGAGCGCCAGGCGCGATACCTGCTCGGAGGCGAGCAACAGCATGTCGGAGGTGTCGGTGAGCACGTAGGCGGCCTCACCCGTGGTCGCGGCGACGAGCCCCCGCCATTGGGCGCGCGACGCCGTCTCTCGCAGGGAGGCGAGCTGCGCGGCCGGGGGAGTGGCGACTTTCGGAGCCGGAGGCACGACGAGAGGCGACTCCGGCCTGACATCGCGCACGGCCTCGAGGCGGTGCGCAAGGGCCTGCAACTGCTCGGTGTTGGCTGCGACGACGACTGCATCGCCGATGGAGGCAGCCGCAGCGCGCGCCTCGACGATGCGCGTGAACTCGGCCCGCAGCACCTCGGCTCCGTCGTGGCGGTCGCGGGGCAGAACAGGCAGCTCGGGGGCGTCGGTCTCCCAGCGCAGGCCGCATCCGGTGAGTGCGACGGTGCCGAGTCCAGCCAGGCCGAGACCGAACCCGCGCAATACCGCTCGCCGTGACGGGCCGTGATCCGCCTGCGCACCAACCGGGCCAGACAGGCCAGACATGGCAGACGGGGACCCCGCGAATCGGGTTGGGAGAGCGCGTCGCACAGGCCGATCATGGCAGCCGTCGGTGACGACTCCGCGCATCCTCGCTAGAGTGGGCCGAGCTGTGCCGCCGACAACGCTGCTGTGGTGCGCACAGCGCCGCACTGTACGAGTGCGGCAACGAGTGCCGCGCGATGGAGTAAACCGTCGCCGGTACCCACAACAGGCTGACCCAATCGGATACCCAGGAGGCGTGAGATGACTGACGACGGACGGATCGCCCTCCTGAGCGATCTGGTGCAGCAGTGCGCGGCCCCGCTCGGCCTGAGTGTCGAGCACGTGGGCCTCACCCCGGCGGGTCGCCGTCGGGTGCTGAACATCGTGGTCGACACCGACATCTCGGGTCTCGACCCGGCCGACACGACCACTCCGGTCGACTCCGTCGATCTCGACGCCGTCGCCGAGCTCACCCGTGAGGTGAGCGCGCGCCTGGACGCGCCCGATGCGACCGGGATCATGGGCGAGACCCCGTACACGCTCGAGGTGAGCTCGCCGGGTATCGGCCGCCCGTTGGAGCGGTTCGACCAGTTCCGTCGCAATGTGGGCCGCAAGCTGCGCCTCACCTACACACCAGAGGGCGCCTCCGCACCGGTCGAGGTCGTGGGCCGGCTGCTCTCGGCGGTGCGTGAGCCGCACGAGCACCTCAACCTCACTCCCGACCCGGTGCGCAGCAGCCCGGGTGCCAAGCCCAAGGCGCAGCCCGACATCACGGTCGCGCTCGCCGACATCGCACGCGCGAACGTCGAGGTCGACTTCGCGAGCCACGAAGAGGAGAACTGATGGACATCGACCTTGCCGCACTGCGGATGCTGGAGCGGGAGCGGGACATCTCGATGGACGTCCTCATCCCCGCCATCGAGCAGGCTCTGCTGCTCGCGTACCACCGCACCGAGGGCTCCTACCGCCACGCCCGCGTCGACCTCGACCGCAAGACCGGCCACGTCGTCGTGTGGGCGCAGGAGGACGCGCCGATTCTCGAAGACGGCAGCCGCGGCGAGCCCGGCCCCGAGTTCGACGACACCCCGGACGGATTCGGCCGCGTGGCCGCCTCCACGGCGCGCCAGGTGATCGTGCAGCGCCTGCGCGACATCGAGGAGGAGGCCGTACTCGGCGACTTCCGCGGCCGCGAGGGCGACATCATCACGGGTGTCATCCAGCAGAGCCAGGGCCGCAACGTGCTCGTCGACTTCGGCACGGTCGAGGGCCTGCTGCCCGCGGCCGAGCAGGTGCCCGGCGAGCAGTACCGGCACGGCGACCGCATCAAGTGCTACGTCGTCAGCGTCAAGCGCGGCCCCAAGGGCCCGCAGATCGGGCTCTCGCGCACGCACCCGAACCTCGTGCGCAAGCTCTTCGCGCTCGAAGTGCCCGAGATCGCCGACGGCTCGGTCGAGATCGCGGCGCTCGCCCGCGAGGCCGGGCACCGCACGAAGATGGCCGTGCATTCCAAGGTGCGCGACGTCAACGCCAAGGGTGCGTGCATCGGCCCCATGGGCGCTCGGGTGCGGGCGGTGATGAACGAGCTCGGCGGCGAGAAGATCGACATCGTCGACTTCTCCGAGGACCCGGCGAAGTTCGTGGCCGCGGCGTTGTCGCCGTCGCGCGTGACGTCGGTGGAGATCGTCGACGAGCGCGCCCACGCCTGTCGCGTCTGGGTGCCCGACTACCAGCTTTCGCTCGCCATTGGCAAGGAGGGGCAGAACGCCCGCCTCGCTGCCAAGCTGACGGGCTGGCGCATCGACATTCGCCCGGATGCGGGCGCGGCCGGGGGAGATGTGACCGAAGGGGCACAGTCGGAGAAATCGGCGGAGTCGCCGTCAGCGGGTGATCAAGACGGTGGCGTGACTGGTGCCTGAGCGCGCTAGGATGGGAGGGCCGGTGCTGCGCTCGGTTTCGTCGATTCGGTTGAACGACTCGATCGACCCTGCAGCCCGGCACAGCGCACGTGAGTGACCAACGGGCCGTTCTGACCGACGGACCAATCCGCACGTGCGTGGGGTGCAGACGACGAGAGCCGCGCTCGCAACTGTTGCGGCTCGTGCTCGATGTCGTCGGTGGCACCCCGTCGGTACGGCCAGATATCGCTGGCCGGCTCCCCGGACGTGGCGCGTGGATCCACCCGCGCGCGCACTGCCTGGAGCTGGCACAACGGCGGCGCGCGTTCGGCCGGGCATTTCGCACTTCCGCGGCGATCGACACGATCGACGTCTCGGCGGTGCTGGCCCACCTCCAACGCGAAGCCGCCAACGAAGAGTCGCCCATCCGGGGTGGCTCGGATGATCACGAAGACCGAAAGCGGGTTTGACGCTGATGAGCACGCGATGAGTACTCAGCGATGAGCAACGCCCAGCACTAAGCGGTCCGAAACGTCTTGCACGACGTCGCCCGGGCCGCAGATTGAGGAGAGAATGGCCAAGCTTCGGGTCTACGAGCTCGCGAAAGAGCTCGGAGTCGAGAGCAAGACACTGCTCAACCATTTGAAGGAGCAAGGAGAATTCGTCCGTTCGGCGAGTTCGACGATCGAGCCCCCCGTCGTCCGCAAGATTCGCGAGACGTTCCCGGGTGCCAAGGCTCGGTCCGGAGGCGGTGCGCCCGCTAGCGGCGCAGCCAAGCCTGCCCCCCGTCCCGGTCCCGCTGCTGCGGGCCGTGCAGCGCCCAAGCCGGGTGCCCCGCGTCCTGCGGCGCCCCGTCCGGCTGCTGCCGCCGAGCCTGCGGCTCCGGCACCTGCTGCCCCCGCTCCGGCAGCGCCCGCTACGCCAGCCGCTCCGGCTGCTCCGGCCGCTGCACCCGCCGCGCCTGCGGCATCTGCCGCTCCGGCAGCGCCTGCTGCTTCCACAGAGGCACCCGCCCCGGGGCCTCGCGCGCCTCGCCCCGGTCCTGCAGGGCCCAAGCCGGGCCCCGCGGCTCCGAAGCCCGCAGCACGTTCTGCCGCGCCGTCTCCGGCTCGCGGCGACGCGCCTTCGGGTGCCCCCAAGCCCGGTGCGCCCACGCCCGGTCCCGCCGCACGAGCCCCCCGTCCGGGTGGTCGCGAGGGTGGCGCTGCTGCTCCGCGCCCCGGTGGTCCTCGTCCCGGCGCTCCGCGCCCGGGCAACAACCCGTTCTCGTCGAGCCAGGGCATGCCTCGCCCGGGTGGCGGCCGTCAGGGCGCGCCCGGCGGTGGCGCTCCTCGCCCGGGTAACAACCCCTTCGCCTCCAGCCAGGGCATGCCCCGGCCGGGTGGCGGTCGTCAGGGTGCCCCGGGTGCCGGTGGCCCCCGTCCGGGTGCCCCGCGTCCCGGTGCGGCTCCTCGCCCCGGTGGAGGCGCAGGTCGCACCGGTGCTCCCGGTGCCGGTGGTCCTCGCCCCGGCGGTCCCCGCCCGAACCCCGGCATGATGCCGAGCTCGACCTCCGTGGCACGTCCGGGCGAGCGCCCGTCGCGCGCCGGCGGTCGTCCCGGTGGCGGCGGTGGCTTCCGCGGTGGCGGTGGCCCCGGTGGCGGCGGCGGTGGCGGTGGCTTCCGCGGTGGCCCCGGCGGTCGCGGTCGTGGCGGCACACAGGGTGCGTTCGGTCGCGGTGGCGGCCGTCCGGTCCGCGGGCGCAAGAGCAAGCGCGCGAAGCGTCAAGAGTTCGAGCAGATGCAGGCGCCGACCATCGGTGGCGTCAGCGTCAGGCGCGGTGACGGCAGCACGGTCGTCCGTGTGCGCCGCGGTGCCTCGCTCACCGACTTCGCCGACAAGATCAACGTCGATCCCGCAAGCCTGGTGACCGTGCTCTTCCACCTCGGTGAGATGGCGACGGCCACGCAGAGCCTCGACGAAGACACGTTCAAGCTGCTCGGCGCCGAGCTCGGCTACGACATCCAGGTCGTCTCTCCGGAGGACGAGGAGCGCGAGCTGCTCGCCACCTTCAACATCGACCTCGAGGCCGAGGCCGAGGAGGAGGACGAAGAAGACCTCATGCCGCGGCCCCCGGTGGTCACGGTCATGGGTCACGTCGACCACGGAAAGACGCGACTGCTCGACGCCATCCGCAACGCCAACGTCATCGAGGGCGAGGCCGGCGGCATCACGCAGCACATCGGTGCCTACCAGGTGACGACGGAACTCGAGGGCGAGCCCCGCAAGATCACGTTCATCGACACCCCCGGTCACCAGGCGTTCACCGCCATGCGTGCCCGTGGTGCCAAGGTGACCGACATCGCGATCCTCGTGGTCGCCGCCACCGACGGTGTCATGCCGCAGACGGTGGAGGCGCTCAACCACGCCCTCGCGGCCGAGGTGCCGGTCGTGGTCGCGGTCAACAAGATCGACGTCGACACGGCCAACCCGGCCAAGGTGCGCCAGCAGCTCACCGAGTACGGGCTGATCGCCGAGGAGTACGGCGGCGACACGATGTTCGTCGACGTCTCGGCGAAGCAGAATCTCAACATCGACACGCTGCTCGAGGCGGTGCTGCTCACGGCAGACGCGGCTCTCGACCTGCGCGCGAACCCCGACAAGGACGCGCGCGGTGTGGCCATCGAAGCGAACCTCGACAAGGGCCGCGGTGCGAACGCCACCGTGCTCGTGCAGTCGGGAACGCTCAACGTCGGAGACTCGATCGTCACCGGCTCGGCCTTCGGTCGTGTGCGGGCCATGCTCGACGAGTACGGTCACCAGGTGCAGGAGGCGGGCCCGTCCCGTCCCGTGCAGGTGCTCGGCCTCTCGCGCGTGCCGCGTGCGGGTGACACGTTCATCGTGGCTCCCGACGACCGCACGGCTCGCCAGATCGCCGAGAAGCGTGAGGCCGCCGACCGTCAGGCCAGCCTGGCCAAGGCTCGCAAGCGCATCAGCCTCGAAGACCTCAATGAGGCCCTCGCGGCGGGCAAGGTCGACACCCTCAACCTCATCCTCAAGGGTGACGTGTCGGGTTCGGTCGAAGCGCTTGAAGACTCGCTGCTGCAGATCGACGTGGGCGAAGAGGTCGACCTGCGGATCATCGACCGCGGCGTCGGCGCGATCACGATGGACAACATCAACCTCGCCGTCGCGTCGAACGCCGT
The DNA here is from genome assembly GCA_030538115.1 of Dermatophilus congolensis. Lineage (GTDB taxonomy): Bacteria > Actinomycetota > Actinomycetes > Actinomycetales > Dermatophilaceae > Dermatophilus > Dermatophilus congolensis_B. The sequence continues at coordinate 149,723 of JAUNUP010000002.1, read as the reverse complement.
GATCATCGGCTTCAACGTGCGCGCCGAGGGTCAGAACGCCGAGTACGCCGAGCGTGAGGGCGTCGACATCCACTACTACACGGTCATCTACCAGGCGATCGAAGAAGTGGAAGCCGCGCTCAAGGGCATGCTCAAGCCGGAGTACGAAGAGCACGAGCTCGGTACGGCGGAGATCCGCGAGATCTTCCGCAGCTCCAAGTTCGGCAACATCGCCGGTTCGATCGTGCGCACGGGTGAGATCAAGCGCGGCTCGAAGGCCCGCATCACGCGTAACGGCGTGGTCATCGCCGAGAACGTCGAAGTGTCCGGCCTGCGCCGGTTCAAGGACGACGTCACCGAGGTGCGCGAAGGTTTCGAGTGCGGTATCAACCTCGGGTCGTTCAACGACCTGCAGCTCGAAGACCTCATCACCACGTACGAGATGCGCGAGAAGCCTCGCGTCTGACCGGGCGTTCACGACAACGGCGAGGGCCGTCTCCCACATCGGGAGGCGGCCCTCGCCGTTTGTCGACTGTGCCCTGTTGGTGCTCCGAGGGGGCTGCGCGACGTGTAGCCTGCGATCGGGGATGGGGCGAATTGCGTTGAATAACAGGGACATTGGGATGAGTATCGCTCCTTTGGCGAGCTGGGTCGCGGTTGTGCACACCGCCGCCCGGCCCGCCCCCGATCTATCCCGAGAACTCGAAGGAGCCTTCCGATGAGATCCACTCGATCGACGCTCGCCACCGTCGCCGCACTGGCATTGGCCGGATCGCTGGGGGCGGCCGGCGCCGTGCCGTCCGCCTCCGCCGTGCCGCAGTCGAGCCCCTCCGTCGTACGCACGGCCGACCCGCGGGCGGATGTGCTGATCGCCAAGGCCCGCGCTGTGCTCGGCTCCCAGGCCGATGCCCGCGTCAGGGCACTCGACTCGACATTGGGCACCGATGCCGAGACTCTGCGGGCGCGTCTCGCCACGGCGATCAACCCCGCTGACTATCAGTGCGCCCCCACCGAATTCGACACCTGGGTGGAGGCTCAGCTCGCCTCGTTCACGGATGAGGACATGCTGGTGCTGCTGGTGACGCAGGCCCTCGTCGTCCCCGCTTACGACGCGCTGTTCTTCGGCAATGCGAGCGACCCGAACTACGCGCTCACGAGTGACGCCAAGGCGATGGGTAAGACCTTCCGGACCCTCAAGAAGTTCTGGGACACCCGCGGTGACGACATCGCCCTCCTCGGCTTGCACGGGTCGACGCTGCTCGACCAGGCGCGGGTGTCGCGGACCTACCAGGTGATCTTCGAGGTGCCCAAGGCCGAGGCCGACGAGTTGGCCGGCCTGTTGGCCGACTACCTCAAGGACCCGAAGTTCCAGGGCGGTAACCACCCGATCTTCACGCTCAACGCCTTCGCCTTCACGGCTGTGGGTAAGGAGCTGCCGCCGGGGGCCGGTACGCCCTCCGACCGCATCATCATGGGCGACGGCATCCTGCGCGCGTACCGAGACATGGGATACGCCGACGTGGCGCCGCAGACGGTGCTCGCGCACGAGTACGCGCACCACGTGCAGTTCGAGACCGGCATGATCCCGCCCGGCGTCGAATCGGGCCCGGAGGAGACCCGCCGCACCGAAATGCACGCCGACGCCTCCAGCGCGTACTACCTGTCGCACCCGCGCGGAGAGAGCATGCAGTGGAAGCGTGTCTCGCAGTTCTTGCCGATCTTCTACGGCATCGGTGACTGCTGGTTCGACGACCCCGGCCACCACGGCACGCCGAACCAGCGCCGCGCCGCAGGGGAGTGGGGCTACCGCCTCCAGGAGAACGCGCGCCCGAAGGGGCACATTCTGCCCGCTCGCGAATTCCAGCGCCTCTTCGACGCGGCCCTGCCGACGCTCGTGGCGCCGGACGCCTGATTCCCGTCTGACCGCGTGCGCAGGCCGGGCGCTCCAGCGAGCGCCCGGCCTCGGCGTATAAGGTTCGGCAGGTAGACGACACCGCCGGAGGCGGGCCCCGCTGTGCGGGCGAGCCGCCGGGGTACACGAAAGGTGAGCTGACATGGCTGATCCCGCACGCGCCCGCAAGGTGGCCGACCGCATCAAGGTGCTCACAGCCGAGGCACTCGACGGCCGGGTCAAGGACGAACGGCTGGGTTTCGTCACGATCACCGACGTCAAGGTCACGGGCGATCTGCAGCAGGCCACGATCTTCTACACCGTCTTCGGTGACGAGTCGGAGCGCGAAGCCAACGCCGCTGCGCTGGCCGAGAACAAGGGCCGCATCCGCTCCTGGATCGGCAAGGGACTCGGCATCCGCCTGACCCCGTCGATCGAGTTCGTGCCCGACGCCATCCCGGAGGGGGCCGCGCACCTCGAGGAACTGCTCGAGGAGACCCGTAAGCGCGACGCCGAGCTCGCCGCCGCGCGGGCGGGGGCCGCCTACGCGGGTGAGGCCGACCCGTACAAGAAGCCGGAAGATCCCGACTCCGTAGACGAATCGGTGGGCGAACCGGCCGGCGACGACGACTGAGCGACCCCGATGGCGCGTGCGATCGATCCGACCGTCGGCGACGGCTTGCTCATCGTCGACAAACCCGCCGGCTGGACGAGCCACGAGGTCGTGGGCGCCTGCCGCCGCATCTGCGGTACGCGAAAGGTCGGTCACGCCGGAACTCTCGACCCGATGGCGACGGGCCTGCTCGTAGTGGGAGTGAACCGCGCGACGCGGCTACTCACGTACCTCGTCGGATGTGACAAGGCGTATACCGCGACGATTCGGCTCGGGCAGGCGACGATCACCGACGACGCCGAGGGCGAGGTGACGACGCAGGCCCCCGCGGATGCCGTTCGCGCGCTCGGCACGCCGGAGGGGGCCGCGAGGGTGACGGCCGCCGTGGCTGCGCTCACCGGCGACATCACCCAGGTGCCGAGCGCGGTGAGCGCGATCAAGGTCGACGGCAAGCGTTCGTACGCACGCGTGCGCGCAGGCGAGAACGTCGAACTGGCGGGCCGCCCGGTCACTGTGACCAGGTTCGATGTTCTCGCCACCGCCTTTTCGGAGGCCGACGGCGGCCCGGTTCTCGACCTCGACGTGGAGGTCGAGGTGAGCTCGGGCACCTACGTGCGAGCTCTGGCCCGCGATCTCGGTGCGGCCCTGGGAGTCGGCGGACACCTGACGGCCCTGCGGCGCACGCGGGTCGGCGGGTTCACGGTCGGCGACGCGGCGACGGTCGAGCAACTCGAAACGGCGCGCGCCGCGGGGGCACCGCGGCCCGACCCAGGCTCCGGAGAGACGGGGGAGCCGGGCACGAGCGGGCTCCCGCTGCTGACCCTCTCCGCTGCCGCGCGCGTCGCGATGCCGGCGCGCGAACTCGACGCGGAGGAGGCGCGGCAGGTCGGCCACGGCGTGCGCATCCCCTCCGAGCAGCCAGGACGCGTCGGCCCGGTGGCGGCGTTCGCGCCCGACGGAACGCTGGTCGCGGTACTCGACGAGTCGGCGACGCGAGTGATGCCCGAAACGGTCTTCGCCCCGAGCTGAGCCTCGCTGCCCGACAATGGGGGCCATGAGCGAGGACTGGACCCTGGACGACCAGCTCGAAGCCGAGTACGACGCCTTCTGGGCCGACGCGAGCATCAGGGCCGGGTTGAATCCGTCGCGGGTGTACTTCGGCCCGAATCCGACCGACGCGCTCCGGCCTCCGGCGTGGTCGTTCGGTGCCGACCCGGCCACAGCCGACGCGCTCCTCGCCCTCGTTCTCGCGGGCACGAAGACGGCCACGGCGAGCGCGCTGTGGGATTACGAGGCCGCGGGGGAGGAACCGCCCGTGGCCGGCACGCTCTCGATCGTCACGGACGGCGCAGGCCACCCGCGTGCCCTCATCCAGACGACGTCGGTGCGGGTGGTTCCGTTCGGTGAGGTCGACGAGGCACACGCCTACGCAGAGGGTGAAGGCGACCGTTCGCTGGCCCACTGGCGTGCCGTTCATCAGCGCTATTTCACCGATCACGCCGAGAACGACCGGGGCTTCGAGCCCGACATGCCTGTCGTGCTGGAGGCGTTCGAGGTGCTGGTGCCCCGGCGGTGAGCCCGTGAGGCTGCCACGCCGCTAGAGTGGGCGACGTGCAGCGCTGGAACGACGTGATCGAGATCCCCGCAGACCTCGGGCCGACCGCGGTGACGCTCGGCAACTTCGACGGCGTTCATCGAGGTCACCGTGTGGTGCTCAACGAACTGGTGGCCCGCGCCAGCGAGCGTGATCTGTTGCCGATCGCGGTGACGTTCGACCCGCACCCCATAGCGGTGCTGCGCCCCGAGCAGGCTCCCGAGATGCTGACGAGCCTCGACCAGCGGCTGCGTCTGGTCTCGCAGGTCGGGCTGCACGGGATCCTCGTCATGCCGTTCACTCTTGAGCTCGCGCAGTGGACGCCGCGGGAGTTCGTCGAGCGGATCTTCGTCGAGAAGTTCGCTGCAAAGCTCGTCGTGGTCGGTAAAGACACCCGGTTCGGGGTGAAGAACTCCGGCGACGTCGACACGTTGCGTGAGCTGGGCCGGGAGTTCGGTTTCGACGTCATCGCCCTCGAAGACGTGGGTGTACACGGCGAAGACGGCCCGCGCTGGTCGTCGTCGCTCTCGCGACAGCTCATCGCCGAGGGCGACGTGGCAGGAGCCGCGGAGGTGCTGGGCCGGCCGCATCGCGTCTCGGGCGTTGTCGTGCATGGCGACCACCGTGGGCGTGACCTGGGCTTTCCGACCGCGAACCTCTCGCCCGACGCCGAGGGGCTCGTGCCCGCCGACGGCGTCTACGCGGGGTGGCTCGACCGACCCACCCTCGATCCCGAAGACCCCGACTCGACTCTGCCTGCGGCGATCTCGGTCGGCACCAACCCGACCTTCGACGGCACGGAGCGGCGCGTCGAGGCGTATGTGCTCGACCGCGACGACCTCGACCTCTACGACGAGATGGTCGCGGTGGAGTTCGTCAAGCTTCTGCGCCCGACCCTGAAGTTCGAATCGATCGACGAACTCATCACCCAGATGCACCAAGACGTGCGGGACTGCCGCGTGGCGCTTTCCACGATGGTTCCGCAGAGCGAAGGTCTCTCGGCGCAGCCTGAGTGACGCCGCCGTTCTGCTTCAGGTGACCGGGCGGATGGGGCCGTCACACGTCTCGATTACGAAACGATGCATGCCCCACCGGGAGCGGGCAGGCTTGTGAGCTGGCACACTGTGCGAAACTCGCCGGTAACCCTGACTGCAACGAAGCCTGGACAGGAGCGACACATGCCTTTGCTTGCCGCCCGTGACGAGGTCTACGACCGCGCACGTCTCGAGAACCTTGCCCCCTCCGTGGGGCACCTACTGCGGCAGCGCATTCGCGAGACGCCGTCGGAAGACGCCTACCTCTATTTCGACCGCGACGAGAACCTCGTCACCGTGAGCTGGGCGGAGGCCGGGCGTCAGGTCGACGAGTGGGCGGCCGGGCTGATGGAGCTGGGCGTGCAGCTCGGCGACTGCGTGGCGCTGTGTTCGAACACCCGGTACGAGTGGGCGATCGCGAACTGGGGCATCATGTGCGCCGGTGCTGCGACCTCCACGATCTACGCCTCCAGTCTGGCCGGCGACGTCGCGCACGTGCTCTCCGACTCCGGCGCCAAGGTCGTCATCGCCGAAGACGCCTCGCAGGTGGGCAAGGTGCTGGCCCGCAAGCACGAGACCCCCGACCTGCAGTACATGGTGGTGCTCGACCCCGACGGCGTCGAGATGGCCGACTGGATCATCTCCGCCGAGGAGCTGCTGCGGCGCGGTAAGGCCGCGCTGGAAGCGAACCCGAGCATGGTCAGTGACCGCGTCGACCAGCTCACGCCCGAGCACCTCGCGGTGCTCATCTACACCTCGGGCACGACGGGCAAGCCCAAGGGGGCGGAGCTGCCGCACTCGGCGCTGACGTTCATCGGTGCGTCGATTCACGCGGCGGGGTTGTTGGAGAAGAGCGACCTGCAGTTCTTGTGGCTGCCGCTCGCGCACGTGTTCGGCAACGTGATGCTGGTGCTCCCGGTCGACATCGGGCTGCCGACGGCCATCGACGGTCGCCTCGACCGCATCGTCGAACACTGCGCGATCATCAAGCCGACGTTCATGGCCGCTGCACCGCGCATCTTCGAGAAGGCGTACGCGCGAGTGCAGGGCACGTTCGACGAGGCCACGGGCCTCAAGGCGAAGCTCATCCCGTGGGCGCTCGGCGTCGGGCACCAGATGGCCGTGTGCAAGGAGAAGGGCGAGGAGCCCGGGCGGGCGCTGGCGGTGCAGCACGCGATCGCCGACAAGCTGGTGCTCTCCAAGGTTCGGGCCCGGTTCGGGGGCAGGCTCGACAAGTTCATTTCCGGCTCGGCGAAGCTCGACCCGAAGTTGTCGTGGTGGTTCGCCTCCATCGGCATGCCGATTCTCGAGGGTTACGGCCTTTCGGAGACCTCGGCGGCGACGTGCGTCAACCGCAACTTCCCGGGCGCGCACAAGCACGGCTCGATCGGCTGGCCGGTGCCGGGCATGGAGGTGAAGACCGACACCGACGGTGAACTGCTCATCCGCGGACCTGGCGTGATGCGCGGGTACCACAACCGCCCCGATGCGACGGCGGAGGTCTTCACCGAGGACGGGTTCTTCCGCACCGGCGACGTTGCGGAGATCGACGAGCGCGGCTTCGTGACTATCACCGACCGCAAGAAGGACGTCTTCAAGACCTCGGGCGGCAAGTTCGTGGCCCCGTCGGTGATCGAGTCGAAGTTCAAGGCCCTGTGCCCGTTGGCGAGTCAGTTCATCGTGATCGGTGACGGCCGCAACTTCGCCTCGGCTCTCATCGCCCTCGACCCGGAGGCGATCACGGCCTGGGCCGCGGCCAACGGCATGGAGGGGGCCTCGTACTCCGAGATCGTGGCCTCCGACGCCGCCAAGACGCTGGTGCAGGGTTACATCGACCAGCTCAACGAGGGCCTCAACCGCTGGGAGACGATCAAGCAGTTCCGCATCCTCCCGCGCGACCTCACGGTCGACGACGGCGACCTCACCCCGAGCCTCAAACTCCGCAGGGGAGTGGTGACGAAGGAATTCGCGACCGAGATCGACGACATGTACACGGGCTGAGACCTGCGGCGTTCGCCGGGTGACAATGGGGCGCATGACCGATGCCGCGCCGCCCCTTCGATACCTGTCTGACGCAGACGTCGAGTCAGTATTGCCAGGGCCGGAGCGGGCGGTCGAGCTGGCGCACGCGGCTCTCGTCCTGCGCGCCCATGGCGACGTGCAGGTGCCCCCGAAACCGGCGGTGACGTTCGGACGCAACGGGTTCGCGAACGCGATGCCCGTTGCGTCGAGCGCCCAGGGACTCCTCGGCTGCAAGTGGATCAGCCTGCAACCCGACAACCCGGAGGCCGGGCTGCCCACGGCTGCCGGGCTGATGATGGTGTGCGTCATGGCTGCCGGTGAGCTCACGGCTGCGCGTACGGCCGCGGTGACGGGGGCGTGCCTGAAAGCGTTCATTTCGACCGAAGAGCCGGTCGCGTTCGTAGGCACCGGCGCCCAGGTGTTTTCGCACCTGCGGGTATTGGCCTGGTTGGGATACCGCGATATCCGCGTCGCCGGTCGTCGCGAACAGGCTCGCGACGCCGTCGCTGCGTTCGCCGACCGGTTGGGCGTGGGCGATCGGGTGCGGGTCACCGACTCGCTGCCGCAGGCCCTTCGCGACGCCGGGGCGATCATCACAGGTCTGCCGATCGGCTTGGACGGCGCCGAGATTCCCGAAGAACTCGTGCGGGACGATGCCGTGCTGCTGCCGTTGGACTACGCCAGTTCGGTAGGGACCGCTCTCGCCCGAACTTCGACGGTGGTGTCAGACGACGTGGAACAGTTCGCCGCCGTAGCACCTCTCAAGCTCGCCGCGGATTACCCGAGCGCGAGCGATTGGACCGGCAACGTGCTGGGCATCCCGAAGCCGCCGGGCAGACTGCTCATCCAGAACCTCGGCAACGCCTCCAGCGACATCGTGATCGCCGCCGAGATCGCCGCGAATGCCGCGAGACTCGGAGTCGGTACGGTTCTCCCGCGCTGACCTCGCGGGCGCTACGGCACGGCGTCAAGCACGATCCTCCAGGTCACAGCCCTGCTCAAGTTGGCCGCTGGTCGGTGGAGCGGTGGGCAGACTCCCCCTCTCGGTGGCTTGTCTCGATGCGAAGACAGAGTTTCTCGATCTCCGATGTGCTCATCGTTCTTCTATGTAACATGTCACATCACAACGCATCGACGCGTCAGCGAGGTGGCACATGCCCAGGTCCTCTTCTCTTGCCAAAACCGTGTGCGCGCTCGGCGTGGGCTTCGCCCTCGCAGGGTGCAGCGCGAGCTCGACACAGACCGCGCAGACGGGAGGCGAGCCCGTCAAGGGCGGCATCCTTCAGGTCGGCAGCAACGGCGACATCGACCGGATGGATCCTGGGCTCACCGCCTACGTCCCCACGTCGTCGGTGATGCGCGCGATCACGAGGCAGCTCGTGTCGTACGAGTCCGTGCCGGACGAGCAGGCGCGGATCACCCCCAAGGGTGATCTCGCGACCGACGTTCCCGAGCCGACCGACGACGGCAAGACGTACACGTTCAGCCTGCGCGAAGGGGCCCAGTGGGATATCGCCGGTGCTCCTCGTCAGATCACCGGAGTTGATGTCGAGCGCGGGTTCAAGCGCCTCTGCAATCCGATGATGAGTTCGCCGCACACCACGTACTTCGTCACCCTCATCGAGGGCATGGACACCTTCTGTGAGGGGTTCTCGAAGGTCGCGACGCAGGCCGGCCCCATGAAGGAGTACATCGAAGGCAGCGACATCTCCGGCATCACCCAGCAGGGCGACCTGACGGTGGCCTTCAAGTTGAAGGAGGCCGCGGGTGACTTCCCGTACATGCTCTCGCTGGCGGCAGCCACCCCGGCGCCCGTGGAGGTTCTCGACTACCTGCCCGATTCGCCGGAGTATCGCTCCAACTTCATCGCCTCCGGGCCGTACCGGGTCAAGTCGTACAACCCCGACAACAAGCTCGAGCTCGAACGCAACCCCGCGTGGACTCAAGAATCGGATCCGCTGCGCAAGGCCAACGTCGACGGCGTCGTCATGACGATGGGGCTCAGCTCGGATGCCGTGACGCAGCAGTTGCAGGCCGGCTCCCTCGACCTGCCGTTCGACACCTCGGTCTCGCCGACGGTCGCCGCGCAGATGCGCGCCACCAACGATGCGAAGCTCTCGACGATCCCCTCGGGCCAGGTGAACCCGTTCTTGTGGATCAACACCAAGTCGCCCAACAACAACAAGGCCACGAACGACATCAAGGTGCGCCAGGCGCTGCAGTACGCGATCGACCGTGCTGCGGTCATTCAGATTCTCGGCGGCACCGACAACGCGAGCCCGCAGCACGGCATCTTCGGGCCCGGCGTGCTCGGATTCCACGAGTTCGACCTGTACCCGACTCCCAACGACCAGGGTGACCCGGCGAAGGCCAAGGAGTTGCTCGCCGAGGCGGGCTTCCCCAACGGGCTGTCGCTGAAGATGCCCTACCGCACCAAGGATCAGGAGCCCGCCATCGCGCAGACGATTCAGGCGAGCCTGGCCAAGGCGGGCATCACCCTCGAACTGATCCCCGTCAACCCGACCGACTACTACTCGAAATTCCTCACCAACACGTCATCGACGGCCAGTGGCGTGTGGGATATCGCCCCGGTCGGTTGGACGCCGGATTGGCAGGGCGGTGCAGCACGCTCGGTCTTCCAGCCCCAGTTCACCTTCACCGGCACGCCGCAGACCTACAACTACGTCGACTACAACAACGACGAGGCGAACAAGTTGGCGGCCCAGGCGATCGCTGCGACCGACCCCGACGAGGTGGCCAAGCTGTGGGGTCAGGTCGACGAGAAGATCATGCAGGACGCGATCGTCGTGCCGATCGCGGCACCGAAGGCGATCCTCTACCACTCTGCGCGGGTGCAGAATTTCGTGCCCTTCGCTCTCTCCGTCCAGGGCGACTGGACCAACCTCTGGCTCAACCAGTGACCGGCACCGGGTGCCCGGCGCGCACGGGGACTCCGGGCACCCGGTCGCTGGAGGAGGGCACACATGTCACTTCTTGATGTTCGCAATCTGCGGGTCGAGATCCCGACGGAGGACGGCGTCGTACACGCGGTCCAGGACGTCTCGTTCAGCGTCGACCAGGGGCAGTTCTTCGGCGTCGCAGGCGAGTCGGGCTCGGGCAAGTCGGTGCTGATGCAGTCGATCATGGGGCTGTTGCCGGCGAGCGCGCAGATCAGCGGAGAGGCCCTCTTCCGGGGCCGGAACTTGCTGACACTGTCAGCGGCCGAGTGGCTCGACGTGCGCGGCAAAGACATCTGCATGATCTTCCAGGACCCGCTCTCGTCGCTGCACCCGCACTACAAGGTCGGTCACCAGATCACCGAGCAGATCCACGCGCACGAAAAGGTGAGCCCGAAGGCCGCCAAGGCGCGGACGGTCGAGATGCTGGCCAAGGTCGGTATCCCCGATGCTGCCGCGCGGTTCGACGCATACCCCCACCAGTTCTCCGGCGGTATGCGTCAACGCGTGATGATCGCGATGGCGCTGGTGATGAACCCCTCACTCATCATCGCCGACGAGCCGACCACGGCGCTCGACTCGACCGTCCAGGCTCAGATCCTCGACCTCATGGAGGGGCTGCGGCGCGATTTCGACACGACGATCGTCATGATCACGCACGACCTCGCCGTCATCTCGCGGGTCGCCGACGCCGTGATGGTCATGTACGCGGGCCGGATGCTCGAGCAGGGCCCGACCGAGGTCGTGTTTCGGCAAGGGGCGCATCCGTACACGCGGGGCCTCATGCGATCGACTCCGGCGAAGTCGGAGAAGGGGATGCGGCTCATCCCCATCTCCGGGCAGCCTCCGAGCCTGCTCGATCCGCCCCTCGGGTGCGTGTTCGCGCCCCGGTGTCCCGACGTCATGGATATCTGCCGAATCGAGACACCGCCCGTGCGGGTGTACGACGACGGCGGAAGGGCAGCCTGCTGGCTCACCCGTGAACCCGTCGACCTGACCGCCGGTGAACGACACGAGGACGGCCCCGCCGCCCACGCCGGTGAAGAGCCGATCATCAGCCTGCATGACGTGAACCTCACCTTCACGAGCGGCTCGTTCGGCCGCAAGACGTCACTACACGTGTTGCGGGGCATCGACCTCGACGTCCAACGCGGGGAGACGATCGGTCTGGTCGGCGAGAGCGGCTGCGGAAAGTCGACGCTGGCGAGGGTCGTCGCCGGTCTCATCGAGGCCGACTCGGGCACCATCAACGTCGCCGGGCACCGGCTCGACTCGGTCGACGCCGCCACCTGGCGTGCCATGCGGAAAGAAGTGCAACTGGTCTTCCAGGACCCCTACGGCGCGCTCAACCCACGCCGCCGCATCGGTGCGATCATCGACGACCCGCTTCGCATCCACAAGGTCGGAACCCCGGCCGAGCGCAAGGCGCGTGTGCAACACCTCATGGAGGTCGTGGGGCTCAACCCGGAGCACTACAACCGATTCCCGGCCGAGTTCTCCGGCGGGCAGCGGCAGCGCATCGGCATCGCTCGTGCGTTGGCGCTCAATCCGTCGATCATCATCTACGACGAACCGGTCTCCGCGCTGGACGTCTCGATCCAGGCTCAGATCCTCAACCTCATGACCGACGTTCAGGACGAGTTCGGGATGACGTACCTGTTCATCTCGCACGACCTCGCCGTCGTCCGTCACGTGTGCGACCGCATCGCCATCATGGACGGCGGCCGGATCATCGAACTCGCCGAGACCGAGACGATCTACGCGCACCCTCAGGAGGCCTTCACCCGCAAGCTGCTGGCCGCCTCCGGACCGGTCGAGCCCGACGGGCCGCCGCTTCGCGCACGCGAGCTCGTACCAGCCGTCTCCGAGAGCGCAGAAGGGGGCAGGTCATGACTCAAGTGGTACCAGAACCGCCGCCCGGTCCCTCCGACGAACCGACGCCACCGGGGGCCGGTCGTACCGGACCGATCCCGGCCGTGAGGCCCGGGCCTGTCGTCGCTCGCGGCTCGGTCGAGTTGACGCTGAGACGTCTCCGCCGTGACAAGGCGGCGCTGGTGAGCGCCATCTTCATCGTCTTGCTCGTTCTCTTCGCCGCCTTCGCTCCGCTGCTGGAGACCGTCACGGGGCACGGCGTCAACGAACAACTCCGCGACATCGGCCTCACGTCTGCGGGTGTGCCGACGGGTCCGGGGCCGCAGTTCTGGCTCGGCGCCGACCAGCTCGGCCGCGACGTCCTCGTGCGACTCGCCTACGGAGCCCGCATCTCGCTGGTCGTCGGCGTGGCCGCATCGTTGCTCGCGGCGCTCATCGGCATCTCTGTCGGCATCACCGCCGGATACTTCGGGGGCCGTGTCGACACTGTGCTGTCGCGAGTGATGGACCTCATCATGAGCGTGCCGTTCCTGCTCGCGGCCATCTCGCTGGTCTCGGTCTTCGGCCCGTCGCTCACCCTGAGCGTCATCGTCATCGTCTTCTTCTCGTGGACGCCGATGGGCCGTGTCATCCGCGGTCAGGCACTCGCCCTGCGAGAGCGCGAATTCGTGGAGGCCGCACGCTCGCTCGGGGCCGGTCACCTGTCGATCATGCTGCGCGACATCCTCCCCAACCTGACCGTGCCCATCATCATCTACGTCACGCTGATGATCCCCAACGCCATCGTGTTCGAGGCGACGCTGTCGTTCCTCGGCATGGGCATCGTTCCGCCGACACCCAGTTGGGGCCGGATGCTCTCGGAGGCGGCCGGAAACTCCATCTACCTCATCGCCTGGTGGCTCGTGGTCGTGCCCGGCCTCGCTCTGCTCTTCACCACGATGGCGTTCAACGTGCTCGGCGACGGGCTGCGCGACGCCCTCGACCCACGTGCCGGAAGGAGGGGCAAGAAATGACCGGGTTCTTGCTGCGCCGGGTCGGGTTCGGCGTTCTCGTGCTATTCGTGCTGTCGCTGTTCATCTTCACGCTGTTCTTCGTCGCGCCGGGCGATCCCGCCCGAGTCATCGCAGGCGACAAGGCGACTCCGGAACTGCTCGCCCAGATCCGCGCGACCCTCGGGCTCGATCAGCCGATCTACGTGCAGTACTGGGAGTTCCTCTCACGGATCGGCGAGGGCAACCTCGGCTTCTCCTACCGCAGCTCACAAGAGGTGCTGCCGCTCATCCTGTCGCGACTACCCGCGACGATGTCGCTCGTGTTCGGCGGCGTGGTGCTGTGGCTCGCCATCGGCATCCCCATCGGCATCACCTCCGCCCGCCACCCGGGCAGCCTGCGCGACCGCGCCGGGCTCGCGTTCGCCCTCGCCGGCATCTCGTTCCCCACGTTCGTGCTCGGCATGCTGAGCCTCTACTTCCTCTACTTCCTCCCCACGAAGGCCGGGATCATCCTGTTCCCGCCCGGCGGGTACATCCCCTTGACGCAGGATCCTGTGCGGTGGGCGTGGCATCTCCTGCTGCCGTGGATGACGCTGGCTCTGGTCACTGCCGCGACCTACGCCCGGCTCACCCGCGGGCAGATGCTGGATGTGATGGGCGAGGACTACATCCGCACCGCGAGGGCCAAGGGTTTGTCCGAACGCGTGGTGACCTACAAGCACGGCATGCGTTCGGCGCTCACCCCGCTGGTGACCCAATTGGGAACCGACATCGGATTGCTGTTGGGTGGAGTCATCGTCATCGAGACGGTGTTCGGCCTGCGCGGGATCGGAGCGCTGGCCGTTCAGGCAGTGGCGACCCAAGACCGCCCCGTCGTCATCGGTGTGGTGCTCTTCGGCGGGTTCTTCGTCGTCGTCGCCAACATTCTCGTCGACATCGCATACGTGTTGCTCGACGCACGAGTACGGGTCAGCGGAGCACGCTGACCCAAGAGCAGAAGAGGTGCTGACAGTGAGCGGGCTCAACGTTCACGCACGCGTGGTTTCGCAGCCGACGCCGCCCTACCACGACACGCGCATCCCGCGCCCGGCCGACTCGGACGCCTTCCGGGCGTTCATGACGACCGGGTGGGGCCGGACCGAGGGGCACGCCGATGTCCCCGCCGGCGCGGCCGACTCGGCGAGGCGACATCGGCAGCAGTTGTCGCAGCACTGGCCGGGCCACACGATCGTCGTCGCCGGTGGCGGCCCGGTCGTGCGCAACGCGGATCAGCACTTCTACTTCCGAGCCGACTCCGACTTCGTGTGGCTGACCGGTTGCACCGAGCCCGGAGCCGCCCTGGTCATGCGCCCGACGCACGACGGGCACGAGTCGGTTCTGTTCCTGCCGCGACCGTGGGGTCCATCAGATCCGGGCTTCTACCTCGACGTGGTCAACGGGCCCCTGTGGGTGGGGCCGCGGGCGTCGCTCGAGTCCTGGTCGGAGGCGCTGGGAATCGACGTGCGGCCCGTCGACGAACTCGACGCATTCGTCGAACGGCTCACGCGAGTCCGGTTCGCCGGTGACGGTGCACAGGTACGGCAGTGGGGTGCTGGTATCTCCGATGTGGTGCGCGAGTCGCTGGCCACCCTGCGGCTCGTGAAAGACCCGTGGGAGGTGGCCCAACTGCGCCTTGCCGCGGAGCACACGGCGGAGGGGTTCGGTGCAGTGGCCAGGGAATTCCCCGCGGCTGTCGCGGGGGGAGGCGAACGGTGGCTGCAGGGCACCTTCGACCGGCACGCTCGCACCCTCGGCAACGGACCGGGTTACCAATCGATCGTCGGTAGTGGGAGTCACGCCCCGGTATTGCACTGGACCAGGGCGACCGGTCAGGTGCGTGAAGGCGACCTCGTGCTCCTCGACCTCGGCGTCGAGGAGACGACTCTGTACACCGCTGACGTCACGCGCACCGTGCCCGTGAACGGCGAGTTCACAGCTGCTCAGCGCGCCGTGTACGACGTCGTGTACGCGTCGCACCTGGCGGCGCTCGAGGCGTGTGGCCCCGGCCGCACCTATGCCGGCTACACCGATGCGGCGATGGGTGTCCTCGTCGACGGCCTGCGCGACCTCGGTCTCCTGGACGTGCCGCGTGACGTGGCGCTCAGCCCCCAGGGGCAGCAGCACCGTCGCTACATCGTCTGTGGCGTGGGACACCACCTCGGTCTCGATGTCCACGACTGCGCGCACGCCGACTACTCCGATTACCAGGCTGCGGATTTCGCGCCCGGCATGGTCTTCACCGTCGAGCCGGGCCTGTACTTCCACCCCTCGGACCTCACCGTCCCCGAAGAGCTGCGGGGGATCGGCGTACGCATCGAAGACGACGTCCTCATCACCGAGACCGGCATCGACGTGCTCTCGTCGGGACTTCCGATCGATCCCGACGGCCTGGAGTCCTGGGTCGGGCAACAGCTCGACGGGACCGCACCGCCGCCGTTCGCGGGGGCCTGACCAGAGCCGAACCGAGCCCAGCCGAGCCCAACCGAGACCATCAGACCGACGCCGGAGGACGCCCATGGAGACGTATCGCACGCAGGACTACCACACCGCCGGCGAGCCGTTCCGCATCGTTGCGGCCGGTCAGCTCGACCTGCCGGGTGCCGACGTCGCTGACAGGCGGGCACGCGCCGTCGACGACGAGGCGGTACAGCGTGTCCGCGCGCTGTTGTGCAGCGAGCCGCGCGGTCACGCGGACATGTACGGCGGGTTCATCACGCCTCCCGACGACGAAGGTGCCCACTTCGGTGTGCTGTTCTGGCACAAGGACGGCTTCTCCACGGCCTGCGGTCACGGCACCATCGCCCTGGGCGTGTGGGCCGTCGACACCGGCCTCGTGGAGGCCCCCGACGAGGGGGACGCAGAGGTCGTCGTGGATGTGCCGTCCGGGCGGGTGCGGGCCAGGGTCCGGATGCGCGAAGGCCGCCCCGAGGCCGTGACCTTCGTCAACGTGCCCAGTTGGGCACAGGCTCGCGGAGTGCGTGTACCGACGTCGCGCGGCGAGGTGAGCGTCGACATCGGTTTCGGTGGCGCGATGTACGCGGTGCTGCCGGCAGCCGACGTGGGCCTCGACGTCACGCCCGAGCATTACACCGAGCTCATCGCCGTTGGACGCGAGATCCGCAATGCGCTCAACGCGCAGGAGTCTCGGCCGGATTGGGTGGCACGCCACCCGAACGACGCGCGCCTGGACGGCATCTACGGCACGATCCTCACCGCTCCGGGCGCCTCCGGAGAACGGCTGCACCAGCGAAACATCACCGTTTTCGCCGACGGCGAGGTGGATCGATCGCCGTGCGGCTCGGGGACGGCCGCCCGGGTTGCGCTCTTGGCCGATGACGGCGGCCTGCGCGACGGAGAGGTGCTGCGCCACGAGTCGGTCGTCGGAACGATGTTCGAAGCGCGCATCGCCGACCGGGTCACGGCTCACGGACGGCCGGCCGTCATCCCGGAGGTGACCGGCATGGCCTACCGGGTGGGCTCGTGCGAGTTCGTCGTCGACCCCGCCGACCCGCTCGTGCCCGGGTTCGTCCTGAGGTGACGCGCGGCGGTCGGCCAGGGTGACGACTCCACCCTGACCGACCCCGCGGTTACGGGTCGACGACCCGCTCGCGCGGCTCCGGGATCGGGTCGCCCGCGACCCAGAAGTCGGCGTTCTCGATACCGAGCGGGCGAGGATCGAAGACCGGGTCCTTGCCCGCGGCCATCTGGGCGTCGTAGTCACGTGTGACCTTCACGACCATGGGGCTGAGCATCAGGATGCAGATCATGTTGACCCAGCCGATCGAGCCGTAGCCGATGTCGCCGATGGTCCAGATGGTCTGGGCGGAGGCGACGCAGCCGAAGAACGTGATCGCGAGCGTGCCCAGCTTGAGGGCGAACATGAGCTTCGGGCTCGGGTGGCCTTTGCCCAGGAAGACGAGGTTCGTGGTCGCGATGTAGAAGAACGCGATCATCGTGGTGAACGCGAAGAAGAACAACGCGACCGCGAGGAAGCCGGGGCCCATGCCGGGCATGATCGTGTCGATCGCAGCCTGCGTGTTGGCGGGGCCCGCCGACATGCCGGGCACGCCCTCGTACAGGAAGCCGCCCTCGGGGTTCGGGGTGTTGTACATGCCGGTCATGATGATCATGACGCCGGTCGCAGAGCAGATGAGCGTGGTGTCGACGAAGATCGACAGTGCCTGCGCGAGGCCTTGCTTGGAGGGGTGTCGCACCGACGCGGAGGCCGCGACGTACGTGCCTTCACCGACACCGGCGACGTTGGAGAACACCGATCGCCGCACGCCCCACGCGACGGCCGTGCCCATGATGCCGCCGAAAACCGCGTTGGTGCCGAATGCACTGCTCATCACCAGCACGATCGTGGGCCAGATCTGGTCGGCGTTGACGACGAGGATCGCGAACGCGGCGAGCAGGTAGCCGGGGGCCATGATCGGCACGAGCACCTGGGCGACGTGCACGATGCGCTGCGTGCCGCCCCAGATGACGAGGCCGAGAACGAGCGTGAGCACGGAGGCCGAGATCCACGTCGAGACGCCGAACGCGTTGTCCATCGAGACCGCAATGCTGTTGGCCTGCACGCCCGGGAAGACGAAGCCGTAGCCGACGAAGGTCATCGTCGCGAGGACCACGGCGAGCCAGCGCAGCTTCAACCCCTTCTCGACGTAGTAGGGCATGCCGCCGCGGTGCTCGTTGAGCGCCCGCTCTTTGAAGACCTGTGCGAGCACCGATTCGGCGTACGCGCTCGCGGCCCCGAGCAGCGAGCACAGCATCATCCAGAACAGCGCTCCGGGGCCGCCGGCCGAGATGGCCGTGCCGACGCCGGCGATGTTGCCGACGCCGACGCGGCCACCGATGGTCAGCAGGATCGCCTGCAGGGGCGAGGTGCCACCGTCGTCGGCCGACTTCTTCTCGAAGATCGACTTGATCATGTCCGGGAATCTCCGGAACTGGATCCCCTTGGTGAGGACCGTGAAGAAGAAGCCGACGCCGAGCGCCATGAATGCCATCGGATTCCAGATCAGGTCGCTGATCTGGACGAGGATTTCGAGCATGGTCGTTCCCCTGGGGGTCGGTACCCGCCACACTGCGGGTCATGCAGTGCAATATTACATATCACTGTGCGGGTGTCCAGGATTTTGTCAGGGTTGAGTTGGTATTTTCGACGGAGCCCTCAAAGCACCTGGCACAGCCGCAGGGCGTCGTAGATCGCGGCGTGAATGTTTCTGCTGCTCACGGCATCTCCGATGCGGAACAGCCGGAACGACCCTTCGGGATTGCGGACCGCGGACTGTGGCTCGTTGCGCAGGAGTGCGTCGAGGTCGACCTCTCCGCCGTTGCGGGAGCGGGGCTTGAGTTCGTCGTACACGTCGGCCATCGGCAGGGTGCCGTGGTCGACGACCACGTGGTCGACCACCCGGGTCACCTCCAGGTCGGCGTACTCGCTCCACAGCACGGCCTCCAGGCGGCCGTCGCTGCTCTTGCGCACCCGCCGCAGGTAGTACGGAAGTGTGATGACCACGCCCTTCTCGGCGAAGGTCTTGAGGTAGGCCGGGGAGTTCATCGAGCCCACGTCGGGTGCGACGGAACGCTCGGGCGTGACGAACTCGACCCGGCACCCCTTGAGCGCCAGGGTCTCGGCGGCGTCGAGGACGGCGTGCCCGCCTGCGTCGTCGAAGACGAGTACGTCGCCGGAGGCGCGCATCGCCCCTCCCATCACGTCCCACACGTCGTTGACCAGGTTGGCCCCCTCCTGCAGGAATTCCGTGTTCGGCACTCCGCCGGTCGCCACGATGACGAGGTCGGGGTTCTCGGCGAGCACGTCGTCGGCCTCGACGTAGGTGTTGAGGCGGATGTCGACCCCGTGGTGGCGGGCTTCGTCGAGGCGCCAGTCGACGATCCCGATGAGGTCGCGGCGATGCGGTGAGCTCTGAGTGAGGCGAATCTGCCCGCCCGCGTGGTCGGCGGCCTCGAAGAGCACGACGTCGTGGCCGCGGGCGCCGAGCACGCGAGCCGCCTCCAGGCCTGCCGGACCGGCGCCGACCACGACGGCGCGCAGCTTCTCGCCGTCGGTGGGCGCGATCTCGTGGGCCAGCGTCTGCTCGCGTCCGGTCGCAGGGTTGTGTACGCACTTCGCGTCGCCCGACTGGTAGATCGCGTCGAGGCAGTAGTTCGCACCCACGCACGGGCGGATGCGGTCTTCCTGCCGGCTGGCGATCTTGCGGACGAGGTGCGGGTCGGCGATCTGGGCGCGGGTCATGCCGATGAGATCGACCAGTCCCTCGCGCACCGCGTATCGGGCGGTGGCGACGTCGGCGACGCGGGAGGCGTGCATCACTGGGATGCCGACCTCGCGGCGGATCTGGCCCGTCCACTCGATGAACGGAGCCGACGGCGTGCCCATCGACGGGATGACGCGGGCGAGCGTGTTGTCGCTCTCGATCGTGCCCCTGATCGTGCTGACGAAGTCGACACCCTCCTGCGCGTACGTCTTCAGGGCGCGCACGGCCTCCTCCTGGCCGAGCCCGCCCTCACGGTTCTCGTCGAGGCTCATGCGGATTCCGAGTACGAAGCCGGGGTCGGTGACCTGCTTGATCGCCCGGATGACCCGCAGTGGGAACTCGATGCGGTTCTCGAAGCTGCCGCCGAACTCGTCGTCGCGCCGGTTGGTGAACGGCGAGACGAACCCGTCGAGCAGGTGTCCGTACGACATCAGCTCGATGCCGTCGAGCCCGCCGGCCTCGCAGCGCTGCGCGGCCTCGGCGAAGTGACGAACGATGCGGTCGATGTCCCAGTCTTCGGCCTGCTTCGGGAACGAGCGGTGGGCCGGCTCGCGCAGGGGGGAGGAGTACACGACCGGCAGCCAGTCGTCGGTGTAATTGCTGGTGCGGCGCCCCAGGTGCGTGACCTGGCACATCACGGCCGCCCCGGCGTCGTGCACGTCGTCGGTGAGGCGGCGCAGCCACGGCACGATCTCGTCTTTGTAGAGCAGTAGATTGCCGAACGAGGGCGGGGAGTCGGGTGAGACGACCGCCGAGCCGCCCATCATCGTCAGTCCCACGCCTCCGCGCGCCTTCTCCAGGTGGTAAAGGCGGTACCGGTCTTTCGGCAGGCCGTCTTCGCCGTAGGCGGGCTCATGGGAGGTGCTCACGACGCGATTGCGGAGTGTTAGCCCCTTGAGGGTGTACGGCTGCAGCAGGGGGTCAATGTGGGTAGCGGCCATGCGAACTCCCTCGAGAAACTACGTACAACTTCGCTCGGCTCTGGCGGCGCCTGCGATTGTGGTATGTAATATTGCACAAACCTCACGGCAGAGAAAGGCGACGCCATGACACAGCCCATGCAGGGTGTTTTCGCGGTCCCGACAACCCCCTACGGGGCTGGCGGAGAACCGTCGCCGGAGGTGTTGACACGGGGGCTCGAACGCGTGCTCGCTGCCGGTGTCGACGGAATCCTCACCCAGGGTGCGACCGGTGAGGCCCTCGCGCTCACGCCCGCAGAGCGTGAGGCCCAGGTGCGCCACACCGTTGAGGTCGTGAACGGGCGGGTGCCCGTGATCGTGGGGTGCATGGCCTACCGACCCGACGAGATGGTCACGCTCATCGAGCAGGCGGCCGCTGCCGGGGCTCAGGGGGCGATGATCACGCCTCCGTTCTACGGCGGTCTCGCCCCGGAGGTCGCCGTGTCGGCGCTCGACTCCGTGCTCGAGCGCAGCGCGCTGCCGGTGATGGTCTACAACAACCCCCACTCCACCGGCGTCGACATGCTGCCGCAGCACCTCGAGCCGCTGCTCGCGCGCGAGACCTTCTGGAGCGTGAAGGAGACCTCGGGGGCCGCCACCCGCGTGCTCGAACTGCGGCAGGCCCTCGGCGACAAGGTCGAGGTGTTCGTGGGCGCCGACGGCATCGCGCTCGAGGGGTTCACGCAGGGCGCCACCGGGTGGGTCGCGGCCTCCGCCTATCTCGCACCCCAGTCGTGCGTGCGGCTCTGGTCGCTCGCACGGGAGGGCGACTGGAACGGCGCCGTCGAACTGTGGCGCCGCCTCGCAACGCCCCTCGGTCTCATCGAGGGCAGTTCCGCGTTCATCTCTCTCATCAAGGGGGCGCTCGACGAGTTCGGTATCGAGCAGGGGCCGGTTCGCTCGCCGCTGCCGACCGCGCCCGCCGAGGAGATCGCCGCCGTCGTCGAAGCAGTCGCCGCCATCGAGCAGGAGAAAGCCAATGTCTGAGCGAGCCACATCGTTTCTCACGGATGTTCTCGAGCGTCAGCTCGGGGTACACGTCGGCGGCAAGCTGACCCAGGGGCAGGGCCCGGCCCTCGACCTCATCAACCCCGCGACCGGTGAGTCGCTCGGCACGCTGGCGGGGGCGTCACCGGAGCAGGTCGACGAGGCCGTGCGCACAGCGCGGGAGGCGTTCGAAGACGGCGCGTGGGCGAACGACGCAGCCACCCGCGCCGAGACGATCCGTCGCCTCGCCGACCTCGTCCACGAACACGCGAGCGACATCTCCTACCTCGACGCGGTCGAGGCCGGCAAGGTCTTCGCGCTCAGCGTCGAGGGCGACGTCGAAGACGTGGTCGCCAACCTGCGCTTCTTCGCCGACCTCACCGAGCACCACGAGGGCCGCCAACTGCAGGACTCCTCCGGTTGGGGCTGGGTGCGCGGCGTGCCGATCGGCGTGGTCGGCGTGGTGCTGCCGTGGAACTTCCCCATCGCGATGCTGGGCTGGAAGGTCGCTCCCGCGCTCGCGGCCGGCTGCACGCTCGTCATCAAACCGGCCGAGGACTCGGTGCTCAGCGCCCTGCTCTTCGCCGAGATCGCCCGCGAGGCGGGGGTGCCCGACGGCGTCGTCAACGTGCTCGTCGGCGACGGGCCCGGTGTCGGCCAGGCGCTCGGCCTCCACGACGACGTCGACATGCTCACGTTCACCGGCTCCGGAGAGGTGGGCCGGCGATTCTTGAAGTACTCCGCCGAGTCGAACCTCAAGCGCGTCTCGCTCGAACTGGGCGGACGGGCCGCCTACATCATCGACTCCGAGCACACCGACGACGTCGCCGGCACCGCGGGCGACATCATCGGCGCCGCGTTCGGGCAGGCCGGGCAGAACTGCACCGCGACCTCCCGCATCGTCTACATCGGAGCCGAGCAGGGCTACGACGCGTTCGTGCAGGCCCTCGTGGCCGAGGCCGGGAACTTCACGGTCGGTGACCCGTTCTCGGACGACTCGGCGATGGGGCCGGTCATCAACGCCGAGGCGCGCGATCGCATCGTGTCGTGGGTCGACGAGGCCGTTGAGGCGGGCGCGACTGTGCTGTCCCGCACGGAGAACATGCCCGAGGGCAACGGGTTCTGGGTGGCACCGACGCTGCTGCAGGGGGTGCCCGAGGGCACGCACCTGAGCACGGACGAGGTGTTCGGTCCGGTCGCGCAGGTCATGCGCGTCGACACTCGCGAGGAGGCGGTGCGGCTCGTCAACGGTGAGTCGTACGGCCTCGCCTCCACGGTGTGGTGCGAGCACCTGCCGACCACGAAGTGGTGGACCGACCAGATCCGAGTCGGCACGCTCGCGATCAACGGGTACAGCGAGGGTACGGTGGCGACGCCGTTCGGAGGGCTGCGCCAGTCGGGATTCTGGGGCCGTGACAACGGACCCGAGGCGCTCGACGGGTACCGCGAGCTGATGACCGTGTGGGTCGCGGCTCCCTGAGGCACGCCTCGTTGGCTGGACCGCTGCGCTGAACAGGGAGGTTGCAATGCGCGTCGTCGTCGTGGGCGCGGGGATCGTGGGTTCGTGTACGGCCCTCGCGCTCACCCGGGCCGGATGCGAGGTCACGGTGATCGACCGTGGCCCGGTGGGCAGCGGCACCACGAGCCGGGGTGAGGGCAACGTGCTCGTCTCTGACAAGGCCCCAGGGCCGGAGCTCGACCTCGCCCTGGTGAGTTCGCGCCGGTGGGCCGAGCTTGCCGACGAGGTCGGGGACGACGCGCTCGAGTACGAGCGCAAGGGCGGCGTCGTGACGTCGGCCGACCCTGCGCTGTTGCCCGAGCTGAGACGGCTCGCGGCGTCGCAGCGCGATACCGGCGTCGACGCCGAGGTGATCGACGACCCGCACTCCCTCGAGCCCGATCTCGCCCCCGAGATCGGACAGGGCATCTGGTACCCGCAGGACGCCCAGGTGCAGCCTGTGCTCGCAGCACATGCGCTGCTCGCCGAGGCGCGGCGTCGCGGCGCGCGGTTCGTTTCGGGCCACGAGGTCACCTCCGGCCTGCACCGCGGAGGGCGCCTCGCCGGGGTGCGCACCGATCAGGGCCTGTTCGAGGCCGATGCCGTGGTGAACGCCTCCGGCACGTGGGGCGGAGAGGTGGGGCGACGCCTCGGCGGCGAGGTTCCGGTACTGCCGCGGCGCGGGTTCATCCTCGTCACCGAGCCGACCACGCCGTTCATCCGGCACAAGGTGTACTCGGCCGACTACGTCGCCAACGTAGCGGCCTCCACCGAGGGGCTCGAGACCTCGGTCGTGGTCGAATCGACCCGTGGCGGAACCGTACTCATCGGGGCCAGCCGCGAGCGGGTGGGGTACGACATGACGATGGCGCCGAGCACCGTGGCGACGCTGGCCCGGCAGGCGGTGACGCTGTTCCCGCGTCTCG
This sequence comes from Dermatophilus congolensis, assembly GCA_030538115.1. GTDB lineage: Bacteria > Actinomycetota > Actinomycetes > Actinomycetales > Dermatophilaceae > Dermatophilus > Dermatophilus congolensis_B. The sequence goes on along the minus strand of JAUNUP010000002.1, from coordinate 126,079 downwards.
CGGGGCTGCAGCTCATGCGCGTGTACCGCGGGTTCCGGCCGTACTGTCCCGACCACCTGCCCGTGATCGGACCCGACCCGCGGGTGCCCGGGCTCGTACACGCGTGCGGCCACGAGGGAGCAGGCATCGGGTTGGCGCCCGCCACGGGCGATCTCGTCGCAGCGCACCTCACCGGCGGCGACGTCGACGCCGCGGCAGGTGGCAGCGCCCGCGCTCTGCTGCCCGACAGGCTCATCGAGGAGCCCGACGAGGAGAAGCCATGAGCGAGTTCCGCTTCGACGGCGACCCCGTCGACTACGTACCGGGGCAGACCGTGGGGGCTGCGCTGCTCGCCTCCGGGCGACGCTCGTGGCGAACGACTCGCCTGGAATCGACACCTCGCGGCATCTTCTGCGGCATCGGCGTGTGCTTCGACTGCCTGGTCACAGTGGACGGGCACCCGAACCAGCGCGCCTGCCTCGTGCCCGCCTCCGATGCCCTCGATGTGACCACCCAGGAGGCGACCGGCCATGACCAGTGATCCACGCGTCGCCGATCTTCTCGTCGTAGGAGCCGGACCGGCAGGCATGGCGGCGGCCGTTACTGCGCTGACCGCGGGCCTCACGGTGGACCTGCTCGACTCCGGAGCCGAGGTGGGTGGGCAGTACTGGCGTCACCCTCCGCGCGACGGGCGGGTGCTCGTCGACGACAGGCAACACCACGACCTCGGCACGTACCGGGCGCTCCGACGGCACCTCGACCACCACGCGGCCACAGGGCGGCTGCGGCTGTTACTGCACCACCACGTGTGGACGGCGGAGCGCGGCCCCGACGGCCTCGTCACCGTGCACGCCATCGACCGCTCCGGGAGGCCCGGCGCGGAGAAAGCCGTGCGCCTTGGCGGTCGGCGCTTGCTCGTCGCGACGGGTGCGTTCGACCGGCCGCTGCCGTTCGAGGGCTGGGATCTGCCCGGCGTCTACACGGCCGGGGCGCTGCAGGCGCTGCTCAAGGGCAACGCGGTCACCGCGGGCACTCGCGTCGTGCTCGGGGGTACCGGGCCGTTCCTGCTGCCGGTGGCGGTCGGGCTGGCCCGCGCCGGAGCCCGGGTACTCGCCGTGTGCGAGGCCGGTTCGTTCGCGGGATGGGCGACGAAGGTGCAGGTCGCAGTGGGAGTGCCGGGCAAGCTCGTCGAGGGTGGCGAGTACGCGGCCGAGCTGGCGCGTCACCGGATCTCGCTGCTTCAGCGCACTGCGGTCGTGGCCGCGAGCGGCGCCGACCGGGTCACCTCGGTGACGCTGGCGCGGTTGGATCGTGCCGGGCAGATCGTGCCCGGTCACTCACGGGACATCGCCGTCGACGCGGTGGGTGTCGGATGGGGATTCGTGCCGCAACTCGACCTCCTGGTGACGCTCGGCTGCGACCTAGCGGACGGCCATGACGGCAACGAGGTCGTCGCCGTGGACGACTCCGGGCGCACGAGCGTCGCGGGCGTTTATGCGGCGGGCGAGGTCAGCGGTGTCGGAGGTGCAGAGCTCGCCCTGCGGGAGGGGCAACTCGCCGCCGAGGCGGTGCTCGCCGATGCGGGGGCACGGGCAAGCACGTCGGGGAGGCGCCTCGCCTCCGTGCGCGGCATCGTCGCACGTCACCGCGCGTTCGCCGCCGCGATGCACGCCACCCACCCGGTGCCGGACTCGTGGACGCGATGGCTGCCCGACTCCGCGACGGTCTGCCGCTGCGAGGAGGTCGAGGCGGGCGTCATCCGTGAGGCCGTGGCAGACGGCGCCGACAGTGTCCGCCAGGTCAAGCAACTCACCCGAGCCGGCATGGGCTGGTGCCAGGGACGCATGTGCTCCTCAGCGGTCGACTGCCTCGTGGGCGAGGCGAACCCCGCGGCCCCGTCGAGCCCGGCGCGCAGCACGGCCGCGATCGAGCGGCTCGTCGCCTCGCCGGTGCCGCTCGGGGCGCTCGCGGCCGAGACCGACGGCTGATCCGCCCCCAGACCCCACACCACCCGCCCGAAATCCGAGACGAAGCCAGAGGAGAACGCATGCGCAGCAAGGTCGTCTACCACGCCGTCGACAGCCACACCGAGGGCATGCCGACCCGGGTGATCACCGGGGGAGTGGGGGTGTTGCCGGGCGCGACGATGTTCGAGAGGCGCCAGCGGTTCGTGGCCGAGCGCGACGATCTGCGCACGCTGCTCATGTGCGAGCCGCGGGGGCATTCGGCGATGTCGGGGGCGATCCTGCAGCCGCCGACGCACCCCGACGCCGATTACGGCGTGCTCTACATCGAGGTCTCCGGGTGCCTACCGATGTGCGGCCACGGCACGATCGGGGTCGCGACGGTACTCGTCGAGACGGGGATGGTCGAGGTCAGCGAGCCCGAGACGGTCATCCGTCTGGAGGCCCCCGCGGGGCTGGTGACCACGCGAGTGAAGGTGAGCGACGGGCGGGCCGAGTCGGTGACGCTGGAGAACGTCGCCTCGTACTGCCACGCCCTCGACCAGACCGTCGACGTGCCCGGTTACGGGCAGGTGCGCTACGACATCGCCTACGGCGGCAACTTCTACGCCTTCGTGCAGTTGGCCGACCTCGGTATCGAGTTCGACCGCGCCAACGGCCAGAAGATGCTCGACGCGGGCCTGGCGATCATGGACGCGATCAACGACCAGAACCCGGTCGCGCACGTGGAGAACCCCGAGATCGACGTGTGTCACCACGTCTATCTCGAAGCGCCGGGTTCTGACGCGAAACACTCCCGCCACGCGATGGCGATCCATCCGGGGTGGTTCGACCGGTCGCCGTGCGGCACCGGCACGAGCGCGCGGATGGCGCAATTGCACGCGCGGGGCCTGCTCGCGGTGGGTGAGGACTTCGTCAACGAGTCGTTCATCGGCTCACGGTTCATCGGCCGCATCGCAGGGGAGACCACGGTGGGGGAGCGTCCCGGCATCCTGCCGACGGTCACCGGTCGCGCCTGGATCACCGGCACCGCCCAGTACATGCTCGACCCCACCGACCCCTTCCCGGCGGGCTTCACGATCTGAGCGAGGCCCGATGCCCACGGGGGCATCGATCCTGGAGGGAGAACCCGTCTCTGACGTGCGAGGATAGGTCACCATGGCCACGAGCATCCCGTCCGCGGCTGACGTCGACAACGACCTCAGCGACCTCGACCTGCAGTCGCCCGCTCCGGCGAACCTTCGCACCCAGATCGGCGAGACCTTGCGAGCGCTACTGGTCACGGGGCGCATGCGCCCCGGGGTGCTCTACTCCGCTCCGAAACTGGCGGCCCAGTTCGGGGTCTCAGCGACGCCGGTGCGTGAGGCGATGCTCGACCTCGTCGGAGAGGGCCTGGTCGAGATCGTCCGCAACAAGGGTTTCCGGGTGACGCAACTCTCCGACTCCGAACTCGACGCGATGGCCGAGCTGCGCATGCTCATCGAGGTGCCGGTCATGGGTCTGGTGGCCGAGTCGTGCACAGGCGAGATCGCCGAGCAGGTGGAGCAGTTGCGCCCGCTCGTGCACTCCATCACCGAGGCGAGCGTGCGCGGCGACCTGGTGGCCTATATCGAGCAGGACACGGAATTCCACCTGCGTTTCCTTGCCCTGCACGGCAACGACCACGTGGTCTCGGTGGTGCGTGACCTCCGCTCCCGCTCGCGCCTCTACGGCCTCGAGAGCCTGGCAGACAGCGGCCTGCTCACCGCGAGCTGCGCCGACCACGAACAGATGGTCGACGCGGCTCTGGCCCGTGACGGCGACGAGATGCGCCGCCTCATGGCGGGCCACATCGCCCGAGTCCGCAGCAGCTGGGCCGGCCGAGAAACCCCCGCCTGACCCTCCCGTTTGCACCAGCAAGCAGTTTCGCCGCCGCCAGCGCCAACGCGGTGAGCGGCAGGGGGCGGCACCGGTGCGGTGCCGCCCCCTGCGTCTGGGGTGAGTCAGTCTTCGATGCGGAAGCCCAGTTTGAGGGTGACCTGGTAGTGCGCTACGGCGCCCTCGGCGATGTGGCCGCGGATGCTCGTGACCTCGAACCAGTCGAGGTTGCGCAGTGTCTTCGAGGCCTTGCCGACCGCGCCTTGGATCGCGTCGTCGAGTGACGTGCTCGACGTTCCGACGATCTCGGAGATGCCGTACGTGTTGTTGCTCATGAGTGCCTCCTGGAGGTGGGCGCATGTTCGACACACGGTGCGTCCCTCCCACTGTCGCCCTGCGGCGACGCGTACGGCTACCCCGGCACCCAGAGGGGCAGGGATCGGTATGGCTGAGGGGGTGCCTATACGTTCGATCGTCCCCCTTCAGCGTGGGCGATGACGACGGGCCATTCAGTGAATATATGGCGCCACTAAAGAAATGCATATGGACGCATCGGGGAGCGCTCCGAAGCTGGCTATATAAATTCCATATGGGCGCCTCCCGGGAGCGCCTATGGCTTTCATCGAGCGCGGGGCAACTGCGTCTTGAAAGCTGAGACGAATGTGCTGGTAAAAGTGTGGCTTGCGGGCTTTGTCGGGTGTCTGTGAATGGCTCACAAGGGCCTGATTCATGTGTTCGGATTACTTGGAAACCAGCACGTCGACACGTGTTTTCGCGGCTCCGCGACAGGCCTCGGGTGGGTGTTGAGCCACGTATCGAACGAGGACATCATCGGTTGCACGCGCATCCGGGCCGTAAGTCAGGCCGTTGACAGTTGCGTGCTCAATCAGGAAGGTCATGCCTCAACGGCAGCCCGCCCGGCGCTTTCAATGAAATCGCCTCCGGAACACTTCTGCCGCTGGAGGAATCGCATCCGATCCGGGTGCGGTGACCCGCGAATCTTTACCGCGCCACCTATTCAACGACGAAGGCAGGTTTGTGACGCATGAGTGCTGTGAACTCTGACTACATCCCGTTCACCGGCCAGGAATACCTCGACAGCCTGAACGACGACCGCGAGGTCTGGATCTACGGCGAGCGAGTCGAGAACGTTGCCGAGCACCCGGCTTTCCGTAACTCGGCCCGCATGATCGCCCGGATGTACGACGCGCTGCACGACCCGGAGAAGAAGGACATCCTCACGATGCCCACGGAGTGGGGCGGCTTCACACACCGCTTCTTCCGCGCCCCCGCCAACGTGGAGGAGCAGGTCGCCTCCCGTGACGCCATCGCGGAGTGGCAGCGCCTCTCCTGGGGCTGGATGGGCCGCTCGCCCGACTACAAGGGCTGTTTCCTCGGCACCCTCGGTGCCAACGCCGACTTCTACCGCGGCTACGAGGAGAACGCCCGCAACTGGTACCGCAAGGCCCAGGAGAAGACCTGGTACGTCAACCACGCGATCATGAACCCGCCGGTCGACCGCGGTGCGGGCCCCGACGCGGGTAAGGACGTCTTCGTCCACGTGACCAAGGAAGACGACAAGGGCATCTACGTCACCGGCGCGAAGGTGGTTGCCACCGGGTCCGCGCTGACGCACTACACGTTCATCGGCCACGTCGGCCAGGTCGCCATCCAGGACCCGGCCTACAGCCCGGTGTTCATCATGCCGACCAACTCGCCCGGCGTGAAGCTGCTCTGCCGCGTCTCGAACGAGCAGCGCGCCGCCGTGCTGGGCAGCCCGTTCGACTACCCGCTGTCGAGCCGCCTCGACGAGAACGACGCGATCCTCGTGCTCGACAACGTGTTCGTGCCGTGGGAGAACGTGTTCATCCACAACGACCTCGAGCAGGCCAACAAGTACAACGTGCACTCGGGTTACCTCGACCGCGCCTCGCTGCACGGCTGCACCCGCTTCGCCGTGAAGATGGACTTCCTCGCCGGGCTGCTGGCCCGCGCGCTCGAGGTCACCGGCGCCGACAAGTTCCACGGCGTCATGAGCCAGCTCGGTGAGGTCATCGCCTGGCGCAACACCTTCTGGGCGCTCTCCGACGCGATGGCCAAGTCCGAGGTGCCGTGGAACGGCATGATCAACGTCGACCCGCAGCACTCCGGTGCCTACCGGGTGATGAACCAGCTCGCGATGCCGAAGATCAAGAACATCATCGAGCAGGTCGTCGCCTCGGGTCTGATCTACCTCAACTCGCACGCCGTCGACTTCCAGACCCCCGAGATCCGCGGCTACCTCGACCAGTACGTGCGTGGCTCGAACGGCATCGACGCGGTCGAGCGCGTCAAGATCATGAAGATGCTCTGGGATGCGATCGGCACCGAGTTCGGCGCCCGCCACGAGCTGTACGAGATCAACTACATCGGCAGCAACGACGTGACTCGCCAGACCAACCTCTGGTCGGCGATGGGCAACGGCAAGCTCGCCGAGTGGAAGGCCTTCGCGCAGACCGCGATGGACGAGTACGACCTCGACGGCTGGACCGTGGACGACCTGATCGGTCCGGACGACGTCTCGGTTCTGCCGAAGCGCAAGTAACCCCACGGTATTGCGCTGACACCGCACCACCACCGACGCCGGCCCGTGACGGGCGGACTGTCCTCCGGGCCGGCGTCGAACACCGCGCAGAGAACACCGCGCACGCAAACCTGCTGAACCTGCCAGAAACGGGAGACCCCATGGCCAGGGCTATTCATGCTGCCCAAGTGACGTACGAGGCGCCCGACCTCGACGTGATGGAGAGGTTCCTCACCGACTTCGGCCTGCACAAGGTCGAGGGGAGTGACGAGAACATGCTGTACATGCGGGGCACGGGCCCGCAGCACCACATTCACGTGACCCGCAAGGGAGCCACACCGCGCTTCGTGGGCGCCTCGATCGAGGTGGCCACGCGGGCGGACCTGGAGGAGCTCGCTGCCCTGGAAGGGTCCAGTGAGATTCGGCAGAGCACCGAGCCCGGTGGCGGTGAAGAGGTCGTCATGGTGATGCCTGACGGCTTCGAGATCCGCGCGATCGCCGGTCGCGAATACGCGGCGCCTCTGGAGCGGCGGGGTCCGAACCAGCTCAACACCATCGACGACAAGCCGCGGGTCAACGGCTCGGTGCGCACCCCGGTGGAGCCGTGCGACGTCATCCGACTCGGCCACTTCGTGCTGCACGTGAGCGATCACGACGCAGCGGTGAAGTGGATGTTCGACCGCTTCGACTTCCTGCCGGCCGACTACTTCGCCACCCCGGGAACCGACGGGACCGACGGAGACGTGTACGGCACGTTCATCCGCCTCGACCACGGAGCCGAACTGGTCGACCACCACTTCATGCTCATCCTGCAGTCCGACCGGGTCGGCGTGCACCACAGCTCGTTCGAGGTCACCGACCTCGACGCGGTGATGTCGGCGCACGACTACCTGCTGGCCCAGGGCTACACCCTCGACGTGGGCGTCGGCCGGCACATGCTCGGCAGCCAGATCTTCGACTACTGGAAAGACCCGTTCGGCTTCCGGATCGAGCACTACACCGACGGCGACACGGTCAACAACGAGTGGGTTCCCTCGCGGTTCACGGGTACGGCGACCGAGACCACTCAGTGGGGCGCCGCACCCGACCTGGAGTTCTTCCAGTGAGTGCGCACACGCCTCTCGACCCGGCGGTGCGGGCGAAGCTCGAGAAGGTCGGCACCGCGAACGTGGCGAACGTTCTGCTCAAGCGCGGTTTCCGCAACGTGATGATGCTCGGCCTGGCGCCGCTGGCCCCCGGCCAGAAGCAGATGGTCGGCCCGGCCTACACACTCCGGTTCATCCCGGCGCGTGAAGACCTCGACCACATGGGCAACTACGGCAAGAACGACAACCTGCACCGGGTCGCCATCGAGCAGTGCCCGGAGGGCGCGGTGCTGGTCATCGACGCGTTCGGCTCCACGGGTGCCTCATCGATGGGCGACATGATGGCCGCCCGCCTCTCCTACCGCGGGGTGGCCGGCGTGGTGACCGACGGCGGCTACCGCGACTCCCCGGCGATCGTCGAGACCGGGCTGCCCTGCTACCAGAAGCAGGCAGCGCCCCCGGCGACGCCCATCAAGCTGCACCCGATCAGCCTCGACGAGCCCATCGGCTGCGCGGGCGTGGCGGTCTACCCCGGCGACGTGATCGTCGGCGACGGAGACGGAGTCGTGGTCATCCCGCGCGAACTCGTCGAGGAAGTCGCCGACGAATCGCTCGACGCCGTCGAGTACGAGGAATTCGCGGCGCTGCACATCGCGCGCGGCCGCTCGATCCTCGGGCTCTTCCCGGCCACTCCCGAGAGCCGGGCCGAATACGACGACTGGGTGGCCGCCGGCCGCCCGCCCCTCGGAGGAACAACGTGAACGCAGACATGAACGAAGAATCGATGAAGAGCCTCGAGACCCTCATCCACGCGACCGAGCTGGTCGAGGACGAGTGGATCGACTACCCGGCGTACGGCTTCCGCCAGTACTTCCTGTACAAGAACCCCGACACGGGCGCGTCGATCGCGCTGCTGGAGTACCAGCCCGGCGGCAACATCCCCACCAAGCACACGCACGCCTCCAACCAGTTCATGTACTGCCTCGAAGGCGACTACGAGTACACGGACTCCGGCTTGCGTCTTGGCCCCGGCTCCTTCTACAGCAACCCGAAGGACCACCCGCACGGGCCCACCCTGGCGCACTCGTTCAGCCGCCTCATCGAGATCTACGACGGGCCGCACTACTACGAGAAGCCCGAGTACCACACCGACGAGACCATCGGCGACTTCCTCGCCAAGTAGCGATCTCCGCCTGACTTTCACACCACAGCAGAGAACAGGAACGACATGAGCAAGTTCGACACGAACGCCGTGCTCGCGGAGTTCGGCCTCGACAAGGTCCACTCCGGCACGTACAGCGACGCCCACGGCTGGGGACCCACCGAGGGCCGCACGAACATCGAGCACATCTGCCCCGCCGACGGCGAGCACACCGGCACGATCGCCGGTTCGAACGCCGAGGACTACGAGAAGATCATCAGCGCCGCGGTCGAGGCCCAGAAGGAGTGGGCGCTCGTCCCGCCGCCGCGCCGCGGTGAGCTGGTGCTGCGCATCGGTCAGCTCATCTCCGAGAACATGGAGACGCTCGCCGCGATCGACTCGCTCGACACGGGCAAGTCGATCATGGAGGCGAAGGGCGAGCTCAAGGAATGCGTCGACATGGCCACGCTCGCCGCGGGCCAGTCGCGCATGCTCTACGGCTATTCGCAGCAGTCGCAGCGCACCGAGCACCGCATGTACGACCAGTGGCTGCCGCTCGGAGTCGTGGGCGTCATCTCCGCGTACAACTTCCCGGCCGCGGTTTGGGCCCAGAACGGTTTTCTCGCTGTCATCGGCGGCAACACCGTCATCTGGAAGCCCAGCCCCAAGGTGCCGCTCACCGCGATCGCGTTGCAGCAGCTCACCAACCGGGCCATGGAGGAGATGGGCCACAAGGGCGTCTTCTCGCTGTTCACCCCCGCCGAGAACGAGGTCGGCCAACTGCTCGTCGACGACACGCGCGTCGCGATGGTCTCGTTCACCGGCTCCACGGGTGTCGGCAAGCTGGTCGCCAACCACGTGGGCTCGACCCTGGGCCGCCGCTACTCGCTGGAGTGCTCGGGCAACAACGGCGTCATCATCGACGAGACGGCCGACCTCAAGCAGGCCGCCCGCTCGATCACCTTCGGGGTCGTCGGCACGACCGGCCAGCGCTGCACCAGCACGCGCCGGGTCATCGCGCACTCCTCGATCGCCGACGAGCTGGTGGGCCTCATGAAGGAGTCGTTCGACCAGATCCCGATCGGTGACCCGCGCGACGAGAAGGCCATCGTCGGCCCCGTCATCGACGGCCAGGCCGTCGCCGACTTCGAGCGCGTCATCGCCCGTGCCACGGAGCAGGGCGCGACCGTCGCGCACGGCGGAAAGGTGATGGACCGCCCCGGCTTCTACGTCGAGTCGACCATCCTCACCGATGTGCAGCCCGACTTCGACTGCGCGCAGGAGGAGACCTTCGTGCCGATCGTGTCGGTGCTCACCTACGACACGCTCGACGAGGCCATCCGCATCCACAACGACGTCAGCCAGGGCCTCGCCTCCGGCATGCACTCCACCAACCTCACCAACATCGAGACCTTCCTGTCGGCCCGCGGCAGCGACTGCGGCCTCGTGCGCATCAACATGGGCACGACCGGCGCCGACGTGGGCCAGGCCTTCGGTGGCGAGAAGGAGACGGGCGGCGGTCGTACCGCCGGCTCCGACGCCTGGCAGGGCTTCATGCGCCGCCAGAGCGTGCAGGTCAACTGGGGCGGCAAGAGCCCCTGGGACCACCTCATCACCCTCTGAGGAGCCCGTTCACGCTCTGAATCAGGAGAAGAAGAAGCATGAAGAAGACCCGACACATCTCCGAAGCCGTTCGCGAGCCCGCCGAGGGCATGTGGTCGAACTGCCTGCGCGTCGACGACCTGGTGTTCGTCTCCGGGATGACCGCCCGCGGCAGCGACGGCCAGACCATCGACGGCGCGGACGAGTACGAGCAGGCCATGGTGATCTTCGAGAAGATCAAGAACCTGGTCGAGGCCGCCGGCGCTGTCATGGACGACGTCGTCAAGATGACGATCTTCGTCACGAACATGGGCAAGAACTCCCTCGTCTGGGACGCCCGCAAGAAGTACTTCACCGGTGACTTCCCCGCCTGCACCCTCGTCGAGGTCAGTGCACTCGCCAAGCCCGAGATCCTTCTGGAGATCGAGGCCACGGCCATCGTCGGCTGCAGCGCCGAGTAAGACCACACCCCGCAGGATCGAGGGCCGGCCGCGCGCCGGCCCTCGATCCCAGCGACCCACGAAAGGGACATCCATGGCCTCAAACATGTCGATGGCCGAGCGCGCAGAGGACCATGCTCTCGTCAGCGTTCCGGCTGAACAGCGTCAGAACGGGCACCGCCTCGCCCTCAGCACCGTCGGTGTGGCGACCGCACTCGTCATCCTCGCCATCGCCGGCTTCACCGTGGTCCTCGCCGGATTCCGGGCGGGCCTCGCGGCGGGCGTCACCGTCGCGATCCTCGGTTTCTTCCTCGGCTGGCTCGTCGGCCGTATCGCCTGGGCGACCGGCGTCTCCAACACGGTCAGCTCCCGCTTCTTCGGGCTCGGCCTGCGGGGCTCCTCCATCGGAGCGGCGATCTTCGCCTTCATGATCCTCGGCTTCCTCGCCGTCGAATCCGCCCTGCTGTACGAGGGCACCCTGCTCATGTTCGGCCTCGAAGACACGTGGACGACCAAGATCATCATCTACGGCCTGCTCACGGCACTGTGGATCGCCCTGGCCATCTTCGGCCTCAAGGTCGTACTGCACGCCTCCGCGGCCCTGATCGTCGTGACGATCGTTGTCATCTTCTACATGATCTTCATGACCTACTTCGTCCGCGGCGCCGACCCCATGGACGTCCTCAACAACCCCGGCGTCGTGCCGGGCGGCTTCTGGACCAAGTTCGAGGCCGGATTCGGGCTCATGGGCGCGACCGCGGGCACCATCGCCCTGGTCGCCACCGACTTCGCCCGCTACTGCCGCACCAAGAAGGACGTCGCCATCCTGTCGATGGCCGGCCCCATCACGCAGAACATCATCATGCTGGTGCTCGGCTCGTTCGTCGTCATCGGCGGCCTGCCGCAGGTCATCGACTACCTCATGGCCCGCAACGCAGGCATGACCGTCGCACAGGCCGGTGAAGCCGCGGCCGGATTCGCCATGGGCAACACCGGCGCCTACTTCGTCATCATCGCGGGCTGGATCGGCTTCATCACGATCTACGCCACCCAGGCCAAGGCCCAGGCCATCAACGCCTACTCGGGTTCGCTCGCGCTGGTCAACATCGTCGACTCGCTCACCGGCAAGAAGCCCGGCCGCGCCGTCATGGTGGTCGTCGGCAACATCATCGCGCTCACCATGATCGCCGCCGGCATCCTGCCGCACTTTGCGAACTGGCTCGCCTACCTCGGCGCCATGACCATGGCCCTGTGCGGTGTCATGATGGCCGACTTCTACATCGTGCGTAAGCAGCACTTCGACGCCTCGCACAAGGTCGAGAACTGGAACTGGGCCGGGGTCATCACCCTCCACATCGCTGCAGGTGTCGGCATGTGGCTGCTGTTCACCGGCATCTGGTCGCTCGGCTTCCTCGTCTCGCTCGCGCTGGCGGTCATCATCTACCCGATCCTGCGCAAGCTCATGCCGATGGGCACCGGAACCTCGTACGCCTCCGAAGCCGAAGCGCTCGACGAGGCCCACTGATCCACCCTTCCGACGGTCCGCCCCGGCGGACCACCCGACCAACCACCCCAGGAGGTGGCCAACGATGACCGACCTCATTTGGAACTCGGAGATCTACGAAGCCGCCGAGGACGCGACGACCCTCGCCTCGTCGGCAGCAACGCCCGCACCTCACGACGTCGACCCGCGCCTGCTGCGCAACACGCTCGGCAACTTCGCCACCGGCGTCACCGTGGTGACCTACGCCTCCGGCGGGGCCTACCACGGGGTCACGGTGAACTCGTTCACCTCGGTCTCGCTCGACCCGCCGCTCGTGCTCGTCTCGCTGATGCGCACCTCACGGGCACTGACCTACCTGCTCGAACGGCCCTTCGCGATCAACATCCTCGGCGACGCACAGATGGACACCGCGATGGCGTTCGCCGGGCGCCCCAAGGAAGGCCACGTCATCGAGTGGGTGACCGACGAAGGCGCACCGCGCATCAACAACTCGCTCGCCTACTTCCAGTGCACCCCCTGGGCCGGCTACGACGGCGGCGACCACGTGCTGCTCATCGGCAAGGTCAGCTCGTACGGGCAGCAGGACGAGACCAAACCCCTTCTCTTCTACCGCGGCAAGTGGGGCCTCCTGGCTCCCGACAGCGACGCGTGAAGGACGTGACCACGAGATGACCACAACGATCGAACTCAATGTGAGCGACCGGGTGCCGGCGCTGCTGGACCGACTCGACGAGATCTACCCCCTGCTCCAGGCGGAGGCCGCAGACGGTGAGCGACTGCGCCGCCCCACCCCCTCTGTGCAGCAGGCGCTGCGCGACAGTGGGATCTTCCGCCTCATGGTGCCGACGTCGCTGGGCGGTTTCGAGGCATCGCCGATCCAGGTGCTCGAGGTGATGGAGAAGCTGGCCTACGCCGACGCCTCCCTCGGTTGGCTGGTGCGGGCACTTGCCAGCGAGACCGCCAACGCGGCCACGTACCTGGGTCAGGAAGCCGTGGACGAGCTCTTCGGCGACGACCGGTTTCCGCTCGTGGCGGGCCAGTCGACCGGCTTCACCGGCGCCGCTGTGCGCGAGGTCGACGGGCTGCGGGTCAGCGGGACGTGGAAGTTCGCGCCGGGCCTGTCGATGGCTACGCACGTCGACCTCGCCGTGACGGTCGAAGGTACGGGGGAGGAGCTCGTCTGCCTCGTGCCCCGCGACGACCTGATCATCAGCGACAACTGGGAGACCCTCGGACTGCGCGCCACGGCCAGTCTCGACTACGAGGCCAAAGACGTGTTCGTACCGAACAGGTTCGTCTTCCATGTCGACAGCGACAATGCCGAGCGCGGCGGTGTGCTCAACCGGCTCAGCCCCGCGCTCATGGCAGGGCTCAACCAGGCTGCATGGTCGCAGGGCGTCGGACGCAGGATGCTCGACGAGCTGCGGTCGCTCACGCAGAAGCGCGCCGCCACCGACGCGCCCGTCACCAGCGACGAGTTCTTCGCCGAGTTCGCCCGGCATTACTCGCACGTGCGCGGCACGATGGCGCTGCTGCGCGAGATCTGGAACAGCAACCAGGACACCCTGGTCGCCGGGGAAGAACTCGACAACGTGCAGGAGACGATGACCCGCCTCTCCAGTGCACTCGCTACGCGTACCGCGCTGGAGATCAGCCAACTCGTGCACCGCTTCGCCGGTGCCCACGTGCTGCGCAACGGCACGCTGCAGCGGTTCTTCCGCGACAGCCACGCCGGCACGCAGAACCGCGGCACCGCGCACATCGTCACGCAGCAGTGCGGCAAGATGCTCTCCGGCACGCTGCCGGAAGGGTCGCACTGGGGATTCTTCGACCTCGTCGTGCCGGAGGCTTCTGTCTCCAATTGACGTTTGTGAGATGAGTTCGCAGCCATTTTGTTAGCGCTGCCGAAAGCAATTTCGTAACCCGATCGGCGCTCCTTCGATTATTAAGGGAGCGCCGGTCGGCATGACCTTTTCGGGGAGAGATTGAATGTCTCCGTCGCGTATTCGGGGCATGGGCTTTGGCCCGACAATGGCGATTCGACGAAGAAGGGGCCCGGCGACTTTTCGCCGGGCCCCTTCGTGAGTTCAGATGCGGGAGGGGGGTGGGCCCGCGACGGTGCGCATGACGTCGAACCAGCGCTGCATCAGCGGGGTCACTTCGGAATTGCGGCGCCACAGCAGCGTGGCGCGCATCGACTTGAGCCACGAGGGTGCCGGGAGCATGGTGACGCCCGGTTGTTTGCTTGCCATCCGCTCCGTCGTCGGAGTCACGCCGAGCCCGGCGGCGACGAGCGGGAGAGCCGTCTGGGGTGTCGTCACCTCGAGGATGTCGAGGTATTCGGCTGTGCCGAGGGCCTTCTCGACAGTCTCGGGCATGCCGGGAAAGGCCGGAAGGCGGCGAGGCAGGATCCACCTGCTCCAACCGCGACCGTCGTGGTTTTCGAAGTTCGCCCAGGCGTTCGGAACGGCCAGCTTCAACTGGATGTCTACAACAGGCATGTAGTGACACTCGTCGGTGACGAAGTCGGCGAACATGCTCGAGTCGAACGGCACGCAGCCCACGTCGATGTCGCCGCGAAGCAAGCCGCCGAGAATGTCGCCGGGCGCCGTGTCGAGCAGGTTGATGCGGGCGCCGGGTGCCTGGCGCACGAAATGGCCCAGGGCGTCGGCGACGATCTCGTTGATGACCATCGGCTCTGCGCCGATGCGCAGTTCGCCCACGATGCCCTCGCCCATGCGCCGCAACGTGTCGGCGACCCTGTCGCGGCGGGTGAGTAGGCGGCCCCCGTTCTCGAGCAGGAAGAGACCTGCCCTCGTCGGGTGTACGCCTTTCGCGGTGCGCTGCAGAAGGGTGACGCCGAGTTCTTTTTCGAGCTTGGCAATGGCGAGGCTGAGGGGCGGCTGAGTCATCTTGAGGTTCTTCGCCGCTTGGGACAGTGAGCCAGCTTCGATGACAGCCTGAAAATACTCGAGCTGACGGAAGTCCATGAACAGATGCTAAAGGTTCTGTCGAGAATTTGCGAGACGTTTCATGCGGCTGATTTCGTCCCAAGTTGGTGGCTCAATACGCGTCAATACAGTGATTTCCGACCATCATTCTCAAGAGTCGGTCTCGTGCGTCGGCTCGTCCTCGGGCGGGGCGGAGCGGGTCCGTCGAATTCCGTTGAGTGCGTTCGAGCCCTGGGAGTGCCCGGGAGCCTGCGTGGGTCTCTGGAAGGATGTGCGCATGATCGACTCCGCCGATGCAGCCGGGCTGAGCGCCGCCGACGTCACCGATGCCTCCGTGGGCGCCGTGGACTCAGGTCCGCTGCCGATTCTCGAATACGACCCCGACCCGTCCGATGTGGTGGGTGACGGGTTTCGGGCCGCCGACGCGGCCAAGGGATTGCGGATTCCGCGCCGCGGGGTCGTCACCTTTCTCGGTGACGTGAGCCGCGGCTGGGCGCGGGAGCAGGGCTGGGAGGTCGCGTTCAACGTCGACATGGTCACCGGCGACTTTCCGATCTGGGTCGGGGAGTACGACGGGGTCGAGGTCGCGTTCGCGGAGGCGCCGGTCGGCGCGCCTGCCGCGGCGATCGTGTTCGACCGGATGCTCATGCTCGGCGCCGACACCATCGTCGCCACCGGGTCGTGCGGCAGCCTCGTGCCGCACGAGGTAGGCGACTTTCTCGTACCCACCAAGGCGCTGCGCGACGAGGGCACCTCGTACCACTACCTGCCCGCTTCGCGTTGGGTCGAGACGGATGCAGAGGTGCGAAAGGCGATCGAGGCGACGATCACCGGCCGCGGTCTGCGCTATCAGGAGTGCCCGACGTGGACGACGGACGGGTTCTTCCGCGAGACCCCGGGCCTGGTCGCCTCCCGTCGTGACGAGGGCTGCGAGACGGTCGAGATGGAGTGCGCGGCGTTCGCGGCGATCGCGAAGTTCAGGGGAGCCCGCTTCGCCCAGATCCTCTACTCGGCCGACACCCTGGCAGGCGAACACCACGACGTCAGAGGCTGGGGAGCCGACGCCAGAGACACAGCCCTACACCTAGCCCTGGAATCAGTCACCCGCGTGGCTGACTGATCCGAGCGGCCCGGTTCCCCTAACTTCTGCTAGTAGAACTTGAGCGAGAGGCGATATTTTAGAAACTATGTCCGCGTCGTCTAAGTTCTGCTGAGTCGCTCGGATGGCTCGTTGGGCAACGTGGGCCTCGCGGATTCTTCGCGCGCGGGCCGGCGAGTTGGGGGTTAGGTCACACTCACTTAGGCTGGGCGCATGCGTGGTGACTCCCTGTTCGACCGGCTCGAGCCTCTGCTCGGGGATGTCAGCAAGCCCATCCAGTACCTCGGTGGTGAGCTGAACTCGCAGGTCAAGGAGTGGGACTGCGGGGGTGATGCCACCGTGCGGTGGGCGCTCATGTACCCCGACGCCTACGAGGTGGGGCTGCCCAACCAAGGGCTCATGATCCTCTACGAAGTGATCAACGAGCTGCCCCACGCCCTCGCCGAGCGCACCTACGCCGTGTGGCCCGACCTCTCCGCGCGGATGCGTGAAACCGGAGTTCCGCAGCTCACCGTGGACGGGCACCGCGCGATCCGCGACTTCGACGTGTTCGGGCTCAGCTTCTCGACCGAGCTGAACTACACGAACATGCTCGAAGCCCTCGACCTCGCCGGCATCCCGCTGCACGCCGCCGACCGTGGCGACGACGACCCGATCGTGCTGGTCGGCGGGCACGCGAGCTTCAACCCCGAGCCGGTCGCCCGGTTCATCGACGCCGCGATCG
Organism: Dermatophilus congolensis; assembly: GCA_030538115.1. Lineage (GTDB taxonomy): Bacteria > Actinomycetota > Actinomycetes > Actinomycetales > Dermatophilaceae > Dermatophilus > Dermatophilus congolensis_B. The sequence continues at coordinate 109,170 of JAUNUP010000002.1, read as the reverse complement.
TCGGCGACGGCGAGGCCGCCGTGCTCGGCGCGACCGAGATCATCCGCGCCTGGAAGGCCGAAGGTCGTCCCGGGGGGCGCCTCGAACTGCTCACCCGCCTCGCCGTGCACGGTGGCGTCTACGTGCCGGCGTTCTTCGAGGTGAACTACGCCGGCGACGGGCGCATCGCCTCCGTCCAGCTCACCGAGCACGCGGCCGCCGCCGGGGTCCCCGAGCGGGCCACCAAGCACACGGTCACCGACCTCGACGAATGGCCCTATCCGAAGCAGCCGATCGTGCCGATCGCCGAGACCGTTCACGAACGGATGAGCGTCGAGATCTTCCGCGGCTGCACGCGTGGCTGCCGGTTCTGCCAGGCGGGCATGATCACGCGGCCCGTCCGTGAGCGGTCGATCACCGGCATCGGCGAGATGGTCGAGCGCGGTCTCACTGCCACCGGGTACGAGGAGGTGGGGCTGCTCTCCCTCTCCAGCGCGGACCACTCCGAGATCGCCGACCTCACCAAGGGGCTGGCCGACCGGTACGAAGGCACGAACACGTCGCTGTCGCTGCCGAGCACCCGGGTCGACGCGTTCAACATCGACCTCGCCAACGAGCTCTCCCGCAACGGCCGCCGCTCGGGCCTCACGTTTGCCCCGGAGGGTGGATCCGAGCGTTTGCGGCGCGTCATCAACAAACAGGTCAGCGAAGACGACCTCATCTCCACTGTGAGCGCCGCATATGCGTCTGGGTGGCGCCAGGTGAAGCTGTACTTCATGTGCGGCCTGCCGACGGAGACCGACGAAGACGTGCTCGGCATCGCCACCCTCGCCGCGCGGGTCATCGAGGCCGGGCGTCAGGCCAGCGGCACCAAAGACATCCGCTGCACCGTCTCCATCGGCGGGTTCGTGCCCAAGCCGCACACGCCGTTCCAGTGGGCCGCCCAGCTAGGCCCGGAGGAGACCGACGCGCGCCTGCTCAAGCTGCGCGACGCCATCCGTGCCGATCGGCGGTACGGCCGCTCGATCGGGTTCCGTTACCACGACGGCAAACCCGGCCAGATCGAGGGGCTCCTCTCGCGTGGCGACCGCCGCGTCGGTGAGGTCATCGAGGCCGTGTGGCGCGACGGCGGCAAGTTCGACGGCTGGAACGAGCACTTCTCCTACGACCGGTGGGCCGACCAGGCCGCCGAGGTCTTCGGAGCGATGAACGACGAGCACGACTGGGAGCTGGGCCTGGCCTGGTACACGACCCGTGAGCGGTTCGAAGACGAGGTACTGCCCTGGGACCACATCGACTCCGGCCTCGACAAAGAGTGGCTCTGGGACGACTGGCAGGACTCCCTCGACGAACTCGAACAGGACGACTGCCGCTGGACCCCGTGCTTCGACTGCGGCGTCTGCCCGACCATGGGCACCGACATCGAGATCGGCCCCACCGGAGCGAAGCTGCTGCCGGTGACCGTGCTCGGCTCCGGCCGTGAGGCCCTGCACGAAAAGCGCTGATCGACGCCACGAGCCGCTGACCTCCGCTGACTCGCCCGATCCAGGCGGGTGTGCTCTGCCGCGGTCAAGCACGGATCGCGCCGTGCCTGCCTTCGATTCGGGCGTAGGCTCGAAAGGGTGCTCGGCCGTTTCGTGTGCGGCCGGGCGAGTCGTCTATCGAGCGTGGGAGTTCACATGTGCCAGTACTGCGGGTGCCGCGACATCCTCACCGTGGGTCTGCTCACCGAGGATCACGTCGAGATCCAGAACTACTGCGGTGACACGAAGCGGGCCGTGGAGGCAGGCGACTTCGCGAAGGCGGCGCAGTTGGCACGCAAACTCGAGGCGATCCTGCGCATCCACAACGCGGTCGAAGAGCAGGCGCTGTACCTCTCCATCGGCAAGCACGAAGAGTTCGCCGAGCAGACCGGGCGGCTCTTCGATGAGCACGACGAGCTCGACGACATCATCGCCGAGGCGATCTCGTTCGACGACGCCGGGCGCCCGCAAGACATGGACTGGGCGAAGGTGCTCGCAGCCTACGACACGCTGTACGAGCACATCATCGCGGAGGAGAACGGCCTGTTCCCCGCAGCCGCGATCAATTTCGACCCCGCTGATTGGGAGCGCTGCGAACGCATGCGCGAGGAGGCGGAGGCGAAGGCGGGGATTCTGCAGGGGCACTCACCCAACGCCCCGCACGCCTTCGAACGCCCCGACGACACAGGGCACGCACACGAGCACCCGCACCCGCACGAGTGAGCCGAACCAGGGCGCGCCAGACGTGGGGTTGGTGTATCGACGCTTGAGGTCTTCCGTGTGGGTTCGAAAGACTGACTCGAATCGACCAGTGGGGGGGTAGATCATGCAGCGTCGACGTGTTGTCAGCACGCCGGGAGCTACGACGGATTTCGCAGGGAGCAGCGGGAGGGGGCGTACACGGGTTACGCGCTCGCTCGCGGCGGCCGCGGGGGTGTTGGCACTCGCAGCCCTGAGCGCTTGCGGCGGGGGCGACGAAGCGCCCAAGGAGCCGCCGGTCGGTCAATCGGGCTTCGGCAACGCCAGTGCGCCCGCCGGCACCGGTAATTCCGTGATCTACCTGCACCACAGCACGGGTAAGAACATCTGGCAGGGCGGTATCCCGGAGGCGGTGCAGGCCCGCAACGAGGCCGACGGCACGAACATCCAGATCAAGGAGCGGTCGTACCCCGACAAGCCGCATGCCTGGGAGAACAACCCGTACGAGTACTGGAACCTGTGGGTCAACCACTCTGGTGAGAACCGGTTCGAGGAGCAGGCCACGCTCGAGCAGATCGCGGCCGACTACGACGTGATCGTGTGGAAGAACTGCTACGTCTCGGCCGGCATGGAGGCCGATGACGGCAATCCCGAGGTGTCGAGCCAGAAGAAGACGCCCGCGAACTACAAGCTCCAGTACGAGGCTGTGCGCGACAAGATGAACGCGTTCCCCGACAAGACGTTCGTCGTGTGGACGATCCCGCCGAAGACGCAGGGCGACACCGACGACGAGGCCGCACGCCTGACGAACGAGATGGTCGCGTGGATGAAGAGCGACTGGGACGTCAAGGGCGACAACGTCTTCCTCTGGGACTACCACGAGCTCGCCATGGAGGGCAGCCCCGACGGCCTGCACCCCAAGGAGGGCTACTCGGTCGGCAAGAAGGACTCGCACCCGGGCGAGGAGATCAGCGCGTCGGCGTCGAAACGGTTCGCGCAGCGCCTCTCCGATGTGATGGCCGGCAAGGGCGACACGTCCCCGATCACCGGCTGACGCCCGCGGTCGGGGGTGGCCGTCGCCATCTTCTGGTGCATCCGCGACGTCTGGCGGGCTATCATCGGCGGCACGACAGGGGAGCGCGTAGCGCTGAGAGTGCGGGAGACCGCAGACCCTCGAACCTGAACCGGTTAGTACCGGCGTAGGGAGTCGGGATCTATCTCGTGAGCCGGATGGCCGGCTCATTCCCCGTACGCATCGCCGTGAGTGATGGCGGTGGGACGGGAGTGGACATGGCTTCATCGACTGAGGCGACCCGAGCCGATCGAACGGCCAAGGAGCGGGCGACTGTTCGCGCATCCGGCCGGGTCGGCCAGTGGCGGGGCATCGACTTTGTCACGCTCGCCGTGCTGGGTGTGGCGTTCGGTGTGGCCTTCTGGGCCTGGGACGTCACCCTGTACCCGATCATCTCGGCGGCCCTCGTGTTTCCGCCGCTGGGAAGTCTCACGCTGGGCGTGTGGCTGATCCCGGCCGTGGTGGGGGCGCTGGTCGTGCGACGCCCGGGCGCGGCGCTGTACACGGAGGTGATCGCCGCCTCCGTCGAGATGTTCCTCGGCAACCAGTGGGGGGCCGGGGTCATGGTGTCGGCCGGTCTGCAGGCCCTCGGCGTGGAGATCGCGGTGGCCCTGTTCGCGTGGCGGCGCTTCGGCCTGTTCGTGGCGATGCTGGCGGGGCTGCTCGCCGCGGTTCTCGAGATCACGGCCTACGAGTGGTGGTTCTACATGCCCGAGTTCGACTGGGCCTGGCGATTCATCGCGCTCGGCGCCGCAGTGACCTCGGGCATCGTCGTAGCCGGCATCGGAGGGTGGCTGATCGTGCACGCACTCGCGGCCACTGGGGTGATCGACGGATTCCCACCCGGAATCGAACGGCTCACACGCGACTCCGGTCGGGCGTGAGGCGGGAGCGGCGCGAGGCGACGGCCGGGGCCGGGCAACCTCGCCCTCATGACCAAGCGAGCGAAAACGTAGCGCCGCTGGAGCGCTCCGACGCTGGTCACAGTGAGGATCCGCGTCCGGGTGCGGTGCAGGTGCGCGGCTTGACGTGGACCCCTTACGGGCGCCTCGCTCCGGTTCTCGACGGGATCGACCTGCGGGTCGAGCCGGGGGAGCGGGTGTTGCTCGTCGGGCCGTCGGGTGCGGGTAAGTCGACGCTGCTGCTCGCCCTGGCCGGGGTGCTCGACTCGACCTCGCACGGTGAACTCGCCGGTTCGGTGAGTGTCGACGGCAGTGCGGGACTGCTCGTGCAGGATCCCCGCGATGCGCGCGTGGCCGAGCGCGCCGGTCGTGACGTGGCCTTCGGGTGCGAAAACGCAGGGGTGCCACGCGAGTTCATCACCGGCCCAGGCGGCGCAGTCGACTGGGCGATGCGCGCCGTGGGGTTTCCGTACGGACCCGAGCATCCGACCTCCGCGCTGTCGGGAGGCGAAGCGCAGCGGCTCGCGCTAGCGGGCGTGATCGCGCCGCGTCCACAGGTGCTGCTGCTCGACGAGCCGACCGCGATGCTCGACGCCGCCTCGGCCGCGACGGTGCGCGAGGCCGTCGATTCTGTCGTGCGAGAGACCGGCGCCACCTTGATCGTGGTGGAACACCGCCTCGGCCCGTGGCTGCCGCTGGTCGACCGGCTCGTCATGATCGACGGCTCCGGGTGCGTCGCCGCCGACGTGCCCGCCTCCGAGGTGCCGGGTATCGCCCACGAACTCGCCGAACACGGGATCTGGGCACCGGGAGTGCCCGACCCCGAGCCCCTGGCCGTGCCGGCGGAGTTGCTGCGGCTACCCGACGCCGACGTGGTGCAAGCGGGATCGCCGCTCGTCACCGCACACGACGTGGGGCTGGTGCGGGTGCCACCGCGCACCTTCGGGCGTCGTGATCGCACACCTCGGGAGGCGCTCGCCGGAGTCGATGCGCAGGTTCGCGCAGGGCGTGTGCTGGCGATCCGGGGAGACAGCGGCGCGGGCAAGTCGAGCCTCGTCTCGGTGCTTACCGGGCTCGAGCGGCCGACATCGGGGCAGGTCGTAGTACACGACCGGCTCACGGGCGGGCACACCGGTGGGGACAAGGTCGGCGGCGGTACGGACGGGGGTGGTCCGGCCGACTGGGACTCCCGCGACCTCGCCGCGCGGATCGCCTGGGTGCCGCAGGAGTCGTCACGCACGATCGTCGGCGACACCGTGCGCGACAGCCTGCTCGCCACGTGCAGAGCACTGGGCGGACGCGGCGGCAACGTCGCTGGTCGTGCCACGGATGCAGGCGTTCCCGGCGAAGCCCGCGCGCTCGCTCTGGCCGACCTGCTGGGGCTCACCGAACTGCTGGACCGCAACCCGCACCGGCTCTCCGGAGGCGAGAAGCGTCGCCTCGCGCTCGCCTCCGCCCTTGCCCACGGGCCCGTGTTCGTGGCCTTCGACGAGCCGACCGTGGGCCAGGACCGAGATACGTGGGCCGCGGTGGCGGGCATCATCGACGCAGTGCGCGACGGGGGAGCGGGGGTCGCGCTCTCCACCCACGACGACACCCTGGTCGACGCGCCGGGCCTCGTGGACGAGACGCTCACGCTGACGGCAGGCACCGTCGGAGCAGCCGCCGCCGAGCCGAGCGGTCTCGACGACTCGCCCTCGGTGCGCGGCTCAAGCGCTGCGAGAAGCGCAAAGGCGGAGCGAGCCGCGCCCTTGGCCGAACGAGCCGGGCCGCTCGCGTTGCTGGCCGCCTCCTTGGTTCTGGTGCCAGGGGCTCTGGGCATGGGCGACGCGCGCGCTGGAGGCGTGACGTTCGTGCTCATGCTGCTGGCCCTCGCGTCGGTGACCGGCCGAACGGCCCTCGACTGGCGGCGGTTGCTGCCAGGGCTCATCGCGATCCTGTCGGTGACCTGGTCGAACTGGTTGCTCGCACCGGAGCGGTCCCTCTACGCCCTCGAACCGGCGTTCGCGGCCGGCCTGCGGGTGGCGTACTTCGTCGTGCCGGGAATCGTGCTCGTGTCGTTCATCGACGCCTCCGCTCTCGGCGACCACCTCGCGCAGCGGCTCAAGCTGCCCCCGCGGCCGGTGCTCGCCGCAGTTGCCGCAATGCAGCGTCTCGACACCGCAGCCGCCGACTGGACGGCCCTGGCGAATGCCCGCCGCATCCGGGGGCTGGCACCGAGCGGGCGCAATCCCGTTCGGCTCGCAACACACACGCTTGGGCTCACGTTCGCGCTGGTGATCGAGTCCATCAGGCAGGCGCAGGTGCTCACCGCCGCGATGGAGGCGAGAGGCTACGCACGCCTGGCCGAACGAGGCGCACGGCGCACCTGGGCCGAGCCCGCTCCGTGGACTCGCTCCGACACCGCCATGGTTCTCGTCGGCATCGTTCTGGCGCTGTTGCCGCTCGTCGTTTCGTGGGCGATGCGGATGTGGTGAACGCTCCCGGATACCGCGGGTAGCACCGGGCGGACACCTGGTGAATTCTCGCCCCGGCGACCCCGTCGCGGTTGTCGCTCCGAACGTCTGTTCGCCAGACTGAATCGGCTGTGTCCCGGCAATCCCGTTGCCCTGCACCTGATTCGGAGAATTCGATGGATTCCTCTGTAGCGCGTCGTCGTGTCCTCACAGTGGCGGCCGCGGTCGCGGCCACCGGGCTTGCTGTGCCCGCCTCCGTCGCCCAAGCGCTTGTCGTCCCGCAGACGAACGCGGTGGCGATCAGCGCCATCCAGGGCACCGGATCCTCGACCCCCGTGGCCGGCAAGCAGGTCACGACGCGCGGAGTCGTGACCGCGGCATACCCGACCGGCGGCTTCCGCGGGGTCTACATCCAGACCCCCGGCTCCGGTGGTGTGGCCAAGGCGGCAGGTGCGGCCTCCGACGGCATCTTCGTCTTCTCCGACGACGCGGCAGCCCAGCTCAAGGCGGGCGAATGCGTCAACGTCACCGGCACGGCGAACGAGTACAACGGCCTGACCCAGCTCAGCACTGCCACCTTCACCAAGGTCGCCGACTGCGCACCCGTGAAGCCGACCGAGCTGGCCACCCTGCCCGCCGGCGACGCCGCCAAGGAGGCGTACGAGGGCATGCTCGTGCTGCCCAAGGGCACCTACACGATCACGAACAACTACGCCCTCAACCAGTACGGCCAGATCGGCCTCGCGGTCGGTGACAAGCCCTTGTACCAGGCCACGGAGGTCGTGCCGCCCGCCGAGGCGGCCGCCTACGAGGCGCAGAACGCGGCGAAGTACATCACCCTCGACGACGGCTCGTCGTGGAACTACCTCACCAACGCCACCGCCAAGAACACGCCGCTGCCGTACCTGTCGGCCGCCGAGCCGCACCGCACGGGCTCGCCGGTCACGTTCACGAAGCCGGTGATTCTCGACTACCGGTTCCAGTGGAACTACCAGCCCACCGGCCAGGTGATCGGCGCGGACAGCCCGGTCGACCCCCTCGCCACCGTGAACGACCGCGAGGCCACCGTGCCGAGCGTGGGCGGCAACATCCAGATCGCCGCGTTCAACGTGCTCAACTACTTCAACGACCTCGGCAAGGACGAGGCCAACTGCAAGGCCTACACCGACAAGAACGGCACGCCGGTCGCCGCCAACAACTGCCAGGTGCGCGGCGCCTTCAGCGAGCAGGCGTTCACCGACCAGAAGGCCAAGCTCATCTCCGCGATCAACGGCACCCAGGCGGAGGTCGTAGGGCTCATGGAGATCGAGAACTCCGCCGGCCTGTCGTACGTGAAGCACGACCGTGACGCGGCCCTCGCCGACCTCGTCACGGGCCTGAACAAGGCCGCGGGTCGCACGCGCTGGGCCTACGTGGCCTCTCCTGACGTCGTGCCGCCGAACGAGGACGTCATCCGCACAGCGTTCATCTTCGAGCCGAGCGCGGTTCATCTCCTCGGTGATTCGCAGATCCACCTCGACGCCGCGTTCGCGAACGCCCGCTACCCGCTGGCCCAGAAGTTCAAGGCCCGCCAGACCGGCAAGCCGTTCGTCGCGATCGTCAACCACTTCAAGTCGAAGGGCTCCGGCGCCGACGACGGCACAGGCCAGGGCCTGTCGAACCCGTCTCGCGAGGCCCAGGCCCGCGCGCTGACCTCGTGGGCGGCGAGCGCGTACAAGAACGAAGCCGTCTTCCTCATGGGCGACTTCAACGCCTACAGCAAGGAGACGCCCATCCAGATCATGGAGAAGGCCGGCTACACGAACACGGCCAAGAAGTACGAGCCGAACTCGGCCACGTACCAGTTCTCGGGCCGCCTCGGATCACTCGACCACATCCTCGCCAACCCGGCGGCGATGAAGCTGGTCACCGGCGCCAAGGTCTGGGACATCAACGGAGACGAGTCGATCGCCTTCCAGTACAGCCGCCGCAACTACAACGTGGTCGACTTCCACCGCCCCGACCAGTTCGCGAGCAGCGACCACGACGCCGTCGTCGTGGGCCTGAACACGCGCTGACCGAAGGCCGGTGGTGGGGTGCCACGGCACATGTTGGTTGTGGCTGTTGCGTTCTCGCAAGAGTGCCGTGGCACGGGATGGGGGCTGCGGATGTCCCGTCCCATGGCACCTTCGCTGGTAGGGGAGATGTGGCGAGAACATGTGCCATGGGACCCCGGGCCGGTGGTGGGGTGCCACGGCACATGTTGGTTGTGGCTGTTGCGTTCTCGCAAGAGTGCCGTGGCACGGGATGGGGGCTGCGGATGTCCCGTCCCATGGCACCTTCGCTGGTAGGGGAGATGTGGCGAGAACATGTGCCATGGGACCCCGGGCCGGTGGTGGGGTGTCAGTCGAATCCGGCCTGGCCCCGGGTGCTTCGCGAGTCGGGCGGAGCGGACACGTCGTCCTGAGGCGGCGGGTCTAGGTCGAGAGAGGACGTGCCGAAGCGTTGGGCGAGAAAGTCGCCCTGGGCCGTGAGTTCGGCGAGGTCGCCCGCGTAGATCGCGGTCTCGATCTCGTCGAGACGCGCGTCGAGCATGCGGAGTTGGTTGAGCAGTTCGTCGTGCGCGGTGCGGCCGCTGACCCCGCGGTGGGTGAGCGCGAACCCGCGCGGGAGTTCGGCGTACGTGTCGATGGCCGTGGGCAGGTAGTTCTCGATCGTGCGGGCCACGACGAACAGGTCATCGGGTGAACTCACCAGGTCATCGGCTCGCTTGAGCAGGTCACGCAGGCTGCCCTCGACCTCCCCGAACGCGGCCAACACGTCTTGGGGCAGGCCCTTCTCGCGCGAACGCACCGATGCCGACAGCTCCGACAGCTCCTGCCGCAGCGCCTCCGCGCGGCTCATCGTCGCCGCGTGCAACTCGGCATTGCCCGCGACGGCGGCCTCGAGCGAGGCGCGGCGCTCACCCGGCACGAGCAGCGCGGCGATGCCGTACACGCCGCCCACGACGACCGGCCACAACGGTCCGGCGACGCCCGTCGGCACCGTGGCCCCGAGAGCGGCCATGCCCGCGACAGAGCCGACGATGTTGCGGTTGGAACCGAGGTAGTCGCCCACGCGGCGAAGCCAGGGCTTACTGGTAGCCACGGATTTCCTTGAAGATGTCGGCGAGGCTCGCCGTGCGGGCATCGAAGACCTTGCCGCCGGTCGCTTCGGCCACTCGCTGCAACTCCTCGACGTCGGAGTCGCCGAACAGCACGGTGAACGTCGGCACGGAGCGGGCGTTCTCGGGCAGTTTCGCGTAGGTATCGAGGAACTGGTCGACGCTCGAACCGACCGTCCGCTCGCCGTCGCTCATGAGCACGATCGACGTGAACGCGTCGGGGCGGGCGGTCATCTCGGCCCCAGCCTTGGCGTAGGCATCGGTCAGCGCGTCGTAGATCGCGGTCTCGCCCTGCGCCACAAGCCCGTCGACCGCGCCCTTGATGCTGGTCAGCGTGGCGGCGGCGTTTGCCGGCTCCACCTCGAACACCTGCGGTTGCGCCGGGGTGCTGCTGAACGGCAGCAACGTCACGCGCTCACGGTCGCGAAAGCCCTTGAGTCCCTGCGCCGAGGCGCGGTCGCTGCCCGACAGCACCGCGAACGCCTTGACGAGCTGCGCCAAGCGATCGCCGCGCATCGAGCCGGAGGTGTCGAGCACGTACACCGTCTGGCTCGGGCGGCGGACCTTGTTCTGGTACGAGGCGAGCAAGGCGTCGGTCGCGGCCTTCTGCGCGGGGAACGGCAGCTCGACGAGCAGTCGGTCACCGAACTCGGCGGCCGGCTGCACACCCGGCACGACCGGGCGGCGGTGCGTCGTCGTCATGATCTGTTGCTGCGCCTCCGGAGTACGCAGCCAGGCGGTGAGCCGGTCGAACGCGCTGCGCGTCGCGGGGTCGGAGGCGGCGGGCGACCCGGCGAGCAGCGACAGCGGGTAGTCACCCGAGATGACGCCGTCGCTGGGATAGACGAGCGTCAGCGGCTCTGTGAGGCGACCGGACGTGTTGAGCCCCAACAGAACCGACTCGTAGTTGATGATCCCGTCGACTGCACCCGAGGCGCCCGGGCCCGCCCCCTGCTTCTTGACGAACGTGTCGGCCAGCCACCCGGACGAGCCCGAGGTGAGCTTCTGTCCCGAGAAGAAGTTCGTGAGCTGGGGGGTCACCTTCGCCACCTGGGCGGCGTCGATCGCGGCTCCGGTGCCCGACAGGGCCGTGGCTACGCCGACCAGAGCGGAGAAGCCGCTGTTGCTGGCCGTCGGGTCGGTCATGCCGTACGTGAAGGTGCCAGCGGCGGCGGCCTTGCCGATGTCGGCCCAGGTGGGGGCCTTGGTGTCCCAGCCGAGGGTTTTCGCCGTCGTCTGTGTCACGCCGACGATCACGGGGGAGTCCATGATCTTCGCCGAGGTGGTGATCGCGTTGTTGCCATCGGGCAGCAGCCCCAGGTAGCGGTTCGACGAGAACCACGCTGCATCATGGGTTTTCGCGGCCTGCCCGGAGGCGATCTGCTCGGCCCCCTCGAGGGTGCCGACGTAGTCGAGTTCCACCGCGACCCCGGTGGCCTGCTTCGCGGCCTCCAGCACCGGTGTCATGTCCGCGATCTCCGAACCGGCGAGCACCCGCAACGTGGTCGCCGGGCCGGCGAGCGACGGATCCGTGCCGGCCTGGCCGGTGTGTTCGCCCTGGCCACCCTGACCACCGCCCGAACCGTCGCCTCCGGAGCCGCCACCCACGCCCGAACATCCGGCCACCGTCGCGAGAACCAGCACCCCGGCGAGAGCTCGCATCCTTGCCCGCATCGTCTTTGGCAGCGTCATCGTCTTCACTGCGTGCCTCCGTACAGCTTCTCGACACCGGCGGTGAGCTGCTCGAGCACCTCGGTGGTGGGCGGCTCGACGACGTTGACCAGCTCTGGGGGAGCGGGCACACCCGCCGCGGTGACCGCGTCGACGAAGACCTTGCGGTCGTTGGGCCTGAACCCGTGCTCGGCGGCGAGACGCACGAGGTCGGGGTCGGTGCTGAGCAGGCGCCCGACCCGGTCTCCGTCGGGGCTGATCGGCACGAGCGTGTGCTTGGAGATGATGTCGGGAGTCGGATACATCACCGTCATCTGGTCGGTGATCGCCCCGTCCTTGGCGAGTTGCCGCCCGAGCAGCTGCGATTCGTAGACGAGCACCATCGGGGTCTTGCCCATGCCCGCGGAGAGGTAGTCCTCGAACGGGCCCTCGCTCGACCCTCCGACGTATCCCTGGCCGATGAACAGCGGCGCCACCGCGGGCACCACCTTGTTCACGGTGGCCGCGTTCGTCACCATGGTGCCGCCGTTGGCGACGTAGCTCGCGAGGGCGAGAAACATCTCCGCCGAATTCGAGCGCCGCACGTCGGTGGTGGTGACCAGCACGTTCTTGCTCGCCGGATACGCAGAGTTACCGGGCAGGGCGTTCCACCGGGTGCCCTTGCCGGCGAGCTGCAGATAGGCGGCCACGTCGAACATCCACGTGTCGCCGCTCTTGGTCGCGACCTTGGCTTTGGCCAGCACGTCGACGACGGGAGTGAAGGAAGCGATCGCCAGCGGAGACCGGAACGGCGTGTACGTCTCGGTCACGCCGGCGGCGCGCTTCACGCGGTCGCCGGCAGGCTCCGAGGAGGGAAACGCGAACCCGAAGCTCTTCAGGTCGGGCCGCGTGGCCATGTCACGAGAACCCGACGACGTCACGGTGACCTCGAGTCCGTTGCGCGCGAACGCCTCCCGCACTTTCGGATCGGCGAAGAAGGGCGCCTTCTCCGAGCCGACGAGCCCGCTGACCTGGGTCACCTGGGCGCCCTGCTGCACCTGCCCTGCGCCGCCCGAGCCGCCCAGCCCCTCTGCGCCTCCGCCGAGCCGTGGCCCGAGCCACAGCGCCAGTCCCACCGCGACCACCAGCACCAACGCCAGAACGACCCCGAGGCCCCTCTTCATCCATCCCCCTGTCATGCGCGGCGCGACGCGCGTCGCGCTCGATTCCAGATTGCGTCCGAGAAGGCCCCACAGGGGAGGGGTGTCCAAGCGGAGCACCGGATGTTCATGAGTGGTTAACCCGCCGTTCTGGTGCTGCTGCAACGCAAAGGCCGCGCTTCCTCCCAAGATGCGGAGGGAAGCGCGGCCTGCGCGAGCGGTCTACCTCAGATGAGGCGCGCGTTGAGGACGTTCGGCTGCTGGCGGATCGTCTGGAGGATCTCTTCGCTGACGCCGCCCTCGATGTCCATCACCGTCACCGCGATGTCGCCGCGCGAACGGTTGAGCAGGTCGACGATGTTGAGGCCCGCGTCGCCGACCACGGTCGACAGGTCGCTGACCACGCCCGGCACGTTGCGGTTGGCGACGTAGATGCGGGTCTTGTCGAGGTTGCGGATGAGCTTGGCGCCCGGGAAGTTCACGGAGTTCGTGATGTCGCCGTGCTCCAAGAACGCGCGGATCTCGTCGGCCGCCATGGCCGCGCAGTTCTCCTCGGCCTCGCCCGTCGAGGCGCCCAGGTGCGGCAAGGCCACGACCTTGGGGTGGCGGTTGATGGCGGGGCTTGGGAAGTCGCAGACGTACCCGGCGAGGTGGCCGTTGTCGAGCGATTCGAGCACCGCGCCCTCGTCGACGATGCCGCCGCGCGAGAAGTTCAGCAGCAGCGCCCCCTCCGGCATCATCGCGATGCGCTGGGTGTTGACCATGCCCTTGGTGCCGTTGGGGCCGTTGACGAGCGGCACGTGCAGCGTGACCATGTCGCTGGCCTGGAAGACCTCGTCCATCGACTCCGCCTGCTGCACGCGGGAGTCGAGCTGCCAGGCGTGACGCACCGACAGGGCCGGGTCGTAACCGATGACGTTCATGCCCAGACCGAGGGCCGCGTTGGCGACCTCGACGCCGATGGCGCCGAGGCCGATGACGCCGAAGGTGCGGCCGGGCAGCTCGAAGCCGACGTACTTCTTCTTGCCGGCCTCGACGAGCTTGTCCATCTCGGGGCCCTCGGCCTCGAGGTCACGCACGTAGAGGGCGGCGGGAAAGAGGTTGCGGGCGAACATGAGCGCGCCCGCGAACACGAGCTCCTTGACCGCGTTGGCGTTGGCGCCGGGGGTGTTGAACACGGCGACGCCGCGCTCACTCATCGCCTCGATCGGGATGTTGTTGGTGCCGGCACCGGCGCGGGCGATCGCCAGAACCGAGTCGGGGATGTCCATGGAGTGCATGTCGGCCGAGCGCACGAGGATCGCGTGCGGGTTCTCGACCTCGCTGCCGACCTCGTATTTGTCGGAGGGCAGACGCGACAGGCCCTTGGGGCTGATCGCGTTGAGCGTCTTGATGCGAAAGCGTTCGTTCGTCATGGCGTGGGGAGCGACGGGCGTGAGGGGATCACGCGTGGGTGCGCTCGAACTCCTTCATGTAGTCGATGAGTGCCTGCACGCCTTCGAGAGGCATGGCGTTGTAGATGCTGGCTCGCATGCCGCCGACGGAGCGGTGGCCCTTGAGGTTGGTCATGCCCGCGGCCTCGGCGCCGGCGAGGAAGTCCTTGTCGAGGTCGGGGTTCGCCAGCGTGAACGGAATGTTCATGAGCGAGCGGGAGTCGACCGCGACGGGGTTGGCGTAGAAGCTCGAGCCGTCGATCGCCGCGTAGAGCGCCTCGGCCTTTTCGCGGTTGAGCTTCTCCATCGCCTCCAGCCCGCCCTTGCCCTCGATCCACTTGAGCACGAGCCCGAAGAGGTAGATCGAGAAGGTCGGCGGGGTGTTGAGCATGGAGTCGGCCTCGTCCTGTTTCGCCCAGTGCAGCGCCGAGGGCGTGCCGGTGCGTGCCTTGCCGAGCAGATCGCGGCGCACGATCGTGACCGCGAGACCCGACGGGCCCAGGTTCTTCTGGGCGCCGCCGTAGACGACACCGAACTTCGAGACGTCGATCGGACGCGACAGGTACGTCGAGGAGAAGTCGGCGATCACCGGCGCGTCGGAGATAGGCACGTACCCGAACTCGACACCACCGATGGTCTCGTTCGCGGTGTAGTGCAGGTACGCGGAGCCGGGCGCGGCCTGGAACGACCCCTCGGCGGGCACCGAGGTGTACTTTCCGTCACCGGCGTCGGCGACGACCTGCACGTCGAGGTCGAAGAGCTTGGCCTCGGAAACGGCCTTCTTGCTCCACGAACCGGTGTTGACGTACGAGACGGTGTCGCCGGGAGCCGTGAGGTTCAGCGGGATGGCCGCGAACTCACCCGTGGCGCCGCCCTGAAGAAAGAGAACGGAGTAGTCGTCGGAGATCCCGACGAGCTTGCGGAGCGTGGCCTCGGCCTCGGCGGAGCAGTTGACGAAGTCCTTGCCTCGGTGCGACACCTCAAGAACCGACATGCCGGAGCCCAGCCAATCGGTCATCTCGGACGAGGCCTGTTCGAGAACCTCGAGGGGGAGCATGGCGGGACCTGCGGAGAAGTTGTAAACGCGCACGTACCTCATCCTGTCACTCGACGGGCCGCATCCGTCTAAACGGCTCACGTGCTGATCGCTTGCGGCTGGTGCCAGGTAGGCGACCGGTAACGTGTGGCGGCATGTCGACCCAGCCGCCTGGGGCCTCTGTGCCCGCGCCCGTTCCCGCCACTGCGCCCGGGTCCGTGAAGCCCGCTGGCCGGGGGAGCACCCGGATGCCGGACGGTCCGCCTCCGCCGCCCACGGTGCAGAAGCTCCGCATCCGGTACGCCAAGCGCGACCGGCTCCGGTTCACGTCGACCCGCGACTTCCAGCGGGCTCTGGAGCGGGCGTTGCGCCTGGCACAGGTGCCGATGGCGTACTCGGCCGGCTTTCACCCGCACCCGAAGATCTCGTACACGAATGCGGCCCCGACGGGTACGGCGAGCGAGGCCGAGTACGTGGAGATCTCGGTCGCCGAGCGACTCGACCCGGACGCGGTGCGGGTGGCTCTCGACGCCGCCCTGCCCGAGGGATACGGCATCGAAGAAGTTGTGGAGGCCACCCCCGGGTCGCTCGCAGATCTGCTGCAGGCCTCGGTGTGGCGCCTCGACTTCGGGCAGCTCGACACGCAGGAGGCGGCAGAGCTCGACCGGGCCGTCTCCGCCTACCTCGCCCTGCCGGAGGCTGAGGTGACGCGCGTGCTGAAGAAGGGTCCGCGCACGTACGACACCCGTTCTGCGGTGCTGAGCCTCGTGCCTGCGGCGGAGGCGGGCCCGTGTGCGATACTGACGATGGTCGTGCGGCACACCACACCCGTCGTACGCCCCGAAGACGTTCTTACCGCGATGCGTTCAGCAGTCGATCTGAGCCTCCCGCGTCCGCCGAGGGTGACGCGCCTGGCTCAGGGTCCGCTGGATCCCGCAAGCGCAAAGGTGGCCGACCCCTTCGCCGCCGCGAACGCCGACGGCAGCAGTGCAGGTGACGCGTGACTCGCGAGCCGGCGCCGCTGTAATACCGACTTCCGTCGGCAGGTGACCCCACCGGTCGACGATCGCTGATTCTGGTGCCGGCGATGGTGGATTCTCGGGTGTGGCCACCGTCGCGGCCATGAGGAAGGAAAGCCACATGGCTTCCGAGGACGACTTCGACGCACCCGCTCCCCGAACTCGCCGCACCCGCCGCGCTGTCGAGCCGCAGCCCGAGGTCGAGCAGGCCGTCGAAGAGACCAAGCCCGCCCGTGCACGTCGCACCCGCACCCGCAAGCCCGTGGAGGCTCCGGTAGAGGAGACGCCCGTCGTGGCTGCCGAGGAGCCGGCTGCCGAGGCGGCCGAGAGCATCGCGGACACCGAGAGCACCGAAGACGCTACTGACGTCGAGGCCGCTCAAGGCGCCGACGAGTCTGATGAGACGCAGGACGCGGTCGACAGCACCTCGGCCGAAGACACCGAAGACACTGAGGACACCGAGGACGCTGCGGAGGCTCCCGCTGCACCGGCGCTGCCGACGTTCGGTCTGATCTTCCAGGCTCCCGACCCGTCCGTCGCGGTGCGTCGCAGCACGCGCCGTGCAGACGCCTTCCATGACTCAGACGAGTCAGACGATGACTCGTTCGACGCCGACTCCGACGGGTCCGACGACTCGACGGGCGCCGACTCCGGTGACGCGGCCGACTCCGGCGAGCCGACCGGCCGTCGTCGCCGTTCGCGTCGGTCGCGCGGGTCGAGCAGTGCGCAGAGCTCGGGCGACGCGACCTCTGACGCGGGGGACTTCAACGACTCTACGAGCCAGGGCAGTGCCGACGGTGCCGACGACGGCGACGACGCAGACAGCTCCGGCGACGGTGACTCCGACGACACGGGCAGCCGTCGCAGCCGTCGCCGCGGAGGCCGCGGCCGCCGCCGCACGGGTGGCCCTGACTCCTCGGATAGTTCGGGCTCGTCGGACTCCGGCGACTCCGCGGACGAGAGCGACTCGGGTGACGACTCGTACGACAGCGGCGACAGCGACAGCGGTGACGACTCCGGTGACGGCAGCGACGACTCCACGAGCAGCCGCCGCCGCACGCGCCGTCGCCGCCGCTCCGGCACGTCGACCGACGGAACGGACGACCCGCCCGGCACCGTGACCCGGGTGCGTGAGCCGCGCAGCCGCGAGAGCGACACCGCCACCGGCATCCGTGGTTCGACGCGCCTGGAGGCGAAGCGCCAGCGCCGTCGCGATGGCCGCGAGGCCGGGCGTCGCCGCACGATCATCACCGAGGCCCAGTTCCTCGCCCGCCGCGAGAGTGTCGAGCGGGTCATGGCGATCCGCGAGGTCGAGGGTCGCACCGAGATCGGTGTGCTCGAAGACGGCGTGCTCGTCGAGCACTACATCTCGGGCGCCGACGGTGGCTCGGGTGGTTCGAGCGGCGCGACGAGCGTGGGCAATGTCTATCTCGGCCGCGTGCAGAACGTGCTGCCGAGCATGGAGGCCGCGTTCGTCGACATCGGCAAGGGCCGCAACGCGGTGCTTTACGCCGGTGAGGTCAACTGGGACGCTGCCGGGCTCGAGGCCAACAGCCAGCGTCGCATCGAGAACGCACTGACCAGCGGCCAGAGCGTGCTCGTGCAGGTGACGAAGGACCCGATCGGTCACAAGGGCGCGCGCCTCACCTCGCAGGTCTCGCTGCCGGGCCGGTTCTTGGTCTACGTGCCGGACGGTTCGATGACCGGCATCTCGCGCAAGCTGCCCGACAACGAGCGGGCTCGCCTCAAGGGGCTGCTGAAGAAGATCGTCCCCGAGAACGCGGGCGTCATCGTGCGCACCGCCGCCGAGGGCGCGAGCGAGGAGGAGTTGACGGCCGACGTCGAGCGCCTCGCCCGCCAGTGGGAACGCATCCAGAAGAAGTCGACCTCCGGCAGCGCCCCCGTGCTGCTGCACGGCGAGCCCGGCCTGACGGTCCGCGTCGTCCGCGACGTGTTCAACGAAGACTTCTCCAAGCTCGTCGTCGCAGGCGACACGGTGTGGGAGACAGTGAGCGACTACGTCGAGTCGGTGGCTCCCGACCTCATGGAGCGGGTCAGCAAGTGGACCGGCCCCAAGGACCTGTTCGCGCACCACCGCATCGACGAGCAACTCGCCAAGGCGATGGACCGCAAGGTGTGGCTGCCCTCGGGTGGCTCCCTCGTCATCGACCGCACCGAGGCGATGACGGTCATCGACGTCAACACCGGCAAGTTCACCGGTTCGGGCGGCAACCTCGAAGAGACCGTCACCAAGAACAACCTCGAGGCGGCCGAAGAGATCGTCAACCAGCTCCGGCTGCGCGACATCGGCGGCATCATCGTCGTCGACTTCATCGACATGGTGCTCGAATCGAACCGCGACCTCGTCGTGCGTCGTCTCGTCGAGTGCCTGGGGCGTGATCGCACGAAGCACCAGGTCGCCGAAGTCACCTCGCTGGGCCTGGTGCAGATGACCCGCAAGCGCGTCGGTTCGGGCCTCATCGAGGTCTTCTCCGAACCGTGCGACCACTGCAGCGGGCGCGGAATCATCGTGCACGACACGCCTCGCATCGCCCCGGCTCCTGCGGAGAACGAAGGCCGCAGCAGCCGTAGTCGACGCGGTCGCGACAACACCCGTCAGCGCGATACCGGGCGCACCGAACCTCAGGTACGCGAAGAGGCCGAGAAGCTCGACCGCAGCGAGCCGGAGCGCAAGGCTCCCAGCGCGGCGGCGATGGCCGCGATCGCGGCGGTGGCCAAGAGTGCCGAAGCCTCGCACGGAGACGATGCGGCCGCTCCAGGCAGCGTCGAGCCCGAGGTCGTGGCGGAGGCCATCGATGCGGCAGTCGACCTCGTCGCCGAGGCGAAACACGGAGTGGCCGAGGCCCCAGCGCCGGCCCGACGCACGAGGAGGGGTGGTCGCCGCGCGGCGAGTGCCCCCTCCGGTGTCGAGCTGTCGTCGGTGGGTCTCATGACGGCCTCCACCGACACCGAGGCGAGCACGTCGGCGCCGCTGACGCAGGTCGCCGGTGACGCGACGGTCGTGGAGGCGGCATCCGCCGACGCCACGAGCGACGCAGCCACGGAGGCCTCGACGGGTGCCTCGACTTCCGCGCCGACCTCCAGCACGACCTCCCGCCGCAAGCCGCGCAGGCGGGCGGGATCCCCGGCCGGTCCGCCGGCCGGTCCCGAAGAGTCCTGACCGATCCGACCCCAGCTGAGCTTGGCTGCAATCCGCCGACTACCGCGCGGTTTGGAGCCAGGGCAGGCAACACGTTAATCTGTTTTGTCGTGCGTCCACCGAGACCCGTGTTGACGGGCCGGTACGAAGAGATGCGCAGAAATCAGTCGAAAGAGAGTGAGTTCCACGTGTACGCGATTGTCCGCGCAGGCGGCCGCCAGGAGAAGGTGGCAGTCGGTGACGTGCTGCTGGTCGACAAGGTCGACGCCGAACCCGGCGATAACGTCGATCTCACTCCGCTTCTCCTCGTCGACGGCGACACCGTGACCTCGAGCGCCGACGCGCTCGCCAAGGTCACCGTCAAGGCTGAGGTCGTGAAGGCGGCCAAGGGTCCCAAGATCACGATCCTGAAGTACAAGAACAAGACCGGCTACCGTCGCCGCCAGGGCCACCGTCAGCCGCTCACCCAGATCAAGATCACCGCGATCAACTCCTGAGCTCGAGAGGTTCGACATGGCACACAAGAAGGGTGCGTCCAGTTCTAAGAACGGTCGCGATTCAAATGCGCAACGGCTTGGCGTGAAGCGCTTCGGCGGTCAGCTCGTCAACGCGGGCGAGATCATCGTCCGCCAGCGCGGTACCCACTTCCACCCCGGCGTCAACGTCGGACGTGGCAAGGACGACACGCTGTTCGCCCTGGCCGCCGGTGCGGTGCAGTTCGGCGTGAAGCGTGGCCGCAAGACGGTCAACATCGTCGAGCAGGAGACGGTCGCGGCGTCCTGACGCCCGCAGCGTTCTCAGTTGCTCCGGCGACACACAGCATCGCGAAAGCCCCCGCCTCGTGCGGGGGCTTTCGCATGTCTGCGCGCTGGGTCTTACCGCGCCGTGATCGTGCGCGTGTTGCCGGTCTTGGTCATCGTGAACCGGTCGTGGATGCGGCCGTTCGCGTCTTTGGCGCGGTAGACGAGCCGGTCGTGGGTGACGTCGACGGCGAGGTAGACCGGGATACCGGCGAAGGCCCGCTGCGCGACGGCACCGTTGGCTGTCCAGTCGCGGGTGGCGAGCGGGTACTGACGGTTCGAGGAGCTGCTGGTCACGTACACGGGGCCACCTCCGGCCGGGGCGCCTGCCTTGCCGGTGCGGGTGCGCTGACCGCGTACGTAGGCGTGGTCGTGGCCTTCGATGACGAGGTCGACGCCCGCGGATTCGAGTATCGGCATCCAGGCGTTGCGCAGCTCGGGGTTGCCGCGGTCGGGGGAGGACGACCAGACGGGGTAGTGGAGCAGCACCACGGTCCAGCGGGCCGGGTTAGTGGTGACGGTGCGACGCAGCCAGGCACCTTGGCGGGCGAGCCAGTCCGCGCGCCCGGCAGCGGTTCTCGGGATGCGGTAGTAGCCGTTGAGGCCGACGTAGCGCACTCCGTCGATGTCGGTGCTCCACACGGTGCCGGCCAGCGCGGGCGGGGTGCCGCGGCCGAGGTCGGCTGCCGCGTAAGGGAACTGGGCCTTCCACTGCGGAGCCAGGGTGGTGGCTTTGGCGTACTCGTGGTTGCCGACGACGGGCATGAACGCCATCCGTCGCGAGAGCGTGCCGACAGTGGCGAAGACCTGGCTCCACTGCGTCTCGTTGCCGTGCGTGTTGACGAGGTCGCCTGCCTGCACGAGGGCACGCGCGTCGGGCTTGTCGGCCAACGCCCTGTTCACGACGGTTCGCCACGTCGTGCCGATGCCGGTCTGCACGTCACCCATGGCGAGAAACGAGTGGGGTACGAGTGTGCCGGCCGAGGTGCGGGTGCTCGCCCACGTGCTCCAGCTCGAGCCGGAGCCGACGCGATAGCGGTAGGCGGTGCCGGGGCGCAACCCCTCGACGGTGGCGGTGTGGAACCGCTGTCGGTATCCCGCGGTCGTGCGCTGCACCGTGGAGGCCGAGGCGACCGTGCGTGCCCTGGTCTCGCCGGGAGCCAGTATCTGCACGGCTCCGCCGCGGGTCGCCTCCGAAGTACGCCACGTGATGCGCACCTGGGTGGCGGGGTCGGGGCCGGGAAGCAGCGAGATACGGTCGGGCGCCGGGCGCGGAGCCGCCGTGACGACGGCTGCAGCGGCTGGGGCTGGAGCATAGGCAAGGGCGGGCGCGGCAGCCGCCACGGGCTGCGCGGATGCCGCGGCGGGCACCACGAACAGCGCGGGAATTGCGACCAGCGCAACGACGCGTGTCAGGCGGACGGGGTGGGGCATCGTTCTCCTCTGGACGTCGGAGCGCACGATCGACGGGCCGTTCGACACCTCTGATCGGCACCAAGCTAGGCCCTCGGCAGCGCGATCCACGAGCGGCAGGTCGGCGGCGACGCGACGTTCATCGCGGCGTCACCGGAATTCCACGCGGCCCGGGGCCGTTGCACCTGATCTGCCCCTCATCGCCCCTCGTGAAAGAATCGCCCGCATGCCTGCATTCGTCGACCGCTGCCTTCTCACCGTCACCGCCGGTAACGGTGGGCACGGTTGTGTCTCCGTGCATCGCGAGAAGTTCAAGCCTCTCGGCGGGCCCGACGGCGGCAACGGCGGCCGCGGCGGTGACGTGATCGTGCGGGTCGACCACCAGGTGACGACGCTGCTCGACTACCACCACAGCCCGCACCGCAAGGCCGGCAACGGCAAGCCGGGGGAGGGCAAGGAGCGCAGCGGGGCCGACGGCGCGACTCTCGTGCTGCCGGTGCCCGACGGCACGGTCATCGCGACCCGCGACGGTGACGTGCTGGCCGACCTCGTGGGAGAGGGCGCGGAGTTCGTCGTGGCCGAGGGCGGTCGTGGTGGGCTGGGCAACAGGGCGCTCGCCTCCAAGCGACGCAAGGCACCCGGATTCGCGCTTCTGGGCGAGCCGGGGGAGGAGTTCGAGGTCGTGCTCGAACTCAAGACCCTCGCCGACGTGGCGCTCATCGGATTTCCGTCGGCCGGCAAGAGCAGCCTCGTGTCGGTGCTCTCGGCCGCGAAGCCGAAGATCGCCGACTACCCGTTCACGACCCTCGTGCCGAACCTCGGTGTGGTCACGGCCGGTTCGAACCGCTACACCGTCGCCGACGTGCCCGGCCTCATCCCGGGTGCGCACGAGGGGCGCGGGCTGGGCCTGGAGTTTCTGCGGCACGTCGAGCGCTGCTCCGTGCTCGTGCACGTGATCGACTGCGCGACCCTCGAGCCCGACCGCGACCCGTTGAGCGATCTTGACACCATCGAGCACGAGTTGGCCATGTACGTGCCGGAGGCGTCGCTGGGCGGCCGTCCGCTGGCCGACCGCACCCGCATCGTCGTGCTCAACAAGGCCGACGTGCCCGAGGCGCGGGAGCTGGCGGAGTTCGTCAAGCCCGACCTCGAGGCGCGCGGCCTGGAGGTGTACATCGTCTCCGCGGTGGCGCGCACCGGCCTCAAGGAGCTCTCGTTCGGGCTCGCGCGCCATGTCGAGCAGGCTCGTGAGCAGCTCGACATCGAAGAGGCGGAGGCCCCTCGTCGTCGAGTCACCCTGCGTCCGGTCGCCATCGACGACACGGGCTTCGAGGTGCGCCGCGAGAACACCGCCGACGGCCCGATCTTCCGCGTCATCGGCGACAAGCCGACCCGCTGGGTGCGCCAGACCGACTTCACCAACGACGAGGCCGTCGGCTACCTCGCCGACCGACTGGCCCGGGCCGGAGTCGAAGACCAACTCGTCAAGGCGGGTGCGGTCGCCGGTGACACGGTGCTCATCGGCCCCGAGAAGGATCCGGTCGTCTTCGACTGGGAGCCCACTCTCTCCGCGGGTGCCGAACTGCTCGGCGCCATGAGCGGGCCGCGCGGCACCGACGTGCGGTTCGAAGACCGGCATCGCCCGAGTCGTGCACAGAAGCGTGAAGACTACGACGCCCGCAAGGCGGCCAAAGCCGCAGCGCGCGAAGAGCTCGCGGACGACCGCAAGGCGGGCATCTGGACCGATCCGAGCGCGTGAATGGGGCGTCGCAGGCCGGCCTCGCCTGACGTACGCAACGACGCTCGTCAGCGCTGCCTTGCGCAAGTATTCTGGACGGGTCGCAGGCTCTAGCTTTCCCCCTCTGCGGTGAATCGAACGACCGCGCCAGGCAAGGCCATGTCCAGGGAGGGAGGCCGCCATGTACGTCGTCGACGTGCGACTGCCGCCGCAACCGGTCGTGCCGGTAGTGGCCAAGGCAGAACCGGGAACCAGCTCGACCACCACAACGAAGACGCCGCTGGAGCGTCTCTACGACCGTCGTGCGCCGCGCCGCGGAGGTGCGTCTCATGAGCTGCTCACCGAGGCCGATCGCGAGCTGATCCGCGCCGTCACGGGTGAGAACCTCTGGGGTGCCTCGGAATTCGACCTCAAAGAGGTGAGCGGCTTCGCGACCCAGATCCTGCTCGACCGCCGCTCCGGCCCGCTGCCGCCCTCTTCGGAGGTGACGGTCGCCTATCTCGAACGCCGCGGTCGCGCCCTCGCGCCGCTCGGGCTGCTCAACCCGTTCTCGGGCGACGCCCTGCAACGTGCGGTGCGGTACCTCGTCTCGAAAGAGGCGGGCGGCATCGACATCGCGATGTAGCGCTCACTCGTCACGTCGTCGGCCCTGGCTCTCGGGGGAGCCAGGGGCGGGGGGGGGGGGGGGGCGCCGGGCCCCCACGACGTCTGAGTCGCTGGAGTCTGAGAGTCGTTACAGTCTTCGTGTGGAAAGTCAGCGCGAGGCGGTACGAGATGCCGCCCGGATCGTGGTCAAAGTCGGCTCCAGTTCGTTGACGACGCCAGACGGTCTGCTCGACCACGAGGCGCTGCGCGCGCTTTCTGACACCCTCGCCCGTAGGCACGCCACCGGTACGCAGGTCGTGCTGGTCTCCTCCGGTGCCATCGCGGCCGGGATCACGCCGTTGGGGCTCGCGTCGAGGCCGAAAGACCTGGCGACGCAGCAGGCGGCCGCGAGCGTCGGGCAGAGCGCCCTCATGGCTGCGTACACGCAGGCGTTCGGCGTGCACGGCATCACGGTGGGGCAGACGCTGCTCACCTCCGACGACCTCATCCGGCAGCAGCACTACGGCAACGCGCGCCGATCTGTGCTGCGGCTGTTGCGGCTCCGTGTGATGCCGATCGTCAACGAGAACGACGCGGTGGTCACCGACGAGATCCGGTTCGGTGACAACGACAGACTCGCCTCCCTTCTCGCGCACGTGGTGCGCGCCGACGCGCTCGTGCTGCTCACCGACGTCGACGCGCTCTACGACGGCCCGCCCGACCGTCCGGGGTCGCGACCCATCGACGTGGTGCGCAACCAGGCCGAACTTTCGGCGGTGCGCGTCGGCGGCGCCGGATCGTCGGTGGGTACGGGCGGCATGGCAACGAAGATCGAGGCGGCGCGCATCGCCACCGGGGCCGGTATCCCGACGGTGCTGGGCTCGGCGGACTCGGCGGGGGCGATCCTCGCGGGCGAGCCTGTCGGCACCATGTTCTTGCCGACGGGGCGCCGCTCGGCCGGCCGGATGCTGTGGCTGGCCCACGCCAGTGCCCCGCAGGGCGTGCTGATGATCGACGACGGAGCCGTGCGAGCCTTGCGCGACCGTGGCGCCTCGCTGCTCCCGGCGGGCATCGTGCGGGTTGAGGGTGCGTTCGACGAGGGTGCGCCCGTGGAAATCGTCGATCGCCGCCGAGCTGTGGTGGCGCGGGGGCTGGTCGGCTATCCGAGCGACGAATTGCCCCGTCTCCTAGGACGATCCACGCATTGGCTCGGCGAAGTGCTGGGCGAACGGTACAGCAGGGAGATCGTGCACCGCGATCACCTCGTCCTGTTGTGAACGTGGGTGCGAGTGCCTGCGGCGTGTGATGTGACTACGGTCGTGTCATGACGTTCCAGATCGACCGCGCCCACGTGCGCGACATCTCGCGCGTGAAGCCGTTGTGGAAGCAGATGGTCAACGACTACGCCTCCATCTCCGGGCGCGTGTGGCGAGTGCTCGAACCGAGCGAGGCCTGGCAGCGTCGCCTGCAGGAATACCTGTCGTGGATCAACGAGGCCTCGGGGGTCATCTTCATCGCGACCCAGCAGGCGCCCGCGGCTTCGACGGACGCCGGTGAGCCGGCGGATCCCGCTGAGCCGGAGGAGAAGGTCGTCGGCTACGCGGCGCTGCGGTTCGTCACTTCGGGGTCGACGTTCGACACCGGGGAGACCCACGGCGAGCTGGAGTCGCTCGTCGTGCTGCCCGAGGCGCGCGGCGAGGGCATCGGGTATGCGCTGATGATGGCGTGCCGCAAAGAACTGCAACGGCGCGAGATCGACCACTGGTCGATGTCGACCCTCGCCGACAACGACGCGGCCCTCGCGTTGGCGCGCAAGGCGGGGTTCTCGCCGTTCATGATCCGGATGGCGCAGCGGCTCGACGAGGACTGATCGCCTGCGCCTAGTCTGGGGGCCATGACCGGCACATCTGCTTCTGCTGCTCCCGCATCCGTCTCGCCCGAGGCCACCGCCGTGGTCGAGCGCCTCGCAGTCGACGCGCGAGGCGCAGCCCGCAAGCTGGCGCTGCTCTCGCGGGCCGACAAGGACGAAGCGCTTCTCGCCCTGGCAGACGCCCTCGTGGCGCGGCAGGGCGAGATCCTCGCCGGCAACGCGAAGGACCTGGAGCGGGGCCGCGCGAACGGTATGCCCGAGCACATGCTCGACCGGCTGCGCCTGGACGAGGCGCGTGTGGCCGGCATCGCCGACGCCTTGCGCCTGGTCGCGGCGCTACCCGACCCCGTGGGTGAGGTCGTGCGCGGGTTCACCCTGCCGAACGGCCTCGACCTGCGCCAGGTGCGGGTGCCGATGGGCGTGATCGGCATCATCTACGAGGCCCGGCCCAACGTCACGGTCGACGCGGCGGGGCTGTGCCTCAAGAGCGGAAACGCGGTTCTCTTGCGCGGCGGTTCGGCCGCGGCCGACAGCAACCGTGCGCTCGTCGCTGTGCTGCGCGACGCCCTGGAGGCGCAGGGGCTGCCCGCCGCCGCGATCAGCCTGGTCGACGAGGGAGGCCGTGACGGAGCCCGAGCCCTCATGCGCGCCCACGGGCTCGTCGACGTGATCATACCGCGCGGCGGCGCCGACCTCATCGCCACCGTCGTGCGGGAGTCGATCGTGCCCGTCATCGAGACCGGCAGCGGCAACGTGCACGTCTACGTCGATGCGGCGGCCGACCTCGACATGGCCGAGGCGATCACGATGAACGCCAAGGTGCAGCGGCCCAGCGTGTGTAACGCGGCCGAGTCGCTTCTCGTGCACGAGGCCGTGGCGGCCGAGTTCATGCCACGCATCCTGACGGCCCTCGCCGGTGCAGGAGTCGTGGTGCACGGTGACGAGCGCACCCGGTCCCTGGCGCCCGCTGGAGTCGAGGTCGACGCGGTGACCGACGAGCACGACGCGACCGAGTTCAACGCTCTCGAACTGGCCGTGCACGTCGTCGACGACATCGGCGAGGCCATCGACCACGTCACGCGCTACGGCACCGGCCACACCGAGACGATCGTCACGGCCGACCGCGCTGCGGCCCGGCGCTGGACCATGGAGGTCGACGCGGCCACCGTGATGGTGAACGCCTCCACCCGGTTCACCGACGGAGGCGAGTTTGGTTTCGGTGCCGAGATCGGCATCTCCACCCAGAAGCTGCACGCCCGCGGCCCGATGGCCCTGCCCGAGATGACCACGACGAAGTGGATCGTCGAAGGCGACGGGCAGGTGCGCGGCTGACGTCGCGAAGCCCTGTCCGTTCGGTGTTCGCAAACACGGCCCGGTGATTCCGCCCGCGCCGGGACGGCGTGAAAGGATCGTGCGCTATGGAAGGTTCTGAGGTACGCAAGCTCGCCCAGCTCGAGGACGCCCACTGGTGGTACAAGGAGCGCCGGCACCTGCTCGGCAAGATGCTGCGCGGCCGCACCCCCGGTAAGGCCCTCGACATCGGTGCCGCAGGCGGCGGTAACACCCGGGTGCTGCGCGACCTCGGCTGGCAGGCCTCGCCGCTCGAGTACGGCCCTGAGGGCGCAGAGGTGGCCAAGGAGCGCGGCCTGGCCGTGATGCGGGCCGACGCGACTCACCTACCGCTCGCCGACGGCAGCCTCGACCTCGTGACGGCGTTCGATGTGCTCGAGCATCTCGAAGACGACGACGCGTGCGTGCGTGAGGTGGCCCGCGTGCTCAAGCCGGGCGGCACCTTTCTCGTGGCGGTTCCGGCCGACCCGAAGCTGTGGTCGTCGCTCGACCACGAGAGCTTGCGCCTCGAGTGGATGAAGTCGTGGATGGTGCTGTTGCGACCCGTCGTGGCGCTGCGCCGCAAGAGCAGCAGCGGCAGCGACCTCGACGACATCAACCCGATTGTGAACGCCGGCCTCTCGGCCATCGTCACGGCGGAGCGTTACCTGCCGGTCTCGTCGATGCCGGGCGTCAGCCTCTTCGCGGAGTTGCGCCGCACGGCCTGACGCGCTTCGGCGTCGATCACGGTCGTACGCGGCGACGGGGCGCTCCTGCCGAGCACCGGCGCGACATCGGCCCGGGCGGAGGCGGTCACGAGAGGCTTCTCGTAGGCCGCCTCTTCTGCGTTCGCGTCGTCGAACTCCGGCTCGAATCCTGGCTCGGCCTTCGGCTCGGGTGCCGAGGCTGCAGGGGGCGTCGCGGGTGAGTCGGGCTCGTCGGCATTCGAGGGCGACACGGACGTCTCGGGCGCTGCGGACACAGTCGGGCGCTCGGGGGCGTCCTCGCTCTCCCGTTCAGCTGCACTGGCCTGCGGCTCCTGCCGCGGGTGCTCCTGCACGGTGCGGGCGGGCTCGGCCGGGGGAGCGACCGGGACCTTGCCGATGCCGCCAGCGGGCGTGGCGGGCACAGCCGGCGCTGCCGTGACAGGGGGCTCATGACGCTCGGCCTGCTCGTAAACGTACGCCTCACCGCGGTGATGCACGGTGGGGTCGTCGTTGTCGATCTCGGTGGTGAAGTCTCGGTCGGCCTCGCCTCCGGCAGTGTCGTGGGCGACGAAGTAGGTGGGCCGGCCTTGCATCATCGAGTACATGCGGCCGACGTATTCGCCGAGGATGCCCAGGCAGACGAGCTGCACGGCTCCGACGGCGGCTACGGCCATGACCGTGGAGGTCCAACCGGCGACGGCGCGGCCCGACATCGAGGAGAACAGGGCGTAGAACAAGATCACGACGGCGCCGATGACGCCGAGGAGGCCCGCCCAGGTGGCGAGCCGGAGGGGGGCCATTGATCCTGCGGTGAGGCTGTCGATCGACAGGGCGATCATCTTGCGCAGCGGGTACTTGGATTCGCCCGCGGCCCGCTCTTCGCGCTTGTAGTAGACCTCGCCCGACGGAAAGCCGAGGGCGGGCACGACGAGGCGCAGCACGCGGTGGTGCTCGGGCAGGGCGTTGATCGCGTCGACCGTGGCGCGCGACATCAGCCTGAAGTCGCCGGCGTTCGCGGGAGCGTCGGTGCCGGAGAGGCGCCGCATCGTCGCGTAGAAGGCCTGTGCGGTGTTGCGCTTGAAGGCCGTGTCGGTGCTGCGGTCGTTGCGGACTCCGTAGACCACGTCGAGGTGCTCGCCTTGCGCCTTACTGAGCATCTCGGCGATGACCTCGGGCGGGTCTTGCAGGTCGGCGTCGATCGTCACCATGTAATCGCCGCGGGCACGGTGCAGCCCTGCGGAGATGGCGGCCTGGTGGCCGGCGTTGGCGCGCAGGCGCACGATGCGGAATTCGGGCCACGTGCGGCGGATGCGCTGCATGATGACGGCGCTGGCGTCTTTACTGCCGTCGTCGACCGCGACGACCTCGTAGCGCTGACCGGTGCCGTCGAGAACGGGACGCAGCCGTTCGACGAGCAAGGGCAGAACCTCTTCCTCGTTGTAGACGGGCACGACTACTGACAACACCGGATGCATGGTCCAACCCTAGAGGCCAACCCTGGAACACGCTGTGAACGTGTCGCGTGCCGCGACGCCCGGCCCCGTTCGCCGCTACCTGCCGGTGAGCGCAGGTAGTCTGTGTCACATGTCCGCTCTTGCAGTTGCCACCTCGCTCGTGACCCTCGCCACAGCCGGCGGGGCCCAGGTCGTCAACCACCTCCCGATGCCCGCGTGGGCCTACGGCGCCGTCGCACTCGCTCTGGGTGTGCTGCTGCTGGTGTTCACGTGGATGTTCCGCCACTCCGCCGCCGCGATGATCGACGGCAAGAACGCTCACGGTGCGCACGGCACTCACGGCGCCCAGGGACACGGACAGTCGCACGGCACCAAGGGCTCACACTGACCCATCGACTGGGCGTGATGGGTGGCACCTTCGACCCCATCCATCACGGTCACCTCGTGGCGGCCAGCGAGGTGCAGCACCGATTCGATCTCGACGAAGTCGTCTTCGTCCCTACCGGCCAGCCGTGGCAGAAGAGCGGACGCTCGGTGTCACCGGCGGAGCATCGCTATCTGATGACCGTCATCGCCACGGCCTCGAACCCGCGGTTCTCGGTGAGCCGTGTCGACATCGACCGGCCGGGCCCGACGTACACCATCGACACGCTGCGTGATCTGCGGGCTCAGCGGCCCGAGTCCGAGTTGTTCTTCATCACCGGTGCCGATGCGCTGCAGAAGATCCTGTCGTGGAAGGACGCCGACGAACTCTGGCAGTTGGCGCACTTCGTCGGGGTCACGCGTCCCGGGCACGAGTTGTCGGCCGAGGGGTTGCCCACCGACCGGCTCAGCCTCGCCGAGGTGCCGGCGATGGCGATCAGCTCCAGTGACTGCCGCGCCCGGGTGCAGGCCCGCCAGCCGGTCTGGTATCTCGTGCCCGACGGTGTGGTGCAGTACATCGGCAAGTACCTTCTGTACCGGGAGGCCGGCACCAACGGTACGGGCCTGCCCGTCGCCAGCCGGGTCACGGAATCGTGAACCGCGGGCGACTGTTGCCACAGATGTGCGCCGTGCGTTGCGGCGTGCCGGAAGCCCCCTCCGTTTCGTGGGGCCTGTAAAGGAGACCAGGTGGCGCCTGCCCCTTCCGTCATCGAACACGTTCACGTAGCCGCATCCGCGGCCGAGGAGAAGAGCGCCGAGGACATCATCGCCCTCGACGTGACGCAGCGATTTCCGCTGGCCGATGCCTTTCTCATCGCCTCCGCCGAGACCGAGCGTCAGGTGCAGGCCGTGGCCGAGAACATCGAAGACAAGCTGCGCGAGGCGGGCGTGAAGCCCATTCTCGTGGAGGGGGTCTCGGGCGGACGCTGGGTGCTCATGGACTTCGACGGCCTGATCGTGCACGTGCAGCACACCGAGGAGCGCGAGTTCTACCAGCTCGAGCGACTGTGGAAGGACTGCCCGGTTCTCGACCTGCAGCTGCAGGCCACCCCGTGACTGCGGGGACGGCGTGGGAGCCCACCGAGACCGGTGAAGCGACCCCCACGGCGTCTCGGCACCCGGGCCGCGGTGAGCCCGTTCGTGACGTGCAGGGTCGGCGCATCATCGTCATGCGCCACGGCGTCACCGAGTACAACCTCGCGAACATCGTGCAGGGGCAGCTCGACATCCCGTTGTCTCCGGAGGGCGAGGCACAGGCGGCGCTCGCGGCTCCGTTCGTGGCGCGCATGCGACCCGACCTGGTGATCAGCTCCGACCTTCGGCGTGCCTCGTACACGGCGTTCCAGGTGGCGGCGCAGTTGCAGCTCGACGTGGTACTCGACCCGCGTTTGCGCGAGTCGGCGAGCGGTACGTGGGAGGGGATGCCGGTCGACCAGCTCGACCCGGTGCCCGACTGGACGACGTTCGGCGTTACCAGCCCCCGGGGTGGCCCCGAGGGAGAGTCGGTGATCGACGTCGTGGAGCGGGTGCGGCCGCTGCTCGACGAGGTGCGCGAGACCCTGCCAGAGGGCGGGTGCGCGCTCCTCGTGACGCATGGCGTGACCGCGCGTGCGCTGACGGCCGAACTCGTCGGCCTCGATCAGGGTGTCGCCTGGGTTGCGCTCGCCGGCCTGCACAATTGCGGCTGGGGCGTGATCGAGGAAGGGCACCGCGGGTGGCGTCTTCGCTCGTGGAATCTGACGGCGCCCGAACAAGCCGATTTGGGGTTGAGCGCCGACTCTGGATAATATCTACGAGTTCCGCCGGTACGGCTGGCGGTACGGGGCTGTGGCGCAGCTGGTAGCGCACTTGCATGGCATGCAAGGGGTCAGGGGTTCAAGTCCCCTCAGCTCCACCGATACCCACCGAGGCTTGTGGCCTTGGTGGGTTTTTCGTTTCCGGGGTCTACTGGGGGCGGGCCACATCGAGCCGCCCCCTGATCGGCTCGATGTGGTCTTTTTCGGCTTCCAAGTCCCCCTGCGTGGTTGCCGCCCGCGTTTCCCCTGCCGCTGTACTTCAAGGATGCTGCCTGGCGCGGGTGTGCGGTACCGCGTGCGCCTCACACTTGGTGGTGGTGTCTGCACCACCTTCGGCCGGGCGGGTGAATCAGGGCGGTGGCGGGTGACCTCGGGGTGCCCGCGTCAGTCGCGCGCGTCGGCGGTGATCGTGCCGGTGACGCGTGTGCCGTTGCCGGGCGCGGAGTCGATGCGGAGGGTTCCGCCGGCGGCTCGTACGCGGTCGGCCATGCCGGTCAGGCCGCGGCCGCCTCCGGTAGGGGAGCTGGGGGCGGTGGTGTCGAATCCGGCTCCGTCGTCGGCGACGACGAAGGTCAAGGTGCCGCCGTTGTCTGTGAGCTCGACGCGGATCTCCTCTGCACCGGAGTGCCGGTCGGCGTTGTGGAGGGCTTCGAGGCAGGTGAAGTAGACGGCGTTCTCGATCTCGGCGGTGTATCGCCCGAGGCCGTCGGCGTGGACGCTGCAGGCGTGGGTGAGGCGGCGGGCGGCTGCGGTGAGGGCAGGGCCGAGGCCGCGTTGTTCGAGCAGGGCCGGGTAGATGCCGTGGGCGAGGTCGCGCAGTTCGCGGATGGCGTCCATGAGGTCGGTGTGGGCCTGGGCGAGGGCGGCCTCGGCTGCGGCCGGGTCGGAGTGGATGAGCCGCTTCACCCGGCCGAGGTGCACCGACAGGGTGGAGAGGCGCTGCTGGGCTCCGTCGTGCAGGTCTCGTTCGATACCGCGGCGGGCGTCGTCTGCGGCGGAGGCGAGGCGCCGGCGCGAGGCCTCGAGTTCGGTGGCCTGTTCGGTGAGCCGATGTGTCTGGTTCCACAGGCCGAGCGCCACGATGGCGACGACCACGACGACGAAGAACGTGACGATCGGTGCGGTGACGACGGGCGGGAGGTGCTCGTAGCCCTCATCGGAGCGGCCGTACTCGCCGATGCCCGCGAGGATGCCCGTCGCGACGACGGTGAGCGAGATGAAGACCCGCAGCATCGCGGGGGTGAGGAATTCGAACAGCAGCACCACGGGTAGGAGCAGCCCGAACAGGCCGGCGGGTGTGATGAACGCCGTGACATAGGTGGCGCCGATGGCGCAGATCCAGTTGGCGATGATGATGAGACCGGCCCCGAGCCCGTAGCGGCGGCGCTGCACGAGCACGCTGGCGACGAGCAGCACCGTTCCGCCGACCGTGAGCACCACCATCGTGCGCACGACCGTGGGGTGGTCGGTGAAGCCGAGGCGCAACGCGGCGAGCACGAGAACCGAACCCCAGATGCCGGCGTGGTTGGCCAGCACGAGCCGGCGCAGGCGACGCAGCCGTGCGTCGAGTTCGTTCACCATCCGGTCTCCGGGCCTGCCTCGCGGGCGGTGATCGCCGCGGTGAGTGACTCCGGGGTCAGCAACTCCTTCGGGAGAAAGCCGATGCCCGCGTCGAAGACGTGTTCAGGGATGTCGAGCACGCTGTCGGCGGAGACGAGCACGATGCGCAGTTCAGGGTGTGCGCAGCGCAGTCCGAGTGCGATGGCGAGGGTGTCTTCGCCGGGCATCCGTACATCGAGAAGCAACACGGCTGCCGCGCTCTGGGGGATCAGCTCCGGCAGGGTCGATGCGCGGCCGGTGACGGCCACGAGCGACAGGCCGGGGGTGTCGGCGATGACCTCGCAGGCGGCCTCGCGAAAGGTGGGCTGGTCGTCGGCGACGACCACCCGGGCGACCTCCCCTTTCGACACCATGTGTTTCATGGTCCTAGCGGCCGACGCCGCCCGACACCGTGCCTGCACCACCATCGGCCAGGTGCATGAGCACGGCGGCGACACGGCGGTGCGTGTCGTCGCCGACGGGCAGGTCGAGCTTGGCGAAGATCGAGTTGATGTGCTTCTCGACCATGCGCGGCGTGACCACGAGAGACTTGGCGATGGCAGCGTTCGAGGCGCCGGTGGCGATGAGGGCCAGTACCTCGGTCTCGCGGGCGGTGAGCCGCTGCAGCGGAGAGGTGCGGTTGCGGAAGTCGCGGTGCATGAGCAGGTCGACGACCTCGGGGTCGATGGCCGAACCGCCCGCTGCGACCTCCGCCAGGGAGGTGACGAGTTGGTCGAGGTCGGAGACCCTCTCCTTGAGCAGGTACCCGCGACCTCCGCTGCCGTCTGCCATGAGGGAGAGGGCCAGCTCGGCGTCGGCGTACTGCGAGAGCACCACGACGCCCAGGCCCGGGTGGCTGTGGCGCAGGGTGTTGGCGAGCTGGATGCCCTCGTCGACGTGGTCGGGAGGCATGCGGATGTCGGTGAGCACCACGTCGGGAGTCGAGGTCTGCACGAGAGCGAGCACCTCGGCGGTCGTGGCGGCCTCGCGCACCTCGGCTATCGCGGGGTGGCTGTGCAACAGGGCGGTGACGCCCTCGCGGAACAAGGCGCTGTCCTCCGCCAGGACGACTCGCAATGCGGACACACTGCGATGGTAGGCGTGCACGGCTGGGCGGTCGCATCGCTCGGACACAAGGCCATGGTGTGGCACGGGGCACGATCCCGCCTCGCGAGTCGGGGCGCGGCCGAGCCATAGGGTTGTGGCCGGAGGCGCCGCGACGAAAGGACCCTGGCGGTCTCCCGTTCGACGCCCTGCGGGTCCTGAAAGCTGCTGCGCCCATGCCCTCGCTGCCCACTCCCGATTCGACCACGCGCCCCGGTGGCTCCAGTGCCGTGTCTGCCTCGGATGCTCGTGTCTACCGCTACGCGATGGTGTTCACCGTCGTGACCGTCGCGCTGGGGTCGATGGTGTGTGCGACCGACTCGAGCTCGGCCTGCCCGGCGTGGCCGGTGTGTTACGCCGACCAGGTGGGGCCGGCGGTGCAGACGGGGTGGTTGGAGAACCCCGCGATCGAGTTCATCCACCGGGTCATCAGCTTCACGTGCCTCGTGCTGCTCGGGTACGCCGGATGGGTGGGGCGTAAGTACTCCGACGTGCGGCTTCGTGTGTTCCCGTGGGTCGGGCTCGCGATGGCGATCGGCTCGGCGGTGTTCGGGATGATGATCGTGCTGTTCACGCTGCCCCTAGCGCTCGGGCTGCTCGACCTCGGGTTCGCGCTGGTGGCGGCGGTGCTCATCACGGTCGCCTCGCAGGCCGCCTCCGGGCGTACGGTCGCGTCGACTGACGTGGGGGCGCGGCGTGTGCGGGCGCTGGCGGGTACGGCCTCGGGTGTGTTGGTGGCGATGCACCTGTTCGGCAGCTACGTCGCCGGCCGCACTGACACGGGGTTCGCGTCGTTCACGCGGTGCCTGAGCTGGCCGATGTGGCACGTGCTCGACATCGACGGGCACCCCGAACTGCAGAGGCTGCGGATCGGTCTGGCCGTGAGCGCGATCGTGCTGATCGGCGCGGCCGTGGCGCTTGCCTGGGCTCGGCCACGCCTGCGGAGCACAGCCGCGCTGGTCGTGGCGCTGCTGGTGGCCGAGATCGGGTTGGGTCTCAAGATCAACTCCCAGGGCCTCGCCTCGGCCCAGACAAACGGCATCGACGCCGGGCTGGCCGTGAGCTACGCCCTCACAGCGGTAGCTCTCTTCTGGGCGGTAGCCCGCCTCCTGGGCCGAGCCTGGCCGTCGCCTGTGACGGTCGAGGTTGCCCCGTCCCGAGAGACCATCGACACCCGAGCCTGACCAGCCCGAACTCATCGGATTCAAGCTCACGCTCGCGACCTTGTCGGTGGCGCCCCCTAGGTTTTCCGCATCAAGGTCGGATGCAGGAGGGGCCGTGCAGTGGGTGGCAGCACGTGACGAGCGGTCTTCGATGCGACCGGAGATGTACGCCGTGGTGGTCGAGCTGGAAGCGCAAGGCTGGAGGTTGCGTCGGCAGGGGCATGGCTGGCGGATGTACTGTCCGTGCGGTGCCGGGGGCGCTGCGTTTCCGATTCCACACACCCCGGCCAATCCTGCGAATGTCGCCAAGCGCCTCAGGCGCAATGCGGAGTTGTGCCCGAACTCTCACGAGCTCGTTCGATGAGCTGTTTCATATTGACAACAGTCCAGCTCCGGTCGATGCTAGAGCCGGGAGGCGGGTGAGAGCGGTGGTGTTCGAGTTGATCTTCGAAATCGAGGAGTTGAGCGACGAGCGCGAATTCGAGTTGCTCGAAGCGTTCGACTGCTTCGTCGGTGGGCACGGCCGGGTGACGCTGCTGACCATCACATGGGAAGCGGCTGACGCGACCCAAGCCGGGCTCCATGCGGCGAGGGAGTTGCAGAAGCGCGGAGTTGTCGTCACGCGACTCGTGGAAGACCTCGTGACGCGCAGTGCGATCGCGCAACGCAGCAGTAAGACCACGCAGGCGGTCGGCCTGTGGGCGCGCGGTGAGCGTCAACAGGCCGACCCGTTCCCGGCGCCGTACGTGCTCGCCGGTGGTGGTGTGTGGCTATGGGGTGAGGTGAACGACTGGCTGCGGCGCCAGGGGTATGCGCACGACGACATGGCCTATCCGACGCGGGCCGACCATGCCCGTGTCAACGGTGCCCTGCAGGCTCAGGCCGACGCCGCCGGACTCGCGGGAGTTCCTGTTCACGCCGCTGTGTGAGGGCTACCGCCGATGGGTGCACCACCCGCGCGACCATGTCAGCGGATCTCGTTCTGGCAGTTCTGGGGTGGGGCGCCGATGGTGTGGGCCGGCACCGGAATGTCTGCGGCGCGGGCTCGGCCCAGGTTCCATGCCCAGAGGCTGTCGTCGGCTGGGCCGGGCTGCCACCAGAGGGCGCACTGCGAGAGCTCGTTCGGGAGTTGCTTGGCGATCACCGGGGCGGCGTCCGGGCCCAGCGAACCCAGCGTGCCCAGATCGAGCGTGCCCGTGGCGTTGTAGCGGTTGATGTTGAGTTTCGCCACGAGCGCCTCCGGGTTCGCCAGACCCAGGGCCAGCAGCATCGCAGCTCCGGAGGCGAGGGCTGCCCGGGGGAGCCACCAGGCCGACATCCGCGCTCCCGCGACCATGACCAGCACGACGAGCAGACCGAGCCAGAGTTCGAACGCGTCGACGAGCAGGCGCATGACCGTGAAGCCGTAAGCCTGCTGGTAGACGGCCATGCGGAAGAGGGCCGAGGCCACGACCACGAGCGTGAGCACGCAGAGCACGCCCAGCACGAGTTGCATGGTGCGACGGTCGGAGGCGGTCTCGCGCGGGGCCTTGCGGACGGCCACGGCGATGGTCAGCAGCGTGAGCACGGTCGCCACTGTGAGCTGCCCGAACCCCTGATGCACGTAGTCGGCGTAGCTGATCCCGGCCGTGCGCTGCACGTAGTCGTGGCCGCCCCACATGGCGGTCGCCTGCGCTGCCAAGAACACTGCGAACACGGCGATGACGACGCCGACGGGAGTGAGCCACTCCCAGGCACGCTGCACCGGAGTGCCCGGGCGGCCGGGCGTGGCGGCGACGGCCGGCGGGTTGATGGCGAGGTAGCAGGCCGCGAGCACGACTCCGGTGACGAAGAACCACACGAACGACCGGAAGACGAGGCTGTCGGCGATGCTCACGTCGGGCAGCAGATGCGACACCCACGAGCCGAATACCGCGTCACCGGAGGCGAACAGACCACCGAAGACCACGAGAGCCGCGAGCGAGAGGGCGGTCGTTCGCAGCACCGGCCACGCGAGGCGGTGCTGGCTGCCGACGGCGATCGTGCGGCTGAGCAGGGGCAGGCCGCGCAGGCCGCTGAGGATCCACAGGAACGGACCGAACAGCACCGCGGTCAGGCGGCGCGCGTCGATGAGAGCGGTCGTCACGAGCAGGCCTGCGGTCATCACGGCAAGCACGGCGAGCCACTCGGCGGCGCGCACAACGACCAGGCTCGCGAGACCGACGCACAGGGCGGCGGAGAACAGCGTCCACGTGCGATCGCGGTGCACCGACTGGCTGAGTACCAACGCTCCTGCCATCAGCAGCACGACGACGACGCCCAGGCCCAGCCGGTGATACGGCAGGGTCAGCGACGCCACGACACCGATCGCGAGGGAGGCGAGCACGGCGAACCCCGCGGTGCGCGGCCCGCGGTCGGGCCAGCCCCGACCGAAGGCCGTATCGATGACGGACGGCGGGGTGGCCTGCGCGGGTGCGGTTCCGGCGCCCGGAGGAGGCGAGTCCTGAATGGTGTCCGGCATGTTGGTCGGCATCGGTGGCTCCTCTGGATCCTGGGAAGCGGTCGCGTTCGGATGGCTGTGAGGGGCCGGGGTGGTCTTGATGGGCGTGATCGGCAGGACAGCGCGGACTCGCGCTCCGCTCGTTCCCTCGCGTGGGGGCAGAGCCGCGATGGTGCCGCCGTGGAGTTCGCAGACCCAGCTCGCGATGGCCAGGCCGAGGCCGGTGCCGCCGCTGCTGTCGTCGCCGACTCCGAAGCGCCGGAAGACGTGTTCGGCGTGTGCCGGGTCGATGCCGGGGCCTTCGTCGGTGACCTCGAGAGCCCAGGTGGCGGCGTCGAGCGCGCTCGCGGTCACCTCGACGAGGCCGCCCGCCGGGCTGTGCCGGGAGGCGTTGTCGAGCAGATTGGCGAGCACCTGGGCGAGCCTGTCGGGGTCGCCGGTGACGACGAGGTCGCCGGGCTCGATGCGCGAGGCAAAGCGCACGTCGCGTGACCCGACCTGCGCCTCCTCGATGGCGCCCGCGACGAGGTCGGCGACCGGTACAGAGGCGAACCGGAGTGGAGTCGCGCCGCCGTCGACCCGGCTCACGTCGAGCAGGTCGGAGACGAGCGCGCTGAGCCGCTCCGACTGCGCGAGCACTGTCTGCAACGAGGCGTCGTCGGGGGTGACGACGCCGTCGACGAGATTCTCCAGCAGCGCTTGCTGGGCGGCCAGCGGGGTGCGGAGTTCGTGCGAGACGGTTGCGAGCAGTTGGCGTCGTTGCTGGTCGGCGGAGGCGAGGTCGGCGGCCATCGTGTTGAAGGCGCGGGCGAGTGCTCCGACTTCGTCGGCGGAGGTCGCGGTGACCCGGGCGGAGTGGTCGCCGCGCGCCATCCGGCTTGCCGCGAGGGTCATCTCGCGCAGGGGCGAGGTC
Organism: Dermatophilus congolensis; assembly: GCA_030538115.1. GTDB lineage: Bacteria > Actinomycetota > Actinomycetes > Actinomycetales > Dermatophilaceae > Dermatophilus > Dermatophilus congolensis_B. The sequence continues at coordinate 70,566 of JAUNUP010000002.1, read as the reverse complement.
ATCCCGCGGGCGAGCCACTGGGTCACGCCGAGCGCGACCGCCAGCGTGACCGGCACGGTGAGCCACCCGGGGACGCTCGCTCCCTGTCCGACCTCCATGATCACGACGGCCGCGAGGATGCTCACGGCGACAAGCAGGCCGAGCTTGACCTTGATCGACGCGACCGGATCGAGCGGCCGGGTATGTGCACTCATGGGGCCGGCTCCGACCCGACCTCGAGGGCGTAGCCGACGCCGTGCACGGTGCGTACGCGGTCAGCGCCGATCTTGGCGCGCAGGGAGCGGACGTGGCTGTCGAGGGTGCGGGTGCCTCGCGCGTCGGCCCAGCCCCACACCTGGTTCATCAGTTCCTCGCGCGTGTGCACTGCGCCAGGGCGGCCCGCGAGCATGGTGAGCAGATCGAATTCGAGTGGCGTGAGGTGCACTTCGGTGCCGGCGACCAGCACGCGGTGGGCGGTGTGGTCGAGCGTGAGGTCGCCGAGCTGCACGGCCGCGACCTGCGCGGGGGAGGCGACCAGCTCGGCGGCCCGTTCGACGCGCCGCAGCAGGGCTCGCACGCGGGCCACGACCTCCCGCATGCGGAACGGCTTGGTGACGTAATCGTCGGCCCCGACGCCGAGGCCGACGAGGATGTCGGTCTCTTCGGTCTTGGCTGTGACCATGAGAACGGGCACGGGCCGCTCCGCCTGGATGCGGCGGCACACTTCGAGCCCGTCGAAGCCGGGCAGCATCACGTCGAGCACGACGACATCGGGGGAGTGAGCGCCGAAAGCGGCCACGGCCTCAGGCCCGTCGAACGCCCGCACGACCGTGAACCCCTCGGCCGTGAACCGGTCGGCGAGGGCCTGGTTGATCGTCGGGTCGTCCTCGACGACGAGCACACTCGGCGGGTTGGTGGCCCCCGCGATCCCCTGATCCGTCATGCCTTCGACAGTAGGGCGCGACCTGCGTGCGACGGGTGCCCGAATTGTGCAGGTTCTGTAAAGGCTCCCAGGTCAGGGACTCGAGGGTTATGCCACGGGGGTCAGGGCACGTACTTCGGGCACGCCAGCGGCGCGCTCTGCGGTCTCGCTCACGGTGAGCCCGAGCTCCGGGATCACGAAACGGCGGAGCGCTACGTTTGTGGCATGGGGTACTGGGTGGTGGTCGCCGTGTTGTCGCTTGTCACGGGGGCGACCGCGGGTGCTCTCGTGTGGCAGCGACGCCGACTGCAGACCGCGGAGGGGGAGATCTCGCGCCTGCGTGATCTCGCGCTGCGACGGGCCGATCAGGTCTCGGTGCTCAGCCACGAGATCCGTACCCCGCTGGCTCTCGTGCGGGGCTCAGCCGAGTTGCTCGCCGAAGAGACCCCCGGGCCGTTGACCGATGTGCAGCGGCGGTTCGTCGACACGATCGTCTCCAACGCCGACCACGTGATCTCGATGGCCGAAGACCTATTGGCGCAGGCGCGTATCGAAGCGGGCCTCTTCGAGGTGCACCTGCGGCACGTGGAGCTGAGGTCGTTTCTCCGATCCGTCGTTCGCGATCTGCGGCAGGTGTATTCACGCGACATCGTTCTCGACACCCCCGGGCCGCCGACCCGCGTGATGCTCGACCCGCATCTCATCCGCCAGCTCGTCGGCAACCTGGTGGGCAACAGCCTGCGTCACGACCCTGACCGCACCCACCACGTGACCGTGCGTGGTCACGTCGCGGAGGGGATGGTGCTCATCTCGATCCACGACAGCGGTCTCGGCATGAGCGAGGAGCAACGTGCCCAACTCTTCGAGCGGTTCCGGAGCACGGCTGCGCTGGGCGAGGGCACAGGCATCGGCTTGTACATTTCTCGGCATATTGCGGAATTGCACGGCGGGGGCATCCACGTCGACACGATCGCGGCCCACGGCACGACGATGCTCGTGACGTTTCCGAGGGGAGGTGCGCAGTGACTCCGAAGCCTGTTGCCCTGGTCGTGGACGACGAGGCGCAGATGCGCGACATCGTCACGTTCGCCCTGGAGACCCAGGGTTTCGAGACTCGTCAGGCTGCGACCGTGGAGGAGGCGTGGGCGCTGCTGGGCGGAAGTGCCGTCGACCTCGTGATCCTTGATGTGATGCTGCCGGGGGAGTCCGGGATCGATCTGTGCCGCCGCATCTGTGCGACGAGCGAGGTGCCGGTCATCCTGCTCACTGCCCTTGGCGACACCCAGGAGCGCATCGCCGGACTCGAGGCGGGCGCCGCCGATTATGTGGCCAAACCGTTCCACCCCCGCGAGCTGGCTTTGCGGGCATCGGGACTCGTGCGCCGCAGGTTGCGCGGTGACGGCACCCTGCGCTGCGGCCCGCTCCGTATCGACACGCGTGCCTCCAAGGTTTTCGTCGGCGAGCGCCGTGTCGAGCTCACCCACAACGAACTGCGCGTGTTGGCAGCGTTGATGGAGCACCAAGGCGAGACCTTGAGCTATCACACTCTGCTCCTTCTCGGCTGGGACGACGCCGATCTCATCGGTGGCCGGGAGCTCCTGAAGACCGTCGTCTACCGGCTGCGCCTGAAGATCGAGTCGGCTCGCCCTCGCGCGGGCGAATTGATCCGTAATGTGCGAGGCGTCGGCTATGTGCTCGACCTACCGGAGACATCGGTGACAGATCTGTGACCGTGCGGGCACCGGTGGTGACTGACCTGCAAGGCGGCCGCGCCTAGCGTGTGGCCAGGTGCATTTCGCTCACCGAGGTCGACAAAGGAGTCACCATGTCTCGCTCGCGTCTGTCCCTTCTCGTCGCACTCCCGGTGGGAGCCGTGGCGATCCTCTCCGGCTGTGCCGTCGACTCCGGAGGCAGCGGCGGGGGATCCACCGGCGGCGCGGCGGCCGGAAGCGGCAGCGTCGTGGTGGCCTGCACGCCCCAGGAGGAGCAGTGCCAGGCGATGGCTGCCGCGTTCGAGAAGCAGTCGGGCATCAAGACGTCTTTCGTGCGCATGAGCTCCGGTGAGAGCGTGGCGCGTCTCGACGCCGCGAAGAGTCACCCCGAATTCGACGTGTTGTACGGCGGACCCTCCGACGGGCACGTCGCCGCAGCCAAGGCCGGCCTCATCGAGAAGTACGTCTCGCCCAACGCCGCCGTGATCCCCGACAAGTACAAGGCCGCCGACGGCACCTGGACCGGCACCTACGTCGGCACGCTGGGGTTCTGCTCGAACAAGGACGTGCTGAACAAGATCGGCGTGCAGCCCCCGACCTCCTGGCAGGACCTGCTCGACCCGAAGCTGAAGAAGCAGGTCGCGATGGCGCACCCCTCGACCTCTGGCACCGCCTTCACCGCGGTCTGGACTCTCATGGTCATCAACGGCGGCGACGAGGCGAAGACCTTCGACTACCTCAAGAAGCTGCACTCCAACGTGCTGCAGTACAGCAAGAGCGGTTCGGCGCCGGGGCAGATGGCCGGCCGCGGCGAGATCGGCGTCGGCATCGTGTTCAGCCACGACTGCGTCAAGTACCAGAAGGAGGGGTTCACGATGCTCGAGAACACGTTCCCCTCCGAGGGCACCGGCTACGAGATCGGAGCCGTGTCGCTGGTCAAGGGCGGACCCAACGGTGAGAACGGCAAGAAGTTCCTCGACTGGACCCTCACCCCCGAGCACCAGAACATCGGTCCCACGGTCGGCAGCTACCAGGTGCCCACAAACCCGAACGCGACGATCACCGACGACATGGTCAAGCTCGACGAGGTCAAGCTCGTCGACTACGACTCCGTCAAGGCCGGTGAGCGCAAGAAGGAACTGACGGCGAAGTTCGACGCCGAGGTCGCCCCCGCTCCCAAGGAGTGAGCGAGGCGTGAACCACCCGACCTCCCGACCGCCGCGCGCGGCCGGGAGGCTCACCCAACCGTCGAACACGTGAGCAGGGATCATGACCGCGACACTCCTGGCCGACAACGCTCCACCCGCCGATCTCGGATCGCCCAAGCGACGCCCGAGCAAGGGCCCCAAATTCGACGTGACGCTCGTGGTTCTCGTGTCGCTCGTGAGCCTCATCCTGCTCGTCATCGTTGGGCTCCCGTTGCTGCGCATCCTCGTCGTGGCCTTCTCGCCCGGAGGGTGGGAGATCATCAGCTCGATGCTCACGAACCCCACCAATCGCCGGGTCGCCTGGAACACCGTGCAGTTGGGCGTGATCGTCTCGATCGTCGGCACGTTCCTCGGCTTCGTCATGGCGTTCGCGCAGGTGCGCCTGAAGTTTCCAGGCAAACGGTTACTGCATCTCATCGCCCTCATGCCGATCGTCTCCCCGCCGTTCGCGGTCGCGACGGCGGCGATCACACTGTTCGGTCGCAACGGCATCATCAGCAACGGTGTCTTCGGGATGACTCCCGACATCTACGGCCTCCCAGGGCTCGTGCTCGTGTTGTCGGTGTCGTTCTTCCCGGTCGCCTACATGAACCTCAAGGGCATGCTCGAGAGCCTCGACCCGTCACTCGATGAGGCCGCCGCCAACCTTGGCGCCGGCAAGGTTCGCATCTTCCTCACGGTGACACTGCCCATGCTGGTGCCGGGCATCGCCGGGTCGATCCTGTTGCTCTTCGTGGAGTCGATCGCCGACCTGGCGAACCCTCTGGTGCTGGGAGGCGACTACACGGTTCTCGCCTCCCGGGCCTACATCGCGGTGACCGGCGAATATGACGTCGTCGGGGGTGCCGCCTACTCGCTCGTGCTGCTCGTGCCGGCGCTGTCGGTCTTTCTTGTGCAGCGCTACTGGGTGGGGCGCAAGAACGTCGTCACGGTCACCGGTAAGCCCTCAGGACGCGTCGAACTCATCACGAGCCCGGGCCTACGCATCCCGATCCTGCTCGCGGCCCTATCGCTCGCGGCCCTCGTCGTGACCCTCTACGCCACCGTCGTCATCGGCGGTTTCGTCAAGATCCTCGGGGTCAACAACGAGTTCACGCTCGACCACTACCGGTTCGTGCTCGCCGGCATCGGCTCGGATGCCATGTTCACGACCACTGTCCTGGCCCTCATCGCGACGCCCATCGCTGGCGTGCTCGGCATGCTCGTCGCGTGGCTCGTCGTTCGAAAACTTCGTCGCACGGCCGGGCTTCTCGACTTTGTGGGCATGCTCGGACTCTCGGTGCCGGGCACTGTCATCGGTATCGGTTACGCACTCACGTTCAACACGCCGACGATCTTCGGGGGGCGCATGTGGTTCCCCGCAGTGGCCGGCGGGTCGGCGATGTTCGGCGGGGCGATGGCGATCGTCATGGTGTTCGTCGCACGCTCGCTGCCGTCCGGGCAGCGCTCAGGCATCGCGGCGCTGCAACAGATCAACCCGGCCATCGATGAAGCCGCGACGAGCCTGGGCGCCGACAGTGCCCAGACCTTCCGCAAGGTGACGTTGCCTCTCATCAGGCCCGCACTCATCTCCGGGCTGACCTACGCGTTCGCCCGTTCGATGACGACCCTGTCACCGATCGTCTTCATCACCACCCCGCAGACCAAGATCATGACCTCGCAGATTCTTGCCGAAGTAGACGCGGGCCGGTTCGGCAACGCGTTCGCCTATTGCGCGATCCTCGTCGTCATCGTGCTCACGGTGATCGGACTGATGAACCTCGCGATGCTGCACCCGTCTCTACGCGGGATCCAGCGGAGATGACGCAGATGAACCGATACCTGGACCCCGCATCCTTCCGCATACCCCGCGCCGACGAGGAGACCCGATGAACAACATCACCGACGCGACGGTGGCCGAGAAACTCTCACCCAGCGCGCCGGGGCGCGTGAGCCTCCGCAGCATCCGCAAGGTCTACGGAGACGACCCCAAGGCCGCCCCTGCGGTCGACGACATCGACCTCGATATCGAGCCGGGGGAGTTCATCACTCTCCTCGGACCGTCCGGCTGCGGCAAGACCACGACCCTTCGCATGATCGCCGGTTTCGAGACGCCGACGGCCGGTGAGATCAGCCTCGACGGAGACGTGATCAACCGGGTGGCACCGAATCACCGTCCGATGGCCATGGTCTTCCAGTCGTACGCACTGTTCCCGCACCTGTCGGTCTTCGACAACGTGGCGTTCGGCCTCAAACTGCGCAAGATGTCGACCGAACGGATTCGTGAAGAAGTCGAGGCCGCGCTCACCTCGATGAACCTCGTGCCCTACGCGCAGCGGGCACCGCATCAGCTCTCCGGGGGGCAGCAGCAGCGGGTGGCGCTCGCCCGTGCGCTCGTGATGCGGCCGAAAGTGCTGCTCTTCGACGAGCCCCTGTCGAACCTCGACGCGAAGCTGCGCGTCCAGATGCGCGGCGAGATCCGACGGCTGCAGCAGCGTCTCGGCATCACCTCCGTCTTCGTCACGCACGATCAGGACGAGGCGATGACGATGAGCGACCGGATCGTCGTCATGAACGTCGGTGTGATCGAACAGGTCGACACACCGCAGGAGATCTACCGTCATCCCGCGTCGGTGTTCGTCGCGGACTTCATCGGTCGCGCCAATTTCCTCGACGTGACAGTGCACTCGGTGGACGCAGGACGCGGCCGCATCGATGTGCTCGGTCGGCCTTGGCTCGTGCCGGCGCATCCTGACGTGGCGTTGGGTGCCGCATCGACGCTGCTAGTGCGGCCGGAGTCGGTGCGTCTGAGCAAGTGGAGCGGCCCCGATGGCGCGGAGGTCGGAGGGGCGGTCGGGCGCACCCTTTCATCGATGTTCTACGGCGAATCCATCGAGTACGAGATCGAGACCGAGGCGGGCAACATCGTGGCGGCGGTTCCCGATCCACACGCCGACCAGACGTTCGAGCCCGGCGAACTGGTCGAGGTGGCTTTCGAGGAGGGACGAACGTGGCTCATGCCGCTCGACGGTGAGCAGGCCACGTGACGCCCGTCGCTGCCGATGTCTCACGCCGTCTGAGGTCGGTCGCGGTGCGGGCGGCCTGGACGTCCGCGACGTATCTCAAGGGAGTCTTCCGTACCGACATGCGCGTGGAGGCGAAGGGCAACCCCTTCGACCTGGTTACGGAGCATGACGCGGCCTCGGAGGAACTGTTGCGACGGGTCATTTTCGAGGACGAGCCGGACAGCACCGTCAGGGGTGAGGAAGGCGGCGCAGTCGGCACGGGGGCCATCACGTGGCACGTCGATCCCATCGACGGAACCGTGAACTTCGCCTCCGGCATCGCGTTCTGGTGCGTCTCGGTGGCGGCGGAGGTCGACGGTCTCGTCGTGGCCGGCGCGATCGTCGACCCGATGTCGGGTATGGAGTTCAGCGTCGATGTCGACGGGTTCCGTGTCGATGGCGAGCTACGGACTCGTCGAGCCGCCGCTGCCGACGAGAACGGCGCGACAGTCATCTGCACGTTCCCCCGGTTTCTCGATCTCGAAGCCAACGGCGAGGAGGCGCTCTCGGCAGCCGGCGAGCTCGCCCGCCGCATGGGGTCGGTGCGTGCGATGGGAAGCGGCGCGCTCGGCCTCGCGCATGTGGCGGCCGGTTGGGCCGACGCGACTTTCGACATGCACACCAACCCCTGGGATGTGGCGGCGGGGGCGCTCATGGTGCGCGCGACGCAGGGACACTACGTGGGCTTCGAGCATGGCGCCCCCGACGCGGATCCGCGGACGAGCTTCAGACGTCGTTCGTACTACGCCGTCGGACCCGGGGGCCGGTACCCGACCTTGGAGTCGGTGGTCCAGCGACTGTCGGCGACAGCCTGAGGCTCACTCGGTCTTCGGGATGGTTGCGGTCAGGTGGAAGGTTTCGCCTTCCGGGCCTGCCTGCAGGGTGCCGCCCACTGCTTTGAGTCGGGCCTCCAGGCCTCTTAGGCCCAGGCCGCTGCCGTGCTCGGCCACCGCCGGGTCACGGCCCATGCCGGCGCGGGTGAGGAGGTCGATCGTGAGGCCTGCATCGGACCAGGTGAGTGTGAGGAGGGCGCGGCTGCCGCGGCCTCCGTGGCGCAGCACGTTGGCGAGGCCCTCCTGCACCACGCGGTAGGCGGCGTGCTCGTGCCGGGTGGGCATCTCGAACGGGGTGCCGACCGTGTGCGAGGCGACGGTGATGCCGCACGCGCGCGTGCGGTCGACGAGAACCCCGATCTCGCCGATCCGCGCGATCGGGCCGTCGCTCGTCTCCACCTCGACGGCCCCGTTGTCGCGGAGAAATCCGAGCAGGCGGCGCAGTTCACGCATCGAGTCGGTGCTTGTGGTCGCGATCATCTCCAACGCGCCCGCGACGCGCGGGTCGAGAGGCTGATCGCCTGCCGCGGCGATGGCCTTGGCGCCCGCGGCCTGCAGCGCGATGGCGCCCATCGAGTGCGAGAGCACGTCGTGCAACTCGCGGGAGAGGGCCAACCGGTCCTCCTGACGGGCGAGCAACGCCTCGGTCGACACGGCCTCTTCGCGGAGTCGGGCCGTCTCTTCGAGCCGGAAGCCGTACCGTCCCGCCATCCAGGCGAGTGCTGTCATGACGAACCACAAGGTCGCCGGGATCAAAGCCGCAGGTGCGTCGAGCTCGGCGACCACGACGCTGTTCGCTGTGTGCAGCGCCCACGGCACCGCGGTGGCCAGCAGGTAGGGGAGTGCGGGCCGCATCGGCATGCTGCGCGCGAGGTAGTAGAGCACCAACAGCAGCGCCGTGAACGGCTGGTAGTGCGGAATGAGTATCGTCCACGCCACCGAGTACACGAACGCCAGCGCGAAGGTGAGACGGCGTGCTTCGGGCAGTGCGGCGATCGCGGTGTACAAGGCGATGCCGGTGGCGAGCACGAGCGCCGCGGGCACCTCGCCGCCCCAGCGGAGCCCGGTGTCACCGCCCCAGAGCAGCAGGTCGAGACCGAACGCGGCGAGGCAGATGGGCGCACGCCTCGAGGCGACCCGCCACCTCCGAGAGAGCGGGCCGCCTGGGCGCGAGACGAATCGTGTGGCTACTTGCACCCCCAACATCCTGGCCAAACCGTGCACCACCAAGGCTCTTTCGCGGCAGCCGCGGCCGCGTTGCCGTTCGAGACATGCCTCGGGCGAGGTTTGCGCGTGTAGCCGGTTCGCTTGGGGCGATACGGCTCGTCGGAGGGGCAGGCGGCCTCGGCGTCGGCGAGCCATGCCTCCAGGGCGGTGAGGCCGTCGGCGTCGTGGGCGGGCGGCATCGGGTTGGGGTCTTCGGTGATCGGCCAGTCGAGTTCGACCGCGATGAGGAGCCGGCCTGCGGGTTCTGCCGGCTGCATCACGCTGCCGTTGGTGACGTACCGCGCCCACGGTGTCTCGACGACCACGCGGAGCCGTGGCGGCGGGCCGGCCTCGATGGCGGCCTGGGCGGCGCGCGGGTGCAGGACGACGAAATCCTTACTGGTCAGCACGCCGTCGCCGAGGTAGCTGCCCGTGATCCCCCCGGGCTTCAACGACCAGACGCTGACCCTCACCTCAGCCGGGAGAGTGTCGTTGTCGACGGGTTCTGCTTTCATGGCTCGTTCTCCGTTCCGGAAGCAGGCGAGGGCGGCGCGGAGACGGGCACGAGGCCGGATCTGTACGCGAGCACCACCGCCTGCGTGCGGTCGTGACAGTCGGTCTTCATGAGGATTCGCGAGACGTGGGTGCGCACGGTCGCTTCGCTGACGACGAAGCGGCGCCCGATCTCGGCGTTGGTCAGGCCGTCGGCCATGAGCCGCAGAACCTGAAGCTCACGTTCTGTGAGCGTGGCGAGCCTGCCCGTGAGGCGGTCTCGCTCGGGTGGCTGCTCGCGGCGGAGGGCGTCGAGCACCGGCGAGGTGACCGACGGGTCGAGCCAGCTGTTGCCGGCAGCGACCGCACGTACCGCCTCCGCGAGAAGCGCCGGAGCCGTGTCTTTCACGATGAAGCCACTCGCCCCCGCCCGGATGACCCGGAGCACGGTGCCTTCGTCGTCGAACGTGGTGAGCGCCAACACTCGCGGCGGGGGCTTCCCCCTGCCCCCGCCGCGCGAGCCCCCATCTCCCTCCCCGAGTAGCCGCCTCGTGGCGCTGACGCCATCGAGGCCAGGCATGTTGATGTCCATGAGCACGACATCGGGCGACTTTTCGTCGGCCATCACCACTGCTTCGGCTCCGTCGGCGGCCTCGCCGATGATCTGCAGATCGGGATGAACAGCGAGGAGCATGGCAATGCCGCTGCGAACCATGGCGTCGTCGTCGACGACGAGCAGCGTTGTCATGTCTTCGAACTCACTCTCGATCGGTGATCAGCGTCGGTGCCTACGACGGTATGCCGTCTGTGGCACCGAGTTCGGCAAGCCCCCTGGTGCGTGCCGAACTCGGTGATACGACCGTATGCCGCCCGCAACCCGGCGGGCATCGGCCTGCGCGCGTATTCACACGTACGTCAACGCGATGACGTACGTGCGTTCGAACGCCTCGTTTGTGGTGTGGTCGGCGGACAGAGGCCGCGAGGGAGTGCCACTATTGCGCGGGTAACGATCCCTCAGCCCACCCTCCCGAGAGAAGCGCGCCATGGAGTCCATTCACGCGATCGATTACGCGATCATCGCCCTGTATTTCGCCGCCATGATCGGCATCGGTGTGTATTCGATGCGGATGGCGAAAAGCCGGGAGGACTACCTCGTCGCCGGGCGCAGACTCGGGTTTCCGATGTTCTTCGGGTGCATGGCGGCACTCGCAGTCGGCGGCGCGGTGACGGTGGGCGGAACCGGTAAGGGGTACGAGACCGGTATCGCCGGGCTGTGGGTCGGAGGCTCGCTCGGAATGGGCCTGATCCTGCTGGGAATGCTCGTCTCCAGCAAGCTCAACCGCATGCGCGCGCTCTCGATCAACGAGGTGATCGAGCGCAATTACGGCACCACCGCACGGGTCTTCGGAGCCGTGCTGACGATCATCTACACGATCGCGCTCACCGTCGTTCAGGTGGTGGCGATGGGGGCGATCATCACCGGGATCTTCGACATGAACATGACCCTGGCGATGGTGCTCGCCGGTGCCGTGGTGGTTTTCTACACCTTCCTCGGCGGCATGTGGTCGGTGACCCTCACCGACATCGTTCAGTTCGTCATCAAGACCCTCGGCGTCATGATTTTCGTGCCGTTCTTCGTGCTCGCCGACGACCGGATCGGCGGATTCTCGGGACTCGTCGAAAAGCTGCCCGAGGGGCACTGGGATTTCGGCGCCTACGGATTCTCGGGAAGCCTCTACTGGGTGCTGCTCTACGTGCCGGGTCTCGTGATCGGGCAGGACATCTGGCAGCGAGTCTTCACCGCGCGCAACGACACGATCGCGAAATCCGGCACCCTCGCCGCGGGTGTCTATTCGATCCTCTACGCCTTCGCGGGCGTCATGCTCGGCATGGCGGTGCTCGCGGCCGGTATCCAGCTCGACAATCCGTCGCTCGCGTTCGAGGCCGGAGTCGCCGCGTTCCTGCCCCCGGGCGTGGCCGGGCTGCTGCTGGCTGCGGCGATGGCCGCCTCCATGTCGGTGGCCTCGGGCACGATCCTCGCCTGCTCGACCGTGGTCTACAACGACATCTTCCTGCGCTTCGTGCGCGGCGTGACGTCCGCGGACGCCGACACAGCCGCCATGACGGGCGAGGTAGACCTGCACGGGCACACCACCGTGCACCGTGACGTGTGGATCAACCGGGCCATCGCGCTGAGCATCGGGCTCTTCACGATCGTGCTCGCAGTGCTGATCAGCGACATCTTCAAGGCCCTCGACCTCGCCTACGGGTTCCTCTCCGGCTGCGTGTTCATACCGGTGATCGCGTCGTTCCTGCTCAAGCGCATCAGCCCGCGCGCGGGTCTCGTGTCGCTGGCGGCGAGTGCCGCGGTCGTAGCCGGGACGATGGCCTACGGCGAGAGCACCGGCCAGGTCGACTTCGCCATCGGTGGCAACTGGCCCATCACGTTCGGCATCATCGTGGGACTCATCTCGTACGTCGCAGTCCACCTCATCGACCGCAACAAGATCACGCCGAACGTCGACGTGACCGGAGCCGGCGAGGTTGCCGAGGGCGCACGAGCCTGACCAGCAGGAAGGGACACGCCCGTGGAAACACCCGTGGAGACACTTGTGGAGACGGCTGGCACGACCAAGGTTTCGCTGATCGGAGCACCGACCGACATCGGTGCGAGCACGGTGGGGTGCCGTCTCGGGCCGGGCGCGCTGCGGGTGGCGGGCATCGGGCCGTCGCTGGAGCGGTTCGGAGCCGAGGTGCGCGACGTCGGTGACCTGGCCGGGCCTGACAACCCGCAGTCGGCTCCGGTCGACGGGTATCGACACCTGCCCGAGGTGATCGAGTGGAACGAGGTCGTGCGTGACGCGACGGCGCGCGAACTCGCCGACGGGCGGCTGCCGATCCTTCTCGGCGGCGACCACTGCCTGGCCGTCGGCTCGATCAGCGCGGTGGCCGAGCACTGCCGCGCGGCCGGTAAGAAGCTGCTGATCGTGTGGGTCGACGCGCACGCCGACTTCAACACGGCCGAGCTGACCCCCTCCGGCAACATCCACGGGATGCCGGTGGCGTGCCTGCTCGGGCACGGGCCCGACGAGCTGACGGGGATGTCGGATCGCACGCCCGCGATCGACACCGCGGATATCCGCCAGGTCGGGCTGCGCAGCGTCGACTCCGGGGAGAAGCGGTTTCTCGCGCAGGAGGGCGTGCAGGTCTACGACATGCGGTTCATCGACGAGGTCGGGATGCGGGTCGTCATGGCGCGGGCACTGCGCAATGTCGACGAGAACACGCACGTGCACCTGAGCCTCGACCTCGACTTCATCGACCCGCAGGTCGCGCCCGGAGTCGGCACGCCCGTGATCGGCGGCCCCACCTACCGGGAGGCACAGCTCGTCATGGAGATGATCGCCGACACCGGACGCCTGGGATCCGTCGACCTGGTGGAGTTGAACCCGGCCCTCGACCTCCGCAATGCGACGGCCGAACTCGCGGTCGACCTGCTGGATTCGCTGTTCGGCAAGAGCACCCTGGAGCGCGTGACCAAGCGACCGTGACGGCGGTTAAGTGCTGCGCATGAGAAGGCTCTCATGTTCGGCTCACGTTGCCGCCATGTTGCGTGGCGAGCCTGAAAGGGCACTACCGGTCGGCCGCCGTTCAGGGGGCGGCGGCCGTGTCATCCGTTTTCGGAAGGAATCGCCATGCACACCAAGCCTCGCCGTCTCGCCACCGCCGGACTCACGCTGCTCGCGAGCGTCTCGATGATCGGCATGACCGCCCTCCCGGCCGCGGCCGACTCCACGTCGTGCAACGGAACCGTCAACCGCAAGACCGTGAAGAAAGACATCGTCGTCCGCTCCGGCGCGACCTGCGTCATCATCAACAGCCGTGTCGACGGCAACATCCAGTTGGCCCGCAATGCGACGCTGCGCATCTCGGGCAGCACCGTCGACGGCAACATCCAGTCGCAGAACCACAAGATCGTCGTCGCCAGTTCGACGCGGGTCGACGGCAACATCCAGTTGGAGAAGGGCCAGTCGGCCACTCTCACCCGCAACACTGTTGACGGCGACATCCAGCTCTTCAACAACCGCGGCAAGCAGGCCGTCACATCGAACCGTGTAGACGGCAACCTGCAGTGCAAGAGCAACCGCCACATGCCCACCGGCGGCAAGAACACCGTGAAGGGCAACAAGGAAGACCAGTGCCGTCGCCTCTGAGCGACGTCTGCTGAGCCCGCCCGTTCCGTGCCACGGCACCTCCGTCGAGGGGGTGCCGTGGCACATGTTCTCGCGCATCTCGCCTCCCAGCACCTGTGCCACGGCACGGGGGGGCCTGCCACCGGCCCGCGCCGTGTCACGTGTTCTGGTGCGGTCTGCCGGTGTGGGCCGAGGAAGCGATGGCGGGGCTTTCGCGGGTCCCACCTGCTCACTCGTGATGTGATGGCCCGATCGGTCGGATCGACATCTCGGGCAGGAGGAGCGATGACACGCGACTGGGGGCACGAGTGGTTCGCGCGGCGAGAGGCCGAGTTTCGTCCGTCGCCGGTGCGGGCCGTGTTCGAGTTGGCGCTGCGGCCCGAGTACGTCTCGCTGGCCGGCGGCAACCCGGATACGACGATGCTGCCGCACGACCTCATCGCCGACCTCGCCGGGCGGCTGATCAGCGAGCGGGGGCCGGAGATCCTGCAATACGGCTCCGGGGCGGGGATCGACGCGATGCCGCACGTCATCGGCTCGCTCATGGAGCAGCAGGGGGCGTTCGCGGATGCGAACAACATCCTCATCACGACCGGCTCGCAGATGGCTCTCGACGTGGTGACGAAGCTGTTCTGCGACCCCGGCGACGTGGTGATCGCCGAGGGGCCCACGTACGTGGGCGCGATGGGGGTGTTCGGCAGCTACGAGGTCGACCTGCGCCAGGTGGAGATGGACGACGACGGCATCGACCCGGAGGCGGTCGCGGCCCTCATCGACGAGGCGCGTGCCGAGGGGCGCACGGTGCGGTTCGTGTACGTCATCCCGAACTTCCAGAATCCCACCGGGGTCACGTTGACGTTGGAGCGGCGGCGGCGCCTCGTCGACGTGTGCGCGGAGCGGGGGGTGCTCATCGTTGAGGACGACCCGTACGCGTTCGTCGGCTTCCCCGGCACGCCGGTGCTGCCGTCGGTGTACTCGTTCAACCCCGACGGGGTGGCCTTTCTCGGCAGCTTCTCGAAGCTGTTCTCGCCGGGCCTGCGGGTCGGGTGGGTGGCGGCGCCGCCACCGGTACGGGCGCGGCTGCAACTGGCGGCGGAGGCGGTGAGCATCCACCCGAGCGTGCTCGCGCAGGAGATCGCGTGCGCCTATGTGACGTTGCCGGAGTGGTCGGCGACCCTCGGCGAGATCCGTGCCGCCTACCGCGACCGCTGCGAGGCGCTGCTCGGCTCCCTCTCCGAACACATGCCTGAAGGCGTGACGTGGACGGAACCGGCGGGCGGGTTCTTCACGTGGCTCACCCTCCACGACGTGCCCCCGGGCACCGACATGCTCGCAGCGGCGATCGATCACCACCTCGTGCTCGTGCCAGGCGACGCCTGCTACGTGCGCCCGCCCGACCAGCGCCACGTCCGCCTCGCCTACAGCAACGGCACCCCGGAAAGCCTGGAGGAAGGCGCCCGCCGCCTCGCGGCGACCCTGGCGGGGCTTTAGCGGCGGGCCCTGAGAGAAAGCCGACCCTCAGTAGGCTCCGCGGTACTCGTTACCGGCGCTTCTCCAGAGGGTGAGACGCCTGGTCAGAAGGGTGGGGGGCCGACGTTTGGGCGGTCCCAGGCGGTGTCGGGCCTGAGTGTCGGGGTGTCGGTTTCGCCCAGGGCGTTCTCGATGGCCATGTTTCGGCACGCTTTGCTGAAGTTGTTGATGAACGTGGTTGTGTCGGTGCCGAAGTCGTGTCCGGGGTCGGCGGGGTCTGCCCAGGCCGAACTGCCCGGGCAATCGTCGTGGCGGACACGGCTACACGTTTCGATTTCGTGGCGGTAGGCGTGCCAGCGGCGCCGCCACGCGGCTTGCTGCTCGGCCGCCATGTCGGCCAGGAGTTCGTCGACGGTGGCGGGCGCGCGGTCGAGGATCGTCTCGGTGACTTCGCGAGCGTCGTCCGGGTCGGTGTCGTAGCCGGCGGGGTACGTGGTGTATTCGCTGCAGAGGGTCTTCCAGGTCACTGTGCCGTCGGGCTGCTGTTCGGCCCGCCAGAGGCGTCGGGTCTTGAACTCGTGGTGTCGCCGGTGCTTCGCGGTGAGGTTGCCGGGCGCGGTCGGGCCGTGGGGCCAGTTCGTGCCGTGGTCGAGGTCGCAGCGCTCGGCTGGAACCGTGCAGCCGGGGGCACGGCAGGTGCGGTCGCGGGCCGTGACGTAGCGCCGCATCGCCGCGGTGGGACGGTAGGAATCGGTCGAGGCGTCGATCACGGACCCGTCGACGGGGTCGGTGACGATCCGCGCCAGGGTGCTGCCCTCGCGGAGCGCGATGTCGCGAACGACGGCGGCCGGCAGGTCGCCGAACCTGGTCTGGCCGGGCTCGTCGGTGAGGCCCACCAGCGAGGCCAGCGACACAGTGATCGCGACCCGACCGGCGGGCAGTTCGCCCTCCGACGGGGATGAAGGAATGGGGAACTGGCCGGTGAGAAGCAGGTCGAGGGCAACGTCGGAGCGCAGTTGCCGCAGCGTGCGAGAGTCTCCGTCGCCGCGGAGGCGTCGGGCGGTGGCGTCGACGCGCTCGTACGCGGCGATGACGCGGGCGGATTCACCGGTGATCCCGAAATCGGCCATGCCGTGCTGGGTGAGCTGAATCCAGGTGCAGCGCTGCTGTTTGGCCTCGTGGCGTTTCGTCTCGGAGTCGGTGGCCGCGTCGACGGCGCGACGGACCCGGTCGGTGAACGTGCGCCACGAGACGACCTCGCCCTTGCGAGGCGCGGCCAAGGCCTTGTCCGCGACGTAGTCGGCGGCGATCGAGTCGAGGCCACTGGCGCGCTCGTGCACATACCGGGCCTTCTCCCATGTGCAGCTACCGTTGCGGAGCCCCTCGGTCAGACGCCGCGTCGCAGCCGGAGCCGTAACGGAGAACGACACGCGGGTCTCGGCTTCAGGCTCGGACATTCCGGTCAGGCACATGAGCTCTTCGGAGACGACCGAGTGCGCGAACTCCGTCACCTCGCCGTTGGACCCTGGACCGTACAACTCGACTGACTCCCGCCCGACCTCGGCGAGGGCTTCGTCCACGATCCGATCGACCGTCGCGGCCTGCACGTACCGCAGCCACGCGATGAGCGACTCGAGATCTCGGTACAGCAAACCGAGGCCGGGAGCGTCGAGTTCGTCAACCAGCGAGAGGGGTTCGTTCCCGGGGCCGAAATCGACCGGCAACACCTGCGCGAGGCGACCCGCGACCGAGTCGACCTCAGCGCGAGGGAGTGGATCGGAGGGGGCCGACGAGACCCCCAAGCTGGAGGCGAGGGGCATCGCGTCAACGGTGTCGACCGTACGCTTCATGACTACCCCCGAACCCCCGGTGAAACCACCTGCAAAGTGCTCGTACACGTGATCTGAACCCGTCAAGACACCTGGCCGGATGATGTCTCTGATTCTACCTCCGTGAAGGCGATCATGGAAGGGGTTTCGACGTGTTCGTTCCACGGTTTTCGAGTGTATGTACGAGGTTCGCGGGGGTGTGACGGCACCGCGCTCACACCACGCGTGTGAAGACCTTGTCTTCCGCTCCCGTGAAGTGGTGCACCAGGTTCTCGCACGAGATGCGTACCAGCGCCTCTATCGACGCCGTGGAGAAGAATGCGCTGTGTGGCGTGAGGATGACGTTCGCGCGGCCCGTCAGGGGGTGGCCGCGCAGGGCCGGGGTTTCGTCGGTGAGTACGTCGAGGCCCGCTCCGCGGATCTGGCCGGAGTCCAGGGCCGCCACGAGGTCCGGCTCCACGACGGCCGTGCCGCGGCCCGTGTTGAGAAAGATCGGTCGGCGGGTCATCGCGCCGAAGGCGGCGGCGTCGAAGTACCCGACGTTCTCGGGGGTCGCGTTCATGTGGTTGCTCACTATGTCGGAGGCGGCCAAGAGTTCGCCCCGCGACACGAGTTCGGCGCCCACCGCCTCCGCATGGGCGGCCCCGACGAATGGGTCGGTCGCCAACACCCGCATGCCCAACCCCCGCGCCATCCGTGCCACCGTCGAGCCGATGCGCCCCAACCCGACGATGCCGAGCGTGCGCTCGGTGAGCCGGTCGCCGGGAGGAGCGGAGTCGAAACTCCAGTGCGCCCGCTCGTCCACGTCGCGCCAGAAGTGCTTGAGGTTGCGGTGCAGCGCCAGCATGAGCGCGATCGTGTGCTCGGCCACGTCTTGCGTGCAGTATTCGCCGATGCACATCACCGCGATGCCCAACTCCTTCGCGGCACGCAGGTCGACGTTGTCGTAGCCGGTCGCGTTGATCGACACGGCCCGCAGCGACGGCGCCCGCCGCAACACGTCGGCGGGAAGCGGCAGAAATCCGGTGAGCAGCGCGTCAGCGGCCTCGAGCTGCGCCAGGAAAAGCTCGTGCTCAACGGCCTGGTACGGCAGCACCACCACCTCAAGAGGGCCGAACGCGGGCTCCAGACCGGAGCGGAGTATCGCCTCCTCGCGCGCATGGTTCGGTGCCATGGAGTCGGGATGGTCGCAGATCAGGATGCGCATCGCTGCCCCTCGAGAACGCTCGTGCAAGCATGTCCGATGTGGACACCGTAGCCGTCTTCGCGACCTGCATGACCGACTTCGCGGCCCCCGAACCCGCCCGCGCCGCTGTGCGCGTGATCGAGGCCATGGGGTATCGGGCGGTCGTGCCCGAGGGGCAGTCGTGCTGCGGCCAACCCGCGCTCAACAGCGGCTACCCGCAGGCCGCGGCCCGCCTCGTCGGATCGTGGGCTCGGACCTTCGACGGGGCAGACGCCATCGTCTCCGTCGCCGGCTCGTGCGCCGCGATGATGCACCACCATGGTCCGTCGCTCGCCGTGGGCGGAGACGACGCAGACGCCCTCGACCGCACCCTGCCGCGGCTGTGGGAGTTCAGCCAGTTCGTCGCCGAATTCGGAGGCGGGCTCGACCTCGCCCTCGACCCGACCCACGACGTCGAAGTCACGTATCACGACTCCTGTCACATGACCCGCATGCTCGGCGAACGCCACACCCCCCGCGAGGTACTCGCGCGGATCCGCGGCGTACGGCTCGTCGAGATGACCGACAGCGACACATGCTGCGGCTTCGGCGGCACCTTCTCCATCAAGTACCCCGAGGTGAGCACGTCGATGGCCGACCACAAACTCGACCAGGCCCGCGCCACCGGAGCCCGGCTCGTCGTCTCCTCCGACCCCGGCTGCCTCACGCACCTCGCCTCACGTTCGGCGCGAACATCCAACACGGAGCAGAGCGCGGCGCCAAGCGGGCCACCGATCGAGTTCGTGCACCTCGCCGAACTCGTCGCCCGAGCTCTTCCCTCGCAGCACGGAGGTGTGGCATGACCGGCCCTACGAACTGGCGCTACGACCTCCGCGCCGAGGGGGAGCCGTTGCGGGAGCTGACCGCCGACGCCCTCACCGACCCCGCAACCGCCCCCACGGCGGAGCGCCTCCGATGGCTCGACCGGCCCCCGTACGCCGTGCGGTGGGAATCGCCCGGCGACGACGACCTGCGGGACCGCGCCGCAGCCCTGCGCAGGGAGACGCTCGCCGACCTGCCCAGCCACCTCGGCCGCCTGCAGGTGCGGCTCGAAGACCTCGGCGTCCAGGTACACCGCGCCGCCACCGCGGCAGAGGCGCTCGACATCATCACCGACATCGCTCGCGCCGAGAACGCGCGCGTCGTCGCTAAGGCGAAGTCGATGGTCACCGAGGAGATCGGGCTCAACGCTCACTTCGAGGCCGCAGGGATCGAGGTGATCGAGACCGACCTCGGTGAACACATCATCCAGCGCCGTCACGAGCGGCCGAGCCAGCTCATCACGCCTGCGCTGCACCTCTCCGCGGGCGATGTCGCCGAGCTGTTCGACCGGCTCGACGCCGACGAGGGCCGTGAGACGGCCGCGGACAACTCACCCGACGCGCTCGCCGCCCGCGCTCGCCACCGCCTCCGGGCCGACTTCGCTCGCGCCGACATGGGCGTCACCGGCGTCAACTTCGCCGCCGCCGACACCGGCACCCTCGCCCTGCTCAGCAACGAGGGCAACATCGACATGGTCACCACGCACCCGCGCGTACACGTCGCTGTGATGGGCATCGAGAAGGTGATCCCGCGACTGGCCGACGTGGGCCTGCTGCTCCCGCTGCTCTCCCGCGCCGGGGGAGACCGCGAGGTCACCGCCTACCAGACCCTCCTCACCGGCCCCCGCCGCCCCGGCGAGACCGACGGGCCCGAGGTGATGCACGTCGTCATGCTCGACAACGGCCGCAGCCGCATGCTCGACACCCCGGTCTGGGAGGCGCTCGCCTGCATCCGCTGCGGCAACTGCCAGATGGTCTGCCCCGTGTTCAAAGCCCTCGGCGGCGGCCACGCCTACGGCTCGGTGTACGGCGGGCCCATCGGCTCCGTCATCAGCCCCATGCTGGGAACTGACGGCGACACTCGTATCCACGCGGATCTGCCGTACCTCTCCACCCTCTGCGGAGCCTGCGCGGACGCCTGCCCCGTCCGCATCCCGCTTCCGGAGCTGCTGCTCGAACTGCGGATGCGCGACCGGGAGGGGGCACGTGGGGGTTCCGACGACGTCGAACGCGCCGGATGGGGAGCCTGGTCTCGGCTGTGGAGCCGGAGACGCGGATACCGCGCAACCGTCGAAGCCGCCCGCCTCGCCGGGCGATTCGCGCCGCGCGGGCTGCTGGCCCGGATGCCGCTCGCCTCGAACTGGGCCACAGGCCGGGCGTTGCCGGACATCGCGAAGGCCGGGGTGTTCCGTCGCGACGCCGCCGCGGAGAGCGCAGGCGTGGCGCGCGGAGAACGTGCACCTCTGCCTCTCATCCCGGTCACACAGCGGCGTGGTGCTTCTGCCCAGCCGTCGGGTGTGGCCGAGGCCGGGCCTTCCGGCGGGCCTGCTGCGCCCTCGCCGGAATCACGCACGACAACAGAGCAGTTCGTCGCCGCTGCGCGCGATGCCCGGGCCGACGTCGTGGTGGTCGACGACCTCGCCTCCGCGCACGTCCGCATCCGCGAACTCATCGGAGACGCCACAGTGGTAACCGACTCGCATCCCGACCTCGATGCGCTGTTCGGTGCTCGCGCCGGGTCTCCCGACGTCTGGGGTGCGTCGTACGGCGTGTCCCTCGCCGTTGCCGGTGCTGCCGCGACCGGCACCGTTGCGGTGACAACCGCCCCCGGGCGGCCCCGCTCCACCGGCATCACGCCCGAGAACCACATCGTGCTGCTGCGCGCCGCCGACCTCGTGGCGACGTACGACGACCTCGTCGGCGTCGCTACGTCGGGAGAGATTCCCTCGACCGTTCGCCTCACCACCGGACCGAGCAGGTCGGGCGACATCGAACTTCAGTCCGTCTACGGCATGCACGGGCCGAGAACGCTCACCGTCGTCCTCGTGAGCGACTCCTCGGGCTGATCCGGCTACGACTCCCGCTTCGGGAGAGCGTCCCGAAGCCGGGTCGCGTGTGTCCGAAGGCGACGCGCCAGCGTCCTTCGGCCCGATTCCGGGATGGTTTTCGCCGCGAAGCGTGTCGTTGCCGGGCGCTTCGCCGCCGCCGCGTCCGCGACCGCTCGGGCGTCCGCCAGGCAGGCGGCCACGATCGGGTCTGAGGCCATCTTCGCGTCCGGCCCGGCGACGTTGCCTGCGCCCGAACGTCGCTCGCGCACCTGGGAGCGTGTCATCGCTCCATCGGCAACGGCACCGACGCCGACCAGAACCGGCGCGTACCTCGCGTCCTGAACGGCCTCGACCAAGCGGTTCAGGCGTGCCTCGTCGGCGGCGTCCAGGTCGAGGTCTCGTGACAGGTCTGCCGCCTGGAGGGGCAGCACCCTCGCCGGATCCAGGCGTACGCCCAGGTCGTTCAAGCGATCCACGAAGCCCGCCCACACCGCCAACACCCCCTCCGACGGGGTGCTCGCGGCCGCCAGCCGGTTGCGCCGCTCCCGCGCTGCCGTCCGGGCCGGCAGCGTGAACAGCAGCCACAACAGGGCCGCCAGCACGAGCAGGCCGAGCACGGCGAACACGGTGCCCCACGGGATCGACGGCCCGGACGCGCCCGCCTCGGGCTGCTGCTCGGGCGCCGCGGTCGGCGTCGGTGCCTCGGGCGTGGCCGTCGGGGTCGCGGTCGGCGTGGGTGTCGGAGACGGAGTGGTCGTCGAATCCGCAGTGTCGGGCGCGTACTCGGGCGCGGGACCGGACTGCACGCTTGGCGTCGGTTCGAACCGCAGCCATCCGACTCCCTCGAAGTACAGCTCGGGCCACGCGTGCGCGTCGGTCGAGAGCACGCGTCGCGCGTCACCCTCGACGCGCCCCGGCAAGAACCCGGTCGCCAGCCGCGCGGGGATGCCCAGCGACCGCGCCATCAGGGTCATCGCCGTCGAGTACTGCACGCAGTAGCCGCGTTTCGACTCCAGAAAGCGGTCGACGGAGGTGAGCGCCGCCTCGCGGTTGCTCATGCCGGCAGGGGGTGCCTCGAGGTCGAGCGAGTACGTGAATCCGCCCTCCGATCGGAACCAGTTCTGCAGCGCCACCGCCTGGTCGTAGGGGGTGTCGGCGTCGTTCGTCACCTGCGCGGCGACGCGCGAGGTGTTGGCCGAGATGCCGGAGGTGTCGAGCACAGGGTCGACGTCGTCGATCACGGCGAGCCCGCTGGGGGCGGCCCGCAACTGCTCGGGCGTGGGCTGCAGCGTGAGGTAGGTCATCTCGTAGCGGGGTGGCATCGCGCCGGCCGCGAGAACGCCCGTATTCGGGTCCATGGCCCACGTGGCGCCGACGACCCTGCCGCCGCTGACCAGTTCGGGCGCCGCGAGATTCGGTGCTGCGAGGCGGTTGTCCGTCACCGAGATCGTGCGGTTGACGCGTGCCACCGCCTCGGTGAGACCGGGCGGGTAGGCCAGCGTGGGCCCGCTGCTCAGCGACTCGCGCACCTCGCGCGGCTCCCACACCCCGTCGCGGTACCGGGTCGACACCGCCACCCGCAGCGGAGGCGCCGCCGGGTCGTCGCTGGTGTAGCGCAGTACGGAGGTCGGGTTCGAGTTGTCGAGGTCGGAGAGCATGTCGGGGCTCGGGCTGAACCCGACGCGTCCGGCACCACCCGACACGCCCAGCCGGTCGGCAAGGATCGTGTTCGGCGTGATCGGCAGCGCCGCCGCCAAAACCAGAGCAGCGACGAGCGCCCCCACTCCCGTGATGGCGGCGCTGCTCAGGCGCCCCGTGCGTGCGGAGGTGGCAGCGTCGCGCCCGGCGCCGCCGCGTGTCCACCGCGAGATGCGTGAATCGTCGACCACGGCCAGCAACGCCAGCCAACACAGCGCCACCAGCACGACGTAGTACACGGGCAGCCCGCCCGACGAGTTGGCGACGGAGACGAGAAACGGCACGACCATCGGCAGCCCGGCGAGCGCGGGCTGACCGCCGGTTACCCCGATCGCGTCGGTGATCAGCGCGATCGCGCCCGCAGCCGCCGCGACAGCGAAAACCACCCCGATCGTGCTCGGCGCGGGCGGCGCCGACGACGCGATCGACTCCCGCGCGTCGAGCAGCAGGTCACGCCACGCGGCGAACGTGCCGGGCCCGGGCACCAGCCCGATCAGCCCCGTGCCGTTGCCGAAGACCGCAGTGAGCAGGCCGGCGAGAAAACCGCCCTGCACGAGCGGAACGGCCCAGCCCGGCAGCCCGAACCACCGAGCGACAACACCGGTCACCGCGACCACCGAGAGCGTCGCGATCATCGTCGGCCCCCACGGCCGTCCTTCGAACAGGTCGCGCAGAGGGAGCACGGAGGCGGCAACACCGAGCGCCACGAGCAGTGACCCGAGTGCCCCGGACCGGGAGGTGGTGGATCGGTCGGTCACCGGCCGCCTCCCGTCAGGAGTCCGCCCTGGGCGACCGAGGCCGCGAGCCTGCCCCAGGCCTCGTCGACGGCGTCGGTATCGGGGTCCACGGCCACGGCGTGCCACCCTCCCGTTGAGGCCGACGACGCGAGCTGCTCCGCGTCACCGCCCACATCGGTGCGCACGACGAACGCCAGACCGGTCGCCCGCGGAGGGCGGCCGGTGAAGCTCGGCGTGGCGATCGATGGCACGTCGGGCACGGCGGTGATGAGCAGCCCGCCCTCGGAAGCGAGTTCGACGGCGCTCTCGCGCAACCGGCGTGTGCGGCCGGCATCCTCGTCGCGTGCCCGCAACGGAACCGCGCACGAAAGGACGCGCACGATCTCGTCGGCGTCCACCGGGTCGAGCAGCCGCACGTCGTCGAGCCGTTCGTCACACACGAGGTGCAGCACGTGGCCACTCGCGCCCAGCGCCATGGCCGCAGACGCGAGCGCCTCCACCGACCAGTCGAGCGCCTCGGAGGCGTACCCGCTCAGGGCCGGAAAGCGTTGGTCGAGAACGATCACCGCGCGCCGCGCACTGGCCTGCTCTTCGACGCGCACGAGAAGCTCGCCACGCCGCGCCGAGGCGCTCCAGTGGATGCGCCGCGTGTCGTCTCCGTGCCGGTATTCGCGCACGGTCGGCGACGGCTCGCCCGGGCCCGCGACGACGAGGTTGGCCAGGTCGGTCGATTCCTCACCCTCGGGCGCGGTCACGCGGCCGGGCAGGGGAGTCAGCCGGGTCAGCGCGATGAACTCGGAGGTGCCGGCCACATCGGCGGAGTAGTGGGTGAGGCCGAACGGGTCGCTCATCCTGATGCGCAGAGGCCCCAACTCGTGCCGGCCGCGGCGCACCGGTGCGAGGTGGTAGCGCAGCCGCGCAGCCCCGCCGCGCGAGAGTGACGGCAACTGGAAACGCTGGTACTTCTCGGCCTCGAACCCGTCGTCACCGGCCGCCCGCACCGTGTCTTCCACCAGGCACGTGCCGGAGCGGTGTCTGCCGGTGTGCGTGACCGTCGCGACGACCTCTGTCGATTCACCCGACGGCACCGGCGAGGGCGTCGCCACCCGCGAGACCCGCAGTGCCGGCCGGCCCCACAGGCTCATCAGCACCGCACACGCGGGCAGCACCACGAGCAGCAGACCGATGCGTGCGAGATCGACGAAGCCGAGCAGAATCCCCGCCACGGTGAGCGTCAACCCGCCCGCGACAAGAGCACGGCCGCGGTCGGTCAGGTGGACGTCGCGGACGCGCAGTCGCAGCCGGGGGAACCTCATCAGGAGGCGTTCTCACTGATCGGAACATGCGCCACGATCGAGGTGACGACATCGGCGGTCGTGCGGTGTTCCATCCGCGCCTGCCCCGAGAGCAGCACACGGTGCGCCAACACGGGGGCCGCCATCGCCTGCACGTCTTGCGGCAGCACGTGTCCGCGACCGGCGACGAGAGCGTGCCCGCGCGCGGCCCGCAGCAGGTGCAGTGACGCGCGAGGCGAGGCCCCGAGCCGCAACTGCGCGTCGTTTCGGGTGGCCGAGACCAGGTCGACCACGTACCGCTTGAGCGCCTCGGAGGCGTGCAGGTGCCGGGCCGTCGCGGTCGCGGCCGCCACATCCGACTCCGAGGCCACCGGAGCCAGTCGCGTGAGCGGAGAGTCGGCCGCGTGCGCGTCGAGCATCGCCAGCTCGGTCGCCGCGTCGGGGTAACCCATCGAGATGCGGGCCATGAACCGGTCGCGCTGCGCCTCGGGCAGCGGGTACGTGCCCTCCATCTCCAGAGGGTTCTGGGTGGCTATGACGAAGAAGGTCGCGGGCAGCGGGTACGTCTCGCCGTCGACCGTGACCTGGTTCTCCTCCATCGCCTCGAGCACCGCCGACTGGGTCTTGGGCGAGGCGCGGTTGATCTCGTCGGCCACCACGACGCTCGCGAAGATCGCGCCCTGCCTGAACTCGAAGGCTCCCCGGTGCTGGTCGTAGATGTTGACGCCCGTGATGTCGCTGGGCATGAGGTCGGGCGTGAACTGGATGCGACGCATCGGGCAGTCGACAGCGCGGGCGAGCGCCTTGGCCAGAGTCGTCTTGCCGACCCCGGGAACGTCCTGCAGCAGCAGGTGCCCACCGGCGAGGTAGACGGCGAGCGCCGTGTCGATGACCTCGTCCTTGCCCTTGATCACGGAGCCGATCGCCTCGCGCAGCCTGCGCGCCAGCGACACCGACGCGTCCAGGCCGCCGGGGCCGTTGCGACTGTCCGTTGAGCCGTAGGGCGAGCCCATCGTCGAACCTGTGGTCATCGTCCATCCATCCCGTCGCCGGTCAACGACATCCGGCCCGTGCTGAGCCCCCCGAGGGCCGATGTCATCTACCGATGGTCTCTCACTGACGCGCCCACGCCGTAATCGGTGTCCGGTTCGTGTCGCGGTGAGGCCCGCGGTGAGCCCCTCCACTTCGCTCCACACTCGCCTGCCGGAGCGGGATCTGCGTGCCCCCGCCCGGTATCCCACGCCTGTGAACTGGGTCTTTGTCAGGGGCGTCGATCCGGTGTCGCGGGGGAGCGGCATGCCGGGTGCCTTTCGCCACCGATTTCCCTCCACTCCACTCCCAGGGGTTTGACCTGCTCAAACGTGCCTTCGATGCATCCATGTGGGGGCCGAGGGTGTTGTGGGAGGGGGAAAGTGGAGTAAAGTGGAGAGCGCTGGAGGGGGAGTCGAGCCAGCGCATCAGCAGGAGCCGGCGAGAGAAGGGGAGTGCGCCATGTTCCTGGGCACGCACAACCCCCGCCTCGACGACAAGGGCCGCCTGATCCTGCCCGCCAAGTTCCGTGAGCGACTCGCTCCCGGACTCGTCGTCACCCGCGGTCAAGAGCACTGCCTCTATGTCTTTCCGATGGACGAATTCGTCAAGGTCGCCGACGACCTGCGCGCCGCTCCCATGACCAGCAAGGCCGCCCGCGACTACATGCGCGTCTTTCTCTCGGGCGCCTCCGACGAGATCCCCGACAAGCAGGGCCGCGTCACCATCCCGACCGCGCTGCGCCAGTACGCAGGCCTCGACCGCGAACTCACCGTCATCGGTGCCGGCTCGCGACTCGAGATCTGGGACACGACGGCATGGGAGACCTACCTCGCGAGCACCGAGGAGGCGTTCGCCGACACCGCCGAGGAGGTGGTGCCCGGCCTGTTCTGAGACTGCTCCCGACCAACCAGACGATCCCGACCAGCCCGTCCCTGACGACCGATTCCTTTCCGCTCGAGCGCCACCCGAGACCTCCCCAGTCACGGGAACGGCCGGAACCGAGGCACTTCCCCAGCTTCGGACCCGACCGACGCGCCCTGACCCGAGGCACTTCCCCAGCTTCGGGAGGGGCATGGCCGGCAGCGGCGGGGAATCAGCCGACAGGGCAGGGCCCAGAAAATCCGCCACCGAACCGCCACACCCGCCACTGCAGAAGCCCTGGGAGGAGCACGATGCGACGAGACGATCCCGCCTCGCTGCACGAGCCCGTGATGCTCGAGCAATGCGTCGAGCTGCTCCTGCCCGCGCTCATCGAAGGAGAGGGGCAGGGCGGCCCGCGCGTGCACGTCGACTGCACCCTCGGCATGGGCGGCCACGCGGAGGCGATTCTCGAGGCGGCCCCCGAAGCCGTCGTCATCGGAATCGACCGCGACACCGAAGCTCTCAAGCTGGCGGGCAAGCGCCTCGCCCGGTTCGGCGACCGGTTTCGGCCCGCGCACGCCGTCTACGACGAGATCGGCGACGTCATTGCCGAGCAGGGTTTCGACTCCGTGCACGGTGTGCTGCTCGACCTCGGGGTGTCGAGCCTGCAACTCGACGCCGAAGACCGCGGGTTCGCGTACCGGCACGACGCGCCTCTCGACATGCGGATGGACCAGTCCACGGGCATCACGGCAGCTGAATTTCTCAACTCCGCCTCTGTCGACGAGCTCACCCGCGTGCTGCGTGAATACGGTGAAGAGCGTTTCGCCGGCCGGATCGCGCGCCGCATCGTGACCGAACGGGAGACCGAACCGTTCACGATGTCAGGGCGACTCGTGGAATTGCTGACGTCCGCCATTCCGGCTGCTTCGCAGCGCACCGGCGGTCACCCGGCCAAGCGGACTTTCCAAGCGCTGCGCATAGAGGTCAACGGAGAGCTCGACGCCCTGGCCAGAGCCCTACCCGAATCACTTCGAGTACTCGCCGTCGGGGGGCGTGTCGCTGTCCTGAGTTACCACTCTCTTGAGGACAGGATGGTCAAGAGAGTTCTTTCGGCCGCTAGCCGGAGCTCGGCACCGCCCGGATTGCCCCTCGAGCTACCCGAGCACACGCCGACGCACCGGCTGCTGACCTCGGGAGGCCTGGAGCCCTCGGCCGAAGCCGTCGCGGCCAATCCGCGCGCGGCCTCGGCACGACTCCGCGCGGCGATGCGAATACGTGAAGGTGACCGACCGGGCATTTTCACACCCGCATCCGCTGACAAGAAACAACGAACGCGCCACACGAAGGGACGCTCCCGATGAGCCAGCAGCCGATCTCGACCCGGTCGACTCTCCCGATTCCACCACGCGCCGTTCCCACCCGACCGGCGCTGCGCGTCGTCACCACGCCTCCGCGCGTGGCCGGGCGCGCCCCCTTCGTGGTGCTGTGCAGTGTGCTGATGACGCTCGGGCTCATGGCGCTGCTCGCACTCAACCTCAGCCTCGCCGGCGGTTCGTATGCGCTGCACGATATCTCGGCCCGCGCCGAGGTGTTGCGCGCCCAGCAGTCCGAGCTCGAAGAGAAGCTCGCGCTGCAGCAGACCCCCGCCAAGCTGGCCGCTCGGGCCACCGAGCTCGGCATGGTCGCCAGCGGCACGCCGGCGTACCTGCGTCTCACCGACGGCGCGATCATCGGTGAAGCCACCCCGGCCCCCACCCCCACTCCCGAGGAGAGCGCTTCGGGCGCTGCGAACTCTGCGAGCTCGGCCGCTACAGTGGGCGACAAGCCGGGGGCGGCGGCTGCCTCCGGTACGTCGACCGCGTCGGAGAGCGCGTCGCCGAACAGGGCCTCGCAGGCCTCGGCGACCAAGGGCTCCACCGAAGAGGCGCGGCAGGCGGCATCAGGTACGGCCACGACGCGCTGACGGGGTGAGCACGTGAGGGAGTCCGCGGGCGCACCATCGCCTCGACGCCGCGCGTCAGCGCCGCGAACCATGCATCCGAACCGGTCGTCATCGGCGCTCGCCGCCGACGCCTGGTACGACGACGTGCCTCCGCCACCGCGGGGCCGCACCAAATCCGTCTCCGCCGCATCCTCGGTGCAAGACCGGGTGCGAGCCGACTTCGAGCGGCCCTCCCGCGGATCCACGTCCTCTCGGGCTCCCCGAACGCCCAAGGGCGGCGGCGGCGGTGGCCGCGGGGGCAACGGAGGTCGCGGAGGCGGTTCTCGCGGAGGCGGAGGCGGCACCAAGCGCCCCGCTCCGCCGCGCCTGGCCAACCCGCGCCGTCGCGGTCGGGTGATCTTTTTGGCGCTGCTGTTCGTGTTCACGATCTTCGCGGCCCAGCTCGTGCGCCTGCAGGGCATCGACGCCGACCGGGTGGCGCAGGAAGCGCAAGACCTGCGGAGCCGTCCGACGATCGTGCCCGCCAAGCGTGGCCAGATCGAAGACCGCTGGGGCGTGCCGCTGGCCGAGAGCGCCCCGCGCTACGACATCGGCGCAGACCAGAGCATCATCGCGGAGTACGAGGTCACCGACCCGGCCACGAAGACCAAGACCGTGGTCGGCGCCGCCGGTGCCGCCGCGAAGATCGCCCCGATCCTGGGCGTCAACGAAGCGTCTCTGCGCGAGACCCTCACCGGCGACAAGCAGTGGGTGCCCGTCGCCAAGCTCGTCACGCCCACGACCTGGCAGAAGATCGCCGACCTCGGCATCCCCGGCGTGACGGTCGACAACTCCAGCGTGCGCATCTACCCCGGAGGCGTACCGACCGCCTCCACGGTCGGGTGGGTCGGCGCCGACGGCACCGCTGCCAACAACACCGGCGGTGGCCTCGAGTACCTCTACGACACCGCGCTCACCGGTAAGAACGGCCGCATGGTGCGCGAATACTCGCTCGACAACCGGGTCATCCCGATGGGCCGCAGCGAGATCACGCCCGCGGTGCCCGGTGAGAACATCCGCCTCACCATCGACCAAGACCTCAACTGGTACGCCCACGACGTGCTCGCCAAGCGGGTGCAGGAGCTCGATGCCGAGGGCGGCGTCATGGTGATCATGGACAAGCAGGGGCGCCTGCTCACGGTCGCGCAGACCCCGACCTTCGACCCCGAAGACCGGGCGAAGACGGGCTCCGACTTCTCCAACATCGCCTTCCAGGGCTCCTACGAGCCGGGCTCGGTGGCCAAGGTCGTCGCCGTCGCCGCAGCGCTGGAGGAGGGGCTGACCACGCCGACGCAGGGCTGGACGATCCCCAACCGGTACACGGTCGACGGGCAGGAGTTCCGCGACTCCCACGACCACGAGACCGAGTACCTCACCACCGCAGGCGTGCTGGCCAAGTCGAGCAACATCGGCACGGTGCAGCTCGCACAGCTCTACCCCAAGGCGACGCTCGACAAGTACATGCGCGCGTTCGGCATGGGCACCCGCACGGCCGTCGGATTCCCCGGCGAATCCACGGGTGTGCTGCCCGAGCCGAAGACCTGGGACGGTCGCAGCCGCTACACGATCGCGTTCGGCCAGGCATTCACGGCCACCCCCGTGCAGATCACCGGCATCATGCAGACGATCGTCAACGGCGGCAACCACATCCCCGCCACCATCGTGGCCGGCCGCACCGACGACAAGGGCGACTACCACGAGCAGCCGCTGCCCCAGGGCGAGAAGGTCGTCTCCGAGCAGACCGCGTCCGACCTGTCGCGCATGCTCGAATCCGTCGTGAGTGCCGAGGGCACCGCGAAGGAGGCCGAGGTGCCGGGCTTCAACATCGCCGGAAAGACCGGTACGTCGAATCGCTACACCGGCTCCGGTGGTTACACCTCGTCGTTCGTCGGGTACGCGCCCGCCGACGACCCGCAGTTCGTCATGGGCGTGTTCATCGTCAACTCCAAGAAGAGCATCTACGGCGGCTTCAACGCCGGCCCCGTGTTCTCGAAGGTGATGTCGTACGCGCTGCAGAAGTACGGCATCGCACCCTCCGGGGCCGCCGCCAACGAGTTCCCGCTCCTCGCCCCTCCGCCCGGCGAGGCTGGACAGAACGGCACCGCAACCACAGGTGCCTCCACCGACTCCGCGACTTCCGGCGCAGGCCAAGCCTCCTCGGCTCCGGCCTCCGTCGGCGGCGAGTAACCTCGGCGGGGTGAGCGTGATGAACCGCCCGGAGCACGTCGCGGGCCTGTCTGTACGTGCCGTCGCCGACCGATTCGACGGCCGCGTCACCGACCTTGCGGAGCCGACTGTCAAGAACGACTCCACGATCTTTGGGGTCACTGGGGTGACCCTGGACAGCCGCCGCGTGCAGCCGGGCGATCTCTACGCGGCCCTGCCGGGCGCCAACGTTCACGGAGCCTCGTTCGCCGCCCAGGCCTGCGCCTCCGGCGCCGTCGCCGTCATCACCGACCCCGAGGGCGAGCGGATCATCGGCCGCGACCACGCCGCCACCGTTCCGGTGATCGTCGTCGACGACCCCCGCGCCGTACTCGGTGACGTGAGCGCCGAGGTCTACGGCCACCCTTCGCGGCAACTCACCATGGTCGGCGTCACCGGCACCAACGGCAAGACGACCACCGCTTACCTCGTGGAGTCGGCCTGGCGGGCGCTCGGCCATGTCACCGGCCTCATCGGCACCATCGAGACCCGCGTGGCGGGCGCAAGCCTGCGCAGCGCCTTCACGACTCCCGAATCACCCGATCTGCAGAGCCTGCTCGCGCTCATGGCCGAACGCGGAGTCGATCACACGGTGATGGAGGTGAGTAGCCACGCCCTGGCGCTGCACCGCTCCGACGCCGTCGACTTCGACGTGGCGGTGTTCACTAACCTCTCGCAGGACCACCTCGACTTCCACGGCACGATGGAGGACTACTTCGAGGCCAAGGCCATGCTGTTCGCGCCCGAGCGGTCGGCGCGCGGAGTGATCTGTGTCGACGACCCGTGGGGGCGCAGGCTCGCCGACGAGGCCCGCATTCCGGTCATCACGCTCATCACCCCGGCGTCGCGCGACTCTAGTACGGCAGCCGACTACACGCTCGTTCCCGACGACGATTCGGGCCAGGGCCGGTTCGCGCTCGTGCGCGGCGCCGATGCCCCCGCCGGTGCTGGTGCCGATGCGACGGATATCGGGCTGCCCGAACGCATCGAGCTGGTCAGCGCCCTGCCCGGCGCGCACAACCAGGTGAACACCGCACTCGCGGCACTCGTGCTGCTCTCCGAAGGAGTGGCCGTCGACCGCATCGTCTCGGCGATGTCGCAGCGGCCCACCGTGCCC
The DNA here is from genome assembly GCA_030538115.1 of Dermatophilus congolensis. GTDB lineage: Bacteria > Actinomycetota > Actinomycetes > Actinomycetales > Dermatophilaceae > Dermatophilus > Dermatophilus congolensis_B. The sequence continues at coordinate 38,655 of JAUNUP010000002.1, read as the reverse complement.
GGGCGGATGGAGCACGTCGACCTGCCGATCCCGCCCGGCGCCTCGAGCGCCCCGGTCGCCGTCGTCGATTTCGCCCATACGCCCGACGCCATCGAAGCGACGCTGTCTGCGCTCCGCCCGGTCGCCCGGCGCCGGGGCGGGCCGCTCGTCGCCGTGCTCGGTGCCGGTGGCAACCGCGACCACGGCAAGCGTCCGATCATGGGCTCGGCGGCCGCCTCCATCGCCGACGTCGTCGTCGTCACCGACGACAATCCGCGCCACGAAGACCCAGCGGCGATCCGCGAGGCGGTCGCGGGCGGGGCCCGTGAGACGGCGGGGGAGTGCGAGGTACTCGAGGTCGAAGGACGGGTCGCGGGAATCACCGCCGCGCTGGAGCGCGCCCGTGACACCGGGGTCGTCGCGGTACTCGGCAAGGGCCACGAGACGACCCAGATCATCGGCACCACCGTGCACCCCTTCGACGACCGCGTCGTCATTGCCGACGCATGGGACGCGCTCGTCGGCACCGCCGCCGTCAACGCCGCAGCCATCAACAAGGAGGATCGATGATCCCCTGCAGTCTGGGCGAGCTCGCCGCCGTCACCGGCGGCCGACTGTCGGTTGCCGACGTCACCGATGTCATCGTGACGGGAGCCGTCGTCACCGACTCCCGTGAGGCCGAACCCGGGAGCCTCTACGTCGCGCGCATCGGGGAGCACGCCGACGGGCACATCTACACGGGGGCCGCTGCTGAGCGCGGCGCTGTCGCGGCACTCGTCACGGCACCCGTCTCCGAGGTGCCCTACGTGATCGTCGACGACGTACAAGAAGCTTTCGCGGCCATCGCGACCCACCTCATCGACACGGGCGCACGCTCTGGCTTGACCGTCGTCGGTGTCACCGGCTCCAGCGGCAAGACGACGACGAAAGATCTCATCGCCCACGTGCTGTCGAGCCTGGCCCCCACGGTCGCGAACGTCGGCTCGCTCAACTCCGAAGTGGGCGTGCCCCTCACCGTCTGCCGCCTCGTGCCAGAGACGCGGTACCTCGTGCTCGAGATGGGCGCACGCGGCATCGGCCACGTCCGCTACCTCACCGACATGACGCATCCGAGCGTCGGCGTGGTGCTCAACGTCGGTTCGGCTCACCTCGGTGAATTCGGTACGCAGCAGGCGATCGCTCGCGCCAAGGCCGAGCTGGTCGAGGCACTGCCGCCAGGCGGGCTGGCAGTACTCAACGCCGACGACCCCCTCGTCGCGGCGATGCCCGTGTCCGAGGGCGTCGACGTGCTTCGCTACGGGCGCTCCGACGAGGCTGACGTGCGCGCCACGAACGTGCAGGTCAACGACTCAGGCTGCGCAACCTTCGATCTGAACTTCAGGTGCGAAACAGTAACTGTCGACTTGAGGTTGATGGGCGATTATCAGGTTTCCAACGCCCTGGCTGCCGCCTGTGTCGCCCTATGGCGGGGCATGAGCCTGGCCGACGTCGGCGCGAGTCTGAGCGCCGCCACCCCCGCGAGCCGCTACCGGATGGAGCGCCACGAGCGCTCCGACGGCGTGACGATCGTCAACGACGCCTACAACGCCAACCCCGAGTCGATGCGCGGAGCCGTGCAGACGCTCTCCCGCATGGGCGCCTCTGGGCGGCGCACGTGGGCGGCGCTCGGGCAGATGCTCGAACTCGGCCCCGATTCCGCCTCCGAGCACCGCGCGATCGGCGCGCTGGCCCGAGATCTGGGCATCACGTCAGTGGTCGCGGTGGGCGATTCCGCCGATGTCGAGGCTCTCGCGCAGGGAGCCTCGGAGCGCCTCCACCAGGGCGAGGGCCCTGCGGTGTACCGTGCGGCGAGCGTCGATGAAGCGGAGGGTTTGTTGGCGCGCAATCTTCAGGAGGGGGATCTGGTGCTGGTCAAGTCCTCTCACGGCGCGGGCCTGAGAGTTCTGGGCGAGCGCCTCGTCGAAGGAGCGTCGCACCCGTGAGACTCATCCTCATCGCCTCGGCGACCTCGCTCGTCATAGCGCTGTTCGCGACCCCGCTGTTCATCAAGTTCCTCGTCCGCAAGCACTACGGGCAGTTCATCCGCGACGACGGACCGACGACCCACCACACGAAGCGTGGCACCCCGACGATGGGCGGAGCCGTCATCATCGCGGCAACCGTGCTCGGCTACTGCTTCGCCCACCTCGTCACGTGGCGGCCGATGTCGCCCAGCGCCCTTCTCGTGCTCTTCCTCATGGTCGGGCTCGGGTTCGTGGGCTTCCTCGACGACTTCATCAAGATCAGTAAGGCCCGGAGCCTGGGGCTTCGCTCTTGGCAGAAGCTCGTGCTGCAGACCGCGGTGGCGACGATCTTCGCCGTTCTCGTGCTGCAGTTCCCCAACGCCAACGGTGTGACCCCGGGGTCGACGGCGATCTCGTTCGTGCGCGACCTGTCGTTCGACTTCAGACATCTCGCGCTGGGCGCCCCCATCGGGGTGCTGCTCTACGCCCTCTGGGTCAACCTCATGATCGCGGGCACGAGCAACGCCGTGAACCTCACCGACGGACTCGACGGCCTGGCCACCGGCGGCACGGTCGCAGTGGCGGCCTCGTACATCGTCATCGGCGTCTGGCAGTTCAACCAGAACTGCTGGCTGCCCAGCCCCTCGCCCAAGTGTTATTCGACTCCCGATCCCCTGAGCCTGGCCATCGTGGCGGCCTCGCTGCTCGGCGCCTGCGTGGGATTCCTCTGGTGGAACGCGTCGCCCGCTCAGATCTTCATGGGGGACACCGGCTCGCTCGCCCTCGGTGGCGCGATCGTCGGCCTGGCGATCACCACGCGTACCGAGCTGCTGCTCGTCGTGCTGGCGGGGCTTTTCGTCATCATCACGCTGTCGGTGATCATCCAGGTGGCCTCGTTCAAGATGACCGGCAAACGGGTGTTCCGCATGGCGCCACTGCAGCATCACTTCGAACTGATGGGCTGGGGTGAGGTGACGATCGTCATCCGCTTCTGGATCATCGCCGGTCTCTTCTGCGGCTTCGGCCTGGCGTTGTTCTACGCCGAATGGATGGTGGGGGGAATCGTATGAGCGACGACAACCTGCACGCTCTGACGAGTTCTGTAGTCGGGCTCGACCCCCGCCCCGGGCTGACGCATCGCGACGCCGACTGGGCGGGGCTTCGCGTCGTCGTGGCGGGCCTCGGCATCAGCGGATTCGCCGCGGCCGATGCTCTGGTCGAGCGCGGCGCCGTGGTCACGGTCGTCGACGGGGGAGACCCCGGCGAGGCGGGCCCGCTGTTCGACCGCTCCCGGATCCTGTCGATCCTCGGGGCGACGATCCTCACGGGCGAAGCCGGACGCGCGGCGATCGCCGACCCGGCAACGGTGGCCGAGGCCGACCTCGTCGTCACTTCGCCCGGCTGGCGCCCCGACAACCCGCTGCTTGTCGCCGCGGCTCGCGCGGGGGTGCCGATCTGGGGAGAGGTCGAACTGGCCTGGCGCATGCGCGCGGCCGAGGGTGCCGCCCCCTGGCTGACGATCACCGGTACCAACGGCAAGACGACCACCGTGACGATGGTCGCCTCCATCCTGGGTGCCGCCGGTCACCGGGCCGTGGCTGCGGGCAACGTCGGCACCCCGATCCTCGAGGCCGTGCTGCACCCCGAGCCGTACGACGTCATCGCCGTCGAACTGTCGAGCTTTCAGCTGCACTGGCAGCGGTCGCTGTCACCGTTGGCCTCCGTGTGCCTCAACGTCGCACCCGACCACGTCGACTGGCACGGATCGCTCGACGCCTACGCCGCCGACAAGGGCCGCGTCTACGCCAACACCCAGGTCGCCTGCGTCTACAACGTGCAAGACCCGGCGACAGAGCAGCTCGTGCGCGACGCCGATGTGATCGAGGGGTGCCGGGCCATCGGCTTCACGCTCGACACCCCCGGATTGTCGATGCTCGGCCTGGTCGAAGACGTGCTCGCCGACCGGGCATTCGTCGACGACCGCAAGAACAGCGCCGCCGAGATCGGTACCCTCGCCGACCTGCAACGCGGCACCCACCCTCCGGCTCCGCACTTCGTCGCGAACGCCCTGGCGGCGACGGCTCTGGCCCGCGCCTACGGGGTGCAGCCGGTCGCGGTGCGCGAGGGACTGCGACGCTACGACGTCGAGAAGCACCGCATCGCCGAGGTCGCCCAGGTCGACGGCGTGACGTACATCGACGACAGCAAGGCCACGAACCCGCACGCGGCCGCGGCATCGCTGGGTGCGTTCGAACACATCGTGTGGATCGCGGGCGGCCTGCTCAAGGGCGCCGACGTCGACGAACTCGTCTCCGCCCGCGCCGACCGCCTCCGCGGAGTCGTGCTCATCGGCCGCGACCGCGCCGCCATCGCCGAGGCACTGCGCCGCCACGCACCCGACGTGCCGGTGATCGACGTCGACGGGGCCCCCGACGGCGGCGACGTGATGGATGTGGTCGTCGGCCATGCGGCCGGCCTCGCCCGACAGGGCGATGTCGTGCTGCTGGCTCCTGCGGCCGCCTCGATGGACATGTTCACCGACTACGGCGCCCGCGGCGACCAGTTCGCCGCGGCCGTGCAGCGCCGCGCCCTCGACGGGGGAGCGGCATGAGCATCGGCCTCCCGACGCGAGGGAGGCGAGACACCTCCCGCGAGAACCGCGCAGTGGCAGGAAAACCGCCCGAGCCGGGCACTCTCTGGGCGCGCCTCGAATCGCCGCTGTCGACGTACTACATGCTCATCGCCGTCGTCGGCCTGTTGTTGACCATCGGCTTGGTCATGGTGCTTTCGGCCTCGAGTGTCTCCCAGCTGCGCTCGACCGATTCGTCGTTCTCGCTGTTCTACCGCCAGGCCGCGTTCGCTGTGATGGGCATCGTGGGTGCCGCTGTGGCGAGCCGCATGCCGATCGTGTTCTGGCGCCGCATTGCCGTCCCCGTCCTCCTCGTCGCGGTCGTGCTGCAACTGCTCGTGTTCTCGCCGCTCGGGTACGCCGTGGGCGGTAACCGCAACTGGCTGGCGATCGGCGGGTTGCCGATGCAGCCGTCGGAGGTCGGCAAGATCGCGCTCGTGATCTTCACCGCCTCCGTGCTCGCGACGAAGCGGCGTCTGTTGCACGAATGGCAGCACGTTCTCATTCCGGCTCTCGTGCCCGTGGGGCTGACGGTGATCGGGCTCGTTCTCGTCGGTCGCGACCTCGGTACGGCGCTCGTGCTCATCGCGTCGCTGGCCGGGATGCTCTGGGTCGCCGGGGTGTCCTGGAAGCTGTTCGGCATCGCCGCGGCTATCGGCGGGGCCGGTGTGGCCTACCTCGTCACCGCCTCCGGCAACCGCATGGACCGCATCAACCAGTGGCTCAGTTGCACCGACGTGCATCAGTGCTGGCAGTCGCGGCACGGCCAGTTCGCGCTCGCCGACGGCGGCCTGTGGGGTCTCGGGCTCGGCGGCTCCCGCGAGAAGTGGGCCTGGTTGCCAGAGGCGCACAACGACTTCATCTTCGCGATCATCGGCGAGGAGCTCGGCATCGCCGGCACGCTCATGATCCTCACGCTCTTCGCCCTGTTCGCGCTGGCGTGCTACCGCATCATTCTGCGTACCGACGACATGTTCGTCCGCGTGGCCACCGCCGGCGTCATGGTGTGGATCACCTCGCAGGCCGTCATCAACATCGGCTCGGTCATCGGCCTGCTCCCGGTGATCGGTGTGCCGCTGCCGCTGGTCAGCTACGGCGGTTCCGCGCTCGTCACCACGCTGGGCGCCCTCGGCATGGTCATCTCGTTCGCGCGCCGTGAACCCGCCGCGCGCAAGGCACTGGAGGCCCGACCCCGCATGTCGCAACGCGCTCTCGCCTACGCCCCCAAGCGACGGAAGAAGTGACCGGAATGGGCATGGGTATGGCTTCGCGCTCGGTTCTGCTGGCCGGAGGAGGCTCGGCCGGACACGTCTCGCCGCTGCTGGCCACGGCCGACGCACTACGGCGACGCGATCCCTCGGTGCGGATCACCGCCCTCGGCACCGCTGCCGGCCTCGAAGCGCGCCTCGTGCCCGAACGCGGGTACGACCTCTTGACCGTGCCCAAGGTCGCTTTTCCGCGCAGGATCAGCACGGCCGCCCTGCGGTTGCCGCAGAACCTCTCCGCGGCCGTGCGGGCCGCCGACAGGGCCATCGCGAGCAGCGGCGCCGACGTGGTCGTGGGCTTCGGCGGGTACGTCTCGACCCCCGCCTACCTCGCGGCCAAGCGCCGCGGCATCCCGGTGGTCGTGCATGAGGGCAATGCCCGTCCGGGGCTGGCCAACCGCCTCGGCGCGCGCCTCACGACGCACGTGGCCACGACCTTCGAGTCGACCACACTGCCGCATGCCCAGTGCATCGGCATGCCGATGCGCACCGAGATCACCCGGCTCGACCGCGCCGCGCTCCGCTCGGAGGCGCGCGCCCACTACGGCTTCGACGAGTCACGGCCGGTGCTGCTCGTGACCGGAGGGTCGCTGGGGGCCAAGCGGCTGAACGACGCCTTCGCGGGAGCGGTGCGCGATCTCGGTGCGGCGGGCATCCAGGTGCTGCACCTGGCCGGAGGCGGCAAGGGCTTCACTCCCGACGTCGACCCGGCCGCTGACGCAAGTACCGCGCCCTACGTCGTCGCCGAATACGCCGACCGCATGGAACTCGCCTACGCCGCTGCCGATCTCGTGGTCGCCCGGGCGGGTGCCAATACGGTCTGCGAACTGTCGGCGCTCGGCCTGCCGGCCATCTACGTGCCGCTGCCCATCGGCAACGGCGAGCAGCGCGTCAACGCCGAACCGCTCGTCGCGGCCGGAGGCGGTGTGCTCGTCGACGACGCACACGTCGACTCCGAGTGGGTGCGCCGCTTCGTCATCCCGCTGCTGGGGCACGCCGAGCGGGTGGAGGCGATGGCGCAGGCTGCGGCTCGCATGGGGCGCCGCGACGCCGACGAAGCCCTGGCCCGCATCATCGAGAGCGCCGAGACCGCGCAGCAGGGGCGGTCCAGAGCTGGCGCCATAGCCCGGGCCAGAGCCAGGGCCCGCAGGGGGAACGCATGATCCAGACCCGATTCGACATCACCGCGCCCGTCGTGCCCCTGGGGGAGCTGGGCCGGGTGCACATCATCGCGATCGGTGGCGCCGGCATGTCGGCCGTGGCCAGGTTGCTGCACGAGGCAGGTCTGGAGGTGACCGGCTCCGATGTCAAAGACTCCGACGTGCTGCGGGCCGTAGCCGAGGCGGGCCTGCAGGTGTGGGTCGGGCACGACGCCTCCCACATCGACGGCGCCGACACGATCGTGGTCAGCTCCGCCATCCGCGACGACAACGTCGAACTCGCCGCTGCGCGCGAGCGTGGCCTGCGCGTGCTGCACCGTTCCCAGGCCCTCGCGAGCGTCATGGAGAAGGACCGCCGCATCGCAGTGGCGGGCGCCAACGGCAAGACCACGACGACCGCGATGGTCGCGACCGTGCTGATCTTCACGGGCGCCGACCCGTCGTTCGCCATCGGCGGCGACCTCGCGGCCACCCACACGAACGCCGGGCTCGGTGGCGGCGACTGTTTCGTCGTCGAGGCCGACGAGAGCGACGGCTCGTTTCTCGCCTACCACCCCGACGTGGCTGTGGTGACGAACGTGCAGCCCGATCACCTCGACTTCTACGGCTCCTTCGAAGCGGTCGAGGCAGCGTACGCCGAGTTCGCCGCCACGATCCGGCCCGGGGGAGTGCTCGTCACGTGCGCCGATGACGCCGGTGCGCGTCGGCTCGCCGACACGGTGCGCGACCGCGGCGGCCGGGTCATCACGTACGGCCAGGCCGAAGACGCAGATGTGCGCCTCACCGAAGTGAGCATGTCGGGCATGACGGGTTCGGCTCTGCTGACCCGTCGTGGCGGAGAGTCGTATCGCCTCACCCTGCCCCTGCCGGGACTGCATAACCTGCTCGACGCCGCGGCGGCGTTCATCGCCGCCACCGACGGAACCGGCGCCGACCCCGTCTCCGCCCTCGCGGCTCTCGCGGGCTACGGAGGGGTGCGCCGGCGGTTCGAGGTCAAGGGCACTGCGGGCACCGTGACCGTCATCGACGACTACGCCCACAACGCGGGCAAGGTCGAGGCTCTCGTGCTCACCGCACGTGAGCTCGTGACGCGCGGTCGGCTCGTCGTCGCGTTCCAGCCGCACCTGTACTCCCGCACCCGCGATTTCGCGGCCGAGTTCGCGGCCGGTCTCGCGCCGGCCGACGTGGCCGTTGTTCTCGATGTCTTCGGCGCTCGTGAAGATCCGATCGAAGGTGTGAGCGGCCGCCTCATCAGCGACGTGCTGCAGGCGATGCCCGGAGACCGGCACGTCGTGTACGTCCCCGACCGTGCGTTCGCCGCCGAGCGCATCGCGGGCCTGCTGCGCCCCGACGACGTTCTCCTCACGGTTGGCGCCGGCGACATCACGGGGGTCGGGCCGCAGGTGCTCGCGCTCCTCGAAGGCCGGGAGGGCACGCCCGTATGAAATCCCAGGGTCGTCCCGGCACTCCTACACGACGCCGGGCGGTCTCGCGCGCATCTGCACGGCAGGGCTCCACGACCGGCGTGAGGTCGGCGCAGGCCCGCTTCGCCGAGCGCGCGCGTCGCGTGCGGATGAGGCCGATTCGCGTGCTCCTCGTCGTCGTCGCACTGGCCGCGGTGGTGGCGGGTGTTTGGTGGCTGCTGGTGGGGAGTACCTGGTTCAGGGTCACCGGTATCGAGGTGGCGGGCGCCGCCCCTGATCGAGAGGCCGTGATCCGCGATGCCGCGCGGGGAATCGAGGGTCAACCTCTCGTCGAGGTTGATACTGACGGTCTTGACCATCGTGTGACTGCCACCAACCTGTTCGCGGCCGTGGATGTGCGCCGGTCATGGCCCGACGCTGTGCTCGTCCGTGTCGAAGAACGCGCACCGGCCGTGGCTGCGGAGCTCGACGGAGGCGTGTTCGAACTCATTGACCGGGAGGGTGTGGCGTACGAGCGCGTCACCCAGGCTCCCGACGGGATACCGCACGTCTCGCTCGAGCGGCCGGCCGACCCGGCCTCTCGTGCGACGGCGGCCGCCGTGGGTGTGGCACTACCTGCCGACCTGCGGACACAGGTCGAGGATTTCTCCGTCGACTCCGGCGCGAGGGCCACGTTCGTCGTCGAACGGGTCGAAGTGCTCTGGGGTGATTTCTCCGACAGTGCCATCAAGGCGGCCGTTCTGCGGCCCCTCCTCGACCGCGGCCGCGTGGCCCGGATCGACCTGACCGTGCCCACGAACCCCGTGACTTCCCAGGAGACTTCCACCTCCGGGTCAAGTGGAGGTTGAGACTGAGTTCTGGGTCCGTCGGGACACAGCCAGCAATCGGGCGGTTGCGTGGACTTTGAGTAGTCCTCACGTAGGATGGCCGCGAAGCGGCGAGTGCTCGCTGCTTCGCGTACGAGTGCATGAACCAGAGTCAGCACAGCTAGAGGATGCTCGACATCAGCTAGTAGTTGAGGGTTTCGCTTCGGTGAAATCCCCATCCGTTAAGCGTCCACCGTTTTCCAGATTCGAAAGGCTCCCCCAGTGGCAGCACCTCAGAACTACCTGGCCGTCATCAAGGTCGTCGGCATCGGCGGGGGCGGTGTCAACGCGGTCAACCGGATGATCGAAGTCGGCCTCAAGGGCGTCGAGTTCATCGCGATCAACACCGACGCGCAGGCACTCCTCATGTCCGACGCCGACCTCAAGCTCGACGTGGGCCGTGAGCTCACCCGCGGCCTCGGTGCCGGTGCCGACCCCGAGGTCGGCAAGAAGGCCGCCGAAGACCACGCGGAAGAGATCGAGGAGGCGCTGCGCGGCGCCGACATGGTCTTCGTCACCGCGGGTGAGGGCGGTGGCACCGGTACCGGTGGCGCGCCCGTCGTGGCCCGCATCGCCAAGTCGCTCGGTGCCCTGACCATCGGTGTGGTCACCCGCCCCTTCACCTTCGAGGGCCGCCGCCGCGCCAACCAGGCCGAGTCCGGCATTGGTGCGCTGCGCGAAGAGGTCGACACCCTCATCGTCATCCCGAACGACCGGCTGCTGTCGATCAGCGACCGCGCTGTCAGCATGCTCGACGCGTTCCGTAGCGCCGACCAGGTGCTGCTTTCGGGTGTGCAGGGCATCACCGACCTCATCACGACGCCCGGCCTCATCAACCTCGACTTCGCCGACGTCAAGTCGGTCATGCAGGGTGCCGGTTCGGCCCTCATGGGTATCGGCTCCGCGCGCGGCGACGACCGCGCGGTGCAGGCGGCCGAGCTGGCGATCAGCTCGCCTCTGCTCGAGGCCAGCATCGACGGCGCGCACGGCGTGCTGCTGTCGATCCAGGGTGGCTCCGACCTCGGTCTGTTCGAGATCAACGAGGCCGCCCGGCTGGTTCAGGAGGCGGCGCACCCCGAGGCGAACATCATCTTCGGTGCGGTCATCGACGACGCCCTCGGCGACGAGGTGCGTGTGACCGTGATCGCGGCCGGCTTCGACAGCGGCGCTCCCACGCAGGGTCGTGGAGGCCAGCGCGCGGGCGTTCCCGCGTCGGCTCCGGCGCCGCAGGCGGCTCCCCAGCGTCAGGCGCCTCCGGTCATGGCTCCTCCGGCCTCCGCTCCGGCCGCACAGCCGCAGCCGGTCGCTCCGCGCGCCACGATGCCGTCGCCGCACGTCGGTCGTCCCGGTCAGGTGCAGCCCCAGCCGGCGGCGCCGCGCGTGCCCGCCCAGGCTCCGGCGGGTGCCGGCGCGGGCGAGTCTGTGGGCGCGGGTGCCGGTTCGGTCGCTCGTCCTCCCCGCACGGTGACGTTCGACGAGGGCGACGACCTCGACGTGCCCGACTTCCTCAAGTGATCGGCGCAGCGAGTTAGTTCACCGATCTCGTCGGATCCATGTCGGATCTAGTCGGATAGCTACCTCACAAGGGCCCGGGACCTGCAGGTTCCGGGCCCTTGTGCTGCGTAGGGTGGGTGCGTGTTCTTCGCTGCTTCCACTTTCGACCCGCCCTCCGGCTCCGGTCGCGTGCACTGGGCCTTCACGGATGCGCTCGGAGATGCGGCCGATGCCGGTCTCACTCCTGCTGCCGGGGCAGCCGATGCGCCGACGGCGTACGGGCGGTTCAACCTCGGCGCTCACGTCGGTGATGATCCGGCCGCCGTCGGTGCCAGCCGCGAGCTGCTCGTCGAGGCGTTCGGAGTGGTGCCGCGCGGCGTTGTCTACATGAACCAGGTGCACGGCCGTGACGTGGCCGTGGTCGACAGCCCCTGGCCGGGTGAGATCCCGCCGTGCGACGGGATCGTCACGGCGACCCCCGGGCTCGGCGTCGCGGTGCTCGTGGCCGATTGCGTGCCGGTGCTGCTGGCCGACCCGGAGACCGGGGTGGTCGGTGCTGCGCACGCCGGTCGCAAAGGCATGACTGCGGGAGTCGTCACGGCGACGGCCGAGCGGATGCGTGAACTCGGAGCACACCGCATCCAGGCGGTAGTCGGGCCGTCGATCTGTGGCCGGTGCTACGAGGTGCCCGAGGCCATGCGGTCGGAGGCCGCGGCGGTGCGATCGGTGAGCGCCTCCGTGACGTGGAGGGGCACGCCGTCCATCGACGTGGCCGCCGGCGTCGTCGACGAGCTGTCGCAGGCCGGGATCGAGGTCACGTGGCTGCCGGGGTGCACGCTCGAAAATCCGGCGCTCTACTCGTATCGTCGCAACCCGCGCACGGGGCGTCTGGCAGGCGTCGTCGCGGTCGAGAGTTCGGTTGAGGGTGCGGCAGGAGATGGGGGAGCAGCATGACCACGGACGAGCAGCGTGTGAGTGAGATCACCGAGTCCCTGGCGACGGTGGAGCAGCGGGTCGCAGACGCCTGCGCGGCTGCCGGGCGCGCTCGCGACGAGGTGAGCCTCGTGGTCGTCACGAAGTTCTTTCCCGCCTCCGACGTGCGCATCCTCGCGCGAGCGGGCGTGCGTGACATCGGGGAGAACCGCGATCAGGAGGCCGGTGCGAAGCTGGCGGAAGTCGTCGCCGATCCGGGTGGGGCGCCGGTGCCGCGGATGCACTTCATCGGTCAGGTGCAGACCAACAAGGCGGCCTCGGTGGCGGCCTATGCCGATGTCGTGCACTCGGTCGACCGCGTCAAGCTGGCCAGGGCGCTCGACAAGGGGGCGCAGCGTCACGGCCGCACGATCGACGTGCTGCTGCAGGTCGATCTGCGCGACCCCGCGGAGGCGGCCGGCGACGTGGCCGAGTTCGGTCGCGGCGGCGTGTTTCCCGACGAACTCGAAGAGCTCGCCGCGGTGGTCGAGGACCTGCCCGGGCTGCGCCTGCGCGGGCTCATGTGCGTCGCCCCGCTGGGTGAGGACCCCGCGGAGGCGTTCGGTCGCCTCGTCGACCTGCGTGAACCCTTCGTCGCCGCGCACCCGCAGGCCACGTGGCTGTCGGCGGGCATGAGTGCCGACCTCGAGCAGGGCATCGCGGCAGGGGCCACGCACGTGCGTGTCGGTAGCGCAATCCTCGGTGCGCGTCCGATGCGTGGGTAGGTTAATGGGGAATGTGACCAGCTTGTCGGGTACGGCCCGTCGGTGGCGATCGCGACGAAGGAGCGAACGATGGCAGGGGCCCTGCAGAAGGCGATGGTGTACCTCGGCCTCAAAGAAGAGGTCGACCGGTACGACGACGAGTACTACGACGACGACTACCGCCGTTCCGACAACCGTGGCGAGCACGACGACCGTGCTGACCGCAGCGAGCGCGACGATCGCGTTGCTCATGACCGCGATCACGAGCCGGTTCGAGCCGCGGCTCCGGTTGCGCCCGTCCGCTCCATCGACGACGACGGTGACCGCCGCCCGCGCGCGGTGGAGGAGCCGACCCCCATCCGCCGAGCAGCGTCATTGGCGCCTGCGTCCGTCAGCGACGAGGATGAGCAGCCACGGCACGCCGCGGTCACTCCGTTGCCCCGACGCGTGCCCGTCGCAGAGGTCGTCAACGACGTGGAGGTCACCGGCGTGCACCGCATCACCACCATCCACCCGCGCACGTACAACGAGGCCAAGAAGGTGGGCGAGAGCTTCCGCGAGGGCACTCCGGTGATCATGAACCTCTCCGACCTCGACGATGCCGATGCCAAGCGCTTGGTCGACTTCGCGGCGGGTCTCGTGTTCGGTCTGTCCGGCTCGATCGAGCGGGTCACCAACAAGGTCTTCCTGCTCTCTCCGGCGAATGTCGAGGTGACCTCTGAAGACGGTGAACCTCGCGTGAGCCGCAGCGGTCTGTTCAACCAGAGCTGAGTGCTTCTCGCCGCCAGCGGTCGGTTGTATACGTGAAATGGCGCCCCCGTCCGGAGTCCGGCGGGGGCGCCGCTTCGTCGTGGGTGGGGCGTCTATCGGATACTGGATGTCATGCAGCCACTCTTCGCCCTGCTTGCCTGGCTCCTCAATCTCTACATGTTCGTGCTCATCGCACGCCTCGTGATCGACTGGATCCAGTTACTTGCGCGAGACTGGCGCCCCAAGGGGCCGGTTCTGGCGATCTGCGAGGGCATCTATACAGTGACCGATCCGCCGCTGCGCGCGCTCCGTAAGGTGATCCCTCCGTTGCGCTTCGGCGGTGTTGCACTGGATCTGTCATTCCTCGTGCTTATCGTGGGTATTTCGCTCCTGGTACGCTTGATGCTGCAACTCAGTTGAGGTGCGCCCAGTTCGTGAGAACTGATGCTCGGAGCCGGAACTCATCCGGTTCTCGGGCCCGGTAATCACGTCCGGAAATGTCGGTGATTCGCCCCTGTGGTGAAGCACTTGTAGTGGCAGGCCTGCCTGTGGGTCGTGTAGGCGTTGTCAGTACAGATCTCATGGTCGGCGGTGGGCGTACAGGGGGGAACGGCGCACCGCCGGTCATCTGGGTAAGCGGTTTACCGAAATGACAAAGGGGACCCCTGATGGCTCTCACGCCCGAGGACGTTCTTAACAAGAACTTCACCGCGACGCAGTTCCGTCGCGGTTATGACGAACAGGAAGTCGACGACTTCCTCGACGAGATCGTCGCCGAACTGCGCCGCCTCAACGCCGAGAACGCTGACCTGCGCCGCAAGGCCGAGTCTGCGTCTTCGCAGCCACGTCTCGTGGGTGGCGCGACCGACGCGGGTGCCGCGTCCGCTGCCGCCAACGCCGAGGTCGAGCGCATCGAGGCCGAGGCCGCCGAGCGCGTGACGAAGGCCAAGCAGGCTGCGGAGGAGCAGATCGCGGCCGCCGAGCGCGAGGCGAACGAGCGCGTCGCCGCCATCCGTAGCAAGGCCGACGCCGATGCCGCGGCTGCCGAGCGTCAGGGCATCGCCGCCCCGGCTGCCGCGCAAAGCGCGCCCGCCGACGCTGCCGGCGTCATCGTTCTGGCCCAGAAGGTGCACGACGAGTACGTCGCCCAGGGCAAGGCCGAGCACGAGCGTCTCGTCAACGAGGCGACCTCGCAGCGCGACAAGATCATTTCCGAGGTCACCGCTCAGCGTGACTCGATGCTCTCCGACGCCACCACGAAGCGCGACGTCATGCTTCGCGAGGCGCAGGAGCGCCACGACGAGTTGCTGCGTGTGGGCGAGAGCAAGCACCACGAGCTCATCGCCTCGGCGCAGGAGCAGCACGACCGACTCACCGGCGAGGCCCGCGCGACCCACGCCCGCCTGCTCGGTGAGGCCCGCAACGAGGCCGACCACCTCGTCGGTGAGGCCCAGTCGCGTCGCCAGGAGATCCTGACCACGCTCGAGGGCGAGCGCAACGGCCTGGAAGAGACGATCGCGGGTCTGCGTTCGTTCGAGGCCGACTACCGCGGCCGCCTGCGCGACTACATCGAGCGTCAGCTCGGTCAGCTCGACTCCGATGTGCCGGTGCTCGAGCAGCAGCAGCAGCCCGAGCCGGCCATGGCCGACTCGCACAGCGAAGGCTGAGTTCCACAGCCGCTGCAGTACCGCTCCACAGAGTTCTTCAGACAGAACGCCGTTCCGTATCCCCATCGGTCCCCGGGGATGCGGGGCGGCGTTCTGGTTGGCTCTGCGCGGTCGCGACATGACAGGCTTGGCGAATCATGACTGACGTTCACCCTCCCGCGACGCCGCCCGCCTCGGCCACAGGCCGTCTTCCGAAACTCCGCTGGTGGCCCGGCGCATTGGTGATCGTCATCGGGGTCGTGGTCTACGCGGCCGATCAGTGGGCGAAGAACGTGGCTCTGGCCGAATTGCGGCCCGGTGTGCCGGTGCCCGTGATCGGCGAGGTGCTGGAGTGGAGGCTCGTGTTCAACCCCGGTGCCGCATTTTCGTTGGGTACAGGCATCACGCCCGTGTTCACCTTGTTTCAGGCGGCCGTGTCGATCGCGGTTCTCGTGCTGGCGTGGCGGCTCCGGTCGGTGTGGTGGGCGGTCGCACTTGGGCTCGTGCTGGGTGGTGCGACAGGCAACCTGCACGATCGGTTGCTTCGGCCTCCGTCGTTCGGGCATGGGCACGTGGTCGACTACATCGCGCTGCCGAACTTTCCCGTGTTCAACATCGCCGACTCCGCGATCACGACGGCGGCCGTGATGATCCTCGTCGCCGCCGTCTTCGGCTGGGAGGCGTTTCGGACCCGCGAGGAGACCGCCGCGCTGAGCGAGGAGGAGCGACGTGGGTGACGTGCGCATGGTCGCGGTGCCCGACGGTCTCGAGGGAGAACGCGTCGACGCCGTGCTCGCCCGCCTGTTCGGGCTGTCTCGGTCGAAGGCGGCCAAACTCATCGAGGCCGGAGACGTGAACGTCGACGGCGCCTCCGTCGTCAAGGGCGACCGGGTCTCGGTGGGGCAGATGGTGCAGGTCGAGCTGCCCTCGCCCGATGCGCCCACCGGTCTGGAGGTCGTGGCCGAACCTGTGCCGGGCATGCGCATCGTGCACGACGATGCCGACATCGTGGTCGTCGACAAGCCGGTCGGTGTCGCGGCGCACCCGAGCGTCGGCTGGACCGGGCCCACCGTCGTCGGGGGCCTGCGCGCGGCCGGGTACCGCATCTCGACCTCCGGGGCGCCTGAGCGGCAGGGCATCGTCAGCCGGCTCGACGTGGGCACGAGCGGCCTCATGGTCGTCGCCAAGAGCGAGCACGCCTACACGATGCTCAAGCGCGCCTTCCGCGACCGCAGAGTCGACAAGATCTACCACGCCGTCGTGCAGGGCCTGCCCGACCCCCTGGTGGGCACGATCGACGCCCCCATCGGGCGCAACCCCAACCACGACTACAAGTACGCAGTGATGCGCTCGGGCAAGCCGAGCATCACCCACTACGAGGTGCTCGAGGCCTTCCGTGAGGCGTCGCTCGTCGAGGTGCAGTTGGAGACGGGGCGCACGCACCAGATCCGTGTGCACTTCTCGGCCGTCGGGCGTCCGTGCGTCGGCGACCCCCTCTACGGCGCCGACCCCACACTCGGCGAGCGCCTCGGGCTGGTGCGCCAGTGGCTGCACGCGATGAAGCTCGGCTTCGACCACCCCGACACGGGCAGCCACGTGCTGTTCGAGAGCACCTATCCCGACGATCTGCAGCACGCGCTCGACGTGCTCGCGGCGGGCTAGGCGCGCGCTGACAGGCGGCTAGCCGCCGTACCGGATCTCGACCCGGCGGTTCTTCGCGCGCACGTCGGTGTCGTCTGTGCCACCCTCCGCGGCGAGCGGTTTGGTCTCGCCGAAGCCCTGCACGTCGAGCACGAGGTCGGGGCGAGCCGTGCGGATGATCGCGGCCACCGCCTCCGCGCGTGCCTTCGAGAGGGCCAGGTTGTCTGCGTCGGTGCCGATGCTGTCGGTGTGGCCGTGTACCGACACCTTCGCGCGCTGCGGGATCGGTTTGAGCAGTTGCGTGAGCTTCGCGTTGGCGGCGGGCCGCACGTCAGCTTTGCCGAACTCGAAGAGCAGGTCGGTGGCGAGGTCGACGACCTTCGCCGATCCGTCGGTGCGGTTCGAGGCCACGTCACGGACCCGGAGTTTGATGTCGCGGACCTTCGGATCCATGTCTTTGACACTGCTTGAGATCTGCTCGGGCGTCGGTGTCGGCAGTGCGTCGGTCCAGTCGGCGGGCACGATCCCCGGCCCCGCGGCGCCAACGGCGAGCAGGGTCACCGTCAAGGCTGCGACGACGCTCACGGGACCGCGACTCCCTGCATGATGGGCAACTCGTCGTTGATCTTGATGTCGACGGTTGTCGTCCCCTCCGGGTAGGCCCACCCGGCGTGCACGTAGACGGGCTGATTGGCCAGCGCCCTACCGTTCGCGGCGGAGGTTATCTGCCGAATCGCCTCGTACTCCTTGAGGTTCGTGGTGTCGAGCAGGCTCGGCTGCCAGTACACGTTGCCGGTGATCTGGTGCAGCACCTTCGTGCCCGTGTAGTCGCCCTTGTTCGTCACACGGAACGAGCCGTACAGCACCTTGTCGCTGCGCTTGAGTTCGAGAAGGTCGACCGTGATCGAGGTGATTCGTTCTTCACCCGAGTAGGGCGCGGTCACGGTCTTGATCGGGGTCGGCGGGTTCGCCGGGTCGACACCCACGGCGGCGGCTCCCGAGTCGGGCGCTGACTCACCGGAACCGGGCTGGGTCTGTGCCGCGGGCGTGGCGTTCTGCGCGTCGTTCGCCGGGGCCTGCTGGGCGGCCTGCCCCGAGCAGCCCGCGAGCAGAGCGGCTCCGGCAAGAGCCGCGACGACGGTGACGCGAGTGTTCGACACTGTTCCCCCTGAACGGTCGGCAAGATTCGGTGGCCCGAGCCTAGCTTTTCGCACCGCCCCAAGGGGGGGGCACCACGGGTCAGCGCAGGCGGGCCTCGTACCGCTGGATCGTGTAGTCGTACGTCGCGTACTCGTACATGCCTTCATCGGTGATGTTCGCTTGCTTCGTCAGCGTGCGGGAGAGCGCCCACACAGGCTGCGTCCTCGCCCGCGGACCGACCGGTTCAGCGGTGAGTTGCTGCAACTCGCCGCGTCGCTCGCCGGTGAGTCGCCTCTCCTTGCCGTTCGGGTCGCGCAGGTAGAACGTGACGGGCAGGTCCGGGCGTTCGGGGCCGTCGGGTGCGTTCGATCCGGCGACGATGCGGTTGTTCCTCAATGCGGTTGCCGCGGCCCCCACAGCCGTCGTTGTGCAGGGTCTGAAGCCCTTTCGCGGCGTCCACGAGCGGCAGAACGGCACGACCGGCTTGCTCGCGTAGTGGAAGCCGAGAAAGACGTTCTGCTTCGACGGGGTCACGGCCCACGCCGGCAGGTCGACGTAGTCGTGAATGTTGGGGCTGCCGAGCTGGCGTGAGAGTACTCCGTGGTCGCGCCACCGCACGCCGTCGTAACTGGTCAGCTTCGTCACGACGTCGGTCTTCCCCGAGAGCCACATGCGCTCCGCATACAGCACACCGCCCTGGCTGCGCAGACGCCCCCACCCGAGAGAGGACTTCTGTCCGACCGAGGTGCCGAGCGGCTTGAGCACCTTGCCGTCTGTCCAGCCGACCCGCTGATGGGCCAGGCCGTTCTCGTACGGAAGGGCATAGACGACGTAGGCGCCTCCGGGAGCGGGCGCGACGTCGAGGAAGTACGACACGGGGTATCTGGACTTCACTCCCACGACCGGCACCTCCACCGCCTTCCAGCGGCGGCCGTCGTAGTGCCAGAGGCTGCTGTTGGCCGCCACCCACATGTTGCGCGGGGTGCCGACGATGGTGCCGCCCTCGATGTACGGCGAATAGCTCGTCAGTACCGTGCGTTCCCAGCGGCTTCCGACCTTGCGCGCCACCGCTACTTCCATGTCCGCGGTGCGGCCGAGCATCCACAGTTCACCGGGGGCGGGGGAGTGGATGGACATCGGATCGAGGCCGTCGGCAGTACGCATCGTCGACGCGATCACGAAGTCGGGTGCGGGAGCCGGGGCGCTCGCTGCCTGGGCGACGTCGCCCTGACAGAGCGTGGCTCCGGTGAGGAGGGCAGCGGCCACTCCTGCGACGGCGGGCGACAAGCGACGGAAGTGCACGGTAGGCATGGCAAGCCCCTCTCGGGCGTGGGTTCCCCTGGCCCGGACCCTGGCTCGCCCCCCGCAGAATGCCGGTGTCCGTACTCAGCAGGCTAAGTCGAGTTCCGGGCCTGGAGATAGAGGCGAGGCATACGTAATCGCGCGTATTCGCGCCTACGTCATCGCGCTGATGACACGGCTCGCCGGGGCGATCTGCGTACCTGCGGACGGGCTCGGACCCTGTCGGTGGCGCGGCCTAGAGTAGGCGCACCATGTCGACTCAGGCACCTTCCTCCAGCACCAGCACCGCCGCCGCAGGCCCGAGCTTCGCGCACCTGCACTGTCACACCGAGTACTCGATGCTCGACGGTGCGGCGAAGATCGACGACCTCTTCGCGACGGCCGCGAAAATGGGCATGCCCGCGGTGGCGACCACCGACCACGGGTACATCTTCGGTGCCTACGAGTTCTGGAAGAAGGCGACGAAGCACGGGGTCAAGCCGATCATCGGCATCGAGGGCTACCTCACCCCGGGCACGCACCGTACCGACCGCACCCGGGTGAAATTCGGTGACGGCACGAACTCGCGCGACGACGTGTCGGGTTCGGGTGCGTACACGCACATGACGATGTGGGCGCCTGACAACGCGGCGATGCACAACCTCTTCCGCATGTGCTCGCTGGCCAGCCTCGAGGGCTACTACTTCAAGCCGCGCATGGACCGCGAGCTGCTCGAGACGTACGGCAAGGGCATGATCGCGACCACCGGTTGCCCCTCCGGTGAGGTGCAGACCCGCCTCCGGCTCGGGCAGTACAAGGAGGCGCTGCAGGCCGCCTCCGACTTCCGCGACATCTTCGGGGCCGAGAATTTCTACTGCGAGCTCATGGACCACGGGCTCGAGATCGAGCGGCGCATCCAGAAAGACCTGCTTCGCCTCGCCCGCGAGCTGAATCTGCCGCTCGTGGCCACCAACGACCTGCACTACACCCACGCCGAAGACGCGAAATCGCACGCGGCGCTGCTGTGCGTGCAGTCGGGCTCGACGCTCATGGACCCGAACCGGTTCAAATTCGACGCCGACGACTTCTACCTCAAGAGCGCCGCAGAGATGCGCCACCTGTGGCGTGAACTGCCCGAGGCCTGCGACAACACCCTCGCGATCGCCGAGCGGTGCGAGGTCTCGTTCACCGAGGGTGAGGGCCGGTACATGCCGCGCTTCCCGTGCCCCGAGGGTGAAGACGAGACAAGCTGGTTCATCAAAGAGGTCGAGAAGGGCCTGCACGAGCGATTCCCGAACGGTGTGCCCGACTACGCCCGCAAGCAGGCGGAGTTCGAGGTCGAGGTCATCGTCGGCAAGGGCTACCCGGGCTACTTCCTCGTCGTCGCCGACTTCATCAACTGGGCCAAGTCGCAAGGCATCCGCGTCGGTCCGGGGCGCGGCTCGGGTGCCGGGTCGATGTGCGCGTACGCGATGAAGATCACCGACCTCGACCCGATCCCGCACGGCCTCATCTTCGAGCGGTTTCTCAACCCCGAGCGCAAGTCGATGCCCGACTTCGACGTCGACTTCGACGAGCGTCGTCGCGGCGAGGTGATCAAGTACGTCACCGAGAAGTACGGCGAAGAGCGGGTCGCGCAGATCGTCACGTACGGCACGATCAAGGCCAAGCAGGCCCTCAAAGACGCGAGCCGCGTGATGGGCTTTCCGTTCGCGATGGGCGAGAAGCTCACCAAGGCGCTGCCGCCCGACATCATGGGCAAGGGCATCCCGCTGTCGGGCGTGTACGACCCCGAGCACCCCCGCTACGGCGAGGCCGTCGACTTTCGTGCCGTCGTGGCCGAAGACCCGCAGGCGCAAGAGGTGCTCGAGACCGCGCGCGGTATCGAGGGCCTCAAGCGGCAGTGGGGTGTACACGCGGCGGGCGTGATCATGAGCAGCGAGCCGCTGCTCGACGTCATTCCGGTCATGCGCCGTGAACAGGACGGCCAGGTCATCACCCAGTTCGACTACCCGACGTGCGAGAACCTCGGGCTGGTCAAGATGGACTTTCTCGGCCTGCGCAACCTGACGATCCTCGACGACGCCATCGAGAACATCTCGATGAACCGCGACCTCGCGATCGACCTCGACGAGCTGAGCAAAGACCTCACCGACAAGGCCACGTACGACCTGCTCTCGCGCGGTGACACGCTCGGGGTGTTCCAGTTCGACTCCTCCGGCTACCGCACGCTGCTGCGCCAGATGCGCCCCGACAACTTCGAAGACATCTCGGCTCTCGGCGCGCTGTACCGGCCGGGCCCGATGGGTGCGAACGCGCACACGAACTACGCCCTCCGCAAGAACGGGGCCCAGCAGGTCGAGTACCCGCACCCCGAGCTGGCAGAGGCGCTCGAACCGATCCTCGGTGACACGTTCGGCCTCATCGTGTACCAAGAGCAGGTCATGGCCATCGCGCAGCAACTCGCCGGCTACACGCTCGGCGCCGCTGACCTGCTCCGACGCGCGATGGGCAAGAAGAAGAAGGAGATCCTTGACGCGGAATTCCCCGGCTTCGAGAAGGGCATGCTCGAGCACGGGTTCAGCGCGGAGTCGATCAAGACGCTGTGGGAAGTGCTGGTCCCGTTCTCGAACTACGCCTTCAACAAGGCCCACTCGGCTGCGTACGGGCTCGTCTCGTACTGGACCGCGTACCTCAAGGCCAACTATCCGGCCGAGTACATGGCTGCCCTGCTTACGAGCGTGCGCGACGACAAAGACAAGTCGGCGCTGTACCTCAACGAATGCCGCCACATGGGGATCAAGGTGCTGCCGCCCGACGTGAACAGCTCGGTCGAGAAGTTCGCGGCCGTGGGCACCGACATCCGGTTCGGTCTGTCGGCGATCCGCAACGTCGGCGCCAACGTGGTCGACGCGATCGTGGCCGCGCGGGCGGAGAAGGGCGAGTTCACGTCGTTCTCGGACTTCCTCGCCAAGGTGCCGGCGGTGGTGTGCAACAAGCGCACGATCGAGTCGCTCATCAAGGGCGGCGCGTTCGACTCCCTCGGCCACCCGCGCGCCGGGTTGGTGCGGGTACACGAGCAGTACGTCGACGCGCTGGTCGATGTGAAGCGCAAGGAGGCGGTGGGCCAGGATTCGCTGTTCGGCGCCTTCGGCGGTGGCGACGACGACGAACCCGGCAGCGACGCCATTATGGGTGGCCTGCCGGTCATCCCCGAGACAGAGTGGGACAAGCAAACCCTGCTCACGTTCGAGCGCGAGATGCTCGGCCTGTACGTCACCGACCACCCGCTCTTCGGCATCGAACACGTGCTGGCGCAGCACGCCGACACGTCGATCGCCTCGCTGCTGGTCGAGGAGGGGGGCCGCGGCGACGGCGCGATCGTGACGATCGCGGGCCTCATCACAGGCCTGGCGCTCAAGCGGACGAAGAACGGCGACCTGTGGGCCATCGTCACCCTCGAAGACCTCGACGGAGGCATCGAGTGCCTGTTCTTCCCGAAGACGTACGAGACGGTCTCCACGATGCTCGCGCCCGACGTGGTGTGCGCGATTCGCGGCCGGGTGAACAAGCGAGACGACCAAATCTCGATCTACGCCCAGGAACTCACGCTGCCCGACCTCACGGAGGGTCCGCGAGGCCCGGTGGTGGTGTCGATGCCGCTCGCGAGAGCCACGAACGGCATGGCCCTGCAACTCAAGGGCGTACTGGCCGAACACCCGGGAGCGACAGAGGTACACGTGAAGCTCATCCAACCGGGCCGCTCGGTCCTCATGCGCCTGGACGACGGCCTGAGAGTGACGGCCTCCCCTGCCCTCTTCGGCGACCTCAAGGCTCTACTGGGCCCGGCCTGCCTGACGTAACGACCATGCGCTGTCGCCGACGCGCCCGAGGCACCGGGTAGAAGCGGCCGCTCCCTCCCGTGCCGTGGAACCGACAGACCGAGGCGAGATGCGGGAAGACATGTTCCACGGCACCGGTGACCGGCGGCCCGGTCAGATCGCGTCAGCCCGCCAGCGTTGCGGGCGTGCGGATCTCGATCGGTTCCGTGCGCACGTGGCGGTTCGTCACGCGCGACACCGCGCGGGCCTGGGCCGTGACCGCGACGACGGCCGAGTCCGGCCACCACTTGCGCTGCACGCCCAGGGCGGGCACGTGTACGTCGGTGAGGTAGTGGTCCCAGTCGAGGGTCGTCACGTCGACGGCCCGGCCGCCTCCGTTGCGGTAGGCCTCGAGTAGCGCTCCGGTGCCTGTCATGTCGAAGGTCGTCGGGTTGCACGTGTACGGGGCGTACAGGGTGACGAACTTCGAGAGCCTGTCGAGGGCGCGACGGCGGCGTCGGCCGACGCCGCCGGCTCCGCGCATCGCATACTGCGCGAGCAACTGGGCGCGGGCCACGTGCAAGCCTGCGCGGATCGTCAGCTCGGAGCGGTAGCGCACCGTGCGACCGCGGGCCTCGGCATTGGGCCAGCCGTGAGCATCGAGCGCCGCGGCAACGCGCGGGCGGATGTCGCGCAGACGCAACGGGTTCGCGCGGCTCGTGGCCACCTGCAGGTAGCGGGGGCGCCCCGAGAGGGGCGGGCGAGACATGGCCGCGAAGGCCGTGTCGACGACCGCATCGACGGGCACGATGTCGATGGCGCCACGCGCCCGGCCCGGAAACGAATCGAGCTGGCCCTCTGCATATGCGGCGATGAGCGGGTCGGCGACCTTGAACCCGTCGAGCCAGCCTGGGAAGGGCCGCTGCACGGCGCTCTCGATGATCGCCGGGCGCAGCACGGTGAGGCGGTGGCCGCGGCGACCCCACTCCTCCTCGGCGACGCGCTCGCCGAGTGCCTTGCTGAACGTGTACGTGTCGGTCCAGCCGTAGCGGCGGGCATGTCGGCGACCGGCGGTCGCGTCGTTGGCGAGGGTCGCGTCGTTGGCCACGAGTTCGAGTCTCCAGTCGACGTCGTGGCGCACGGAGTCTTCGCGTCCCACGCGTACGCGCCCGGCGTTGACGTAGGTGGTCGAGACGTGGATGACGTGCGGCGAGCCCCCAGCCTCCACAAGAGCCCGGTAGAGGGCTGCCGGGCCCTCGACGTTGGCGGCGAAAGCCGCCGAGAGCGGGTCGTCGAAGTTGACGCTCGAAGCGCTGTGGATGACAGTGTCGATGCCCCTGGGGAGAGCCAGTCGGGCACTGGTCGGGCCGTGCGGAGCGTCGAGTGAAGACAGGTCTCCGGGGATCACGTCTATGCGTGACAGGAGTGCTGTTTCCGCCAAGAGTCCGAATTCGGCGCGCAAAGGCTCGAACGCTTCGCTGCGGACCAGTTCGCGGACGCGATCGTGAGCGCTCGCTCGCGAGGTCGGTCGAACGAGGACGGCAACCCTTGCCTGGGTGCGCCGAAGAAGGGCTTCGAGCAGTGCAGTTCCGAGAAACCCGGTGGCGCCGGTGAGAAGCACGTACCGGCTCCGGCGGGTGGCGAACTGGTCGGGCACTGCTCCTCCTGGGGGCTCATGGCAACGTTAACACTGTGCATACGCAAGTTTCGTAACGTATGCGTACAGTGATGTTCCGCGCCTGAATGTAACTGATAAGTAGGCAATCTCGTAGCCTCAATCCATCCGTTTGAACGTGTGTCTAGACAAGTCGTCCAATTTCGTTGCGCGAAAAGCCCCCACAAGACGGCGAAGCGCTTGCGAAACGTGTTCGGCGCGTGTGCTCCCGGCAGCACCCCGGCGTGTGCGTGCGCGATCGGAGCGCGCGCCGGCCCCGGCGTCGACATGGATGCAAAGAGGCGCCCATAGAGTGGTCGGCATGTCCGCGACTCCTGAGCAGCCCCTGCCCCCCGTTGCGCGCAGGGGCGAGCACGTACGCACCTTCCACGGCGACTCCGTGGCCGACCCGTACGCCTGGCTCAGCGACTCCGCCGACCCGGAGGTCATCGCGCACCTCGAAGCCGAGAATGCCTACGCGGAGGCGGTCACGGCCGAACTGGCGCCGCTGCGCGCCGAGATCGTCGCCGAGATCGGCGCCCGTACCCAGCAGACCGACCTGTCGGTGCCCGTGTACTACCGCGGCTGGTGGTACTTCACCCGCACGAAGGAGGGTCTGCAGTACGGCATCTCGTGCCGTGTCGCCGACTCCGGGCAGGGGCGGCCGCGCATCGCGGAGGAGGTGCTGCCCGGCGAGCAGGTGCTGGTCGACGGCAACGTCGAGGCCGGGGGAGGCGAGTTCTTCTCTCTCGGTGCGAGTTCGGTCAGCAGCAACGGCGAGAGTGTGGCTTTCGCCGTCGACCTCGAAGGTGACGAGCGCTTCGACCTGCGCATCCGCGAGATCGCGACCGGTCGCATCGTGGACGACTCGGTGACCCGCATCGGCTACGGCGTCGTGTGGTCGGTCGACGATCGGCACGTTTTCTACACCCGCGCCGACGACGCCTGGCGCGCCTGCCAGGTGTGGCGTCACGAGATCGGCGCCGACCCCGCCTCCGACGTGCTGGTCTTCGAGGAGCCCGACGAGCGGTTCTGGGTGTCGATCGGGGAGTCGACCGACGACCGGTACCTGGTGGTCTCGGCCTCCTCGAAGACGACCTCCGAGGTGCATCTGCTCGACCTCGCCTCTCCGGAGGGGGGCCTGCGGTGCGTCTCCCCGCGCCGCGAGGGCCTCGAATACGACGTCGAACCCGCGGGTGATGTCATGTTCATCATCCACAACCGCGATCGCGCCGACTTCGACGTGGCGTGGGCGCCGATTGACGCGACTGATTCGGGGGAGTGGGTGCGCTGGCTCGATCCTGTCGACGGCGAACGGCTGGTCGGCGTGGGCGCGTTCGCCCGCGATGTGGTGATCGCCGTGCGTAGCGAGGGCTTCAGCGAACTGCGGCTCGCGCGCCGTCTGGGCGTCGCGGGTGCCGCGGGTTTCGCGGGTGTCGACAGCCACGATGCAGCGACGCCTCCCGCGGGGCAGGAGTCGTGGCTGCCGGGGGCGTGGCGCGACGAGCCCTGGCAGGTGCCGACTCCGGAAGCGGTGCACACCATCGGTCTGTCGGCGAATCCCGACGCCGAGGCCCCGTCGCTGCTGCTCTCGTACGAATCGCTCATCACTCCGCGCACGGTGCTCGAACTCGACCTGGCGACCCGCGAGCGCACGGTGCTGCGCACCCAGCCGGTTCTCGGCGGCTTCGACCCTGCCGATTACGTCACCGAGGCACTGACCGCCCGCGCCGCCGACGGCACGCTCGTGCCCATCTCCCTCGTCGCGCACAAGAGCGTGCCCCGCGACGGCACGGCCCCCGGGGTGCTGTACGCCTACGGCGCGTACGAGGTGTGCCTCGACCCGTGGTTCTCGATCCCGAGACTGTCGGTGCTCGACCGCGGTGTCGTCTGGGCCGTCGCCCACGCCCGCGGCGGCGGTGAACTCGGCCGTTCGTGGTACGAACAGGGCCGACTCGAGTACAAGCCCACCACGTTCACCGACGTGGTCGCCTGCGCCGATCACCTCGTCGAGTCCGGTTGGGTGGCGCCCGACCGGCTGGCGCTCGAAGGCGGCTCGGCGGGCGGCCTCATGGTCGGCGCGGTGCTCAACCTGCGCCCCGACCGGTTCGCTGTCGCCCACGCCGACGTGCCCTTCGTCGACGCGCTCACCACGATCCTCGACCCGACGATGCCGCTCACGGTGACCGAGTGGGAGGAGTGGGGCGACCCTCTGCACAACGCCGACGTGTATGCGCTGATGAAGTCGTACACGCCCTACGAGAACATCCGCGCGGAGAGGTATCCGGCCATCCTCGCGACGACCAGCCTCAACGACACGCGCGTGTCGTACGCGGAGCCGGCCAAGTGGGTCGCGCGGCTGCGCGAGACGGTGACGGGCGACCTCCCGGTGCTGCTGCGCACCGAGATGATCGCAGGTCACGGTGGACGCAGCGGCCGCTACGACGCCTGGGCGCAATATGCGTGGGAGGAGGGCTTCGTGCTCGCGCGACTCGGCGCCACCGAGCGTGTCACCGGCCCGCTCTTGACGTCTGCGTGACGGCGGAGGGCCGCTCACTCACCTCGGTTCGCCGTGTCTGTTTCGTGTCCGTGGACCTCTTTCGCTCCGTCGATAAAGTGATATCGTTTTAATATCACTCAGGCGGGGCTTCAGGGACCCCGCCGCTCGGAAGGGGAAAGTCATGGCACAGGGGTTTGACGACACACCGGTCGGCGCCCACGCAGACGAAACACAAGTGGTCGGGCCCGACGAGGTTCCGCCCGCAACCGCGCCCGTCGGTCACTCCGGCGCCCGCGTCGACGTCACCGAATCCAAGGCCTGGTCGATCGACGGATTCCTCGGCATCCTCATCTCCCTGGCCGTCATCGTCGGCGCGATCTACTGGTTCGTCATCGACGTGCTCAACGACCCGCTCCACGAGCCGAGCCTCGGTGTCCTCACCGCGTCGCTGATCCTGCTGCTCCTCGGCTTCGTCGGCCTCTCCAGCCTCACGATCATCTCGCCCGGTCAGACCCGCGTGCTGCAGTTCTTCGGCCGCTACATCGGCACCGTCCGCCGCACCGGCCTCTCGCTCGTCGTGCCGCTGACGAGCAAGAAGAAGGTCTCGGTGCGCGTGCACAACTTCGAGACCAACGCGCTCAAAGTCAACGACGCCCACGGAAACCCCGTCGAGATCGGCGCCATCGTCGTGTGGCAGGTCGCCGACACCGCCCGCGCCTCCTTCTCCGTCGAGGACTACGAGAGCTTCGTCAAGGTCCAGTCGGAGTCGGCCTTGCGGCACGTCACCGGCACGCACCCCTATGACGACTTCGAGGGTGACGCCACCTCGCTTCGCGGCTCGACCGACGTCGTCTCTGCTGAGCTGGCCCACGAAGTCGCCGAGCGCGTCGCCGTCGCCGGTGTCGAGATCCTCGAAGTCCGGATCTCGCACCTCGCCTACGCGCCCGAGATCGCCCAGGCGATGCTGCAGCGCCAGCAGGCCGGCGCCATCGTCGCGGCTCGCTCCAAGATCGTCGAGGGCGCGGTCGGCATGGTCGAGATGGCCCTCGCCAAGCTCGACGAGCAGTCGATCGTCGACCTCGACGACGAACGCAAAGCCGCGATGGTCAGCAACCTCCTCGTGGTGCTCTGTGGCGAGCAGCGGGTTACCCCAGTGGTCAACTCGGGCAGCCTCTACACCTGATCCGGTTCTCGACCGTCATGGCCGACACACCAGAGACCACGGACCGGTCTGCGCCGCAGGGGGAGCGCAGACCGGGCCGGTCCCGTGCCGCAGAACGTAAACAGGTTCTCCTCCGCCTGGACTCCCGAGTCCACGACGCCCTCACCCGCTGGGCCGGAGACGAACTCCGCAGCGTCAACGCGCAGATCGAACTCCTGATCCGCAGGGGATTGTCAGACGCGGGCCGTCTCCCGAAAGACGTGGCTCCCCTACCGCGAAGAGGCCGCCCCCCGAAAGACCCGTGAGCGTCGAGCGGGCCGCCGCCGCGCTCCGTGCCGCGGCACCGGAAATGCGCCGTGACGTGAGGGGATACATGTGCCGCGGCACTCTCCGGCGAGCGTCGAGCGGGCGGCCGACCGCGCTCTGTGCCGCGGCACCGGGGATGCCCCGTGACGTGCGGGGATACATGTGCCGCGGCACCCTCGGGCGAAGGTCACGCGCGCTGCGTCACGTGCCCCCGCACGATGAGTTGCAGCACCAGCGGCACCGCGATCGACTGCGCGACGATGATCCCCACCAGCACCACGAGCTGAAGGGCCGCCGCCTCCAGTGGTGTCGCGCCTCCGAGAAGCGTCCCCACGAACGCCCCCGGCAGGGTCACCAGACCGACGGTGCGGGTCGTGTCGACCGTCGGGATGAGGGCCAGTTGCGCGGCGGGCTGCGCGACCATCAGCCGCGACTCCGGTTCGAGCAGCCCGATCGACAGCGCGGCCTCCACCTCGCCCTTTCGCTCACGCATCGCCGAGAACGCCTGCTTGCCCGCCAGGGTCGTGCCGGTCATGGCGTTGCCGATGAGAATTCCAGCCGTCGGGATCACGGAGACGGGGTGCGCGGGCAGTAGGCCCACTACGACCAGCAGCAGCGTGATCGGGATAGCTCCGAGAGCGATCGGCAGCAGAATCCACGACCGCTCGCGCTGCCGCTTCACGCCGATGCGGGAGCTGCTCGTGCGGGCCGCCACCGCCACCATCACGGTCACGAACAACGCCGTGAGCCACCACGACCCGAGCACTGCCGTGATGATGAGCCCCACCACGAGCAACTGCACCGTGGCGCGGGCGGTGGCCCAGATCTCGTCGCGGCCGTTGCCCAGCCCGGTCCACTTGCGCAGCAGCCCCGCGAAGATCGCGCAGCCGAACACGACAACAAGCAACCGGACGATGTCGGGTATCGAGGTCAGAGAGATGAGTGCCGAACCGGCGGTCGAGGTCACAGCACCATTGTCGGCCCAGGCCGTACAGAGCCGACTGCGCACCACCGCTCGTCGGGAATGGTCACGTACTCGGATGGGGGTCCCATGGCACATGTCGAGATATCGACACACCTTCCAGCACCTGTGCCATGCGACGAGATGGTGTCGCCCTCTCCGGGGAAGGAGCGAGGCCGTCCGAGTCCGAAGGTGCGGGGTAGGGGGCTTCGTGCCGTGGCACAGGTGCTGGGAGGTGAGAGGACGGGAGACATGTGTCACGGCACCCCGGTCCGGGCCGGTGACGTGCCCGAACACGTGGCGCCCCCGACGAACGCCGCCCCCTAGACTTGGCCGGGTGATCTCCCGACTCGACCTGCGTGACGCCGCCCTCGACCCCCGCTCTCTCGCCGAGAGGCTGCCTCGGGCCGAGTTCGACCTCGAAGCCGCCATCGACGTGGTCGCTCCGATCTGCGACGACGTGCGCGAACGCGGAGCCGAGGCACTGCGCGACCTGGGCGAGCGGTTCGACGGGGTGCGGCCTGAGCATCTGCGGGTTCCTGCCGAGGTGCTCGCCGCGGCGCTGGAGCAACTCGACCCGGCCGTGCGTGCAGGTCTCGAGGAGTCCGCGAGGCGGGCGCGCCTCGTGCACGCCGAGCAGATGCCCCGCGAACACGTCACCCGCCTCACCGACGGCGGCAGCGTCGGTCAGCGCTGGATCCCCGTGCGGCGCGTCGGCCTGTACGTACCCGGCGGCCTGGCCGTGTACCCGAGTTCGGTTGTCATGAACGTCGTGCCCGCGCAGGAGGCCGGAGTCGGGTCGCTCGCCGTCACGAGCCCGCCCCAGCGCGACAACACCGGCATCTTCGCCGGCTACCCGCACCCCACGATCCTTGCGGCGTGCGCGCTGCTCGGAGTCGACGAGGTGTACGCCGTCGGCGGCGCGCAGGCCATCGCGATGTTCGCCTACGGCGCCAAGGAGGCGTCCGGGGAGGTCGTGTGCGAGCCCGCCGTGCTGGTCACCGGGCCGGGCAACGTCTATGTCGCCTCCGCCAAGCGGCTGCTCAAGAGCATCATCGGCATCGACGCTGAGGCCGGGCCGACGGAGATCGCGATCCTCGCCGACGGCACCGCCGACCCGGCTCACGTCGCCGCTGACATGGTCAGTCAGGCCGAGCACGACACCCTCGCCGCGAGCGTGCTCGTCACGCCCGACCCAGAGTTCGCCGACCGGGTCGAGGCCGCGCTCGCCTCCGCCGTCGCCGCGACCAAGCACCAGGAGCGGGTCTCGACAGCGCTTGCCGGGAGGCAGTCGGCGATCGTGCTCGTCTCCGACCTCGACGCGGGCGTCGCCGTGGTCGACGCCTACGGAGCCGAACACCTCGAGATCCAGACCGCCGACGCCGCCGACGTGGCCGCCCGCATCACCAATGCGGGGGCGATCTTCGTCGGCCCGTACAGCCCGGTGAGCCTGGGCGACTACTGCTCGGGCTCCAACCACGTGCTGCCGACCAGCGGCACCTCGGCTTACGCGAGCGGCCTCGGCGTACATGCCTTCCTGCGCAGCGTCCAGGTCATCGACTACGACAAGAGCGCGCTCGGGGGAGTGGCTCGCCGGGTGGTCGACCTCGCCCGCGCCGAAGACCTTCCCGGGCACGGCGACGCGATCATCGCCCGCTTCGGCTCCGAGGTCGAGGTGCCGGCGACGACCGTTGCCTCCAAAACAGCAGGTCACCGTGAGTCCGAGAGCCCCGCCGAGGCGATCGGTCGCCTCCTCGCGCCCGCCCTGCACGGCCGCACCGCCTACGGGGCGCCGCAGCTCGACGTGCCGGTGGCGCTCAACACCAACGAGAACAGCTACCCCGTGCCCGAGCCGGTGGTCGAGGCGATCCGGGAGGCCGTGACCAAGGCCGCGCCCGACCTCAACCGCTACCCCGACCGCGAGTTCACACTGCTGCGTGAAGATCTCGCCGCGTACCTCACCGAGACCACAGGTGTGGCCGTCACCCCGCCGCAGATCTGGGCGGGCAACGGCTCCAACGAGGTGCTGCTGCACCTCCTGCAGGCGTTCGGTGGGCCCGGTCGGCGGGCGCTGGGGTTCACGCCGTCGTATTCGATGCACCCGATCATCACCCGCACCTCCGAGACGGAGTGGATCGACGGGATGCGGGGCATCGACTCCTCGGCGCCGGGCGCACAGTTCGACCTCTCGGTCGACTCCGTCGTCGCGCAGATCGCCGAGCACGCACCGAACGTCGTGTTCCTGTGCTCACCGAACAACCCCACGGGCACGGCACTCGACCTCGACATCGTCACGGCGGCGTACGACGCGGCCCCGAACGCGCTGATCATCGTGGATGAGGCCTACGCCGAGTTCGCCCGCCCCGGCACCCCGAGCGCCCTCACCCTCCTCGCGGGGCGTCCGCGTCTCGTCGTCACCCGCACGATGAGCAAGGCGTTCGCGCTCGCCGGTGGGCGCCTCGGCTACCTCGCCGCCGACCCGGCGCTGGTCGACGGGCTGCGCCTCGTGCGGATGCCGTACCACCTCTCCGTGCAGACGCAGGTCACCGCGAGGGCGGCGCTCGCCCACGCCGACCTGCTGCTCGCCAACGTCGAGGCGATCAAGGCCCAGCGCGACCGCATCGTCACCGAGGTCGAGGCGATGGGCCTGCAGGCGGTGCCGAGCGACGCGAACTTCGTGCTCTTCGGGGGACTGCAGAACCTTTCCGATGCCCCGGCGACGTGGCAGGCGCTGCTCGACCGCGGTGTGCTCGTGCGGGACGTGGGCCTGCCCGGATTCCTGCGCGTCACTGCGGGAACCGAGGCCGAGACGACCGCGTTCCTCGACGCCCTCCGGGCCGTCACGCAGGGTGCGTGACCCTGCACAGAATCTGCACGACTGCGCATGACCGGCATATGTCGGCGCAGGTCGGCGTTAGCCAGCACGTCAGCGCGGTAGGGTCGGCGTGGTCAATCGTGTGTCCGAACGGGCCGCGACGAGTACAGGAGAATCGATGAGCAAGCAGAACCGGGTGGCCGAGGTCACGAGGGCGACGAGCGAGAGCAGCGTGAAACTGCGCCTCGACCTCGACGGCACGGGCACGGCGAAGGTACGCACCGGCGTCCGGTTCTACGACCACATGCTCGAGAGCCTCTCCAAGCACAGCCTCATCGACCTCGACATCGAGGCGACCGGTGATATCGACGTCGACGGCCACCACTCGGTGGAGGACGTGGCGATCGTGCTCGGCGACGCCCTGCGTGAGGCGCTCGGTGACAAGCGCGGCATCCGCCGCTTCGGCGAGGCCACGATCCCGCTCGACGAGGCGCTCGCCAACGCAGTGGTCGACGTGTCCGGTCGCCCGTACGCGGTGATCAGCGGCGAACCGGAGGGGCAGCAGTACGCGATCATCGGCGGCTCCTATGCGGGTTCGATGACCACGCACGTCTTCGAAACCCTGGCCCACCACGCCGGTATCGCCCTGCACGTGCGCCTCATCTCTGGCCGCGACCCGCACCACATCGTCGAGGCCCAGTTCAAGGCGGTGGCCAGGGCGCTGCGGGCGGCGATCGAACCCGACCCGCGCGTCACCGGGATCCCCAGTGCCAAGGGCGCTCTCTAGGCGACGCTCCCGGCGCGGGGCCGCGCTCGGGAGGGGGATCGTGCTGTCCACAGGCCGCGTACCGGCGGCCGTGGCGTGGGCGAAGCGCGGCCTCGGCGAGGTGACGGTTGCCCCCGTCGAGGGGTGGACAGTCATCGCTCCCACGGGTGTGGCCCAGGCCCGCTACCCCTACGACGACGCCGTGCGCACCCTCGCCGGTCGGCCGGTGACGTGGCGGATGCGTGCGTCTCTCGGGTTCTTCCGGGTGGGTTCGCAGGCCGTCATCGTGCTGCATCCGCGCGGCTGGCGCCCCGTGGTCAGGTGGCTCATCTGGACCCCGCACAACGGCCTCGTGCCGCCCGACGACCTGCCGGAGGCTACGGTCGCCGACATCGTCATCGTCGCGGGCCTCGACCAGTCGCTCCAGGCCAAGGCAGCCCAGTCGCTCGGCGCCCTGCTCGAATGCGGAGACGGCACCGCCGACGAGATTCTGCGCGAGGCCCTCGAGATCCTCGCCCTTCCGGGCGCCGACCTCCTCGCGGGCAAGACCGACATCCGGGCCCTTGCGGGGGCCAGGGTAGTGCCGCCCAAGCCGCGGTTCGCCCGCGAATTCGACAAGCTGATCGAGGAATTGGAGCGCGAACGCTCCGAGACGGAGGTATGAGGTGGGCTCGCCCACGATCGCGGTGCTCGACTACGGCAGCGGCAACATCCGCTCCGCCGTGCGGATGTTGGAACGGCTCGGCGCGACCGTCGAGCTGACGGCCGACTACAAGGCGTGCCTCGCGGCCGACGGCCTCGTCGTGCCGGGAGTCGGCAACTTCCACGCGTGCGCTGCCGGGCTCGCTGCCGTGCACGGGCCCCGCATCATCGAGACCCGCCTCGCCGGAGGTCGCCAGGTTCTGGGTATCTGCGTCGGCATGCAGGTGATGTTCGACGGCTCCACCGAGCCGGCGTCGCGTCGGCAGCAGGGGATGGGGGAGTGGCCCGGCACCGTCGAGCGTCTGCCCGCCCAGGTGGTGCCGCACATGGGCTGGAACACGGTCGACGTGCCCGCCGACTCGCGGATTTTCGCGGGGGTGCAGGACGAGCGCTTCTACTTCGTGCACTCGTACGCCGTGCAGGAATGGACCCTGCAGGTGACAGGCGCGTTCGAGCGCGTCGCCCCGAAGGTGACCTGGTCGGAGCACGGAGCGCGCTTCGTCGCCGCCGTCGAGAACGGCCCCCTCACCGCCACGCAGTTCCACCCCGAGAAGTCCGGCGACGCCGGCGCCCACCTGATGAAGAACTGGCTCGACACCCTGCGGTGAGCGACCCTCGCAGTGCAGAAACGGCCCCGTCCTCGAGCGCGGGTGCCTGCGAGCGACGCGAGAGCCGACATCGAACCCCGACAAGCGACAAAGAGGTAACCACTGTGACCAGCGAACTCCCCATCCTCGAACTGCTGCCCGCGGTAGACATCGTCGACGGCCAGGCCGTGCAGTTGGAGCAGGGGGTCGCCGGCTCGGGCGGGCAATACGGTGAGCCGTACGCGGCGGCCAAGCGCTGGCAGGATGCCGGGTCGCGGTGGTTGCACCTGGTCGACCTCGA
The DNA here is from genome assembly GCA_030538115.1 of Dermatophilus congolensis. Classification (GTDB taxonomy): domain Bacteria; phylum Actinomycetota; class Actinomycetes; order Actinomycetales; family Dermatophilaceae; genus Dermatophilus; species Dermatophilus congolensis_B. The sequence goes on along the minus strand of JAUNUP010000002.1, from coordinate 4,126 downwards.
CGCTGCCTTCGGCAAGGGCAACAACGCAGACCTCATCGCCGACATGATCGCCCGCCTCGACCTGCAGGTCGAGCTGACGGGCGGCATCCGCGACGACGCCTCGCTCGAACGCGCACTGGCCACGGGCTGCCGCCGCGTCAACATCGGCACGGCCGCCATCGAGAACCCGGAGTGGACCGCGAAGGTCATCGGCGAACACGGCGACCGCATCGCCATCGCCCTCGACGTGCGTGGCACCCGTCTCGCGGGCCGTGCGTGGACGAGCGAAGGCGGTGACCTGTGGGAGGCGCTGGCCTACCTCGACGCCGCGGGCTGCGCGAGATACGTGCTCACCGACGTCAACAAGGACGGCATGATGGCGGGCCCCAACGTCGACATGCTTCGCCAGGTCTGCGAGCGTACGAACGCCCCGGTGATCGCCTCCGGTGGCATCTCGACGCTCGACGACCTCCGCACTCTGCGTGGCTTGGTCGGGGCGGGCGTAGAGGGCGCGATCGTCGGCTCGGCCCTCTACAAGGGCGCCTTCACCATCGAAGAAGCCCTTGACGTGGCCGGGCGCCCCTGAGTCTGCGCGTCAGACCCTGCTGCGTCAGACCCGCAGCACGTCCGCGAGACGGATGGTGATCGTGGTGCCGTCGAGTAGCCAGGCGGCGCGCCGGCGCAGAGCAACGCGCTGAGGGCCCAACGCGTCGCCGGTAACCGTCGGTAAGGCGCACGGATCCGAAAAGGCATGCAGAGGCTGTGAATTGCGGGATCGGGGTGGCAAGCTGTGCGTGCGGAGTCCGTGTCGCTGGTACGCGCTTCATCGGGGGATGAAGTGGCGGACGGGAATCCACGGGGGATTCTCGGGAGGCGGCTCGAGGCCGACGCGGTGGGGGCATGCCGCTGCCTGCCGAAGGCATGACACAGGGGGTTGAACATGGAAACGACTGCTCGCGCGCCCGAAAGGGTGGGCAGCGGCTCGGGAGATCGCAGCGGAGGCAGCGAGCCTCCCATCTCGCGGGCAGGGCCGGTCGCCGCATGGTGGGCGGCAGGTGTGCTTTTCGTCCTCGGAGGCGTCGCCACGGCGATCGGAGGGTGGTATCGCTGGTTCGGCGGCGCAGGCCTCGACCTCATCCAGCGCCAGGATGACGGCGCGAATCCGTTCACGGGCTCTCGGTACGTGGTCGAGGGGAGCACGCAGTGGAGCGTGGCCGGTTGGAGCCTCATCGCGCTCGGCATGCTCGCGCTCGCCGCCGCGATTGCGCGCGATCGCGGCTGGGGTGGTCTCAAGGGGCGCACGATTGCCGTGATCACGGCACTGACCGGCGTGTTCGCGTTCGCCTCCGGCCCGTTGTCGTGGTGGACCGGGCAGATGGAGACACCGAACGAGTCGATCTCGACCGCCACGATGGTGCTGTCGATGCCGTGGCTGTTGGGCATGGCGCCGGTCGTGCTGGTGGGTGTTGCGTTCTCGAGCCGTCGCGGCCGCATGCACGGCCCGTCGATGGGCTGGAGCCTGACCCCGCTGCTGTTCAGCGCGCTGATCGTCGAGTTCCTCGTGCTCATCACGGCAGAAAGCGTGATCACCGCCAATCCGAGCCACGACGATCCCATGGGCGCCGGCATCCTCACGGGCTCGGCGGTCGCTCTCACGGGAGCGATGCTGGTCGCCCGCCTCGTGGCGGTACCGCGAGCCGCCGCTGAGCCCGTCGCCCCAGAATCCCCCGGAGACCCTGAGGTCGCGTTGGCCCGGCTGAGCCCGGCGGTGGCAGGTGCCGTAGCGTTCGGCCTGCTGGTCGTCAGCTGGCTCGCTAAGGGCATCGCCGACCCCGAATCCGCAATTGAGGAGTTGCCCCAGCCGTGGCTGCCGCTCGGCGCGAGCGTCGTTGTCGTTACCGTCGCGTGGGGATCGCTGCTGTTCTGGCGCTGGGGAGTGGCTGGGCGCGTGTTGGTGTTCGTCGCGGGTGTGTTCCCCGTGCTCGGCGAGATCGCGTGGTTGGCTGCGGCGAAGTCTGACGTGGTGATCGACACCAACGGGTTCTTCTCCCCGGTGATGATGGCGGTGGACGTGGTGAACATTGGCGTAGGGGCGATGCTCCAGTGGCTCATCCTTGCGATGGCCGCCGCAGTGACGCCGCGTGCGCGAGGCTCCCGGGCACTGCTCGTGTGGGCGCTGGCAGCCGCGGCCGCTGCGGTGTCGGCCACTTACCTGTTCGGCACCGCGCTGGAGCCGTTCGTCGGCGCGATGCCCTTGGCCTTCGCGGCCCTGGGATGCGCGCACGTCGCGTGGATCGCGCGCAATCGAGGTGCCGCAGTCATCGAGTCCTGATGCGGGGCCGTGCCCCCGGCCGTCCCGACTGCGTCACGCGGCCCCTTACCTTCTCGTGGCAGAGCTAGGAACAGAGCGGCCCCCTCATCCCGAGTCGGGCTGAGGGGGCCCACTCACGCACAGGGCAGGATCCGTCGGCTGTGGCGCGACCCTGGCCAGGCGCTTGCGCGCGTCTCGCGGGCCGCGCGTGGACGAGCGAGGGTGGCGACCTGTGGGAGGCGCTGGCCTACCTCGACGCCGCGGGCTGCGCGAGGTACGTGCTCACCGATGTCTACAAGGGCGCCTTCACGATCGCCGAGGCCTTCGACGTGGCCGGGCGCGCCTAAGTCTGCTGCCCCAGACCCTGCCGACTCAGACCCGCAGTACGTCCGCGAGTCGGATGGTGATGGTTGTGCCGTCGAGTAGCCAGGTGGCGACCTGGCCGTCGTCTGCGCGGGCGTTGTAGCCCTCGGGTGTGGGGTCGGTGTACAGGGCGAGTACCTCGGCCTGGGGGTCGATGACGAGGTAGGCGGGGATGCCAGCGCGGGCGTACTCGCCGCGCTTCGTGATCCAATCCCGCTCGACCCCGTACGGCGACACCACCTCGACGACGAGAGCGACGTCGGCCGTATCGTGGCGACCCTTGTCGGCGTCTACGGTGTTGCGGATGAGCGTGACATCGGGGCAGCGCACGAGCGGGCTGTCAGGGTCGAGTGTCAGATCGATGCCCGGCGCAGACACCCACGGTTCGGGCGCGGTCGCGTCCAGCAGAGTGCAGAGCCGCACGGTCACGCGTTTGTTGAGAAGCGACTCCGCCGGACTCACTGTGCGTACTCCGTGCACAAGTTCGACGCGCTGATCGTGGAGCCACGTGAACTCATCCCATTCGGCCAGCGTCATGGTGTCGATCGGAAGCATCGTGGCGATCGGTACGGTCGCGGTCATTCTGGCCACCTCCTCGCGCTCGACCATGCCAGACACCTCCCGCGGGTGACAGCGCGCCCGTAAACCTGTGGACAACCCCTGTGGGCAACTTCCGGAGCAGCGCAGTTTCATCGACGATACTCTCGCCGACTGGGTCTGCCCAGGGCACGTGCGGTGAGAGGCGCGGGAAGCGGTGACGCGTAAGCGTGGACGTGAATCGACCAGTCGGCGGCGAGACGAGGGGGCGGGTTCACACGGGGCCCGCGACAAGGTGGTAGCTCTCCGGTCGCGGGCTCGGTGAGCCGCACTTAGCCTGACGGAGACTCGCGCGGGACCGTGTACACGCCCGTGCGAAACCACCGGAGAAGGAGGCAGCATGGCGGAATTCAAGGACCAGCCCGACCTCGGCCCCGTGGAGAAGGCCCGCGACGACGGCGAGACTCTCAGCAAGGCGGAGGCGTCGCAGACCGTCCACCTCAACGAGGAGTTCGTGGAGGAGCAGGGCGCCGATCACGCCCAGGCGCTCGCCTCCGTGCTCGGTGAGGCCGCAGCCTCGCACGGCGGCGGCGACTTCGACACGCTCCGCGACACGATCGCGGCCCGCCTCGACGACGCGGGCGTCAAGCTGAGCCCGGTGGAGGTGGACCGCTACGCGGAGAGAATCCACCGCGGCGAAACCCTTGAAGTCGCCCCACCCACCCCCCACTCCAACGACTGACGAGCGCAAGTCCGACAGGCGCGGGTCCCCTAACTTCTGCTAGCAGAAGTTAGGCGAGAGACCACAGTTTAGAAACTATGTCCGCGTCGCCTAACTGCTGCTAGCAGAAGTTAGGCGAAAGGCTCCCCGATCGAGTCGCCGATCGGGGAGCCCTTCGTTGTTCAGGTGGCCAGGCCGTCAGGCCGTCAGGCCTT
>JAUNUP010000058.1 GCA_030538115.1 Dermatophilus congolensis | reverse complement strand
ACGGGCCACGGGCCACGTACTCAGCCCGTGTTTTGCAGGCCTGCGCTCACGCCGTTCACGCTGAGCAGGAGCATCCGGTGCCAGGTTTGGGGGTCGCCGTTGCCCGACTCCAGCGAGCTCGCAGGGGTGCGGACCCGGCGGAGGGCCACATATTGCAGGTGCGACAACGCGTCCACGAACGGTTGGCGCAGCGTCACCGCCGTGTGGAGGTGCGGCTTGCGTTCCAGCAGTTCCGTCTGGTCGAGCACCTCCAACACCAACTTCGTGGCCAGGTCGAATTCGGTGAGGATCTGCTCGGTCAGCTCAGGCCGGGCCCCGAGGTCGAGAAAACGGCGACCGATGGCGCGGTCGGCCTTGGCCAGGCTCATCTCCGCGACGTCGATCATGGAGGCGAACAGCGGCCACTCCCGGTACGCGCGGCGCAGCAGCGCCATGTCGTCGACGGCCGCGAGCCCGCTGCCGAGCCCGAACCATCCCGGCAGGTTGATACGGGTCTGGGACCACGAGAACACCCATGGAATGGCGCGGAGGTCGTCGAGGCTGCGCCCCGTGTCGACACCCGACCGTCGCGAGGGCCGCGACCCGAGCCGCAGCTCACCGATCTCGTCCAGCGGCGAGACCTTGGCGATGAGGTCGGCGAACCCGGGCTTGCCGACGAGAGCGAGGTAGCAGCCGCGGCTCTGGGTGTCGACGATGCGGCCGAGCTCCGCGAACTCCGCTGCGGCAGCGTCGCGGTCGGCCTCGATCGCGGACGTGTCGGCGAGGAGCACCGCCGACGTGAGCCGTTCGAGGTGCCGCTGCCCGATCGTGGCGTCGCCGTAGCGGGCGAAGATCACCTCGCCCTGTTCGGTGCACTTGAACCGCCCGTCGACCGACCCCGACGGCTGCGCGAGGATCGCGCGGTGCAACGGCCCGCCGCCACGCCCGAGCGACCCGCCGCGACCGTGGAAGAGCGTGATCCGAACGCCCTCCTCGCGAGCCCACGCGACGAGCCCGCGCTCGGCCGCGTCGAGCGTGAGGGTGGCGCTGGCGGGGCCGACGTCTTTGGCGGAGTCGGAGTACCCCACCATCACCTCGATGTCGCGATCGACCTGCCCCAGCCACGTGCGCGTGCTCGCCAGCTCGGCCCACGAACGCAGGATCTCTGGCGCCGCCTCGAGGTCTTTGCCGGTCTCGAAGAGCGGGATCACGTCGAGTCGCAGCGCAGTCTCGCCGAGCGCCAGTCGAGCGAGCGCACGCACTGCGACCAGGTCGGCAGCGCCGCGTGTGAAGCTGACGATGTACCGCCCGCACGCCCGCTGCCCGTAGCGCACCTGCACCCACTCCATGACCCGCAGCGTGTCGAGCACCTCGCGGGATTTCTCGGAGGTCGGCAGCACGGCCTTGGGCCAGCCGTTCGTGGCGAGCCGGTCGAGCAACTCGGTGTTCTGGGCGGCTGCGGCCGGATCGGTGATGCCGAACTCGGGCCCGAGCAGGCCGAGCGCCTCGGTGAGTACCGCCTCGTGGACGGCGCTGTGCTGCCGGACCTCGAGTTCGACCAGGTGAAACCCGAACGTCTCGACGAGCCAGACGAGATTCTGCAGTTCACCGTGGGCGCTGCGGGCGTCGCCGGCCTCGATGAGGCTGTTCTGCACGAGCTCGAGATCGCCGATCATCTGCGCCGGCGAATCGAACGCGATACCGGCCCGCTCGGCGCGCGTGGCTAGAACCCGCGCGCAGATGACCATGAGCTTCTGTCGGTGCGGTTCGCCCGGGGAGTCCTTGACGATTTCGGCGAACTGTTCGGGGATGAGCACCGCGTCCTTGGCCAGCGCCGACACCAGCGCATCGGAGGGCGGGGTGCGCCGCTCGTCCATCGTCAAGGTGCGAGCGACGCGGTCGACCTCGCGGGCCAGTAGATCGAGGGCCAGGTGGGAGTGGGTGATCGCTGTTTCGCGCGTGACCTTGGCGGTGACGAACGGGTTGCCGTCGCGGTCGCCTCCGATCCAGGAGCCGAAGCGCACGAACGGCGGCACACTCACCCGAGAACGCCCAGATTCGACTCCCGGCAGCGCGGATTCGACCGCGCGGTAGAGCCGCGGGACCACTTGGAAGAGGGTCTGTTCGAACACCGTCATCACGGTCTTCACCTCGTCGCGCGGCTGCGGCCGTTCGCGGCGCAGGGTCGAGGTGCGCTGGAGGATGTCGATCTCCTCCAGCATCCGCCGGCGGGCCTCGGAGCGTGCGGTGGGGCCATTGACCGGGTCGTCGTAGGCGTCGAGCTGGGTGGCGAGACGACTGAGTGCCGAGGTGATGGCCCGGCGGCGCGCCTCCGTGGGGTGAGCAGTGAGAACGGGGTGGATGCGCAGCCGTTCGACCGACGCGGCCGCGTCGTGGCCCAGTGCCGCGATGGCGGGGGCCACACCGCCCGATTCGATGCCGTCGTCGAAGTCGCCGTCTTCGAGCCGCAGGGAGCGGGCACGGTGGCGCTCGTCGGCGAGGTTGGCCAGGTGAAGATGCACAGTGACCGCTTGAACCATGGCCGAGGCGTCGTCTGGGTCGATACCTGCGAGCACTTCGTCGACGGCCGCGAAGCCGCCGGCTGCCCCGCCGGGCTCAGCAGGGGGCTCGACTCCGGGCTCGGCCCCGGAGCCGGGGCCCGCGTCGCGCCGGCACGCGTCGACGAGTTCGCTGACGCGCCGCAGCAACTGCTCGCCTCCGGCCTCGCGCAGCACCTGCGAGTGGAGTTCGTGCAGCAGCGCGAGGTCGCGCTGCAGTGAAGGTGAGGTGGTGTCACGAGGGGGAGCGGTCCAAGCACTCATGATCACAAAGTCTAGTGAGGCGGCTGCTCCGGCCCCCAGGGGTCTTGCCTGTCGCGGGCGCGACGAATCGTGGTAATGCGTGATGGTGCGTGGGGGCGAGTCGGCGTGCGGCGAGTCTGCCCAGGCGCCTACAGTGGCGGCACCGGCCACTGCAGCCTGCGGATTCGTCGCACACGGGCCGGATCGTCAGCCAGGAGGACACCGATGAAGTACTGGTACAACATCGAGACCGGCCAGGTCGAGGAAGACAGGACGCACTCGCGCAAAGCCAACCTCATGGGCCCGTACTCCACCCGGGAGGAAGCGACGGCGGCGCTGAAGAAGGCGGCCGATCGCACCGAGTCCTGGGACGAGGAGGACAAGCGGCGCGCAGAAGAAGAAGCGGCCGCGCAGAACCGCGACCCCGACGACCCTGGCCTGTTCGGCTGACACAGCCGCCCGCGACGCCCGCGACACTCACGACGTCAGGTACGACACATGCCGGAGGCCGGTACGGACACATCCGTACCGGCCTCCGGCATGCGTTGTCAGACTAGGGTCTCAGCTCTGCGCGCGGAGCGCGGCAAGGCGGTCGAGGCCTTCCTCCCAGCGGGCCTTCAGCGCAGCCCTGTCGGCGTCTTCGGGCAGGTGCTCGTGGCGGATCGACACGACCGTCGCGTCGCCGTCTTCACGGAACCGCACGTCGACGAGGGTCGCGGGCGCGTTGTCGTCGGCGTGCCAGGAGATGCGGACCTGCTCGCCGGGGTGATAGCTGCGCGTGACACCGTACGTGCCGTCGGTGCCGTGCCACGGGTCTCCCTTGTCACCGAGGGTGACTCCCTCACCGAAGAGGGCTTCGATGCCGTCGGGGCGGGTGAGCGAGTCCCAGACCTGCATGAGCGGCTTGGCGACGCGGGCCTCCACCTCGACGTAGTCCTGCGCTTCGGTGTCCTCGGCGATCTCGTTCTGGATGGACATGCGACCTCCTGATCTCGCACCTGGGCGGCAATGCCCGGGTGAACTTCGAGTGAATCAACGACAGCACTTGTGTAGGTGCCAATGCAATGACCTAGGGCCCGAAAATCGGGTGCGTTGCTCCACATCCTCCGATACCGCGGTACTCCTGAGGCGTAGGGGCGCGCGGGAGGTCGAGAAGCGGCCTCGTCATGTCTCTCCCGGCGGGCGTGATCGAGTCCACCTAGCGGGCGTGTTGCGTGCGAACCTGTGGCCCCGGTGGCCGACTCCGGGGGTGCGATGAGGCACTATCGGTGCATGGATCGCCAAGAGGAGTTCGTGCTCCGTTCGGTCGAGGAGCGCAACGTTCGGTTCATTCGCCTGTGGTTCACGGATGTGCTCGGCACGTTGAAGTCGGTCGCCATCGCCCCGGCCGAACTCGAGTCGGCGTTCGAAGAGGGCATCGGCTTCGACGGCAGCGCGATCGAGGGATTCACGCGCGTGACCGAGGCCGACATGCTCGTCAAGCCCGACCCGAGCAGCTTCCAGATTCTGCCGTGGCGTGGGCACGCGCCGAGCACGGGTCGCATGTTCGCCGACATCCTCATGCCCGACGGCACGGCGAGCTACGCCGACCCCCGGTTCGTGCTGCGGCGCACGCTCGGCAAGGCCGCCGACATGGGGTTCACGTTCTATACGCATCCGGAGATCGAGTTCTACCTGTTCAGGCCACGGACATCGCCGAACGAGCCGCTCGTGCCGGTGGACCGCTCCGGGTACTTCGACCACGTCGCGCACGGCCTCGGCCAAGATTTCAGGCGCACCGTCATCCAACTGCTCGAACAGATGGGCATCTCGGTGGAGTTCAGCCACCACGAATCCGGCCCGGGGCAGAACGAGATCGACCTGCGCTCGGCCGACGCGTTGACCACGGCCGACAACATCATGACTTTCCGCACGGTCGTCTCCGAGATCGCGATGGAGCTCGGCTGCGTCGCCTCGTTCATGCCCAAGCCGCTGGCCGACGAGCCGGGTTCGGGTATGCACACGCACCTGTCGCTCTTCGAGGGCGAACGCAACGCCTTCTACGAGGCGGGGGCGCCGTACCAGCTCTCGAACACGGCCCGCTATTTCATGGCCGGGCTGCTGCGTCACGGACCTGAGATCAGTGCGATCACGAACCAGTGGGTCAACTCCTACAAGCGCCTCTGGGGCGGTGCAGAGGCGCCCGCGCACCTGTGCTGGGGGCACAACAACTCCAGTGCCATGCTCCGCGTGCCCATGTACAAACCCACGAAGGAGGCGAGCACGCGCATCGAGATCCGCACGATCGACTCGGCGGCGAACCCCTACCTCGCCTATGCCGTGATCCTCGCGGCCGGCCTCAAGGGCATCGAAGAGGAGTACCCGCTGCCTGAGGAGGCGGAGGACGACGTCTGGCAGCTCACGGCCCAGGAGCGGTTCGCGATGGGCATCAAGGCGTTGCCCGAGTCGCTGAGCGAGGCCGTGCAGGCGATGGAGCGCAGCGATTTCGTCGCGGAGGTGCTCGGCGAGCACGTCTTCGACGCGGTGCTGCGCAACAAGCGTCGCGAATGGGACGCCTACCGCGCCCAGGTGAGCCCGTTCGAACTCGGCCAGTTCTTCAGCGACTGATCCGATGATTCGACGCGTCACGTCATCCTCGGCCTGGTTCGCCAGAGCCGGGTTCACCGACGCGGGCGGGTCTGCTCGGTTTGCCGAGTCCGCGGAGCTCGAGGGCCTGGCCGAGCCCGACGGGTCGCTGCTGCGCGGTATCGCCGCGACCGCGTCGCCCGACCTGGCGATCAGAGCCTTGGTGCGGTTCATCGAATCCGCCGGTCGTAGTGCGGATCTCGACCGGCTGTTGAGCCGGGAGTCGTCGCGTCGCGCGCGTCTTCTGGGGGTTCTCGGCGAATCCGCGACGCTCGGCGACCACCTCGCACGGCACCCCGAACACCTGCGGGCCGTGACCGACGCGGTGCCGATGGGGCCGGCAGAGAGAGTGGCGCACTTGACCCGCGCGGTGTCGGCGTCGGAGCGCGGCGACGTCAGCGCATTCGACGCCCTGCGCATCGGCTACCGCGAGCAACTGCTCGGCATCCTGGCCGCAGACGTCACCTCGGCCGAGCCCACAGAGACACTGCCCGGCACGGCGGCCGCACTCGCCGACCTCGCGGGGGCGGCCCTCGAAGCGGCCCTGCTCATCGCACAGGAGGAGCATCCCCAGGCGGCCACGAAGACCCGCCTGGCCGTCATCGCGATGGGCAAGTGCGGCGGACGCGAACTCAACTACATCTCCGACGTCGACGTCATTTTCGTTGCCGAGCCGCCGGAGCCGAGCGCGCGAGTCAGCGAGGAGGACTCGATCGAGGCCGCCACCCAGCTCGCGAGCACCCTCATGCGTGCCTGCGCCTCGCACACGGCCGAGGGGGCCTTGTGGCAGGTCGACCCGGCGCTGCGGCCCGAGGGCAAGCAGGGGCCGCTCGTGCGCACGGTCGCCAGCCACCAGCGGTACTACACCCGCTGGGCCAAGACCTGGGAATTCCAGGCCCTCCTCAAGGCCCGGCACATCGCCGGCGACCCGGAGGTCGGGGCGGCCTACATCGAGGCGATCTCGCCGTTCGTGTGGGAGGCGGCCGGGCGCGAGAACTTCGTCACCGACGTGCAGGCCATGCGCACCCGGGTCGAGAAGCACATCCCGCCCAGCGAGGTCGACCGGCAGCTCAAGCTCGGCCCCGGCGGGCTGCGCGACGTGGAGTTCTCGGTGCAGTTGCTGCAACTCGTGCACGGACGTCTCGACCCCGAGCTGCGGTCGCCGAACACGCTCAAAGCACTCAAGGCACTTTCTGCGGGCGGGTACGTCGGCCGTGACGACGCGGCCGCCCTCTCCGAGGCATACCGCTTTCTCCGCTCCGTCGAGCACCGGGTGCAGTTCTTCAAGATGAAGCGCACCCACCTCATGCCGACGGCGGAGGCCGATCTGCACCGGCTGGGGCGGTCGCTGCACTACGCGCCGGGCGATGCGACTCCGGCCGAGGCACTCGTGGGGCGGTGGCAGGAGCACAAGCGCACGGTGCGGCAGATCCACAAGCTGTTGTTCTACCGGCCGCTTCTGTCGGCGGTGGCGAGCCTGTCTCCCGACGAGGCGCGCCTCACGCCCGACGCGGCGAAGGCACGGCTCGCGGCCTTGGGCTTCCGCGATCCCAACGCAGCCCTGCGGCACATGGAGGCGCTGACCAGCGGCGTCAGCCGCACGGCCGCCATCCAGCGCACGCTGCTGCCGGTGATGCTCGGCTGGTTCGCGGAGGAGGTCGACCCCGACGCGGGTCTGCTCGCGTTTCGGCGGATCAGCGAATCGCTCGGCCGCACACCGTGGTACCTCAAGATGCTGCGCGACGAGGGCGAGGCCGCGCACCGGCTCGCGATGGTGCTGGCGCGCAGCCGCTACGCCGTGACGCTGCTGGAGCAAGCGCCCGAGGCCGCGCAGATCCTCGCCGACGGCGACGACGTGAAGCCGCGAGACCACGACTCCGTGCTGGCGACCATGCGTGCGGCTCTGCGGCGCTACCCCGATCCGTCGGAGGCGATGCACGCGGCTCGTGTCATCAGGCGCACCGAGTTGTTCCGCACCGCCCTGGCCGACCTCGTCCGCACGATCGACGCCGACGAGGCGATGATCGGCCTCACCGCACTCAACGACGCGATGATCCAGTCGACGCTCGACATCGCCAACCGCACGTACGAGGAGTCGAACGGTGGCCTGCCGGTCGACATCACGATCATCGCGATGGGTCGCCTCGGTGGCCGGGAGTGCGGATACGGCTCCGATGCGGATGTCATCGCCGTGCACCGTGCCCGCGAGGGCGTCGCCGAAGATGTGGCGGCGGCTGCGGCCAAAGAGATCATCCAGCACATGCGCAGCCTCCTGCGTGCGCCCGGCCCCGACCCGACGCTCGGTTTCGACATGGACCTGCGCCCCGAGGGCAAGGCCGGGCCGCTGAGCCGCACGGTCGAGGGGTACGCGGCGTACTTCTCCCGCTGGGCCGTCACGTGGGAGCAGCAGGCGCTGCTGCGCGCTCGCCCGTGCGCAGGCGACGAAGACCTGGGCGCGGAGTTCATGCTGCTCGTCAACGCCCTCCGCTGGCCCGCAGACGGACTCACCGAGACCCAGGTCAAAGAAGTGCGTCGGCTCAAAGCCCGCATGGAGGGCGAACGGCTGCCCCGCGGCGCCGACCCGAAGCGGCATTTCAAGCTCGGCCGCGGCGGACTCTCCGACGTGGAATGGACGGTGCAGCTCGCCCAGATGCGGCACGCCCACGAGTACCCGGGGCTGCGCACGACCCGCACGCTCGACGCGCTGCGCGTGTGCGTGGAGGTCGGACTCATCGAGCAGGACGATGCAGTCGCGCTGGCCGAGGCGTGGGAGACTGCCACTCTCATGCGCGACGCGGTGCTGTTGTGGCGTGGCCGTCCCTCCGACTCCGTGCCGGCCGACATCCGTGACGGAGAGGCTGTCGCCCGAATCCTCGGCTGGGGTCCGGGCAACGGTGCGATGGTGGTGGAGCGGTACCTCAAACTCGCCCGGCATGCCCGCGAAGTGATGAGCAGGCTCTTCTACGGACAGGAAGACTCCACATGGTAAGTGGCGAGGCACCCAAGGTTCGCGTCTACCTCGTGGACGACCACGAGATCGTGCGGCGCGGCCTGCGCGAGCTGCTCGAACTGGAGGACGACATCGAGGTGGTCGGCGAGTCCGCCTCTGCGGAGGAGGCGACCCGACGCATCCCGGCGCTGCAGCCCGACGTGGCGCTGCTCGACGCGCGACTACCCGACGGCTCCGGTATCGACGTCTGCCGCAACGTGCGTGCCGTCGACCCGAGGATCAAGGCGCTCATCCTCACGTCGTTCGACGACGAACAGGCGCTCATCGCGGCCGTGCTCGCGGGCGCCTCCGGGTACCGGCTCAAAGACATCCGCGGAGAGGCGCTCATCGACGACATCCGGCGGGTCGCCGCAGGTGAAAGCCTGCTTCCCGACCGGGCGGCCGAGCGTGTGGTCGAGGACATCGGGTCGCCGAGCTCCGACCCGCGGCTGCGCAGCCTGACGCCGCAGGAACGGCGGATCCTGCGGCGCGTGGCCGAGGGCATGACGAACCGGCAGATCGGCGCCGAGCTCTTTCTCGCCGAGAAGACCGTGAAGAACTACATCACCGCGATCCTCGCGAAACTGGGGATGGAGCGACGCACGCAGGCGGCCGTCTTCGCCGCCACCCACGCCGACGAACTGCGCTCGTGAACGGCCCACGGCAACCGCGCCGCCTTCACTAGCCGAGTCTGCGCTGGTGAGCGAGCCCGGTATCCGATGTCGAGAAGAACAGGGTCACGGCTCGGTCGGCGGGACCTAGGGCCCTGCTCCACCCCTCCGGTCGGGGAAAGCCTGTACGTATGTCGTCGAACAAGTGGGATATCGCCACTTGGGGCGGAGGTCCCATCCCCGACGTGATCGTCGCCCTGTTTCCGGGGGAGTCGGTCACTGCGGTGGCTCGTGCCGCCGTGCGGGAGGCCACCGGGCGGGGCGCACGCCTGCGCTTCGTGCAGGTGCACGGCGTCTCCGGTACCGACAGGGCGGCGGAGGACGAGACGACGTTTGCGGCCGCCCTCCGAGCGCTGCGTGAATACCCACGACTGCCCGTGACGTTCGAGTCCGTGGAGTACAGCGGAGCGGTCGACGGCTCACCTGGCGGTGGTGACGGCGGGGCCGCAGCGGGTGACGAGGGGACGAGCGACCTCGAGACCATGCTCGTCGAGCGCAGTCGGCACGCAGCCGTGCTGGTGCTCGGTACCGCGACAGATGCGGAGCATCGCCTGGCCGCCCACTGCCAGCGTCGGGCGCGGTGTGATGTGCTGCTGGTGCGAGATCCTGTTCCGGAGCCCGAATCCGTGCCCCAGATGGGTAGCCGCACCTCGTAACCTTGAGCGCGTGAGCCCCTTCACTTCCGCGTCGCCTCCAGCCGGTGAGCCCGCTCGGGACACCGCTGAGCAAGCGGCGACGCTGCGGCGGATGTTGCGGGTCGTCACGGGCTTGGTCGCCGACCTCGACCTCGACAGCGTGCTACGGCGCACCGTGGAGGCGGCCTGCGAGGTGACGTCGGCGCGATACGGCGCGATCGGGGTACTCGACATCACGGGCCGCGAGCTGGCGGCCTTCGTGACGCACGGGATCAGCGATCTGGAGCGTCGGGCGATCGGGCCTCTGCCGCGTGGCAAAGGCGTGCTGGGGCTGCTCATCTCCGACCCGCGCACGCGACGTATCGACCGGGTCGGTGAGCACCCCGCCTCCGTGGGATTTCCGCCCGGCCACCCTCCCATGACGTCGATGCTGGGCACGCCGATACGGGTGGACGACCGTGTCTTCGGCATCCTCTACCTCACCGAGCGGCACGACGGGCGCCCCTTCACGGCGGAGGACGAGCGCGCGCTGACCACCCTCGTCGCGGCCGCGGGGCCCGCGATCCACAATGCGCAGACGTTCGCTCGGGTGCAGAACCAGGCCCGCTGGACAGCTGCCGTCGGCGACCTCACCCAGACGCTGCTCGAGGGGCGGCACGAATCCGCGGCGCTGGCGCGCATGGCGAAGCGGGCCCGCGAGCTGGGGGCGGCATCGTTCGCCCTCGTTGCGTTGCGGGCCGAGTCGGGAGAGTTGGTCATAGACGCGGCCGACGCCGCGCCGCAACCCGACGGATCAGGTGGCTCGACGTCGTCCTCGATCGGTCGTCGGTTGCGTAGTCACAACTGGCAGCTCGCCCTGCGGCACCGGGTTCCGTTGACGCTCATGGAGATGCCCGGCGACGATCATGTGGGGGAGTTGCTCACCGAGATCCACGAGATCACCGGCATCCGCGAGCCCGCGACCGCACTCGTCGTGCCGATCACGGTGGGCGAGGAGCAGATCGGCCTCATCAGCCTCGCGTGGCCGACGCAGCAGGGCTCACCCGCCTTCGAGACGATGGACATGCTGCCCGAGTTCGCGGGGCGTATGGGGCTGGCGTTGGAGTCGGGGCGGGCACAGCGGCAACGGGCACGGGCGACCCTGCTCGAAGACCGCGATCGCATCGCCCGCGACATGCACGACCACGTCATCCAGCGCCTCTTCGCGGCCGGTCTGGCACTGCAGGTGGTGGGTCGCCGCAGCGCGGACCCCGAACGCGAGCGTATCGACGCCACAGTCGACGAACTCAACGAGACGGTGCTGGTGCTGCGTGAGGCGATCACGGGCCTGCACCGGCACCTTCCGGAGGGCGGCCTCGGCCCCGAGATCGAGCAGCTCGTCGCGGCGGCGGGCACAGCGTGCGGGTTCGTGCCCGACCTCTCGCTGGAGGGGCGCCTGGGCGATATCCCGCCCGACCTGGAGTTCGAAGTGCTCGCGGTGGTGCGCGAGGGGCTGTCGAACATGGTGCGGCACTCGCAGGCCCGCGACGCGTCGGTGGTGGTGCGGGTGACGGACGAGGTGCTTGTCGTCATCCAGGACGACGGTGTCGGCATCGGTGACGGAGCCGAACGCAGCGGCCTGGCCAACCTCGCCGAGCGGGCCCGTAACCACCGCGGCAGCCTCGCCGTGACGAACCGCCACCCCGACGGCACCCTCCTGCGCTGGAGAGCTCCGCTCCGCTGAGACGCGTGGTCGCCTGAGCCGCGGGTC
>JAUNUP010000001.1 GCA_030538115.1 Dermatophilus congolensis | reverse complement strand
ATCCGCGCCACCATCGGCACCGCCATCTGCGCCACCGTCGGCACCGCCGTCAGCACTCGTGATCGGAGGCTCGACCTCGGCCACGTTGTCTTCGTTCTCGGTCGACGTCATCGTGAACTTCCTTTCCTGCGGGGTCTGGTCGGCCCAGTTTCATCGCATGTGACCCGGACCGCAATCCGAATCACGGTCTGATTTCCAGGCCACGCTTCCTGGAAGCGGAGAGGGGGGCATCACCGCTGTTCAACGCGCGGTGTCGCCACCACGGGGGTGTGTCAGGCGTCGATCACGAGATCGCTGCGGGGGTACGAGCAGCACGGCAGGAAACTCCCGCGATCGATCTCCCGCTGGCGAATGCCTCCTTGGTGCTGCATGTCGACCTCACCCTCCAACAGGGTCGACTTGCAGGTGCCGCACATGCCCTGGCGGCACGACGACCGCAACAGAACACCCGCCTGCATGAGGGCATCGAGCACAGTGACCGTTTCGTCGCAGTCGACCACCTTGCCGGAGCGGCGCAGCTCTACCCGACGCCGGAGTCCCGCCGCGTCTGGGGCAGGGGCGGCGGGCGGTGCCTCGGCGATGGTGAAGGTCTCCACGTGCACCCGGTCGTCCGGCACTCCCAGCTCGACGAGGATCGCCTTTACGGCGTTCATGTACCCGGGCGGACCGCAGAGAAACACCTGACGCTCCGCCACGTCGGGCACGGCCCAGCGCAGCAGATCGGCCGACAACCGACCGCGAGCCCCGTGCCATCGTTCGCCGACGGAGTCCTCCTCGCACACGTGGATGACCCGCAGCGGCAGGCCGCCCTCGGCCAGCGCGTCGAGTTCTCGCCGGAAGATGATGTCGGCAGGCGTGCGGGCACTGTGCACGAACACCACATCCGCCTGCGAGCCCTCGTCGAGCAGGGTCCTCGTCATCGACATGAGCGGCGTGATCCCGCTCCCGGCGGAGAGGAAGAGGTAGCCGCCGCTGGGCAGGCCTGCGCTCGGCATCGCCGGATCGTCCCGGTAGGTGAACGCTCCGTGCGGACCGCGCACCCGGAGCCGATCTCCGGGGCGCACGTGGTCGTGGAGCCAATTCGACACCGGACCGTCTGGGTGGCGTTTGACGGTGATGGTGAGGCTCCCCGGGCGAGTCGGCGGCGAGCTGATCGTGTAGCAGCGCTCAAGAATCTCCCCGCTGACGGGCACCTGCACAACGATGTGCTGTCCCGGCTCGAAAACGAGCGTACGACCCGGCGGAGGATCGAAGACGAAGCTGGTCACGTCATGGGTGATCGGTACGACCCGTCGTACGGTCAGCTCCGTGTCGAACTCCCGCGGGTCGGCGAACTGCCCGGTCCAGTCGGGCGACCCGAGCGTGGGTGACCCGAGGCCGTTCTCGCCCATGTCGGTCACCTCCGGGCGCAAAGGCGCAAACGTCTGCGTCATCGGCGGTACCCCTCGCTCATCCGGGAGGCGTACCAGCGCATGAATTCCTCGAGGTGCGACTCGGTTTCCGTGTACGGCCCCGGCACGTAGGCCGGATCGGTCACGCCTGCCTGCGCGAGCCCGACGAACGTGCTGTCCTGCTCGTTGGTCCTGCGCCACACGAGCATGAGTGCGTCGAGGTCGTAGTCGACGCCCTCGACCGCGTCTGCGGGTACGAGCCAGACGGAGCGCACCAGGGTGCGATCGGCGCTCAGCGGCAGCACGCTGAACATGATCGCGTGGTCGGAGAGGATGTGCATCCAGGCGTTGGGCTGCGTGTGGATCGACAGACGTCCGAGCTTGCGCTCGCTCAGGCCGCCCAGCGACTTGCTGACGATGGCCTCGCCTGTGAGCGAGAACGACTCCCCGGCTCCGTCCAGCGCCTCGCGAGCGACTCGGTGAGCGACGTTGGGTTCGCTGAGGTTCTCGACGAGCTCGAACGGCAGTCCGAGCTCTGTGCATCGAGCACGCAGGTCGGATTCGGCGGTGAGCGACCTCTCGAAGGTCGCCCTGAGCCGCTCGGGTACCTGGTCGGGTTCCATGCCGTACGTGAGGAAGAAGGTACAGGCGAGCTCGGGGTGCCCGTCGCAGTGGTAGCACTCGCGGTTGTTCTCCATCACGAGCTTCCAGTTGCCCTGCTCGATGAGGTCGTCGACGGCGGCGACCTTCGCCGTCGCGAGGCCGTGCGGTGCCAGGTAGGGCTCGACCAGCTTCGCGAAGTCGTCGATGTCGGCGGGGGGTTCGTCGGCGAGGCACAGGTAGACGAGGCCGGCGATGGCTCGGACCGCGACGGGTCGCAGCCCGAGGCACGCCATGTCGGTGCCGGGCGGCAGGCCGGGTGCGTGCCGCAGCGTTCCGTCGGTGCTGTACGTCCACGAGTGATACCCGCACACGAGGTTTCCGACGAATCCCGAGGTCTCGGTGAGGATGCGGGCACCGCGGTGGCGGCAGACGTTGTGGAACGCGCGAACCTGTTCGTCGTCGTCGCGGACGATGATGATCGACCGCGCGCCCAGGTCGATGGTCACGTAGTCGCCGGGTTCGGCGATCTGGGCTTCGGTGGCGGCAAGGAACCACTGTCGTTCGAAGACGAGTGCGAGGTCGGCGTCGAGCACGGCCGGGTCGGTGTAGTACCGGCCGGGCAGGGGGCGGCCCTCCTCGCGGTGCTCGAGCCCTTCCACGACGTCGCCGAAGTCGCGACCGGCGGCGGATGCGGATGTGGCGGTCGTTCCTCGGGTGTCCGCGGAAATGGTGGTGCTCATGTCGCTCCTTTCGAGGTGATGCGGCGGATCACAGGGTGTGGCACAGACGCAGCGCGTCGTACGCGGCGGCGTGGATGTTGCGGCTGCAGACCGCGTCACCGACGCGGAACAGCTGATATCTCCCGTCGGGGTTCGTTCGCACAGCCTGGGTTCGACCTGCGAGAAGGGCGTCCTGGTCGACCTCTCCACCGTTGACGGAGTCGGGGACGAGGGCGTGGTAGAGCTCGTCGTTCGGGAGGGTGCCGTGCTCGACGACGACGGCGTCGACCTCGCGTTCCCACGTGCGCGCCGTGTAGTCGCTGCCGAGGGTGGCGAGGAGGCGTTTCGAGCCGGAGACGCGCGCCACAGCACGCAAGCGAGTTGCGAGGGTGATCCGCACGTCGTGCTCGGCGAAGGCCGTGAGGTAGGCGGGGCTGTTGAGGCCACCGACGCCGATGCCGACCGTGCGCTCGGGAGTGACGAGTTCGACGTTGACACCGCGGCCGGCGAGCAGCTCGGC
This sequence comes from Dermatophilus congolensis, assembly GCA_030538115.1. Taxonomy (GTDB): domain Bacteria; phylum Actinomycetota; class Actinomycetes; order Actinomycetales; family Dermatophilaceae; genus Dermatophilus; species Dermatophilus congolensis_B. Next base: position 253,357 of record JAUNUP010000001.1, on the reverse strand, counting down.
GGCTCCCAGGGCGGCCTCGGCTCCGTTGTCGTCGTACACGAGCACTTCACCGGTCGGCCTCGCGGCCCCGTCCATGACGTCCCACGTGTCGACGACGAGGTTCGCGCCCTCCTCGATCACCGCAGAGTTGGGCACGCCTCCGGTAGCGACCACGACGATGTCCGGGTCGAGAGCGAGCACGTCGTCGGGCTCGGCGTACGTGTTCAAACGGACCTCGACTCCGAGGTGCCGGGCCTCGGCCATCCGCCAGTCGACTATCCCCACGAGGTCGCGACGCCGGGGTGCGGCTGCGGCGAGCAGTATCTGGCCGCCGGGTTTGTCAGCGGCCTCGAGCACCGTCACCGTGTGGCCCCGCTCGGCGAGAACGCGCGCCGCCTCGAGCCCGGCGATCCCGGCTCCGATCACGACGGCCCGCTTGCCCGCCGCGTCGGGGTTGCGCTCGATCACCTGAGGCAACTGCAGTTCACGGCCCGTGGCCGGGTTGTGGATGCACTTGGCGTCACCGGATTCGTAGATCGCGTCGAGGCAGTAGTTCGCACCGACGCAGGGCCTGATCCTGTCGGTCTCGCCGCGGGTCACCTTGGCGACGAGGTACGGGTCGGCGATCTGCGGGCGGGTCAGTCCCACGAGGTCGACGAGCCCCTCCCGCAGCGCGTGCCGCGCGGTGGCGACATCGGAGATGCGGGAGGCGTGCATCACCGGGATCTCGATGAGCGAGCGGATACGCCCTGCGAAGTCGAGATGCGGAGCCGACGGCGTGCCCATCGAGGGGATCACCTTGCTCAAGGTCGCGTCGGAGTCGATCGTGCCCCTGATCACCGAGAGGAAGTCGACCCCTTCCGCAGTGAAGTGCTTGAGCGCCTCGACCGCGGTGCCCTCGTCCAGGCCTCCGACGAGGCACTCGTCCATGCTCATCCGCAGACCGACGATGAAGTCGTCGCCCACCTCGTCGCGGATCGCCTGCAACACCCGCACGCCGAACGAACGGCGACGGTCGGCATCTCCGCCGTACTCGTCGTCACGGTCATTCGTGGCGGGGGAGAGGAAGCCGTCGAAAAGGTGTCCGTACGACATGATCTCGATGCCGTCGAGTCCCCCGTCGAGGCACCGCCTGGCAGCGGCGGCGTACTGACGCACGATGCGGTCGATGTCCCACGACTCGGCCACCTTGGGGAACGAGCGGTGAGCAGGCTCGCGCTGAGAGCTCGGGTACACGAGCGGCAGCCAGTCGGCCGTGAAGTTGCTCGACCGCCGCCCCAGGTGGGTGATCTGGCTCATCACCGCGGCTCCCTCTGCGTGCACCTCATCGGTGAGCCGACGCAGCCACGGCACGATCTCGTCGCTGTACATGAGCAGGTTGCCGAAGGAGGGCGGGCTGTCGGGGGCCACGACCGCGGAACCGCCCATCATCGTGAGCCCGACCCCGCCGCGCGCCTTCTCGACGTGGTACTGGCGGTAGCGGTCTTTGGGCATCCCGTCCTCGCCGTAGGCGGGCTCGTGCGACGTGCTCACGACGCGGTTGCGCAGGGTGAGGTGACGCAGCCGGAAGGGGGCCAGCAGCGGATCGGCGTTCGTCGGTGTCGCCCCTGGTGGCAGCGAGGATTCCGGCGCGTGGGTGGAGCCCGTCATGTTCGAAGTATGTGGCCGTGTTATGTAACACACAATCGCACGAAGATTCACACTATTGTGCGATTCTGTTGCATGCTCGATCCCCGCCTTCAGTCACTCCGGCTCGTCGCCCGTTTCGGCAGCGTGCGGGCCGCTGCGGCCGCGTCGCACTACACTCCGTCGGCCGTATCGGCCCAATTGCGTTCGCTCGCAGACGACGTGGGAGCGCCGCTGCTCGAGCGTGACGGGCGCGGCGTCCGGCTCGCTGGTGCCGGACGGATACTGCTCGAGCACGCCGACGAGGCCTCGGCGCTCTGGGAGGCGGCGCTGGCGCGGGCGCGCTCCGGTGTCGCGAGCGGGCACGGCTCTATCACTTTGTGCGGCTTTTCGACGGCGGCGTCGACGCTGTTGCCGGAGGCGGCCGGCGCCCTCCTCGCGAAGCACCCCGACAGCGCGGTCAAGATCGTCGAAGCCGACCCGCGGGAGTGTTTCGACCTGCTGCTCACCGGGGACGCGGATGTCGCGGTGGTCGTCTCGACCGGTGAGTTGCCCCCGCTGGACGACCCGCGGTTCGAGCAACGACACCTCGGGCAGGATCCGCTCGACCTCCTCGTTCCGGCACGGCATCCGTTCGCGGGTCGCGAGTCGGTGCTGCTCGCCGAGGCGGCGGGGGAGCGCTGGATCATGGACCGGCCCGGTCGGCCCTACCGGCAGCTGCTCATGGCCGCGTGCATGGCTGCGGGATTCACGCCCGCCGTGGCCCACGAGGCGGTCGAGTGGGACACGGGCGCGGCTCTCGTACACGCGGGGCTGGGCGTGATCCTCATCCCTCAACTCGCGCGCACACCCAGCGGCTACGACATCGTGCGTGTTCCCCTTCGGGGCAACCCGCGACCGGTGCGCACGATCCTGTCCGCGGTGCGTGCGGGCAGCGCCGGTCAGCCTCTCGTCGCCACCGCGCTGCGCTCCATGGCTCGCAGCGAGGTACTCACCACACGCCGCTGACGCGCGCGCTCAGGTTTGCGTCGAGAGTGGGGAGAAATCCCCGACGTTAACGTTTCTAGTCCCACGACAACTCATCGGGGCTACACTGCGATGTTGTTTCCCGCCCGCTACTCACCCCGAAAGGGGGAGATTCATAGTTCGACCCATGCAGCGCTTCGTGCAGGTTCGACGGCGCCGAGTGGTGCACCGAGTCCGGGGTGCCTAGGGTTTAGCCGCATCCGGATGGACCATGTCGAGGCCCGACAGCGTCGGGACTGTCGGTCTTCGACACGTCAGCATCTTCGACAAGGATGAGTCATGGTTGATAAGCAACCGAAAACCGCCGACCCCGCTGCCGGGGAGATCAGATCCACAAGTGCGAGAAAGCCCGGAGCGGTTTTCTACGTTTCGGTGGCCGTCGCGGTTCTCTTCATTCTCTGGGGCGTCTTCTTCACCGACACGTTGAAGTCCTTCGCCACCTCCGCCCTCGACATCATCATCGCCTCTTTCGGGTGGGTCTACGTACTCGCGACCACCATGTTCATCTTCTTCCTCCTCTTTCTCGCGATGAGTAGATTCGGTCGTATTCGGCTGGGTAAAGACAGCGACCGCCCCGAATTCGGGACCGCCTCGTGGCTGGCCATGCTTTTCAGCGCGGGAATGGGTATCGGGCTCGTCTTCTTCGGTGTCGCCGAACCGATGTCGCACCTCATGAATCCGCCGCTCGGTCAGGCCGACCCCGAAACCCTCGCCGCCGCCCGGGTCGCGATGCAGTACACGTATTTCCACTGGGGGCTGCACGCGTGGGCGTTGTACGGCCTCGTCGGGCTGGCCCTCGCCTACTTCCAGTTCCGGAAAGGCACGTCCAGCCTCATCAGCGCCGCCTTCTATCCGCTTCTCGGTGACCGGGTGAACGGACCGATCGGTAAGGCGATCGACATCCTCGCGATCTTCGTGACGGCACTGGGTGTGGCGACGTCGTTCGGTATCGGGGCCACGCAGATGAACACGGGCCTCAACCAGGTCGCGGGTATCGGTGAGGGCATCGGCACGCAGGTCGTCATCATCGTGGTCGTGATGTGCATGTTCCTCGCCTCGGCCCTGTCGGGCCTCGGCCGCGGAATCAAGTATCTGAGCAATCTCAACATGAGTCTGTTCACGCTCATCATGCTTTTCCTCGTGGTCGTCGGACCCGGCGTCTTCATCCTCAACACGTTCGTCACCTCGCTCGGTGCCTACCTGCAGAACTTCCTCTCGATGAGCTTCACTGCGGGCGCATTCTCGGATGCGGAGGGGCAGGCGTGGCTGCGCAGCTGGACCCTCTTCTATTGGGCCTGGTGGATGATGTGGGTGATGTGGGTCGGTACGTTCATCGCCCGTATCTCCAAGGGCCGCACGATCCGGGAATTCGTCGCCGGCGTGCTCATCGTGCCCAGCCTGCTCAGCTTCCTCTGGTTCGCGGTACTGGGCGGCACGGCCATTCATGTCGACCTGTACAGCGGCGGGAACATCGGGGCCGCCGTTGCCGAGAACATCAACACGGCGCTGTTCATCACACTCGACGCGTATCCGATGAGCACGATCACGTCACTGCTCGCGGTGCTTCTCATCGCCTCGTTCTTCATCACATCGGCAGACTCCGCCGCATTCGTTCTCGCGATGTTGTCGTCGCACGGAGATCAGAATCCCGGATGGAAGATGAAGCTCGTCTGGGGTCTCATCGTCGCCTTCTTCGCGTTCGTTCTCCTCTTGGCGGGCGGGCTCGAGGCGGTGCAGGAGGTCGCGATCATCACGGGAGTGCCGTTCACGATTCTTCTCATCGCCATGGCCGTCTCCCTGTACAAGGGTGTCGTCTCCGAGTTGCTGCCCCAGCACGCGCCCACCTCTCGGCAGCACGTGAGGCCGAAGCGACGGAGGCGGCCGACAGCCGACGCGGGCGTGACGGCCGACGCTGCCCCGTCCGACGTCGACGGACGGAGGAGGGAAAACCCCGAACGCGTACCGGACAACTGACGCGCGCCACGTAGGGTGGCGGACATGGAGGTCCAGCGGTTCCTGACTCCCGGCTCAGACACGCACTCGGCGTTGGAGGCGGGGCAGGCGATACGGCAGACGCTGCGGCGTAACGAGCACGCCGAGGTCGTGCTTCCGCAGGCGAGGGATCCGCTGGGCATCATCGAGACCACCCACCTCACCCGCATCCCCGAGCTCATCGGGGTGCGGGTGGCGCGCATGATGCAGTCGGTCTACGCCTACTACCGCGGCACTGTCGACGTGATGACGAAAGACCTGTCGGCGGGCCCGACCACGGGCATCGAGATCGTCATCGACGCCGATGCGCACCTCGGCAATTTTGGTCTCTACGCGTCTCCGGAGCGGCGGCTCGTGTTCGACCTCAACGATTTCGACGAGGCCGGGGTCGGGCCGTGGGAGTGGGACGTCAAGCGGCTGGCGGTGTCTCTCGTGCTCGTTCAGCGCAGCAAGGGAATCGACCTTCCGCAGCAGATCGATGACGTGACCCGGCTGGTCACGTCGTATCGCGACTCGCTGCGCAAGCTCGTGGAGGGGACCGCCCTCGATCGCTACTTCGCCTCAGTCGACGCCCGGTTTCTCGGTGACGCGGGGCTGCCGATCATGCAGAAATCGATGCTCAAGGCGCGTCGCCGCACGTCGGAGCAAGTGCTCGACAAGATCGGTATGCGCGAGGGTGCATCCGGGCGCCTCACCCTGTCGAAGGCGCCGCCGCTGCTCATCCCGTTCGGCGACGACGGTGTGGCCCGCGCCGTGCGCCGTTTCGAGGACTACCGGTACACGCTCCTGACCGATCGTGCCCTGCTGTTGTCGCAGTTCAGGGTCGACGATGCGGCTCGTCGCGTCGTGGGCGTGAGCAGCGTCGGCACCCGGTGCTCGATCGTGTTGCTGCAAGGCCCGAACGGAGAACCGCTCGTGCTGCAGTCGAAGGAGGCGCTGCCCTCGGTGCTCGAAACCCAGGCCGGCATCCCACAGACCAACCTGCCCGGCGTGCCGTACCCCCTCGTCGGTCCCAGCGGCCACGACCGACACTGTCGTCGAGTCACCGAGAGCCAGCGCGTGCTGCAGGCGACCTCCGACCCGTTCCTCGGCCGGACGATCGATCCTGACCGCCGCAACTACTACTGGCGTCAGTTCAGAGACATGAAGGGCAGTGTCGACCTCGACGCCGCCAAACCGGCCGAGGTGCGCACGTACGCGGGATTGTGCGGTCGGTTGTTGGCCCGGGCTCACGCGCAGAGCCCCGACGCGGCTGCGGTCGCCGGGTACCTGGGCCTCGGTGCGAGCTTTGCGACCGCGGTGGCCGAGTGGTCGGTGGGGTATGCCGATGTCGTGCAGGCCGACTACAAGGCCTTCCGCAAGGCCGTGGCAGCTGGTCGGTTTCCGATGTCTGAGGAGTCGGTCTACTGAGCGGCGCGCGTGGCCGCGGGGAGCAACGACCTGGTCAGGGCACAGCGGGAGTGCTGAGATCGGCGAGGATCCGGGTCGTCGACTTCGGGCGACCGTAGAGCCACCCCTGTGCCATCGGCACGCCGACCTCCGTCAACACGCAGGCCTCCTCGGCCGTTTCGACGCCCTCTCCGACGATGCGTTCGATACCGAGGCTGCGCAGCAGATCGACCACGGCCCCGAGCTGGCGGCGCGCGTTGGCATCGACGCCGATGCGCGCCACGAGGGAGCGGTCGAGCTTGACGCAGTCGACTGGTAGGCGCAGCAGCGTCGAGAGCGAGGCGTAGCCGGTGCCGAAATCGTCGATCGTGACGTCGACGCCGAGCCTGCGCAGGTCGGAGAGCGTCTCGGGCACGATCGGGCCCTTGTCGACGAGCAGCGTCTCGGTGACCTCGAGAATCAGCCCGTCGGTGGGCAGCCCCGCCGAGGTGCAGGCGTCGCGCACCAGGTCGGCGAACTGCGGATTGAGCAGTTGCACCGGCGAAACGTTGACCGAGACCTTCAGGTCAGGACAGCCCAGCCCCTTACGCAGGACCACAAGGTCCCGGCAGGCTCGGCGCAACACGAATTCGCCGAGCTCGCCGACGAGACCGAGTTGTTCGGCCACCGGCACGAACATCTCCGGAGGCACCTCGCCGAGCTCGGGGTCCTTCCAGCGCGCGAGAGCCTCCCATCCCAGGAGCTTGCCGAAGTCGGGGCCGCCCTTGATCGGCTGGAAGAGCACATCGAATTCGCCGGAGCGGATCGCGTACCCCAGCCGGGCACCGATGGCCGAGCGGGTGCGGCTCGTCTCGGCCAGTTCGTCGTCGAAGACGACGCAGCGTCCGCGTTCATGGCGCTTGGCCTCGTACATCGCGACATCGGCGCGGCTGAGCAGATCTTGGGTCGAGATCTCTTCGCCGGGTCGCGCGAGAGCGATGCCGACCGACGAAGTCACTTGGTGCGAGCGACCGGGGGCGACGTTCATGGGGGCTTCGAAGAAGTCGAGAACCCGCTGCGCCAGGGCCTGTGCATCTTCGGCTTGATCGATGGTGGCGGCGATGACGAACTCGTCGCCTCCGTGGCGTGCGAGCAGATCGCCGGGCCGCAGATACTCCGGCAGCCCGTGGGCCACGCCGGTGAGCAGCCTGTCGCCGGCCTCGTGCCCCCAGGTGTCGTTGACGTGCTTGAAGTCGTCGCAATCGAGAAAGAGCACGGCGGTCAGGCGTCCCTGGTCGTGGTTGCGAGCGAGGATTTTGCCCAGATGCTGCAGCAGCGCCGGGCGGTTCGGTAGACCCGTGAGACCATCGTGGGTCGCGCGATGGCGGCTGTCACCCTCCGCTTTGGTGAGGTCGACCATGGTCTGGGTGAGGCGGACGAACAGGAGCGACATCAGCGCCGTGACCAACACGACCCGGACGATGAGGTCGAGCGATCCGTTGAGGCGGCTACCGGTCGAAATGACGACCGGCGTGATGGTGAGAAAGACCATGTACGGACCTGGGCGGTGGAACAACGGATCCGAGGGCCCGAATCTGGGACGCGCCATGCGCGAGATCGTCGGGTGCGATGCCGCCGAGGCGAGCAGCAGGAAGAAGAAGAGGTACGCGGCCTCGAACGGTGCCGGGTTGGTCGCGGGCGTGAGTATTCGGTACGTCGAATACAGGGCGTCGATGGCGAGCAGGTACCCGAACGTTGCGACCAGCAGCACCAGCGGAGGCGTCACCACCCGCACACGCTGCGTCATGTTGACGACTACGACGAGTAGCAGCATGTCCATCGTCGGGTACACGGCCGCGATGACGGCTCTGGCGAAATCGACACCACCCAGCACGGGGGCGACGGCGCCGGACCACACGACGAGCAGCGCGCCGACGAGGCCGGTGAGGGCGTCGACCATGGTGAGCCTCGTGCTCTCGGCTCGCACCTGGCGCCACAGCATGATCAGCCACGCGCACAGCAGCACGTAGGCGGTGAAGTAGATGACGTCGGTGTAGGCGAAGGGGCCGATGCTGCCTCCGACGGCGTAGGCAGCCAGCGAGAGCAACAGGCACTGCGACGACAGCGAGCCGACAATCCAGACTCGAATGGGTCTGGCTCCCAACAGTATCGGCGCTGACGCCGTCACCAGGATGAGAACGCCTGAGACCACGCCGTGGGCGAGATAGCCGACCCCGTTCCAGTCGGTGACGTACATGTAGTACGCGATCACGCAGGCGACGAAACCGATGCCGCTGAACAGGGCGTGAACGCGCAGTTCCCTCGTGGACAGGCTGAGGAATGCCTTGATCGATGAGAGTCTGCCCACGTGAACCGGGTTTCCGTCGCCGCTCAGCGACCGGAGATCGTCGCGAGGTTCTCCAAAGCGTCGGCAGCGACCACGGGAGCGCCGAGGTAGAACCCCTGCGCCCATTCGCAGCCGAGTTCGCGCACGCGGGCCAGCTGCTCGGCTGTCTCGATGCCTGCGGCGACGACGGGCAGCCCCGCGTCCTGCACAGCCTGGATGGCCTCGACGAGCGCAGCGTCGTCACCGGAGGCGAGCGACGGGTGCAGCTTGACGATGTCGACGGAGATGTCGACGGCGCGCGGCAGAAGGTCGATGTCGGCGGCAGTGAACCCGTCGAGACAGAAGGTGATCTCACGCTTCTGCAGGGCGGTCACGCCCGCGAAGGCGTCTCCGCCCTCGTCGAGCATCGCGCGGAAGGTCGTCGTCGGGAGGTCGAACAGAAGCCTGTCGCCGGGCACGTTGTGCCTGCCCACGGTCGCCACGATCACGGGTACGAACAAACGATCGCGTACCGTCTGGGCCGACATGTTCACCGAGAGGATCAGGTCGGAGTGGCCTGTCTCGCGATGCCAGCGCGCGGTCTGGGCGAGGGCCTCTTCGAGGATCGCTGCGTCGATCTGGCGGATCGTGCCGGTGCGCTCGGCCTCCGCGAAGAACTCGGCGGGGGTCTGGGGGCCACCGTCGGTCGAACGCAGGCGCGCCAACGCCTCGACACCCTGCATGCGGCCGGTGTTGAGGTTGTAGAACGGTTGGTAGTAGGTCACCAAGGAATCGTGAGGGGACGGCGAAGACGTCGCCGATGCGACGTTCGCAGCGGGCGATGAGTTCGCCACCGACTCGGTCATGCTGATCCTCCTGGTCTCCGTGTGTCTGTTCGACACCGGCGAGCGGTTTCTGAGCGGACTTCCGGGGCCGGGCAACGATATCCGTGCCACCGACCACCATCATCCCCCGTACGCCGCAACGAACGACCAGCGAGAAGGGTGTCGAACCATCGCGCCGCAACCGTGCGGGGAAGCTGCACGGCCGATGCCGGGCCCGCGAGGTGCAAGGCCCGGCATCGTGGAGACGATCGTCAGCGTGTGCCGCGGGCAGGGAGGTCGCCGAGGTCGGCTTCGTTGCGTAGCGCGAGGGCGATGTCGATGATCATGTCCTCCTGACCACCGACGTAGCCGAGCTCGCCGACCCGCTGCAGGATCGCGTGCGCGGGTACGCCGTAGCGCTCGGATGCCCGCTCGGCGTGCAGCAGGAACGAGCTGTAGACGCCCGCGTAACCCTGAGTGATCGAGGCCCGGTCCATCCACGGAAGGCGGGGGATGAACGGACGCACCACGTCTTCGGCGGCCGACAACACCTCGCCGAGGTTGAGGCCGGTGCGGATGCCCATCCGCTCGAAGGTGGCGGCGAGAACCTCGGTGGGGGAGTTGCCCGCCCCGGCTCCGAGGGCGCACAGCGCGCCGTCGATTTGCTTGGCACCCGCCTGGTAGGCGAGTACGGAGTTGGCGACACCCATCGACAGGTTCTGGTGCCCGTGGAAACCGACCTGTGCGCCGTCGCGTCCGATCTCGTCGATGACCGCCTGGATGCGCTGTTGCGCCGTGTCGAGCACGAGGGCGCCGGCTGAGTCGACCACGTAGACGCAGTCGGCTCCGGCGTCGACCATGATGCGCGCATGCTCGGCGAGCTTCTCGGGGCTCGCCATGTGCGAGAGCATGAGGAACCCGACGGTCTCCATGCCGAGCGCCTTGGCCTCTCGGAAGTGCTGGATGGACACATCCGCCTCGGTGCAGTGGGTCGCGATGCGGGCGACCTGGGCACCGACGGAGTGGGCCTTCTTCATGTGTTCGACCGTGCCGAGCCCCGGCAGCATGAGGAAAGCGATCTTGGCCTGGGTCGCCTCGTCGACTGCGGCGGCGATGAGTTGGAACTCGTCGACCTTGCTGAAGCCGTAGTTGAAGCTGGACCCGCCGAGGCCGTCACCGTGCGAGACCTCGATCACCTGCACGCCGGCGGCGTCGAGTGCGTGCACGACTCCGCGCACCTGGGCCTCGGTGTATTGGTGGCTCATCGCGTGCGAGCCGTCGCGCAGCGTGGAGTCGGTGATCCGCAGATCGGTGATGCCGCCCGCGGTGCCGAGGTTGTCGAGCACCTCGGTCTCGCCGACCTCGCGGTTGACCTTCGGGGCGTCTTCGGGCCGGATGCGCATGTCTCCCATGGCTCAAGCTCCCTTCGTGTCGCTGCTGGCCGTGGCTGTGAACGCGTCGGTGGCGGCCTCGGGAGTGCCGACACCGTGCTCGTCGGGCGCGGGGGTCTCGCCGAGGTCGGCCGAGGACTTCCACGTCGAGGCCACACCGAGCCGCTGGGCGATGATGATGTCGCCGACGCGGGCGGCGGCGGAGGTGATGATGTCGAGGTTGCCGGCGTAGTCGGGCAGGTAGTCGCCGCGGCCCTTGACCTCGATGGGGATGAACACGCGGGCCTGGTTGTTCCAGGTCTCGCGGGCGTGGTCGAACTGCACGTCGGCGCGCAGGTGGTAGCCGGGCACATAGTCCTGCACGGTCGTGACCATGGCGTGGATCGACTCCAGGATGCGGTCTTGCAGCTCACCGGGCTCACCGGCCTCCGGGGGGATCGCGCAGAAGACGGTGTTGCGCATCATCAGCGGCGGCTCGACCGGGTTGAGGATGATGATCGCCGTGCCACGCTCGGCGCCGCCGACGACCTCAAGGGCGTGCGAGGTGGTCTCGGTGAACTCATCGATGTTGGCGCGCGTGCCCGGTCCGGCGGACTTGCTGGAGATCGACGCGACGATCTCCGCGTACGGAACCGGCACGACCGACGAGACGGCCTTCACCATCGGTGTGGTGGCCTGGCCACCGCACGTGATCATGTTGAAGTTGTTCGCGTCGAGGTTCAGGTCGAGGTTGACGGGCGGGCAGATGTACGGGCCTACCGCGGCGGGTGTGAGGTCGATCGCGACGATGCCCGCCTCCGCGTATCGAGGGGCGTTGGCCTCGTGGGCCTTGGCGCTCGTGCATTCGAAGACGATGTCGGGCAGTTCGTCCTGCGCGAGGAGCCAGTCGACGCCCTCGTGACTCGCCTCCAGACCGAGAGACGCGGCGCGACGCAGCCCGTCGGAGGCGGGGTCGACGCCGATCATGTACCGCGGCTCGATGATGTCGCTGCGGCGCATGAGCTTGAACATGAGGTCGGTGCCGATGTTGCCCGGCCCGACGATCGCGGCCGTGCCTTTGCGGGCAGCGGAGCCGTTGGATGCGGAGGCCATGCTCACTCCTTGCTTTCTGTGGTGCCGTAGGCGCCGACGAACGTTGCGGTGACGGAGCCGAGGCCGGCGAACGTGGCAGTGACGGTGTCGCCTGCAGCGACGGGGACCATGCCGCACACGGCCCCGGGAAGCACGACGTGACCGGCTTCGAGCACGATGCCGCGCTCGCCGACGGTGTTGGCCAGCCAGACGAGTGCATTGATGGGGTTGCCCATGACGGCCGCGCCGGTGCCCTCTCCGACGGTCTCGCCGTTCTTGGTCAGGGTGCAGGCGACGCCTTCGAGGTCGACCTCGGAGACGGTCTTGGCGGCCGCCCGGTCGCCGAGGACGTACGCGCCGCTGCTGGCGTTGTCGGCGATGGTGTCGAGCAGGGTGATCTTCCAATCCATGCGGGAGTCGACGATCTCCAGGCTGGGCAGCACCGACTCGATGGCGGCGAGCGCCTGCTCGGCCGTGACTCCAGGCCCCTTGAGGTCGGAGCCGAGCACGAACGCCACCTCGGGCTCGGCCCGGGGAAGGAGGAAACGGCCGGCGTCGATGGAGTCACCGTCGGTGTAGGCCGTGTCGTCGAGGAGGTGGCCGTAGTCGGGCTCGTTCACCCCGAGCATCTCCTGCATGGCCTTGGAGGTGAGGCCGACCTTGTGGCCGACGATCGTGCGGCCGTCAGCGAGGCGCGCGTCGATCTGGTGGATCTGCACCGCATACGCGTCGTCGAGGGTCATGCCCTCGTGCGTCGTCGTCAGCTGCGCGACCGGCTCACCGGTGCGGTACGCGGCGAGCAGTGCCTGCGCCGCCTCCGTGCGCTGTTCAGGGGTCATGTCTCTCCGTTGAGTGATGGTTCGGCATTCGGCCGAACGGTGCGCGAGCCTGACGAGACAGGCTGACCTTCAGGGATAGCAACGACAGTCGCGCAGGGGCGCACTCCGATCAACGAATGCGTTCCACTGAACGAAACGCGACCGCCATGCCGTCGAGCAGACGGGATCAGACGTTCGATGCGGCGAGTCCGAGGCCGGTAAGGGCCGACCTATCGCGGTCCGCCGCGGCGCCGAAGCCGACCGGCTCACCGGCTGCTCATACCTGGGCTGCGATCGCCTTCCGTCCCGCCTGGAACAGGGGTTGGAGCGACGAATCCTCATCCACGCGCTGGAGCCAGGTCTGTATGTGCAGGAGGTCCTTCGCGACCTTGCGATCCATCACAGGAGCACCGCCTCGCGTCGAATGTCGTCATCGCGTCCCCTTATGAGGCCTCCGTAGGAGATGAGGTCGACGGGTCTGTCAAGCATGTTCTCGATGAGGCTCTTGAAACGCATGAAATCGAATGACGAGGTTCCAGGGGCCGGGCGTACGAGAAGGTCGATGTCCGAATCGTCTCGTGCCTGGCGTCGCGCCACGGAACCGACGACAGCCAGGTCGGAGTAGCCGTGCTGTGCCGCCACTTCGGTGAGGATCGGCGCGGCAGCCTCGACCAGTACCTCGGGGTGTACGTCGGGTAGGCGGGCAGTACGCAACTGTTGGCTGACCGCAGACTGCGAGATCCGGAGTTCGTCGGCCACCCGAGCCTGGCTCGATCCCGTGGCGAGCATCGCACGCACGGCGAGTATCCGACGCAGCCGGGCGATTTCCTGCCCCCGCTGCGCTGCTCGGTACTCCGCGACCAGCGTCATAAGGCCACCTTATCGCACCTGGTCGAATGTGCGCGTGGCAAAGGTGCGTCGCCGACGGGTCGCAGGATCTGCGCCTGCCGTGGAAGCGAGTGGTTCAATCGGGTTCATGCATTCCACTGGGCGAAACGAGATGTCGGCGCCGCGCGCCGGGCCGCGGCCTGGGGTCGTCGATCGCGTGGTCGCGTTGCTGGGAGCGTTCGATGCGGCAGGCCCGCGGCTGTCGTTGGCCGAGTTGTCGCGGCGGGCGGGGATGCCGAAGCCGACCGTTCACCGGATGGCGCAGGACCTCGTGCGGCACCGCCTGCTCGAACAGGACCCCGAGAGCCGTGAGTACCAGCTCGGCATGGGGCTGTTCGAGCTGGGTGAACTTGTGGCCCGGCCGCGGGATCTGGCCGAGTTCGCGGGGCCGATCATGGAGGACCTGCGCGAAGCCACCCGCCTGCGGGTACATCTGGCCGTGCTGGAGGGCACGGATGTGGTGTACGTCCGCATCGTCGGCGCCTCCGGGGCGCGCGTCACCTCGCGGGTCGGAGGTAGATTGCCTGCTCACGCCACAGGCGTCGGCAAGGCCATCCTCGCTTACGCGCCTCCCGAGGCGGTGGGGGCCGTGATCGCGACGGGCTTGCCTCGGCTCACCCCGCGAACCGTCGCGACACCTGGTGCGCTGGCCCGCGACCTGAGCGCGATCCAGGAGACGGGCACTGCCTACGACCGGGAGGAGTCGCACCTCGGCGTCTCCTGCGTGGCCGCCCCCGTGTTCGGCCGGGGCAAGGCGGTTCTGGCCGGCCTGTCGGTGACCGGCCCGACCAAGGACGTCGACCCCGTCCGCCTGGGCATCGCAGTGCGCACAGCGGCCTTCACCCTCGGCCGAGAGCTGCGCGGATAGCCCCGGCCGGACGGCTTTCGCAGCTGCGTGGTTGTGTACTCGTCTGAGCAGCAACTGGTCAGGACGGTGTCGCGTAGGCTGCCGATATGGCAACCACCCGCGACGCCTGCGCACTGGAATCGCGCGCCTGCCGGCTCTTGAACTCGCGTATCGAATCGGTGCGCAACCCCATGCCGAGGCCGGCTATGTCGGCAGCGGCCGCGGGTCTCTCGAACGAGCTGCCGTGATTCGATCCGTCATCGCATCGGTGATCTCCGGTCTCGTCATTGCCGTCGTCGCGTCGTGGTTGTGGGTAGGCGCCAATCCCACCTCGGGACTCATTCTCGGACGCGGATGGGAGCGTTACGGCGAGATCACCTTCTTGGCCGGACTGGCCCACGGGCTACTCATTGCGATTGCGACGATGCAAGTCGCTTTCCGCGTCGAAGCGAAGCGTGAGGAGGCCTACCCCATTCGTCAGCAGGCACCCGCGACGGTCAAGGTCGGGATACCGCTCCTCATTGCGGCAGTCATCCTCGTGACCGCGGTACTCCCAGTGATGCTGTTCGGCCTAGTGCCCTGACACGCCATCCACCGCATAGGCGCGAGAGCCTGTGCGGCGGGGGCGCGGTGATCCTTAGACGATCGAGCCGTAGCGCTGTTTGCCCGTTTCCAGAGCCGCGAGGTAGCCGGCTCGCTGGAAAGCGTCGGTGCGCATGTCGTCCGGGCCCGCGAGGAGGCCGCGGACGGCTGCCACGTCATCGAAGCCCTTGCGTTCCATCCACACCTCGAGTTGGGCCAGCATCGTGCCCGCGTGGTCGGGGCCGTGTGCCAGGAGGGAAGAGGTCGCGCAGACGACATCGGCGCCGGCCAGCAGGTACTTGGCGATGTCCTCGCCCGTGTACACGCCCGTGGTTCCCGCGAGGGAGGCCCCGACCCGTCCGGCGAGCAGCGCGATCCACGTGCGCGGCAGCCGTGACTCGAACGGGGTCGATAATTCGATACCCGGCGTGACCTCGACCGTCTCGACATCGATATCGGGCTGAACGAACCGGTTGAAAAGCACCAGCCCGTCGGCACCCTCGTCGTCGAGGCGTTTGGCGATCGAACCGAGCGAGGAGAAGAAGGGGCTCAGCTTCACGGACACCGGGATCGACACGGCCTTCTTCGCCGCGTGGAGGATGTCGACGTGCGCCTGCTCCACGGCCTCCGCAGTCGTGCCGGTCGTGCCCGGGACCAGGTAGATGTTCAGTTCGAGAGCCGCAGCGCCGGCCGACTCGATCTGCGCCGCGTACTCGGTCCACGTGCCCAGCGAACTGCCGTTGAGGCTACCGATCACGGGGATCTCGACCGCGTTCACGCACGCCTCGAGGTGCTTGAGGTACCGGCTCGAGACGCCCTCGTCCTGCGGGATCAGGTTGGGGAAGAACGACATCGACTCTGCCGAGGTGTCTTCGAGCTCGTCGATGAGCATGAGGTCGTGCGCCGCCTCGTTGCGTAGCTGCTCTTCGAACAGCGAATACAGCACCACGGCACCGACGCCGGAATCGTCGAGAGCCTTCACCCCGTCGACCGTCGTCGACTGCGGGCCGGCCGAGGAGATCAGCGGAGAGCGCAGCTCCAGACCGAGGTATGTGGTGTCGAGAATGGGACCGCCGTTCATCAGGAGTCCTTTCGAGCGTCTGCGGTGAACAATTCGGCGCCGCTGGTGGCCCACGATTCGTATTCGGCCCAACGGCGTTCCACACCGGCCTGGCCCAACTCGTCGAGACGGTCGGCCTCCTCCGGGTCGGAAGCGCGCAGGATGCGGAATCGCAGCTCGTCCTTGCGGTATTCGGTGAGCGGGATGCGCGGGCGCGGGCTGTCGAGGAGGAATGGGTTGCCGCCCTGCGAGCGGACCACCGGGTTGTAGCGCATGAGCGGGAAGTGTCCGCTCGCGACGGCCTTGTACTGCTGGTCGAGGCCGCGGCGCATGTCGATGCCGTGAGCGATGCAGTGGCTGTACGCGATGATGAGCGACGGCCCGTCGTGCGCCTCCGCCTCGCGGAACGCCTTGAGCGTCTGCTGCGGGTCGGCGCCCATCGCGATACGCGCGACGTAGACACCGCCGTACGAGGTGGCCTGCAGCGCGATGTCCTTCTTGCCGGTCATCTTGCCCGCCGCCGCGAACTTCGCCACCGCGCCGAGCGGGGTCGACTTGCTCGCCTGGCCACCCGTGTTGGAGTACACCTCGGTGTCGAGCACGAGGATGTTGATGTCGCGGCCGGTCGCGAGCACGTGGTCGACGCCGGCGGAGCCGATGTCGTACGCCCAGCCGTCGCCGCCGACGATCCACACACTGCGACGTACGAGGAAGTCGGAGACGCTGCGAAGCTCCTCCGCGGCCTGGCCCTGCAGGGGCTCGAGCCGCTCGTTCAGCTCACGCACACGGGCGAGCTGCGCCTCGATCTCCGACTCGTGCAACTGCGGCGCGTCGAGAATCGCGTCGACGTAGTCGGAGCCGAGCACCTCGCGAAGTTCTTCGAGTCGCGTGCGCGCGATCTGCGTCTGCACGTCGGCTGCGAGCCGCATGCCGAGACCGAATTCAGCGTTGTCTTCGAACAGCGAATTGCTCCATGCCGGGCCGCGGCCCTGGGAGTTCTTCGTCCACGGCGTCGTCGGCAGGTTGCCGCCGTAGATCGACGAACATCCGGTCGCGTTGGCCACAAGGGCGCGGTCGCCGAAGAGCTGGGTGAGCAGCTTGAGGTACGGCGTCTCTCCACAACCGCTGCACGCGCCCGAGAACTCGAACAGCGGCTCGAGGAACTGCGTGCCGCGCACGGTCGCGAAGTCGACGCGGCCGCGGTCGTTGACCGGCAGCTTCTCGAAGAACTCGACGTTGCCGATCTCGGTCTCGCGGCGATCAGTCACCGACGAGAGGTTGATCGCGCGACGGTTCGGGCGACCAACCGGCTTGACGGGGCACGCCTCGACGCACAGGCCGCAACCGGTGCAGTCCTCGGCGTACACCTGCAGCGTGTAGCGGGAGTTCGGCAGACCCGCGGCGTTGAGCGGCGCGTGGTTGAAGCCTTCCGGGGCGCCCTTGAGCGCCGACTCCGGGTAGTACTTGCTGCGCAGCACGGCGTGCGGGCAGACGAAGACACAGTTGCCGCACTGGATACACGCCTCGGGGTCCCACTCGGCGACGATCTCGGAGATGTTGCGCTTCTCGAAGGCAGCGGTACCCGAGGGGTAGGTGCCGTCGACGGGGAGCATGCTCACCGGCAGCGTGTCACCGCGGTCGGCGATCATCTCGGCAGTTACCGTGCGCACGAATTCGGGAGCGTGCTCGGGTACCGGGGCGATCATCGGTTTGCCGGAGCCGGGCCCGTCGGGAATCACGATCTCGTGCAGGTTCTTCACGGCCTGATCGACCGCGTCCTCGTTGCGCTGCACGACAGCGGCGCCACGGCGGCCATAGGTTGTGCGGATCGACTCCTTGATACGCGTGATCGCCACATCGGCGGGCAGCACGCCCGAGATAGCGAAGAAGCACGCCTGCAGGACCGTGTTGGTGCGGCCGGGCAGACCCGCGTCGCGCGCGACGGACGTCGCGTCGATCGAGTACAACCGGATGTTCTTGGCCCTGATCTTCTGCTGCACCGGCTCGGGCAGGTTCTCCCACACCTCATCCGGCCCGAAGGGCGCGTTGAGCAGCAGCACCGAGCCGTCGCGGGCAGCGGTGAGCACGTCGACCCTCTCGAGGATCATCATGTGGTGGCAGCCGATGAAGTCGGCTCTGCTGAGCAGGTAGGGCGCGCGGATCGGCTTGGGACCGAAGCGCAGGTGCGAGGTCGTGCGCGACCCCGATTTCTTGGAGTCGTACACGAAGTAGCCCTGGGCGAAACGGGAGTCATCGGCGCCGAGGATCTTGATCGTGTTCTTGTTCGCGCCGACCGTGCCGTCGGAGCCCAGGCCGTAGAACAGCGCAGTGTGCGTGCCCTCCGGCTCGATGTCGATCGGATCGCCCACGACGAGCGACAGGTTCGAGACATCGTCGTTGATGCCGACCACGAAACGCGGGCGCGGGCCATCGGGCAGAGCCAGTTCGTCGTAGATCGCCTTGACCATCGCGGGCGTGAACTCCTTGGAGCTCAGCCCGTAACGGCCTCCGACGACGATCGGCAGGTTCTCGCGCTTGCCACGCGACACCGCCTCCGCGAGAGCCGACGACACGTCGAGGTAGAGCGGGTCGCCGAGCGCACCGGGCTCCTTGGTGCGGTCCATCACCGCGATGCGGGTGGCGGTCGCGGGGATCGCGGCGAGCAGCTCCTCGGCCGGGAACGGGCGGTAGAGGCGCACGTTGACGACGCCGACTTTCTCGCCGTTCGCGTTGAGGTGGGCGGCCGTCTCCTGCGCCGTCTCGACACCGGAGCCCATGATGACGACGACCCGGTCGGCGTCGGGCGCGCCCGCGTATTCGACAAGGTGGTACTGGCGCCCACAGCGCGCGGCCAGCTCGTCCATCGCCGTCTGCACGATGCCGGGAGTCGCCGCGTAGAAGGGGTTCACCGTCTCGCGCGACTGGAAGTACGTGTCGGGGTTCTGGGCCGTGCCGCGGATACGGGGTTCGGCGGGGGAGAGCGCCCGGCGGCGATGCTCGCGCACCAACTCGTCGGGTACGAGCGCGCGCAGGTCGTCGTCGGAGAGCTTCTCGAGTGTGTTGAGTTCGTGCGAGGTGCGGAACCCGTCGAAGAAGTGCATGAACGGCACCCGCGAGCGCAGCGTCGCGAGCTGCGACACGAGCGCCATGTCGTGCGCCTCCTGCACGCTGTTGGAAGAGAGCATCGCCCACCCGGTCTGGCGCGCGGCCATGACGTCTTGGTGGTCGCCGAAGATCGATAGGCCCTGCGCGGCCAGTGCGCGGGCGGCCACGTGGATGACCGTGCTGGTCAGCTCACCGGCGATCTTGTACATGTTCGGGATCATGAGCAGCAGGCCCTGCGAGGCCGTGAACGTGGTGCACATGGCCCCGGCCTGGAGCGCGCCGTGCATGGCGCCTGCCGCGCCGCCTTCGCTCTGCATCTCGACGACGGTGGGCAGGGTGCCCCAGATGTTGGTGCGGCCCACGGCCGTCCAGTCGTCGGCGAGCTCCGCCATGGAGGAGCTCGGCGTGATCGGGTAGATGGAGCACAGCTCGTTGAGCCGGTACGCGACGTCTACCGCAGCCTCGTTGCCGTCGATGATCGCCCGGGTCATCACATTCCGCCCTTCAGGCCGAGCCCGGTGGCGGGCCGCATGTCGATCGCGTGGGCCGGGCACTGCTCGTAGCACGTGCCGCAGCCGGTGCACTTGTCGTAGTCGAAGCGGTAGCGGTAACCCTTGCCGAGCTTGATCACCGCATCTTCGGGGCAGGAGCCGAGGCAGCCGTCGCACTCGAAGCAGTTGCCGCACGAGAGGCAGCGGGCCGCCTCGAAGAGGGCCTGCTCGTCGGAGAGGCCGCCGACGACCTCGTCGAAGTCGCCGACGCGCAGCACCGGGTCGAGTTCGGGCTGGGTGCGGCGGCGGGCGTCACCGAAGTACCAGGGGTGCAGGATCTCGAACGGAGCCGGCGGGTTCTTGGGTCGCTCGACGAATTCGACGCGGTTGAGGAAGGCGTCGATGCTGCGGGCGGCCCGCTTGCCGTGACCGACACCGACGGTGACCGTGCGCTCGGAGGGCACCGCGTCGCCTCCGGCGAAGATGCCGGGCACGTCTGACATGAGCGTGGCGGGGTCGACCTGCAGAACGTCTTTGTCGAAGCGCAGGCCCGGGATGCCGTGGAGGAAGCCCGTGTCGGCCTCCTGGCCCAGCGCCAGAATGACGGTGTCGGACTCGAGCTTCTCGAACTGCCCAGTGCCCTGCGGCTTTCCGTTCTCGTCCAGCTCCATGATCTCGACCGTCAGGTCGTCGTCGAACGAGGTGATGGTGCGCAGCCAGTTCATCTTGACGCCCTCGCGCTCCGCCTCCTCGCGCTCTTCAGCGTGGGCCGGCATCTGCTCCGCGGTGCGGCGGTAGACGACGACGGTCTCGGTCGCGCCGAGACGGCGGGCGACGCGGGCGGCGTCCATGGCCGTGTTGCCGCCGCCGTAGACGGTGACCTTCTCGCCCATGAGCGGGCGGTCGCCGCTGGCCACTCCACGCAGGAACGTGGTGGCGTCGAGAATGCGGCTCGCGTCTTGGTTCGGGATGTCGACCCGCTTGCTCAGGTGCGCACCGATCGCGATGAACACGGCGTCGAAGCGGCCCTCACGCTGCTCGGTGGCGAGGTCGGTGACGTGGTGTTGCAGCGTGATCGTCACGCCGAGTTCGATGAGGCGGGCGATTTCGGCGTCGAGTACGTCACGGGGGAGCCGGTATTCGGGGATGCCGTAGCGCATCATGCCGCCGGGCTCGTCGCCTCCGTCGCGGATCTCGACCTCGTGCCCCTGCCGAGCGAGATGGTAGGCGGCGGAGAGGCCGGACGGCCCCGCTCCGATGACGAGCACACGCCGCCCACTGCTGTGGCGCGGCTTCTCGAACTGCCAACCCTTCTTCAAGGCCATGTCGCCGAGGTTGCGCTCGACCGCGTGGATCGACACCGCACCGTCGAGTTCTTTACGGTTGCAGGCCGTTTCGCACGGGTGGTAGCAGACGCGGCCGTGGATGGCGGGGAACGGGTTGTCGCGGGTGAGCATGCGCCACGCCGCCTCGGCCTCGCCCTCCTTGAGCAGCCGCAGCCACTCCTGGATGTTCTCGCCCGCAGGACACGCGGTATTGCACGGAGGCAGCAGGTCGACATACACGGGAAGCCGCGTGCGGGTGGGACTGACCCTGCCCGCCGTGGTCGCCAGATCGGGCAGCCGGGTCATGTCGCGTCGCGTGGTGTCCACCCTGCAACCTCCTGGTCGTACGCGTGTGGCGTTCTGTCGCCATCGCCAGAACCGCTCTCGTGACCGTAACCCCGCAGAGGGCGACAGATCCGGGACTTACGTCCGAAGGAGGCTCGCGATCCCGTCATCCAAGACTGCGGAGGAGGGGGTGTCGAGGGGGCCAGATCGCGTGAGCGAACGGCGAGAAATGAATGTGGAGGGGGCCTATTGGGTCAGCCGCGCGACCTGAGCACGGCCAAGACGGCGGCGTCGACGAGGTGCTCCTCGCAGCCCGAGCGGCAACGATCGCCCTGCTCTTGGAGGTACCGCACCGCACCGCGCAACACTGCCCGGCGCTCGGCGTCGAAGTGCGCCCACCCGGCCAGCAGTGCTTCGAGTTCGTCGCCCGGCCGCCGCGCGGCGTCTGTGGGGTCACCCGCGCGCCGATGTACGACTGCGGCCCGTAGCGTCTCGACCTCCGTCTCACCATCGATGCCTGTCGCCGCGCAGAAGGGGGCGACATCGGGCCACAGCATCGGAATCTTCGAGCTGAAGGTCGCGAGCGGGCCTGTCGTGTCAGTTGGAGCGGACACGGTTACGGCCTGGCCACGAGCATCGGCCAAGGTAGGGGCAGCGCGTCTGGTAGGGGTGTGAACGGAAGTCGTTCGCATGGCTCTCCGGCGGCTAGGTGGCACACCGACGGCTTCGGCGGTGCACTTTTCATCGTCCTGTGTTGACGATCCGTGATCCACCATTGTTCCCGCACTACGGAACGAACGCTAGCCCCACATTCGGCAGTGCAGAACGCTCCCGTGGTATCGGGCCTAGACACAGGCCGATACGAGTCGAGAAAAAGTGCACGACACGCGAGCGAGCGGGCTCACGACACGGCGCTACGGGCGGCTGGAGAAAACTCCGGGGCTCCTGTGCCGGGTCAGGTGCAGCCCGGCCCGCGCGGTGGGCAATAGTGGGGCAATGAGCGAAATCATCGACGTGGCGGTCATCGGAGCAGCGGGGCGCATGGGGTCGACCGTGTGCGATGCGGTGGAGGCCGCAGACGACATGCGGCTCGTCGGGCGGTACGACATCGGAGACGACTTCGGCGACTTCGGCGGCGCCAAGGTCGCGGTCGACTTCACCGTTCCCGACGCGTCGCCCGGCAACGTCAAGGCCTGCCTCGACGCCGGTGTGAGCGTCGTCGTAGGGACGACCGGGTGGACGGACGAGCGCCTCGCCGCGGTACGCGAGCAGCTGGCCGGGCGCCCCGACCTTGGCGTGCTCATCGCCCCCAATTTCGCCATCGGCGCGATCCTCATGATGTCGTTCGCCCAGCAGGCCGCGCGCTTCTACGAGTCGGTCGAGATCGTCGAACTGCACCACCCGCGCAAGGTCGACGCCCCCTCCGGTACGGCCGCGCGCACCGCCTCCCTCATCGCCGCGGCGCGCGAGGAGGCCGGCCTCGGCCCGGTGCCCGACGCCACGACTCAAGACCCGGACGGCGCCCGCGGCGACGGCTCCACCGGGGTGCACGTGCACGCGGTGCGACTGCGGGGGTATGTGGCCCACCAGGAGGTGCTCTTCGGTGCGGAGGGCGAGGGGCTGACGATCCGGCACGACAGTTTCGACCGGGTCAGCTTCATGCCCGGCGTGCTCGAAGGCGTGCGAGGAGTCGTGCGCACGCCCGGCCTCACGGTGGGCCTGGAGAACTACCTCGGCCTCTGAGCGCGGGGCTCGTACCTGCGTAGGTCACGCCATCCCGAGGGCGCGGGCGGCGGCTGCTACGACGGCCGCCGCCACTACGACCAGCAGGAACGAGGCGCCGCGCCAGAGCATGAGCAGCGCCACCGCGACGGCAACGGCGCGGGCGTCGAGGACGAACGCGCCTCCGGCTCCCGTGAACGCCGAGGTGCCTGCCAGGGCGGCGAGCAGAGCGACGGGCAGGACCGCGTTCATGCGTGCGACGACTGGCCGCTCCAGCCAGTGCCGGGGCACGAGGTAGCCGGCCAGCTTGGTGAGGTAGGCCAGCCCGGCGGCGAGCAGCACGGCGGTCCACGTGTTCATCGGTTCTCACCGCCTTCGTCACGGGCGCTGTCTGGTGCGCCGGTGGCGGGATCCGTCGCCGAGGTGTGCCGCGCAGGGCGGGGGCGGTCTCGCAGGAACCGCCCGGCGATCTCGCCTCCGGCCACGGCCAGCGCCGCCGCGGCGAGAATCGGTACCCCGGCGGGCGTGACCATCGACAGGAGCACCGCGAGTACCGCTGCCGCCACCGCGACCGCGCGCGTCGTGTGGCTCCGGAGCCGAGGCCACAACAGCCCGCAGAACGCGGCGGTCGCGGCCGCGTCGAGTCCGTAGGCCTTGGGGTCGCCGATGGAGTTGCCGAGCAGTGCGCCCGCGAGCGTCATGAGGTTCCAGAGCGCGAACACGCCAAGGCCGGCCCACCAGAACCCCATACGCTGTAGCGGATTCGTCGAGCCGCCGATGGCCACGGCGGTCGATTCGTCGATGGTGACATGCGCTGCAGCGAGGCGACGAAGCCCGGTGGCGTTGAGGATCCGCGAGGTCTGCAAGCCGTAGAGGCCATTGCGCAGGCCCAGGAGCGTGGAAGTGAGCACGGCGGCCCCGCCTCCGGCAGCCACGAGACCGACGAACGCGAACTGTGACGCACCCGAGAAGAGCAGGGCGGACAGGGCCATCGTCTGCAGCACCGACAAGCCCGAACTCACCGACAGGGCACCGAAACTGATGCCGTACGCCCCCGTGGCCACCGACACCGAGATCGCCTTGCGGCGGACCTCTTGAGCCGCCTTCGCGTCAGGGCGCGACAGTGCATCGGGAGGGGGAGTGGGCATTGGCTCAGTCTCCCAGACCTCATGCGCCGGCGGCGACTCGCCCCGTGCCGGTGCCGACATCTGGTCGGTTACGGTCTGTGGGTGCCCCTGGTTTCACCCGGCTCCTCCGCAGCCCGACGCGCGCCGCGTTTCACGCCGATGGCGATCGAGGCGATCAGCCCTGCCACGCAGTCGGGTGTCGGCGCCGTGGCCGTGGACCTGCGGATCCCCTCCGATCAGGCCGAGCGCTTCGCCTACCGGGCCGGGCAGTACGTCACGATGCGGACGAGCGTCCCGGGGCCGGACGGGCCTACCGACGTGCGTCGTTCGTATTCGCTCGTCGGGTCGCCCGCGTGGTCTGCTCAGACGGGGCTGCTGCGCATCGCCTCCCGAGAGATTCCGGACGGGCTCATGTCGACCTGGCTCAACCGGCACGCACACCCCGGCGACGTGGTGGGCGTCGCAGAACCGCTCGGTGAACTGACCGTCGACCCGTACACCCCCGACGAGGCGATGCTCGGCTTCATCGTGGCCGGTTCAGGCATCACCCCCGCGATGTCGATCCTCACCGAGGGGCTCCACGAGATGGAGCGACGCGGGTTCGTCGTGCTCGTCGGCTCCCGCTCACGCGCCACCTCGATGTTCCGCTCCGAACTGCTCGAGCTGGCCGACAACTACGCCTGGCGCATGTTTCTCGCGGAGGCGTTCAGCCGCGAACCCGGCGACACCGAGGCACTCTCAGGCCGTCTCGACAGAGAGCGCATCGACGAATTGCTGCACGTCTTCGCCGACACTCGCGTACATACGTGGTTCACGTGCGGCCCCGAGTCGCTGGTCGTCGACGCGCGCGCGGCACTTGAAGCGTTCGGGGTGGCCCCGGATCGGATCAAGACCGAAGTGTTCGACGAAGGCGTCTAGGCGACTGTCGTCACGCGCCCGCGTCCGGAGTCACACCGGCACGGCGGTAGGTCACGTACTCGCAGCCCGTGCCGGGGCGGCGCTCCACGACCTCCCACACCCTCTCGTCGACGGGCGGCAGAAACGTGTCGCCCTGCGGAGCGGCATCGACGTACGTGACGATCAGCTCGTCCGCGGCTTCGGGCGCCGTCGCCGGATCGGCGGACATGGAGCGGGCGAACAACTCACCTCCGCCGATGAGGCTGACGCGGCCGGGGCCCGCCAGCTCGAACGCCTCCGCGATGCCGTGGGCGACCTCGACGCCGGCGTGCTGCCAGGCACGATCACGCGTGACGACGATCGAGCGGCGGCCGGGCAGCGGGCGACCGATGCTCTCGAAGGTCTTGCGGCCCATCACCATCGGCGTGCCCATCGTGGCCGTCTTGAAGTGCGCGAGGTCTTCGGGCAGGTGCCAGGGCATTCCGCCGTTCGCGCCGATGACCCCGTTGCGGGCCACAGCCACGACGACCACGACGTACTGGTCGGGGTTGACGTTCGCGCCGTCCGTCACGTTCGCCGACATGTTCGCCCTCCGGTTCTCGGGTTCTCCTGCTCTCTTGCCCTGCGGCCCTCAGACCGCGATGGGGGCCTTGATCGCCGGGTGCGGGTCGTAGCCCTCGAGAACCACATCCTCGATCTCGAACGCGTCGATCGCACGCCGGTCGGGGTTCAGACGTAGACGGGGGAGCGGCCTCGGCTCGCGTGCGAGCTGCTCGCGGGCCTGGTCTAGGTGGTTGATGTACAGGTGCGCGTCGCCGAAGGTGTGCACGAAATCGCCGACCTCGAGATCGCAGACCTGCGCCACCATGTGCGTCAGCAGCGCGTAGGAGGCGATGTTGAACGGAACCCCGAGAAAGACGTCGGCGCTGCGCTGATAGAGCTGGCACGACAGGCGCCCACGCCCCTCCTGCCCCGCAGCCGGCGTCACGTAGAACTGGAACATCGTGTGGCACGGCGGCAGCGCCATGTCGTCGACCTCCGCCACGTTCCAGGCGGAGACGATGTGGCGGCGGCTGCTGGGATTGGTGCGGATCGAGTGCACCACCTTCGCGATTTGGTCGATGCTCCCTCCGTCGGGAGTGGGCCACGACCTCCACTGGTGCCCGTACACAGGCCCGAGGTCGCCGTCGGCGTCGGCCCACTCGTCCCAGATCGTGATGCCGTGCTCGTGCAGCCAGGCGATGTTCGTGTCGCCGCGCAGAAACCAGATGAGCTCACCGATGATCGAGCGCAGGTGCAGCTTCTTCGTCGTCAGCGCCGGAAACCCCTCGCGCAGGTCGAAGCGCATCTGATGCCCGAACACCGAGAGCGTGCCGGTGCCGGTGCGGTCGTCGCGGCGATTGCCTTCGTCGAGGATGCGGTTGAGGAGTTCGTGGTACTGGCGCACCCGGCCCACGCTATCCGGGCGGCGGCCCGCCGGAAGTCAGCGGCTCGCGTCCGTGAAACGGTGCTAGGGAGTAAAGCCTGCTCAGAGTGCTGTGTAACGCTGCGGGCCTCCCGTGCGATATCCCTGGTGAACGTGGCGCTACTCGAACCCCCGAGCGAGTAGCGCCACGTTGGCGTTTCCGGGCATGTCTGGCATGTCGGGCATCTCGTGCATGTCGTGCGAGTAGGTCGGCTTCGATCGGTGCCGGCGCCCGCGCTGCGGGGTGAATCTGGTCTCGACTGGACCGATGGCGCCTGCCGTCGGGGTCTGCGGCGGTAGCGTCACGACTCGTGAGTGAGCCGCTGAACATGAGGATGGCGTCACCGGTCGAGACGGCCGCGATCGCCGAAGAAGCGATGGTGCACAAGACCACGGCACCCCCCTGGAAGATCCTCATGGCCGCGCTGCCGGGCGGCGCCTACATCTCGCTCGGCTTCGTCTTCTACACCACCACCCAGGTCGGTGCCGAGGTGCTGCCTTGGGGCGTCGCCAAACTCATCGGGGGCACGGTCTTCTCGCTGGGCCTCATCACGTGCGTGGTGACGGGTGCCGATCTGTTCACCTCCACCACGATGACTCTCATCGGCAAGGCAGCCGGACGACTCTCGTGGCTAGGCGTGCTGCGGCATTGGAGCCTCGTCTATATCGGCAACGCCATCGGGGCCGCCACGATCGTCGCGATCTGCTACTTCGGCGGCGTCTACAACAGCGCCGAGGGGGGCTGGGGCGCGGTGATCCTCGCGACGGCCGACAAGAAGCTGCACCATACGTTCGTCGAGGCGTTCACCCTCGGCATCGGCTGCAACCTGCTCGTGTGCCTCGGCGTCTGGATGGCGTACGCGGGGCGCAGCGTCGCCGACAAGATCCTCGCGCTCGTCCTGCCTGTCGGCCTGTTCGTCTCCACAGGCTTCGAGCACTCGGTGGCGAACATGTTCATGATCCCGCTCGGAATCATCATCCGGCCCGAGCTCGCACCCGGCGCGTTCCCAGACATGACCTGGGCGAACTTCATCACCGCGAACCTCGTGCCGGTCACGCTCGGCAACATCGTCGGCGGCGGCATGATGATCGGACTGTTCTACTGGTCTCTCTACGGAGGCGCGAACGGCGCGGCGAGAGCGGCGACGCGCGTCGACAAGAGCGTGAGCACCGACTGACTGGTCGATCGTCGGATGCGGAGGGCCGCCCCGGCATCCGATGCCTGCGGGTTGCCGTGCGTCGCTGAGCGGTAGATGGGGCAGGGGCGGCCCAATGTTGGATACCTTTGGCCCATGTCGTCTGCCTCAGCACCTTTCGCACCCTTCGGTCGGGTGCTCACCGCGATGGTCACGCCGTTCACGCCCGACGGGCGGGTCGATTTCGACTCGGTGCAGGCCCTGGCGAAGCACCTCGCCGACCGTCGCCACGACGGGCTCATCATCAACGGCACGACCGGTGAGTCGGCCACGACCAGCGACGAAGAGAAGCGCGACCTCCTCGTCGCAGTGAAAGAGGCGGTGGGCGACCGCCTGAAGATCGTGGCCGGCGTCGGCAGCAACGACACCGCGCACACCCTTGAACTCACCCGACAGGCGGCGGAGGTCGGCGTCGACGGCATGCTCGTCGTCACGCCGTACTACAACAAGCCCCCGCAGACCGGTCTGATCGCGCACTTCACGGCCGTGGCCGACGAGACCGACACCCCGGTGATGCTCTACGACATCCCCGGCCGCTCGGGTGTCCCGATCACCACGGCGACCCTTCTCGAACTGGCGAAGCACCCGCGCATCGTCGCGGTCAAAGACGCCAAGGGTGACCTGTGGGCCGCGGCGCACGTGATGCGCTCCACCGATCTGGCCTGGTACTCCGGGGATGACGGCGCCAACCTCGCCCACCTCACCCAGGGTGCGGTCGGTGTCGTGGGTGTCACCTCGCACGTCGCCTCCGTGCAGTACGCCGAGATGATCGATGCGCTCGACCGCGGTGACCTGCGCGCAGCCATCGAGATCCACCACCGCCTCGTGCCCGCCGTCGACGCGGTCATGGGCATCACCCAGGGCGCGATCATGGTCAAGGCGGCTCTCGCAGACGCCGGAGTGATCCCGCACAACACCATGCGGCTGCCCCTCGTGGCGGCCACCGACACCGAACTCGCAGCACTGCGAGACGGCCTCAAGGAGTCCAACCTCTCGTGACCATCCAGCCTTTCGAGCTCAAGGATCCGCCAGCACTCCCCGAAGGGGGGCTGCGCATCGTTCCACTCGGCGGCCTCGGCGAGGTCGGGCGCAACATGACCGTCCTGGAACACGCCGGGCGGATCCTCATCATCGACTGCGGTGTGCTCTTTCCCGAAGACGCCCACCCCGGAGTCGACCTGATCCTGCCCGACTTCGGGTACATCGAAGACCGGCTCGACGAGGTCGAGGCGATCATCCTCACGCACGGCCACGAAGACCACATCGGGGCCGTGCCGTACCTGCTGCGCCTCAAGCCCGACATCCCGCTCATCGGCTCCACGCTCACGCTCGCGCTCATCGAGGCAAAGCTGAAGGAGCACCGCATCAAGCCGTACACGCTCGCGGTGAAAGAAGGCGACATCGAAGACTTCGGCGTCTTCGAGTGCGAGTTCATCGCGGTCAACCACTCCATCCCCGACGCGCTGGCCGTGGCCGTGCGCACCGACGCCGGGGTGCTGCTGCACACCGGCGACTTCAAGATGGACCAGTTGCCGATGGACATGCGCATCACCGACCTGCGCGCCATGGCTCGGCTGGGCGAGGAGGGCGTCGACATCGCCCTCGTCGACTCCACCAACGCTGAAGTGCCCGGGTTCACGATGCCCGAGCGCGACATCTACCCCTCGCTCGAGCGGGTCTTCGCCAAGGCGCAGCGGCGCGTCATCGTGGCCTCGTTCGCCAGCCACGTGCACCGGGTGCAGCAGGTCTTCGACGCCGCGGAGGAGCACGGCCGCAAGGTCGCCCTCGTGGGGCGCTCGATGGTGCGCAACATGGGCATCGCCTCCGAACTGGGCTACCTGCGCATCCCCGACGGCATCCTCGTCGACGTCAAGAAGCTCGACGACTATCCCGAGCATCAGCAGGTGCTCATGTGTACCGGTTCGCAGGGAGAGCCGATGGCGGCGCTGGCCCGCATGGCCAACCGCGACCACCGCATCGAGATTGGCGAGGGCGACACCGTCGTGCTCGCCTCCTCGCTCATCCCCGGCAATGAGAACGCCGTCTTCCGCGTCATCAACGGCTTGATGCTGCTCGGCGCCGACGTCATCCACAAGGGCAACGCGAAGGTGCACACCTCCGGGCACGCGAGTGCCGGTGAACTGTTGTACCTCTACAACATCCTGCAGCCGAGCAACGTCATGCCGGTACACGGCGAGTGGCGGCACCTCGTGGCTAACGGGCGACTGGCCGCGCAGACCGGCGTCGCCAAGGAGCGCGTGGTTCTGGCCGGAGATGGAGTGGTCGTCGACCTCGTCGACGGGCTCGCGCGCGTCGTCGGCGCCGTGGAGTGCGGGTACGTGTACGTCGATGGTTCGGCCGTGGGCGCGACCGATGAGGCGCTGCTCAAGGACCGCCGCATCCTGCGCGACGAGGGTTTCATCACGGTCATCGTCATCATCGACCCGACCGACGGCACCGTGGCCTCCGGGCCCGAGGTGCTGGCCCGCGGCTTCGCCGAGGACCTCGACGTCTTCGACGCGGTGGTCCCGCAGATCAAGGAGGCGGTCGAGAGCGCCTGGGCTAAGGGCGTGCAAGACACGCACCAGTTGCAGCAGGTCGTTCGCCGCACGGTCGGTTCGTACGTCGGCGGCAAGCTCCGCCGCCGCCCGATGATCGTCCCGGTGGTCGTCAGCGTCTGAATCGCGAAGGCGTGGGCCGTCGGGTAGGTGACCCGGCGGCCCTGCCCGCACTCAAGGCACCGAGCCCCGCCCAAGCCCGCCACGAGGAGTGCGATGTCGCAGCGACTCGATCCGTTCAAGAGGTTTCTCGACACCCCCGACAAACTTCGGCATGCGCTCAACGTGTGGCCGACCTTCTTCGCGTGCGGAGTACGTGTGCGGTCGATCTCCGACGACTGGCGGCGCGTCGTCGTCGTGCTCAAGAAGGGGCGGCTGAACAGCAACTACTTCGGCACCCAGTTTGGCGGCACGATGTTCTCGATGGTCGACCCGTTCTTCGCGATCATGGTCTACCGCCAACTCGGCGGCGACTACGTCGTCTGGGACAAGGCGGGCGAGATCGACTTCGTCACTCCCGGAAAGACCGACCTGCGCGGCGAACTCGTCATCACCCAGACGGACATCGACGAGATCCGCGCGGCGGCGGAGAACGGCCAAAAGGTGCTCCGCTGGTTCGAGGTCGACCTGGTCGACACCGCGGGCGCCACGGTGGCGACGGTCCGAAAGCAGATCTACGTCCGCCGCAAACGAGCCGCTGCCTGAGGGGCCGGATCCCGTCGTCGAATCGCTCTTGACCCTCACACGGTGGCAGACGCGAGGCTGGTTACATGACCGACACCGCGTCCGCCATCGCGGCGGTCCTGGCAGCCCGTGGCACCCCGGCATACGACACGGCGCTGACCATTCAGCGCGACGTGCTCACCGCGGAGCTGCAGGCCGCCTCCGACCGCCTGGCGCTACTCGATCAGCTACTCGACCAGGAGGGACACACCATGAACGCCATCACCATCACCCGACGCACGATCCCCGCCCGCACGATCGTCGCCCTGCGCGGCACGATCCCCACCTACTCCGACGAGGGGATGCTGTGGGCGCGCCTCATGCCCGCCATGCAGGCCCAGGGCATCACCCCGATCGGCCCAGGCGGCTGCATCGAGCACGACGCCGAGTACCGCGAGAGTGACGTCGACGAGTCGGTCTGGCTGACGGTCGCCCCCGGCACCACGGCCGCAGCCCCGCTGGAGGTGCACGACATCCCGGAGCAGGACGTCGTGGTTGCGCGTGTCGAGGGCCCGTATTCGCTCATATCCGAGGCGCACGCCCGCATCCAGGAGTTCATCGCCGAGCACGGATTGACCGCAGCCGAGGAGGGGCCCGACGCTCCGCTGCAGAACAAGCACTTCAACATCTACCTCAACGACCCTGGCAGCGCCCCGAGCGAGGCCCTGCTCACGGAGGTGTACCGGCCGCTGGCGTAGAGAGGGCCGCAGAGAGACGCTGTCTGGACCCCTGCCGGGGTGTCGCCGGTGGGGGTCCACGGACGGGCGTCCACCATCGCCTAATCTGCTGAGGTGGCGACACGTGGCGGTACGACCAAGAACTCCGGCTCCAGAACTCGATCTGGCACGTCGGGGCGAACGGTCGCGTCGACCCGGTCGCATTCGTCCCGCAGCTCGGCAGGCAGGCGCCCGCCGGCACGGCGAGGTGAATCCCTGCCCACTCGAGCGATCAAAGGAACGTGGATGGGGGTGGCCAACGTGACCGGAGGCGCAGTGCGCCGAGTCGGCCGCACCGCCGGAGACCTGCCCGAAGAGCACCGCCGTGACGGCCTCGGGCTGTTTCTCGTCATCCTCGCGATCGTCGTCGCCGCACGTGAATGGTGGGGGCTGCCCGGCACGGTCGGAGACGTCATCCACATCGTCGCCGCCGGAACCGTGGGCTGGGGCGCACTCGTGTTGCCGCTGGTGCTCGTCGGGTTCGGCATCCGCCTCATGCGCTCGCCCGTCGACGACCACGCGACCAACCGTGTGGCGATCGGCATCACGGCCCTCGCGGTCTCCTTGTGCGGGCTCATCCACATCGCGCGCGGGCTGCCCCAGATGTCCGACGGCCTCGAAGCGATTCGAGACGCAGGCGGCATCATCGGGTACCTGGCGAGCGTGCCGCTCGTCGCCGGCCTGACCACGTGGGGTGCCGTTCCGGTGCTGCTCGTCGTGGCATTCTTCGGGTTCCTCGTCGTCACGGCCACGCCGGTCAGGCGGATCCCCTCGCGCCTTCGCGAGGTGCACGACAAGCTCTTCGGTGTCGCTCCCACCGGCGATGAGGGCGGAGACGACGTTCGCGCCCTGCCCAGCGGCTCTCGCGGTAGGCAGAAGGTCGACATCGAAGGCCGCGACGGTGACGAGGCGTTCGAGCAGGCCGCCCAGGTGCATCGCGGACGGGGCAGGCGTCTGCTGCGGGCCGCGAAGCCGAACGCGGCGGAGGGCGATGAGCACGGGACCCCCGAGGGCACTCCGGCGTCGTCCCGCAGTTCGAGCCGTGTCGACGATGCTGCGACCGCCCTGTACGAGCGAGTCAGCGGTGTGAAGGCCGGGGCGTCGTCGGGGTCCGCAGTGCCGTCAGCAGCCGACCGCAACGACACACCCGCGACCAGCCGCGCTGCGGCACACGGCGACTCGGCCGGCACGGAGAGCGCGGCGCCTGCGCCCAAGGCAGCCGCCAACCCGACGGCAGCGGAGCGTTCCGGCGACCTCGCGCCTCCGCCCACCGAGCCGCTGCCTCAGCGTGTGGAACAGCTCGCTCTCGCGGGCGATGTCACGTACACGCTCCCTAAGAGC
Source organism: Dermatophilus congolensis (assembly GCA_030538115.1). Taxonomy (GTDB): domain Bacteria; phylum Actinomycetota; class Actinomycetes; order Actinomycetales; family Dermatophilaceae; genus Dermatophilus; species Dermatophilus congolensis_B. The sequence continues at coordinate 220,608 of JAUNUP010000001.1, read as the reverse complement.
GACCTGCTCAAGGCGGGCGCCCCGCACAAGACCCGCAGTGCCGCCAACGACCGCGTCGTCGAATCGCTCACCGGCGTGCTCGACCAGTTCGGCATCGACGCGCAGGTCACCGGGTTCTCACGGGGGCCGACGGTCACGCGGTACGAGGTCGAGCTCGGCCACGGCGTCAAGGTCGAGCGGGTCACGGCGCTGAGCAAGAACATCGCCTACGCGGTCGCCTCCGCCGACGTGCGCATCCTCTCGCCGATCCCCGGCAAGTCGGCAATCGGCATCGAGATCCCCAACGCCGACCGCGAGAAGGTCAGCCTCGGCGACGTACTGCGCAGCCAGGTGGCCCAACGCAACCCGCACCCGATGGTCATGGGTGTGGGCAAAGACGTCGAGGGCGGCTACGTCATCGCCAACCTCGCGAAGATGCCGCACCTGCTCGTCGCCGGCGCGACCGGCTCGGGTAAGAGCAGCTTCGTCAACTCGATGATCACCTCGATCCTTATGCGGGCCACTCCCGACGAGGTACGGCTCATCCTCGTCGACCCCAAGCGGGTCGAGTTGACCGCGTACGAGGGCATTCCGCACCTCATCACGCCGATCATCACCAACCCGAAGAAGGCCTCGGAGGCCCTGCAGTGGGTGGTGCGCGAGATGGACGCGCGCTACGACGACCTTGCGGCGTTCGGGTACAAGCACATCGACGATTTCAACAAGGCCGTCCGGGCCGGTTCTGTGACGCCCCCGCCCGGTTCGCAGCGGGTCATCGAGCCGTACCCGTACCTCCTCGTCGTGGTCGACGAACTCGCCGACCTCATGATGGTGGCGGCCCGTGACGTCGAAGACTCGATCGTTCGCATCACCCAGTTGGCCCGCGCCGCCGGCATCCACCTCGTGCTCGCCACGCAGCGGCCCTCAGTCGACGTGGTCACCGGCCTCATCAAGGCCAACGTGCCCAGCCGCATGGCATTCGCGACCAGCTCGCTCGCCGACTCCCGGGTCGTGCTCGACCAGCCCGGAGCCGAGAAGCTCATCGGCCAGGGCGACGCGCTCTTCCTGCCGATGGGTGCCAGCAAGCCGATGCGTGTGCAGGGCGCTTGGGTGACCGAGAGCGAGGTCGCCGACGTCGTCGGCTACGTCACCGAGCAGCTCAAGCCCTCGTACCGCGAAGACGTCGTGCCGGTGGTCGCCAAGAAGCAGATCGACGACGACATCGGAGACGATCTCGAACTGCTCCTCGAAGCCACGAAGCAGGTCGTCACCACGCAGTTCGGGTCGACCTCGATGCTGCAGCGCAAGCTGCGGGTCGGGTTCGCGAAGGCCGGCCGACTCATGGACCTGCTCGAGTCGCGCGGGGTCGTGGGGCCCTCGGAGGGCAGCAAGGCCCGCGACGTGTTGGTGAAGGTCGACGACCTCCCGGTGATCCTCGCTGCGATGAAGGGCGAAGATCCGCCCAACTTCGATGCGGGCGGTGCCCCCGGTGGTCCTGACGGAGGTGACGGCACGCCCTCCGGCTACGGACCGAGTGACCTGGAGGATCTGGCCGACGACGACTACGAGGAGGTCGAGGGCGACTCCGGCGAGGACGCCTGGGACCTCACGCAGCACGGACGCAGCAGGTAGCGGGCGATGGTGCGGCGTACCTACCGGCGGTCGCAACGCGGCTCACCGGCCGTCGTCGCACTGGTGGCACTGATGTCGGCTGCGTTGGCCGCGTGTACGAGCGTGGCTCCCGACCCGGATTCGCAATCGGGCGGGCGGGCCGGTCAGCGGGGGACCGCCGCGGGGCCCACGTTCACCGTGGCGACCACCTCGCAACAGTTGGAGCCGGGCTTCGCCGAACTCGTGGCGCGCACGGAGCCGGAGCTCATGGTCGCCTGGGCACCGATCGGACATCCCGACGCCGTGCAGGTGCTCGGATCGTCGGACACGCTCGACGCCTGGTCGACCATCAAGGTGCCGATCGCCCTGGCCGCAGTGCAGAAGGCCGGCGGAGACCTGCCCGCTCAGGCGGTGCAAGACCTTTCCGCCAGCCTTACCCGTTCGAACAACGATGCCGCCTCGCGTCTCTTCAAGGGGCTGCAGGCGTACGGCGACCCGGCGTCGGTCGTGGGCCAGGTGCTCGCCTCCGCCGGCGACACCAGTACCCAGGTCGACGGCAGCGCCTTCGGCCTGACGCACTGGGGGGTCGCCGACTCCGCGCGCTTCGCGGCGGCATTGCCGTGCGAGCCGTACGCCGACAAGGTGCTCTCGGCAATGGAGAACATCGTCGCCGATCAGCGGTGGGGCCTGGGCACCGTCGAGGGGTCTGTGTACAAGGGTGGTTGGGGCGACAGCTCCGACGGCTACCTCGTGCGCCAGGTCGGCATCATCCGAGACCCCGCCGGCGTGGGAGTCGGGGTCTCGTTGCTGACCCAGCCCGCTGACCGCACGCACGCGACCGGTACCGCCGTTCTCGGCGAGGCGGCCAGGTGGCTCCAGCAACAACTCGTGGCGGGCGACACGGCGGCCTGCCCCGCGGCCCCGGGCAGCGTCGGTTCGCCCTCACCGTAGAGTAGGCTCATGAGTCCGGAGCCCCTGTCCGACCCGCCCGAACACGGCACGGTCCACGTCGTGAGCCTGGGTTGTTCGCGTAACGACGTCGACTCCGAGGAGCTGGCCGGGCGATTGTCGCGCGAGGGGTGGCGGCTCGTGGATTCCCCGGACGAGGCCGATGTCGCTGTGGTGAACACGTGCGGTTTCGTCGCCTCGGCGAAGAAGGACTCCATCGACACGATTCTCGAACTCTCCGACTTCAAGACGCAGGGAAGCACGCGCGCGGTCGTCGCGGTCGGGTGCCTGGCCGAGCGGTATGGGCGTGAGCTGGCCGAAGAACTGCCGGAGGCCGACGGGGTGCTCGGATTCGACACGTACACCGACATGTCGGCGCACCTCACTCGCATCCTCGCCGGAGAACGGGTCGAATCGCACGTGCCTCGCGACCGGCGCACGCTCCTTCCGATCGCTCCCGCCTCTCGACAGCAGGCCGCGGGGGGCGTGGCACTGCCCGGCCACGGAGAAGGCGCTGGGAGTGTGGACCCGGTCGTAGGCCAAGGCGGTTCGCCCTTTGTGCGCGCACGGCTCGACGGAGCCCCGTGGGCGCCGCTCAAGATCGCCAGCGGCTGCGACCGCCGGTGCGCCTTCTGCGCGATCCCGTCGTTTCGTGGCGCATTCGTGTCGCGCCGCCCCTCGGACGTGCTGGCCGAGGCGCGGTGGCTCGCCGAGCAGGGGGCGCGCGAACTCTTCCTCGTCAGCGAGAACTCGACCTCGTACGGCAAAGACCTGGGTGACATCAGGTTGCTCGACACCCTGCTGCCCGAACTCGTGGCGGTCGACGGCATCGAGCGGGTGCGGGTCTCGTACCTGCAGCCCGCCGAGCTGCGAGACGACCTGCTCCGCGTGATCGCGGCGACTCCCGGGGTCGTGCCGTATTTCGACCTCTCGTTCCAGCACGTCGCTCCCGGTGTGCTACGGCAGATGCGCCGGTTCGGCGATGCGGAGGCGTTTCTCGCCCTCATCGACAAGATCCGCTCGTTGGCTCCCGAGGCGGGCATCCGCTCCAACGTCATCGTCGGGTTTCCGGGCGAGACCGAAGACGACTTCGAGGCGCTCGTCGAATTCGTGGCCACGGCCGAACTCGACGTCTGCGGGGTCTTCGGTTACTCCGACGAAGACGGCACCGAGGCCGCCGACTACGAGGGCAAGCTGCCGCAGGAGGTCGTCGACGAGCGGGTCGACATCCTCTCGACCACCAGCGACGACGCCAGTGCCATCCGTGCGACCGCGCGCGTGGGTGAGACGGTGCGCGTGCTGGTCGAAGATGTGCGCGACTGCGAAGCCGGGGACGTCGAGTTCGTTCGAGGCGTGTACGTGGCCGGCCGAGCGGAGCACCAGGGGCCGGAGGTCGACGGCACCACTGCTCTAGAGGCGTCAGTGGAGTCGCTTGCCGCCGCGGTTCCGGCGGTCGGCGAGATCGTGGTGGCGGAGGTTGTGGAATCCGTGGGCGCCGACCTCGTGGCGGTGCTGCGATGAACAGCATGGATGTCGGCGGCGCGCCTGCATCGGCACCTCGCCCTAGCAACTGGAACGTACCGAACGCCCTGACGGTGCTGCGCATCCTCATGGTGCCGCTGTTCGGCTGGCTGCTGCTGACGAAGGGTGGGCACGACCCGTCGATGCGATGGGCCGCGCTCGGGGTGTTCGTCGCGGCGATGATCACCGACTCGCTCGACGGCTACATCGCCCGCTCCCGCAACCTCATCACCGACTTCGGCAAGATCGCCGATCCCATCGCCGACAAGGCCCTGACCGGCATGGCGTTCATCGGCCTGTCGATCATCGGCGCGCTGTGGTGGTGGGTGACGATCGTCATCCTGCTGCGCGAGTGGGGCATCACGATCATGCGGTTCTTCGTGATCCGCTACGGGGTCATGCCGGCTGGGCGCGGCGGCAAGCTCAAGACTGTGCTGCAGACGGTGGCGTTGTCGATGCTCATCGCGCCCATCGGTGGCGTGTGGTGGGGCATCGGCGTCGCGGTGATGGCGGCCGCTGTCATCGTCACCGTCGTGACGGGTATCGACTACGTGCTCAAGGCCCGTGCGCTCGTTGCGGCCTCGAAGACTGGCGGCGCAGCGGTGACCGGGTGAGCGAATCACCGTTGCTCCCTGCCGAGATACGAGACGTCGCGGCTGAGGTGGTGACCGCCCTGCGAGCACGCAGGGCGACCGTCGCTACGGCCGAATCGCTCACCGGAGGACTCGTCGTGGCCGCGCTCACGACTGTGCCCGGTGCGTCGGAGGTCGTCCGCGGCGGTGTCTGCGCCTACCACAGCGACGTCAAGGCCGCCCTGGTGGGCGTCTCCGTGGAGGCGCTGCAGTCGGGAGCCGTGAACGCTCGCGTGGCAGAAGAACTGGCCGAGGGCAGCCGGACCACGTTCGGCGTGGACTACGGGATCGGCACGACCGGTGTGGCCGGCCCGGATCCGTCGGACGGTTGTGCCGTCGGCACGGTCTTCGTCGCGGTGGCGGGCCCCGGACCCCGCTCCGAAGCGGGTTCTGTCAGCGCGCCGCATGCGACGGTGAGCCGGCGACTCGCCCTGACCGGATCGCGCGACGACATTCGCGAGAACACTGTTCGAGAAGTGCTCCGCATGCTGGCGGAGGTGCTGGCACGGTAGATTGGAGTGGTCGGCGCTGCGCGCGTCCACCTCAAGCACGGCCCCGCTCCGGCCGCTGTGGCGTGGGGGAGATGGTCGTGACTGCGGCACCGACAGGTTCGGACATCAACGATCGGGGCTTCGGAAGGGGAGAGACGATGGTCCTGCTGCGACGAGAAGTAGGCAACGCATTGCGGTCGCGTCGGCGCGACCTCGGCCGTACGCTCCGCGAGGTCTCGGCCCAGTCGTCGGTGTCGCTCGGGTACCTCTCCGAGATCGAGCGCGGCGAGAAGGAGGCGAGCTCAGAACTGCTCGCCTCGATCTGTCAGGCACTGCAGATGCCCATGTCGCAGTTACTCGTGGACGTCTCCGATCGCGTGGCTCTCGAAGAGGCCAAGGCCGCCGTTGTCGTCCCGATGACCACCGCCAAGAGCCGCGGTCGCGTCGGCGCCACCGCCGCCTGAGCTACACGTTCACGGGCCCGTGCGCATCGACGCGGGCGCCAGGCCTCCTTGGCAGGCGGGGCAGTAGTACATCGGCCGCTGCATGGGCGGCGTGCCCACCGAGGCGACCGTGATGGCGCCTCCACATCGGCGGCAGGGCCGTCCCGACCTGGCGTGTACATACTTCTCGTGGCCGCGCCTGCGCTCACCGGTGGTCGATTGCACGGCGTGGTCGAGGTTGGCCCGCAGTTGTCGCTGGGCCCGGCGTACCACGCGGCGCAGGTCGGTGTCGCTCATGTCGCAGGCCGCGAGCCACGGGTGGATGCGCTCTACGAACAGGCTCTCGCAGCTGTACAGCGTGCCGATTCCCGCGAGATTGCGTTGGTCGAGCAGCGCCGCGCCGATGGAGGCCGAGCTGGCCGCGAGGTTGGTCACGGCCACGTCTTCGTCCCAGTCGTCGCCGAGGATGTCAGGCCCCAGGTGACCGACGAGCGTGTGCTCGTCGCGGGTGGGGACGAGGTCGAGCATGCCCAGACGTACGCCGGTGCCGGCCCACGTCGACGCGACGAGCACGGCCCTCACCGGGGAGTCGCGGTGCATGAATCGTCCGGGTTGCGGGGCCTCGGCTGCGCGGCTGATGCGCCACTCGCCCTCCATGCGCAGGTGAGAGTGCAGGGTGAGGCCGTTGTCGAAGCGGTGCAGGATGTGCTTGCCGCGCGCCGCCACCTCGAGGGTCGAGGCACCGAGCAACGGCTCGCCGTCACGCGAACCCCACCGCAACTCGACCCTGATGAGCTGCTCGCCTCTGAAGGCGGAGTCGAGGCGACGGGCTGTACGAAGAACGGTGTCGCCCTCAGGCACGACGCATCCTCAATCCCTTGGGGGTCATGTGAAAACCCGCCTGCTCGAGAGCGTGTGCCAGGGCGTGATCGGAGCCGAGGGCCGGATCGCCGTCGATCGAGGTGACCGTAAGCGTGTCGAGGGCGCCGTGCCGCACGAGCTGCGCGAGTGACTCTGCCGCTGCGGTCAGCGAGCTGTCGGAGCCCGCCCGGTCTGAGCCTGACGCGTCACCGCCGTCGCCGTCGCCGGTGCTCGGGAACGTGAGCACCGAACGGCCGCCCCTCTCGAGGTAGGCGACGAGCCGGCCGTCGACCGACACGACAAGAGCACCGGCTTTGCGGGCCGGACGATGGCCCCGCGCTACGCCCGTGATCTGCGAGGTTGCAGAATCCGGCCAGTCGAGTGCGGCTCCGTACGGATTCGCCGGATCGGTTGCCGCCAGCACGAGTGCCGGTGGCGGCGTCGTGGTCGCAGATCCGGGAGACGCTCCGAGCGAATCCTGCCCTCGCGCGACGGCCCTGAGCCTGTCGATCGCCCCCGCGGTCGCGAACTGTGAGGCGCCGAGCTGCTCCACGAGGTATCCGCGCCGCACCGCTCCGCTCTCTTCCGCGGCGGCAAGCACCCGGTACATCGCCGCGAAGCCACCCGTGACCTCCTCGGCCGCGACCGGCCCGCGCGTGAGCACCCCGTACCTGTCGAGCAGCACCTCCGCTGTGGCGACGGCGCGGGAGGTCGGGTCGACCTCCGCCTGTGGAAGAAGGCTCCAGCGACCTGCGGTGCGGGCCGAACCACCCTGCATCGCCGAGTTTGTGCGGCCTGGTGAGCCGGGTCCGCTCAGACCACCGAGCCGACCCAAACGCCGCGGCCGAGCCGTGCGGGCCGACGGTGTGCGCCGCGAGCGGTGTGCGGCATGACCGCGCGAGAGAACCGCCCGCAGCGGCGCGAACGTGTCGTTGGTGACACGGCCGGCCCAGACCGCCTCCCACAGGGCCTCCTCCAGCGCGGTCGGCGTGATCTCGTCTCCGGGGCGGGCTGCCCGCACCGCCTGGAGCAACTGATGCACGAAGAAGCCCCCGCCGCCCGACAAGACCTCGATGACGTGATCGGTGAGTGAGGGCTGTGACTGCTCGAATCCGCCTGGCGCAGTATCGGTCACAGGTTCGTTCTCGACCGGCTGCGCCAGCGTGAGCGGGGCGGTCTCGGCGGGGTGCAGTGACACCCAGCCGTCGTCGGAGGCCGAGGCGCCGCGGCCCTGCCAGACAACGGCTCCGGACGCGAGCAGCTCGTCGAGCATCGCGGGTGCGTAGCCGGCGACCCGGGCGGGCAGAACGAGCGCCTCGAGCGCGCTTGCGGGCAGCCGAACGCCGTCGAGCTGCTCGATCGCGCGCATCAGCCCGTCGACACCGCGAAACGCCGGTCGCGGACGTGCCTGGTCGTCGGTGATGCCCTGCCACACGGGCAGAAAGCGGGCCAGATCGTGCGGGGTGACGGGTTCGACCTGCGAGCGGAGGGCCGCGAGGCTGCGCCGACGCAACAGCCGCAGCACCTGGGCGTCGCAGAAGTCGGGGCCGACACCGCGACAGGCCAGGCTGGATCCGGCAGGGTGGATGTCGCCCTCGGCGACGCGACCGGCGGCCACGAGCCGGCGCAGCGCGTCGCGAGCGACGGCCTCGCCGATGCCGAGCCGGCGCGCGACCTCCGCCGCGGTGAAGGGCCCATGCGACCGGGCGTAGCGGGCCACGAGGTCGCCGAGCGGATCGGCAACGTGCTGCGTGAACTGTTCCGGCACCCACGTCGGAAGCGCGACGCCCAGTCCGTCGAGCAGACGTGCGGCGTCTTCGACCACCGCCCACCGCGATTCGCCGGCGATGCTCACCGGCATGATCCGTCGGCGCTCGACGAGCCCGCTGAGCCATGACTCGACGGCAGCGCGACCGTCTTCGCGGGTACGGTCACGCACCTCGTCGGTGGTGAGCGGCCCGATACGGCGGATGAGGTCGACTGCGTCTTCGGCGTGCCTGACGAAGCGATCAGGCACGAGGTGCTGCAGCTCGACCTCCGTGCGCTGGACGACGTCGAGTTCGAGCAGTTCGCGCAGGGACGCCTGAGTGCCGAGCAGTTCGGCAAGCAGCGACGGGTCCAGCGCCAGTGCCGCGGCCCGGCGTTCGGCGAGTGGCGAATCGCCTTCGTAGAGAAACTGGGCCACGTAGCCGAACAGCAGGCTGCGGGCGAACGGCGACGGCGAGGTGGTGTCGACCGTCACGATGCGTACCCGGCGTGCCGCGATGTCACGCATGAGGGCGGTGAGGGCGGGCACGTCGAACACGTCTTGAAGGCACTCGCGCACCGCCTCCAGGACGATGGGGAATTCGGGATACCGCGAGGCCACCTGCAGCAACTGCGCCGACCGCTGTCTCTGCTGCCACAAGGCAGCGCGCTTGTCGGGGCGACGGCGCGGCAGCAGAAGGGCGCGACCGGCGCACTCCCTGAACCGGGAGGCGAACAGCGCCGATCCTCCGACCGTCGAGGTGACGAGCTCGGTGACGTCGTCAGGGTCGAGCGTGACCAGGTCCGCGAGTTCGGCCATGAACGCCCCGTCGGTCGCGTCGTCGGGCAGCTCGACGTCGGGCAGGCGCAGCACGATTCCGTCGTCTCCGTGCATCGCCTGCACGTCGAAACCGAACCGTTCGCGCAGCCGTGACCCGATGGCGAGCGCCCACGGCGCGTGCACGCGCGAGCCGTAAGGGGAGTGGAGAACGATGCGCCAGTCACCGAGTTCGTCGCGGAAGCGTTCGACGACGATCGTCGTGTCGCTCGGTACTACCCCCGTGGCCTCGGCCTGCTCGGTGAGGTAGGCGCGCAGGTTGTCGCTGGCCCAGTCGTCCAGGCCGGCCTCCGTGAGTCGAGCGCGGGCAGACTCGGCGGTGAGCCCGGCGACCTCACGCACGAATCCACCCACGGCGGCGCCGAGTTCGGCGGCCCGCCCGACGGTGTCGCCCTTCCAGAACGGGAGCCGACCGGGCTCGCCGGGGGCGGGCACGACGCGGACCTGATCGTGCGTGATCTCCTGGATCCGCCACGACGAGGTGCCGAGCGTGAAGACGTCACCGACACGCGATTCGTAGACCATCTCCTCGTCCAGTTCACCGACACGTCGGCCGGGGCCGTCTCCGTCGAGGAAAACTCCGAAGAGTCCACGGTCAGGGATGGTGCCGCCACTGGTCACGGCCAGGCGCTGCGCGCCCGGACGACCGCTGAGTACGTCGGTCGCCCTGTCCCAGACGATGCGGGGGCGCAGTTCGGCGAATTCGTCACTCGGATAGCGGCCGGCAAGCATGTCGAGCACCGATTCGAGAACGGATCGCGAGAGCGTCGCGAACGAAGCCGTGCGCCGCATGAGCGCGAGGAGGTCGTCGACCTGCCACTCGTCCATCGCACACATCGCCACGACCTGCTGCGCGAGCACGTCCAGCGGGTTCGCGGGTACCGAGACCGCTTCGATGAGACCGACCCGCATGCGTTCGGCGACGACCGCGGTCTGCACGAGGTCGCCGCGGTACTTCGGAAAGAAGACGCCGCGTGACGTAGCGCCTACCTGGTGACCAGCGCGCCCCACGCGCTGCAATCCGCTGGCCACACTCGGAGGCGCCTCGACCTGTGCAACAAGGTCGATGTCGCCCATGTCGATGCCCAGTTCGAGGCTGCTGGTCGCGACGACGACCGGGAGGAGGCCCGCCTTGAGCGCCTCCTCGATCTCGCTGCGCTGCTCGCGGCTCACGGATCCGTGGTGAGCGCGCGCCAGCACCGGCGCGTCGGGATGAGGGCGAGCACGACTCGTCTCGGTCGTGGCACCCATGAGAGCAGCAGTGCGGTGTCGCTCTGCGCCCGACGGACCATCGGAGGGCTCGTCGGGCTGGCCGCCTGACGGATCGCCTGGCTCATGGCGCGCGTGATCGTCTCTACGGTCGTCCCAGATCTCGTTGAGTCTTGTGGTGAGGCGCTCGGCGAGTCTGCGAGAGTTCGCGAACACGAGGGTCGACCGGTGTTCTGCGATGAGGTCGGCGAGGCGTTCTTCGACGTGCGGCCAGATCGAGGTGCGTTTCTCGGCGCCGGCGGCCGTTCCGGACAGGTTGTCGGTGACCTGCCCCAGCGCCCCCATGTCTTCGACCGGTACGACGACTCTCAGATCCCAGGTCTTCGCGGCCGGCGGTTGCACCACGGCAACCGGGCGGCCTCCGGTGAGGTAGCGCCCCACCTCGTCGAGCGGGCGGACGGTGGCCGACAGACCGATGCGCTGCGCACGTCGGGGCAGCGCCGAGTCGAGCCGTTCGAGGCTCACGGCGAGGTGAGCGCCGCGTTTCGTGCCGGCGAGGGAGTGGATCTCGTCGATGATCACCATCTCGACCCGAGCCAGCGATTCGCGTGCCGCCGACGTGAGCATGAGAAACAGCGATTCGGGGGTCGTGATGAGGATGTCGGGAGGATGTGCAGCCAATGCGCGTCGTTGATCGGGAGGAGTGTCACCCGTGCGCACTCCCACTGTGACCTGGCGGTTCATCTGTTCTCTGGAGGCCGCTTCGCGTTGCGCCACAGCCGCGATGCCACGCAGAGGTCGGCGCAGGTTGCGGTCGACGTCGGCGGCGAGCGCCTTCAGCGGAGAGACGTACAGGACACGCACGTACTCCTCGGGCTCTCCGGACGCGGCATCGGCGTGCATGAGACGGTCGATGGCGGTGAGAAATGCGGCCAGCGTCTTGCCCGACCCTGTCGGCGCCACGACGAGAGTGTCGTCACCGCGACGGATCGCCTGCCACGCCTCGCGCTGCGCGGCGGTGGGGGAGTCGAACGCCTCCGCGAACCAGGTGCGCGTCGCCTGGCCGAAGCCGCTGAGGACGGAGTCTGGTTCGGCGCGCGACGGGTCGGGGCGCGTGGGCGACGCCGACGCCTGTTCAGTGCTCACGACGGCACCCCCTTTCGATCTGACTCATCGTGGCACGCACCACCGTCAGAGTCGTCGGCGCAGATCTGTCGCGGGCATCAGTCGGCGCGAGCCCGCGCCGGCCTCTGTCGGGTTGGCGTGATTGACTACCGCGATGCGACTGAGCGAATTCTGGCGGCGGATGGACGACGAGTTCGGGCCGACCTATTCGCGGACGCTCGCGGCACATCAGGCGCTCACAGCATTCGGTGCCCGCACGGTGCAAGAACTCATCGATGCCGGCGAGTCGCCCCGTGACGTCTGGGAGGCGTTGGCGGAGCAGATGGATGTTCCGCCGGAGCGTCGCCTCGGCAAAGATCTGCCGCTTCGTGAGCGCCCCGACTTCTACTGAGATGTCTGGTGACGACACGCCCAAGAATCGCCGGGGCGCGGTACTAGCGCGCCGAACGTCTGTTCGATAGGTTGCTCGCGGAGCGACTCCCGAGGCGACTCGAACCTCGGCGTCGACGACCACGAACAGTGCTCTCCGACTTGTCCACATCCCCGCACCTGGTGCGGAGTTGTCCACAGGCGGGGCGCGTGCCGCGTGATGTTGTCGGTGGCTCCATCTAACGTCTGATCCGCGCCCCGAACCGGGGCGGAGGGTCGCAGGTAGACGGCCGACATCGAGAACGCATGAAAGCAGGTGTGGCATGGCCAGGGCGACGAGTTCGAACTCGACCGCGACCAAGGGCGACCCGAAGGCGGCATCACTCGACACGGTGATGGCGCAGATCGAGAAGCAGTTCGGCAAGGGCGCGGTGATGCGTCTCGGTGACGAGGTGCGGCCCGCTCTCGGTGTGATCCCCACGGGGTCCATCGCGCTCGACATCGCACTGGGCGTGGGCGGTCTGCCCCGCGGGCGTGTGGTCGAGATCTACGGTCCGGAGTCGTCGGGTAAGACGACGGTGGCCCTCCACGCCGTCGCGAGTGCTCAGAAGGCCGGCGGTATCGCCGCGTTCATCGATGCCGAGCACGCTCTCGACCCCGAGTACGCGAAGGCGCTCGGTGTCGACACCGACGCACTGCTGGTCAGCCAGCCCGACACCGGTGAGCAGGCGCTCGAGATCGCCGACATGCTGATCCGCTCCGGCGCGATCGACATCATCGTGGTCGACTCGGTGGCAGCGCTCGTGCCTCGTGCCGAGATCGAGGGCGACATGGGCGACTCGCACGTGGGTCTGCAGGCCCGCCTCATGTCGCAGGCGCTGCGCAAGCTCACCGGTGCCCTCAACAGCACCGGCACCACCGCGATCTTCATCAACCAGCTCCGCGAGAAGATCGGCGTGATGTTCGGCTCGCCCGAAACCACCACGGGCGGTAAGGCGCTGAAGTTCTACGCCTCCGTGCGTCTCGACGTGCGCCGTATCGAGACTCTCAAGGACGGCACGGATGCGGTCGGTAACCGCACCCGCTGCAAGGTCGTGAAGAACAAGGTCTCGCCGCCGTTCAAGCAGGCGGAGTTCGACATCCTCTACGGGCAGGGCATCTCGCGCGAGGGCGGCATCATCGACATGGGTGTCGACCAGGGCTTCATCCGCAAGGCCGGCGCCTGGTACACGTACGAGGGCGACCAGCTCGGCCAGGGTAAAGAGAACGCCCGCCAGTTCCTCAAGGACAACCCCGACCTCACCGACGAGCTCGAGCGCAAGATCAAAGAGAAGCTCGGCATCGGCGTGCCGCGTCTCGTGGAGGCGCCCGACGCCGATGAGGCGGAGACGCCTGACGAGGTGCCGGTCGGCTTCTGATCCGGCTGAGTCGACGCCATGACACAGCAGACGGAACACCGACAAGAGACCCAAGGGACGCAGCAGCAGCGACTCGAGACGGCGAAGGCGGCTCTCGCGCAGGCGATGGTGCAGTCGAACCGCACGGGCAGCAGCCTGAGCCCCGACGTCGATCCGCAGTACGCGCAGGCCAAGCGCATCGTGCTCCGCAAGCTGGCCGCGGCTCCCCGCAGTCGCGCCCAGCTCGCGGAGACGCTGGCGGCCAAGGAGATCCCCGAGGCCGTGGCCGATGCCGTGCTCGACCGTATGGAGGCGGTGGGTCTTGTCGACGACGAGGCCTTCGCCGAGATGGTGGTGCGTTCGGTCTCGGCCAGCCGTGGACTGGCTCGTCGGTCGATCGCCGAAGAACTGCGCAAGCGCGGCGTCAGCGACGAGATCGCCGAGGAGGCACTCACGCCGGTCGACGACGTGATGGAACGCGACTCCGCGCGCCGGTTGGTCGAGAAGAAGCTCCGCACGATGAACGGTCTGGCCATCGACGTGAAGCGCCGTCGCCTCGCGGGGATGCTGGCCCGCAAGGGCTACCCCTCGGGCGTCGTCTACCCGGTGATCTCGGAGGCCCTCTCCGAGATCCCGGAGCATCGGCGTGACTGAATCGGCGCCACCTCGTGCCGTGGCACTGCTGTGCCGGAGGTGACGTTGAGGGAGGACGCGTGCCACGGCACCTTTCTCGGTGGGGTGCCGTGGCACACGTCCTCTCGTGCGTTCGCCCCCAGCGCAGGTGCCACGGCACGGGAGGGGGGCTGTGTCGTCTCCCGTTTCGTGCTTCCATGCGGCTATTGGGATGATGGGCGACGATGACGACCTACCAGGTGCGCACCCACGGGTGCCAGATGAACGTGCACGACTCCGAACGCCTCGCCGGACTGCTGGAGTCGGCGGGCTACGTCGACTTCGAATCCGTGGCTCCAAGCGAGCGTGGCGAGACCGCCGACATCGTCGTGTTCAACACGTGCGCGGTGCGTGAGAACGCCGACAACAAGCTCTACGGCAACCTCGGCCAGTTGCGTCCGGCGAAGCTCGCGAACGCGAACATGCAGATCGCAGTGGGCGGGTGCATGGCACAGAAAGACCGCGACGTCATCGTCCGCAAGGCCCCCTGGGTCGACGTCGTCTTCGGCACACACAACATCGGCTCGTTGCCGGTGCTGTTGGAGCGGGCGCGGCACAACAAGAAGGCCGAGGTCGAGATCCTCGAGTCTCTCGAGGTCTTCCCCTCCACGCTGCCGACGAGGCGCGACTCCGCCTACGCCGGCTGGGTGTCGATCAGCGTGGGCTGCAACAACACATGCACGTTCTGCATCGTGCCGTCGCTGCGCGGCAAGGAGACCGACCGTCGGCCGGGCGACATCCTCGCCGAGGTGCAGGCGCTCGTCGACGAAGGCGTCGTCGAGGTGACGTTGCTAGGCCAGAACGTCAACACGTACGGTGTGGAGTTCGGCGACAAGGGGGCGTTCGCGAAGCTGCTGCGCGCGTGCAGTGACATCGAGGGCCTGGAGCGTGTGCGCTTCACGAGCCCCCACCCGGCGGCGTTCACCGACGACGTCATCGACGCGATGGCGCAGACGCACAACGTCATGCCGAGCCTGCACATGCCGTTGCAGTCGGGCTCCGACCGGGTGCTCAAGGCGATGCGCCGCTCGTACCGCTCCGAGAAGTTCCTCGGCATCCTCGACCGTGTACGGGCAGCGATGCCGGAGGCGGCGATCACGACCGACATCATCGTGGGCTTTCCGGGCGAGACCGACGAAGACTTCGAGGCGACCCTCGAGGTGGTCCGCCAGTCGCGCTTCTCGAGTGCGTTCACGTTCCAGTACTCCATCCGCCCCGGCACTCCGGCAGCGACGATGGAGAACCAGATTCCGAAGGCCGTCGTTCAGGAGCGGTTCGAGCGCCTGGTCGCGCTGCAAGACGAGATTAGTTGGGCGGAGAACCGCCGCTTCGAGGGCGAAACGGTCGAAGTTCTGGTCGCGCCGTTCGAGGGCCGCAAAGACCAGGAGACGGCCCGCATGTCGGGCCGAGCGCGCGACAACCGCCTGGTCCACTTCGCCCTGCCCGTGGGGTTGGTCGAGGGCGACCGTCCCCGCCCCGGGGACTGCGTCACGGTCGCCGTCACCTATGGCGCTCCGCACCACTTGGTCGCCGATTCGGCCATCGCCACGGAGGGGGAGCGAGTCTTCTCAGTCCGCCGCACCCGAGGCGGAGACGCCTGGGAACGCCTGCAGGACAATCCGGTACCGGGCAAACCCACGGTCAGCCTGGGCCTGCCGAGCATCGGTCACCCGGCCGCACCGGTCACTGTCACCGGCTGTTCGACGGCCGCTCCCCAGGGCTGACCCACAGCGAACCTAACGACGACGAGACGGAGCCGCATCTCCTCTCGGAGATACGGCTCCGTCTGCGGTCTCGGCCGACTACTTGTCCTCGTTCGGGCGAACGTTGGGGTCGGGGACCTGGTGCTTCTTGGCGACCTGGTCGGCGTGGGAGCCGCCGCTCTCCGCGTTCGCCGCGCTCTCGATTTGTTCTGCGCCCTTGTCGGTGACGCGCTCGACAGTGTCGTCACGCTCTTCGGCGGCGCGTGCGGACTGCTCGTGGGGCGGGTTGCTCATGAGGATCTCCGTTCTCGTGAGTGCGCTGTGCCTGCGACTATCGCGCACCGGCCCCGGGCTCGCATCCGGAAGCAGTCCGAACATTCGGCTCCCGACACACCTGTGGCCCCGATTCTCGGTGAGAACCGGGGCCACACGGTGGGCGAACCCGCTCCAGCGGAGCGGTCGCTCATGTCGGTCGGGGCGGGCTACTGCGAGTTGTCGCCGATCCGCTCGTCTGCAGCCTGCTGGGCCTGAGTGACCTTGTCGGCGTGTTGGCCGCCGGTCCTCTCGTTCGCAGCGTCGGCGGCAGATTGCAGGCCCTGATCTGAGACCTGCTCCACCTTGTCGGCGTTCTGGTCGGCGAAACTCTTCGCCTTGTCACCCAGTCCGTCCATGAGTCCCATACGCGACTCCTCTCTCCTCGGCTGCACGGTCCGAAGATCGCCTCCGGTACCGCCTAGGCTCTTCGACTATGCACCCGGAGCCCGGATTTGGCCAGCACCTCGGTCGACACTTTCGGGATTTCCCGGTGAGCTCGCACGGGTGTGTTCGTGGCTTCGTCGCGGCCACGATCTCGCCGGCGGACACGCTGTGTGCAGGGCGGATGTCGTGAGCCCCGAGAAGCCGCTGGTCGCCGTGGTCGGCCCGACCGCCACCGGAAAATCCGCGCTTGCCGTGGCCCTCGCTCGCACACTGGGCGGCGAGGTGGTGAACGCCGACGCGTTCGCCCTCTACCGCGGCATGGACATCGGCACCGCGAAGCCGACGGAGGCGGAGCGGGCCGGGGTGCCGCACCACCAGATCGACGTGCTCGACATCCACGACGACGCCAACGTCGCCTCCTACCAGCGCCATGCGCGCGCCGACATCGACGCGATCATGGCGCGGGAGCGGGTTCCGGTGCTGGTGGGGGGCTCCGGACTGTACGTGCGGGCAGCGCTCGACCTGCTCGACATCCCGCCCACCGACCCGGCCGTGCGGGCACGGCTTGAGGGGGAGGTGCAGGATCTCGGCCTTTCGGCCTTGCAAGCCCGACTCGCTGCTGCCGACCCGGAGGCTGCGGCCTCCATCGAACCCAACAACGCCCGCCGCATCGTGCGGGCCCTGGAGGTCATCGAACTCACCGGACGGCCGTTCTCCGCCTCGATGCCGAAACGCGAGTTTCGTTTGCCCACTGTGATGCTGGGTGTCGACCTGCCCCGGCCTGTGCTCGACGAGCGGATCGGTCGGCGCGTCGAGGGCATGTGGGCGTCGGGCTTGCTCGACGAGGTTTCGCGCCTCGAGGAGGCGGACCTGTCACAGACCCGCACTGCGAGCCGCGCGGTCGGCTACCGGGAGGCGTTGGCGCAGTTGCGCGGCGACCTCACGCAGGCCGAGGCGATCGAGGCGACGGCCACTGCGACCAGGCGTCTTGCCCGACGGCAGTCGAGTTGGTTCCGTCCCGACCCGCGCATCACATGGTTGCAAGCAGACGACGGGCCAGACCGTGGTGCACGCCTTTTGGAGGCTGCCGCTAGGGCGATCCGGGCAGCGAGTACGCGCTAAGGAGACCGGACGACGCCGTCCGAACGCGGGAGGCACAATGACGGTGTGAGCGAGCCGACCACCCCGCAGACGACCTCCGCCTTCGACGAAAAGCCCCGCCGCGCCTTCACGAAGGGGCACGGCACGCAGAACGACTTCGTTCTCGTACCCGACCTCGACGGCACCGACGACCTCGACATTGCCGCCGTGCGTCGCCTCGCCGACCGACGCGCTGGCATCGGGGGAGACGGAGTGATTCGCGTGGTGCCGACTGAGCTCTCCGGCGAGCCCGACATCGCGGCGCTGGCTGATCGCGCGCACTGGTTCATGGACTACCGCAACGCCGACGGTTCTCTGGCGCAGATGTGCGGCAACGGAACTCGTGTCTTCGCGGCCTACCTGCGCCGCGAAGGGCTGGAGACGGCCGACACCTTCGACATCGCCACCCGCGCCGGGGTCAAACACATCACCGTCGACGGGGAGCTGTACGCCACCGGGATGGGACCGTACCGACTGCCCGAGGAGTCCGCCTTCCGCGAGCGCGGCTCCGACGCCATCGTCGAGGTGCGGGGCATCGACGGAGTGAGCGACCTGCCAGGGCTCTCGGTGAACATGGGCAACCCGCACACCGTGGTCGCGCTGCCTCCCGACGCGGACCTCACCGCGCTCGACCTGACGGTATTGCCGCGGGTCGCGCCTGAGCCGCCCGAGGGGACCAACGTCGAATACGTGCAGATCCTCGGCAACGGGCACCTGCAGATGCGGGTGTACGAACGCGGAGTCGGGGAGACCCGATCCTGCGGCACCGGCGCGGCCGCCGCGGCGGTGGCGGCGATGCTGTGGAGCGGAGACGCAGGCGACAACTCGCAGTGGCGCGTAGATGTCCCGGGAGGAACGCTGCAGGTCACAGTGGGAATAGGCCAGGAAGTCACCCTCGCAGGCCCAGCAGCGCTCGTCGCGGATGGCGTGACCGACCTCTGAGGCGTTTCGGCCAGAATCTCTTGCGGCGCCAACGGGGCTCGCCTAGCGTCTGGTCATGACGCCGATGTCGCCCAGGTCACATTCGTCCGTTCGAGGCCCTCGCCGGAGTGTGCGGCGCACCGCCTTCGCTGCAGCCGTCGCCACCGCTACCGCAGGTGCCGTGGGGATCGCGGGGGTGCCGGCCGCAACGGCCTCGGCTCCGTCGCAGACCGCGTTCACGGCACCCGCCCGCGACCACAAGCCGTCGCCCGTGAGGAACCGCCTCCCGAAGGTCGCGACGATGACCGGCAGCGGGGGAGCGGTCGCCTCCGTCGACGCCGTGGCCAGCCAGGTCGGTCTCGACGTGCTCGCGCGGGGCGGTAACGCGGCCGACGCCGCAGTCGCAACGGCGGCTGCCCTCGGCGTTGTCGAGCCGTACGCGAACGGAATCGGTGGTGGCGGGTTCTTCGTGTACTACGACGCGAAGTCGGGCAAGGTATCGACGATCGACGGTCGCGAGACCGCTCCCGCAGCCATGACCGAGACCTCGTTCCTCGAAAACGGCACACCGATGGACTTCGAGAAGGCCGTGAATTCCGGCCTCTCCGTCGGCATCCCGGGCACGCCTGCCACCTGGGCGCGAGCCCTCGACCGCTGGGGCACCAAGAGCTTCTCCGACATGCTGGCCCCGGCCCAGCGGATCGCGGAACGCGGCTTTGTCATCGACGACGCCTTCGCCGCCGCGACGGAGGACAACGCCAAGCGGTTCGCACAGTTCCCCGAGACCGCCAAGATCTTCCTGCCCGGCGGCGAGCCGATCAGAGCCGGCAGCGTGCTGCGCCAGCCCGACCTCGCGAAGGCGTACCGCGAGCTGCGGCGCGAAGGTCCGAACGCGATCTACCGCGGAGACATCGGCAAGGCCATCGTCAAGGTTGTCAACAAGCCCGTCACGGCGAAGGGCGTCACAGTGCCGTCCGGGTCGATGACACGCGCCGACCTGCGCGCCTACAAGGCACTCGACAAGGCCGCGGTCCACTCCACGTATCGGGGGCTCGACGTCTACGGGATGCCGGTGCCCAGCTCGGGCGGCATCGCGGTGGCGGAGGCGCTCAACCTGCTGGAGGCGTACGAAGCCCGCACCGGCGAGGCGCTGTCGAAGGTGAGCGACGCCCAGTACCTGCACCGTCTCGCGGAGGCGAGCGCCACGGCATTCGCCGACCGCAACCGCTGGGTCGGAGAGGGCGCGAACACGCCTGTGGCCGAACTGATGTCGAAGGGCTTCGCGAAGGAACGATCGTGCGGCTTCGACCCCGCCAAGGCGCAGGCCCGGCCGATCGCCTTCGGTTCACCCGACGGCGACTACGGCGACTGCGCGACACTGGCTCCCGGCAAGGTCGGCGTTGTCAACGACGGCCAGGCCACCACGCACCTCACCGTGAGCGACAAGTGGGGCAATGTTGCGGCCTACACGCTGACGATCGAGCAGTTCGGCGGCTCGGGCATGGTCGTGCCCGGTTACGGCTTCCTGCTCAACAACGAGCTCACCGACTTCAACATGGCCCCCATGACGGACGGCGTGCCCGACCCGAACCTGCCCGGCCCGGGTAAGCGTCCGCGCAGCTCGATGAGTCCGACGATCGTGCTCAAGGACGGCAAGCCCTACCTCGCCGTCGGCGCGGCCGGTGGCGCGACGATCATCACCACCTCGCTGCAGATCATCGCCGGCTACCACGATCGCGGGCTGCCGCTGGTGAAGGCCGTTGCGGCACCGCGGATCTCGTCGCGTAACACGTCGGCGACCGCGGAGCCGGGCCTCATCGTCTCGCCGGTGGGCCAGGAGCTCGCGAAACTCGGCCAGCCGATGACTCCCTCCGACACGATCGGCCGCGCCACGGCGATCGCGTTCGGCGACAAGGGATCCGCGACTCCGGCAACCGAGACCACCCGCGGAGGCGGAGGCTCGGCCATGGTGGTGAAGCGCGCCCGCTGAGTACCTGGGACGAACCGCTGCGGGCCGCCTCCACCACCTGAGGCGGCCCGTGGCGCGTCCGCCGAGCGCTGGCGTCACGCCTCCAGGAGGCTTCGCCGTGCCAGCAGAAGTGACCGCCGCGCGTCAGGCGGGGTCGCTCGGGGGCACCTCGTGGCGGTGTACTCGCAGCACACGAAAGCCCTTGGCGGAGGCGTGCCGCGTCACTTCGAACGGGGTGCCGAGAGCGCCGGTGAGCCACGTCTGCAGGGAGTCTGCGCCGAGGTTGCGGCCCACGACGAGGTAGGCGTCGCCTCCCGGTGTCAGGCGCGGCAGCCACATCATGAGCAGCTCGTGCAGGGCGGGCTTGCCGATGCGGATCGGCGGGTTCGACCAGATGGCGTCGAACGTCGTTGCCGGGTCGACGTCTTCGGGCGCCGCGACGGTGATGCGCCCCGGCACGAGCGCCTCCGCGTTGAGGGCGGTCAGCTCGCGGCTGCGGCGGTTCACGTCGACGGCCACGACCTGCGCCGACTCCGACAGCATCGCCATCGACAGCGCGATCGGCCCCCAGCCGCAGCCGAGGTCGAGCAGCGTGCCTGACTCCGGCGGGTCGGGCACCTCCCGGAGCAGGACGGACGTGCCGAGGTCGAGCCGGTCTCCGGAGAACACCGCGTTGGCCGACTGCACCTCGACGTCGCGATCCGCGAGTCTGACCCGCAACGTGCGAGTGCGCACGGGCGAGGCGGGGTCGGTGTCGAAGTAGTGGCTCTGATCGGGCACCGACACACGCTATCCGGCCAGCGGCGATGTGCGCGACAGGCGCCCCTCACCCCCCGCGAAGCGCGCCCTGACCACCGACGCCCCGAAACACCCGTGAGCACTCGCGGCGGAGCGTCGATGCTTCGGGTGGTCATCATCGCGTGGCAATGCGGGGTTCACCTGGGGGCCGGGTTGCGCGACAACGGTATCGGCATGTCTGAGAACAGCTCACACACAGGTCTTCCGCGTCGTACCGTTCTGGCCGGCAGCGCCGGTCTCACCGTCGCGGGCGCCTCGGTGCTCGCCTCCTCGCCCGTCCACGCCGCACCGCTGATCCGTCGCCGGGGCACGCTCCCCAGCGGTATCCAGATCGGTGACGTCACCCCGCAGACCGCAGTGCTGTGGGCCCGCAGCGACCGCAAGGGCCGCATGGTCGTCCGCATCGCGAAGAAGGGCCGCAACCACCGCAGCGGCACGAGCGAGATCGTCGGCCCGTGGGCGACGGAGAAGACCGACTACACGGCCAAGGTCGGCGTGAAGGGACTTGCGCCGGGCCGTCACCACGACATCTCGATCTGCTTCGAAGACGAAGACGGTGTGCGCAGCGAGGTTCTCAAGGGCGGGTTCTCGACGCCGGCGCTGCACCGCGACTCCACGACCTTCGTGTGGACCGGCGACACCGCTGGCCAGGGCTGGGGCATCAACCCCGACATCGGCGGCATGCCGGCGTACGACACGATGCTGGCCACCGCGCCCGACTTTTTGCTCCACTCCGGCGACAATATCTACGCCGACAACCCGATCCTTCCCGAGGTGAAGGAGGAGGACGGCAACATCTGGCGCAACGTCACGACGCCCGAGGTGAGCAAGGTCGCCGAGACCCTCAAGGAGTTCCGCGGCCGGTACCGCTACAACCAGATGGCCGAGAACATCCGCCGCATGTACGCGCAGGTGCCGGTCATCGCGCAGTGGGACGACCACGAGACCACCAACAACTGGTACACCGGCGAGATCCTCACCGACGAGCGCTATGCGCAGGAGAAGCGCGTCGACGTGCTCGCGGCCCGCGCCCGCCAGGCCTTCGGCGAGAACATGCCGATCGCCGACGGCTACCTCGCAGGTCGCAGTGGCTGGTACGACCTGTCGGAGCCGAAGCGCCGCCCGAACCTCACGGCCGAGGGCGAGCCGCTGCGCATCTACCGCACGATCCACCGCGGAGCGCAGCTCGACATCTTCTGCCTCGACATGCGCACCTACAAGGGCCCGAACCCGGCTGCGGCGCAGGAGAACCCCGTCGCGATGCTGGGCAAGGAGCAGGTCGAGTGGCTCATCAAGGAGCTGCGCGCCTCCAAGGCCACGTGGAAGGTGATCGCCTCCGACATGCCGCTGGGCCTCATCATCGGTGACGGCGACAACGCGCAGGAGGGCGTCTCCGACGGTCGTGGCGACCGCGTCGGTGGCCGCGAGCACGAGATCGCCGACGTGCTGCGCCAGATCAAGAAGCACAAGATCCGCAACACCGTGTGGCTGACGGCCGACGTGCACTACGCCGCCGCGCACCACTACGACCCGTCGCGTGCGGTGTTCACCGACTTCGAGCCGTTCTACGAGTTCGTCGCCGGCGCCATCCACGCAGGTTCGTTCGGACCCAACAAGCTCGAGGGCACGTTCGGCCCGAAGGCGCTGTTCGAGAAGTCGGGCGACTACGTCGCGCAGTCGCCGCGCTTCGGCACAAACCAGTTCTTCGGCCACGTCGAGATCGACCGTGACGGCAGCTTCACGGTCAAGCTCATCGACGGCACCGGCGAAGTGCTCTACACGAAGGTGCTGGAGCCCCAGAAGGACTGACGTTCGCTGCGCACGTCATGACGCCGTCGGGCGATCCCCATCGGGAGCGCCCGGCGGCGTTTCGTGTAGTGGGAGCGGTCTGCTCGACGCACATTGAACGGTGTCGTGGCGGCCTCGCCGCTGTCGTCGCTACAACGGCGACGTGACCGGATTCACGTGGCGCGTAAGGCCATCGGCCCGCCACGCCCTGCGGCCGGATTCCTAGGGTGAGGGTGGCCGCTGTCGTCCGGTGGCCGCCCGTCCTGCGTGGCGGGCTGTTGTGATCCCCTCCCAGAAGGCCGATGTCATGGCACAGGTCACGTTCTCCTCAGGCGAAAATCTCCCCCTCGAGATGCACAAGGTGCGCATCGTCCAGAAGCTCACACTGCAGCCGATCGAGAGGCGCCTCGAGGCGATCACCGAGGCCGGCAACAACACGTTCCTGCTGCAGAACGCCGACGTGTTCATGGACATGCTCACCGACTCCGGCGTCAATGCGATGAGCGACCGGCAGCAGGCCGCGATGCTCACGGCCGACGACAGCTACGCGGGCTCCGCGACGTGGGGACGCCTGTCGAGCAAGCTGCACGAAGTCTTCGACATGCCGTACTTCCTGCCCGCCCACCAGGGGCGGGCCGCCGAGCACCTCCTGGCGCGCACGTTCATCCAGCCGGGCAGCGTCGTGCCGATGAACTACCACTTCACCACCACGAAGGCGCACATCACGCTGCTGGGCGGGCGCGTGGAGGAGGTCTACGCCGACGAGGCGCTCAACGTCAACAGCTCCGAGCCGTTCAAGGGTGACCTCGACATCGCCAAGCTGCGTGCGGTCATCACGGAGGCCGGGCCGGAGAACGTGCCGTTCGTGCGCGTGGAGAGCGGCACCAACCTCATCGGCGGGCAGCCGCACTCGCTCGCGAATCTGCGCGAGGTGCGGGCGGTCTGTGACGAGTTCGGTATCCCGCTCGTCTACGACGCGTCTCTGATGAGCGACAACCTGTGGTTCATCAAGTCGCGCGAGGCGTCGGAGGCGGACACCTCGATCGCCGACATCATCACAAAGATCGCCGACCTGTCTGACGTCGTGTACTTCTCGGCCCGCAAGATCACGTGCGCCCGCGGCGGCGGCATCCTCATCCGCGACGAGGAGCTGTACAAGCGCATCCGCGGCCTCGTGCCGCTCTACGAGGGGTTCTTGACGTACGGCGGCATGTCGGTGCGCGAGATGGAGGCGATGACGATCGGCCTCGACGAGCTGCTCGACGAGGACAACATCTGTCAGGGCCCGCAGTTCATCGCCTACATGGCCGAGCAGTTGCAGGCGCGCGGGGTGCCGGTCGTCACGCCTCCCGGCGGGCTGGGCTGCCACGTCAACGCGATGGAGTTCGTCGACCACATCCCGCAGCACGACTACCCGGCGGGCGCCCTCGCGGCGGCGATCTACCTCGTCTCCGGAGTGCGCGGTATGGAGCGCGGCACGATGTCGGAGCAGCGCGACCCCGACGGCACCGAACCCCTCTCCGAGATGGAACTCGTGCGCCTGGCCATGCCGCGGCGCGTGTTCACGCTGTCGCAGGTGTCGTACGCCGTGGATCGCATCGCGTGGCTGTACACCAAGCGCCACCTCATCGGTGGCCTGCGCTGGACCGAGGAGCCCGAGGTGCTCCGCTTCTTCTACGGCCGCCTCGAGCCGCAGACCGACTGGCAGACCAAGCTCGTAGAGGAGTTCCGCAAGGACTTCGGCGACAGCCTGTAGGGGGCCGCCGCGCATACACCCCGGATGCGAGGGTGGGAGCAGACTCCGGCGATGCGGTGCCTTCATCTATGTGGGTGCGTCGATCTTCGATATACGGCAAGATCGGCGCACCTACGTAAATGAAGGACGGACACCGACCCCGCGGCGGTGATGTCGACCCACGCTGACGCGACCACACGCCTTAAGCCGCCCGCCCTTGTCAGGGGTTCTGGGCAAGTGAGAGCATGGCGAGCGTATGACTTCATCCGACACACGTTCGCAATCCCGCTCACGCCTGAGTGGCAGTAATTCCCTTGAGAACGGAGCCCCGGCAATCCCTGACATCACCTCGCGGTTCAACGACGACACCGACGACGCCTTCGACGGCGCCGACACCCAGGACGCCGCCGACATTGCGTGGAGCGGGCGGCCCGCCTCCGACTACGACGACATCCTCGCTCGTCGGGCTCAGGCCCTTGACGCGGCCGACGACGACGCAGATCTGGCTTGGGACGACGACTCTTACGACGGTGATCAGCTCGATCGTGAAGAGCGGGCAGCGATGCGGCGCGTCGCCGGGCTCTCCACCGAACTCGAAGACATCTCCGAGGTCGAGTACCGGCAGTTGCGACTCGAGAACGTCGTGCTCGTCGGACTTTGGACCGAAGGCACCTCCGAAGACGCCGAGAACTCGCTGCGTGAACTCGCCGCCCTTGCCGAGACGGCCGGATCGCGGGTGCTCGCGGGCATGATCCAGCGGCGCCAAAAGCCCGACCCCGCTACGTACATCGGCTCCGGCAAGGCCCAGGAGCTGCGCGACATCGTCGCCAGTGAAGGCGCCGACACCGTGGTCTGCGACGACGAACTCGCCCCCAGCCAGCGGCGCGCCCTCGAAGACGTGGTGAAGGTCAAGGTCATCGACCGCACCGCGCTCATCCTCGACATCTTCGCCCAGCACGCGAAGAGCAAAGAGGGCAAGGCCCAGGTCGAACTCGCCCAGCTCGAGTACCTTCTCCCGCGCCTGCGCGGCTGGGGTGAATCGATGTCGCGACAGGCCGGTGGCCGTGTCGCCGGCGGTGAGGGCATCGGCTCCCGCGGTCCCGGTGAGACGAAGATCGAACTCGACCGACGCCGCATCAACACCCGCATGGCCAAGCTGCGCCGCGACATCCGCGAGATGAAAAAGATCCGCGTGACCAAGCGGTCGTCGCGGCACGCGAACAAGGTGCCCAGCGTCGTCATCGCCGGGTACACCAACGCGGGCAAGTCGTCGCTGCTCAACCGCCTCACCGGCGCGGGCGTGCTCGTCGAGAACCAACTCTTCGCCACCCTCGACACGACCGTGCGCCGCGCCGAGACCCCGGACGGACGCGAATACACGCTCACCGACACGGTCGGGTTCGTGCGCTCACTGCCGCACCAGCTCGTCGAGGCGTTCCGCTCGACGCTCGAAGAGGTGGGGGAGTCCGACCTGCTGCTGCACGTGGTCGACGGCTCGCACCCCGACCCGCAGGGTCAGATCACCGCAGTGCGCGAGGTTCTCTCCGAGGTCGGCGGCGACGAGCTGGTCGAGATCATCGTCGTCAACAAGTGCGACATCGCCGACCAGGAGACCCTCGATGTGCTCCGGCGCCAGGAGAAGCACGCGGCGTTCGTCTCCGCGCGCACGGGCGAGGGAATCGATGAGCTGCGGGCGCTTATCGCTGAGCACCTGCCCACTCCCGATGTCGCGGTGCGGGTACTCATCCCGTACCAGCGGGGTGACCTCGTCGACCTCTTCCACCGTGAGGGGGAGATCCTCACTGAAGAACACACCGGTGAGGGCACACTGATCGACGGGTTCGTGCGCGCGCACCACGCAGCGGCCCTCGAGCAGTACCGCGTCGGCGCCTGAGCCGGTTCACTTGACCGGGGCGCGACCGGCCGCCGGTCGGCACCGCCGACGCATCGAGATCTGCCGGACGAAGGAGCAGCCATGGACAGGTTCAGCGAGCAAGCCGCCGATTGGGACGAACAGCCCGGAAAGGCCGAGCGCGCCCAGGCTGCGGCCGACGCGATTCGCGCGGCGCTCGACCTCCGCCCTGGTATGACCGCCATCGAGATCGGTGGCGGCACTGGGCTGCTCTCTCGAGCTCTCGCGGACGTACTCGGCTCCGTCACCGTGACCGATGTCGCTCCCGGCATGGTCGAGGCCGCCAAGACCGTTCTCTCCGATCCGCGCTTCGAGGGATGGGAGGCGGCGCTGCTCGACATCGAACACGACACGCTGCCGGGCACGCGGTACGACGTGGTTCTCAGCCTCCTCGCGCTGCACCACATGGGCGACGTCGGCGCGGTCATCGGGCGGATGGCCGGACTGCTCGGGCCAGGCGGCCAAATCGCGCTGCTCGACCTCGACGACGACCCCGACGGCGGATTCCACGCGCACGTCGAGGATTTCGATGGTCACCACGGGTTCTCACGTGAGGCGATCAAGGGATGGCTCGTCGACGCCGGCCTCACCGACGTGTCGGTCACCACCGGACTGACCGAGCGTAAGACGGTCAACGGAAACAACCGCGAGTTCCCCGTCTTCCTGGCAACGGCCCGCCGCACCCAGGCATAAGCCCGCATCGGGCGCGCGCTGAGTCGAGACCTTGCGCTTTCCACAACCCCGCACCGACCCTGCGCGGACGCGCCGGGGCTGTGGATGAGCGGAGCGGCTCACCTCCGGGCGCTACTACGCTGGCCGGGTGTCGACGTCTCCTGTTCTCCCTCTTCTGTCCGCCGCGGTCGCCGGAATCGGTGGTACTCCGCGTCAGGGACAGATCGAGATGGCGGAGGCGATAGAGGCCGCCATCGACTCCGGTGAACATCTGCTCGTCCAGGCGGGCACCGGCACCGGAAAGTCGCTCGCGTACCTCGTTCCTGCGGCGGCGCACGCGCAGGCGACCGGTAAGCCCGTCGTGGTCGCCACCGCGACCCTCGCCCTCCAGGGCCAGATCATCGACCGCGACCTGCCTCGTTTGGCGGCTTCGACCCGCTCCCTGCTGCAGCGTCCGCTGACGTACGCCCTGGTCAAAGGCCGCAGCAACTACGTCTGCGTGCACAAACTCGCCGGAGGCCTGCCCGTCGATGACGACGATGCGCTCATGGGTGTGGGGCAGGTCGACGAGCGCATCGGTCGCCTCGGTAAGGAGGTCGTGCGGCTGCGTGAATGGGCCAGCGAGACCGAGTCCGGCGACCGTGACGACCTCGTGCCGGGCGTCTCGAACATGGCGTGGCGACAGGTGTCGGTATCGGCGCGCGAGTGCCTCGGTAGCCGCTGCCCGATGCGGGAGGAGTGCTTCGTCGAGCAGTCACGCGCCGCTGCGGCCGGGGTCGACATCATCGTCACCAACCATTCGTTCGCGTCGATCGACGCGTTCGAGGGCCGTCGGATGCTGCCGGAGCACGACGTGCTGGTCATCGACGAGGCGCACGAACTGGTCGACCGGGTGACAGCGACCGTCACGAACGAACTGACCGCGGGCATGGTGACGACCGCAGCCCGTAAGGCTGGTGCTCACGCCGACGGCAACGACCTCTCGACCGCCGCCGAAGCCCTGGAGCAGGCGTTGGGCGAAGCGACGGCCGGTCGCGTGGTGGCGCCGTCGCAGATGCTCGTGCTCGCGATCGGCCGGGTCAACGAGGCCGCGCGACTCCTGCTCGGCAACCTCAAGGGCGGTGACTCGGGGGAGACCGTCGACGGCGCCAAGGTCGTCGCCCGCGCTGCCGTGGAGGAGATCTTCAACACGACGACGCGCATCCTCGAAGACCGGCAGCTCGACGTGGTCTGGATCGACAAGGAAGAGCGCGGCTCGAACACCCGCACAGTGCTGCGTATCGCGCCGATGAGCGTCGCGATGCAGTTGCGTGATGCGCTGTTCACGGAGCGCACGGTGATCCTCACCTCCGCGACGCTGGAGCTGGGCGGCTCGTTCGACCCGGTGGCCGGCCAGATGGGTCTGCGCGGAGAGAGCGCGCCGGCCTGGCAGGGCCTCGACGTGGGCAGCCCGTTCGACTACCGCCGCCAGGGAATCGCCTATGTTGCGAAGCACCTTCCTCCTCCGGGGCGCGACGGCGCTGCACCGGAGACGTTCGACGAAATCGAAGCGCTCATCCGCGCTGCGGGCGGGCGCACGCTGGGTCTGTTCAGCTCGATGCGAGCCGCCCGGGCGGCTGCCGAGGAGATGCGCGACCGCCTCGGCGCCGACTTCGAGGTGCTCTGCCAAGGCGACGACCAGATGCCAACGTTGGTGCGGCGATTCGCCTCCGACGCCCGCACCTGCCTGTTCGGCACGCTCACGTTGTGGCAGGGCGTCGACGTGCCCGGCTCGGCGTGTCAGATGGTGCTCATCGACCGGATCCCGTTTCCGCGCCCCGACGATCCGCTGTTCTCTGCGCGTACGGAGGCGATCGCGTCGATGGGAGGCAACGGATTCATGGCCGTCTCCGCCACGGCCGCGGCGTTGCGGCTGGCCCAGGGGTCGGGACGGTTGATCCGCCGCCATGACGACAAGGGCGTGGTCGCGTTTCTCGACTCCCGCATGATGACGGCCCGCTACGCCGGTTTCCTGCAGGCCTCGGTGCCGCCCATGTGGCCCACGAGCGAACGGGAGACCGCGCTGGCCGCCCTCCGGCGTCTGGACGAGGGAGCCGCCGAGGTCATCCCGGTGGCGGAACCGGCTCCACGGACGATCATGACGGCGAAACCCGACCGAGGCGTGGCGGCCGCCACCGCGCCGACGCCCGACGAAGCCGAAGACCACCCGGAGCCGGAGACTCTCGACGACACGCCGGTCGCCGACTCGGCCCGCTCCGGGGTGACGCAGGGCGTCGGCTGGGACGACGCCCTCGACGAAGAACTCAAAGACGGCCTCGACCTCGGCCTCTCCCCCGAAGAGGTGGCCGAACACCTAGAACTCCCACAAGAGGCGATAGAAGCCCGAATGAAGACCCTCGGGCTCGGCTGAGATGCGGCCACACAGTACTCGTGCTCACTATTCTGTCTATGAGCCCAGTATTCTCGACATGAGTCGAGAATACTGTCACTCTGGCGGCATGGACTTCTCAGCTCCCCTGACCGCGCTGTCGCCGTCGCTCGACATGCGCGTGCTCGCGATTTTGGCGCGTGCGGATGTGTCGTACACGTCGGGTGACGTGGCGCGACTGGTCGGAGCTTCCCGGTCTGGCGCCACGTTGGCGCTCGATCGCCTATGTGCTTCGGGAGTAGTCGACGCGGAGACGCATGGCCGCACGAATTCCTATCGACTCAACCGAGAGCACCTCCTCGCAGACGCCGTGCTCACCGCAGCAGCCGCTGGGGATTCGCTGCAGTCTCGGATCCGGGATCTGGTCGCAGACTGGGCAGTGCTGCCAGAACGTGTGGTGCTGTACGGGTCGACGGCGCGAGGCCAAGGGGGTGCCGCGAGTGACATCGACCTGCTCGTCATCCCTCCGCCCGAGATCGACGCCGACGACCCACGCTGGGTCGCACAGACGCACGAGCTGCAGGCGCGCGTCGCCAGGTGGACCGGCAACCCCTGCGATGTGTTGACGATGTCGCACGCACGGTGGCGCGATGCCGAGACGCAGAGAATCCCGGTCGCACAGGAGATCAGGCGCGACGGCATCTCGATCTACGCAGATCCGCAGGCAGCGTGAGAACCCGGGCAGGAGACAAGGGCGACGCTCGTGCCCGGTACGAATTGGGGACGGCCTACCTCGAGTTGGCCACACTCGCCGATACGTCGGTCAGCAGAGCAGCTATTCAGGCAGCGATCGGAAACTACGTTCTGGCAGCGATCGCTTTCGCCGACGCGATTTGCCTGACCGTGCTGGGGCGGCGGAGCGCAGACTCTGATCATCATCGGGCTGCGGAGCTTCTGGCCATCGCCGACCGTGATGCCGCGGGTGACTTGAGGCGGCCCCTCACCTTCAAGACCCAAGCCCACTATGGTCCTGTGACCATGTCCGGTGACGATCTCATTCGTGTCGGCAGGATTACTCAGCGGATGGCGGAGCGAGCGAGACGCGAGATCGGCTGAGACGGCGGGAGGGCCCGTGTTCGCCACGTCCCGTCAAGTCTGTCGGTGGGGCGTGACAGGGTGGGGGCGTGAACGCGAGACCGTCTGGCAAAGGCCGGGGAGGAGCCTCCCCGTCGGGTGATTTCGGTGGGTTCGACGACGACACCACCGCAGCCGACGGTCGGGTGCCGCCGCTCGTGCTGGTCAGCGGGCCCGAGCGGGTGCTCGCCGAGCGGGCCATCGACTCCACCCTGGATCTGTGTCGTCAGGCCGACCCCGAGGTCGAGATCGTTCGCCTCGAAGGCTCTGCGTACGAGGCCGGCCTACTGGCCCAGCATTCGAGTCCGTCGCTGTTCGGCGGGGCACGGGTCATCGTGATCCGCGGTCTCGACGAGGCGACCGACGATCTCGTCAACGACCTCTCCGCGTATCTGTCCTCGCCGCCCGACGCTGACGACGGGGTGACGCTCGTCGTCTGGCACAAGGGCGGCAACAGGGCCAAGAAGGTTCTCGACGCGTTGAAGAAGGCCAAGGCGCGCCAGCTTTCGGCTCCGGCGGTGAAATCCGACAGGGACAAGTCCGACTTCGTCACCTCCGAGTTTCGTCGGGCGGGGCGGCGACTCGACCCGGAGGCGGTGCGCGCCCTCGTCGAGGCCGTGGGCAAGGATGTCGCCGAGCTCGCCGCGGCCTGCAGACAGCTCATCGCTGACACCACCGGTACCGTCGACGCCGGCACCGTCGAGACCTACTACGGAGGTCGAGTCACGGCCAACGGATTCCGCGTCGCCGACGCGACGCTCGCCGGCAACACCACCGAGGCGCTGGCGATGGTGCGGCACGCCGTTGCCGTGGGTACCGACCCGGTGCCGATCGTCGCGGCCCTGGCCGCTCAGCTGCGCCAGCTCGTCAAGGTGATGGGCGCTCCCTCAGGATCAGGAGGCCAGGTGGCGGGCGCTCTGGGGATGGCCCCGTGGCAAGTGGACCGAGCCCGCCGTGCCCTGCGCGGCTGGAGCGACGAAGGCCTGGCCGCGGCGATCAGCGCGGTGGCCCAGGCCGACTTCGACGTCAAGGGCGGAGGCCGAGACCCGGTCTACGCGGTGGAGAAGTGCGTACTAGAGGTCACGCGAGCCCGCAGAACCCATGCCCCAACCTCAGCCCGCCGCCGCTGAATCGCGCCATCGCATTCTCCGGCCCGTCTGTGAACGCTGCTGCCCGTCGACGGCCGGTTTCCCGCCACCTCTCTGTTAATCAATGAGACTGCGCCACAAGCTGATTGACGTACCGCTGCTGCTGTGAAGGTGATGGAATCAACGCGAGCTCTCCTCCTCGCGCCGGCGCGGGACCCTCTGAACAATGATCAGGAGCGCAGCTATGTCTCGCTTGTCTTCTCGATGGGCCCCTACTGGAATCATGAGGCGGGCCTCCGTCGTACTGGCCTCGGCAGTCATCGGCGCAGTCCCACTCGTCTCTGCGGCGAGTCATGTATCCGCAAGCCCGGTAACGGGCGCTCCAGCACCCCTGGCAGCCGCGAAGAATCCCGGTGACGCCGAGTGCAGGGCTTTCGGCCAAGCGACCGTGACCTGGACATCGAAGGGAGGCCTCAACTACTTGCCTGGTCGGTTGTGCCTCACCGGCGCTCGTGGTTCCGGGTTGCGCCTCGTGTGGCAGAAGGACGGCAACCTTGTCCTGTATCGCGGCAAGGTCGTGAAATGGAGATCGGACACGCACAACAAGAACGCCACTCGGCTGGCGTTGCAGTCCGACGGCAACCTGGTCATCTACAACGGCAAGAAGCCGCTGTGGAATTCTGAGACATTCCACTCGCGGGAGGAACTGAACCGCGGCATTCGATTCGTCTTGGCGCCGGAACAGATCAGTCACAAGAGGACGAGTCCTCGGCGGGACGCCGTCGTTCTCCGCACCGATCCGCAGATGCAGAAGGGCACTCCTGTGCTCGCCACCGGCGATGTGCTCATGGCGGCCCCCGCTCACGTATGCGGTAAGCACCAGGAAGACGGTGTCTGGAAGTGGGGCAACTGCGGTTGGCTCGGCGACAAGGTGAAGGTCGACGTCATCCGCGGGACGGATACCCACGTTTGTGTCCCCATGGGACAGGATGTCGAAGTCGCAAAGCTCGACCGACGTATTCGAGACATCACGCGTGTGGGCGTCGGCTCTTGTCGGTGATTGCAGCGACGGCGGTGTGGCCCATGTCAGCCACGCCGCCGTCACCGCACGCGGTTTGGAGCCCCGGTCTGGCCGCTGGTAAGTTGGTGGATTGCGTGCGCGCCCAGGTCGTGCGCTAGTCACGCACTCAAGCCCATTCCTTGACCGCACCCACCACGACGACTCGGTTGTTCGCTGAGAGTCGGGATGCGGATGCGAGGAGGGCCTGTCATTTCCGACAGTCCATCGACCGTGAGAGAGAAGATTCGTGGCAAACATCAAGTCGCAGATGAAGCGCATCAAGACCAACGCCAAGCGCACCGAGCGCAACAAGGCGTACAAGTCGGAGCTGCGCACGTTCATCCGCAAGTTCCGTGAGCAGCTCGACGCCGGCAACACCGAGGCCGCCACCGAGGCCCTGCGTGTGGCATCGCGCAAGCTCGACGTGGCCGTCAGCAAGGGCGTCATCCACAAGAACCAGGCCGCCAACAAGAAGTCGGCGATGGCTCGCCACTTCAACGCGCGCCAGCAGGGCTGACCGGAGCAGAGACATTCGTCAGGGCCGCGCATCCGCAAGGGTGCGCGGCTCTTTCGCGTCTTGGGGGAGACGAGGCGAAGACAACGCTCCCAGGAGTCCGCCAGCCGTGCGGCGCTCAAGCCGGCGGGGCTGCTGCGGTAGCCTGAGCACTTGAATCGGCGAGTGATTCGCCTGGTGGACGGCCGCTCGCTCTCGTCATCGGCGCGGCCCGGCAGTGAGAAACGAAGGACATACCGATGAGCGAAGCACCGGGCGAAGCCGCGTACCGGTACACGGCGGAGGTCGCCGACCGCATCGAACGCCACTGGCAAGACCAGTGGGAGGCGGAGGGCACCTACCACGCACCCAACCCGGCCGGTCCGTGGGCCGACCCGGCGGCGGTCGCCGATCGCGAGAAGCTCTTCGTTCTCGACATGTTCCCGTACCCCTCCGGTGCGGGCCTGCACGTCGGCCACCCGCTCGGCTACATCGCCACCGACGCGTACGCCCGCTACCAGCGCATGACCGGCAAGAACGTGCTGCACGCGCTCGGCTACGACGCGTTCGGCCTCCCGGCGGAGCAGTACGCGATCGCCACGGGCCAGCACCCGCGCATCACGACCGAAGAAAACATCGCCAACATGCGCCGCCAGTTGCGCCGCCTCGGCCTGGGCCACGACGACCGTCGCTCGGTCGCCACCACCGACGTGCCGTTCTACCGCTGGACCCAGTGGATCTTCTTGCAGCTCTTCAACGCCTGGTTCGATCCGGAGGCGCCCAACGCCTCAGGCGGCACAGGCAAGGCCCGTCCGATCGCCGAGCTGGAGGCCGAGTTCGCCTCCGGCAACCGCGAAGTGCCCGGTGGCACCGCCTGGGCCGACCTCGACGAGTCCGCGCGCCGACGCATCATCGACGACCACCGCCTCGCCTACGTCTCGTCGGCGCCGGTCAACTGGTGCCCCGGACTGGGCACAGTGCTGGCGAACGAGGAGGTCACGGCCGAGGGCCGCTCCGACATCGGCAACTACCCGGTCTTCAAGCGCAACATGCGCCAGTGGATGATGCGCATCACCACGTACGCCGACCGGCTCATCGAAGACCTCGACCGGGTCGACTGGCCCGAGGCCGTCAAGCTCATGCAGCGCAACTGGATCGGCCGCTCCCACGGTGCGAACGTGCAGTTCGCAGTGGAGACGGTCGACGGCGCGGAGGAGCGGATCGAGGTCTTCACGACGCGCTCCGACACCCTCTTCGGCGCGACGTTCATGGTGCTGGCGCCCGAGCACCCGCTCGTGCAGCGCCTTGTTCCGGCAGCCTGGCCCGAGGGCACCCGCGAGGCCTGGACCGGCGGTGCCGCCACACCCGCGGAGGCCGTCGGCGCGTACGTCGTGGCAGCCGCCCGCAAGACCGACCTCGAACGCCAGGCCGACGCCAAGGACAAGACGGGCGTCTTCACCGGCACCTTCGCCACGAATCCCGTTGACGGCCGCCGCATCCCGGTGTTCGTCGCCGACTACGTGCTCATGGGCTACGGCACCGGCGCGATCATGGCCGTGCCCGCCGAAGACACCCGCGACTGGGACTTCGCGAAAACCTTCGACCTCGACATCATCCGCACGGTGCAGCCGACCCCCGACCACCCGGAGGACGAGGCGTACACGGGCGACGGTCCGTCGATCAACAGCGCCAACGCCGATATCGACCTCAACGGCATGGACAAGGCCGAGTCCATCGCGACGATGAACGCCTACCTCGAGCGCATCGGTGCAGGCCGCGGCTCGATCACGTACAAGCTGCGCGACTGGTTGTTCAGCCGCCAGCGGTACTGGGGCGAGCCGTTCCCCATCGTGTACGACGACCACGGCCCGGTCGCGATCCCGGAGTCGATGCTGCCGGTCGAGCTCCCGGAGGTCGACGACTACTCGCCGCAGAAGCTCGACGCCGACGACTCCACCAGCGAGCCCGTGCCCCCGCTGGCACGAGCCGAAGAGTGGGCCAACGTCGAACTCGACCTCGGAGACGGCCCGCGCACCTATCGCCGCGAGCTGAACGTCATGCCGCAGTGGGCGGGTTCGTGCTGGTACGAGCTTCGCTACCTCGACCCCGCCAACGCGGACGCGTTCGTCGACCCGGCGGTGGAGCAGTACTGGATGGGGCCGCGCCCCGAGCCGGTCGAGGGAGCCCCCGCCGGGCTGCCCGATGTCGGAGGCGTCGACCTCTACGTCGGAGGCGTCGAGCACGCGGTGCTGCACCTGCTCTACGCCCGGTTCTGGCACAAGGTGCTGTTCGACCTCGGGCACGTGAGCAGCGCCGAACCGTTCCGTCGCCTGTTCAACCAGGGCTACATCCAGGCCTACGCGTTCCGTGACGCGCGCGGCCAGATCGTGCCCGCCGCCGAGATCGAGGAGTCGGTCGACGCCTCCGGGACCACCACCACGTACACGTGGCAGGGCCAGGAGGTCGTGCGCGAGTACGGCAAGATGGGCAAGTCGCTCAAAAATGTCGTCAGCCCCGACGAGATGTACGAGGCGTACGGCGCCGACACGTTCCGCGTGTACGAGATGAGCATGGGCCCGCTCGACGTGAGCAAGCCTTGGGAGACCCGGGCCGTCGTCGGCTCGCAGCGGTTCCTGCAGCGCATCTGGCGCAACGTCATCGACGAGACGACCGGCGAGGTCAGCGTCATCGACGGCGAGATGTCGCCCGAGGTCGCCCGCCTGCTCGCTCGCACCATCGAGGGCGTCGCCGCCGACTACGCCGGCCTGCGCTTCAACACGGCCATCGCCAAGCTCATCGAGTACAACAACGCGCTCACCAAGATCGAGGGTGTGCCGCGGGAGGCGATCGAGCCGCTGCTCGTCATGGTCGCGCCCGTGGCTCCGCACCTGGCGGAAGAGCTGTGGCATCGTCTCGGCAACACCGATTCGGTGGTTTACCAGCCGTTCCCGCAGGCTGACACCTCGCTGCTCGCCGACGAGACGGTCACGTGTGTGGTGCAGGTGCTCGGCAAGGTGCGAGCCCGCATCGAGGTGGCTCCCGACATCACGGAGGACGACCTCCTGGCCGCAGCCCTGGCTGAGCCGCGCATCGCGGAGCTGGTGGCGGGCAAGACGATCCGAAAGACCATCGTGCGCCCGCCGGGCCTCGTCAACATCGTCGCCAACTGATCGCCGCCGGTCACGGTCGTGCCGCGCCTCGCCCTCGTCACTGACTCCACGTCGGGCCTTATCGGCCCGGCGTTGGCAGGGCTGGGCATCACGGTGGTGCCTCTGCACGTGATCTTCGGTGACGAGGACCTCACCGAAGGTGTTGACATCACCCCCTTGGAGGTCGCTGAGCGGCTCCGCAAGGAGCCGCGGGTGAGTACGTCGCGTCCTTCACCTCGGGCGTTCTTGCAGGTCTACGAGAGCTTGGCCGCGCAAGGTGTGAGCCGCATCCTGTCGATGCACCTGTCGGCCCAGCTCTCGGGCACGTGCGAGGCCGCGACGCTTGCCGCCCGCGACGCCCCCGTGCCGGTGCGCGTCGTCGACAGCGGCCTGGTCGGCGGAGGACTCGGGCTGGCCGCCTTGGGGGCCGCGCGCGAACTCGCGGCGCTCAGCGACGACGCGGCCGACGATGAATCGGCCGAAGCGGGAGTCGAGCAGATAGCCGCCCGGTTGCTCGGGGCCGCCACCTCGACCGTGACCCTGTTCTACGTACACACCCTCGAATTCCTGCGGCGCGGGGGACGCATCGGCGCCGCCTCCGCGTTTCTCGGCGGTGCGCTGGGCGTCAAACCGCTGCTCGAACTGGCCGACGGTCACATCGAGCCGGTCGAGAAGCTTCGCACTCAGGGCCGGGCATTGGCCCGCCTCCACGACATCGGACTGGAGCGGGTGCGGGAGGCGGGCGTTCCGTTGCGCGTGGTCGTCCACCACGTCGACGCCGCCGCGCGCGCCCAGGCGTTCGCCGAGACGCTCGCCGCCGACCTGCTGGCGATCGACGCGTTGATCGGGCAACCCGAAGTCGTGCCGCTGCCCGCCGTGCTGGCAGCGCACGTCGGACCTGGCGCTCTCGGAGCGGTGCTCGTGCCGGGAGCACACGAACCTCTCGCGCCGCACGTCTAGGCCCGACGATCCGAAGCGGCAGGTCGACAGCCCGAAGACAGCCGTCAGCGACCTTTCCACAACCCCGCACCGGGGTGTCCGTCATCCACAGGCGGCCGGTGAGGTCCGACGCGCTGGGGCCGCTCGGATCTAGCGTCACGGCATGCGACCTTCGCACGACTCACCAGTCCCACCATGGCCCGCGCCTGGACCGGGCGTTCTCTCGGCGGCCGCGCACACGCACGCAGACCCGCAAGCTCCCCGGTTCGACGAGCGGGCGACCGCCGCAGATTCGTCTCCGGACGAGACAGGGTGGGCCGTCAGGGGCATCGACGAGGCGAACCAATCCCGAAAGTCCTCGGTCCGCTCACTGTTCTCCGTTCCATCGGGCCTGCGCGGAGCGTCGACCGCACCGACCTTGTCGGCCGTCGCCGGAGTGGCGCTGGTCGCTGCACTGATCGCGGTCGTGCTGATGGGCCGGTGGTGGTGGCAGGCCGCGGAGTCGAAAGAGCAGAGGGTTCCCGCCGCGTCGATCGCTCTGTCGACGGCGAATCCATCGGCGACGGGTTCGGCACTGGGAGACGGTGCCAGGCTGGGGACGCACGGCACGGGCGCGCCCGCAATACCGCCCGCATCCGAGGCCCCCACCAGCGGGGGAGTAGAGGCGTCGCCGCAGGCAACAATCGTGGTGCACGTGGCCGGTAAGGTCCGCAAGCCGGGTGTCGTCCGGTTGGCATCCGGAGCCCGTGTCGTGGACGCCGTGGGACGCGCGGGGGGAATGGCTCCCGATGCGGATACGGCCACCGTCAACCTCGCGCGCCCGGTGGTGGACGGAGAGCAGATAGTCGTTCTCGGACGAGGCGAGAAACCGACCGCTGTGGCGAGCGGTGCGGCACAGTCAGGAGCACCGGGGGCAGCGGCGGGCGGCGCTGCGTCGGGGAGCGCAGCGGCAGGCGGCAAGGTCGACCTCAACCGTGCCGATCAGGCCGAACTGGAGACGCTTCCCGGCGTTGGCCCTGTTCTCGCCGGACGCATCATCGAGTGGCGCACCCGCAACGGTCGATTCACCAGTGTCGACGAACTGTCCGAGGTCTCGGGCGTCGGCGACAAAACGCTCGCGCGTCTCACGCCTCTCGTGACGGTGTGACGCCCCGCATCGAACGTGTAGACCGACACGCAGACGGACAGCAACCGATGCCCACCCTCGCGACGGCCGTACGAGACGGAGATGGCGCGTCGGGGCCCGATCTTCGATTGCTCGCCCCGGCGATGGCTGCATGGGGTGTGTGCGCGGCCACCCTCGAACTGCCACCGCTTGTCACACTCGGCGCAGCGATGGTGACGCTCGTTGCGACGGTGCTCGTCCCGCTGCTCCTTTCTCGCCGGTCTTCACTCCGGCACGCACACAGGGATTCGGTCGACAGGAGGTCGGTCCGGGCGACCGTGGCGCTGGCCGGTGTCGCTATCGCGCTCGTGCTGTCGTCCACGGCGGCCCACAGGGGCGCACGACAAGCCGGGCCGTTGCCGACTCTCGCCGCCGAAAAGGCAGTCGTCACCGTCGTCGCCACCGTCCGATCCGACCCGCGGCTGCTCCCGGCAACGGACGAGCGCCCGGCCGCGTCGGCCCTGGTCACAGTGCGAGTGACCGAAGTGCGTGCGCGGGCTCGGACCACGTCGGTTAACACACCGGTGGTGGTTTTCGGTGACCCTGTGCTCACGCAACTGCGGTGGTCCGAGACGGTGAGG
Source organism: Dermatophilus congolensis (assembly GCA_030538115.1). GTDB lineage: Bacteria > Actinomycetota > Actinomycetes > Actinomycetales > Dermatophilaceae > Dermatophilus > Dermatophilus congolensis_B. Next base: position 181,452 of record JAUNUP010000001.1, on the reverse strand, counting down.
CTTACCGGTCGACTGTCAGCGGCCGAACCCGGTGAGAGCGTGGAGGCGGTGATGCGCCTCCGTGGCGTGCCGGAGCGGATCGAGAGCGCCGGCCCACTGTTCGCAGCAGCCGAGTTCGCACGCGATCGCCTGCGGGCGGCAGTGGGTCGCCTCCCTGCGGATGCCCGTGGGCTCGTGCCGGCCCTGGTCATCGGCGACCGCAGCCTCACGCCCGATGACCTCACGGAGGCGATGCGTGCCACGGGGCTGACGCACTTGTCGGCCGTCAGTGGCACGAACGTCTCTTTCGTACTCATGGCCGTGATGCTCCTGGTTCGTGTCGGGGGAGTACCTCGGCGGGCGAGACCGACCGTCGGCCTCGTCGCTGTGCTGCTTTTCGTCGTTCTGGCGCGTCCTGATCCGAGCGTTCTGCGGGCGGCGGTGATGGGCGCTGTCGGGTTGATCGGTGTCACTGCCTCTCGCCGCGCCGTGGGTGCCCCGGCCCTCGGGCTCGCGGTGATCGTGCTGCTGGTGTCGGATCCGTGGCTGGCGCGCAGCCACGGGTTCGCGTTGTCCGTGCTCGCGTCTGCGGGACTGTTGCTGTTCGCCCGTCCGTGGGCAGAGGCCCTGGCGAGGTATCTGCCCGCACGGGTTAGGCCCCTCGCCTTCGCGGTGGCGGTGCCCATGGCGGCGCAGGCCACGTGCGGACCTGTCATCGTGCTGCTCCAAGGCGGCCTCCCCGCGTACGGGGTGCTCGCCAACGTGCTCGCCGCGCCGCTCGTGGCTCCCGTGACGCTGGCGGGTCTCGCGACCGCCGTCGTCGCGCTGGTCAATGTGCCGTTCGCGGGCCTCGTTGCCTGGGTGGCGGGCGTACCGGCCCTCGGCATCGCCGCCATCGCGAGATCGTTGTCCACGTTGCCGGGCGGCGTCGTTCCGTGGCCCGACGGGGCCCTCGGTGCCGTACTCCTGGTGGTTCTCACCTGCCTCGTGATCGTGATGTGGCCTGCAGTGATGCGCATCCTCGGCCGCTGGAGCAAGCGGGCTCGGCTTCTCACCGCTGTGGCACTTCTCGGTGTCTGGATCTCGTGGATGGTGCCGCTGCCACGACCGTCTGTTATGAGTGGGCCCTGGGCATTCGCCGCCTGCGATGTCGGCCAAGGCGACGCTCTCGTCTTGCCCACGGGGGAGCCCGGACATGCCGTGCTGGTCGACACGGGCCGCGACCCCCGCCTCGTCGACAGGTGCCTCGATGCGCTCGGTGTGACCGTGCTCGACGCACTGGTCCTGACGCACTACGACGGTGACCACATGCAGGGGCTCGACGGAGCCGTCTCGGATCGAGTCGTCTCCGCGCTCGTCGTCAGCGAGGCTGTGGACGGTGCGGGACGTCCCCGACAGATCGACGACCTGGCTGGGCGTTACGGCATACCGGTCACAACAGCCCGCCGCGGCCAGGTCTTCGAGTGGTCAGGCGTGCGCGCCGTTGTGTTGAACCCCCAGCGGGGCGCCACCGACGCCTCGATGAACGACGCAAGCCTCGTCCTCGACCTGCGCACACGGAGCATCCGCGCGCTGCTGCTGGCGGATGTCGAGCAGAACGGCTCGCGCGCAGTCCTGCGGGCATTGAAGGCGGAAGCCGATCCCACACCCATCGATGTCGTGAAGGTCTCTCACCACGGCTCCGCCCACGTCGCCGACGACCTCTACCAGGCGCTCCGACCGCGCCTCGCGGTCATCAGCGTGGGAGCGGAGAACGACTACGGCCACCCGGCACCGTCTGTACTCGCACAGTTATCGGCGGCGGGCACGGTGGTGTGGCGTACCGATTATGCAGGCACGGTCGTGGTCGGGACGACATCAGAGCACACGACACCGCCGGTGCCTCTACAGCACCCGGGAGGCGGCATCACACCGACGGAACTATGGGTGAAAGGTCTGCGAACCGCTAGATGAGGATCGCCGCAGGGATGTCTTCGGCGACGCCGATACGTTCGGCGTTCTCCGCCAGCGCCGCGATCGTCGACGCGACGGCCGGGACGTTGTACAGGTCAGGAGTGGTCACCGCGTAGATCGTGCGGTGGCTCTCAGGCGTGATGGGCAGCGTCACGACGTCAGGGTGGTCGGCCTTGGAGAGGTTGAGCGCGGGCACCAACGCCGCCCCCAGGCCGGCGCCGACAAAGCCGAGCACGGCCATGTAGTCCTCGGTCTCGAACGACACCTTGGGCCTGAACCCGGCGAGGCTGCACGAGTGCAGCAGATGGCCCCGGCAGCGGGGACAGCCCGCGATCCAGTTCTCGCCAGCAAGGTCGGCAAGGTCGACGACGTGGTTCTGGGCCAGCGGATGCCGACGCGACAGGGCAACACGCACCGGATCGTCCAGCAACTCGACCGTGTGCAGGGCGTCGAGGCCGTCGTCACCACGCGGCAGACCGGCGCCGTCATACGCGAAGACGAGCACGATGTCACAGTCTCCGGCGCGCAGGGCCGCCAGGGCCTCGGGCGGCTCGCCCTCCGAGAACGTGACCGTGATGCCGGGGTGCGCCTCCCGAAGCGCCGCGAGCGCGCCCGGGACGATGGCCGCGGAAGCCGACGGAAACGCCATCAACCGAACGCGACCTGCCCGCAGGCCGGCGATTGCGGAGAGTTCGTCCTCGGCATCCTCGAGGGCACTGAGAACCGCGACAGCATGACGCGCCAAGACCTCACCTGCTTCGGTGAGTCGCACTGTGCGGCCCACACGTTCGACGAGCGCGGTGCCTGTGCGCTGTTCGAGACGGCGCACCATCTGGGAGATGGCGGGCTGCGAGTACCCCAGAGACGCCGCAGCGGCGGTGAAGCTACCCGCGTCGGCGATGGCACGCATCACCCGGAACCCGGCGACATCGATCATGGGACTACCATAACGCGAGGTTTTGGATCGGGGTCGTAGCTCGCGTGAGCTACGACCCCGATGAGAACAAGAAGTGCGCCCGTCGGCGCCGATGCATCGCTCAGACGCGCCGAATGACCGCGGTGACCTTGCCCAGGATCGAGGCGTGCGTGCCGTCGATCGGGTCGTAGGCATCGTTGGCGGGCATCAGCCAGGTCTTGCCGTCGCGCACCTTGAGCGTCTTCACGGTGGCCTCGGTGTCGAGCAGAGCGGCCACGATCTCGCCGTTGTCGGCTGTGGGTTGACGGCGCACCACCACCCAGTCGCCGCTGCAGATCGCCGCGTCGATCATCGAATCGCCACTGACCTGAAGTAGGAACAGGTCTCCGTCGCCCACCACCTGGCGGGGGAGCGGGAAGACGTCTTCGATCGCCTCTTCGGCCGCGATCGGCACGCCCGCCGCGATGCGCCCGAGAACGGGGACGTACATGGCCTCAGGACGCATGTCGCCCGAACCGGTCTCGTCGTGAGAAACCTTGGCCCCGCCGCGGTTGCGGCCCGGCAGGTCGAGGTCGGTGTCGGCGAGCACCTCGATGGCGCGCGGGCGGTGCGGGTCGCGGCGCAAGTAGCCCTTGCGTTCGAGGGCCGAGAGTTGGTGAGAGACGCTGCTGGGAGAGGTGAGGCCAGCCGCGTCTCCGATCTCGCGGAGACTCGGCGGGTAGCCCCGCTTCTCCACGGACGACCGGATCACCTGTAGCACCTTGCGTTGCCGAGCGGTGAGCCCGGGGCGTGGCTGATCGGGGAGCTCTCGGATGTCGGCCATGGAGGGTGTCCTTTCCTGTAGCACCCACCACCGACAGGCAGGCCCTGCGTGAGTACCGGGCCGGCCGTGTATCGGGCCGCCCGACTCTGTCGGTGGCGACTGATTGAGTGCCTTTCGTACGAGGAGTCTAGTGCCGGACGGCGTGCTCCTCAAACAATTGTTCGAGAAATGTCAACGAGTTTTAGGTCACGGCCGGGGAGGTGTCGAGATGGTGTTCGACGTGAAGCGCGACCGCGAAGCGATGGCGAAAAGATTCGCCGATCACTTCCCTTCACGCGATGATCGTACTACTGTTCGATCGTACGCAGGTTCGAGTATGTCGAACATGAGTTCGCAGATCGACATTCTTTCGTGTCGAGTCGAATCGAGATGGGGTGGCGCGCGTGGCACGTGCGCGTCGCCAGAGGAGTTGATGGTCATGGTGCGATCCGAAGCCGCGGCGGGGGCCTACGGGGCGATCGGCATGCCGGGGGTGCCTGTGTGGGGTGCGCTCGAGGGGTCGTGTGCCACCGTGCCGTCCGTTGACGCGCCGCTGGCCGAGGTCATCCCGCTCCCTGTGCGCCATGCCTCGGAGGCGAGGCGCCCGCGCTCCACGCAGCTCGTTCTGACGCGGCGGGGGCGGCTCGTACGCACCTTCGTCGTGGCGTTTCTCGTGGCTCTGCTCGCGCTCATGGTCGCTGCCCGCGTCGGCGCTCCCGGCGAGGTTGAGTCGGCGCGTACGGCCGTGGTGGGTCAGGGGCAGACTCTCATCGACGTCGCGTCGCGCGAACTGCCGGGCATGCCACTGGACGACGCCGTCATGGCCATCCGCGTGTTCAATGACCTCGGGGGAACGTCGGTCCAGGCCGGTCAGGCGTTGCGCATCCCCAAACTCTGACTCCCGCCTGTTCATCCAGGCGCCGCGTCCGGTTCATTTTCACCGACGTCCGAGGTGAATGAACGGTCCGGGCCTCACCGCTCGACCACCGTCTTCTTCGCCGCGACACGCCGCCCCCTGGGGCGAGGGGTGGCGCTCGACCTCCCGTGACCTGGGAGTTTCGTGTCGATGTATCCAGGCCGCGCGCGAACGCCGCGCCCGGCGCGACGGATGCGCTTGTTTCGTGCGGGCTGCGGACCTACGATTCCCAAGATCTTGTGATTACGTGCATGTCATTCGTCCACATGTAGTCCCCAGGTCGCTTCCGGGTTTCGACAAGTGATCCCCAGAAGATCCCCAAGATTTCCCCAAGTGCCGGTCTGGCAAGGGGAGATCGCCAGCGAACCGAGAGGAGGCCGTACCGGTGCACTGTCCGTTCTGCCGCCACAACGACAGCCGGGTCATCGACAGCCGTACGGCCGATGACGGTTCGACCATCCGCAGGCGTCGACAGTGTCCCGCCTGCAGCCGCCGGTTCACCACCACGGAGACCGCGGCCCTGTCGGTGCTCAAACGTTCGGGCGCCAGTGAACCGTTCAGCCGCGCGAAAATCGTCACCGGTGTCCGCAAGGCCTGCCAAGGTCGGCCCGTCACCGACGACGACCTCGCGTTGCTGGCGCAGCAGGTCGAGGAGCGGGTTCGAGCCATGGGCGTCGCCGAGATCGACGCCCACGAGGTCGGTCTCGCGATCCTCGAACCACTGCAGCGCCTCGACGTCGTGGCGTACCTGCGCTTCGCGAGCGTGTACCAGGGCTTCAGTGGTCTGGCCGACTTCGAGGCAGCCATCGCCCACCTCCGCGCGGTCGGGGCTGCCGAGTCGTCCACAGAGACCGGCGAAGGGGGAGAGACGAGCCGGCCGGCGCCGCCCGGCTAGTCAGACCGGAGTACCCGAGGGAACGGGTGCGTTCAACAACATGGGGCGGACCCCAGCGACCTGCACAGCAACAGCACGACACGAACTCCACACGTGTGCGTCACCGCGCGCCGCACGTGAACACTCCACCGCCGTCCCCACCGACGTCGGAGCCGAATTGAGAGGAACGACATGAGCGAGACCACCGAGACCAAGGCCGGTCACGGCCGCAGCGAACATGGTGGTGTCAAGGTCGAGCGCATCTTCACAACCGAAGGCGTACACCCGTACGACGAGGTGACCTGGGAGAAGCGCGATGTCGTCCAGACGAACTGGAAGACGGGGGAGACGATCTTCGAGCAGCGCGGCGTCGAGTTTCCCGACTTCTGGTCGGTGAACGCTTCGACGATCGTGACCACCAAGTACTTCCGCGGCGCGCTCGGCACCGACAGCCGCGAGTCGTCGCTGAAGACCCTCATCGACCGCGTCGTGCTCACGTACGTCTCGGCCGGTAAGAAGCACGGCTACTTCGCCAACGACGACGACGCGATGATCTTCGAGCACGAGCTCACCTACGCTCTCGTGCACCAGATCTTCAGCTTCAACTCGCCGGTGTGGTTCAACGTCGGCACACCCAGCCCACAGCAGGTCAGCGCCTGCTTCATCCTGTCGGTCGACGACTCGATGGAGTCGATCCTCAACTGGTACAAGGAAGAGGGCTTCATCTTCAAGGGCGGCTCCGGAGCCGGCCTCAACCTCTCGCGCATCCGCTCCAGCAAGGAGCTGCTCTCGTCTGGCGGCACCGCCTCCGGCCCGGTCAGCTTCATGCGCGGCGCCGATGCCTCCGCCGGCACCATCAAGTCGGGTGGCGCCACCCGTCGCGCCGCCAAGATGGTCGTGCTCGACGTCGACCACCCCGATATCGAAGAATTCGTGCTCACCAAGGCCGCGGAAGAGAACAAGATCCGCGCCCTGCGCGACGCCGGCTTCGACATGGACCTGGGCGGCCACGACATCGTCTCGGTGCAGTACCAAAACGCCAACAACTCCGTGCGCGTCGACGACGCGTTCATGAAGGCCGTCAAGGCCGGCGCCGACTACGGCCTCAAGGCCCGCCTCACCGGCGAGGTCATCGACCACGTCGACGCCCGCGGCCTGTTCAATAAGATCGCCAAGGCGGCGTGGGAGTGCGCCGACCCGGGGCTGCAGTACGACGACACGATCAACTCGTGGCACACCACCCCCGAGTCGGGGCGCATCACAGCTTCGAACCCGTGCTCGGAGTACATGTCGCTCGACAACAGCTCGTGCAACCTCGCCTCGCTCAACCTGCTCAAGTTCCTGCGCGACGACGACACGTTCGACGCCCAGACCTTCGCGAAGGTCGTCGAGCTCGTCATCACGGCGATGGACATCTCGATCTGTTTCGCCGATTTCCCGACCGAGCCCATCGGCGAGACGACGCGCAACTTCCGTCAGCTCGGCATCGGCTACGCCAACCTCGGTGCGCTGCTCATGGCGACCGGCCACGGCTACGACTCCGAGGGTGGCCGCGCCATCGCTGGTGCGATCACGTCGCTGCTCACCGGCGCCGCGTACCGCCGCTCGGCCGAGTTGGCCGGTGTCGTCGGCCCGTACAACGGCTATGCCCGCAACGCCGAGCCGCACCAGCGGGTCATGCGTAAGCACCAGGAGGCCGACGCCGCCCTGATGACACCGGAGCCGATGGCCGCCTCGATCCACGAGGTCGCCACCCAGGCGTGGGCCGACGTCGTCTCGATCGGCGCCGAGAACGGCTTCCGCAACGCGCAGGCCTCCGTGCTCGCGCCCACCGGCACCATCGGCTTCATGATGGACTGCGACACCACGGGCATCGAGCCCGACTTCTCGCTGGTCAAGTTCAAGAAGCTCGTCGGTGGCGGCTCGATGCAGATCGTCAACCTCACCGTTCCCCGCGCCCTCAAGAAGCTCGGGTACGCGGAGGAGCAGATCGAGGCGATTGTCGAGTACATCGCCGAACACGGCCACGTCATCGACGCCCCTGGTCTTGGTCGCGAGCACTACGAGGTCTTCGACTGCGCAATGGGCGCCCGCGCGATCCCGCCGATGGGTCACGTGCGCATGATGGCGGTCTGCCAGCCGTTCCTGTCGGGCGCCATCAGCAAGACCGTCAACCTGCCCGAGACCGCCACGGTCGAAGACATCGCGGATGTCTACATGGCCGGCTGGGAGATGGGCCTCAAGGCTCTCGCGGTGTACCGCGACAACTGCAAGGTTGGCCAGCCTCTCTCCGAGCGCGCATCGAACGACAACAAGTCCGATGCGTCCGCGAGCGAGCCGAAGGTCGAGAAGGTCATCGAGTACCGGCCCAAGCGCACCCGCCTGCCGAAGCGCCGTCCCTCGACGACCACATCGTTCGCCGTTGGAGGCGCGGAGGGCTACCTCACGGCCTCCACGTACGACGACGGCCGCATGGGCGAGCTGTTCCTCAAGTTCGGCAAGCAGGGCTCGACCCTGGCCGGTGTGATGGACGCGTTCTCGATCGCCGTTTCCATCGGCCTGCAGTACGGGGTGCCGCTCGACACGTACGTCGAGAAGTTCTCGAACCTGCGCTTCGAGCCCGCCGGCCTCACCGACGACCCCGACGTGCGGATGGCCCAGTCGATCATGGACTACGTCGCCCGCCGCCTGGCGCTCGACTACCTCGACTTCGACACCCGCTCGGCCCTCGGCATCCACTCGGCCGAGGAGCGGGCCCGCCAGCTCGAGACGGGTTCGTACGCGCCCGTCGAGGAGCAGGGTGACGACGCGGAGCAGATCGAGAACTACTCCCAGTCCGCAGCGGCCGACAAGAAGCCGCGTGGAGACTCGTCCGCTGCCGCGGCTGCCGCCGACGCCACCACGTCGCCGCAGAGCCCCACCGCTCCGGCTGTGGGTGCCCGTTCGGTCTCGTCCGAGGTGCACAGCTCTGCCGAGCTGATGGACCGTCTGCAGGGCAAGGCCGCCGACGCCCCGATGTGCCTCACCTGCGGCACGAAGATGCGCCCGGCCGGAAGCTGCTACGTCTGCGAAGGCTGCGGAAGCACAAGCGGCTGCAGCTGATACTGATCGGCGTCAGAAGGGCGGTCCCTCACCGGTGTCGGGTGGAGGACCGCCCTTCATCTTTCGTTGCGCTCGAGTTCGCGGCCTGTGGCGCTCTCGCCGGGTGGTGTCCCGTGGCACATGTCAGTGCCCCACGCCGCCTTCCAACGACGGTGCCACGGGACGGGAAGCGGGGGCGGGAGTCAGCGGCTCACGCCACCTTCCAGCTACGGTGCCACGGGACGGGGACCAGGTCACGCCGCCGTCTCGGTCTCGCTACGGTGCCACGGGTCGGGGAGGGATGGCGGGGCAACAAGTCAGGGGCGGGCTTCCGGTTGGAAGCCCGCCCCCTCACTTGGGTGGTGCCGGGAGGTTGGACGCCTTACGTCAGTAGGCGCCTGCTCCGGCGAAGACCGCCTTGAACGTGCGGAACAGGATCTGCAGGTCCACGATCGGCGACCAGTTGTCGACATAGCGCAGGTCGAGACGGATCGACTGCTCCCAGTCGAGGTCGCTACGTCCGCTGATCTGCCACAGACCCGTCATGCCCGGCAGGACGTGCAGGCGGCGCATCGCGTCGGGCTCGTACTGGTCGACCTCGGCCTGGCTCTGCGGGCGCGGGCCCACCAGCGACATCGTGCCGAACAGCACGTTGAACAACTGCGGCAGCTCGTCGACCGAGTACTTGCGGATGAAGTTGCCGATACCCGGGATGATGCGCGGGTCCTTCTTCATCTTGAACTGGACCGCGTTGCCCTCGTTGTGCTTGAGCAGGTCGGCCAGGCGCTTCTCGGCGTCGGGAACCATCGAGCGGAACTTGTAGATCGTGAACAACTCACCGCGCACACCGACCCGCTTCTGGCGGAAGATGACGGGGCCGTTGGGCGACATGATCTTGATCGCCAGGGCGACACCGATGAGCACCGGCGAGAGCAGCAGGATCAGCATGAACGCGATCGAACGGTCCATGATGCTCTTCATGATCCGCGACTGCAGACCCGCTGCAGGACGCTCGATGTGCAGCAGCGACATGTCGGTCGACTGACGGATCGACAGGCGCGGTCCCGCCACGTCGAGCAGACCGGTGGAGACGACGAGTTCGACCTCGCGCTCCTCCAGCGCCCACGTGAGGCGACGCAGGCCCTTGCCCGCGAGCTCGGGGTGCGAGGTGACCGCCACGACCTCCGCGTCGACGAGATCGACGGCGGCGATGGCCTGGTCAGGAGTGCCGATGACCGGCACGCCCTCGATGGACGACGTCGCGTTCCACGACGAATCCATGCCCGAGGTACACACGGCGACCACGTCGAGACCCTGGTCGGGCGAGCTCTTGATGCTGCGGATCAGCTCGGCGGCGGCGTCGGCGCGGCCGACGACGACGGTGCGCTGCATGAGCTTGCCCTGGCGGCGACGGCTGTGCAGCCACCACCGCATACCGCGCCGGACGAGGAGGCCGAGGACCAACAGCGTGACGATGAGTGTGATGACGTAGACGCGGCTCCACTGCACCTTGGTGAACAGGCCGGCAACCGCGAGCAGACCGAGCAGACCGACCACGGCCCGCCCGACCGCCTGGTACTCCTCGTCAGAGACGCCTAGGTAGCGACGTTCGTAGGCGCGCACCAGAGCGAGCGTGAGCAGCCAGACGAACGGGATGGCCATGCTGGCCATGGTGTAGCCGCCGGGAATCTCGGCAGGAGTCGGGCCGAGGCGCAGCGCGAACAGCACCGCGACGACCGCGGAGAAGAAGTCGAGTGCGACGATGCGCATGCCGTACTGCTTCGACCAGTTGCCGCGAGCGGCGCTGCCGTCGATGACCTCTTCGGTGTGATCAAGAGTCGTGGCCTGTGCGGACACGACATCGTCGAGAGTTCGCGTCGCCACGCGGCCGCCCCCGGCCGCGTGCGCGCGGCGGCGGACGCGCGCGGACTCACGTTCGTGAATGGACAATGTCAAACCTCCCCAATGTGTTGCCGCGTTTGCGGCACCCCCGTCGCCCGCGGAAACACCGAATGCCCGGATCGATTCCACCAGGCCCCCACGGCCCGGTCCCCGAAACCACGTCGTGAGCTGCACCTTCGCAGCGCACTCACGAGCGGTGGACCGATCTCCCCACATGAATCGAATCGCTGCCCGAGTCAAACCCCGAGGCCGCGTTCGCCATGTCATTCCACCAGACATCCGAATGCATCCGAGTCATACGACTTGGACGACGGAGCCAGTCTAGCCCCCGACTCCGACAGAAGCACGAGTGGGCGGTACGAGGTCGTGACAGTTGAGTAACAGTTGGCCAACAGAAGACAGAGTTCATGCCGCTGGCGTCGATGGCGCCCGAGTTGCATGAGCACGAAACTGCAGGTGAGCGAATTCTGTTGGTGCTTCACGCGATCCGAGCGCGGTGTGAGATCTCGCGCGCGGCGTTGCCGGGGCGTGCCCGAATCGCACTCCGCACGTGACTGAAGTCCGAACATCGTTGTCCCACGTGCCGGACCGGCTTGCGCGGTCGTTGCGCGACGAGGCCGGTCGGGCGTGTTACGTGCTCGAAGGAGTGTTCGGGAGGGGCACACCCACACCGGCCGGTCGGTACAGTCGAACGTGATGTATCGACTCGAACGACCCGCCCCGGCCGAGGCCGGCCAGGGGGAGGGCGGGGCCGACACCGTGCGGGGGGCCGTCCATGCGCGGTAGAACGAGGGGGGAAGATGTCGGAGCGTATGTCCGTCGGCACGGCGGAGAGCGCGTCGCAAGGACGGGCGACGACCATAAACGAGCACACGAATACAGGCACGAGTACAGGTAGGACTGGGCAGATCGACACCGCATCAGAGGCAGGCCGCGTGACGGCCGGCCAGAACACGTTCGAGGTCGTCCTGGTCACCTACAAGAGCCGGCCGCACGTCGAGGCGCTCGTCGCCTCCTGGCCCGAGACGCTGCCCATCGTGGTGGTCGACAATGCGCGTGGCGCCGACGGGCTGGCTGAATGGTCGAAGGACCACCCGAACGTGAGGTATCTCGACGGCGGGGGAGTCGGGTTCGCCCGCGCGGCCAACACGGGGGCGTTCAGCAGCTCGGAGCCGTTCGTCGTCTTCGTCAACCCCGATTGCCGGCCCACGCTGGACGATCTGCAGCGCCTCGTCGACGGCCTGGCCGGCGACTGGCTCGCTGCTGCGCACGCCGCGACGATGACGGGCAAGGCCGGCGAGGTCGAGATCGGTGTCGGAGGCTGGGAGCCCACCGTTCCCCGCGCTCTCGCCTACGCGGTGGGATTGCACAAGAAGTGGCCCAAGGCCGGTATCTACGCCAAGCCCGCGTCGGGCGAGCAGCTCGACGTCGAATGGACGACCGGTGCCTGCATGGCCGTGCGCACGGCGCAGTTCAAGCGTCTCGGAGGCTTCGACGAGGCCTTCTACGTCTACTCCGAAGACATGTCGTTCGGTCGTCGCGCACGTGAGGCAGGGCTGCGCGAGGTGCTGCGCAGCGACGTGGTCGTACGCCACGGCGCCGGCAGTTCCGGCGCGCCGAGCAGCGAGATGCTGCGTCTGCGCGGAGCGTCGTTCGCGAACTACGTCGAGCGGTACCACGCCCCGGTCAGCGCGACCGTGATGCGCGGGGCCATGCTGGGCGGGTACGCGTTGCGCGCCGGACGTGAGTACATGCGCCGCAACCCCGATCTGACGCGGCAGTACGTCGCGTACGCCAAGGGCATCGCCTCCGGCACCGCGACCGTAGGCGGCGAGGAGGTCGCTCGCAGCCGTTTCGTGCAGACCTCGCCCGAGGGTGAGGCCGCCGGAGACGCGCAGCGTCCGTTCTTGTTCGTCACCAAGGAGTTCGGCATCCCCCCGACCTCCGGTGGAATGCTGCGGACTTTGGCGATGGTGAGCTGGTTCGCCGCTCGCGGCGAGGTGATCCTCGTGGCTCCCGACGGCGTCCGACGCGTCACGCGAGCGGAATCCGGTGAGCTGACGGTCGATCTCATCCACGCCGGCGACGACACTTCGCAGGAGCCGGCCGCCGACGGCAGGTTCGGTGCGCTCGCGGCGAAGGCCAAGGGCAGCGTCGCCGATGTGGCGAGCCTGCTCACCTACCGCAGCATCGGTGCGCCGCGCACGTGCGGCTCCGCGGTGCTCGATGGCACGCACAAGGCTCTGGACGAGTACGGGCCGTTCAGGGCTGCCGTCGTCGACCACACGTGTGCGTTCGGTGTGGCCGATGTGCTGCCCGACGGTCTGCCGGTGATGCTGAGCACGCACAACATCGAATCCGACCTCATGGCCCAGCGCGCGCAGGCCGAGAAGGGCGCGATGAAGGCTGCGGCCGAGCTGGAGGCGCGACTCTTGCGTCGGCTCGAGCGCACGGTCGGATCGCGTTACCCGATGATCGTGTGCACCGAACACGATGCCGAGCAGGCCCGACGCGACGGCACGCCGGCCGTGGTCGTGGCCCGCAACGGCGTCACCCCTCCCGAAGGGTCTGGCCGCGAACAGCTCGCGGCCGAGGGCGGCGTCAACGCCGACGAACTGCTGTTCACGGGAGCGCTCGACTGGCGGCCGAACGTCAACGGCATCTCGTGGCTGCTCGCCTCGCAGGCCTGGGCCGATCTCGTGCGCGAGCGTCCCGGCCTGGTGCTGACGGTGGCCGGCCGTAACCCGTCGCCCGAATTCGTGAAGCTCGTCGAATCGGCGCCCGGGGCCCGTGTGATGGCGAACGTGCCGAGCATGCGCCCGCTTCTCGAAGGCGCCCGGCTCGGGGTGGCGCCGCTGCTCGAGGGCGGCGGCTCGCGGATCAAGCTGCTGGAGTACGTGGCGCACGGTCTGCCGTCGGTGTCGACGCGCGTGGGCGCCTCCGGGCTCGACGGGTTGCCCGACGGGGTCATCCGCCAGACGGAGGAGGACGCGGTGGCGTTCTGCGACGCGATCCGGGCCGAGCTCGACGAGGGGCCGGTCGTGCTGCCGAAGGAGTCGGTGAGCGCGATGCTCGACATCTACGGCTGGGACACGGCGTTGTCGCCGATCGATGAATTGCTGGAGTCGGATTTCTCCGTCTCGTGACGCGACCCCTGTCGCCGTCCACATCGTGGACGGCGACAGGGTGATTTCCCGGTGATTTCGCAAACATGGCCGACCGACCGCTGACGCGGCGATCACGGATCGGAAACGATCCAGACACGGGCGAGTTGCGCGCGATATCTCCTGCGCCGCAGGGGAATGCGGCATTGTGTTCGGTCGAGCCGACTTGGACGTCCACCGCTACCCGCACGTAGTTGTGACGATCACCGGGCCCGTATTCCGGCCGAGGAATTCGTACGCGACTGTTACGGAATGGTTCAGAAGCGCGGGCGGGCGAGCGATGAGAGGTGCGTCTTAGCCACCCTCCCCGAAGGCCAACTCAATGCCATTTGCATCGCCCCGCCCTTCCTCCACCCTCACCGAGATGCGCCCCGCTCGCCGCGTTCGTACGGCGAGCATCGCAGGCATCGTCAGCATCGCGATCGGCATCCCCACCCTCGTGACCCTCGCCGACAGCTCGGCGGCGGCGACCCCCTCGACCATTCGAATGAACGTGACCTCCCAGCCGGTCAAGGACTCGGCCGGCCGTACCTGGGACGCACGTTTCGGGTTCGACAAGGGCGACTCGCACACCTCCTACTGGGGCTCGTACGACATCAAAGGCACCACCGACGACGCGCTCTACCGCGGCGAGACCGTGCGCATGAGCGCGTGGAGCACCCCCGTGACCAACGGCTCCTACGACGTCACGCTCAAGATGCGCGAGGCCTGGTGGAGCAAGGCCGGCCAGCGCGTTTTCGACGTCTCGGCCGAAGGTCAGAAGAAGCTGACGAACGTCGACATCTTCGCCGCCGTCGGCAAGGACACCGCGTACGACCGCACCTTCCGCGTCGATGTCACCGACGGTCGCCTCGACCTCGGCTTCTCGGCCAGCCGGGACACGGCCCTCGTCTCCGCGATCCAGGTGGTGCCGGCGGCCGGTACGAATGCCCCGGCCCCGAACCCCGCACCGGCGCCTGCGCCGTCGACGAACGTCGTCACCCGCATGACGATGTACCCCTACGCGGTCAAGGACTCCGCGGGCAACACCTGGGCCGCGCGTTCCGGGTTCACCGGCGGCAACCTCGTCGACCTCATCCCGGCCTCGGTCGACATCGCAGGCACCAACGACGACGTGCTCTACCGCCCCGAGTACATCCGCTTCACGTCGTGGTCGCAGCCCATCGCCAACGGCACGTACGACGTGACCCTGAAGATGCGCGAGGGCTTCTGGGACAAGGCGGGCGCGCGCGTCTTCGATGTCGTCTCCGAAGGGGCGACCCGGCTCAGCGATGTCGACGTGTACGCCGCGGCTGGCAAGAACAATGCCTACGACCGCACATTCCGCGTCGACGTGCGTGACGGACGTCTGGACGTTAGCGTCAACAACAAGGTCGACCTGGCCGCCATATCGGCGATCTCGGTCGCCAAGGCCGACGGGAGCGCGCTTGCCCCGCAGCCCACTCCGGCTCCCACGAAGACCCCGACGGTGACCCCCACTCCGAAGCCCACACCGACACAGACGCCCACGCCTACCCAGACGCCGACCACGGCTCCCAAGCCTCCGGTCGCGTCGACGACGAGCCGCCCGAGCGGCCTGATCTTCGACTCCGGCATGTTCCCGATGCACAAGGCGTCGGTGGCCACGGAGTTCGAGCGTCAGCGCGGCCGCAAGGCCGACGTGCTCACGGTGTTCCCGTCGCGCGCCAACTGGAACTCGATGCACGGCGCCTGGTACATGGACGGCCAGCGGATCCCGGCCGACTTCCAGGGCACCCTCGACGTGGGTGTGCCGCTGTGGCCGGACGACGGCAACATCGGCACCGCCGCCTCCGGTGGCTACAACGCGCAGTGGGAGCGGTTCGCCCGCACCGTGGCCGCGAAGTACCCCGACGCGTACATCCGCCTCGGCTGGGAGATGAACCTGCCGGGCTGGAAGCACGCCGCCTTCCCGAACCAGGCGGAGCAGTGGAAGCAGGCCTACCGCCAGGCCGTGAACTCGATCCGCAAGGGCGGACCGAAGCTGCGCATCGCGTGGGTCGTCAACGAGGGCCCCGGCCAGACCGGCACCAAGGACGCCCGCATGTTCTACCCCGGTGACGAGTACGTCGACTTCATCGGCATGGACGCCTACGACTGGTGGCCCGGTTACACGAGCGAGGCCAACATCGCCCGCCACCGTGACAGCGAGTACGGCTGGAACTTCTGGCTCGACTTCGCCAAGTCGCGCGGCAAGAAGTTCGTCCTGCCGGAGTGGGGCGTCGCGCCCGCCAACAGCGCCAGCGGCGGCGACAACCCGATGTACATCAACTTCGTCTACGACTGGCTGAAGAAGAACCAGCAGTGGATCGGGTACGAGAGCTACTTCCAGGAGTCCGCCTCGTACATCCGCTCCGACCTGTTCACCAACAGTCCGAAGGCCTCGGCCGAGTACAAGCGCTGGATGCCGATGCTCGCCGCCAAGTGATGCGACACGCGTGAGAAGGCGGGTGGCCCCGAACAGGGTCACCCGCCTTTCGCGTGCTCACGCCGAGCAGCGGCGGCGTTCGTCGGAGGATCACGGCTTGTCCGACGAGCCAGGTGTGCGTTTCGGAGGCGGGTCCTTGGCTGGCGCGGGCGCCGCGAGCCCTTCGCGATACGAGATCGACAGCGTCGGCGGGCCGATCTGTTCGGAGCCTGGCCGACCGCTCGCGGTCGTGCGCCCCGCAGGGGCGTCGGCGCCGAGTCGTCGGGTGCGGGCGCGCGTGAGCCACGGCCGGTCGAGCACGAGCGGAGGCGAGAAGACGCCCGCCGCGGCCTGCCGCGCCTGCCAGTCGGCCAGACGCCGGTTGCGCCGCTCCGAACTCATCTCGGTGAGCACCGACTCGAGCCCGGAGAGCACCGTCGGGTCGACGAGCCACCGTGAGGCAGCATCGGGCGCGGCTAGGGCGAGTTCGGTGAGCATCGCCCGGGTCTCCTCGACGTGCAATTCGCAGGCAGCTTCGGCTTCCGCCGCCTCCTGTGCCCTGCCGCTCGCGTCGGCCCACACGAACCGACCGTAAGAGTCGATCGCGTCGGCGATGCCCGTGAACACCACCGCGAGAACGCCCAGCAGCCCATCGTCGGGTTTGCCGCGGGCATCATCGACCGGATAGCGGGCCTGCAGCGACATCAGCGTGTGTCGCAGCGCCAGGATGATGCGATCGAGCGACGCCAAACCTGCGCGGAGCACCGGGATCGGTTCGTCACGCCCGATGGCCCGCGGGTTGAAGCGCCTGCGGTTCTCGGCGTCGGTGATGAGCGCGTCCGCGCTCGCCACGAGGGGCAGCGCGCGGTGGACCCCACGGATCCACACGTCGAAGCGGCCGGGCGTCGCTCCGGCCGGTAGTTCGGAGGCCACACGACGCACTGCTTCGGCCGAGCGATCGGAGACGTCGCGAACCGCCTCGGGCACACCGGCCGTCAGAACCGGCGGCGGCAACAGTAACGTGAAACCGACGCCCACGGCGGCGCCGATGAGGGTCATCGCCACCCGCGTCTCCGCTGCGGTCTCGGGCGAGCTGACGCCGAGGATGAGCATCGCGCTGATCGGGGTCTCGAGCACGTGGTCGCCGAGGTTCATCAGGTGGGCGAGCGCGAGCGCCGACCCGATGGCCAGGCCGAGGCTCCACCACGTGAGTCCGGTGACGCTGGCCAGGATAGTCGCGATGAGTACGCCCGTCAGCACCGCCGCGATACGGCCGAGGCCGTTGCTGAACGTCTGCACGAGCGATGCCTGCACGACGAGGAGCGCCGTGAGAGGCCCGGTGAGGTCGCGCAGGCCGGGAAAGACGAGGCCGACGATGACGTAGGCGATCACGGCCGCAGCGGTGAGCCGCAGGATCTTGCTGGAATCGGGCGCGAGTCGTTGCCAGGTCGAGCGCCACCGGTCGGGCAGCGTGCGTCGCACCGAGCGGATGTCTTGACGGATGCGTGGCACATCGACGATGCGCGCCCAGGCCTTCGCGATGTCGGCGCGATACGCCTGGAATCGCCCTGCCCGGTGCGGAGGTCGCGCCGGCGTGCGCTTACCGCCGCCCCTCCGATCCGCCATGACTCCACGATGACACGTCCTCGTCAGGTACCCAAGGGCAGCGCCCACGAGAGACACGATCGCGTCCTGTCATGCGGTCGGGTTCGCCCACATGTGCGGCTCGGGCGAGAATTCGTCTCATGGCTCCAACCGATCCGGCGACGCAGACCGCCCTGCCGACTGCCGACACTGCGAGCGCCGATGCGGGCGAGCATTCGGTCGCAGGCGACATCGCCGCCGAACTCGCGGCCGGTGACGCCGAACGCGCCAAGGCGCTGCGGCGCATGCGGCTCGTGGCGACATCGCTGCTCGTGGTCGCCGCCATCGTCTACATCCTCACGCTGCACCGCGACGGAGTCTGGGGCTACGTCAACGCGACGGCCGAGGCGGCCATGGTCGGCGCGCTCGCAGACTGGTTCGCGGTCACGGCGATCTTCCGCCACCCGCTGGGCATCCCGATTCCGCACACTGCCCTCATTCCGCGCAAGAAAGACATGTTCGCGGGCAGCCTCGAAGACTTCTTCCTTGGCTATTTCCTCACCGCCGACGCGATGCGCGAACGGGTGCGCACCATGGGCATCGCCGAACGCGCAGGGGAGTGGCTGGGCGAGCCCGGCAACGCGGAGACCGTTGTCACCAGGGCCGCGCCCATCGCCTCCCGGGCGTTGGGCAGCGTCTCGGAGGACGAGGTGCGCCAGATCGTCACCCAGGCGCTCATCCCCAAGCTCGAAACGGAGCCGATGAGCCACCTCGCGGGGTCGCTGCTCTCGGAGGTCGTGCGCGACGGCATCCACACGCAACTCGTCGACCTCGTGGTGGACGAGGCCCTCAACTGGCTCCTCGACAACCCCGAGCAGTTCCAGATGTTGCTCGCCGACCGTGCCCCGACGTGGACCCCGCTCTGGATCAACGGCCTGGTCACAGACCGGGTGCATACCGAATGCGTGCGCTGGGTGCGCGAGATCCGCGACGACCCCGGGCACCGCGTGCGCAAGGCGCTGGACGACCTGCTGAACGACCTGGCCACCGACCTGCAAGAGGACCCGGCGATGATGGAGCGCGCCGAGGCCCTCAAGGTGCGGCTGCTCACCCACCCCCAGACCGCCGAGACCGTCGTGCGTCTGTGGGAGGCCCTCGTGCGCATTCTGCAGCGCTCGCTCGACGACCCCGACGGGCACGTGCAGCAGCGCATCGTGCGCGAACTGCGCGGCCTCGGCGACAGGCTCGTGCGCGACGAAGCGCTGCGCGAGATCGTCACCGACCGGCTCGGCGCGGCGGTGGAGGTGCTCGTGACGACGTTCGGGCGCGACATCGCGACCGTCATATCGCAGGTGATCCATTCGTGGGACGGCAAAGACGCGTCGCGGCGTATCGAACTGCACGTAGGTAAGGACCTCCAGTACATCCGCATCAACGGCACGATCGTCGGCGGTCTCGCCGGCTTCACCATCCACGCGCTATCCCAGTTGCTGGCGTGAGTCGGCACATTCGCCGGTGAACAACCGTTTTGATCGGGAAATGGAACGCAATGGACGGGAAACGTTCATCTTCGGCGGCAGAGGGTAGGGTTTCCGAGGGTCCGGGCGATCCGCGCCCGTCGGAGAACTGCACATGCCCAACGCGAGGCACGGTCGGTGCCCGTCTGCAGGAGGACATATGAACAGCACGGTCGCGCGGACTCTCGCTTTCACTGCTGCCGCAGCCCTGACCCTCTCCGCATGTAGCGGTGGAGGCTCCGATCCCTCGGCCACCGGTGGCGCTGCAGCCGACAAGGGCCTTGTCGTCGGTATGACCGCCGAGCCGGCCAGTCTCGACTTCACGACGGTCGACGGCGCTGCGATCCCGCAGGCGCTTCTCACCAATGTCTACGAGGGTCTGGTCGAACTCGACCCGCAGGGCAAGATCGTGCCTGCTCTGGCCAGCAGTTGGGAGGTCTCGCCCGATCGCAAGACCTACGACTTCACGCTCGTGCCCGACGCGAAATTCAGCAGCGGCGAGGCATTCACGGCCGACGACGCGGTGTTCTCGATCAACCGCGTGAAGTCCGACTGGAAGACCTCGGTCAAGGCCGCGATGGACAAGGTCGCCACTGCCGAGGCAGTGTCGCCGACCCACCTGCGGGTCACCCTCACGGAGCCGAGCAATGACTGGCTCTTCCGCATGACCACGCGCGTCGGCGCGATGTTCAGCCGCACCGGAGTCGCCGACCTCGCGACCGCGACCAACGGCACCGGCCCCTACATGCTCGACACGTGGAACCGCGGCGACTCGATCCTGCTCAAGCGCAACCCCAATTTCGTGCGTACGGCCCCGCACTTCGACACGGTGACGCTCAAGTACTTCAAAGACCCGACAGCGCTCAACAACGCGCAGTTGACCGGCGGCATCGACATCGTCACCAACGTGCAGGCGCCCGAATCGCTCTCGCAGTTCCAAGGCCGGGGCGACATGAAGATCATCGAGGGCACCACCACTGCCGAGGTTTTGCTGGGCTTCAACAACGCCAAGGGCCCGTTCGCGAACAAGCTCGTGCGCCAGGCAGCCCGCGCAGCGATCGACAAGAAGTCGCTGCTCGACACCTGCTGGGCGGGCAAGGGCACGCTCATCGGCAGCATGGTCCCGCCGACCGACCCCTGGTACGAAGACCTCAACGGGCTGCGCCCGCACGACCCTGCCGCAGCGAAGGCCCTTCTCGCGGAGGCGAAGACGCCCAACCCGGCGATCCGGTTGCGGCTTCCCACCCTGCCCTACGCGACCTCTTGCGGGCAGGTCGTCAAGTCCGACCTCGAGGCCGTCGGCTTCAAGGTGACCCTCGACCAGCTCGAGTTTCCGGCCGCCTGGCTGACCCAGGTGTTCAACGGCCACGACTTCGACGCGACGATCGTCGCCCACGTCGAACCCCGCGACATGGCCCGCGTATTCGGGCCCGGCTACTACATCGCGTACAAGAACCCGCAGTTCGAGTCGCTCATCAAGGCTGCCGACGCGGGCACACCGGCTGAGGAGATCACGAACATGAGGGCCGCGGCGCGGCTCATCGCCGACGATGCGGCCGCCGACTGGCTGTTCCTGCTGCCGAACCTCATGGTCGCCGACTCCGACATCCAGGGGCTGCCGACCAACGCCATCTCAGAGTCGTTCGATCTCACGGGGCTGTCGCGCTCGTAAGGGCGCGAGGACGCGAGGTACTGCGCTTTGTCCGTTGTCGCCGGCGTGTCTCGCCGTCTGCTGACGCTCCTCGTGAGTGCTGCCGCCGCCTCGGTGGTCGTGTTCGCGTTTATGCAGGTGTTGCCCGGTGACCCGGTGCGGGTCGCGCTCGGCATCAACGCCACCGAGGAGTCTGTCGCGGCCCTGCGGGCGAGCTACGGCCTCGACCGGCCGCTACCGGTGCAGTATGTCGACTGGATGCGGGGCCTGGTCACGTTCGATCTGGGCCGGAGCTACCTCTCGGGAGCCGAGATCGGGCCGCAGATCGCGGGTCGGCTCGGCGTGTCGTTGTGGCTGGTCGGCGCAGGCATCCTCATCGCCCTCGGCATCGCCGTGCCGCTGGGCACGATCGCCGCCGTCCGGCACCGCAACGCCGACGGCGCCGCCGTCTCCGCCCTGTCGCAGGTGGGCATCGCGATCCCGGCGTTCCTCGCCGGCATTCTGCTCGTGGCCGTGTTCGCCGTGAACCTGCGGTGGCTCCCGGCCGGAGGGTGGGTGCCACCGGAGCGGGATGTCGCCGCCTTCCTGCGGCATCTGGCGCTGCCTGCGCTCTCGCTGGGTCTCGTGCAGGCGGCCGTGCTCACCCGCTACGTGCGCACCGCCGTTTTGGAAGTGTGGCGCGAGGACTACATCCGCACCGCACGCGCAAAGGGGCTCACCAAGCCTCGGCTCGTCGTGCGGCACGCCCTCCGCAACGCCGCCATCCCGGTGGTGACAGTGCTCGGTCTGCAACTGTCGACGCTGCTCATCGGTTCCGTCGTCATCGAGCGGGTGTTCGTGCTGCCGGGTCTCGGCTCACTGTTGCTCGACGCGGTCGGGCAGCGCGACCTGCTCATGGTTCAGGACGTGGTGATGGTGCTCGTGGTGCTGGTGCTACTCATCAACACGATCGTCGATCTGTTGTACGGGTTCATCGACCCGCGGATACGGGTGTCGTCGTGAGCAGCGTCGCTACGCCCGCGTCCAAGCGGGCCGGTAACCGGGCACCGGTCTCGGCGACGCTCGTGGCCGGCTCGGTGCTCGTCGGACTCATCGTGCTCGCGGCCGTCACGTCGCTCGTGTGGACGCCGTTCGAGCCAACCGCCATGCACCCGGCCGATCGGCTGAACGATCCCAGTGGCCAATATTGGTTCGGCACCGATAAATTCGGGCGAGACACGTTCTCCCAGATCATGGTCGGGGCACGGACGACGCTGTTCGTCGGCGTGGTCGCCGTCGGTGTGGCGGCACTCATCGGGGTTCCGCTCGGCATGCTCGCGGCCATGGCCCCGAGGCCGGTCGGCCGGTTCATCATGCGGGTCACCGACATCGTGCTCGCGTTTCCGGCACTGCTGCTCGCGATCATGCTCGGTGCGGTGTTCGGCGGCAGCACGCTCACGGCGATGGTCGCCATCGGCATCGCTAGCATCCCGTCGTTCACTCGCGTCGTGCGAAGCACGGCCTTGCAGGTCATGGCCAGCGACTATGTGCTCGCCGCGCGGGTCGCGGGGCGCAGCCTGTGGAGTACGGCACGAATCCACGTATGGCCGGGTGTTCGCGGCATCGTCATCGTGCAATCGTCGGTGGCCTTCGCGCTCGCCGTACTTGCCGAAGCCGCCCTCAGCTTTCTCGGGCTCGGCACGCCTCCGCCCGTGCCGTCGTGGGGCCGCATGCTGCAGGAGAGCCAGGAGTTGCTGTTCACCCAACCGCGTCTCGCGATCGTGCCGGGCATCGCGATCGCGGTCTCGGTGCTCGGGTTCAACCTGCTCGGCGACGGTCTACGCGACGTCTTCGATCCGCGTCTGCGAGGTAGCCGATGATCCCCGGCGGCGCGTTCGTCATGCACGGCGAGGTGAGCGAACAGGCCGCGGTGGAGGTACTCGACCTGCGCGTGGACACGGCCTCCGGTCGCACCCTGCTGCGCGACGTCGACCTGCGCATCGGAGTCGGCGAACGGGTGGGTCTCATCGGCGAATCCGGGTCGGGCAAGTCGCTGACCGCGCTGTCGATCATGGGGCTGCTCTCGGAGGGGCTCGAGGCTTCGGGGTCGATCCTCAGCCGGGGCGAAGAGCTGCTGGGCGCGCCTGAATCGAGGGTGCGCGAGCTGCGCGGCCGACGCATGGCGATGGTCTTCCAGGAACCGATGACCGCTCTCAACCCGACGATGCGGGTGGGGGAGCAGATCATCGAGGCGATCCGAGTGCACCGCGACGTCGAACGAGCCGAGGCCCGCGCGCGAGCCGTCGAACTGCTCACCGAGGTGAAGCTGCCCAACCCCGCGGCTGCGATCCGGGCCTATCCGCACCAGCTCTCCGGTGGGCAACGACAACGAGTGGTGCTGGCCATCGCTCTCGCCAACGACCCCGACCTGCTCATCTGCGACGAACCGACCACGGCCCTGGACGTGACCGTGCAGGCGACCGTGCTCGACCGCATCGTCGCCGGTGCCACCGCGCGCGGCACGTCGATCCTGTTCATCTCGCACGACCTCGCGGTCGTAGCCACGGTGTGCGACCGGATCCTCGTCATGCGCGAGGGCGTGATCGTCGAGTCGGGTACGGCCGAGCAGATCCTCACCGCGCCCCAGCATCCGTACACGGCCGAGCTCGTCTCGGCCAGCTCCTGGGACCGTCCGAGGCGGGCCGACCGACGCAACGGGGAGTCCGGGAGCGCTGAGCCGGCCGACGATCCCACGTCAGAGTCGCGTGTTGTCGTGATCAGCGAAGACACGCAACCCTCAAGCAATACTTCAGGTCTGACTCCGACGCCTCAGGTGACTATACCTGCGATCGAGGTCGATGGTTTGGTGCGGGTCTTCACCCGTTCGCGGCGGCGCTTTCTCGAGCCCGCGCCCACAGTGCGGGCTCTCGACGGAGTCTCGTTCTCGGTGCCGGCCGGTCAGCGCCTGGGCATCGTGGGGGAGTCGGGGTGCGGCAAGTCGACTCTGCTCAAGTTGCTGGCCGGGCTCGACCAGCCGACCGCCGGCACGGTCAAGGTCGACGGCCAGGTCGTCTCCGGCCGGGGTGAGGAGGGGCTGCGCTTTCTGCGCGACCGCCTCCAGATGGTCTTTCAGGATCCCCACGGTTCGCTCGACCCGCGGATGCGGGTGGCTGAGATCGTCTCGGAGCCGCTGCGGGCGCGCAACAAGAGCGCCCACCGTGAGCGTGTCTGGGAGCTGTTGGAGGCCGTCGGGCTGGACCGCGACGTGGCGACCCGGTATCCGCACGAATTCTCGGGCGGGCAGCGGCAGCGCATCGCGATCGCGCGGGCTCTTGCGCCGGACCCCGACATCCTCCTCGCCGACGAGGCTGTCAGCGCACTCGACGTCACCGTGCGAGCACAGATCCTCGACCTGTTCACCGAACTGGCCCGCGATCGCGGGTTCACGCTCGTCTTCGTCAGCCACGACCTGTTCGTCGTGAACGACCTCTGCGATCGTGTCATCGTGATGAACGAGGGCCGGATCGTCGAGGACGGCCCCGCGACCCAGGTGTGTACTGCGCCGGTCGAGCCGTACACGCGTCGTCTCGTCGGGTCGGTGCCGACCGTGGTCGGTGCCCTGCGTGGTGTGCAGGCCGCCGACCTGGCGAGAGGAGTGCTGTCGTGAGTGCCGAGTACACGAAGCCGACCCGCGTGGGGGCTGGCACTCCAGGAGCGACGAACTCCCTCCACGACGTCGCCGGTATCCGTGTCGGACACCACGAACGAGTTGGCGACGGGCATCTCACCGGCACGACGGTCGTGCTCGCGCCGGTCGGCGAGGGGGAGACGGGGATGGTCTGCGGCGTCGACGTGCGCGGAGGCGGGCCGGGTACCAGAGAGACCGACCTGCTGGACCCCCGCAACATGGTCGAGCGCGTACACGCCGTATGTCTCACCGGCGGCAGCGCATTCGGACTCACCGCCGCCGACGGGGTGATGCGGGCGCTCGCCTCCGACGGCATCGGGCTGCCGATGGGCGGCCCCGGCGAGGTCGTGCCCCTCGTGCCTGCGGCGGTCGTCTTCGACCTCGGCCGCGGCGGCGACTACTGGGCCACACCCGACGCGGAGTTCGGGAGGCTCGCCTACCAGGCGGCACGCGCGGCCGCCGGCGACGAGGCGCCCTCGCGCGGATGCGTCGGCGCTGGTACGGGAGCCAAGGCGGGAGGTTTCAAGGGGGGTGTCGGGACGGCGAGCGTTGTGTTGCCGTCGGGGCAGACCGTGGCGGCCCTGGTCGTGTGCAATGCCCTCGGTGAGGTGGTCGACGAGCACGGGGTCTTGTTCGCAGACACCGACCGCCTCGAGGCGGACGGCCCGCAGCTCCTGCCACCGTTGGAGCATGAGGTCGCTGAATCGCGCAGTGCTGCACTCGAATCGCCTGCAACGCCGCTCGGGCGACCGGGCATGGCGACCACCATCGGCGTCATCGCCACCGACGCCTCGCTGACGAAGGCGCAGTGCGCCAAACTCGCCGGCATCGCGCACGACGGTCTCGCCCGGGCGGTCCGTCCGGTCCATACGATGTTCGACGGCGACACCTTCTTCGGGCTGAGCACGACGCGCGGGGCATCGCCCGACCCCGTCGCGTTCCACCACATCCTCGGGGCGGCAGCCGATGTGACGTCCCGCGCGATCGCAGATGCGGTGCTCTCCGCGACCCCGATGCCCAGCGGCGCAGGCGGCACTGGCATACCGGGTGGCCCGACATGGCGTACGTACCGGCAGGCCTTCCCCTCGGCCTTCGTCGCGGGGGAGTGACATTGGCCACGGTGACCTCCTACACCTCGATCGCGGCTCCCGTCGAGGCCGAGATCGAGGCGAAGCGGTCGCGCTTTCTCGCGAGGCTCGAGCCCGTCGCCGACGAGGAGGCGGCTCGGGCAGTCGTCGAGACGGCCCGACGCCAGCACTGGGACGCGCGACACCACTGCAGTGCCTTCGTGCTCGGCCCCGACGGCGCGACCACGCGGTGCAGCGATGACGGCGAGCCTTCGGGAACCGCAGGGAGCCCGATGCTGGAGGTGCTCACGGGCAGGGCCCTGACCGATGTCGTCGCCGTCGTGACCAGGTGGTTCGGGGGAACTCTCCTGGGCACCGGAGGGCTCGTCCGCGCCTACTCCGATGCGGTGGTCGCTGCCGTGGCGGTGGCCGAGACGGTGACGTTCGAGCTGCGCGAACTGGCCGACGTGCGCGTGCCGATGGCCGAGTCCGGCCGGCTGGAGAACACCCTCCGTTCGGCGGGCTACGGCGTGACGGGAGCGGACTACGCCCAGGACGTGACCTTGCACATCACCGTCCCAGTCGACCGACGCGACGACCTGACCGAGACCGTCGCTGCGGCCACGGCCGGAATCGGAGTGGTGCAGATCACAGGGACCGACTGGGCGCGCATCTGACGTTCCATTCGGCGAGCCCGTGTGGCATCGGCCGACCGACAGCCGATAATCTCGGGAGCAGTGCCTGTTCACGAGGCGGACTACAGGAAGGGGGCCCGCTGGTGGTGGCGTTGCTGGTGGTTCACGCAATCGCCGCTCTTCTGGCTCCAATGCTCGTCCGCCGTGTCGGCGCCAAAGCGTTCTGGGCGCTCTCAGTGCCCCCCGCCGCGACGTTCGCGTGGGCTCTGACGCAGACCGTGGCCGCGCGCACCTCGCCTCCGATCGAGGCCTACGACTGGGTGCCGACGATCGGCATGGAGCTGGTCTTCCGTCTTGACCCGCTGTCGTGGCTGCTCACCCTTGTCGTCGGTGGCGTCGGTTTTCTCGTGCTCGCCTACTGCTCGGCGTATTTCAGTGACGACGAGCCGGGGCTGGGTCGGTTCGCGGCGTGTCTGGTGGCATTCGCCGGCGCGATGCTCGGCCTCGTCACCAGCGACGACGCCCTCGTTCTCTACCTCTTCTGGGAACTGACGACGGTTCTGTCGTACCTGCTCATCGGTCACCGACCGGAGAGCCGCTCGTCGAGGGCCGCGGCGACGCAGGCCCTGGTCGTCACCACGTTCGGCGGCCTCGCGATGCTCGTCGGAATCGTCATGCTCGGGGAGCAGGCGGGCACCTACCGCATCTCCGAGATGTTGGCGAACACCCCGCTCGACACGATGATCACAGCGGTCGCGGCCGGGCTCCTGCTCCTCGGCGCGATCAGCAAGTCGGCGCTCGTCCCGTTCCACTTCTGGCTCCCGGGAGCCATGGCGGCCCCCACACCGGTGAGCGCGTATCTTCACGCGGCCGCCATGGTCAAAGCAGGCATCTACCTGGTCGCCCGGTTCGCGCCGACGTTCGCCGACGTGCCCGGATGGCGCTGGATCGTGCTGGTGCTCGGCGGTGCGACCATGGTCATCGGCGCCTACCGGTCGCTGCGCCAACACGACCTCAAGCTGCTTCTCGCCTACGGCACGGTGAGCCAACTCGGCTTCCTTGTGATCCTCGTGGGCACCGGCACGGCCGACGCGGCCCTCGCGGGCGTCACGATGCTGCTGGCCCACGCGTTGTACAAGGCCTGCCTCTTCCTCGTCGTCGGCGCCATTGACCATTCCACAGGCACCCGTGACCTGCGCAAGCTCTCGGGTCTGCGCCGTTCGATGCCGGGGCTGGGCATCGCCTCCGTCATCGCCGCGATGAGCATGGCCGGACTGCCTCCGATGCTCGGCTTCGTCGGCAAGGAGGCCGCGTACGACGCCTTCGTCGGCACCGGCACCGCATACGGCCCCTGGGTGCTCGCGGTGCTGGTGCTCGGCTCGATGCTCACCTTCGCGTACAGCGTGAGGTTCGTGATCGGCGCTTTCGGCGACGTGCGCTCACTGCCCGACACTCCGGTGCATCCGGCCGGCCCGGTGCTGACCGGCGTGCCCCTCACCCTTGCCGCGCTGACGCTGCTCGCCGGTCCGGTGTCGGCGGCGTTCGAGCCCTACCTGCGCGCTTACTCCGACACGTCCGCCGGTGCTCCCGCGCAGGTGCACCTCGGTCTGTGGCACGGGGTGTCGGCGGCGCTGATCCTGTCACTGATCACCTGGGGCGTCGGTATCCTCCTCGCGACCTTCGCGGCCCCGGTCGAGCGGGCACAGAACGCGGTTCCGGAGATCGGCTCGGCGCTCGTCACGTATCGGTTCGTCATGCGCTCGCTCGACCGGCTCTCGCTCGAATCCACCGGTCTCGTGCAGCGTGGCTCGCTGCCGCTGTCGTTGCTGCTCATCCTGCTCGTGTTCGTGTTCGTGCCCGGTCTGACGCTGGTGCTGTTCCCGCAGGAGTGGGGTCGCGCCGACATCGTGTTGGCAGACAATGCCGGCCAAGTCGCCACCGGTGTCGTCACGATTGTGGCCGCCATCGGTGCCGTGCGGTCGCGGCGTCGTCTGCGGGCGGTCTTCCTCGTCGGAGTGACGGGCTACGGCACCGCGATGCTGTTCCTCTTGCACGGCGGTCCCGACCTGGCGCTCACGCAGATGCTCGCCGAGACCGTCTCGATCGTCGTGTTCGTGCTCGTGCTGCGTCGACTCGCCGGCCGGTTCGATGCGCAGTCCCGTCCGTCGGTTCGCTGGGCCCGCGCCGTCCTCGGCGGCGTCATCGGCGTGATCTTCGCCGCGCTCGCGCTGCTCATGCCCGGCATGCGCATGCACACGCCGGCCTCCGACGGCATGGACGTGCTGGCCAAGACGTTCGGTGGCGGCAACAACATCGTCAACATCATCCTCGTGGACATCCGGGCCTGGGACACGATGGGCGAGCTGTCGGTGGCGGTCGCGGCCGCTACGGGTATCGCGAGCCTCATCTTCCTGCGTGAGGAGAACGTCGAAGGCGCCCGAGCCAAGCTCAGCGAGATCCTGGCCCGTCGCCGCGCCGCTGCCCAGCGCCAGGTCTCGCCGATGCCGCGCGGAGGTAAGCAGGCGTGGCTGCCCGAGGGGTCGAGTCTGCAGGCCGATCGTCGCTCGGTGCTACTCGAGGTCGTCGCCCGCCTCATCTTCCACGTGGTCATCCTGTGGTCGATCTACCTGCTCTTCGCCGGTCACGGTGGCCCCGGAGGCGGCTTCGCGGCCGGTCTTGTGGCGGGCCTGGCGATCTGCGTGCGCTACCTCGCGGGCGGTCGTGACGAATTGCGCGCCGCGGTTCCCGTCATGCCCGGTCTACTGCTCGGGCTGGGTCTGTTCCTCTCCGCCGGATTCGGTGTCGCATCGATGCTCGTAGGAGGGCACGTTCTGCAGAGTTGGACCTTCGACATCCCCGTGCCGCTCGTCGGCGACGTACACATCGTCACCTCGCTGCTCTTCGACGTCGGGGTCTACCTCGTCGTCATCGGGCTGTTGCTCGACGTGCTCCGCAGCCTCGGGGCGGCCCTCGACCGGCAGATCGAAGAGGCCGAGGACACACCGCGTTACGGCCTCGAGGCCCCTCTGCACGTCAATGCGGGAGGCGACTGACCGATGACCTCCAACCTCACCCTGGCCGTCGTCATCGGCGTGCTCGTGGCCTGCGGCGTCGTGCTCATCATGGAGCGAGGCATCGTCCGCTCGTTCCTCGGCGTGATGCTCATGAGCAACGGCGTCAACCTGCTGTTCATGGTCGCCAGTGGCAAGGCCGGGCTACCTCCGATCATCGGCACGGTGCCGGTCGAGCAGATGAGCGATCCGTTGCCGCAGGCGATGGTGCTCACCGCGATCGTCATCACGCTGGCGCTCACCGGATTCGTGCTCGCCCTCTCGCACCGCTGGTGGCAGGTCACCAGTACCGACATCATCGTCGACGACGACGAGGACGCACGTATCGTCAAGATGGCTGCCGAGAACGACATGTCGGACTCCGACTTCGTCGACGACGAGGACACTCCTGACGAGGGTGACGACCCCGACCCGGGTGGTCACCACCCCTCCGCGAGCCAGGTCGCCGCCGAAGCGCGCGCCTCCACGCCCACCGGATCGGTGTACGCCGCGTCGCCGGAGGGAGAAGTATGAGCCTCGTCTCCGTGCTCGCGACCGCTGCTGTCGAAGCTCCGGCGCCCGTGACCTGGTCCGGTGACTGGTCGTGGCTCGTGCCGCTGCCTGTCACCCTGCCCCTCATCGGTGCCGGGTTGACTCTGGTCGGTAGCCGCAGCGACCGCTTCCAGCGCGTCGTGAGCACCGTGGTGCTCACCGCGGTGCTGCTCGCCTCCATCGGTCTGCTCGTTGCCGCCGACACTCTCGGGCCGCGCGTCGTGCAGGCAGGCGGATGGCCCGCACCGATGGGCGTGACGCTCATCGTCGACAGGCTCGCGGCCGTAATGGTGCTGATCTCGGTGATCGTCACCGCCGGCGTGATGGCCTATTCGATCGGTCAGGGCCGCTCCAGCGACGACGAAACCGACGGCGAAGCGCCGATGCCGATCTTCCACCCGACGCTCATGGTGCTAACTGCCGGGGTGTCGACGACGTTCATCTCGGGCGACCTGTTCCACATCTACGTCGGCTTCGAGATGCTGCTCGTCGCGAGCTTCGTGCTGTTGACGCTCGGTGGCTCGGAGGAGCGGGTGCGCGCGGGCGTCAACTACGTCATCGTCAACCTGCTCAGCTCGGTCTTCTTTCTCGCGGCGATCGCGTTCGTCTATACAGCAACCGGCACGGTCAACCTGGCCCAGATGGCCACCCGCATCCCCGACCTGCCTTCGTCAGCGGCCGTGACCCTCTCCGCGTTGCTCATGCTCGGCTTCGCCGTCAAGGCCGCGATCTTCCCGATGATGGGCTGGCTGCCCGACTCCTACCCGACCGCCCCGGCGCCGGTGACCGCGGTGTTCGCCGGTCTGCTCACCAAGGTGGGCGTCTACGCGATCATCCGCACTCAGACCCTGCTGTTCACCGACGGCGCTCTCGACACGCTGCTCATGTGGGGCGCGCTGTTCACGATGCTGTTCGGCATCCTCGGCGCGATCGCGCAGGACGACATCAAGCGTCTGCTGTCGTTCACGCTCATCAGCCACATCGGCTACCTCATCTTCGGTGTGGCGGTCGACAACGAGATGGCCTTGTCGGGGGCCATCTTCTACGTGGCTCACCACATCGTCGTGCAGACGTCGCTGTTCCTCGTCACCGGGCTCATCGAGTGGCGTACCGGCACGACGTCGCTCGCGGAGTTGGGTGGCCTGGCGCGCACCGCACCGAAGATCGCGATTCTGTTCTTCGTGCCGGCGATCAACCTCGCCGGTATCCCGCCGTTCTCGGGTTTTCTCGGCAAGGTCGCGCTTCTCCAAGGCGGTGCGCAGGTCGGCACGCCACTCGCGTACCTGCTCATGGCCGGTGCCGTTCTGACCAGCCTGCTCACCCTGTACGCGGTGAGCCGCGTATGGGCTCGTGCGTTCTGGCGTCGCCCCGTAACCGAGGTCCCGCTGGGCGAGCGGACTGCTGTGAGCGCGGCGGGTACGGGGACCATGGCGAGCGCAGGGGCGCCGTCGGCGAACCCGGCCACGGACGTGCTGAGGGTGATCGGTCCCGAGCGTCTGCGCGAGCTGCAGCACGCCGCCGACAGGCCGGTGCCGCGGGGGATGATGATCCCCGCCGCCGCGCTCATTGCGGTGAGCCTGGCGTTCACGGTCGCGGCAGGGCCGTTCTACGGCATCACCGACCGTGCGGCCACCGACCTCACCGCGCGCGATCCCTACATCACGGCCGTCTTCCCGGACGGTGTGCCGTGAGCCGCGTGACGCATGTCTTCCGCCGCCGGGTCCAGCCGTGGGCGCTGGCGAGCCTCGTCGTCATCTGGGTGATGTTGTGGGGCGAGCTCTCCTGGGGCAACGTGTTCGCCGGACTCATCCTCGGACTCGGCATCCTCCTGACGTTCCCGCTGCCCCCGATCACCCTCGGCGTCCGTGTGCATCCGTGGCCGTTCCTCGTGCTGGTGGCCCGGTTCAATTACGACCTCGTCAAGGCGTCGATCCAGGTGGCCTACCGCGCGGTCGCGCCGTGGTGGAAGCCGCAAGGCCGACTTCTGCGGGTACCGCTGCGCAGCGACAACGACCTCATCTGTGTCGTCACCGCCGAGATGACCGCCCTCGTCCCTGGCACCGTCGTACTCGACGTGTCGCCGGCGGAGAAGTGGTTGCTCATCCACGTCTTCCACGCACCCGACGAGGAGGCGCTGCGCAAGGCCGGTCTGGCCGTGCAGGAGCAGGAGATCCGCGTCATCAAGGCGCTGTCGCTGCACAAGAAGCACATTCTCGCGGGCAAGCCGATCCCGATGTCGGCGCGCAGTGCCGAAGAACTCGACGACTTGCGCCGCAAGGCAGAGGACCTCGACGACCGGACGCGTGCCGAACAGCCCCAAGAAGCGGGTGAGCCGACATGACCACCTCCGACACCATCGTCGTCGTTCTCATCGTCGTGCTCGCCGCGGCCGCTCTCATGTCGGTGACCCGCATCATCCGCGGGCCGACCGTGATGGACCGTGCGGTCGCCAATGAGGTGCTCGTGTCGACCATCGTGTGCATGCTCGGTCTCGAGGCGGCTATCACCCGTGACATGTCGACGCTTCCGATCCTCATCTCGCTGTCGGTCATCGGCTTCGTCTCGTCGGTGGCGGTCGCACGTTTCGCCTCCAACGAGAGCGAAGGTGTCGATGCCGACGAGCTGCACATCTACGAGGCCCATGAGATCGAGGGACTGCCCGAGGATCCGGCCTCCGTGCCTGTCACGCGGCATCGGGACGAGGGGGAGATGGCATGACGTGGGGTGAGATCGCCGACGTCCTGGGCATGTTGTGCCTCGTCGCGGGCGCGATACTGTGCCTCGCCGCGGCCATCGGAATCCTGCGTCTGCCCGACTTTCTCAGCCGTATGCACGCGGCTACCAAGCCTCAGGTGCTCGGGGTGCTGCTCGTGCTGCTCGCTGTGGCGTTGCGCCTGCGCCCCGGCTGGGAGGTCACGATGCTCGTTCTCGTGGGTATCTTCCAGATGTTCACCGTGCCTGCCTCTGGCCAGATGCTCTCGCGCGCCTATCACCGGCGGTTCACGGCACAGGCGAGGCCGGCGGTGCCGTCCCGAGCCAACGATCCGCAAGCCGACCCCCTCACCGACAGACATTCCGACCGAAGGGAAAACACATGAGCGACTGGGCCTTCGAGACCCTGCAGGTTCATGCCGGGCAGCAGCCCGACAGCCAGACCGGCGCCCGCGCGCTGCCGATCTACCAGACCACGTCGTTCGTCTTCCCCGACGCCGACACCGCTGCTGCGCGCTTCGCACTGCAGGACCTGGGCCCGATCTACACGCGGCTGGGCAACCCCACGGCCGCCGTCGTGGAGGAGCGCATGGCGGCGCTCGAGGGTGGCGTGGGTGCGCTCATGCTCTCGTCGGGGCAGTCGGCGACGATGTTCGCGATCCTCAACGTCGCCGGTGCCGGTGACCACGTCGTCTCGAGCGCTGCCCTTTACGGTGGCACGTTCAACCTGCTGCGCTACACGCTTTCCAAGCTCGGCGTCGAGACGACCTTCGTCGACCCGGGCGACCTCGACGCGTGGAAGGCTGCGATCAAGCCGAACACGAAGCTGCTCTTCGGTGAGTCGATCAGCAACCCCGACAGCAAGATCCTCGACATCGAGAACCTCGCGACCATCGCCCACGACGCAGGCGTGCCGCTCATGGTCGACAACACCGTCGCCACGCCGTACCTCATCCGGCCGATCGAGCACGGCGCCGACGTGGTGATCGCGTCGGCGACGAAGTACCTGGGCGGCCACGGCACGTCGATCGCGGGCGTCATCGTCGACGCGGGCACCTTCGACTACGCGCAGAACCCCGAGAAGTTCCCGCAGATGAACGAGCCCTCGGAGAGCTACCACGGTCTCGTCTTCGCACGTGACCTGGGCGTGGGCTGTGCGCTCGGCGCGAACCTGTCGTTCATCCTCAAGGCCCGCGTCGAACTGCTGCGCGACATGGGCGCGGCTCCGTCGCCGATGAACGCCTTCCTCATCGCGCAGGGGATCGAGACCCTGTCGCTGCGGATGGAGCGCCACGTCGACAACGCCCGCGCCGTTGCCGAGTACCTGGCCGAGCATCCGCAGGTGAAGCAGGTCTTCTACGCGTCGCTCCCGTCGAGCCCGCAGCACGAACTCGCCCAGAAGTACACGCCCCTCGGCGCAGGTGCGGTGCTCAGCTTCGAGATCGAGGGCGGGCTCGACGCCGGGCGCCGTTTCGTCGACGCGTGCGAACTGCACAGCAACGTCGCGAACATCGGTGACGTCCGCTCGCTGGTCATCCACCCCGCCTCCACGACGCACAGCCAGGGCAGCGACGAGGACCGCCTCGCAGCGGGCGTCACGCCCGGTCTCGTGCGCCTCGCGGTGGGCATCGAGCACATCGACGACATCATCGCCGACCTCGACAAGGGCTTCGCCGCAGCGAAGGGCTGAGCCGACGACGACGTGACGAGGCCCGGCGATCTGTTCGATCGCCGGGCCTCACCGTGTGCGGCGTCATCGTGTCCTCGCCGTGCCGCCGCACACGGCATCAGCTCGGGACGCGCACGACGAGAACGTCGATGTGCGAGTTGAGCAACAAGCGCTGCACGGTCGACCCGAGCAGGAGCTTGCCGATCGCTCGTCGGCGTTTGGCCCCCATGACCAGCAATGTCGCTCCGAACTCGTCTGCCGCTCGTAGAACCGACTCGGCCGTGTCCACACCTTCGGGAAGGAGTTTGAGGTGCCAATCGAGGCCCTCAAAATCGGCCAGGAGGGCGGCGGCTGCGGCCCGTACGCCGGAGTCGTCGTCCGGCTTGTCGACACCGCCGACGATGTGGACGACGTAGAGCGGTTGTTGGCGCAACAACGCCTCCCGGGCCGCCGCCACCAGGGCTGCGTTGCCCCGGACGGCCTGGTCGAAAAGAACGGCGATACTCATGCTGAACTCCTTGTCAGACTGGAGGAGCGGTCAGTGACCGAATCCCGCTGCGGCCTCGGTGAGAGTCTTTCCCTTAGTCTCTGGGGCTAGCCACTGGGACAGCGCCGCTCCGATGATCGCCAGGCCGGCGACACCGAGGATGGTCGCGTTCGGACCGAGGTGGGTCATCGACCACGGCATGATGAACGTACCGGTGGCGGCGCCGATCCGGCTGACTGCAGTGGCGAATCCGGTGCCGATGCCGCGAATCTCCGTCGGGAACACCTCTCCGGGATAGATGCCGGTCAGCGTGTTGTACATCGCGTTGAAGAACGAGAAGACGAGGAAGCCGATCAGCACCGCGAGAGCGGGGGCCCCGCTCCAGAGGCCGAGCAGGACGAGCAGTCCGGCACACAACCACTGTGGCGGCACCGTGAGAGCGCGTCGCCCGACCTTGTTGATGAGCATGACGGTGAGCACGACTCCGGCCAGAGCAAGGGCCGAGAGCCCCACTCCGCCCGCCAGGCCACTGCTCAGGCCGTAGCTTTCCAGCACACTCTGGGCGAAGGTTGCGATGGCGAAGTAGGGCGTCACAGCACACAGCCAAAACGCGGAGGTGAACAGGGTCGAGCGCCAGTGCTGCCGGGAGAACAGCATTCCGAAGGTGCCCTGCTTGGGGGTCTCTGCCTTGATGTCGTCGAGGTCTTCGGGATGCTCCATGCACATTTCCGCGATCCGGTGAGCCTCCTCGGTCCGGCCCTTGTTCATCAGCCACCGTGGCGATTCGGGCATGCCCAGCCGGCCGAGGAACAAGACCACAGCGATGAGGGTCGAGGAACCGAGGATGATCCGCCAATTCGTGTCGGTGTTGGTGACCAGCAAGTACCCGGTCAGGAAGGCCACCATGAAGCCTGCATAGAAGGCCACGAGGTTGAGCGCTAGTAGGCGGCCCCGAGACCGGGTGGGAGCGAATTCGGAGAGCATCGGCCAGCCGACCGAGTACTCCACGCCGACGGCGAGGCCCATGATCAACCGGGCGATGAAGAGCCCCACCGGACCGTCGACCCAGAACTGCATCACCGAACCGACGAGAAATAGGAGCATGTCGATCATGAAGAGTGGCTTTCGACCCCAGCGGTCGCTGGCCCAGCCGCCGATCGGCGAGCCGAGGAAGATACCTATCAGGCTCGAGGCGACAATGAGTCCCTGCCAGGTCGTCGTGAACTGCAGTTCATCCGTGATCGGGGAGATGACTGTTCCGATGATTCCTAGGACATAGCCGTCGAGGAACATGCCGCCGATGAGGACGACGACGATTCGCTTGAACAAGGCCGGCCGGAATGCGGCCGGTGCGGAACCGGCGGAGCCGGTGGTTGTGGTTGACATGAGAGCCTCCGGGGCTGCGTCCGGGCATGGCGGAGCCCGGGGGGTGGATTCGTTGGCGGCCAGTTGAGCCGAACGCCGGTGGTGGAGCGTGCAGCAGGCGTCCGCGATCCCCGTGGTGGTGGGATCCGGTATGCCGGCGGTGTCAGGGCTCAGGTGGCCCAGATGTCTCCGATGGTGAAGCCCTCGGGGAAGGGGTCCTCCGGGTCGAGGACATAGGTCGAGTAGCCGGTGATCCAGGCTCGTCCACTGATGGTGGGGATGACTGCTCGGCGCCCTTCGACCGTGACTTCACGGACGAGGCGTCCTGTGTACACATTGCCGAGAAGACCTTCGTGGCGGAATGTCTCGCCGATGCCGAGTGCCCCCTCGTCGTAGAGCACGGCCATCTTGGCGCAGGTGCCGGTGCCGCACGGACACCGGTCGAGCCCGCCGGTCCAGGTCGTCGGGTCGGTCAGGTCGACCTCACCCGAGGCGACCATCACGGCGTTCTTGCGGTCGGCCTCCGGGTTGTGGGTGGGGCCGGACAGTTCGACGATGGTGATGCCGACACCCGGATAGTGGGGGTGTTCCACCTCGATCTGCTGCTGGGCGGCACCGAGGATCAGGGCGCCGATTCGGGCTATCTCTCGCCCACGGTCGGGCGTGAGTTCCATACCCTCGAATTGGGAGATGTCCGCGATCGCATAGAACATCCCGCCCCAGGCGACGTCCACCGTCACGGTGCCGAGTTCGGGCACCTCGAGGACGACATCGCGGTGGGTGCAGAACGCCGGCACGTTCTCGAAGGTCACGTTGAGCACTTTGCCGTCACGGCACTCCGCAGTGATTCCGATCAGCCCAGCAGGCGCCTCGAGCGTGAACGAGGTTGTCGGCTCCCGCATCTCGATCATGCCGGTCTCCAGCAGCACTGTGGCCACCGCGATCGTGTTGCCGCCACTCATCATCGGGTATTCGGTCTGCTCCATGATGATGAAGCCCATGTCCGCGTCGGGGTGTTTGGGCGGCACGATCAGGTTGCAGCACAAGGGCGGATAGCCACGGGGCTCCCGCAACATGAACTTGCGGAGGCTGTCGTCGTTCTCTTCGAGCCACTTCATCTGTGCGTAGACGGTGTCACCGGGGATGTGGCCCACGCCGCCGGTGATGACACGCATCGGCTCGCCGGAGTGGGTCTCGACGGCCTGGATCATCCGCTTCGTGGCCATTACGACTCCTGCCAGGGATTGCGCGTCCCGACGGTCCAACCTCCGTCGACGAGGATCTCGGCGCCGCTGCAGTAGGAGCTCTCGTCGGATGCAAGGAACGCCGCGACCGCCGCGATCTCACTGGGCTGTCCGATCCGTCCGAGAGGAGCCTTGTTGTATGCCTCGGGGACAACGCCGGCCGGGGCGCCCATCTCGGTGGCCACACCACCGGGGTGGATCATGTTGACCCGGATGCCGAGCGGCCCCAACTCGCCGACGGCCGCCTTGGACAGGCCGAGCAGCGCCGACTTGGTGGAGGCATAGGCGGCGGTGTGGTCCAACGGTGTGAAGGACGATATCGACAGGATGTTCACGATCGACCCGTGACCCAATTCGGCCATGTGCGGCGCCAGGGTCTGCATGCCGAGGAACACTCCGATCTGGTTCACGTCGATGAGCAGGCGATAGCGTTCGAGCGGGGTCTCGGTGATTGGTGCCTGGAAGTAGATCCCGGCGTTGTTGACGAGCACGTCGACCTTGCCGAAAGCGTCGATGCCGCTTTGGAGCGCTGCCTTCCACTGGTCGGGGTCACTCACGTCGAGATGGCAGGCGATGGCAGCGTCGCCCAGTTCCTCGGCGAGAGCCTGCGCAGCCTCGTCGAGTACGTCCGCGATGACGACCTTCGCTCCCGAGGAGGCGAAGAGCCGAGCCTCGGCTCCGCCCTGGCCGCGGGCGGCGCCGGTGATGAGTGCGACCTTGCCGGTCAAGTCAGCCATGGTGAATCTCCTTGTGGGATAGCGCAAGCGGTGCAGGGGTCAGAGGGTCGAGGGGTAACTGAGGTCCGGTACAGCCAGCGAGCTGAGGATGTCTTGGGCTGCGGCGAAACCGGATTGGATCGCGGTCTCGGTGTACCAGGTTCCGAGGTAGTCGCCGGCCAGCAGGATCCGGCTGGAGCGACGCGTCAATGCGGCCTGGAGCCTGCCACGGCCAGGGAAGCAATAGGCCAAGCCCTGATGCCACCGCTGGACCTGTGCTTCGACGACCTTGTCGGAGAAGCCCGGGAAGATGTCGTCGAGATCCCGGTAGTAGGCCTGCAAGATCCCCTCGTCGTCCAATTCCAGTAGGGGCCTGGCGAAGCGCGCGGGGGAGAAAGCCATGATGCTGCTGCCCACTCCCCGGGTCGGCTCGGCGGCCCGCATGGTGCTGGACATGTTGAAGAACACGTTGAAGGCACGCTTCGGAGTGGCGATGGCGTAGGAGTCGTCCCACACCTGTCGACTGTTCTCATTCGTGAGGAAGGCCGCGACGACGTAGGGACCGTAGTGCAACTGGTCGAGGGCTTGGGCTACGTCGCTCTCCAGGTCGGGGGCCACCTTCCGGGCGACCGGCGCAGTGGTGGCGAGTACGGCGTATCTCGCCCGCACCTCGTGTTCGGATCCGTCGTGGTGGTAGCGCACGACCACGTGGTCGGCAGCGTGCACGACCTCTTGTACCTGGGCGCCTAGAAGGGCGGAGTCCCCCAATCCGGCGGCCACCGTCTCGGTGAGCGTCGATGGGCCGCCGATGATGTGTCGGGACAGGCCACCCGAGCGGTCCCAGACCAGGTGGAAGTAGCCGATCCCGGCGCCTGCGGAGACCTGCTCAGGATCGCCGGCCGAGCGGCTGACCGTCGGACGGAAGAGAGCATCCGCGTCGACGGGGAGCTCACCGACATAGTCGGTGAAGGTCCGGTCTCCCTCGTAGTCATAGATGCGCTGCTGGCGAACGCGGTAGTCCTCACCGTCGATCGGGGTCGACAGGCGGGCGTACTTGAGTCCGGCGAGCCTGACCCTCGCGCCCGCCCGGACCAGCGCCGCACGATCGGACCACGACATCGGTATCCGGAAGGGGTAGGTCTCGACCCGACCCTTGGTCAGGAGTTTGCCGTTCATGGCAAGTCCTGCGAGGCTGCCCGGCACTGGGGTGCTGTCGAGACCGACCGAGGCCAGTAGGTCCCCGGTGGCGGTGCCTGGGCCGTTGAAGACGTGGCCGCCCCAGTTGAGCCAATACCGGCCGCGGCGTTCGGAGCGAATCCGACCACCGAATCGATTGTTGCGCTCAAGCAGCAGGATGTCGCGATGCCGGAGTCGGTGCGCGGCCGAAAGGCCGGCGAGTCCGCCGCCGATGATGACGGCATCGAGGATCGAGTCACGTGTGCGGGTCATGGCATACCTCTCAGATCGCCAAGCAGAGGCGGTAGGAGTCGAGAATCGCCGCGTGGATGTTGCGGCTGTTGACGGCGTCTCCGACGCGGAACAACTGGAAGCGGCCTTGGTCGTTGCGCACGACATCCTGCGGTTCCAGGCGCAAGAGGGCGCCCTGGTCGACGGCTCCCTGGTTGCGGGAGCGGTCCCTGAGTTCGAAATAGACGTCATCGATCGGTGTTGTCCCGTGTTCGACGATGAGTTGGTCGACGACACGCGTCGAGGACCGGCCGCCGTATTCGTCCACGAGGGTGACCTCGAGCCCGCCCTCAGGGTGCTTCGCCACTGCGGTCACCCTGGTGTTGACGGTGATCCGGACATCGTGCTCGGCGAACGACCTGAAGTAGAGCGGATGGGTGCTTGCGCCGACGAGCGGGGCCACCACGCGTTCGGGAGTGACGATCTCGAGCGTGGCCCCCGCCTCGGCCACCATCTGCGCGACACTCATGCCCTGGTGGTCACCGTTGTCATCGAAGAGGAGCACCCTTTTTCTCGGGCTCACCTCGCCGCCGAGGATCTGCATTCCATCGGTGATCAGGTGCTCGGGACCTGCAAATCCCGAGGTGTTCGGTATACCGCCGCTCGCCACGATCACCACGTCGGGGTCTTCGGCGAGCACCTCGTCACCATCGACGAAACGGTTGTACCGCAGCTTGACGCCGAGCCGGGCGCATTCCTGTGCCCGCCAGTCGGTGATACCGATGAGATCCCGTCGGCTCTCCGACTTGGCTGCGATCGCGATCTGCCCTCCCGGGCCGGACTGGGCCTCGAAAACGGTCACGTCGTGGCCGCGCTCAGCGAGCACCCGAGCCGCTTCGAGACCACCGGGACCTGCTCCCACCACGACGGCCTTTTTCGTGCTTGCGGCCGGTGTGATCACGTGCGGCAGCATGGTCTCGCGACCGGTGGCCGGGTTGTGCAGGCACAGCGCATCCGCGCCGTCATAGATGCGGTCGATGCAGTAGCCGGCGCCCACGCATGGCCGAATCCGGTCTTCGGTGCGGTTGTGCAAGTGCTGCATCAGGTGCGGATCTGCGATGTGGGCCCTGGTCATCCCGACCAGGTCGAGCATGCCTTCGCTGATCGCGAACCGGGCGGTCGCCAAGTCGGCGATCCTTCCCGCATGCATAACCGGCACGTCGAGCTGTCGCTTGATCTCGGCCGCGAACTTCAGGTGTGCGGCGCTCGGAGTGCCCATCGGCGCGATGATCCGGGACAAGTTGTCGTCCGTGTCGAGGCTGCCGCGCAGGACGCTCAAGAAGTCCACGCCCGTCTCGATGAGGCGCCTGGCCACCGCCAGTCCACCCTCGGTCTCCAAGCCTCCGGGTCTCACCTCGTCCACCGCCATACGCACACCCACGATGTAGTCGTCCCCGACTCGCTCGCGGATCGCCCGAATGACCGCCAACGGGAAGCGCATCCGTCCCTCGAAGTCGCCGCCCCACTCGTCGTCGCGATGGTTGGTGGCGGGTGACCAGAACTGATCCAGCAGGTGGCCGTTGGCCATCAGCTCGATGCCGTCGATGCCGGCCGCCTTGCACTTCTCGGCCCCGTCTGCGTACGCCGTGGCGATGCGCTCGAGGTCCCAGTCTTCGGCGATCTTGGGGAACGCCCGATGCTGCGGTTCACGTTCGCCCGAAGCCGACACGATCGGGAGCCAGTCGCCGGCGTAGTTCGTCGTGCGCCGCCCTGCATGGGTGACCTGCACCATCACCGCGGTGTCGTGTTCGTGCACGGCATCCGCGATCCTCGCCAGGTGCGGGACGACCTCGTCGTTATAGAGAGCGATGTTGTTGACGAAGGCCGGCGACTCCGGAGCGACGCATGCGGCACCGCCCATCATGGTCAGCGACAGACCGCCCCGGGCTTTCTCGAGGTGGTAGCGCAGATACCGCTCCGTGGGCAGGCCGCCCTCGGCGTACGCCGGCTCATGAGAGGTCGAGACGACGCGATTCTTCAGCCGGAGACCCTTGATCTGGAAGGGATCCAAGAGAGGGTCGTTCCTTGAGAGGGGTTGAGACATTTTCTCGCTCCGGGACGCTCGGTCAGCCCATGTAGGCGTAGCTGAAGTCGGTGTCGGGGTTGAGGTTTTCCTTGATGAACCGTCCGCTGACCCAGCGCTGCAACGCGAGCGGCGATCCGATCTTGTCGTTGGTGCCCGATGCCCGGGCGCCGGCGAACTGCTGTTTGCCGATCGACATACCGGCCGGCTTGTCGTTGATCGCGAGATAGCCCGAGGTGTCACGCAAGAGATCGATCGCGACACTGAGCGCCTGACGGTCGTTGCAGTAGACCGAGCAGGTCAGCCCATAGGGGCTGGTGTCGTCGGCCAGTCGCAAGACCTCCTCCCAGGCTCCTTCCTTCTCGTCGTCGTAGACGTAGACCGTCACGAGCGGTCCGAAGAACTCGGTGGTGAACGTGAAAGCCGTCGGATCGGTGGATTCGAACACAGTCGGGCGCACGAAGTAGCCCTTGGACTTGTCGCTGGTGCCACCCGCGATCAGGGTGTGCGAGTCGAGTTCTTTGGCGCGGCTGATGGCATCTGTGAGGCGGTCGAACGCGGCTTCGTCGATCAGCGCCCCGACGAAAGTCGAGTGCTCATAGACATCCCCGACCTGGAGTGACTCGATCTGGGCGACGTACTCGTCTTTCATCTGGTTCCACACGCTTCGCGCGACGTAGGCCCGAGAGGCGGCAGAGCACTTCTGCCCCTGGAATTCGAATGTCCCCCGAGTGAGGCCGGTCTTGACGGCCTGCGGGTCTGCGGAGCGGTGCACGATGACGGCGTTCTTGCCCCCGGTCTCGCCCACGAGCCGCGGATAGCTGCGGTAGTCGTCGATGTGCTCGGCGGCCTTCTTCCACAGCGAACGGAACACCTGTGTCGAGCCGGTGAAAGCGAGGCCCGCGAACTGAGGGTGGGCCAAGGCGATGTCGGCGACCATCTTGCCGTCGCCGTGCACGGTGTTGATCACGCCGGGCGGCAAGCCTGCCTCTTCGAAGATGCGCCGGATCACGTCCGTGCTGAACGCGGACTTCTCCGAGGGCTTCCACACCACCGTGTTGCCCATCATCGCTGCAGTGGCCGGGAGGTTGCCCGCGATGTTGGTGAAGTTGAAGGGTGTGATCGCGAGCACGAATCCCTCGAGTCCGCGCTGGTCGAGGTAGTTGTTCTCGCCCTGGGTGTTGACGGGCTGCTTCTCGTAGATCTCCTGCGCGTAGTGCGCATTGAAGCGGAGCAGGTCGGCCAACTCACAGACACCGTCGATCTCGGCTTGGTGAAAGGTCTTCGACTGGTTGAGCATCGTGGCCGCGTTGACCTCGTCCCGATACTTGTGGGTGATGAGCTCAGCCGCTCGGAGGAAGATGCTGATCCGCTCCCACCAGGGCATCCGCGACCAGGACTCACGCGCAGCCAGTGCCGAATCGATGGCTGCGCGCACGTGGGACTCGTTCGCGAGACTCAGGTTG
This sequence comes from Dermatophilus congolensis, assembly GCA_030538115.1. Taxonomy (GTDB): domain Bacteria; phylum Actinomycetota; class Actinomycetes; order Actinomycetales; family Dermatophilaceae; genus Dermatophilus; species Dermatophilus congolensis_B. The sequence goes on along the minus strand of JAUNUP010000001.1, from coordinate 138,568 downwards.
CCCAATACCAGTGCGTGATCGTGGGGGCAGACGACAGGCTGGGTCTGCTCCGTATAGATCAACTCGCCGCCGATCTGCATCGGGATGTCCCGGGTCATCGAGGCGAGGCGCTTGATCTCGGCTCGCAGGGACTCGGCCTCGGGTGAACCGGGGGAGAGGTCGTTGACAGGCTCGTTCTGTGGCACCGGGACGTTGAAGTTGCCGGCGATGGGGTGGCTAGCGGCGGGCATCGGGTTCTCCTCTGTCGGGAATTGCGTGGACTGGGTGGGCTGACGCGACCCTTCAGGCCGGGGCTGAACGTCTCATGGGGGAGCGGAAGCGGGTGAGGCGGAACGGCTCGAGCAGTGACTCCGTGGCACCGGTGTCGATCTCGCGTGCCACCAGATCACCGGTCACCGGGGCCAGCGTGACGCCCAGCGTTCCGTGCCCGGTGGCGATGTAGAGACCGGGTAGGCCCGGAACCGCGCCGATGATCGGGGCATCGTCGACCGAGGTGGGGCGATGTCCGACCCAGTCGACCTCGACCTTGGTCGGTCGCCACGTCTCGAGGTAGGTGAGTCCTTGGTCCACGACCATCTTGAGTCGCTTGCGATTCATGTCGAAGTCACGGCGACCGACGTCGAAAGTGCCAGAGAGCCGAACGCCGCTGCGGAACGGAGAGCAGGCGACCATGCTCTCGTAGAGCTTCAACGGGTGACTCGGCGCGACGCCCTCACCCACGGCGGTCATGCTGGTTCCCTTGGCCGCCTCGAGCGGCACGTCGACCCCGAGGGGCCTGAGCAGATCACGGCTCGGGAATCCGGCCGCCACGATGACTGTGTCGCAGGTGAGGTCCTCACGGGACTCGCGCCCGCCGACAGTGGCCGTCTCCCAGCGCCCCCCTCGCACCGCACGGATCTCGGTGACGGCATCGTGCTCGAAGACCCGGCCACCGTTGGCCCGCAGTGCCGCTGCCAGTCCGGCGCTCAAACTCTCGGGTCGGACGTGGCGCTCGGTCTCCAGATGCATCACCCCGGCGACGCCACGAGCGATCGCAGGGTCGAAGTCGACCACCTCGGATCCGCGGTAGGTCGAGATGCCCCCGGCGTAGCCGAGCCGTCTCATCTTCGAGGCCAACGCGTGGTAACTGTCGAGATTGGCATCGTTCTTGAAAACGACGGCGAGACCGTCGCGATAGTGCTCGAACTCCACGCCTCGCTCGAGCAATCGGTCGACGGCCGGGTGGGTTCGACTCGCGAGTTCCTGCAACGCCACGAGGGTGCGTCCGCTACGCCGGGCAGAGCTCGCACGCAGGAACCGGAGGACCCACGACGCGAAGGCCGGCTCGGCATGGGGACGCATGCGAGCGGGACCCGACGCGCTGGTGAAGCTGCGCACCGCGTCCCCGACGGCGCCGGGGGCGGCGCGAGGCGCGGACAGGAAGGGGGTGATCCATCCGGCGTTGCCGGCCGAACCCCCGGCTCCGACCGCACCCGCGTCGAGCACGGTTACGTCATGACCTCGGAACGACAACTCGTAGGCGCAGGCCAAACCGATGACGCCGGCGCCGATGACTGTGATCTTCACGTGTTCACTCCGTTCGAGGTGTCGGATTCAGGCTCGGCGATAGGCGACGGCGTCGAACTCGACCATGGTTGCCCCGCGGAACCGCGGCACCTCGACCGTCGTGCGCGGCGGCAACGCGTCGATCCCGAGGACCTCGGTATAGACGGCGTTGAGCTCAGGAAGGCGTTGGATGTCGGTGACGTATCCGTTGACCTTGAGGACGCTTCCCCAGTCGGCGCCGGCTGCAGCCAACACCTGCTCGAGGTTGCCCAGTGCCTGTCGAACCTGGTCCGCGAATTCATCGGGCGTGGTCCCGTCCCCTCGCACGGGGAGCACACCGGCGGTGAAGATGAGGCGGTCCAGGACCGATGCGTTCGAGTACGGCGCGGCGGCCGGCGTTGAAGGCAACCGGACCAATTCGTGGTCGGGCGAAGGATGGACGGTCATGTGAGTGGCTCCTGCAATGTCTCCGCAAGTGGATGAGCCTCACCGTAGATGTGATCACAGATCACAGTCAAGAGGTTTTCGGCAGGATGTGATCACGAATCTTGTAGAGTGGTGACGTGAGCCTGAACCTGCCCAGCTCGTCGACCGCGGTCCAGGCCGCGCCCCTCGCCGACCAGGTCTTCAACACCCTGCACGGCTGGATCGTCGACGGCGAACTGCGCCCTGGCCAGCGCCTACGGGTTCGGGACCTGGCTGAAGCCGTGGGCACCAGCGTCATGCCGGTGCGAGAGGCCATCCGCCGGCTGGTCGAATCGGGCCTCGCGGAGTCCGAACCGTACAAGGGCGCTCGCGTCCGTCGCCTCGACGTCGACGAGTTGGAGCACGCATATGACGTCCGAATCCTCCTCGAGGGTGAAGGCGCCAGGCTCGGTGCCCTCGCGGGAGACGACGGGCTGGCCGATCGGATGCACGAGCACTGGCTCGAGTTGCGCCGTTATGCCGATGCGGGCGATGTCGGGGCTGCGCTGGCGCAGGACGAGCTTCTCCTTGAGGAGTTGTACGCGGCATCCGGCAACGAGATCCTCGTGGGCATCATCCGCGGGTTGTGGGACAAGTGCCGCCCCTACAAGGTCGCCTGGGCCACAGCCGGCCCGGGAGAGGGTGAACTCGGCATTTGGCACTACAAGCCCGAGTTGGTCAGCGCCGTGCGCGCCCGCGACGGCGATTCCGCTGCCCAGATCCTGAGGACGTCGTATCTGGAGGCCAAGGCGACCATTCGGGAGAGCCTTGAGCCGGCCTGATGAGCGCAATTTCAGCGCTCGGCAACACGGAGCCTGGCCGATCACGACATGGCGCGGACCGGCGATCCAGTGGAGCCTCGCCACCTAAGAGAATTCTCATTGCGCATTGACGGGTATTCGCACATTCGTTCAATCCGCGTTCACCTCAAGTTCACAAATGCCTCATAGCTTCTACCTGGACGTGCGTCCAGTGAATGCATGAACGGCGCCGGAGAATGGCTTCTCCGGCGCCTTTGAAATGAGGGTGAGACGTGTTGGGATGGCATGCATTCTGGTGCGTTATGCCGGCTGCTCTTTTGATGGTCAGCTTATCGGCACGTACTCGTCGACATATCGTGCGTCGGTATCGGTGGGGGCGGATTCTGCACGGTGTCGTCGTCGTCATTCTGACGGGAATGACCCTGGCGGCGTCGTTCGACATCTTCGTTTTTCACAACAACAGTCCGTGGCTCGTCGTTCTAGGAGTGCTCGTCGGGCTTCTCCTCATTCTCGTGCTGCTGCACCAGTTCAAACTCGTGACGATCTCGACGGCCTCGCCGCGAAAGATCCTCGCGGTCGGCGCCCACCCGGACGATCTCGAACTCGCTTGCGGCGCAACACTCGCGCGGCTCATCGACGAAGGTCACGAAGTACACACGCTCATCATGAGCAGGGGTGAAGTCGGTGGCGATCCAGCCATCCGCGCCTCCGAAGCCCGGCTGGGCGCCAGCATGCTCGGGGCTGCCAGTGTGGTCGTCCACGACTTTCCGGACACGAATCTCGACCTGGCATCGAGAGAGATGACGAAGGCGATAGAGGCGTCGATCGTGAGGGTCGGGCCGAGCGTCATCTTCACCCATTCTTCGCACGACCAACATCAAGACCATCACGCCGTACATCTGGCCACGCTGCGCGCCGGTCGGTCACACCATTCGATTCTCTGTTTCGAGTCGCCGTCGGTCACGAAGGATTTCGCACCGACCGTCTTCTTCGATGTCGAGGACTACATGGATGTGAAAGTCGAGGCGGTGGCATTGCATCGGGACCAAATTTCCGGTGGCAAACGGTATATGACGCGTGACGTGCTTGCCGGCACCGCGGCCTTTCGGGGGCACCAGGTGAAATGCAGGCGTGCCGAGGCATTCGAAGCGGTTCGGCTCATGCCCGATACCGCGGGCATCTTCTGAGCAGAAAGACGAGACGATGACGACGTTGTTGCTGACGGGGGCCGGCGGCCCCGCAGGTAAAGCCCTCGGCAGGCAGTTGCAGGGTTCGGGGCTTCGCCTGGTCGGCGTGGACATGGTGGAGCTCGACCCCGACGTGGCGGCCCTGTTCGACCGGACCGTGGTCGTTCCTCGGGCCGACGCGCCAGACTTTCTGCCCGTGGTGTCGCGCCTCGCAAGGCAGGAGCATGTCGATCTGGTGATCTCCAGCGTGCAGGAGGAGCTGCCGCACATGGCCGCGGCGGCGCCGCTGTTCGACGTTCCGGTGGTGATCTCCGGAGCCGGCGCCGTCGGGTTGGCGCAGGACAAGCTGCTCACGATGTCCGCCCTACGCCGCGCGGGCGTACCGACTCCGTGGACGGCGGCCTGGAGCGACGCCGCCGGCGGCGATCTGCCGCCGGCGCCCCTCGTGGTGAAGCCACGGTTCTCCCGCGGCGGGCGCGGAGTCGTCGTGGTCGACGACCTGGTCGACCTGTCGGCTGCCGGCGACCTGTCGTGCATCGTGCAGGGCTTCGCAGGCGGCGATGAGTACGCGGTTCAGGTCTACCGCTCCCCGCACGAGGGCGCGTCGGCGAGCGAGGTCGTCGTTCTGGAGAAGACAGCTCTCAAGGAGGGGCGTACCGGCAACGCTGTAGGCGTGCGGCGCCTGGCGAACGAAGCCGCGCCCGACGTGGCCGATGTCGCCGAGCGCGCCATCGTCGCCCTCGGCGTGGTCGGCCCCGCCGACGTCGACGTGCGCCGCGACGAGCACGGGCACCCGCTGGTGCTCGAGGTCAACGCCAGGTTCGGGGCCAACAGCGAGCACGCCCCCGAGCTCCTGCGCCGTGTACTCGACGACTACCTGCCGCGGGCTCGCACGGAGGCCGTTGCGTGAGCATTGCGCTCGAGGTCGTGCTCGCGGCGTTCGGCCTGCTCAACCTCATCGCTTGGGCGGTATTGCTGTCGTTTCTGCCGCTGGCCGTCGCGTTCGAAGTGCGTGAGCGTCATCGGCTGCGCCGTGGGAAACTCGGGCTGTTCGTCGAGGAGCCCCTGGTCAGCATCGTGGTGCCCGGCTACAACGAGGGCAAGGTGATCGAGGCAGCGGTGCGGTCGATCCTGGCCAACCCGTACCGCAATATCGAAGTGATCCTCGTCGACGACGGATCGACCGACAACACGGCCGACCTCATGGAGGCGCTCGCTGCGGAGGATCCGCGGGCATCGGCTATCCGTAAGCCCAACGGCGGCAAGGGATCTGCGCTCAACACGGGCTTCGCAGCGAGCAGCGGCGAGATCGTCATGTTCGTCGACTCCGACGGGGTGTTCACCGAGGCCTCGATCACCGCGGCGCTGGTGGCGTTCTCGCATCCCCGCATCGGAGCGGTGTGCGGCGATGACCGCCCCTCCAACGTCGATCGCCCGCTCACCCGCTTTCTTGCCTTCATCGCCCACGTCGGCACTGGGCTCGTGCGGCGGGCCTTCTCGCTGCTGGGCTGCATGCCGGTCGTCTCCGGCAACAACGGAGCCTTCCGGCGCAGCGTTCTCGAGGAGGTCGGAGGCCTGCGCACCGACACGCTCGGCGAGGACCTCGAACTCACCTGGCGCATCCACCGGGCCGGCTACGGCGTGGCATTCGCGCCCCGGGCGATCGTCTACGCCGAGACCCCTTCGACGCTGCGGGGGCTATGGAAACAGCGGGTGCGCTGGGCCCGAGGGCTCTTGCAGTCGCTGGGCCATCACGCCGGCGCGATCGGCAACCTCCGGTACGGCACGTTCGGCGCCTATCTGCTCTTCTGCGTGACGACGATGGTGCTTCTGCCTGTCTTCCAGGCAGGCGCGCTGGTCGTGGCGGCCGTGTCGGCGTCGACCGGTCGGCGCTGGGTGACGCCGGATGCGGTGGGCGTGCTCATCGCCTCCGGGCTGGCGCTGTCACTGCTGTTGTCGGTGGTCGCGATCCTCCTGGACGGCGCCCCGAAGGATCTACGGCACGCGTGGACCACGCCGTTCTGGCCGGTCTACGCCCTGCTCATGTCGCTGACGATGGTCAAGGCCGTGTGGCTGATCGCACGCCGAACCCCGTCGGCCTGGAACAAACTCGAACGGACAGGTGTGATCACAGTTGACTACGGCACCGCGAAGAATGAAGCCCATGACGGCGATGGCGGCGGGGCTCATGGCCCTGTTCATGCTCGTGTCGGTGTCGGCGTGTAGCGGTCGAGACCCGCAGCCGGTCTACGACACGTCCGTCGTACGGATGGTCGGGGTCGGTTTCGAGGATGTCGTCTCCGAGAACCGCGACTGGAAGCGCCTGTCGACGCAGCTCGACGACGTGGGCGCGAACGGCGTGTCGATCGCGGTCGGGCGGCCGGAGTGGGTCGCCTTTCCGTGGCCTGAGCGCCGGGACACCTGGGCGGGGCAGGTCGCCGACGACGACGAGAGACGGGGCCATGACTTCGTGAAGGAGGCCATCGACGGCCTCGCGCCGGGCGAGGCCGGGCAGCGACGTTCGCTCACGCTCGCCATCGACGCGCTGGCTCCGCGTCTCATCGAGACCGACCCTGCACAGGGCGCGGTGATGAGCGACGGAAGCCGCTCGACCGAGTTTCCGAGCGCCACGTCGTGGGCCACCGGACCGGCGGGGCAGAACCTCGTCGCGTTGTGTGAGCAGACGGCGCAGCGGTACACACCCGACCGCATCGCGCTCACCGAGCTCATCCTCCAGGAGAGCTTCGGCGAGGACGACCTCGAGCTGTTCACACAGATGACCGGGCGCGACGACTGGCCTCGCGACGACTCGGGCGCCCCCGACAACGACGCCGAGGAGGTGCAGCGGTGGCGTTCCCAGGTGATCGCCGACCTCGTGTCCCGCTGCGCCGACAGCGCCCGCACACACGGCGTGCAGATCGAGATGGATGCGCGGATCGATTGGGACGCCCCCGCGAAGGGCCGCCCGGACTCGGGTCACGACTACGAACTGCTGCTCCCGGAGGTCGACCGGCTCACCGTCTGGGCCTACGTCGGGCTGACCGACCGCGAGGCGGCGGCGACCTGCGAACTCGTGGACGGACTCGACGATGGGCTCCCTGCCGACTCGGCGGCCAAAGTGACGACCTCGGTCGGGCTGTGGGCGGGCGCGAACTCCCCGGACGGTGACGTCGTCGACATGGGGCGCGAGAGTTCCGGTGACGGTGAACAGAGCTCTGTATTGTCACCGGAGGCGTTCGGCGAGTCAGTGCGCTGCGCCTCCACGAGAGGCAACCGCAACACGCATGTCACGCCGGTCTCGCTCATGGGCGAGGGGCATTGGCAGACGCTCAAAGAAGCGTGGGGTGCCGCCGGCTCGCCCGGCGACACCCCACGGGGCCTGGTCGGCTACTCGACGGTGATCTCACCCATCGGGGCCCAGCCGTCGGAGTCGATCTGCTTGCTGATGATCAGTGGCGTGGCCTGCAGGTATTGCGGAAACTCGCCCTGCATCGCCTTGAAGTGATCGGAGTTGACGTGTGGGCCGGCGCCCTCGTCGGTGAAGGCCTCGATGAGCACGTATTCGTTGGGGTCGTCGAGGCTGCGCGACCAGTCGAACCAGAGGTTGCCCGGCTCGGCGCGGGTCGCCTCCGTGAACGGACGGCACAGCTCGGGCCACTGGTCGGCGTACTCGGGTTTGATCTTGAACTTCACGTTGATGAGGATCACGGCTGCTCCGTTCGTTCGCGGATCGGCTATGCCAGCAGGCTATCGCCGCGTCGAGTCGCTTTCGTCCTGGGGCGTGTCGGCGGTCCAGCGCCTGGCCGTCGACCAGTGCTGGCCCTCCTGCGGATCGAGGCGCAGCAGTTCGTCTCCGGCTGGGGCGGAGGCGGGGGAGGCGGCCTCGAACGACGTGCCCCGGGCGCGGGCGATGCTGCGCATCACGTGGTAGATGACGAGGGCGGCGGCGGTGCCGAGGGCGATGCCGTTGAAGCTGAGGCCGCCGATCATCCACTCGAAGTTCGCGATGCCGATGACGAGCGCCACGGCGGCGGTGTTGAGGTTGACCGGGTCGGAGAAGTCGACGCGGTTCTGCACCCAGATGCGCACGCCGAGCATGCCGATCATGCCGTAGAGCACCGTCGCCGCTCCGCCCAGCACGCCGGGCGGGATCGTGGCGATGAGCTCGCCGAACTTCGGGATCATCGACAGCGCGAAGGCGAAGAGCCCCGCTACGAGGTACGCGGCCGTGGAGTAGACGCGCGTGGCCGCCATGACGCCGATGTTCTCGGCGTACGTCGTCGTACCGGAGCCACCGCCGCCACCGGCGAGCATCGTCGCGACGCCGTCGGCGAAGAGGGCGCGGCCGGTGATCGGATCGAGGTCTTGACCCGTCATCGCGGACACCGACTTCACGTGACCGATGTTCTCGGCGATGAGCACGATGACCACGGGCAGGAACATTGCGAGAACGGACGGCTCCCAGGTGGGCGTCTGGAAGTGGGGCAAGCCGAGCCAGGGTGCTTCGTTCATCCGGGTGAAGTCGACTTCGCCGCGCCCGATCGCGACGCCGTAGCCGACGAGCACGCCGAGCAGGATCGAGAGGCGACCGATAAGGCCCCGGAACAGCACCGTGATGAGGACGATCGCGGCGACGGTGACCGACGCCGTGACCGGGGCTTCCTGGAAGTTGTTCCAGGCCGCGGGCGCGAGGTTGAAGCCGATGAGGGCAACGATCGTGCCGGTGACGATCGGCGGCATGACGACGTCGATCCACTTGGCACCGGCGACGTGCACGATCACGCCGACGAGGGCCAACATCGCGCCGACCGCCACCACGCCTCCGAGCGCGGAGCCCATCCCGTGGGAGGCGGTGGCGGCCGTGATCGGGGCGATGAGGGCGAAGCTGCTGCCCAGGTAGCTGGGCAGCTTCCCGCCGGTGATGACGAGGAAGAGCAGCGTGCCGATGGCCGAGAAGAAGAGTGTGGTCGACGGCGGGAACCCGGTGATGAGGGGCACGAGGAAGGTCGCGCCAAACATCGCGACGACGTGCTGGGCACCGATACCGATGGTGGCGAACCAGTTGAGACGCTCGTGGGGTGCGACGACGTCGCCAGGGCCGATGTGTGTGCCGTCACCGTGCACGGTCCACCCGAATGCGGGCATGGGGTCTCCTTCGCGGTCGTGCAGGATCACTGCGTGCTCGTGGCGCACGCCGGAAGGAGCCGGTGCATGTGTCGCCGGGCGGAAACCGGCGTGCGGATCGCCGACCACAGTAGACCCCGGCGCGTGGGATGCCTGCATCCGCCGCGCACGTTGCGCAGCGACGGGTCACGCCGGGCGCGTCTATCCTGGTCGGCGTGCCTGAATCCGCCGAGCGTCCACAACAGCCCGGCCGCGCCCCGCGTTCGCGCGGGCAGCGGCGGGGGCGCGGACGTGCCGGAGGGTCACAGATCTCGCGACAGCCGAACCCGGGCGGCGATGGGCAGCGGAGTCGAGAGTCTCAGCAGTCCCGTGGTGCCAGCGGTGGCCCGCAGCGTGGACGGAACGACCGCGGGCGGGCGCTGACCCCCGAGGAGAGGTCGGCTCGCGATGCGGCGCGGGCCGCTCGGCGGGAGCGGCGGCTCGCCTCCGTACCCGAGATCACCTACCCCGAGCACCTGCCGGTGGTGGAGCGGCGCGACGACATCGCCGCCGCCATCCGTGACAACCAGGTCGTCGTCATCGCGGGCGAGACCGGATCGGGTAAGACGACCCAGATCCCGAAGATCTGCCTCGAGCTCGGGCGAGGCATCGACGGGCAGATCGGGCACACGCAGCCTCGACGGATCGCGGCCCGGTCGGTGGCAGAGCGACTGGCCCACGAGCTGAACGTCGAGATCGGCGGTGCGGTCGGATATCAGGTGCGGTTCACCGACTCCTCCAGCCGCGACACGCTCGTCAAGGTGATGACCGACGGCATCCTGCTCGCCGAACTGCAACGCGACCGGGACCTGCGCCGATACGACACGATCATCATCGACGAGGCCCACGAACGCAGCCTCAACATCGACTTCATCCTCGGCTATCTCAAGCAACTTCTGCCGCGCCGCCGCGACCTCAAGGTGATCGTCACCTCCGCGACGATCGACCCGCAGCGGTTCGCCGAACACTTCGCCGACGCCGGCGGCACCCCCGCGCCGATCATCGAGGTCTCGGGACGCACCTACCCCGTGGAGGTGCGGTACCGGCCGCTCGTGCGGACTCAGCCGAGCGGGCGCACAGGCGAATCCGTCGAGGTGGAGGTCGACCAGGTCACCGGCATCGTCGAGGCCGTCGAGGAATTGTGGACCGAGGCAGGCGCCGGCGACGGCTCCGACCAGGACATTCTCGTGTTCTGCTCGGGCGAGCGAGAGATCCGCGACGCGGTCGACGCCCTCAATGCGCTGGCTCTACCGAGCACTCAGGTGTTGCCGCTCTACGGGCGCCTGTCCGCGGCGGAGCAGCACCGCATCTTCTCGTCGCACCCCGGGCGGCGAGTTGTCGTGTCGACCAATGTCGCCGAGACTTCCCTCACCGTGCCGGGCATCCGCTACGTGGTCGACTCCGGCACCGCCCGCATCTCCCGCTACAGTCAGCGCACCAAGGTACAGCGCCTGCCCATCGAGGCCATCAGTCAGGCCAGCGCCGCCCAGCGCTCGGGCCGCTGCGGGCGTCTGTCCGACGGCATCGCGATCCGCCTCTACAGCGAAGAGGACTTCGAGGCCCGCCCCGAGTTCACCGACCCGGAGATCGCCCGCACCAACCTCGCCAGCGTCATCCTGCAGATGATCTCGCTCGGCCTCGGCGACATCGCCCGGTTCCCGTTCGTCGACCCGCCCGACTCCCGCATGGTCACCGACGGCCTGCGTCTGCTGCACGAGCTGCACGCGATCGAGGAAGCCGATACCCGCCACGCCTCGACGGGTGGCCGGGACGGTGGGGTCAGAGGGAGCGGAGCAGGCGGAGACCGCCGACGCCTCACCCGCACGGGGCACGACATCGCGCGGATCCCGGTCGACCCGCGGCTGGCCCGCATGCTCGTCGAGGCCGACCGGCTCGGTGCGCTGCGCGAGGTCATCGTCATCGTCGCGGCCCTGTCGATACAGGACGTGCGCGAGCGCCCTTCCGAGGGGGCCGACGCAACGCGCGCCGACCAGCACCACGCGCGGTTCAAAGACGAGCACTCCGACTTCACGACCCTTCTGAACGTATGGGAGTACGTGCGGGAGCAGCAGCGCGCCCGCTCCGGCAGCGCGTTCCGGCGCATGTGCAAGGACGAATACCTGCACTACCTGCGCATCCGCGAGTGGCAAGACCTCGTGACACAACTCAAGACCACCTGTACCGAGATCGGTCTGCGCCCGAATGTGTCGCCCGGCTCCACCGACGCCATCCACCACTCCCTGCTGACGGGCCTGCTCTCGCAGGTGGGCGCCTACGACCGCGAGAAGCGCGACTACCTCGGCGCGCGCGGGGCGCGGTTCGCGATTGCGCCGGGCTCCGTGCTGCGGCGCGTGAACCCGGAGTGGGTGATGTCGGCCGAACTCGTCGAGACGAGCCGCCTGTGGGCCCGCACCAACGCCGTCACCGACGCGACCTCCATCGAAGAAGCCGCGGCGCACCTCGTCAAGCGCTCGTACTCCGAACCGCGCTGGAGCCGCGGCCGCGCGGGCGCCATCGCCGACGAGCGCGTGACTCTGTACGGCATCCCGTTGGTCATCGGTCGCCGCGTCGGACTCGCGACGATCGACCCGGAGGCGAGCCGCGACCTGTTCATCCGCCACGCGCTCGTCGAAGGCGACTGGGACACCCCGCACCGGTTCTTTCACGACAACCGCAAGCTCGTCGACAAGCTCAGCGAACTCGAATCGCGTGCCCGGCGCCGCGACCTCCTCGTCGACGAACACGACCTGTTCGCGTTCTACGACGAACGCATCCCCGCCGACATCGTTTCGGGCGCCCATTTCGACGCCTGGTGGAAGACGGCCCGACGCGAGAATCCCGACCTGCTCACCTTCACCGAAGACGTGCTCGTTTCTGACGTGGCTGCCGTGGCCGGCGGCAGCGGCGAGCAGATCGACGAGGCCTTGCGTCGCCGCTACCCCCACGTGTGGGAGCAGGGCGAGCTACGCCTCCGGCTCACATACGAATTCGACCCCGGCGGCGAGGCCGACGGCGTCACGTGCCACATCCCGCTGGAGATCCTCAACCAGGTGGACAACACGGGCTTCGACTGGCTCGTGCCCGGCATGCGCGAGGAACTCGCGATCGCGCTGGTCAAGTCACTGCCGAAAGCGACCCGCAAACAGTTCGTCCCCGCTCCCGACCGTGCCCGCGCGGCGCTGGCCGCGATCAGCGACGCGGACGGGGCGCCCGAGGACGGGTCGGGTCCGGACTCGGGCCTCGCGTTCAGCGACGAACTCGCGCGCGGCCTCTACATCGTCACGGGTCACCGGGTGCCGCCGGGGGAGTGGGACATCGCTCGCATCCCCGGGCACCTGCGCATGAACTTCGTCATCGAAGACACCCGCAGGCGGCCATTCGGCGAGGGCGGCGACCTGCTCGCACTGCAGGACGAGCTCGCTCCGCGCGTGCGCACGACGATGAAGAAGGCCGCCGGTGAACTCGAGCGCACGGGCCTGACGACGTGGACGTTCGGTGAGCTGCCGAGCGACTTCGAGGGTCGCCGCGGCGGGCAGACGGTCAGAGGGTTCCCGGCTCTGGTCGACCACGGAGACACGGTCGCCGTCGAGGTCCTGGCGACGCCGCGTCAGCAGGAGACCGCCACGAAACTCGGTCTGCGCCGCCTCATCCTGCTCAACACGACCGCTCCGTGGCAGCGAATTCTCGGCCTTCTGAGCAACACCCAGCGTCTCGCGCTCGGCAACAACCCGCACGGCAGTGTGCAGGCGTTGCTCGACGACGTACTCGCCTGCGCGGTCGACGCGATCGTCGCCGAGCACGAGACCGCCAGCCGCGGCCGAGTACACACTCCCGAGCAGTTCGACGCGGCCCTCGCGGCGGTGAAGCGGGAGGTCGTGCCGCACGTCATCGAGATCGTCGACGCCGTCGCTCCGGTGCTCGACCGCGCCCTGCAGGTGCGTCTCGCCCTCGACGCGATGAAGGCCCCCCGCGTGGCCGCGCTGCGCGACGACCTGAGCGCGCAGCTCGACGCTCTCGTCTATCCCGGCTTCGTTGCCCGCACGGGCATGGCGCAGCTGCGGCACCTGCCCCGCTACCTGCAGGGGATGCTGCACCGCATCGAGAAGGCACCCCTCGATCTGGCCCGTGACGCGCGCGACGCCGAGACGATCCAGCGGGTCGAGACCGAGCGGCACAAGGTGCTCGACGCGCTGCCCTCCGGTGAGCGCGACGCCGCCGACGTGCGGGCCCTGCGATGGATGGTCGAGGAGCTGCGGATCAGCCTGTTTGCCCAGCGCCTGGGCACGAACGGTCCGGTTTCTGAGAAGCGCATCTATACCGCCATGGATAGTGTGGAAGACACGCGGGCCTGAACGGGTTGTGTCACGATTGAGCGCCCGTGCGCTCGGGGGTCCGAGTCGGGCGTGCGCCCGGTCAAGGCCCCTCCGCCATCACATCCATGAAGGAGTCCTCTGGTGGGATTGTTCGACCTGCTCGGTGACCGCAACGCAGACCAGAACACCGGGCCGCGCGAGGAGCCGGACGGCGCGATGGCTCAGCGCGCGTCCGTTCTGGTGGAGAAGCTGCTCTCCATCGGGTTCGACGGCAGCGGCAAGTTCGACTCCGCGCACGAGATCGCCGCGGCAGCTCAGCGCCGCCGCTCCGACCCCGAGCGCGTGATCGACGACATCGTCGCCCAGCACACGCGTCTGGCCGCCACCAGCGGTTTCGTCACCGGTCTCGGCGGTTTCGCGCTCATGGTCGTCGCGCTACCGGCGAACGTTGCCGGTTTCTACGTTCTCGCCACTCGTATGGCCGCTGCGATCGCCAAGGTGCGCGGTTTCGACATCGACGACCCGGCAGTGCGTTCGGCGATTCTGCTCTCGCTGGTCGGCTCCGACGCCGACGACATCCTCGCCAAGGCCGGAGCCGGCGCGTCTGGTCCGTTGGCCAACGTCGCCACGAAGCGTCTGCCGAGCACCGCGGTCATGGCGATCAACAAGGGAGTGGGCTTCCGCCTCCTCACGCAGTTGAGCGGCAAGACCCTCGGTCGTCTCGGCCGGGCCGTGCCCCTGGTCGGTGGCCTGGTGGGCGCCACCTTCGACGGCTTCTACCTCACCCGCATCGCCCGGCATGTCCGCGACGAGTTCCCCGCCGCGATTGCGGGCGAGATCGAGGCGAAGGCACACGAAGAGAAGGCGCTCGGGGAGAACTGAATTCGGCCGTCCACGGCCTGTGACTGTGGACGAAGGGGCGGGGTGTTCCACAACCCCGCCCCTTCTGCTGCACATGTGAAGACTTCTGTGGATGGCGCGTGCGGCGCCTCGGCGGGTACCGCGAGAGTTCCCCCATGACGAAGAAGCGCAGTAGCCGCAGTCGGAAAAGCCCTGGCCGGAGCCTCGGGGTCGGTCGCTCGAACGGGCCAGGACACACAGGAGCCAAGGTCACGGCACGCGTCCGCGGGCTGGGCGAATTGCTGGCCCTCGTGCCCTATCAACTGGGCTTCGATCCGGGCAAGAGCATCGTCGCGCTGGTCATCTCAGGCGGGGTCCTGCGAGGCCTGGCACGGTTGCCCGAGCACGAAGAAGGGTGGGATGCCGTCCCGTCGGAGGCCTGGGGCGCGGTCGCGCAGACGGTGCAGACGGCGTGGCTGCGCGGAGCGGCCCGGCCCCCGCGCGACTCCCGAGGCGCGGATGGCGCGATCCTCGTCGCCTACGACCTGCCCTTGGAGGAGGCGTGGCAGGCGTGCTCGATCCTGTCGTACGTCTGCGCTCTTGCCGGTGTACCGGTCTGTGACGAGGTCACCGTGGTCGACGGGCGCTGGTGCCGTCTCGGTGAAGAGCGATCGGGCACCCGGGAGGCGGTGCCGGCGCCCGCCGACGTGCCGGCGGTGAGCGAATTCGTGGGTCTCGGCATCGCCCCGGTGAAGGATCGAGACGGCCTTCGGGCACGGTTCGCCGAGGATCCCGATCGGTCCGGGCCCGTTGCGGAGGCGCTGGAGGCGATCCGTTCGGGGCGCATCGCCGTCGACGTGTCGCTCGGCGTGCGCGCTATCGGCGAATGGCTGACATCCGCCGGCACTGCCGATTCGCCGCAGGACTGCGTGACGACGGCCCAGGGACTCCTCCTGCTGGAGCAACCGATGTGGCGCGATGCGATCTACGACCAGGTGGCGCCGGCTTTGACTCGCGTCGTCGTCGTGACCGCTCTCGAACAGGCCGCAAGGTCCCGGATCCCGCAGTGCGCGGGGCAGATGGATGCGATGCTCGCCGACGTCGCGCCCGCTGCGCCGGCCGGTGACCGCAGCCACCTGCTCACGATCGCGGCAGTGGCGGCCTGGGCTGAGGGAAGGGGCTCGACCGCCTGGGCCGCGGCCGAAATGGCGCTGGAGGACGATCCAACTCACGGTATGGCCAACACAGTGAGGACGTGTCTGTGGCACGGGCTCTCCGTCGATCCGGCCGAATGGGGGTTGCGGCGCAGTGCCTGACGAGCACGCCCGCGCTGTGTGCGACAAGCCGGATGCGTACAAGACGTTATAATGGTGAGAAATTGTGCCGACCTCCCCGGTCCCGACGTTCGCCTCACTCGTTCTCGATGTTCTCCGGTCACGGCCCCTACGGGCGCCCGCGCCGACATTCATCGGCACACGAACGATGCTCGCGAGATGGAACACAGCGCGTCACGCGCGTGTTGTCCTTCGATGTACCCGGCCCCAGTGGCCGTGCATCTGACGGATCGTGGTGCGGTCCTCCTCGACTAGGTGAAAGGTGTCGGTGCAGCACGTGGCGAACGCCTCCGCAGCAGCCCAGACCGGTAAGGCCCAGGCGACTCCCGCCAAGCCCCTCCCCGCCGAGTTCTCTCATCCCGCGATCGCCGAGCTTCTCAAGGTCGGTACCGCTACCGGAGCGGTGGAGAGCACGGCGGTGCAGCAAGCCCTCGAGACGGCGTCGTTGACGCCTGCTCGCCAGAAGGCCGTGCTTCGCGCCCTGGAGACGAACGGGATCACAGTGACGCTCGACGAGCCGCATGCCGCGCAGGCCGCAGCCGTCGGGCTCGGCACGGCGGCTCCGGCGCGTAAGCGCGCCACCACCACCCGACGTAAGCCGGCCGCGAAGCCTGCCGCCGCTGCAGCGAGCGCCGACGACGCGAAGACCGACGAGGCACCTGCCGCGGCGCCCAAGCGCCGTACACGCGCCACCACTGCCAAGACCGCGGCGAAGCCTGCCGACGGCGCTGCCCCTGAGACCGAAGAGGCCGCCGAGACTGCCGAGGCGGCGCCCGCGAAGACCACGCGCCGCGCCTCCACGACGACGCGTGCCAAGACCACGCGTGCGACGGCTGCCAAGACTGCGAAGTCGACGAAGGCTGCCGAAGAGCCCGCCGCCGAGAACGACGAAGAGGTCGAAATCGACCTCGAGGCCGAGCCCGAGCCCGACCAGCTCGAAGACGCGGTCGAGGTCGACGAGGAGGCGGCTGACGGCAAGGACGAGCCCGAGGCCGACGACGCAGAAGCAGCCGAAGACACGGAAGAGAGCGACGACGCCGAAGAGGGCGACGACGCGGCTCCGAAGACGGCCACGCGACGCCGCAAGCCCGCAGCGAAGGCCGAGGCGCCCGCCGCCGCGGAGGAGTCGGGCTTCGTCCTGCGTGAAGACGACGAGGAGGACGCGCCCGCGCAGCAGGTCGTCACCGCCGGCGCTACCGCCGACCCGGTCAAGGACTACCTCAAGCAGATCGGTAAGGTCGCGCTGCTCAACGCGGAGCAGGAGGTCGAGCTGGCGAAGCGCATCGAGGCGGGCCTGTTCGCCGAGAAGCGCATCGAGAGCGGCGACGAGTTCGAGCCGATGATGCGCCGCGACCTGCTGTGGATCGTGCAGGACGGCAAGAACGCCAAGAACCACCTGCTCGAGGCCAACCTGCGACTCGTGGTGTCGTTGGCCAAGCGCTACACGGGCCGCGGCATGCTCTTCCTCGACCTCATCCAGGAGGGCAACCTGGGCCTGATCCGTGCGGTCGAGAAGTTCGACTACACGAAGGGCTTCAAGTTCTCGACGTACGCGACGTGGTGGATCCGCCAGGCGATCACCCGCGCGATGGCCGACCAGGCCCGCACCATCCGTATCCCGGTGCACATGGTCGAGGTCATCAACAAGCTCGCTCGCGTGCAGCGTCAGATGCTTCAGGATCTGGGCCGCGAGCCCACTCCGGAGGAGCTGGCCAAGGAACTCGACATGACCCCCGAGAAGGTCGTCGAGGTGCAGAAGTACGGCCGCGAGCCCATCTCGCTGCACACCCCGCTCGGTGAAGACGGCGACAGCGAGTTCGGTGACCTCATCGAAGACTCCGAGGCCGTCGTGCCCGCAGACGCGGTGAGCTTCACGTTGCTGCAGGAGCAGCTGCACTCGGTGCTCGACACGCTCAGCGAGCGTGAGGCGGGCGTCGTGTCGATGCGCTTCGGCCTCACCGACGGCCAGCCGAAGACCCTTGACGAGATCGGCAAGGTCTACGGCGTCACCCGCGAGCGCATCCGCCAGATCGAGAGCAAGACGATGAGCAAGCTGCGCCACCCGAGCCGAAGCCAGGTCCTGCGCGACTACCTCGACTGACACATTGACACAATGCGACTGTGCGCCCTGCCCGAATCGGGTGGGGCGCACAGTCGCGTTCAGAGGTAGCGGCGGCTTTCGGCGACGACCTTGTCGAAGATCGCCTTGTCCAGGGCCGAGCCTTCTCGGCGTACCTCTGCGGCGTCGAGGGTGAGCAGGCGGTTGAGGCGTACCTCGCTGGGGCGGCCGCGGGAGTCCCACGGGCCGGAGCCGATGTCCATCCAGTAGCGGCCGGCGCGCGCCTCCTGCGCGGCGTCGCGGTCGTGATCCTGGCTCGTCAACTGCAGGGCGTGCACGGTGTCGCCGACGACGTCGAGCACGAGCACCGGCCGGTCTTTGCCACGAGTCGGGTCTTCCTCGTACGGCACCCATGCCCAGACGACCTCGCCCGGATCGGGTCGGCCGTTGGCGCTGGGCGCGTACCGGGGCGTGGGCTTCGCTGTCGCGGCCCTGCGCGGGGAAGTCACCGAGGCCGAGCGCGGGGACGACTTAGAGGTCGCCTTCTTGCCCGACTTCGGGGTCGACTTCGGCTTCGGTTTAGCGGCGGGTCTGCGCCGCTGCGGCTTGGTCAGTTCGTCGGCTGCAGCACGGGCGACGGCCGCGGCGACCTGGCGTAGCAGTCGCGAAAAGTCGAAGCTCACCCGTTCACGTCTACGCGACCAAGTGGTGTCTTGGCAAGGAGGCTCCTCCGGAGTCGACTCCGGCGAGGCCCGAGGATGCCACGTGACGGCTTACCAAGCTGGGTACTGAGGATTGATACCGATTGGTACCCCCACTTCTCTCACACCTCGCGCTGAACGGGCGAGTATGAGAGAAGGACTCGCATCAGATCGAGTCCCTGGTGCAATTTGGGGGTTAGCAGTGCAGGAACTGGTCATTCCCACGCGGTTCGGTGACTTCCAGGCGATAGATCACGGCGGCGACGGCCCCAACGTGCTCGCGCTCCACGATCTGTTCATCAGCAACGCCGCCTCGTGGCTCCACGTCGCCGAACGCCTTGACGGACGAGCACGACTCGTGGCCCTCGACCGTGAGGGGCACGGCCAGACCCGCATCTCCGCGGAGCACGCCATCGACGCGTGTGCGGCGCTGGCCGACATCGTCGAGTACCTCGGCTGGGTCGGAGACGACGCTCCGGTTCTCGCGGGCTGCGGCTCCGGCGGGTGGGACCTGACGGCAGCGCTCATCTGCGGCGGGGTAAAGGCGAAGGGCCTGGTCTCGGTCGAAGCGGCCTACTGCGTCCCCGCCGACGAACTGCTGGGTTACCTCGCCGAGTTCGCCGCGACCGACGACGTGGGCAACCTGTGGGGCATCCTCGGCCTGGGCTGGACCGGCACAGAAGCCGAGATGCGCGACGAGATGGCGCGCCTCATCGCCCTGCGCGAGTCGAGCTGGATCGTCTCCGAGGCCTCGCCGTCGATGTGGGAGGCCACCGTGCGGCGCTCGTTCGTGCGCGACGGCGACACCTGGCGTCGTGCGCCCGCCACCGAAGCGATGACCGGCCTCGTCTGGGAGCGGGTGCAGCAGGAGCCGAAGCCGTCACCGGAGTCCTACGCGCGGCTCGACGTGCCCGCGACGTTCCTCCTTGCCGAGGGTGGCCTGTACGGAGTGTTCGGCGACGAGATCGACGCGATGGTGGCGGGCGACCCGAGGCGTCGCATGCGTCTTCTGCCCGCGGTCAACAACCTCTTGTCGACGCACCCGGGAGTGATCGCCGACGAGATCCTCGCATTCGTCGACTCCCCAGGCCCTGAGGTCGTCGCCGACGGCGACCTGCTCGTCGGCTGACACAGCCGCACCTGTACCACAGTCCGCACCGAAGAAGCCCCACACCGACGACGAACGGCCCGATCGCAGCGATCGGGCCGTTCGTCGTCGGGCAAGTGGCTCAGTACGTGAAGCGACTCACGAGGGTCTGCAGTTCACCGGCACGCTGCGCGAGCTCTTCGGCTGCCTGGGTGGTGCTGTGGGTGGCGGAGACGATCTCGGTCGCGCCCTCGGACGAGGTGCGGATGTCGCGGGCGATGCTCGTCGATCCGCTCGCGGCGTCGGTGACACTGCGGCTCATCTCGTTGGTCGTTGCCGTCTGCTCCTCCACCGCGGAGGCGATGGTGGTCTGAGAGTCGTTGATCTGGGCGATGATCGCGGAGATCTCGCTGATCGCCGCCACCGCAGCCTCGGTGTCGACCTGAATAGCCTCGACACGCTGGCCGATGTCCTCGGTCGCCTTGCTCGTCTCCTGCGCGAGGTCCTTGACCTCGTTGGCGACGACCGCGAAGCCCTTGCCCGCCTCTCCGGCGCGGGCGGCTTCGATGGTCGCGTTGAGCGCGAGCAGGTTGGTCTGCTCGGCGATGCTCGTGATCGTCTTGATGACGTTGCCGATCTCGATGCTCGACTCGCCGAGCTTCGCGACGGTCTCGTTGGTGCGGTCGGCGACCTGCACGGCACCGGCCGCGACGTTGGAGGCCTCGTTTGCGGAGGCGGCGATCTCGCGGATGCTCGCGCTCATCTCCTCGGTGCCGGCGGCGACGGTGTCGATGTTGCGTGAGACCGCCTCCGCTGCCTCGCTCGTGCGGCCGAGCTGATCTGCCGACTGGTTGGAGATGCCGCTGACCTGGCTGGACACGGCGGTGAGCTCTTCAGAGCTCGCGGCGACCGCGGTGGAGGCCTGGGCCACGCGCGAGAGGATCTCCTGCATCGAGGCGCGGGTCGCCTCCGCAGCAGAAGCCATCTGGGCCACCTCGTCGGTACCGTCGGTGTCGGCCTTGACCGTGAGGTCGCCGTCACCCATCGCTTCGAGCGAAACGCGCACCGAGTTGACTGCGGTGAGGAGGCGGCGGCTGATGCGCAGGGCCGCGAAAGCGAGGGCAGCGGCGACGAGCAGCAGTGCCACCACGATGCCGATGAACGAGGCCGTCACGGTGTTCGCCATGTCGTCCAGCGCCAGCTGCACACGCTGCGCCGCGGAATCGACGAGGGCTGCCGTGGCGTCGTTGAGTTCGTCCGCAGCTTCGAGCGATTCGCCGAGACCGAGGGCGCTCGCCTGCTTGATCGAGGCGGGGTCGCCCTTGGCCACGAGGGCGACGACGCGGTCGTCCACCTCGTGGAAGTGGTCGATCTCCTCCTTCACCTTCGCGAGGGCTGCCTTACCGTGATCCGTGCGCGGAGTCGGGAACTCGGCCAGTTGCTTGTCGACCTCCACGTCGATGTCGAGGTAACCCTTGCGGTGCGGGTCGGCTTCGGTCGCGGCCTTGGCTCCGACGCTGGCAGCCGAGACGAGGTACTCGTTCTGGGCGCCGTTGAGCATGTTGACCTGGCTCTCGAGGCGCAGGGCGGCGATTTCGAGAGCGCTCGCGGCGTTGATCTCGTTGGCGGCGGAGCGAAGGCTCGTGATCGCGAACACCGTGACAGCGGCGAGCACGAGGGCTCCCACGAGGCCGATCACGCCCACAGCGAGGATCTTCGCGCGGACGCCGAACGAACCGACGGCAGATGAGAGTTTGCGCACCGTTTATCGGTCTTTCTTAGGAGCGGAAGAGAAGAATCGTCCGCTTCTTTATCGACCCCCCTTCCGTGCAAATAAGAATCCGCACACAAGTTCTGCGTGAATCGGGTTTCGCGCGCGACGATGGCGCCCCGGCTAGGGGTGTCGCGGCGGACGTGGGATGATGGACCGACGCGTGCACCTGCCGCGTGATCCGCAGCGCCCGGGCTCCCTCGGTGTGCTGCCCGCCCTTACCACCTGTCGAGGTCGCCACCTGTGTCACCCATGGCCCGCACCGCGCTGCCGCCCGCGGCGACGCCGCCTGAACTGATCCGCAATTTCTGCATCATCGCCCACATCGACCACGGCAAGTCGACGCTGGCCGATCGGATGTTGCAGGCCACCGGCATCGTGCCGGATCGGGAGATGCGGGCCCAGTACCTCGACCGCATGGACATCGAGCGCGAGCGCGGCATCACGATCAAGAGCCAGGCCGTGCGCCTGCCGTGGGCCGCGATACCGGGTGCGGCCGTCGACTCCGCCGATGCCGGCGCGCAGGCGCTGCAGACGTATTGCCTCAACATGATCGACACCCCCGGCCACGTGGACTTCACGTACGAGGTGTCGCGGTCGCTGGCCGCCTGTGAGGGCGCGGTGCTGCTCGTCGACGCGGCGCAGGGCATCGAGGCGCAGACGCTGGCCAACCTGTACCTGGCCATGGAGAACGACCTCACGGTCATCCCCGTGCTCAACAAGATCGACCTTCCGGCCGCGCAGCCCGACAAGTACGCGGAAGAGCTGGCCGGCCTCATCGGGTGCGAGCCTGAAGACTGCCTGCTCGTCTCCGGCAAGACGGGCGTGGGAGTCGAAGACCTGCTCGACGAGATCGTCCGGCAGATCCCGCCGCCCAAGGGCGACCCCGATGCACCCGCTCGGGCGATGATCTTCGACTCCGTCTACGACACCTACCGCGGCGTGGTGACGTACGTGCGGGTCATCGACGGGCAGCTCAACCCCCGCGAACGCATCGCGATGATGTCGACCAAGGCGACGCACGAGTTGCTCGAGATCGGCGTCATCTCTCCCGAGCCCACTCCGAGCAAGGGGCTCGGCGTCGGCGAGGTGGGCTACCTCATCACCGGCGTGAAAGACGTGCGGCAGTCGCGCGTCGGTGACACGATCACCAACTCCGGCAAGCCCGCTAAGGAGGCGCTGGGCGGCTACCGCGACCCGCGCCCGATGGTCTTCTCGGGCCTGTACCCGATCGACGGCTCCGACTACCCCGACCTGCGTGACGCCCTCGACAAGCTGAAGCTCAACGACGCGGCGCTCGTGTACGAGCCGGAGACGTCGGCGGCGCTCGGCTTCGGGTTCCGCGTCGGCTTTCTCGGCATGCTGCACCTCGAGATCGTGCGTGAGCGCCTCGAGCGGGAGTTCGGGCTCGACCTCATCTCGACGCTGCCGAACGTGGAGTACGACGTGACCCTCGAAGACGGCACGCCCGTCGATGTCACGAACCCGAGCGAATTTCCCGACGGCAAGATCCGCGAGGTCCGCGAACCCGTCGTGCGCGCGACCATCCTGGCGCCGAGCGAGTTCATCGGCGCGATCATGGAACTTTGCCAACAGCGCCGCGGCACCCTGCGCGGCATGGACTACCTCTCGCCCGAACGCGTCGAGATGCGCTACACGCTGCCGCTCGCGGAGATCGTCTTCGACTTCTTCGACCAGCTCAAGAGCAAGTCCCGCGGGTACGCCTCGCTCGACTACGAACCCGACGGCGACCAGGTCGCCGACCTCGTGCGGGTCGACATCCTGCTGCAGGGCGAGGAGGTCGACGCGTTCAGCGCCATCGTGCACAAGGAGAAGGCGTACGCCTACGGGGTGGCGATGGCGAGCAAGCTGCGCGAGCTGATCCCGAGGCAGCAGTACGAAGTGCCGATCCAGGCCGCGATCGGCTCCCGGGTCATCGCCCGCGAGAACATCCGCGCCATTCGTAAAGACGTGCTCGCCAAGTGCTACGGCGGTGACATCAGCCGCAAGCGCAAGCTGCTCGAGAAGCAGAAGGAAGGCAAGAA
Source organism: Dermatophilus congolensis (assembly GCA_030538115.1). Taxonomy (GTDB): domain Bacteria; phylum Actinomycetota; class Actinomycetes; order Actinomycetales; family Dermatophilaceae; genus Dermatophilus; species Dermatophilus congolensis_B. Next base: position 115,297 of record JAUNUP010000001.1, on the reverse strand, counting down.
GCGGATGAAGATGGTCGGCCGCGTCGAGGTGCCTCAAGAGGCGTTCATCGCGGCCCTGTCGAACGAGTCCGCGGGCGAGGCCAAGAAGAAGTGAGCGCTGCCGACCCGGAGTCGGGTCAGGCCGGCGTGCCTGGACAGCTCGGCGAGTCGCACGGTCGCGGCCCGCTCGTGCGTCGCGAGGTGGTGTCGTTCACGCGCCGTGACGGGCGGTTCTCGCACCGTAACTCCGCCGCGTGGGAGCCGCGGTTGGCGCACTACTTCGTGGAGCCCGAGCGGGCCGAGCGGTCGACGTCCATCGCGCCGACGTGGCATTTCGACGCCGAGTCCACGTTCGGGCGTCGTGCGCCGTTGATCGTCGAGATCGGTAGCGGTACCGGAGACGCGGTGCTGGCTCACGCGCAGGCGCATCCGGAGTGCGATCACCTCGCGGTCGAGGTGTACCGGCCCGGGGTGGCCCGCACGGTCGTACAGGCCGATGCGCGCGGGCTGGAGAACGTGCGGGTACTGGAGGCTGACGGGCGGGCCCTGTTGGCGCACACTCTGACTGCCGAGTCGGTGGCGGAACTGCACATCTGGTTTCCCGACCCGTGGCCCAAAGCGAGGCACCACAAGCGCCGTCTGATCGACTCCGGCCTGCTCACCGACGCCGCACGCGTACTGACGCCTGGGGGAGTGCTGCGAGCCGCGACCGACTGGGCCGACTACGCCGACCAGATCGCCGCCGTGGCAGCGGACGCCGAGGCGTTCGAGCCCGGCGGCCCCGCGCCTACCGACGCTCCGGTCGGAGTAAGCGGCGCACAACGTTACGGAGCAGCGCCCCGCTTCGAGGTCAGACCGATCACGAGATTCGAGTCCAAGGGCCGCGCCCTTGGCCGCGACATCGCGGACTTCGCCCTCCGCCGCCGCTGACGGCCGCTGGTTACCGCTGACGGTCACAAGTGTCCATTGCGCCGACCGTTATTTACACTTAGCTATATAAGTGTGAATAAGGGGAGGTGTTGTGGACACTTTGGAGCCGGAGTTCGGGTCACCGGCCGCACGTCCGTGGCCCGTGACGCACACCGAGACCGTGACGTGGACGAGCCGCGGCGAGCATCGCCGCGATCGCAGCGGTCCGTACGAGGCGACCGTCACTCCCGCGATCGCCCGCGTCGAGGTGGCCCTTGCAGGTGACCTCGCCGACTCCATCGCGGAGGCGACCGCAGCTCTGCGAGTCTTCGACGCCACTGTCGACGCCGAATACGCGCCGCTGACCAGCGTCCTCCTGCGCAGCGAGGCGGTCGCGTCGTCGCGCATCGAGGGCCTCTCGGCCTCTGCGCGGGCACTGGCTGAGGCCGAGTTGGGCGAGGGCGCGAGGGCGAACGCCTCTCTCATCGTCGCGAACGTGGCTGCAATGGAAGCTGCCGTGACCCTTTCGGACTCGCTGTGTGCCTCTTCGATTCTCGCTATGCATGCCGCCTTGATGATCGAACATCCCTCGATGGCGGGCCGCTGGCGCAGTGAGCAGGTGTGGATCGGGGGCTCCTTCTTCTCACCGCACGGCGCTGATTACGTCGCTCCCGTCCACTCGCGTGTCCCTGACGCCATCGACGACCTCGTGGCTTTTCTCGCCCGAAACGACCTTCCTGCCGTGGCGCACGCGGCTCTGGCGCATGCCCAGTTCGAAACGATCCACCCGTTCCCCGACGGCAACGGACGGACCGGTCGAGCGTTGCTCGCGGCGGTCCTGCGGGCGCGGGGGGTGACGAGGCATGTGACGGTTCCGGTGAGTTCGGGGCTCTTGGCTCGCCAAGCCGAGTACTTCGATGCGCTCACGGCCTATCGCGACGGCGAGATCGCACCGATCATCAGTCTCGTGGCCGAAGCTGCAGAGGCAGCGGCGACCTCCGGGCAGGCGCTGTTGTCCAGACTGAACGAGGTGCGCGAAGGATGGGGGCTGATGATCGCCGCACGACCTGACTCGGCAGTACACCGCGTGGCCGACATGCTGGTGCGCCAGCCGGTGGTGAACTCTGCCTACGTCGCCGACCAATTGGGTGTCGCGCAGACGATCGCACTGCGACATCTGCGTCGTCTCACCGACGCGGGCGTGCTGGTGGAAACAGCGGGTAAGGCACGCAATAGGATCTGGCGTGCCCCTGACATCCTCGATGTGCTCGACGACTACGCAGCTGCAGCGGGACGACGGCCGGACTGGTGACGAGGATCCTCACCCGTAGCGGGCGTGAGCGTGGTGGGTGACGCGATCCTGCTGGTCAGGCGCGGGCCCAGGCCGGGATCGTGTCTTGGCAGTCGCCGATGATCTTCGCGTCGAAGGGGTCGGCCCAGCCGCCGACGTGGGGAGCGCCGAGGATTGCATGGCCAACTCGACATCGGGAGAGGCGGTCCACAAACCGCCAGCCCCGCGAAACGTGCCCAGGCCGGCGGCCGCGCTGATTCCCGCCCCGGTGATCGCGACGATCCGCGAGAACTGTGCGAGGGGAGCGATGTCGATGAGCGAGTCGGTCACAACCTCATCCTTGCAGCTGTTCGTCGGGCGATCGATCTCCGTCTCCCGGTAGTCGCGGCCGTCCCCGCGGCGAGAATCCGCCGCGAGCCCGGGTGTGGGTTTTCGCTGTTGGGGGCACGGGTGGCACGATCTGTTGCATGCCTTCCGCCCCTCCTCCCGGTGAGCCTGCGCCCCTCGACGGGAGCCTGCCGGAGAGCGCCCTGCACGCCTTCGCGGAGGGCGGGCCGTTCGGGTATTACGTGCACGTGCCGTTCTGTGTGCGGCGCTGTGGCTACTGCGACTTCAACACGTACGTACCCGCGGCGGGGGACTCCGGCGCCCAGGCGGTGCAGCGGTACATCGACTCAGTGATCCGTGAGATCGAACTCTCGGCCGACGTCCTTTCGGCCGGAGGGCGGCCGCTGCGGCCCGTCGACACCGTCTTCTTCGGTGGCGGCACGCCTACGATCCTCCCCTCGGCCGACCTGGTGCGCATACTCGACACGATCCGTGGCGCCTTCGGCGTGGCCGTCGATGCCGAGGTGACGACAGAGGCCAACCCAGACTCCGTGAGCCCCGATTCGCTGTGGGAGCTGGCCGAGGGCGGGTTCACGCGGGTCAGCGTGGGCATGCAGTCGACGGCGCCTCACGTGCTCGCCACCCTCGACCGCACACACACGCCCGCGAACGTCGAGAAGGCGATCACCGCCGCGCGCGGGGCGGGCCTGGCGACCAGCGTCGACCTCATCTACGGCACGCCAGGCGAGAGCATCGCCGACTGGTCGTCGAGCCTGCGCACGGCGATCGACCTGGAGCCCGACCACATCTCCGCCTACGCCCTCGTGGTCGAGGAGGGCACGGCGATGGGCGCTGCCCTGTCGCGGGGTGAGATCGCGGCCCCCGATGACGACGACGAGGCCGACAAGTACGAACTCGCCGACGCGATGCTCGCCGGCGCCGGGTACCGCTGGTACGAGGTGAGCAACTGGACCCGCACCGAACGCGGCCGGTGCCGCCACAACGAGGGCTACTGGAACGACGGCCACTGGTGGGGTGCGGGGCCCGGATCACACAGCCACGTCGGTGGGGTGCGCTGGTGGAACGTGCGCTTCCCGCCCACCTACGCGATACGGCTCCGCGACGGGTTCTCGCCCGTCGAGGCCCGCGAGGTACTCGACGACGAGCAACGGTTCACCGAGACGTTCATGCTCGGCATCCGCCTCCGTGAGGGGGTGCCGATCACGATCCTCGACTCGCCGCACGCCCTCGGCCGCGACCGGGTCTCCGACCTGGTCGACGAGGGCCTGCTCGACCCCGCCGCCGTCACCGGCTGGGACGGGGCCGAGGAACCACGCCTGGTGCTGACGATCCGAGGCCGGCTACTAGCCGACGCGGTGATCCGCACCCTGCTCGGCTTCTAACAACCGCCCCGCCCAACATCGGAAGGGGGCAAGGACCGCCGGCCCTGTGCAGTGGCACTTCTGCTGGCAGGTGCGGTGTCGGGAGCCATGTGCCACTGCACCACGACCGGCGAAGGTGCAGTGGCACTTCCACGCGTCACCTTCCAGCACCTCTGCCACGGCACGGGGCGTCAGGCAGGTGACGAGCCCGGATCAGGCGAGGAAGTCCAGGCCGATGTCGAGCACGGGCGCGCTGTGTGTGATCCAGCCTGCGGAGATGAGGTCGACGCCCGCGCGGGCGATGGGCCCGGCGGTCTCGGCGGTGATGCGGCCGGACGCCTCCGTGATGCAGCGTCCGTCGACCATCGCGACCGCCTCCGCGAGAACGTCAGGCCCCATGTTGTCGAGCAGCACCACGTCCGCGCCGATCTCGAGAACCTCGGCGAGCTGGTCGAGGGTGTCCACTTCGATCTCGACCTTCACGAGATGCCCCACCGCGGCCTTGGCAGCCTCAAGAGCCTGCCGGATGCCGCCGGCGAACGCGATGTGGTTGTCCTTGATGAGCACTGCGTCGTCAAGGCCGAACCGGTGGCTGGAGCCGCCACCGTGGCGCACGGCGGCTTTTTCGAGCGCGCGCAGACCCGGGGTGGTCTTGCGGGTACACGTGATCCGGGTGGTCGTGCCTTCGACGGCGGAGACCAGGCCGGCTGTCGAGGTCGCCACGCCGGAGAGGTGACCGAGCAGGTTGAGAGCGACGCGCTCACCGGTGAGGAGGGCGCGGGCCTGGCCGCGCACGGTGCCGATGCGGCTGCCCGGCGTGACACGGCCGCCGTCGGGGATCTCCACTGTGACCTCAGCCGATGGGTCGAGCAGGGTCCAGGCGAGGCGAGCTGCCCGGAGCCCTGAGACCACGCCGTCCTGGCGGGAGACGAGCGCGACCTCTCCGATACGGCCGGCGGGCACGGTGGCTGCGGTGGTGATGTCGCCGGCCCGGCCGAGGTCTTCGGCCAGGGCCGCGCGAACGATCGGTTCGACGAGCAGGTCGGGCAGCTCGGGCAGGGCCGGCAGTTCAGCGATGGGAGAGAGGGTGTTCACGAGGCGCTCCGATGCGGTTGGGTCTGGGCGGACGAGTGGTCGAGCTCGACGGCGTCGGTCAGGCTGAGCAGGGTGTGTGCGGGTTCGGAAAGAGCGGGGAAGTCGGTGCGGCTGTGCCCACCCCGGCTCTCCTCGCGGCGGAGCGCGCCGAGGGCGAGAAGCGTAGCGACGAGCCTGTCGTCGGCACCGGTGCACCCAGGGGCGAGCATCGTGAGGGCAGTTGTCAGACCCGAGGCGTCGCGGAGCACTCCGACGTGCGTGTCGAGTACGCGGCGGGTGTATGCGCGGCGAGCACGTGCCTCGTCGGCGGTCGCGGCGAGAGCCGGAAGTTCGACGGCCGCGGCCGCCTCCACAGCCCTGGTCTGCAGACCTCGGCCAGTAGCGGTGCTCAGACCCGAGGCGATGTCGTCGGCGATCCACGGACCGTACGCGATCGCCTCCAGCAGCGAATTGCTGGCGAGCCTGTTGGCGCCGTGCAGGCCCGTGCTCGCGACTTCACCCGATGCCCAGAGGCCGGGAACAGTCGTGCGTCCGGTGGCGTCGGTCAGCAATCCGCCCATGTGGTAGTGGGCGGCGGGCCTGATCGGCACGAGCTCGCGCGTCGGGTCGATGCCGGCTGCGAGACACGCGGCGGTGACGGTGGGGAACTCGACCGGAAAGTCGTCGCCGAGTGCGGTGGCGGTGTCGAGGTAGACCTGACGGCCGGCGTTGACGTGTGCGAACACCGCGCGGGCGACGATGTCACGGGTGGCGAGGTCGTTGTCGAGGATGCGGGTGCCATCGGCCAGCACGAGGTGCGCGCCCTCTCCGCGGACGGCCTCGCTGACGAGCGGCATCGGGTCGAGCCCGACATCGAGCGCGGTGGGGTGAAACTGCACGAGCTCCAAGTCGCGAGCCACCGCCCCGGCACGGATGCCGAGCGCGATGCCCGAGCCATGGGAGCCACGCGGATTCGTCGTAGCCCCGAACAGCGAGCCGAGGCCGCCTGTCGCGAGCACGACGTGCCGGCTGGGCAGCACGACCTGGGCCGTGCCGCGCCGGGTTCGGACGCGCGCGAGGGCACCGACCACGCCACCTTCGGAGGTGAGCAGTCGATCGACCCACGTGCCCTCAGCCACTGTGACCAGGGGGTTCGCTCGAACGGCGGCAATCAGCGCGGCGGTGAAAAGGTGACCGCTGGCGTCGCCGCCCGCGTGCACGATGCGACGGGCGCCGTGGCCGCCCTCCAATCCGAGGGCGATGACGCCGGAGGCGGTGCGCTCGACCTCCGCGCCGAGGCGCACCAGCCGGTCGACCACGCCGGGCGCAGCGGCGGTGACACGCGCGACGGTGTCGGGGTCGCACAGGCCGGCTCCCGCGGCGAGTGTGTCGAGCGCATGCGCCTCGGGGGAGTCGCCCGCGGCCACGGCAGCGGCGAGCCCGCCCTGCGCGAGGTCGCTGGAGCAGTCGGTGCCGAGGGGGCCGCCGCTCACGAGCGTGACGGGGATGCCGCGCTCGGCGAGGTCGAGGGCGACCGTGAGTCCGGCGAGTCCGGCTCCGATGACGAGCGGGTGAGCCGGGGCCTGCACGACCCGCAGATTCGCGCGTCGCTGCGAGAGGTTCGTGAGGGTCATTGCCGCCTCCTGAGCGGATCTGGGCACAACGCCGACCGAGTACGTCGGGTACGTCGACTGGGTCGACTGCATCGACATGGCGGATCGGTCTGGTGTGAAACGGGGGACCGCTCGAGGCTTCAGCGGATCGCGAGCATCGCGTCGACAGAGGCGCGGGCGGCGTCGGCGACAGTCGGGTCGATCGTGACTTCGGCGGTCATCGTCTCGAGGCTGTGGCGGATCTTCGCCAGGGTGCTGCGCTTCATGTGCGGACACATGTTGCACGGGCGCACCATGTCGACCTCCGGGTGCAGCGCGGCGAGGTTGTCGCTCATCGAACACTCGGTGATGAGGGCGAGACTCGCGGGCTTCTCACGGGCCACGAAGTTCGCCATGTCGGCGGTGGAACCGGCCATGTCGGCCGCGTCGACGACCTCCGGCGGGCACTCGGGGTGGGCGAGCACGACCACACCCGGGTGCGATTCGCGGATCTGCGCGATGTCGGCGGGCGTGAACCGTTCGTGCACCTCGCAGCGGCCGGGCCAGGTGATCATCTCGACGCCGGTCTGCTTGCCGATGTTCTTCGCGAGGTACTCGTCGGGGATCATGATCACCTTGTCGACGCCCCATTCGCGCACGACGTGCTCGATCACCTTGACGGCGTTGCCGCTGGTGCAGCACACGTCGCTCACGGCCTTCACCGCCGCCGAGGTGTTGACGTAGGTGACCACCGGGATGCCGGGGTGCGCGGCCTTGAGTGCGAGCACGTCGTCGGCGGTGATGCTCTCGGCGAGCGAGCAGCCCGCCTCCATGTCGGGCACGAGCACCGTGGAAGCGGGGTTGAGCAACTTCGCGGTCTCGGCCATGAAGTGCACGCCTGCCAGGACGATCACGTCGGCGTCGACGGACTGGGCCTCACGAGCGAGTGCGAGGGAGTCGCCCACGATGTCGGCCACCCCGTGGAAGATCTCGGGAGTCTGGTAGTTGTGCGCGAGCACGACGGCGCTCTTCTCGCGCTTGAGGCGTTCGATGGCCTCGGCGTCGTCGGCGAACGCGGCATCCCACTCCACGCGGGGGATCGACGCGCGAACGCGCGCGTACAGGTCGGTGCTGGGCACGGTGATCGCGGTCATCTCGATGCTCCTGACGTGTCGCCATGTATTGCTCAGTGCGAGCAATAACTTATGTCGTGTCTGAGCATAAGGGGTGATGATGCGAAGCGCCGAGTTGTTGCGCACCGAATCGCGTCAGGCGTCAGCGGGATCTGGGTAGCGCCAGACCCACCGGCCGAGTTCCGACCACCTCGCGGCGGAAGTGGAAGAGCCTCGCCGGGCGCCCTCCGGTCTTCGACTCGTGGCCACCCGTCGGCTCGACGAGGTCCTGCCCGAGAACGAGACGTCGGAAATTCTGCGTGTGCAGGCGTGTGCCACACACCGCCTCGACGCAATCCTGCAGGTCGCGGAGGGTGAACTCGTCGGGCATCAGCTCGAAGACCACAGGCCGGTACTGCAGCGTCGTGCGGAGCCGCGACAGCCCGGTCGCGAGAATCCGTCGGTGGTCGTGCAGCATCGACTCGCCGGTGATCGGCGCGAGGGTGTGTCCGCCGCGTCCGGGAGCTTCGGTGTCGTGGCGGGATTCGTCGACCAGCCCCGCCTCCCACATGAGTTCGTAGCGCGTGAGCGTGCCCTCGGGTGCCCAGTTCGCGTCGGTGAGTTCGGGAGACAGACCGAAGGCTGCGTCCACCCGCGCGAGCCGGCTCTCCGTGATCACAGGAGCTTCGCCGGCCCAGGCACGCAGCCGGGCAACGATCTCGGCAAGCGCCTCGTCGGTGTCGGAGCGGCGGTCCTCAGTCGGGAAGAAGTCGTACACGGCACGCCAATTCGCGCCCTCCGAGGGGGCGACGGCATCCGCCGCGGTGGTGCCACCTGCCAGACCCAGGTACGACACCGAGATGATCCGCTGATGCGAGCCGAGGCGCTCCCGGTCGGCGAAGGTGTAGAGCTGCTCGGCGAACCCGAGTGTGTGGCCGGTGAGCTGCTGCACCCACGCGCGCAGTCCGGATTGCAGCGACCGGTGTTCAGAGCGGAGCGGGCCGGCGGGCAGCGCCGCGACGCCTCCGGGGCGTCCGACGGTGAGCACGTGCGGCTCGCCTGAGCGCATCGCGATGATGACGGCGACGAGTTCGGTGGCGACCAGTTCGGGCCGGTGCGTGGTCATGTGGCGCGTCCTCCCGCAAGCCGGGGCGTCGGACCCCGAGCAGCGTGACGAGCGTCGTCGAACGGCTCAGGGCCCCGGCTCGCGGCGGTCGGTGTGGTCATGATCCCGAGACTCCTACGGTGACGAAGTCGATGAGTTCTTCCACTCTGCCCAGGAACGCGGGCTCGAGGTCCTCGTACGAGCGCACAGTGGCGAGAATCGCCTGCCAGCCGCGCGCCACATCGGCCTGGTCGCGGTTCGGCAGGCCGAGGTGCGCGAGCACTCCGTGCTTCCACGACGTACCGCGGGCGATCGTCGGCCATTCACGCAGTCCCACGCGGGCGGGTTTCACCGACTGCCACACGTCGACGTACGGGTGACCGACGATGCAGACGTGCTGCGACCAGGGCTTGAGTTGCCGCGCGGCCTCGACGATGCGGGATTCCTTCGTCCCCGGCACGAGGTGGTCGACCAGCACGCCCAGGCGTCGTTCGGCAGTGGGCGCGAAGTCGCGGATGATGCCGGAGAGGTCGTCGATGCCGCCCACGAACTCGATGACGACTCCCTCGACGCGCAGGTCGTCGCCCCAGACCTTCTCGACCAGCTCCGCGTCGTGGCGGCCCTCGACGAAGATGCGCGAGCCTCGGGCCACGCGCGCGGGGGCGGAGGCGACGGCGCGGCTGCCGCTTGCCGTGTGCGATCGGGCGGCCTTCGCAGCGTCGAGACGCGCCTGCCGCCTGGCCTGCGGGGGAGTGAGCACGACCGGGGCACCGTCGATAAGAAAGCCCGGCCCGAGGGGAAAGCCCTTGACACGGCCACGACGGTCTTCGAGGTGCACCACCTGCATGCCGCCCGCCTTCTCGACCCGCACGACGGCCCCGACCCAGCCGGTCTCCACGTCTTCGACGACGAGCCCGGGCTCCGCCGGCGTGGGGGTGGCGCGTGGGCGCCTCGCGGCGCGCCAATCACCTGCGAGCACGTCACCGTCGTACCGGCCCTGAGCCATACGCTTCCTTCCCTGGAGATCGGGTCGGCCGCCACAGACCGGCGACCATCCAGACATCCTTGCCCATGCCGTGTCGCGCGGGACAGGTCCTGCGGGAGTGTCGCCGAACCCGGTGGGGGCGGGCGCCTCCTGGACTTGGCACTCTCGGGTCGTGAGTGCCAAAGTGGTGTAGGGAGCCAGAGGCAGGGAGGTGGCCGGCGTGAACGCAGACCGTCGACTCGCCGTGTTGTCCGCGATCGTCGAAGACTATGTAGCCACGTCGGAGCCGGTGGGTAGCAAGTCGCTGCTCGACCGTCATGCGCTCGGAGTCTCGGCCGCGACTGTCCGCAACGACATGGCCGCGCTCGAAGAGCAGGGCCTCATCGCCGCGCCGCACACGAGCGCGGGTCGCATCCCCACCGACGCCGGGTATCGGGTGTTCGTCGACAAGCTCGCCCAGGTGCGTCCGCTGTCGTCGGCCCAGCGCACCGCGATCGCCCGGTTTCTCGAAGGTGCGGTCGACCTCGATGACGTCGTCGAACGCACGGCCCGCCTTTTGGCCTCGCTGACGCGCCAGGTCGCGGTGATGCAGTACCCGTCGCTGACCCGATCCAGCGTGCGGCACATCGAACTGGTGCCGCTCGGCCCGGGCAAGGTGATGGTCATCCTCATCCTCGACTCCGGGCGGGTCGAGCAGCGCATCGTCGATGCCCCGGGAGACCCGTCCGAGGACGAGTTGGTGCAGGAGACCGCTCGGCTGCGTGAGCGGATCAACCCGGTCACGGTGGGGCAGAGGCTCACGGATGCCGCGGATGCCCTGCACACGCTGCTCGACGAGCTCGCGCCCGAAGACAGGGATCTCGCTCGCGTCATCGTGCAGGCCCTCGACGGGGCGCTGGTCGAGGAGAGCGAGGAGCGCGTCGTCCTCGCCGGCACCGCGAACCTCGTGCGGTTCGGTACCGACTTCCCCCTGACGATCGCACCGGTGCTCGAGGCGCTCGAAGAGCACATGGTGCTGCTCCGCCTGTTCGGTACCCTCTCGGAGGTCACGCCCGTCGGCACGGTGGGTGTCACGATCGGTCAGGAGAACGCGATCGAGGGCCTCGCGGCGACGTCGGTCGTCGGTACGGGATACGGGCTCGGTGACGATACCCTCGGAGGGCTCGCCGTTATCGGCCCGACTCGAATGGACTACCCGGCCACGATGGCGTCGGTCTGGGCCGTGGCGCGCTACGTCTCGCGCATGCTCGATTCCTAGGTTGTGAAGGACTCTTTGGTGAACGACTACTACGGCGACCTGGGTGTCGCGCGCGACGCCTCGACCGAGGAGATCAAGCGCGCCTACCGCCGCAAGGCCCGCAAGCTGCACCCCGACGTGAACCCCGGCCCCGAGGCAGAGGCGGAGTTCAAGAAGGTCAGCCAGGCCTACGACGTGCTCTCCGACCCGGCGAAGAAGCGTGCCTTCGACGCGGGACAAGACCCGTACGGCAGTGGCACCGAGGGTTTCTCGGCGAACTTCTCGTTCAGCGACATCATGGACGCCTTCTTCGGAGGCGCCGCCGCCGGTGGCCGTGGCCCCCGCTCCCGCACGCAGCGCGGCCAGGACGCGCTCGTGCGCCTCGACATCGACCTTGCTACGGCCGTCTTCGGCGACGACCAGGAGATCGTCGTCGACACCGCCGAGGGCTGCGGCACGTGTGGCGGAGCCGGAACGCAGCCGGGCACCTCCCCGAAGACGTGTGAGGTCTGCAAGGGCGCCGGCGAGGTGCAGCAGGTACAGCGCAGTTTCCTCGGCCAGGTGATGACCTCGCGTCCGTGCACCGCCTGTCACGGCTACGGCACGGTGATCACCAAGCCGTGTTTCGAGTGCTCCGGCCACGGCCGCGTGCGCACCCGCCGCACCATCAACCTCAAGGTGCCCGCAGGTGTCGACACGGGCACGCGCATCCAGCTCGCCGGTGAGGGCGAGGTCGGCCCCGGAGGCGGCCCGCCCGGAGACCTGTACGTCGAGATCGCGGTGCGTCAGCACGCCGTCTTCCGCCGCCGCGGCGACGACCTGCACTGCCAGCTCGAACTCCCCATGACGGCAGCCGCCCTCGGCGCAACGTTGCCACTGGAGACGTTCGACGGCGTGGTTGAGGTCCAAGTGGCGCCGGGCACGCAGAGCGGCGACATCCAGACGATCAAGGGCCACGGCGTCACGCACCTGCGTGGCTCCGGCCGCGGCGACCTGCTCGTGCAGATCGTCGTCATGACCCCGACGCACCTCGACGAAGAGCAGGAGCAGTTGCTGCGCCGCCTTGCCGAGTTGCGCGGCGAACAGCGCCCGGAGGCGCAGCTCGCGCACGTCGACGGAGGCGGCCTGTTCGGCAAGCTCCGCGACGCCTTCCGCGGCAAGTGAGTCGGTCGCGGTGACCGCGGCACTGTATCGACTTCCCAGCGGCACTCTCGCGGGTGCCACCGAGGGCGACCAGGTCGCTGTGGACGGCGCCGAGGGACACCACGCTGCCGACGTCAAGCGAACCGTGGTGGGGGAGCAGGTGCTCCTCTCCGACGGAGGTGCGCGCCTGGCCGAAGCCACCGTCACAGCGGTCGCGCCTGGACGCATCGAGGCACGGATAGACGCCTTCGCGGACGCCGGTTACCCCGGCCCGCGCTTCACGCTGGTGCAGGCCCTCGCCAAGGGCGACCGCGACCTCTCCGCCATCGAAGCGGCCACCGAACTCGGCATCGACGCCGTCGTGCCGTGGAGCGCGGCCCGGAGCATCGTCGCCTGGCGTGGAGACCGCGCTGCCAAGGCGCACCGCAAGTGGGCCACGACGGTGGAGGCGGCGGCGAAACAGAGCCGTCGACCCGTCGTACCCGAAGTGGCAGCGCTGGTCACCACGCGGGCTCTCGCGTCCGAGGTCCGCGATGTGACGGCCTCCGGTGGAGCAGTATTCGTGCTCCACGAGGACGCAGAGGGTTCGATCACGGAGGCCGTTCTGCCGGACGCGGGCGACGTATGGCTCGTCGTCGGTCCCGAAGGGGGCATCGCGCCCGACGAGGTCGAGGCATTCACCGGAGCCGGGGCGTCAGCGGTGCGGATGGGCCATTACGTCCTGCGCAGTTCGTCCGCCGGCCCGGCGGCGCTGGCCGTTCTCAGCGCACGTCTGCGCTGGCGGTAGCGCCCGCGGCAACACGACCAACAGCTGCCGGGAACTCAGGAGCCCCCAACGGATCTCCTGAGATGTCAGGAGGGCTCGGGCGCTCACCGCTCGACGATGTCCGGCAGCTTCGCTACGGAGCGGGTGCTCAGCATCGTCATGGTCGAGATGAACCTGCTTTCGGCATCGGGGTTCGCGGTGGGCCCGTCGGTCATGGGCGGCTCGGCCTCCCAGGTCTCCAGCGCCGTGCCGTCGGAGCCGATGAGTACGGCCTCGATCTCGTTGTCGGTGAAGTCGCCTCCGTCGACTGTGCGGTGGAGAAGCACGCCCTTGCGACCGAGCCTGTCCGTCGCTTCGTAGAGACCGGCGTCGAGCTTCTCGACCGCGTAGCGCAGCAGGGCCGAGCGTTGCGACTCGCTGAGCTGTAGGGAGGCCGGGTCGCTGGTGCCCGCGGGAAGCAGCGATGTGACGTACGAGAAGCGGCCTGCGTCTTCGAGGGGGTAGTTGGGCGGAGGGGGCGACTTGTGCGTGTCGATCCAGGCAGCGATGCCCGCGTCGTCGGTCGGGAGAGCCGACAAGTCGACCTTCGGCAGGTCTGCGTACGGCGTGACCTCGCCGCTGCCGTCGAGCCCCCAACTGCGGCCGTCGGGGGCGAACCAGAAGGTCATGGGCCTGCCGCAGTCGTAGCCCCCGTAGGTCTCGACGTATTCGCCGGGCAGTTCGAAGTCACACCGCAGCGCCTGCAGTTCGACATTGCCGTCGGTCGACGAGCGTTCAGTAGGCCAGGTGATGCGTGAGGCGACGTCGTTCAGGTCGAGTCGCTTCAGGCCTTCGACACTCGGCTTCTCGGTGACGGACTGCGGCACGACCGCCGACACCCCGGCCTCGCCCGCCTGCGCGGCTGTGAGGAGCTCGGCCGGTCGTTCGGAGGTGGTGCCGACGCCGAGGATCGCGATCCAGGATTCGATCGCGGGTGCCTGGTTCGCAGCGGCAGCCGTGTCGCTCACCTGCCACACTTCGAGCGGCATGGAGTCGTCGGGCCGCAGCACGACGGCCTGGACGCCGCCGAAGTCGTCGGCGCTCGCCTCCGGGACGCGTTCGATGACGAAGCCCTTGCGCCCCTGCGAATCGGTGGCGTCGGCGTAGACCGCGACACCGTCCATGTCGGTGAGGTGTGCGACGAACGAGGCACGTTGTGCCGGGGAGAGAGCCCGGGTCAGGGCACTCGCGACGACCGTGAATTCCGAACGCGGCGTGGTCGGGGCGCCTCCGGGCAGCCGGGAGAGCCAGCGGGGCACATCGGCAACCGTGAGCGGGCCCTGCTCCTGCCCCTGGCGCCCGGTCTCGGCGCGGCCGATCGCGCCTTGGTGCGAGAAGTCCGCGCTGCTCGTCACAGCCCCGCCGGAGACGGAGGTCGCGCGACGGTAGCGCTGCCAGTTCTGGCCCTCGAGGTTCGACCACACCTCACGGTCGTACGTGTACACCCCGGTGTCGGTGATCTCAGAGCCCTCGAGGGTGCGCCCGAACACCTGTGTCACGGTGTGCCAGTACGTCGCACCGCTCAAACCAGCGGCCGGTGCCGTCGCGGCGGCGGCGGTGAGCCCCTCCACCTGAGTCGCCGTGGCGCGTGTGAGCCCACGCGTCGAGGGCACGGCGGGCGCTGCGGCAGTCGGCGACGACGGTTGCATGACCCAGGTGGTGCTCACAGACGGGGCCGGCGACGCGGTACCGCCGCTGCCAGAGCCAGGATCGGTGGTGCACGCGGCTGTGCCGACGACGAGGGTCGCAGCGAGAGCGAAGGCAGCGAGGCGAGCGGGCGTGCGCGACGACGCGGCCCGAACACGGAAAGGCATACTCCATGGTCTCCCACCCGGCGTGAGAGGGTCTGCGATACCCGAAGTGCGGTCAGGCACAGTGGCACGGTCGCCCGGGAGGGAGTTCGTCGATTCCCGGCGGTGAGGCGTTTCTCGGTGACGCACGTACGATGGAGCGCGACATGTCTTCATTCCTCGCCCCTACATCCGGTGACGGTGACGGTCTCGAACCTGAGTCACCCGAGTCACCTGCATCGACCGAGTCAAGCGCCGCGCAGCCGGTTGCTTCCCCGCCGGGGGAGTCGGGTTCGCTGAGCATCGTGGTTCCAGATCACGTGTCGATGCTGTCGCTGCTGGGCGCGCACGACGAACTGCTTCGCACGATCGAGCGCGCATTTCCGACTCTCGATGTGCACGTGCGTGGCAACGAGATCTCTGCTCGCGGGCCGCAGGGCGAACGCGACCTGCTCGAGCGGCTCGTCGACGAACTGCTCATCATCGCCGGTGCCGGGCAGCCCCTCTCCGGGGATGCCGTGGACCGCTCGGTGCGGATGCTGCGCGACCGCGAGCGGGAGCGCCCCGCCGACGTGCTGACCACCAACATCGTCTCGAGCCGGGGCCGCACGATCCGCCCCAAGACGCTGGGGCAGAAGCGGTACGTCGACGCGATCGACTCCCACACTGTCGTCTTCGGCATCGGTCCCGCAGGCACCGGCAAGACCTACCTGGCGATGGCGAAAGCCGTGGCGGCGCTGCAGGCCCGCGAGATCAACCGCATCATCCTCACCCGCCCCGCGGTGGAGGCCGGAGAGCGCCTCGGCTTTCTGCCCGGCACCCTCAACGACAAGATCGACCCGTACCTGCGCCCGCTCTACGACGCGCTGCACGACATGGTCGACCCCGACTCGATCCCGCGCCTCATGGCTACCGGCACCGTCGAGGTCGCGCCGCTGGCCTACATGCGCGGCCGCACCCTCAACGACGCGTTCATCATTCTCGACGAGGCCCAGAACACCTCGGCCGAGCAGATGAAGATGTTTCTCACCCGCCTCGGCTTCGGCAGCAAGATCGTCGTCACCGGAGACGTCACGCAGGTCGACCTGCCCGGCGGCACGGTCTCGGGCCTTCGGGTGGTGCAAGACATCCTCGGCGGCATCGACGACGTGCACTTCGCGTACCTGTCGTCGCAAGACGTGGTGCGGCACCGCCTTGTCGGCGAGATCGTCGACGCCTACGGCCGCTGGGACGCGAAGAACCGGGCGCGCTTCGCGCGGGCCGAGACACGCGCGGGTGAGAATCCGGTGAAGCCCGCACCGCACGCGAGGGACAAGAGGGAGCAGTCGTGAGCATCGACGTACTCAACGAAACCGGCGCGGAGCTCGACGAATTGGAACTCGTCGCGTGCGCTCGTTACGTCATGGACGAGATGCGCGTGCACCCGCGCGCCGAGCTGTGCGTACGGCTCGTCGACGAGGACGCGATGGCCACCCTCCACGTGCGCTGGATGGACCTCGAGGGTCCGACCGACGTCATGAGCTTTCCGATGGACGAACTCACCCCCGGCCGCGAGGGAGTGGAGCCTGAGGAGGGCGTGCTCGGCGACGTGGTGATCTGCCCGAGCGTCGCCGCGAAGCAGGCTGCCGCCGTCGGTCACACGACCGCGGAGGAGGTGCTGCTGCTTCTCACCCACGGCATCTTGCACCTGCTCGGCTTCGACCACGCGACGCCGGAGGACGAGAAGGAGATGTTCGAGTTGCAGCGCACCTTGCTGCTGACCTTTCTCGCCGGACGTGAGGCGCAGCCCCGGTGAACCCCTGGATCATCGCCGCCGTGGTCGCGGCCTGCCTGCTCGCCGCCTACCTACTCGCCGCCGCCGAGGCCGCGATCAAGAAGATCTCGCCCTCGCACGTGCGCTCCCTGGTCGAAGACGAGCGGCGCGGTGCCGAGAAGCTGCAGCTCATCAGCGACGACAGCGCCTCGTACCTGTCGGTGACGACGTTCGTGCGTGTCACCCTCGAGATGACCGCGGCCGTGCTCGTCACCATGGGTTTCGAGGACGTGTTCACCGAAACGTGGAAAGTGCTGGCCGCCTCCGTGGGCGTGATGGTCATCGCGTCGTTCGTCATCGTCGGCGTCAGCCCGGCCACGCTGGGGCAGCAGCATTCGGAGTCGATCTCACTCATGGCGGCGCCGAACATCGTGCGCCTGCGCAAGGTGCTCTCTCCGCTGGCACGCCTGCTCATCATGCTCGGCAACGCGGTCACGCCCGGCAAGGGGTACCGCGACGGCCCGTTCGAGTCGGAGGCCGAGCTGCGCGAACTCGTCGACCTGGCAGGGGAGTCGCGGATCATCGAGGAGGGGGAGCGCACGATGCTCCACTCCGTCATCGATCTCGGTGACACCGTCGTGCGCGAGGTGATGGTGCCGCGGACCGACATGATCTCGATTCGCCACGAGAAGAATCTCGGCAACGCGATGCAGCTGTTCCTGCGCAGCGGCTACTCGCGCGTGCCGGTGATCGGTGAGGGCACCGACGACCCACTCGGGCTGCTCTACTTCAAAGATGTCGCGGCGCGGGTGCACAGCGACCAGCAGGCCAACTGGGTGCCGGTGAGCGACCTCATGCGGCCCGTGCCGTTCGTGCCGGAGAGCAAGCAGGCCGACCTGCTGCTCACCGAGATGCAACGCGATCAGACGCACATGGCGATCGTCGTCGACGAATACGGCGGCACCGCAGGGCTCGTCACGATCGAAGACATCATCGAAGAGATCGTCGGCGAGATCTCCGACGAGCACGACCGAGACGAACCCAAGGTCGAGCAACTCGGCGAGAACACCTACCGCGTTCCTGCCGGCCTGCACGTCGACGACCTCGGTGACCTGTTCGGCATCGAGTTCGACGAAGAAGAAGTCGACGACGTCGACACCGTCGGTGGTCTGCTGGCGAAGGCGCTGGGGCGAGTGCCGATCCTCGGTTCCTCTGCGGTGGTAGAGGGCATCGAACTCACCGCCGATCGCATGGGCGGCCGCAAGCACCGGGTCGCCACCGTCATCGCCGAGCTCGCGCCCGAGGTCGACACGACCGACGAACCCGACGAGGACACCGACGCCGATAGCGACACCCGGCACGCCACGGTCGAACTCGAGGTCGAGGCCGAGTCAGCGGAGTCGGCGCAGGCACCGGAGGCAGGAGAGACCGGGGAGACCGTGCAGGAGGCTCGCACGGGGAGGCGCCCCGTGGGTTCCGACGGCGGGGAGTACGCCGAGCGGCCAGCAGCAGACGAGCGACGCTACACAGCAGCAGGACAGCCGGACGTCGTCTCGGATGGTGCAGAAGGCGGAGGCGCCTCAGATCAGCAAGGGGGACGGTGATGACGGCTGACGGCTACCGCGCCGGATTCGGTGCGCTCGTCGGGCGCCCGAACGCGGGCAAGTCGACGCTGACCAACGCGATCGTCGGCGAGAAGGTCGCGATCACCTCCAGCAAGCCGCAGACGACACGGCACACGATCCGCGGCATCCTTACGACCGAGGCGGCGCAACTGATCCTCGTTGACACCCCCGGTCTGCACAAGCCGCGCACCCTGTTGGGGCAGCGGCTCAACGACCTTGTGCGCGAGACGCTGCTCGACGTCGACGTCGTGGGCTTCTGTCTGCCCGCCGATCAGCGCATCGGCCCCGGTGACACGTTCATCGCCAAGGAGCTCGCCGAGCTGCAGCGGGCGCGTAAGACGCCGGTCGTGGCGCTGGCCACCAAGGCCGACCTCGTCGACAAGCAGCGACTGGCCGAACATCTCATCGCCATCGACCAGCTCGGCGACTGGGCCGACATCGTTCCGGTCTCCGCGACCACGGGCGAGCAGGTCGACGTGGTGGTCAAGGTGCTCAGCTCGCATCTGCCGACGTCGCCGCAGCTGTACCCCGACGGTGTGCTCACCGACGAACCCACCGATGTGATGATCGCCGAACTCGTACGCGAAGCCGCCCTGGAGGGTGTGCGCGACGAACTGCCGCACAGTCTTGCCGTGGTGGTCGAGGAGATGGTGCCTCGCGAAGGCCGCCCGGCGAACTCTCCGATGACCGACGTGCGCGTACACGTCTTCGTGGAGCGTGACAGCCAGAAGGCCATCATCATCGGCAAAGGTGGCTCCCGCCTCCGCGAGGTGGGCACGCGTGCCCGCACCCAGATCGAAGAGCTCCTGGGCCAGAAGGTCTACCTCGACCTGCACGTCAAGGTCGCGAAGGACTGGCAGAGAGACCCCCGCCAACTCCGCAAACTCGGCTTCTGACCCCGCGCCCTCGACCCCTTGCCTCGGCCGCGCCGTGAAGTCTTCGCCGCCGGGTCGACAAACGATTTCACGACTCGCCCCCGACCGCGTGCTACCTTGACGACGTGCGTTGGTTGTCGCAAGCCCACTACGGGCTGCTGCTTACTCGCCGCGACGGGTCCTTCTGACAGGCCCTCCCCGTCGCGGAGTCGATGCTGCCCGGCCTGCAATCCCTGACAGCCACGAATCGACGTAACCCGAGTAAGGCGAAACCGTGACGAATTCGAGCAAGCCCAACAATCAGCAGCCCACCACCATGCCGATCGCCAAGTACGTGCCGTTCCACGAGCAGATCAAGGTGGACCTGCCCGACCGCACGTGGCCTTCCAAGCACGCCGAAGTCGCCCCCCGCTGGTGCGCGGTCGACCTCCGCGACGGGAACCAGGCGCTCATCGACCCGATGAACTCCGAGCGCAAGCTGCGCATGTTCAAGCTCCTCGTCTCGATGGGCTACAAGGAGATCGAGATCGGCTTCCCGTCGGCGAGCCAGACCGACTACGACTTCGCGCGCCTGCTCATCGACGAGGGCCACATCCCCGATGACGTGACGATCCAGGTACTCACGCAGGCCCGTGACCACCTCGTCGAGCGCACGTACGACGCCATCTCCGGCGCCAAGTCGGCGGTCGTGCACTTCTACAACTCGACCTCCGTGCTGCAGCGCCGCGTCGTCTTCAACGCCGACGTCGACGGTGTCACCGACATCGCGGTGCAGGCCGCGCGCCTGTGCAAGAAGCTCGAAGAGACGATCCCCGACACCGCGATCACGTACGAGTACTCGCCCGAGTCGTTCACCGGCACCGAGCTCGACGTCGCCCTGCACGTGTGCAACGCCGTGATCGCCGAGATCGACCCGACGCCCGAGCGGCCGATCATCATCAACCTGCCTGCCACGGTGGAGATGGCGACGCCGAACATCTACGCCGACTCGATCGAGTACATGCACCGCAACCTCGACCGTCGCGACTCGGTGGTGCTCTCGCTGCACCCGCACAACGACCGTGGCACCGCCGTGGCGGCAGCAGAGCTGGGATACCTCGCCGGTGCCGACCGCATCGAGGGCTGCCTCTTCGGCAACGGTGAACGCACCGGCAACGTCTGCCTCGTCACGCTGGGCATGAACATGTTCAGCCAGGGCATCGACCCGCAGATCGACTTCTCCGACATCGACGAGGTCCGTCGCACGGTCGAGTACTGCAACCAGATTCCCGTGCACGAGCGTCACCCGTACGGCGGCGACCTCGTCTTCACGGCCTTCTCGGGGTCGCACCAGGATGCGATCAAGAAGGGCTTCGAAGACATGGATGCCCAGGTGACGGCCACGGGCAAAGACATCAACGAGCTCGTCTGGGGCGTTCCCTACCTGCCGATCGACCCGCACGACGTGGGCCGCTCCTACGAGGCGGTCGTGCGCGTCAACAGCCAGTCCGGCAAGGGCGGCGTGGCGTACCTCATGAAGAACGAGTACGCGATGGACCTGCCCCGTCGGCTCCAGATCGAACTCTCCGGGGTCGTGCAGAAGCACACCGACACCCTGGGTGGCGAGATGACGGCCAAGGAGATCTGGGACGTCTTCAGCGACGAATACCTGCCGGGCGCGAACACCAACGGCGACGCCTGGGGTCGCTTCGTGCCGAAGGGCGTTCGCGTCGAGAGCGACAACGACGGACGCGACATGGTGGTCGCCACGCTCACCGACCGTGGCGAGACCGTCGTGCTCGAAGGCCACGGCAACGGGCCGATCGCGGCGTTCATCGACGCGATGGCACAGCACGACATCGATGTTCGCGTGCTCGACTACAGCGAGCATGCCCTCTCCGCGGGAGGCGACGCACAGGCTGCCGCGTACGTCGAGTGCGCCATCGGAGGCCGGGTGCTGTGGGGCGTCGGCCTGCACAGTTCGATCATCAAGGCCTCCATGCGTGCGGTTCTCTCAGCGGTGAACCGGGCGGCCCGCGACGGTGACGTACCGACGCCGGCGCCGGTCAGCCGGCCCGGCGGCGGCCCCTGATCCACTGCCCTTCCCGAGCTCCGGGCCGTGCCGATGCGTGGTCCGGAGCTCGGGCGTTCAGGACGCGACCAGAGCGAGTGTCCAGATGCTGCAATAGAGTTCGTCGCTACGATTCGCCTCCAGGAGTGGCTCTGGCGGCCGAAGAGTATCTGGATGGATCGATCGATGTGATGGAAGGACGAGCTCGCCGTGACCAACGAGGCAACGTTCGAAGCGCTGGACTTGGCGGCCGCTTTTCTCGACACGTCGAAGCGCGCCTGGATCGTCGGTGTGGCGCATCTGTCAGACCTGCCGCTCGAGACCGAGGCACTGTCTGAAGAGAAGGTGCGCTCGGTACTCGAGATCGCCACGTCGACCGTCGATTTTCCGAGCGGCCCGATCAGCTACATCGGCCCCGGCTTTCCGCTGGACTGGGGCGGCTTCCACAGCCTGGTCACGGTCACCGGCGGTGAAGCGGCACCCCATCTCGAGGTGCAGATCGGCTTCGGGCAGAGCGGATTCATTGCGTTCGCCCTCACGCGTTCCGACGTCTTCGACGACGGCAGCGTGCACGTGGGCGGTGTGCCCCTGACCGACGTCGAATCGGTGGTGGCCGATACGTACGTGCTTGCCGTCGGCGCGGCTCTGGCGTACGGCTACACCGGCCCGATCGACATCGCGGTCGACACATACGACACGCGCCCCGACGTGACTCTCGTCGCATATGCGATCGATGAGGACTCAGGCGCATTGGAGCCGGCCCCCATCCAGGAAGGCTTCACTCGTGTCACCGGTTCGACCCGGTTCGACGAGAACATGACCCCTCGATCCGCTCACGCCGACATCCACAACATGGCCATGTCGGCGACCGCGCCGTTCGGGGTGTTGCCGCAGCTGACCAGCTTGCTCGATGCATCCAACGAGGCGTACTCGAGCAGCCCGCTCCTCTACCAGGACACCGGAGAGCTCACCGTCTGGGGTCCGTAAATCGTTGCGCGCGTTGGTGATTGGCGGGTGGTCGAAATCCTCGGACTCGCCTCGTCACGTGGCACAGCGTCCGTCGCGCGCCTAAGAACAGTCTCATCGGCTGGCCACTCTCTCGTCACGATCGCTGTCTAGCGTCGCTGTCTGCGCGGTGATTTCACCGTGCCTGACAGATGAAAGGCCGGAAGACAGATGACGACGACCGAATCAGTCGCGAAGCTCGACGAGACGCTGTCACTGCTCGAGCAGTCGCTGCGCGAGCTGCCCGAAGGTACGGCGGAGGCGATGCAGGTCTCCGGTATCGAGACGGTGCCGCTGCGTCCGCGACGGCTGCGGCGTGCGAAGAAGGCTTACACGGCAAGGTTCTTCGCGCGGGAGACGCGGGCGAACGAGTGCGAGGGCTACAGCATCGTTCGCGGAGACGGGGTGGTGCCTGCGGCGGGTGACCTCGTGCTCGCGCGTGTACGGGTCATCGGGCAGCACAAGCGCGTCGAGTCGTACAACTCGCGCCGCCGCCACCTGTTCGCCGGTGACGAGATCGTCGTTGCCTACGGCAACCGGTATGCACCCGACCAGTTCCTCGCGGAGGTTCCGGAGAACCTCGGCTATACCAACCTCGTCGCTGCCGGCGGCATGGCCGGTCGGGTGCTGCACAAGCACTTCGACATCGACCTCGCGACCGTGATCGAGCCGATCGGGCTGATCGCCGACGACGAGGGTGTCATCAACCTTCGCCGCGTGGCTCCCGCGAAGATCCGCCCGTGGGCCGAGGCGAAGGCCGAAATCGACGCGGTGACCAAGCGGCCCCGCATCGTCATGGTCTTCGGCTCGTCGATGAACTCCGGCAAGTCGACGACGCTTGGCTGCCTCGTCAACGGACTCGGTAACGCGGGCTTCATCGTGAACGCGGGCAAGGCCACCGGAACCGGGGCGGGCAACGACTCGAACCTGTACAACGACGCCGGCGCCGACCAGGTGGTCGACTTCACCGATTTCGGTCTCGTCTCCACCTTCAAACTCACGTTCGACGAGGTGAAAGACCTGGTCTTCTCCACGGTCGCCGAGCTGGCGGGCCGGGACGAGCCCGATGCCGTCATCGTCGAGATCGCGGATGGCATCTACCAGGGAGAGACCGCCGCGCTGCTGCACGACTCCGACTTCCGAGAGCTCGTCGACCGCGTCGTGTTCGCCTGTGGCGAGGCGCTCAGCGCCGCGGCCGGATCGCTCGTCCTCGCGGAGGCCGAACTGCCCCTCGTCGCCATCAGCGGCAAGCTCACGGCGGCACCGCTCGTCATCTCGGAGGCGGCAGCGGTCGTCGACGTCCCGATCATTCAGACATACGACCTGTGCCTGCCTGAGGTCGCCCGCGAGGTCGCCGGGGTATGAATGGGGCATGGCGCCGGTCACCGTTCTTCGGGATGAACAGCAGGTGATCGAACGGTCGGCGCTGCCGCCTCTGTTCACGGGGCGGCGTCGGCGTCAGCTCGCGGTACTCGTGGCTCTCGGCCTGGTTCAGGCCGGGTTGTCGGTGTTCACGGCGTATCTGACGCCGACGCTGCTCACAGGGGGCCCGGCCGCGCTGTCCGCCGTGGCCTTGGTGATCGCCGGGCTGTGCTTCGGCGGGGCTCGCATCGCTGAGCGGGTCGTGTCCGAAGACCTCGGCCAGGACTACGTGCGCGAGATCCGGTCGCTGCTCGTCACCTCCGCCTTGGCGCCGACGCGGTCGGCGAACCTTGGCATCACGGTCGCCCGCACGACGAACGACCTGACGGCAGTGAAGAACTGGGTGTCGCTCGGCATCGCGCCGATCGCCTCCGGCGTGCCGCTGATCGTCGCCGTCGTGGTCGCGATGTTGCTGCTCACACCGCAGTTGGCGGTCGTCGTGACAGCGACGCTGGTGATCTTCGGTGTGTTGATGCTCGTGCTCGCCTCACCCCTGAGGCGGCGGGCGCGGAGTCTGCGCAAGGTGCGGGGTGCCATGGCCGGTCAGATCGCCGACACCGTCACTGCGGCGCAGGCTATTCGCGTCTCCGGTGGTATCGACCGTGAGGTCGAACGCATCGACAAGCTCAGTGCGAAAGTTTCCGCGGCGGCACACGAGCGGGCGCTCGTCTCCGGGGCGATGCGCGGCGCTGCGGCGTCGGTGACGGCCATGATGGCCGTGCTCGTCGCTGTTGCGGGAGCTTGGTGGCACCTCGGCATCCCGGAGGTGACCACGGCCGTGTTCATCGCGGGCATGCTCGCGGCGCCGGTCTCCGACCTGGGCCGCGTGGGCGAGTATCGGCAGAACATGATGGCGGCGAAGGCTGTGCTCGAACCGGTTCTGGCCCGCGCGCACGCGCTCAAGGAACGTGAGCGCAGGCGTCGTCGGGAGCGTCGGCGCAACAGGCTGCGGGGGAGCCCTGCCGGTCTTGCCAGAGGCGCCGTGCATGTCGCCGACATCGTCGATCGCGAAGGCTCCTTGCCCGAGCTCGTCGCGGCCCCCGGGGCACGCGTGCTGTTGACCGGAACGTCGCCGAAACGGACGCAGGCGGTGCTCTCGTATCTCACGGGCGACCGGCACGGTGCCGAGGGGTGGGTGGTCGTCGACGGCCGTCAAATCGGCGACCTTCCTGCGGCCGAACGACGTCGGCTGGTCGGGTTCGCCTCGC
Source organism: Dermatophilus congolensis (assembly GCA_030538115.1). GTDB lineage: Bacteria > Actinomycetota > Actinomycetes > Actinomycetales > Dermatophilaceae > Dermatophilus > Dermatophilus congolensis_B. Next base: position 90,628 of record JAUNUP010000001.1, on the reverse strand, counting down.
GCACAGTGCCGATCGAGCGAGGCACGGTCGCGCGGGTGGTGCGCTACCGGGTGCCCTCGACGGAGACCCCCGTGGATCAGCTGCTTGATCGCGTGGGCCTCTTGCCGGCGATTTCAGCGCTCCCGGACGGGACCTCTACGACCCTCCGGCGTGGCGGCGAGCCGCTCGACGTGCCCGAACAGGCGCGACTGAGGCTCGCGAAGGCCCTGGCGGACGACCCACCGCTGCTGCTGCTCGATCACGTCGACGAGCAGCTGGACCAGGCGGGCAGGGAGATGCTCAAGGGCCTGCTGCGCGACTATCCCGGCTGCGTGATCCTGCGCAGCAGCGACCCGACCGCCGTTCTCGACTGCTACGACGTGTGGAACGTCGACGAGACGGCGCCGGGCCTCGTCATCGCGCTGCCTGCGGCCGACCTCCCGTGGCGTGGCCCCCGTGCCACCAGTTACCTGCCCGGCACATCGGCCGACCCGTTCGGGCCGCCGGTGCGCATCTCCGCGGTCGACGTGGCCTCGCTCAGACACGACGAGAGCCCCGAAGTGGAACAGGACGATGATGACGAATAGTGCAGATGCCGAGGCCACACAACGGTCCTCCCGGTGGTGGCGCCCGGGTCGGGTGCGAGTGCTCATCTGGATCGTGGGCGTCACCGGCATGGGCCTCACGCTTCTCGTTCTGGGAGCATCGTTCGCCCTCCGCGCCAACATCGCCGCCGACATCGAGACGGCGCTGGAACAGGAGACGGGAGAACTGCGACGGTTCTCCGCCGAGGCCGTCGACCCCGAGACCGGGGAGCCGTTCACCACCGCGCAGGGGTTCATCGAGACGTACCTCGCGCGCCAGGAGCCTGCGCCCTCGGAGATCCTCGTCGGAGCGAGTCTCGTCACGGCCGCCGACGGATCGGCGCGAGTCGCGCGCAGCGGCCCCTTGGCACCGGAGTTCGCCGAACTCGACGCGGCCACCAAGTCGGCGATCTCCACCCCCTCGTCGTCAGGCACGCTCAGCACGCCCCTGGGACAGGTGAGCTGGCACAACGTGCAGATCCGCGCGGCCGACGGCCTCGGGTACGTCGCGGTGGTGATCGCACACCAGCCACACGAGCGCGAACTCATGCGTCAGGTGGCCCTACTCGCACTGCTCGCACTCGGCGCGCTCGGGGCCACCGGCGTAGCGGCGTGGCTGGCCTCCGAGCGGATCCTCTTGCCCGCCCAGCGGTTCGAGCGCCTCGCCCTCCAAACCTCGCAACGAACGGGTCTCGTGAGGATGCCCGAGAACGGTACCGACGAGGACATCCGGCTCGCGCGAGCCGCCAACAGACTGATCCGCTCGTCGGAGCGGGCCTTGGAATCGGAACAACAATTCACCGACGATCTCGCCCACGCCATCCGCACGCCGCTGACCATCCTTCGCGGAACACTCGAGCAGCCAGGCGACACCCCCGACCAGCAGACGGTGAGCCGCGGCAAAGCCCTTGCCGAGCTGCGGCATCTGACAGTTCTCGTCGACAAACTCGTCGTACTCAACCGTGTCGACCGCCCCGACTTCTTCTCGATCACGCCCGACATCGACCTCGAGGCTTACACCCGCGGGTTCGTCTCCGGGTGGGCTCGACGTCACGGCTGGACGGGGCAGGTCGACGTGCGGCTCGGCGAGACTGCAACGGGCACGGCGCCACTGGATGAGCCGAGGCTGGCCCAGGCACTCGATGAACTGGTGGCCAACGCCGTTCGCGCCTCCGCCCCTGGAGGTGCGGTGATCGTGTCGAGCGAGGTCTCCGTGGTCACTCGGGAGGCCGGATCGGCTGCCCGCACCGGGTCCGAGCACGGTGACGACAGCGGGGCCTACAACGGGGCCCACGGTGAGGCCCACAGCGAGGCCCACGACGGGCCGTCGCGCGAGGTCGTGAGGTTCACCGTCACCGACTCCGGCCGGGGCATCCCAGAAGAGGAGCGCGACCTGGTCGTCGAACGGTTCGGCCGCGCGAGCAACGATCCGCAGCCCGGCGAGGGGCTCGGCCTCACTGTCGCAGCCAAGCTCGCGGAGGGAATGGGCGGCCGGCTCCTGCTCGACACCGGACCCGACGGCAGCGGAACCGCGGCGACGATCGAGCTACCCGCCTCCCGAGACTGATCGCAGCAGGTCAGCGCACCCCGGCGGTGCGGAACTGGATGCTGATGCGGGCGTCGCGCAGCCCGGCCACCTTGGGCACCGCATGGTCCCAGGTGCGCTGGCACGAACCGCCCATCACCACGAGGTCGCCGTGGCCGAGCAGGTATTTGATCGACGAACCGCCACCGCGCGGCCTCAGGGTGAGCGGCCGTGGCGCCCCGACCGAGACGATCGCGACCATCGTGTCCGCCGTGGCACTGCGACCCTCCCGGTCACCGTGCCAGGCGACGCTGTCGCGCCCGTCGCGGTACAGGCACAGGCCGGCGGTGACGAACGGTTCGCCGAGTTCGCGTGCGTAGTGCGCCGAAAGATAATCGCGCATCTCGGGGAGCAGTGGGTGGGGGAGTCGCTCGTCCTCCGCGTAGAACCGGAGCAGCCTCGGCGTTTCGACCTCCCGCTCGTACATCCAGCGACGCTCGCCCCGCCAGTCGACGGCGGAGCGGAGGTGTGCGAAGAGTTCGTCGGATCCGGTGAGCCAGCCCGGTCGGATGTCGACCCAGGCACCGTGATCGAGGTGACGCCGGGTGACTGCTCGACCCAGCCCGCGTAGCCCCAGCTCGTCACACTGGTCGAGCAGCGACCCCTGCAGTGCCATGGTCGCTGACGTCTCGCTCGCTGGTGTCATGCGCGCACCTCCTCCACTCCCGCGAGACTACGGCATCTCGAACATCTGTGCCATACCCGTGACGCGAACAGGTGGCACTGCGAGACAACGCGCCGGATCTGCCGACCGGCGCCAGAGAGGGGCAGAATGGTCGGGTGCCCTTGTACCGAGATGCCGCCATCGTGCTGCGCACCCAGAAGCTGGGGGAGGCCGACCGCATCATCACCCTGCTCGCGCGTGACCGAGGCATCGTGCGCGCGGTGGGCAAGGGTGTGCGCCGCACGAAGAGCCGTTTCGGAGCCCGGCTCGAACCCGGCATGGTCATCGACGTGCAGCTCTACGAGGGCCGCACCCTCGACACGGTCACCCAGGTGGAGGTGCTCGCCCCCTACGGCGAACACCTCGCCTCCGACTACGAGGCCTGGACGGCGGCGGCCGCGATGCTCGAGGCCGCCGAGCGCTTCGGTGAGGAGAGCGCCTCCAGTCGTGCCCAGTTCACGCTGCTCGCAGGCGCTCTCGCGTCACTGGCCGGCCGTGAACACGAAGCCGGACTCGTGCTCGACGCGTACCTGCTGCGTTCGCTGGCGCTGGCCGGCTGGGCGCCTAGCTTTCACGACTGCGCCCGGTGTGGTGAACCCGGCCCGCACAAGGCGTTCAACCTCACCGCCGGTGGGTGCCTCTGCCCGACATGTCGCCTCCCCGGATCCGCAGCGCCGGCCTTGGCGACGCTCGACCTGCTCGGCGCGTTGATGCAGGGCGAGTGGGAGGCGGCCGAGCAGGCGGAGCCACGGCACCGCCGCGAGGGATCCGGCCTCGTCGCCGCGTACCTGCAATGGCACATCGAGCGTGGCGTGAGAGCGCTCAAGTACGTGGAAAGATCCTGAGTCATGGCAGGCACAGCAGCACCCGGTGGTCCGTACGCCGCTCCGTTCCCGCATCCCACAGGTGCCCGGCCGCCGCAGATCCCGGCCAAGTTTCTGCCCCGGCACGTGGCCGTGGTGATGGACGGCAACGGGCGTTGGGCCAACGAACGCGGCCTGCCGCGCACCGAGGGGCACAAGGCCGGTGAGAGCGCGCTGCTCGACGTGGTGGCTGGCGCCATCGAGGCAGGTGTCACGCATCTGTCGGCATACGCTTTCTCTACGGAGAACTGGAAGCGCTCGCCCGACGAGGTGCGCTTTCTCATGGGCTTCAACCGCGACGTCATTCGCCGCCGCCGCGACCAGTTGCACGAATGGGGCGTGCGGATGCGCTGGGTCGGGCGCCGTCCGAAGCTGTGGAAGTCGGTCATCGATGAACTCGAGGTGGCACAAGAGCTCACCCGGCACAACACGGGCCTGACCCTTTACTTCTGTGTCAACTACGGGGGTCGCGCCGAGATCGGCGACGCTGCCCGAGCCATCGCCGAGCAGGTTGCTGCGGGTCGCCTCAAGCCGGGGGCCGTCGACGAGCGCACGATCGCCCGCTATCTCACCGAGCCCGACATGCCCGACGTGGATCTGTTCGTCCGCAGCTCGGGGGAGCAGCGCACCAGCAATTTTCTGCTGTGGCAGAGTGCCTACGCCGAGCTCGTGTTTCTCGATACCCTGTGGCCCGACTTCGACCGCAGGCACCTGTGGCAGGCGCTGCAGACGTACGCGAGCCGTGACCGCCGCTACGGCGGCGCCGTTGACACCCCCTCTGTGGGCGGCTCGGTGGGGGGCTCGAGCACATCTCACTGAGCCCGGCGTCCGCAGTGCGGACTACGGCAGCAGGCGATGTGAATATTCATACGGACGACTGCATATACTTACTCGCATGTCCAAGGTTCTGACGAAACTCCCTGAAGGCGAACGAGTCGGCCTCGCCTTCTCCGGCGGCCTCGACACCTCCGTCGCCGTGGCGTGGATGCGTGAGCGCGGCGCTGTTCCCTGCACGTACACCGCCGACATCGGCCAGTACGACGAGCCCGACATCGACTCGGTGCCCGGCCGCGCCAAGGAGTACGGAGCCGAAATCGCCCGCCTCGTCGACTGCCGCGAGGCGATGGTCGAGGAGGGGCTCGTCGCCCTCGTGTGCGGCGCCTTCCACATCCGCTCCGGCGGCCGCGCCTACTTCAACACGACCCCGATCGGTCGCGCCGTCACCGGCACCATGCTCATCCGCGCGATGAAGGAAGACGACGTCGAGATCTGGGGCGACGGTTCGACCTTCAAGGGCAACGACATCGAGCGGTTCTACCGCTACGGCCTACTCGCCAACCCGAACCTGCGCATCTACAAGCCGTGGCTCGACGAAGACTTCGTCACCGAGCTCGGTGGCCGCGACGAGATGAGCAAGTGGCTCACCGACCGCGACTTGCCGTACCGCGACAGCCAGGAGAAGGCGTACTCCACCGACGCGAACATCTGGGGCGCGACGCACGAGGCCAAGAAGCTCGAGTACCTGGGCAACGGCATCGAGATGGTCGAGCCGATCATGGGCGTGCGCTTCTGGGACCCGGCGGTCGAGATCGCCACAGAGGAGGTCTCGGTCGCGTTCGAGGCCGGCCGGCCCGTCTCCATCAACGGCAAGCGGTACGACTCCGTCGTCGACCTCGTGATGGAGGCGAACGCCATCGGCGGCCGCCATGGCCTGGGCATGAGCGACCAGATCGAGAACCGCATCATCGAGGCCAAGTCGCGCGGTATCTACGAGGCCCCCGGCATGGCGCTGCTGCACATCGTCTACGAACGGCTCGTCAACGCGATCCACAACGAAGACACGCTCGCGAGCTACCACAACGAGGGCCGCAAGCTTGGTCGCCTCATGTACGAGGGACGCTGGCTCGACCCGCAGAGCCTCATGATCCGCGAATCGCTGCAGCGGTGGGTCGGCTCGGCCGTCACCGGCGAGGTGACGCTGCGTCTGCGTCGCGGTGAGGACTACTCGATCCTGGACACCACCGGCCCGAGCTTCAGCTACCACCCCGAGAAGCTGTCGATGGAGCGGGTCTCCGACGCGGCCTTCGGTCCGACCGACCGCATCGGACAGCTCACGATGCGCAACCTCGACATCGCCGACAGCCGCTCGCGTCTGGAGCAGTACGTCTCGCAGGGCCTGCTCGGCACCGGCACGGCCGTCGCCGCCCTCGGCTTGGCGACGACGAGCCTGGTCGGCGAACTCACCCCGGGCGGCGCGTCGGCGATCACCGACCGCGGCGCGACGACCGAAGAAGAGGCAGCTCTCGACGCGGCAGCCATGGAGATGGGAACCGACTAGACGCCCGAGGCAAACCACCGAGTAAAACGAAGCCGCCTCTCTCCCCGACAGATTCGGGGAGAGAGGCGGTTTTACGTCGAGGGTGCGAGGCTCAGTTCGGGATGAAGCGGATGAGGGCCACGCCGAGAACGAAGACGAGCACCGCGATGCGCAGGGCCTTATCAGGAGTCGTGAGGCGCGGCCAGGTGAGGGCGAACAGGCCCAGCAGCGCCGCCACGCCTAGGCCGAGCAGAAGCGCACCGACAGAGCCTGTCAGCAGCAACCCGACAACGACGAGACCGACGACGATCGGAGCGATCACCGCGGGCGGGACGACCGCGAGCTTGGCGCTTACCGTGTCACGCCACGTGGCCGGTGCTGCCGTGGCAGCCGCAGCGCTACACCCCACCGGAGCAGTGGGCTCACCGGACTCCGGGGTCACGCCCTCCGGCACGGTGCCGCAGCCGCCGCCTCCGGCGAGCGAGCACGCGCCGCACGCAGCCGCCGTCCCACATTCGGCATCGGCTGACGCGGAGCGGACGGCTGCATCGTCGTGACGACCGGCAGCCCCGCCGCTCTCGAGGGAGTCGACGGGGCTGCCGGTGTGAGTCTGGTCGGCGCTCATAGGCACCGATCCTATTCGGTTGTCAGGCACGCTTCAGGCCAGGTCGATCAGTGAGCGGATCGGTCCCGGATGCGGGGTCATCCGCGGCCGCACAGCGATCGACTCGATCGTGCAGGTCAGGCCGAGGGCGCTGCCGCCTGGATGGCTGTCAGGGCGATCGTGTAGATGATGTCTTCTACGAGCGCGCCGCGCGAGAGGTCGTTCACCGGCTTGGCGATGCCCTGCAGCATCGGGCCGATGCTGATGACGCTCGCCGAACGCTGCACAGCCTTGTACGTGGTGTTACCCGTGTTGAGGTCGGGAAACACGAACACGTTGGCGCGGCCGGCGACGGGGGAGTCGGGGGCCTTGCTGCGGGCCACCGACGCCGTGGTCGCTGCGTCGTACTGCAGCGGACCGTCGATGACCACGTCGGGGCGCAGCTCGCGCACCTTCTCGGTCGCCTCGGTGACCTTGACGACGTCGGCGCCGGCACCGGAGCTGCCCGTCGAGAACGAGATCATCGCGACGCGCGGGTCGAGGCCGAACGCCTTCGCCGAGTCAGCGCTCTGGATGGCGATGTCGGCCAGCTGCTCGGCGTTCGGGTCGGGGTTCACGGCACAGTCGCCGTAAACGACGACCTCGTCGGGCAGACCCATGAAGAAGACCGACGACACCAGGGCCGCGCCCTTCTTCACACCGAGGATCTGCATCGCCGGACGAATCGTGTTCGCGGTCGTGTGCACCGCACCGGAGACGAGCCCGTCGACCTCGTCGAGGTGCAGCATCATCGTGCCGAGCACCACGGTGTCGCCGAGCGAATCGCGCGCCATGGCCTCGGTCATGCCCTTGTGCTTGCGACGTTCGACGAGCGCGTCGATGTAGCGCTGAGAGGGGTTTCTCGGGTCGATGATCTCGATGCCGTCAGGCAGTGCGAGACCGAGCGAGGCTGCGGTGGCTTCGACCTCCTCGCGTGGCGCGAGCAGCACACAGGTGGCGATGCCCTCGTTCTGGCAGTGGATCGCCGCGTCGACGGTGCGCGACTCCGCACCCTCGGGCAACACGATGCGCTTGCCGGCCTTGCGCGCCAGCGTCGACAACTGCCGACGGAACGCAGCAGGCGACAGGCGGATGCGCGTCGATGTCTGCGAGATCGAGTCGATCCACTGCTGGTCGAGGCGCGCGGAGACAGACTCCATCACCTTGCGCACCCGGTACTCGTCGTCGACGGGCACACCCGGGTCGAGGTGCGTGATCGCGTACGAGGTCTCGTACGTCGTCCCTTCAGTGACGTAGATCGGCAGACCAGTTCCCATCGCGGTCGCACACCACTGCGCGACGGTCTGGTCGGGCCGCACGCCGGCCGTGAGGATCATGCCGGCGAGCTTGGTGCCGTTCAGCTCGGCCAGCGCGGCGCTCAGCATCACCTCATGACGGTCGCCGGGCACGAGGATGACCTGGCCGTCTACGAGGTGCGACAGCAGGCCGGGCACGGCCTGGGCCGCGACGGTGAAGCCGCGCACGCGACGGTTCGTGTCGCCGGCGTTCACCGGCTGAAGCCCCATGCCGCGCACGAGGTCCTTCATCCGCGGCTGCGCGAGCTTCGCATCCTGGTGGATCGCGGCGACGATGCGCAGACCCCGCCGCTCCAAGGCCTCCGTGTACGGACGGTTGGCGTACGGAGACGAGGACGGGAGGCGGTTGACGACGACACCGGTGACCCGGCTGGCCTCTCCGACCGCGTAGTGCGGGGCTGCGGCACCGACGCGCTCGGCGATGTGGTCGGGCGTGCGGTCGCGAGCGGAGGCGACGATGACGACCTCCGCGTCGAGGGTGCGCGCGAGTGCCGCGTTGAGGTCGTCGGCGTAAGGAGCGTCGTCGTCTTGCGACAGACCCTCGACGACGACCACCTCGTGGCCTTCGAGCACGGGCTCGCACAGGGCGACTACGTCTTCCATGAGCGAGTCGCTCTGCCCGGAGGAGAGCTGCTGCTCGATCTGGCTCGCGGGGATCGGCTCCGGCGAACGCTGGCCGGTGGCCAGGAGCGCCAGCTCGGCGGAGGTGTCGTGGCCGACCTTCACCGGGTGGCCGAGGGGCTTGACGTAGCCGACGTCGACACCGCGCTCGTCGAGCGCGTGGATGAGGCCGTGACAGACGGCCTTGACGCCGGCGGCGTGGTTGGCGGGGACTACGAGGATGCGACGAGACATGGGATTCCTTCGTTCTCGAGGTCTTCGGCGTGGTCCGCCGGTCAGCGCGCGAGGCGGTAGGCGTCGCGGGCGATGACGAGTTCTTCGTCGGTGGGCACGACCCATGCCGAGACCGGGCCGTCCTTGGTGATCTTGGCGGGCTTGCCCCGGGTGGCGTCGTTGACCTCGTCGTCGACCTCGAGGCCGAGGAAGGCCAGCTTGCGCAGCACCCGGGCGCGCGTCACGGAACTGTTCTCGCCGATGCCACCGGTGAAGGCCAGCACGTCGAGGCCACCCAGCGGCACGACCAGTGAGGCGATGTACTTGGCGAGGCGGTACTCGAACACGTCGATCGCGAGCTGTGCCTTCTCGTCTCCGGCTTCGGCGGCGGCGACGACCGTGCGCATGTCGTTCGACATCGTCGACAGGCCGAGCAGACCGGACTTCTTGTTGAGGTCGTCGTTAATCTGGTCGGCGTTACGGCCCGCGGCCTTGGCCATGTACGTGAGCACACCCGGGTCGAGGTCGCCGGAGCGGGTGCCCATGACGAGGCCCTCGAGCGGTGTGAGCCCCATCGAGGTGTCGACCGACTTGCCTCCCTTCACGGCGGCGAGGCTGCAGCCGTTGCCGAGGTGGGCGGTGATGATGCGCAGGTCTTCGATCGGGCGACCGTCGAGCTCGGCGGCCTGCTGGGAGACGAACATGTGGCTCGTGCCGTGGAAGCCGTAGCGGCGCACGCCGTAGACCTTGTACCAGTCTTCGGGCACCGCGTAGCGGTAGGCCTCGGCGGGCATGGTCTGGTGGAAGGCGGTGTCGAAGACGCCGACCTGGGGAGTATTGGGCAGCACCGCGGTGGCGGCTTCGACGCCGACGATATTGGCCGGGTTGTGCAGCGGTGCCAACGGCACGCACTCACGAACGGCGGCCATTGACTCGTCGTCGAGCACGACTGAGGAGGCGAACTTCTCGCCACCGTGCACGAGGCGGTGACCCACGGCCACGATGTCGAGGCCCTTCGTCGAGTTCCACTCGCGACCCTTGGCGAGCACCTCGGAGATGACGCCGCGGTGGCTGGGGTCGGCGAGGTTCTCGATGACGGTGCGCTCACCCTCGATATCGAAACGCACACTCGCCTCGGAGGTGCCGACCCGCTCGGCGAGCCCGGTGAAATCCCGGTTGCCCGACTCCGGCTCGATCAGAGCGAACTTGACGGAGGAGGAACCACAGTTGAGAACGAGTACGGCTGAGGTCACGGTGCACCTTCTGACGACGAGTCGGTCTACGTCTGCCTCGCCGGCGGCGACGGCTGACGAGGCGTTGGCCGGGCGCATCCGGTGGCGGAACGAGCTGCCTGGCGCTGCCACGGCCTGCGGTGCTTTGCCCGCAGACGCGACGGTGCGCCTCCGTCAGACTAGCGTCGCGGGCGCGGTTGAACGGGGCCGATACGGGAATTGAGCCCGCCCGATGCGGGGTATTTGCCGACATTGGGATACTTGTCACACGATGACTGCTTCACCCGTGCTTCCTCCCCTGTCGATCGGCCCGCTGACCATCGCGACACCCGTGGTCCTCGCGCCGATGGCGGGTATCACCAACCGCGCGTTTCGGCGGCTGTGCCGCGACTTCGCTGCCGACGGACTTCCCTCCGGCAGCGGGTGCCTGTACGTGAGCGAGATGATCACCTCTCGCGCCCTCGTCGAGCGCTCGCCCGAGACGATGCGGCTCATCGAGCACGACCCCGACGAGTCGCCCCGCTCGATACAGCTCTACGGAGTCGACCCGGCGACCGTAGGTGCCGCCGTGCGCCTCGTCGTCGACGAGGACCGGGCCGACCACATCGACCTCAACTTCGGCTGCCCGGTGCCCAAGGTCACCCGCAAGGGAGGCGGTTCGGCGCTGCCCTGGAAGACCGACCTGTTCGCGGCCATCGTCGGCACGGCCGTGCGCGAGGCCTCGCGTGGGGGGCTGCCGGTGACCGTGAAGATGCGCATGGGTATCGACGACGACCACATCACCTACCTCGACGCGGCCCGCCGTGCCGAGGCCGCCGGGGTGGCCGCGATCGCGCTGCACGCCCGAACGGCCTCCCAGGCCTACAGCGGAACCGCCGACTGGTCGGCCATCGCGCGCCTCAAGGAGGCCGTGACCTCAGTTCCCGTGCTCGGCAATGGCGACATCTGGTCGGCTGAGGACGCGCTGCGCATGGTCGCGGAGACCGGATGCGACGGTGTCGTCGTGGGTCGTGGCTGCCTCGGCCGCCCCTGGCTCTTCGCCGATCTCGCGGCCGCCTTTCACGGCAGCGACGCTCGCGTGCGCCCCGACCTCGGCACCGTCGCCGACGCGCTGCGCAGGCACGCCGCGTACCTGGCCGAGTTCTACGAGGACGAGGGCCGCGCGGCCCGTGACATCCGCAAGCACATCGCCTGGTACCTCAAGGGATTTCCGGCCGGCTCTCACGTGCGGCACAACCTGGCCCTCGTCGAGGACCTCGCGGCGCTCGACGATCTGCTCGCGGCGCTGGACCCCACACATCCGTGGCCAGGTGAGCCCGCCGAGGGACAGCGCGGCCGCGCCGGTTCGGCGCGCAAGGTCGCGCTGCCGGAGGGCTGGCTGGACTCGCGAGACGTGGGCGAAGAGATGAGCCGCACGCTCGCGGGAGCCGAACTGTCGGTCTCCGGAGGCTGAGCCGGGCCGCCCCGTGCCGGAACTGCGGGCGGGCCGATGGGGGCTTTTTGAGCCGGGTCAGGAAGCGGGAAGGTCGCGCTGCCTGCTCGACTCGCCCTTCTCGATGGGCCGGCTGGGGTCGGTGATCCAGTCGCTCCACGATCCGATGTAGACCGGAACCTGGCCCCCGAGCCCCGCAGCGGAGAGCGCGAGGGCGAGCAGGCTCGCCTGCACCCCCGACCCACACGTGACGGCCACGGGAGTGTCACCGTCGACACCCACGGAGGCGAAGATCGCGCGCAACCGGTCGGGCGGCAACAGCTTGCCGTCGGGGTCGATGAGGTCTCGGGAGGGGAGGTTCACCGAGCCGGGGATGTGCCCCGACACCGGGTCGACCTCGTCCTCGTCTCCGCGGTACCGCTCCGCTGGACGTCCGTCGAGCAGGATCCCCTCTTTGGCGTAGAGGGCCGCCGTCTCGGCGGTGAGGTACGAGATTCCGCTGCGGCGCACCGAGAAATCACCCTCGTCGACGAGCCGGATACCCGACTCGATCGGCAGCCGCTCGGCCTTCCAGGCGGAGAGCCCGCCATCGAGAACCAGCACGTCGTACTTGCCGAAGTGGCGCAGCAGCCACCAGCAGCGGGCCGCGGCGAGCGAGAGCGAATCGTCGTAAAGCACGACGAGCCTGTCGTTGTCGACACCGCACTCGGCCATGTCGAGCTCGAAGTCGTCGATGCGCGGCATGGGGTGACGGCCGCCGGTCGCGCCGGCGATGCCGGAGAGGTCGCGCTCCAGGTCGACGAACACCGCGCCGGGCAGATGACCCTGCAAGTACGAGTCGTAGCCGTCATCGGCGCCAAGACGCCAACGGACGTCGAGGATCAGGGGGCTCTCGCCGGCGCCGCGCTGGAGGCGGTCGGCGAGTTCACGAGCCGAGATGAGCGGGTGACGGTGCATGCCACGAGCCTAGTCGGTGGGTCAGGTGATCGGATGACGTGCCGGGTCTACGTGGCCCACCGCGTCGCGGACGACGCCGATTGGCGGTCTGACCTTTGAACTTGCGCGGTGATCACGACGGGGCTGCGCGTCGACCACCGCGCCTGTTCCGACCCTGTCAGTGGCGCCGCCTAGTGTGGCTGGCGTGATGCAAACGGCCTCGTACACCGGTCACGACCGGGAGCGCTGGGTGGCCGAAGACCCGGCGCGTAAGCGCATCGATCGCGCCGATTTCGCGCGTGACCGGGCCCGGATCGTGCACTCGGCCGGGTTTCGCAGGCTCGCGGCCAAGACCCAGGTGGTCGAGCCGTATGCAGGCGACTTCGCGCGCAACCGACTGACCCACTCCCTCGAGGTGGCGCAGATCGGTCGTGAACTGGCGGCTTCGCTCGGGTGCGACGCCGACCTCGTCGACGCGGCGTGTCTCGCACACGACCTCGGTCATCCTCCTTTCGGTCACAACGGCGAGTACGCGCTCGACGACATCGCCGCAGATATCGGCGGCTTCGAGGGCAATGCGCAGACGCTGCGGCTGCTCACGCGGCTGGAACCGAAACGCGCCCATTCCGACGGGCGCCCGGCCGGCCTCAACCTCACCCGAGCCGCCCTCGACGCCTCCTGCAAGTACCCCTGGGCCGCGGGCGAGGGACCTGCGGGCACACGCAAGTTCGGGCACTACTCAGACGACGCCGAGGTGTTCGCGTGGCTCCGTGACGCCGCCTCGGGCGCGCAGACGGGGTCGGAAAGGCCTCCAGGGGTAGGGCTGTTGCCCACGCGCACGAGTGTCGAGGCGCAGGTCATGGATTGGTCCGACGATGTGGCCTATTCGGTGCACGATGTCGAAGACGGGGTCGCCTCACGCCGCGTCGACCTGCGGGTGTTGGCGAGCCCGTCGCAACTGGCCGACATCGCGGGGTTGGCGCACACCCTGTACGAGCCAGGCCTCGACGTGGGGCTGCTCGAGGCGGCCGGAGCCGAGCTGCGCGACGGGGGAGACGTGCCACTCGGCTTCGACGGTTCACGAGCCGGCCTGGCTGCCCTGAAAGACATGACGAGCCGGCTGATCGGTCGCTTCGTGGCGGCCGCCGAAGAGGGAACGCGGGCGGTGAACGGGCCGGGCCCGCTGTCGAGATATTCGGGCACGATCGTCGTCCCGGAGGAGGCGCGCGCCGAGTGCGCCGTGCTCAAGGCGATGGCTGCAGCGTTCGTCATGCTGGCGCCGGGCCGTGAGGCGGGCCTCGAACGCGAACGTACCGTCGTCGCCGAGTTGGTCGAGGCGTATCTGTCCCGTCCCGAGGAGCGGCTCGACGCCGATCTGCGCACCGATTGGTCACAGGCCGCCGACGACGCAGCACGGTTGCGGGTCGTGGTCGACCAGGTTGCGTCGCTCACCGACACGCGGGCGCTCGCCCTGCACGCTCTGTGGTGCGCTCGGGGCGGCCCGACGCACTGATCGACCTGATCGACTCCCCAGCGACATCAGGGACGACATGGTGGGTCTGCTGCGGTAGGGCGACCGGGCGGTGCGCGGTCGACCTCATAGACTGACGCCCATTCGAGGAGGTGACGGTGGCCGGTCTGATGCGTGACGAAGACGTGGCTCTCGTCAAGGAGCGCACGTCGATCGAAGACGTCGTGCGGGCACACGTCACCCTCACGCGCGCCGGCACCGGCAGCCTCAAGGGCCTGTGCCCGTTTCACGACGAGCGCACCCCGTCGTTTCATGTGCGCCCGGCCCACGGCCACTGGCATTGCTTCGGCTGCGGCGAGGGCGGCGACGTCATCAGCTTTGTCGAGAAGATCGAGCACCTGAGCTTCGTCGAGGCGGTGGAGCGTCTGGCCGGTGCGGCAGGCGTCGAGGTCCGGCGGGAGGCCGGGGGAGCCGACGAGGCGTCCCGCAGTCGCCGCACCCGGCTGCTCGAAGCGCATCGCGCTGCGGCCGAGTTCTACGCCTCCGCCCTGCTCGAGTCTCCGGAGGCACGGTCGGGTCGCGACTTTCTGCGCTCGCGCGGGTTCGACTCCGAGGCGGCGAGCCGATTCGGAGTCGGCTACGCGCCCAAGGCAGGTGACACCTTGACCCGGCACCTGATGGGGCGAGGGTTCGACGAGGACGAGCTCATGGTGGGCGGGCTTTCGGGCAGGTCGAGCCGAGGGCTGTACGACCGGTTCCGCGGTCGCGTGATGTGGCCGGTGCGAGACGTGACCGGCGCGACGGTGGGGTTCGGGGCGCGGCGCCTCTACGACGACGACCGCATCGCTGCGAAGTACCTCAACACGGCCGAGTCACCGATCTACAAGAAGACGTCACTCCTGTACGGCATCGATCTTGCGAAGGGTGCGATCGCGAAAACCCGCCAAGCCGTCGTCGTCGAGGGGTACACCGACGTGATGGCCATGCACCTCGCCGGAGTCGAGACAGCCGTGGCCACGTGCGGCACGGCCTTCGGTGTCGATCACGTCAAGGTGCTCCGTCGTCTGCTGCGCGACGACGGATCGGCGCGCACAGTATTCACATTCGATGGCGACGCTGCAGGCCAGAAGGCCGCCATGCGTGCTTTCGAGCTCGACGACTCGTTCAACTCGGCGTCGTACGTCGCGGTGGCCGCTGACGGGCTGGATCCGTGCGACCTGCGGCTGAAGTCAGGCGACGCAGCCCTCGAACTGCTTGTGTCGAAGGCCGTGCCGATGTTCGAGTTCGCTGCACGTACCAAGATCGAGGCCTTCGATCTGACGACGGCCGAGGGCCAGGCGGGCGCCGTGCACGAGGTGGCGCCGATCCTCGCCGGCATCGGCGACCAGACCCTGCGACACCTCTACCTCGGCCGAGTCGCGACGTGGATCGGCGTAGAGATCGACCTGCTCGCCCGCGCCGTGAACGAGGCGATCCGCGCCGGTCGCAAACCGACCGCTGCCTCCGCGCGCAGCGGTCGAGCGGCCCAGACACAGGGGCAGAACGCCCGGCAGGGGTACGGATCGGGCGGTGGGCCAGGTAGTGGGAGTGGTGACGCGCGGGGGACCGCCGCTGAGAGTCAACAGAACGAGGACGACGGCGACGCAGCGGAGCAGGTGGTCGTCTATCCGCGGCCCGACCTCAGCGATCGGGTCGTGAGCCTGGAACACCAAGTGCTGCAGGTTCTCCTGCAACACCCGGCCGCACTGCGTGATGCCGACATCCTGGCGCTGGTTTCTGCGACGTTCGTCGACCCAGGCCACGCGGCCGTGCTGCTCGCGGCCCTGTCGCATTGGGGTGAGCACACGCAGCTCTCCTCCAGCGCTTGGGTCGACCTCGTCCAGTCGGAGGCCGGCGATCCGGCGTTGCGGCTGGTGAGCGAACTGTCGGTCGCCCCGATCCGTGCGCGACACGACCCGGAGACGGGGCGCCCCGACAACAGGTACGTCTCATCGCTGATCGTCGGCATTCAAGAGGTGACGTTGCGGGCGCGCATTTCGGAGGCCGCAGGCGCGCTGCGCCGGGCGGAGGCGGTCGATGCCGAGCAGGCCCGCGGTATCGCGTGGGAGTTGCGTGACCTGCAGCAGCAGTTGGAATCGTTGAAAGAGAGCGTGCAGTGAGACTTCCGTGGCGTCGTGACACCGGGCCGGAGTTGACTCCGCAGGCGCGGGCGGCGGTCTGCGAACCGCGGGAGCGGGTGCTGGCCACGGCTCGGGAGAAGTACAGCGGCGCCATGCTGGTCGTTACGACGGGGCATCTCACGGCCGTCGACGAGGACGGCACGGTTCTCGAGCGCCGTTCGTGGGTCGACGTGTTCTTCGCGAACTGGGAGCCACTCACGGGCACTCTCACTGTGACCTGGACAGATGGCGGTCGATCGTCGCAGTGGACTCTCGGCGACGCGGGGTCACCGGTGGCGGAGATGCTGCACGAGCGGGTGGCTTCCAGCGTGGTCGTGTCAGTGCCGTTGGAAAAGGACGATCGCGAGATCGGCCGAGCCGCGATCCGTAGGCATCCGTTGACGGGGGAGCTGTTTCCGCAGCTCGTGTGGGGCCGCGGCGGGCGTGGCCGCGACCCGGAGAAGGAGGAGTACGGCCGAGCCGTGCTGGCGCACCTCTGCGAACAGGCCGGCATCGACCCGCCGGCTCACCTCCAGCCCCGCGAGCAGCAGGAGGAGCAGGAGGAGCAGCGTATGGAGCAGCACGGGGATCAGCCGGGCGCACAGGGTGGTTGACCAGCGACGTACAGAACCCGGATTCGTTTCGCGCCAGGTTCTTTGCTATTGTTCCGGAGGCGCTGATCCCCTGTAGCTCAACTGGCAGAGCATTCGGCTGTTAACCGAAGGGTTGTTGGTTCGAGTCCAACCGGGGGAGCCGAACAAGACGTGCGTCGCCCAGCAGGGCGGCGCACGTCTTTCCCTGTCCGGCAACGACTATGCTCGCCGGAGCAGGACGCGGGCCTGTAGCTCAGCCGGTCAGAGCAGCGGACTCATAATCCGTCGGTCGTGGGTTCAAGCCCCACCGGGCCCACCCAGATACGTGACGAAGCGGCGCGGATCGGCCTGCCGGGGGGCCCGTCAGGGCCAGAGGCGAAAGACATTGTGTGCCCTGATTGATGAAGTGGGGCATTCGACCAGAACGAACGGTCGACAGACTTCTCAGCGGCAACTTTCACTCTTATCGATTCGACTCTCTCCGGGAGCTCACAGAACATCTGGCGTAGCAGGTCGAACGCCCGAACCCCAATCCGTGGGTCGATTTCGCGCGCTGTGGAGCCCAGCTTGTATGCGCTGACGCCCTTTCGGCGATGGTTCGCGAACACGCTTGTGAACCGGCCGTTTCCGGAGCCCGGTTCTCAATGGTGACGTTCCCGTCGAGCTCTGGCGTCGGGTCGCGAGGGGCGTAGTGAGTCGACATGGATACGACGGCGACACCGGCCTTGTTCACATGTCGTGAACTTGCGTCCAAACTATCCAGGTATTCGCTATACGGCGCCGTATATACAAAATGACCCTTTGTCGTGTTGTCGGCGCCTGTGAATGTCGACGCCGACGGACACGTTGAACCGCCGGTGTTCTCCCCTCCTTGAAGTCGATGTTGGATCGCGTCATGCAAGGAGGCCGTAAACCCATGGCCAGTACATCTGCGGCACGTCGGAGCGAAGCGCCCGTGCTGCGCCGGACCGCCACGATCGCCCTCGCCGCTATGGGCGTGACCATCGCCCTCGGCGCCCCGGGTGGACTTGCATTTGCCCTCGAAGCTCAGCCGCCCACCGAGCCCGTCGATACCCAACCGGTCGCGCCAGCACCCGTAGCAGCTCCGGTAGACGAGCCCATCACCCGCGTGCCGCTCGCGACTCCGGCGAGGCCGGTCGAAACTGACTACAGCTCCGACCCCGTGGACGCCCCCGTCTATGCGCAGGGCGTCGAGGTCGAGCAGGCCACCAGCGGCGCCGAACCGGCCCCTGAGCCACCGATCGAATCCAACGGCGGCAACCCGGCGAACTCGTCCGGCGCCGACTCATCCACCGTCGCCCGCGGAGGCAGCTCGCAGTCCAGCAGAACGGGCTCGACCACGTCCACCGGCACTCACATCCGGCCAGCGGTGATCCCTGTGACACCCATGGGCCCGGGCACGCCCGACATCCCTGACGCGCCGGTCGTTGCCGTCACGCCGGTCATTCCAGTCGTTCCGATCACGCCGGACATCCCGGTGGCGCCCGTGTCTCCCGCCACCCCCGTCAGCCGGGTGGCGCCCGTCGACCCGGCCGTCTCCGTCACCCCTGTCACCCCTGAGGCCCATGAGGGCATTACTCCTCCCGCCGAGGAGCCGGCGCCCGAGAGATCTGCCGCCCCGGTAGCCCCGGCGGTCCCGGCTGCTCCTTCGACCCCCGTGGTCAAGCGCGCAACGCCGGCGAAGCCGATCAACCCGACCAAACCCGTCAACCACGCGAAGCCCATCGTCCCCGCCAAGGCCCTCAATCCGGCCAAGCCCGTCAATACAAGCAAGCCGGCCGTTCACCGACCGCCGGCGACAGCGCTGGCGCCCGCCGTACACCGCGTGGCCGTCTCCAGCACAGGATCGCCGACCCGCATCGACACCGGCATCCCTGCAGCGGGTCCCAACGCGGCCGCGATCTGGCTCGGCGGCACCGTCACGCTCCTGAGCGCGAGCATCCTGTCGGCAGGGCGCCGTCGCCGCGTCTGAGCGGGCACACGAAAGCCGGGCGTCCTGGGGAACGCCCGGCCTTCAACCCGAGTTTTCAGTTGTCGCCCTCCGATCCCCCTTTCAGGACAGACGTGGAGTGACGTGCGCAGACGTTCAGGCGTCTGCGAGCGTGAGCCCGATCGTCGAGAGAAGCTCGTACGGCGGGATGTTCGTGCCACCGGAGGCGATCGCGAGCAGCGCCGAGGCGAGGCTTGCCATCGCGGAGGTGAGGATCAGCGGATCCTGCTCCTCCATCTCCTCACGGAGCACGTTGACGTATTCGTTGACGGTGCAGCCACCGTCCATGCTCTGCAGGCGAGCAGTCAGAATGGCCATTGCGCTCTGCATTCCCGGTGCCGGCGCGACAGGTGAGTTGTTCATGGTGTTCGTCCCCCTTGCGAATCCAGTCCTGGCCTCGCCGAGCCGGTTCCCCGACCGGGCGGTCACCGTCGGGCACACCCCCATGCGCTCCGAACGGGCCGGTCGGGCTCGAGCCCTCCCGCGACCACGAAAGTAAGTCAAGCGCACGTCTTGATCGGTTGTCCAGTATGGCATGGGTCCCCACCTGCGATCTTGTCGACATCCCGTTTCGCGTCGCACTTGGAGGCGGGCTGCATCTGGGGCAGAATGACGGTGCGCTGATTCACGATTCGAGGTCGCTCCCTGGGGAGGGAGAGGCTCTCGGAGAAGGGGTTGACGCCGGTTTTTCCCCGCTCGATGAGGCCCTGAGTGGCCACCTGATGAGCAGTCGGAAAGGCCGGCCGGGCGCACACAATTTCAGAGCACCGGCCCACCCTTGTGGCGGGCCAGGTCGTGTATTCGGCTGGAGCACAACCAGATCGAGCACTGAGTGACACGCAGGGCGTTGGGGAAGACGTCCCTCACACACTCAGGAGGTCCGGATGTCTGCTGTGCCGATGGCTTCGACCACACGCGGGGTCGTGTACATCCACTCGGCCCCTGCGGCGCTGTGCCCGCACGTGTGCTGGGCGCTCGAAAGCGTGCTCGGTCAGGCCGTGACGCTGGACTGGTCGGTCCAGCCACTCGGTCGATCGCTCATGCGCGCCGACCTCACCTGGTTCGGTGAACCCGGTACCGGCTCTGCCCTCGCGAGTTCGATGCGCGGGTGGGAGAACCTGCGTTATGAGGTCACCGAAGAGGCGAGCCCCGGGCTCGACGGCTCCCGCTGGAGTCACACCCCGAGCCTCGGTATCCACCACACGTGGCTTTCCGCATCGGGTGACGCCGTCATCAACGAAGACCGCATCCGCGCGGCCATGCGTAAGGCCGACATGGGCACGCTGCGCCGCGAGATCGACATCGCCCTGGGCACTGCCTGGGACGCCGAACTCGACCCCTTCCGTCACGCCGGCGACGGTCGCCCCACAAGGTGGCTGTACCGCGTGAGCTGAAACGTGCCAGGTGGCATCTCGGGGGGTGCTGAGCTGGCCGCGACATGACGAGGCCGGGAGACATGAATCTCCCGGCCTCGTCATCTGTCGGCGGTGGGCCGTGAGCGGCTACAGCGGGATGTTGCCGTGCTGTCCACGCCGCTGCGGCGCCTCGACGATCGCCTGGGCGATACGGCTGCGGGTGACGGCCGACTCGATGATGTCGTCCACGACACCGATCTCCACGGCGCGCGGCAGCCCGCCCGAGAGGCGCTCGTGCTCGGTCGCGAGTTCGTTCTCCACCCGCTCGAGGTCCTCTGCCGCTACACCGGAGAGCTTGCGGCGGTGCAGAATACGGATCGCCGCGACCGCGCCCATCACGGCCAACTCCGAACCCGGCCAGGCGAACACCTTGGTCGCGTTCAGTGCCCGGCTGTTCATCGCGATGTACGCGCCGCCGTAGGTCTTGCGCGTCACGAGGGTCACGCGCGGCACCACGGCCTCCGCGAACGCGTGCAGCAGCTTCGCGCCGCGGCGCACGACGCCGTCCCACTCCTGTCCGACGCCCGGCAGGTAACCGGGCACGTCGACGAGCACGATGAGCGGAATGCCGAAGGCGTCGCACATGCGCACGAAGCGGGCGGCCTTCTCGGCGCTCGTCGCGTCGAGGCAGCCTCCGAGGCGGAGCGGGTTGTTCGCGATGACGCCGACGCTGCGGCCACCGAAGCGCCCCAGGGTCGTGACGATGTTCGGCGCCCACTTCGGGTGCAGTTCGACAGCGGAGTCGGGATCGTCGAGCAGGTCGGCGACGAGTGGGTGTACGTCGTAGGCCCGCTTCGGCGACTGCGGCAGGATGCTGCTCAGGTCGCGGTCTTCGATCGCGTCGACGTCGAGCGTGCCCTGCCCCTTGGTGCCGAGCAGGTCGCACAGCTGGCGACCGCGCTCGTAGGCCTCCTCCTGCGATTCGGTGACCACGTGCACGACGCCGGAGCGGCGACCGTGCGGCTCCGGGCCGCCGAGGCGCAGGGCGTCGACGTTCTCGCCCGTCACCGAGCGCACCACGTCGGGACCGGTCACGAAGATCCGACCCGAGGGGCCGAGCACGACCACGTCGGTGAGAGCCGGGCCGTAGGCGGCGCCGCCGGCAGCCGGCCCGAGCACCACCGAGATCTGCGGGATCTTGCCACTCGCGCGCGTCATGGCCTCGAAGATCAGGCCCACACCGTGCAACGAGATGACGCCTTCGGCCAGCCGGGCGCCTCCGGAGTGCCACAGGCCCACCACCGGGCAGCCCTCTTCGAGGGCACGGTCGTAGGCGGCGATCACCGCGCGGCAGCCGTCGCCGCCCATGGCGCCACCCTGCTGGGTGGGGTCGGAGGCGAACGCCACGACCGGATTGCCGTGCACCGTGCCGATGGCGGCCAGCATCCCCGAGAGGTCGTCCTCAGTGATGGGCTGCACCGACCCGTCGTCGAAGAAGGTCTCCAGGCGACGCAGCGGATGGCGCGGGTCCTCGTCTCGGGGTACGCGGACCCGCGCCTTTGCCGCAGCGGCGGCCTCGGCAGAGGCCTCGCTGGGGGTGCGTGAACTCATGAAATGTTCCTGAACGCCAACGTCACGTTGTGGCCACCGAAACCGAACGAGTTGTCGAGCGCGACGATGTCGCCGTCGGGCAGTGTGCGGGGCTCGCCGAGCACGATGTCGAGGTCGATCGCGGGGTCGCGGTTCTCGACGTTGATGATCGGAGGAGCCTTGCGGTCGCGCACGGCCTGGATCGTGAAGATCGCCTCGAGCGCACCGGCGGCACCGAGCAGGTGGCCGGTCATCGACTTCGTGGCCGAGATGCAGACATGGTCGAGGTGTTCGCCGAGACCGGCACGCAGTGCCTTCGCCTCCGCGATGTCACCCACGGGAGTGGAGGTCGCGTGGGCGTTGACGTGCACGACAGTGGCCGGGTCGATGTTGCCCGACTCGATGCACTCGGCGATCGCGGCCGCAGCTCCGGCGCCCTCGGGCTCGGGAGCGGCGATGTGGTGCGCGTCGCTGGAGACGCCGGCCGAGACGAGCTCGGCGTAGATCGTGGCTCCGCGGGCCTTGGCGTGCTCGTACGTCTCGAGCACGAGCAGGGCGGCGCCCTCACCCATGACGAAGCCGTCGCGGTCGGTGTCGTACGGGCGCGACGCGCCCTTCGGGTCGTCGTTGCGGGTCGACAGGGCCTGCATCGCGGAGAAGCCGGCGATGCACACCGGGTGCACAGCCGCTTCGGTGCCACCGGCGACGACGACGTCGGCCTTGCCCGAACGGATCAGGTCGAGCGCACCAGCGATCGCCTCGGCACCCGACGCACACGCGCTGACGGGAGTGTGCGAGCCCGCAGTCGCACCCAGTTCAAGAGACACGAGCGCCGACGGGCTGTTCACCAGCAGCATCGGCACCGCGAGCGGGAAGACGCGACGGGGCCCCTTGGTACGCAGGGCTTCCCAGGCGTCGATGAGGGTCGTGACACCGCCGACGCCGGTACCGACCGAGACTGCGAGCCGGTCGGAGGGGATCTCGGGGCTCCCCGCATCGGCCCAGGCCTGGCGCGCCGCGATGAGCGCGTACTGCGCAGCCGGGTCCTGGCGGCGCAGCTCGACCTTGCTGAGCAGTTCGGAGGCGGGCTGCTTGAGCTGGCCCGCGAAGTGGACGGGCAGGTCGTATTCCTGCACCCAGCTCTGGGTCAAGGTGTCGACGCCGGAACGACCGGCGAGAGCTGCCTCCCACGTTTCCTCGACATTCGCGCCGAGGGGGTTGGTCGTCCCCATTCCTGTGACGACGACACGCGTGTCGAGCGTGTTGGACATCTGTGAACTCCTTGGTCCGGCGACCACCTCACCAGGTGGCGCTGCAAAAGGGTGAAGGGCTTCGCGGCGAGGGCCGCTGGGCCCGGGTGCGGGCGGGGCGGTGCCCGAAGGCGCCGTGCCCCGCCCAATCACCTAGCTAGTCAGCCCTCCTGGGCGTTCGTGATGAAGTCGACGGCCGAGCGGACGGTCGTGAGGTTCTTGACCTCTTCGTCGGGGATCCGCACGCCGAACTTCTCCTCGGCGTTGACGACGATCGTCATCATCGACAGCGAGTCGATGTCGAGGTCTTCGGTGAACGACTTGTCGAGCTGGACCTCGTCCTGCTCCACACCCGTCTCCTCGTTGATGATGTCGGCGAGGCCGGTGAGGATCTCCTGCTCGGTGTAAGCCATGTTGGTTCCTTTCGGTGGTGCACTCTTCTCGTCCCGCCGCAGGTGGTGACCAGCGGAGGGGGCCCGAAAGTCCCGTCGGGCCGACGGGCGTTTCTAGGGGAGCCGAATGACCTGGGCGGCCCAGGCGAGTCCGGCCCCGAAGCCGAGCTGCAGCGCGAGCTGGCCCGACTTCACCCTGCCCTCGGCGTACAGCCGCGCGGTGGCAAGGGGGATCGATGCGGCCGACGTGTTTGCCATGTCGGCGATGTCTTCGCGCGCGACGACCACGTGGTCGGGCAACGCGAGCTTCTTGACCATCGTGTCGATGATCCTGGTGTTGGCCTGATGCGGGATGAACACGTCGATGTCCTCGATCGTGAGCCCGGCGGCCTCCACCGCGGCCAGCGCGATGGGGCCGGTCTGGAAGGCGGCCCAGCGGAACACCGAGGGGCCCTTCATGCCGATGTACGGCCAACGCCGCTCGTCTTCAGTCGAGTCGGGGTTCTCGATGGCCTTGCGGTATTCGAGCCAGTCGGGGATCTGCGCGATGAGGTCGCCGCCCTCGCCGTCGGCTCCCCAGATGGTCGGACCGACGCCCGGCTCGTCGGAGGGGCCGAGCACGGCCGCGCCGGCGCCGTCACCGAAAATGAAGGCCGTGCCGCGGTCGTACGGGTTGCGGAAGTCCGAGAACTTCTCGACACCGATGACGATGGTGTGCTTCGCGGCGCCGGCCCTGATCGAAGCGTCGGCGACACCGATGCCGTACGGGTACCCCGCGCAGGCAGCAGCAAGGTCGTAGGCCGGGCCGTGACCACAGCCGAGCGCCTTCGCGACGAGCGGGGCGGCCGCCGGGGTCTGCGACGGGTAAGTCACCGAGGCGAGAAGCACCTGGTCGACGTCGGCCGGCGTGAGGCCCGCGTGGTCGAGCGCGGCGCGTGCCGCCTCCGTCGCCATGAACACGACCGTTTCGTCTTCGGCCGCGACGCGACGCGACTTGATGCCCGAGCGCTCCTGGATCCACTGATCGCTGGAGTCGATCGCTTCGACGATCTCTTCGTTGAACTGCACCCGGCGGGGTCGGTAGTCACCGAAGCCGAGAATCTGGGAACCCGCGACCGGCTGTGCCGTGCGGATCGTCGGCTTCGGTGCAGTGGATGCCGTGGATGTCATGGGTGCGCCTCACTCGTTGCCGGGGAACAACCGCACCAGCGGCTGACCGGGAGAAACCGGGTCGCCGTCGGCGACGAGCCACTCGATGAGCGTCGACTCTTCGAGGGCGACCACGGGCATCGATTCACGCAGGGAGCCGACGGTGGCCAGCGTCTGGCCGGCGGCGAAGACCGAGCCGTGCTCGACTCCGACACTCTCGGCGAACTCGATGGTGCCCTTCATCGGGCAGACGATGAGCCGCCAGTCGGGGCTCTCTCCGCCGTACGCCTCGTTGGAGCCGTGCTCCTCGATCATCCGCTGGGCCTCGGCGATGTCTTCGGGAGAGTTGAGCGCGAGCCGCTCGACGCCCTTCATCGACCGCTTCGCGAGCCCGACGAGGGTGCCTGCCGGCGGGATCTCGATGAGGCCGGTGACGCCCATGTCGACCATGCTCTCCATGCACAGATCCCAACGGACCGGCCTGGTCACCTGGTTGACGATGTTGTTGAGGATCTGGCGGCCATTGGTCAGCACCGACCCGTCGCGGTTGGTGAGCAGCGGCACGCGGGCGTCATACGTGGAGATCGCGCGGGCGTAGCCCTCGAGGATGCCGTTGGCGGATGCCATGTGCTGCGTGTGGAACGCGCCGGCCACCGACAGCGGGATGATGCGCGCCTTGGCGGGCGGGTTCTCGGCCAGGGCCGCGAGCTGCTCCATCGTGCCGGCCGCGACGACCTGGCCGCCACCGTTGACATTGGCGGGGGTGAGGCCGTGGCCCTCGATCACGTCGAGCACCTCTTGGGGGTCTCCACCGAGAACGGCCGACATACCGGTCGGCTGCACGGCGCTGGCCGCTGCCATCGCGTTGCCGCGCTCACGCACGAAAACCATCGCCTGCTCGGCCGTGATGACTCCGGCGGCAGCCGCTGCGGTGATCTCGCCCACCGAGTGGCCCGCGCCAACGCTGATCGCGCGAAACCCGTCGGCCGGGTGGTCGAACAGCGAAAGCAAAGACAGCAACCCGGCGCCGACGATGAGCGGCTGGGCGACCGCCGTGTCCTTGATGGTCTCCTCGTCGGAGGTCGTGCCATGGGTCACGAGGTCGATGCCCGCCGCGGCGGAGAGCCACGCGAGCCGGTCGTGGAAGCCGGGCAGTTCCAGCCACGGAGAGAGGAAACCGGGCTTCTGGGACCCCTGTCCGGGGCAGACGATCGCAAGCACAGGACAACTCTGGTCAGCCGTGAGCCCGAACGCGAGTGCGGATTCAAAACAAGAACGTACGAAATCGTTGTGAGATTCCTACAAAACTGCGCCCCTGTCCAGCACTGATGTTCAGTCGCCGTACAGGCTTCGTTCAATTGCCCAAAGACTGTCTCGACGCAGAGGGGCGGGGCCGTGTAAGAGCCGAAGCGCCCTCGATTCGGCCCAGGGCCAGCCCGACCTCGACGACCCACGCCTCCCGGGCGACACCGAGGTCGTACCCGATCAGCTCCGCGATCCGGGCAAGCCGATACCGAACCGTATTGGCGTGGACGAACAACTCTCGAGCCGTCGCCTCGATCACCCGACCATTGCGCAGGTAGCACTCCGCGGTCTCCAGCAGCCCGTTGCCGGCTCGCCGCAGGGGTCGGTGTACGCGTTCGGTAAGGGTGTGGCGGGCGGGAGAATCGCCGAGCAGCACACGCTCGGGCAGGAGGTCGTCGGCCAGGACGGGGCGAGGCGCCGTCGGCCACGCCACGCACGCGCGGTGACCCGCCAGCGCCGCGCGGGCCGACCTTCCGGCTGCGATGAGGTGAGGCACAGTCGGGCCCACCACGACGGGACCGGAAGCGAATCGCGGCACCAGCGGGCGCACGAGTTCGAGCGGTGCAGAGGTTCCGCCGAGCACGACCACGAGGCGACGACCTTGCACCGCGAAAAGTGTGTCGACATCCGCACGCCGCAGGGCCCCACGCATCGACTCCACGACGGCGTCCGCCGCGCGCGGAGCTGTGCCGACGACCACGGTCACGGCGGCACGGTCGCGCCAGCCGATGGCCGTGGCGCGAGAGAGCAGTTCGTCGTCGTGCTCGCCTCGCACGACAGCGTCGACGACCAGGGATTCGAGGCGGGCGTCCCAGGCGCCGCGAGCCTCGGCCGCACCCGCATAGACCTGGGCGGCCGCGAACGCGATCTCGCGGGAGAAGCGGGCGACCGCGACCTGCAGTTCGTCCTCCTCCTGCTCGGTGGCCAGCTCGATCACCTTGGTCTCGACGACCTCGACCACGACCCGCATGAGCTCGACGGTCTGGCCGAGGGTGATCGACCGGGTCAGTTCGCGCGGCGCCACGGAAAAGACCGACGCGGGCACGCCCGCACCTTCGCCCTCGCTGTCGTACCAGTCGACGAAGGCGCGGATGGCGGACTGCGCGATGAGGCCGATCCAAGAGCGGTCGTCGGCGGAGAGGGCCGAATACCAGCTCAACTCGACGCCGAGGCGGGTGCGGGCCTCGGCTGCGATCCGGTCGGCGGAGGCGGCGATGGCCGCGATGGTCGATTCGCCCACGCGACCGCGCGGCACGTGCGCGCCCATCGACTCCACCATGCAGGCAGTGTAGGTGCGCGACGCCGACGGTTCTGGCTCCGCGGACGCAGGGCGTTCTCCCGTCCGACACCCGGCGTACGCGGCGGCGACACCGCCAAGACTGTCGAAGCCGGTGGTATGCGAGCCATGAAACGTACTGTGGCAGTGGTAATCGCAACCGTTCTGGGCGCAACGCTCTCGGCTCCGCTGACGGCGGCCGCAGGTGAGGGGCGTCAGGTGAAGCACGACAAGAACTACACGACCACCAAGGGCATGCCCAGCCCGCTCGTGGTCTCGCACCGCGGTGCCTCCGGCTACCGCCCCGAGCACACGATCGCCGCGTACGAGCTGGCCGTCGCGATGGGCGCCGACTACATCGAGCCCGACCTCGTCTCGACCAAGGACGGCGTGCTCGTCGACCGTCACGAGAACGAGATCTCCGGCACCACCGACGTGGCCGACCGCTCCGAGTTCGCCTCGCGCAAGAAGACCGTGAAGGTCGACGGCGTCGAGATGACCGGCTGGTTCACCGAAGACTTCACCCTCGCCGAGCTCAAGACCCTGCGCGCCAAGGAGCGCCTGCCGTTCCGCGACGCGAGCGCCCTGTACAACGGCCTCTACCAGGTGCCCACGTACTCCGAGGTGCTCGCCGTTCGCGAGAAGCTGAGCAAGCAGTACGGCCGCACGATCGGCATCATCCCCGAGATCAAGCACTCGACGTACTTCCAGAAGATCGGCCTGCCCATGGAGGCGAAGGTCGTCAAGGAGACCGCGAAGTTCGGCCTCAACCACGGCAAGGCTCCGATGTGGGTGCAGAGCTTCGAGCTCACCAACCTGCTCGAGCTCAAGTCCAAGCACGGCTACAAGGCCAACACCACGTTCCTCACCACGGCGAAGGACGCCCCGTACGACCTGGTCGACAAGGGCGACAAGCGCACCTACGCCGACCTGCTCGAGCCGGAGAGCCTGACAAAGCTCAGCAAGAGCCTCGACGGTCTCGGTCCGGAGAAGGCGCAGATCATCTCCCGTAAGGCCGACGGCACGCTGGGCGAGCCCACCGACCTCGTGAAGCAGGCCCACAAGGTCGGCCTCGAGGTCATCCCGTGGACCTTCCGCAACGAGAACAGCTTCCTGCCCGTCGACTACCGCATCGGCGACCGCGAGGGCGACTACGGCCGCGCCATCGACGAGATCACCGTCTTCCTGAAGACGGGCATCGACGGCTTCTTCACCGACCAGCCCGACACGGGCGTCGTGGCCCGCGACATCCACTGGGGCAAGCTCGACCGCAAGTAGGTCACGCTCAGGCCTGGCGAACGAACGAAGGCGGCCCCCAACCGAATCGGTTGGGGGCCGCCTCCATCGTGCTGGGTCGTTACGGCTTACGCGTCGCCGCCTGCGTTGCCGGAGGTGCCGGCCGTCGGGTCGTCGATGCGGTAGTGCTTCGCGGCCTCGTCGGCCATCGACGCGTCGATGTCGCCACGCTCGCCGAGGGCGATGAGCGCCTGGACCGCCATCGACGGGCCGTCGATGTTGAAGAACCGGCGAGCGGCGGGACGGGTGTCGGAGAAACCGAAACCGTCGGCGCCGAGCGCGTGGTAGTCCTGCGGAACCCAGGGGGCGATCATGTGCTGCACGCCGCTCTCGTAGTCGGAGGTCGCGATGACCGGGCCGGGAGCATCCTGCAGCTTCTGCGTGACGTACGGGATGCGACGCTCGGTGCTCGGGTCGAGCAGCTTGGCCTGGTCGCATTCGAGAGCGTCGCGGCGCAGCTCGCCCCACGAGGTGACCGACCAGACGTCGGCGACGACGCCCCAGTCGTCACGCAGCAACTCCTGTGCCTCGAGCGCCCACGGCACACCGACACCGGAGGCGAGCAGCTGCACGCGCGGGCAGTCGGCCGGGTTCTTGCCCTCCGGTGCCGTGCCGGTGGCAAGCAGGTACATGCCCTTCTTGATGCCCTCGACGTCGACGTTCTCCGGCTCGGCCGGCTGCACGATCGGCTCGTTGTAGACGGTGAGGTAGTAGATGACGTCTTCGCCACTCTTGCCGTCTTCACCGAACATGCGACGCAGACCGTCTTCGACGATGTGCGCGATCTCGTAGCCGTACGCCGGGTCGTAGGAGATGACCGCAGGGTTGGTCTGGGCCAGGAGCAGCGAGTGGCCGTCCATGTGCTGCAGACCTTCACCGGCCAGCGTCGTGCGGCCCGCGGTGGCGCCGATGAGGAAGCCGCGCGCCATCTGGTCGGCGGCCGCCCAGAACGCGTCGGCGGTGCGCTGGAAGCCGAACATCGAGTAGAAGATGTAGATCGGCAGCAGCGGTTCGCCGTGCGTCGAGTACGACGTGCCCACAGCGGTGAACGCGGCCGCGGAACCGGCCTCGTTGATACCGAGGTGGAGCAACTGGCCCTGAGGCGACTCCTTGTACGCGAGCATCAGCTCAGCGTCGACCGCGGTGTAGTTCTGCCCGTGCGGGTTGTAGATCTTCGCGGTCGGGAAGAACGAGTCCATACCGAAGGTGCGGGCCTCGTCGGGGATGATCGGCACGACGCGCTTGCCGAACTCGCGGTCACGCATGAGCTCCTTGAGCAGACGCACGAACGCCATGGTCGTGGCGACTTGCTGCTTGCCCGAGCCCTTCTTGACGATCTTGTACGCCGAGGAGTCGGGCACGTGTACCTGGCTGTGCGTGTCGCGACGCTCGGGCACGAAGCCGCCCAGCTCCCTGCGGCGCTCGAGGGCGTACTCGATGCGCTCGTCCTCCATACCGGGGTGGTAGAAGGGCGGACGGTACGGGTCGGCCTCGAGGACCTCGTCGGCGATCGGGATGTGCAGGGTGTCGCGCAGCGCCTTGAGGTCGTCGAGCGCGAGCTTCTTCATCTGGTGCGTCGCGTTGCGGCCGGCGAAGTGCTCACCGAGGGTGTAGCCCTTGATCGTCTGCGCGAGGATGACGGTCGGCTGGCCGGTGTGCTTCATCGCCCGGTCGTAGGCCGCGTACACCTTGCGGTAGTCGTGGCCGCCACGCTTGAGCTTCCACCAGATGTCGTCGTCGCTCCAGCTCTCGACCATCTTGCGGGTGCGCGGGTCGCGACCGAAGAAGAAGTCACGGATGTACGCACCGTTGTTGGCGCGGAAGGTCTGGTAGTCGCCGTCGGGCGTGCGGTTCATGAGGTGCACGAGCGCGCCCTGGTGGTCGGCTGCGAGCAGGTCGTCCCAGCCCCGGCCCCAGACGACCTTGATGACGTTCCAGCCGGCGCCCGAGAAGAACGCCTCGAGCTCCTGCATGATCTTGCCGTTACCGCGCACCGGGCCGTCGAGGCGCTGCAGGTTGCAGTTGACGACGAACGTGAGGTTGTCGAGCTCTTCCATCGCGGCCCACTGCAGGGCACCGCGCGACTCGACCTCGTCCATCTCACCGTCGCCGAGGAACGCCCACACGTGCTGGTCGCTCGTGTCCTTGATGCCGCGGTTGTGCAGGTAGCGGTTCAGCTGCGCCTGGTAGATCGCGTTGATCGGGCCCAGACCCATCGACACGGTCGGGAACTGCCAGAACTCGGGCATGAGCCGCGGGTGCGGGTAGCTCGGCACCGCCTGCACCTTGCCGTCGACGACGTGGCTGTGCTCCTGACGGAAGCCGTCGAGCCGCACCTCGGAGAGGCGGCCCTCGACGTAGGCGCGGGCGTACATGCCGGGGGAGGTGTGGCCCTGGAAGAAGACCTGGTCACCGCCACCGGGGTGGTCCTGGCCGCGGAAGAAGTGGTTGAGACCCACCTCGTAGAGCGTGGCCGCGGAGGCGTAGGAGGAGATGTGGCCGCCGACGCCGACGCCGGGTCGCTGTGCGCGGTGCACGAGGATGGCCGCGTTCCAGCGGATGAGGCGCCGAATCGCGCGCTCCATGTCTTCGTCGCCGGGGAACCAGGGCTCCTGCTCGAGCGGGATCGTGTTGATGTAGTCGGTGGTACGTGGCGCGGGGAACCCCACCTCGCGCTCGCGCGCGTGCTGCATGAGGCGCAGCATGATGTAGCGCGCTCGCTGCTGGCCGGCCGATTCGAGGACACCGTCCAGGGAGCTGAGCCACTCCTGTGTCTCCTCCGGATCGATGTCGGGGAGCCGACTGGGGAGGCCGTTGATGATCGGACCTGAATCGTCGGAACGCACAGGCAGTCCTTTCTCCGTCTCGTACATCGCCCACTCGAAGCGGCTTGGTGAAGCCGCAGAACGGGTGGCGCGGTTCGCATGGGGGCCCTGAGTGTGCGGTACGGCCCGGAGCAACTTCGTTGGCTGGCGAGACCGGCGCGGTTCAAGACCCGACCGTGCCATCCTCGCACCCCCGACCCCCTTGGGCCACGTGCAGCGCGATAATCTGTGGCATCTATCCGTGCTTGTTCCACGACTTGGCCGTTACGTCTGCAGAAGTCACGTTTTCTGGCGATGGTGTAGGACAATGACGGCCATGAGCAGGGTGGCCCGACTATGCCACCGCCAGCCGCGTCGCTGAACGCGAGACGAACAGGAGAGTGCACGAGTGGTTCGGTCCACACCCCAGGGTCACGGGGTGGCCAAGCTCGGTTTTACCACTGGTCAGGTCGTGATGGAGCTCGGCTACGGCGACGACGTCGATGACGACCTGCGCGTTGCGATCGAAGACCTCATCGACGCCGACCTCGAAGACGACGACTTCGAAGAGATAGTCGACGCCGTCGTGCTGTGGTGGCGCGACGGAGACGGCGACCTCACCGACACCCTCGTCGATGCGGTGGGGGCGCTCGGCCCGCACGGGTTCATCGTCCTGCTCTCGCCGAAGGTGGGCACCGACGGCGAGGTCGACCCGATCGACGTCGCCGAGGCCGCCGAGACGGCGGGGCTGAACGCCTCCGTGAGCACCAACCTCACGCCCGCCTGGTCGGCAACCCGTCTCGTTGCCCCGAAAGCCGGCGGAAAGCGCTGAGCCGCACCTGAATCGACACTTCTCCCGAGGCGACTCGCCGTCGGGAGGAGTGCAACCCAGGGTCGCATCCGCTTCATCGGCCTGGGATACTCGGGCCATGACGCAGCCGGCCAACGAAGCCCCCGCAGTAGGCGACATCGCCCCCGAATTCGAACTCGCCGACCAGTTCGGCAAGAAGGTCTCGTTGAGCTCGCTGCGCGCAGAAACCGCCGTGCTGCTCGTCTTCTACCCGTTCGCGTTCTCGGGCATCTGCCGCGGCGAGCTGCAGGAGATCCGCGACACGTACGAGAAGTTCCGCTCCGAACACGTGCAGACCGTGGCCATCTCGTGCGATCCCATGTTCTCGCTGCGTGCCTGGGACGACGCCGAGGGCTTCTTCTTCCCCCTCCTTTCCGACTTCTGGCCGCACGGCGAGGTCGCCAAGTCCTACGGCGTCTTCGAGGAGTCGTTGGGCGCGGCCACCAGGGGCACGTTCCTCATCGATCCCGATGGGGTCGTGCGCTGGCGGCTGCTCATCGGCCCTGGTGAGCGGCGTGACTTCGACGGGTTCCACACAGCCCTGGCCGAGCTCGTCGGTAGCTGACGCGCCGCCGACCGGGCCAGGTTCACGAGCACGGCCTCCGGTGGGGCAGACTAGGGGGGCGCGCGGCGCCTCGCCGCGCCGTTGGGGCCTGTAGCTCAGTTGGTAGAGCACCGCGTTTACACCGCGGGTGTCGTCGGTTCGAGCCCGGCCGGGCCCACGTGTCGTCTCCTACCCTGGCGCAGGTCGTCTCGCTGCTCGATGAGGCGTACCCGCAGGCTGGGGCGCAATCGTGGGACAGGGTCGGGCTGGTCACGGGTGATCCGGCCCAGACCGTCGGCCTCGTGCATTTCGCCGTCGACCCGACCCACGCCGTCACGCAAGAGGCCGTGCGCGCGGGCGCCGATCTTCTCGTCACCCACCATCCGCTGCTGCTGCGCGGGGTGCACTCGGTGGCGACCACCACCGCGAAGGGCGCCATCGTCACCGGCCTCATCGTCGGCGACGTAGCCCTGTACTGCGCGCACACCAACGCCGACAGTGCGACGCCTGGCGTCAACACCGCCCTCGCGCTGGCCTGCGGTCTGCGTGAAGACGGAGTCGAGCCGCTGAGCATCTCCGAGGGATCACCGCTGGGGCTCGTCGGCGACCTGGCCGAGCCCGTGTCGCTGGGCGACTTCGCCGCGCGGCTGGCTTCGCGACTGCCGCGTACGGCCGGTGGGGTGCGGGTCTCCGGCGACGCATCCGCCTCCGTGAAGCGGGTCGCGCTGCTCGGTGGCGCCGGCGATTCGCTCTTCGACGAGGTGCGTGCGGCCGAGGCCGACGTCTACGTCACCTCCGACCTGCGGCACCACCCCGCCCTCGAGGCCAGGGAAGAGGCGCGCGACGGCGCCCCGTACCTCGTCGACGCCGGACACTTCGCGACCGAGTACCTGTGGCTGGAGCGGGCCGCGGCCGAGCTGAGAGCCGCGCTGGCCGCCCAGGGCTTCGAGATCGAAACGCACGTGAGCGAGATCGTCACCGACCCGTGGTCGTTCACGGTCGGCACCCGCGAACTGAGCCCGGCATCGGGCGCGAGCACTGAGAACGTCTGAGCCAGGAGGGCATGATGAAGGCGGACCAAGGGCAGCAATGGAAGCTGCTCGACCTGGCGGCGCTCGACACCCGCGCGGCCCAGATCGCCCACCGGCGTCGCAATCTGCCCGAGGCCGAGGAGGCGCGCGCCGCCCAGGAGGCCTACGACACGCACGAGGCCGACCTCGTCCGCGCCCGTACCGCGCACGGTGATGTCGAGCGCGAGGTCACCAAGGCCGAAACCGATGTACAGCTCGTGCGAGACCGCGCCAAGCGCACGATGGCACGGCTCGACGACGGCTCCGCTTCGTCACGCGATCTGCAGAACCTGCAATCCGAGCTCGAATCTCTGCAACGCCGCACGGCCACGCTCGAAGGCGAGCAGCTGGCGGTCATGGAGCGGGCCGAGGCCCTGAGCGCGAAGGTCGAAGAGCTCGAGGCGAAAGAGCCGGGGTTCAAAGAGGCCGCCATCGCCGCGGCCGAAGCCGAGCGGCAGGCCCTCGCACACCTCGACGAGGCCGAGGAGACGATCGCGCGGTCGCGTGCGGATGTCACCGGTGGGCTGGCGAAGCCGCTGCTCGAGCTCTACGAGAAGATCCGCGAGCAGACGGGCATGGGCGCGGCGGCCCTGACCCAGCGTCGATGCGGCGGCTGCAATCTCGAGCTTCTCGGCGTCGACCTGCGCCGGGTGGCCGACGCGGCCGAAGACGAGGTCGTGCGCTGCGAGGAGTGCCGCCGGATCCTGGTGCGCACGAGTGAATCCGGGCTGTGACCTACCTCGTCGTCGAGGCCGACGGAGGCTCCCGCGGAAACCCCGGCGTGGCCGGGTACGGCGCTCTCGTGCGCGATCCCGCCTCCGGCAAGGTGCTCGCCGAACGCGCCGCGCCACTGGGTAAGGCGAGCAACAACGTCGCCGAGTACACGGGACTCATCGAGGGGCTCAAGGCCGCCGAGGCGGTCTCGCCGGGTGCTCGGATCGAAGTGAAGATGGACTCGAAGCTCGTCGTCGAGCAGATGAGCGGGCGCTGGAAGATCAAGCACGCCGACATGCGCCGACTCGCCGACGAAGCGCGCGAGATCGTCGCCGAGATCACCGCCTCGGGCGGGTCGGTGACGTTCACGTGGATCCCGCGCGATCGCAACAAGGCCGCCGACGCCCTCTCGAACACGGGCATGGACGGCGAGACCGTTCATCGTGACTTCGCGCCCGGTGGCACCTCTGACGTCGGTACCGACGCCGATACCGGACACGACGACGCCCCTGGTCACAGTGGCGATGCTGCAGTCGAGAGTGTGGCGGACGTCTTGGACGTAGTGGACGTCGCCGATGAGAGCGCCCGGCACTCCGCCCCGCCTACTCGCACTGTGACCTCGGCGGATCTCGGTGCCCCGACGCGGGTCGTGATCGTGCGCCACGGGGTCACCGACCACAACGTCGCTGGTCGCGTCACGGGTCGAGGCGGCGAGGATCCACCGCTCAACGCCGAAGGCGCTCATCAGGCACGGCGTGCGGCCGAGGCGATCGCCGCGGCGGTGGGCGACGGCGACGCGGTGGTACTGACGTCGAGTCTCGCGCGAGCACAGCAGACGGCATCGCTCATCGCCACGCGGCTCGGCGTCGAACCCGTCGTCGACGCCGGCTGGGACGAACAGTCCGTGGGCGAGTGGGACGGGCTCACCTGGGCCGAGATCGCCGCGACCGACGGCGACGCCCCTGCGCGGGCTCGCTCCGACGAGCGGTTCAGCGCCCCTGGTGGGGAGTCGTTCGCGCAGCTTCGGACCCGCGTGCGCCGAGGCTGGGAGGGCGCGGCCCACGGCGACCGCGCGGTCGTCATCGTGACCCACCGCGGGCCTGTCGACGCCGTCTTGTCGGAGCTGCTGGGTGTGCCCCGGGGTATGGCGGCGCGGTTGGGTGCAGTGCCAGGCTCGCTCATGTGGCTTCGCGTGTGGGCCGACCGCGGTTTCATGATCGACCGTCTCAACGACGACGCGCATCTACGCTGAGCGACGGTATTCGACCTGCTCAGTCCACGGGGCGCACGGTCAGCACCCACGGTCTGGCGGCGCTCGACGGCTCGTGCAGCGCGACTTCGTGTGTGCCCTCGAACGCGGTCGTCATCGCGGTCGCCAACGCTTTGGGCGTGCGCGGAGCCGCGCCAGGAGCTACCGCGATGGCGCGCGCGACCTCGCCGCGCGTGAGCTTGGCCATGTGCGAGGCGCCGGGCACCTGTACGTGTACCCATTTCGACCGTAGGGCCGCTGGTGGGGTCCACATGGCCATGTAGCCGCCCGAACGGCAGTCGACCAACAGCCCCGCGCCCGCCGCCTCCGTGAGCGCTTGGTCCAGGGCCGGTCGCCAGAGCTGTGCCAGCGTCGGCAGCCCGGGCAGTGCCGTGTTCGCCGAGAGGCGGTAGGGCGGCACCCGATCCCGCAGCCTCAGTGCGCCGAACAGGGCCGATGTGATGACGACGGAGCTTCGAGCCCTGCGCAGCGCGGCGGGCGGAAGGTCGGCGAAGCCCAGCGCGTCGTACAGCACTCCGGTGTAGAGCTCTTCGGCAGGAAGCGCGGGAGCGGAATCCAGGCGGGTGTTGTGCTCAACCGCCTCCGCAAGGCCCGGCGGCAGGCCCAGCAGCGTCCACGGCTCCGGCTGTGCGCTCACCTGCGCCAACACCTCGCGCACGCGGCTGCGCGTCGGCTCCAACTCCGGAAACGAGAGGGTGTCGTACCGAGCCGGTCTGCCACGGCCTCCGTTTCGGGTGGCCTTGCGTTCGGAGGGCGGCAGCAGGATGAGCACCCGCCCACGCTATGCCACCTCCGCGGTGGTAGCGGGCAGGTGAGGGGGCAGGTTGGAGGCAGGTCCGGGGCGGGCCCGTACGCTGTGGTTCATGACGCGACCACATGTTCACGCCACCGAAGCGGCCGTGGCGGGGGAGCTGCGCGAGGCCTTCGCGTCGATCCGTGCGGAGTTCGAGGTACCCGAGACGTTTCCGCCCGCGGTGCTCGAGGAAGCTGAGGCGGTGGCCGCCTCCGCAGACGCGGACGGGGCCCCCGCGTTCAGTGCTCCCCGGGCGGACGCCGACCGCGTCGACGCCACCGACATCGCGTTCGTCACCATCGATCCGCCCGGCAGCATGGATCTCGACCAGGCCGTGCACATCGCGCGGGACGGCGACGGCTTCGTCGTCCGCTACGCCATCGCCGACGTGCCCGCCTTCGTGCGCCCCGGCGGCGCGATCGACGAGGAGTCGCGGCTGCGCGGTACGACCCTGTACCTGCCGGACGGTCGAGTGCCACTGCATCCGCCCGTCCTCTCGGAGGGCGCGGCGAGCCTTCTGCCCGACGTGACCCGACCGGCGTTTCTGTGGACGATGAGGCTCGACTCCCACGGTGAGCTGCGCGAATCCGAGGTCGTGCGGGCGTGGGTGCGGTCGCGCGCCCGGTACACGTACGAAGAGGTGCAAGCCGCCCACGACGCCGGCAACCCGATCGAAGCCGTCGCCGACCTGGCCGAGGTCGGGCAGTTGCGCATCGAGTCTGGACTGGCCAGGGGCGCGGCGTCATTGCCGATGCCCGAACAGATCGTGACCGAGAAGGACGGTTCGTTCGTCGTCGAATTCCGGCCCGGCCTGCCCGCCGAGGAGTGGAACGCCCAGATCTCGCTGCTCACCGGCATGGCGGCGGCCCAGATGATGCTGGACGCCGGCATCGGCATCCTGCGCACGATGCCGCCCGCGGAGGAGTCAGCCGTCGCCACCTTGCGGCACCAGGCGCACGCGCTCGGCGCCGACTGGGAGCACGACGTGAGCTATGGGCGGTTCTTGGCGAGCCTCGACCGCACGGACCCGCGGCACCTCGCCATCGTGTACGAAGCGACCTCGTTGTTCAGAGGCGCGGGCTACACCGTCGTCGACGGCGAGACGCCCGAGGTATCGACGCACGCGGCCGTGGCGGCTCCCTACGCACACGTCACGGCTCCGCTGCGCAGGCTCGTCGACCGCTTCGGGTTGGCCGTCTGCGAGGCGCTGCACACCGGAGCGGAGGTGCCCGAGTGGGTGCGCGCCGCCCTGCCGACGCTGCCGAAGCTCATGGCCGATGCCGACCGCCGCGCCTCCGCCGTCGACCGGGCAGCGACGGACGCGGTCGAAGCCGCCGAACTCGCCTCGTACGTGGGGGAGGAGCTCGAAGGCATCGTCGTCGACATCCGCAAGGATCATGCCCTCGTGCAGTTCACCGATCCGGCCGTCGTCGTGAAGGTGCCGTTCACGGGCCGCGAACCTGCACCGGGCAGCAGCGTCGTTGTGGGGATCGTCGGCGTCGACGTGCCCCGACGGCGCGTGCAGACCGAACTCCGCTCCTGAGATTGCGTCTGGGATCAAGCCCGAGAGTGCTCCTGGAGGTTCGGGCCCAGTCTCAGTTCGTCCGCCCGGCGAGCGATTGCATGACGAGGCGCACCATCTCCAGCGAACCTTCGGGCGAGGGGTGCACGCCGTCGGGCATGAGCATGGCGCGGCCTGCCTCGTCGTGCGTGGCCATGAAATCCCGCCAGTCGACGAGGTGCAGGTTCGGGTGGCTCCGCGCTGCCGCGGTGAGCGTATCGGCGAGCCGCTCGGAGTTGGCCATGTCGGGCTCGGTGCGGGCCGGCCTCGCGACCACGGGCACCACCCAGTACACGTGCCGGTTAGGGCCGGCGGTGCGCATCATCCGCTCCACCTGGGTGGCGAAGAGGTACGGCTCGAACACGTCGTTCTCGCCCGACACGACGACGAGGGTCTGCGGCTGGTGTCCGGCGGCGTCCAGCGCGACCAGCATGTCGGCGGCGCCGTGGGTGGGGCGGCCGTTCCAGTGATCCCATGACATCGGACGCTTCTGCTCCCGGAGGGCGGTCGCCAGGTCGGCGCGTATGCGGGCGGCCACCGAATCTCCGATGAGCAGCACCCCGTTCGGATCGGCGGCGACCGCTGCGAAGACGCGCTTGCTCGATGACGCGTGACCGTAGTGTTGCCACGGCCCGATCGGTCCGGAGGCGGTGAGTTGCTCGACGTGCGGCGCGCCCCCTCCGCTGCCGCGACCGACGAGGATCCCCGCGCCGAAGGCGACCGCAGCCACGAGGGTGAGTACGGCGGCGGTGAGCACCGCGGCTCGATGGCGTCCCTGCGGGGCGACGGCGGGGAGGGCTTCGTCCCCAGGAGCAGCGGTATCCATGACGCCTGTCGAATCGGCTGCACTCGAACCGAATTGAGCCTTTCGACGCCCTGGACGGTTCGCTTCGCCGTTGAACCGGCGCGAACGCCGTCCCGCTGCGGCACCGAGGCAGGGTGAACGGCACGAGACCGTAGCCCCGATAGGATGTGGCGCGGATGAGTCGGCCAGGCGGTCGCGTCGATCGGTAACCCCGGTACCCCGGGCAGTCCGATCGCCGAGGAACGTCCGGGCTCCACAGGGCAGGGTGGTGGCTAACGGCCACCCGGGGTGACCCGCGGGACAGTGCCACAGAAAGCAGACCGCCCGCCAGCACCACGGCAACGCGGTGCAGGCGGGTAAGGGTGAAACGGCGGTGTAAGAGACCACCAGCGCCCCAGGTGACTGGGGCGGCTAGGTAAACCCCACCCGGAGCAAGACCAGACAGTGCGCGTTTATCAGGGCTGCCCGCCCGAGTGCACGGGTAGGTCGCTAGAGGTGCCTGGCAACAGTCACCCGAGATGGATGGCCGCTCACGACAGAACCCGGCGTACCGGCCGACTCATCCGCCCCGCTCCGGTTCCCCTAGCTTCTGCTAGCAGAAGTTAAGCGAGAGAGCACAGTTTAGAAACTATGTCCGGGTCGCGTAACTTCTGCTGAGTGCAGGGGGCAGATCGCACGCGCCGCACGACTCAGTGCGCAGCTACCAGCTCGTGTGGCGGGGGCGGCCCTCGTCGTAGCCGGCGACGCTCTGCAGACCCACCGTGGCGCGCTCGTGGAATTCGCTGATCGTGGTCGCACCCGCGTACGTGAAGGCGCTGCGGACGCCGGAGATGATCTGGTCGAGCAGGTCTTCGGCACCCGGACGCTCAGGGTCGAGGTACATCTTGCCGCTGCTGATCCCCTCTTCGAACAGTGCGGAGCGGGCACGCTGGAACGCCGACTGGCCCTTCGTGCGATTGCGAACAGCGCGGGCGCTGGCCATGCCGAAGCTCTCCTTGTAGAGACGTCCGTCGCTGTCGCGCATGAGGTCACCGGGGCTCTCGTGGGTGCCCGCGAGCCAGGAGCCGATCATCACGCTCGCCGCGCCCGCGGCGAGGGCCAGGGCGACGTCTCGAGGGTACTTGACCCCGCCGTCGGCCCAGACGGTGACGCCGGCGTCGGAGGCCGCGGCGGCACAGTCGAGCACTGCCGAGAACTGGGGGCGGCCCACTCCGGTCATCATGCGGGTCGTGCACATCGCACCGGGGCCGACGCCGACCTTGATGATGTCTGCTCCGGCTTCGGCCAGATCGCGGGCTCCTTCAGCCGTGACGACGTTGCCCGCCGCCACCGGAATGCGGCGTCCGGTCTCCTCTGCATGCCGGTCGCGCGCCGCGCGGGCCAGGCCGAGCGCCTCGATCATGCGCTCCTGGTGACCGTGAGCCGTGTCCATGACCAGCACGTCGGCACCGCTGGCGAGCACCGATCGGGCCTTCTCGGAGACGTCACCGTTGATGCCGACCGCAGCGCCGACCATGAGCCGGCCCTGCGGGTCGAGGGCGGGAGAGTAGATCGCGGAGCGGAGGATGCCGCGCCGGGTGAGAAGCCCGATGAGAGCCCCGCCGGAGATGACCGGCACCGCGTCGATGTGACGGCTCTCCATGAGGTCGAAGGCCTCGGCGAGCGACGTGTCGTCGGAGACGGGCGGAACGTCGGTGGTCATCGCCTCCGCGACGCTGCTGAACCTGTCGACCTCGATGCACTCCCGCTCGGAGATGAGGCCGACGGGGGTGCCCTGGTCGGCGACTACCGCGAGGTGGTGGGCGCGCTTGCCGAGCAGCGGCAACACGTGCGCCACCGGGTCCGTGGGACGCACGATGATCGGGGTCTCAAACACGGTGTGTGCCTGCTTGACCCGCGAGATCGTCTCGTCGACCACGTCGAGAGGGATGTCCTGCGGCAGAATCGCGATGCCGCCGCGGCGCGCGATCGTCTCCGCCATGCGGCGCCCGGCGACCGCAGTCATGTTGGCGGCGACGATCGGGATGGTCGTGCCCACCTTGTCGGGGGTGCTCAGATCCACGTCGAGCCGCGAGCTCACCGCCGAACGCGACGGCGCCATGAAGACGTCGTTGTAGGTCAGGTCGTGGCTGGGGCGCAGGTCGTTGAGGAACTTCACGGCATACACCCTACGGGTGACCTACGACACTCTCGGGCCTAGGGTTTCATGCATGAGGCTGACTCACTTCGGACATTCGTGCCTGCTCGCCGAAATCGCCGACCAGCGCATCCTTCTCGACCCGGGCGGCTTCTCAGCCGGATTCGAACAGGTCACCGGGCTGGATGCCATCGTCGTCACCCACCAGCATCCCGACCACTGGGACGCCGACCGCCTGCCCGATCTCGTGCGTGCCAACCCGAACGCGCAGTTGCTCGTGGAGGCCGAGACGGGCGAGATCCTGCGTGGCAAGGGGCTCGACGCGGTCGACCTCGCCTCTGGCACGCCGGTCGCGCTCGGCTCCGTGACCCTGAACCCGGTGGGCGACAAGCACGCGGTGATCCACGAGGACATCCCGCGGATCCACAACACCGGCGTCGTGCTGCGCGCGGAGGGCGAACCCTCGGTCTTCCATCCCGGCGACGCCCTCGACGCCGCGCCGGGGGAGGTCGACGTGTTGTGCGTGCCGGTCAACGCTCCCTGGTGCGCCATGAAGGAGACGATCGAGTTCGTGCGGCGCATCGGCTCCGAAACACTCGTGCCGATCCACGACGGACTGCTGCAGGCGCGCGGGCGCGAGCTGTACATGCGTCAGATCGCGAACTTCGGCGGCGGCACACCCGACGCGCCCGGAACCCGCACCGTGGCCTGGACCGATCTCGCCGACGCGGGTGCTGTGACGTTCGGCTGAGCCCTCACTCAGCAGAAGTTGAGCGACTCGGACATAGTTTGCAAACCGTGCTTTGCTCCCTAACTTCTGCTGGCAAAAGTTAGGGAAACCGACACCGGTGCTATTTGGCGAGGCCCTCTGCTACTCGGGTGGCGTGCCAGGCGGCGCCGATGATGCCTGCGTCGTTGAGCAGCTTCGCGGGCACGATCGGTGCGCGCAGGTCGAGGTAGGGCAAGAACTTCTCGGACTTCTTCGAGACCCCGCCTCCGACCACGATGAGGTCGGGCCAGAGCAGGTTCTCGATGGCAGAGAAGTAGCGCTGGAGCCGCTTGGCCCAGTCCTCCCACGAGAGGTCTTCGGCCTTTCGGATCGCATTGGCCGTGCGGGTCTCGGCATCGACCCCGTCGAGTTCGATGTGCCCGAGCTCGGTGTTGGGCACGAGCACGCCGTCGACGAGCAGCACCGTACCCACGCCTGTGCCGAGCGTGGCGACGAAGACCGTGCCGTCGACGCCCTGCGCCGCGCCGTAGGCGAGTTCGGCCATGCCGGCCGCGTCGGCGTCGTTGAGCACGGTGACCGGGCGGCCCAGGCGCTTGCTCAGCTTCTTCTGGGCGTCGACCCCGATCCAGGCGCCGTCGATGTTGGCCGCGGTGCGAACGACCCCGTGGGTGACCGCGGCGGGCACTGTCACGCCGATGGGGGAGTCGCCGCACACATCGTCGAAATGCGCCGCGACCTGCTCGACCACATCGAAGACATCACCCGGGCTCGCGCCTTCCGGAGTGTCGATACGCAGCCGCTCCGTCGCGAACGCTCCCTTCTCCAGATCGACGGGTGCGCCCTTGATGCCGCTGCCGCCGATGTCGATGCCGAGGGGAAGAGCTGTTGACGCCACTGGGGTCTCCTGGGTTCTACGTCGATCGGCGGTTCGGGAAAAGGCTACTTGCCCCGCAGCTCGTGCAGACGATCCGACCCTCCTGTCACCCTGAGCGGCCCGTTCTTGGAATAGTGGAGTGCAGGTCGAGGCGTCACCACCGGGCTGCAGCCCGAACAGCAGGAGACGACCCCCGAGATCACCGAACACCCCGTGAACACCGACGAGCGGGCCGGCACCAAGGCCGCCTGCCGCGACAGCAGGAGGCGACCCACAGTGACTCTGTG
This sequence comes from Dermatophilus congolensis, assembly GCA_030538115.1. Taxonomy (GTDB): domain Bacteria; phylum Actinomycetota; class Actinomycetes; order Actinomycetales; family Dermatophilaceae; genus Dermatophilus; species Dermatophilus congolensis_B. Next base: position 47,957 of record JAUNUP010000001.1, on the reverse strand, counting down.
CATCGGAATCGACATCGGCGGCACCAAGATCGCTGCCGGGGTGGTCGACGAAGAGGGTTCGATGGTCGCCAGCGCTCGCCGCCCCACCCCCTCCGACGGGGCGCACGGCATCGTGCGTGTCTCCTCCGAGCTGGTCGCCGAACTCCGGCGCTCGTACGAGGTTGCCGCAGTCGGCGTGGGAGCCGCCGGGTTCATCGACGCCGACCGGGCGAAGGTGGTGTTCGCGCCCAACCTCACCTGGCGCAACGAGCCCCTCAAGGCGCGCCTCGAATCGACGACCGGGCTGCCGACCGTGATCGAGAACGACGCCAACGCCGCGGCCTGGGCGGAGGCGCGCTTCGGTGCGGCCCGTGGCGCGCGGCACTGCGTCGTGCTCACGGTCGGCACGGGCGTAGGTGGCGGGGTCATCGTCGACGGCAAACTGTTGCGCGGCGCCGGCGGCATGGCCGGCGAACTCGGCCACATCAACGTCAAGAAGGGCGGGCGACGCTGCGGCTGCGGGCGTTTCGGCTGCCTCGAGCGCTACGGCAGCGGTCGGTCCCTCGTGCACGAGGCCCGCGAACTGGCGATGTACGCCCCGGATCGCGCGGAACGCCTCCTCGAACTGGCCGGCGGCACGCCCGAGGGCATCACGGGCATGCACATCACGCAGGCCGCCAAAGAGGGTGACGAGGCCGCCATCGAGTGCTTCGACATCGTCGGCGACTGGCTCGGCATCGGCATGGCCGACCTGAGTTCTGCCTTCGACCCGGCGGTGTTCGTGCTGGCCGGAGGCGTGAGCGAGGCGGGCGAGCTGCTGCGCAAGCCGGCGGCCGCCGGACTGGCGTCACGCGTCTCCGGGCTGCCCTACCGCTCGATCCCGCCCGTGCTGCTGGCCACGCTCGGCAACGACGCGGGGATCATCGGCGCTGCCGACCTGGCCCGCACCCCCTGACGTCGGGCCCCCGTGACATCGCGACGAGCTGGCCTGGCACCGGGACTGCGACGACCTCACCGCAGGCTCACGGCAGCGTGAGCACCTCGGCGCCTGTGTCGGTGATGAGCAGCGTGTGCTCGAACTGGGCGGTGAGGCTGCGGTCGGTGGTCACGGCGGTCCAGCCGTCGTCCCACACCTCGCACTCGTGCGCGCCGAGCGTGAGCATCGGCTCGATCGTGAACGTCATGCCCGGCTCGATGACGGTGTCGTAGTTCGGTGCCGCGTCGTAGTGGGGGATGATCAGGCCCGTGTGAAAGGCGGGCCCGACCCCGTGGCCGGTGAAGTCGTGCACCACGCCGAGCCCGTGGCGCTTGGCGTACGACGAGATGACCCGGCCGATCACGTTGACGGCGCGGCCCGGCTTGGCCGCCTTGATGCCTCGGTTGAGAGCCTCGCGGGTGTGCTCGACGAGCGCCACCGCCTCCGGTGCCACGTCGCCGACGAGGAAGGTGGCGTTGGTGTCGCCGTGTACGCCTCCGATATAGGCGGTGATGTCGACGTTGACGATGTCGCCGTCGGCCAGCGGCCGGTCGTCGGGGATTCCGTGGCAGATGACCTCGTTGACACTCGTGCACAGCGACTTCGGAAAGCCGCGGTAGCCCAGCGTCGAGGGGTAGGCGTCGTGCTCGACGAGGTACCGGTGACCGATCTCGTCGAGTTCGTCGGTCGTGACGCCCGGTGCGACGGCGGCCCCCACGGCCTCCAGGGCGCGGGCGGCGATCGTGGAGGCGTGCCTGATCGCCTCGATCATCTGCGGATCGCGCACCTCGGATCCGGTGAACGGCTCGGGTGCCGGTCGCCCGACGTATTCGGGGCGAGGGATGGAGGCCGGCACAGAGCGGCCCTGTCCCACGAGACCGGGACGGACGGACCCATAAGCGAACGACATGGGGCCGAGTCTAGGAGCCGGAGCAGCCCGGCCCCGCATCGGCAGCGGCCACCCGTCGGGCACAAGGTCGAGCTGTAGGTAGAGCGGTGGTGAGCCCAGACGAGCAGGTGCGCACACCGATGGGCCAAGATGGGGCAATGACGTCAACGATGCCGAGCGACACGACCCAGTCCGACGACTTCTCGGCGCCCGAGGGTGCTCGGGCCCTGGTCGTCGTGGATGTGCAGAACGACTTCTGCGAGGGCGGCTCCCTCGCCGTCGCGGGTGGGGCTAAGGCCGCCGCCGACATCACGGCCTACCTGGCGGGCGACGAGGGCTACGACGTGGTCGTGGCCACCCGTGACGCTCACATCGACCCCGGCACCCATTTCTCCGAAACGCCCGACTACGTCGACACGTGGCCCGCGCACTGCGTCGTGGGCACGCGGGGTCAGGAATTCCACGACGACCTGGGCTTTCGTGAATTCGACGCCATCTTCGACAAGGGCGCGTACACGGCCGCCTATTCCGGTTTCGAGGGCAGCTCGGAGGTGGGGGAGACGCTCGTCGACTTCCTCAGGTCACGCGGCGTGAGCGACGTCGACGTGTGCGGCATCGCCACAGATCACTGTGTGCGCGCGACCGCGCTCGACGCGGCCGCCGAGGGCTTCGTCACCACGGTGCTCGTCGACCTCACCGCTGCCGTCGCGCCCGACGACCTGGCCACGACCTTCGCCGCCTGGGCCGACGCCGGCGTGGCGACCGCCTCCGTTGCGAGCGACTCTGTGTCGAGCGATTCTGACTGAGCCTGCCCCGCGCTGAATCCGTGGAGTGACCAGGGGCAACACGCAATCCGCACGAGATCTCGACGGACTGCACAAGGCGTACATACTCCGTCGGCGGTATGGTCGGACGGTTGCCGTATGGCCACCTCGGTGATGGGAGAGACACGTGAGCCTTCTCGACACGGTCGAGGGCCCCGACGACGTCAGGGCGATGACCACGGCGCAACTGCGCACGCTGGCGCAAGAGTGCCGCGATTTTCTCGTCGCCTCCGTATCGCGCACCGGCGGGCACCTGGGGCCGAACCTCGGTGTCGTCGAGCTGACCATCGCGTTGCATCGGGTCTTCGACAGCCCCCACGACTCGATCGTCTTCGACACCGGGCACATCAGCTACGTACACAAGCTGCTCACCGGCAGGCGTGACTTCTCGGCGCTGCGCGCCAAGGGCGGCCTGTCCGGGTACCCGAGCCGTTCGGAGTCGGTGCACGACATCGTCGAGAACTCTCACGCCTCCGGTTCGCTGAGTTGGGCGGAGGGCATCGCCCGCGCACACCACCTGCGCGGCGAGTCAGGCCGGCACACGGTCGCCGTCATCGGCGACGGTGCGCTCACCGGCGGCATGGCGTGGGAGGCGCTCAACGAGATCGCGGCCGACGACGAATTGCCGCTGGTCATCGTGGTCAACGACAACGAGCGCTCGTATGCGCCGACCACTGGCGGGCTCGCGCAGCACCTGGCCCGGCTGCGTACGGAGCCGCAGTACGAAGAGATGCTCTCGTGGGGTCGTCGCACCCTGGTGAGCAAGCCGCTGGGCAACCGTGTCTACGAGGCGTTGCACGGCATGAAGAAGGGCATCAAAGACATCGTCGCGCCGCAGGTGATGTTCGAAGACCTGGGCATGAAGTACATCGGCCCCATCGACGGGCACGATGTCGAGGCGCTGCAGACCGCCCTCCGCCACGCGCGCGACTTCGGCGGGCCGGTGATCGTGCACGCGATCACCGAGAAGGGCCACGGCTACGAGCCCGCCCTCGCCGACACCGACGACGCGTTCCACGCGGTCGGTGTCATCAACCCCGAAACCGGTCTGCCGCTGGAGATTTCGGGTCGCAGTTGGACCGACAACTTCTCCGAGGAGATCGAGGCTCTCGGCGCCGAGCGCGACGACATCGTGGCGCTCACCGCCGCGATGCTCATCCCGGTGGGTCTGCGGGGGTTCTCGGAGAAGTACCCCGAGCGGGTGTTCGACGTCGGCATCGCCGAGCAGCACGCCGTGGCCAATGCGTGCGGTCTCGCGTTCGCCGGGTTGCACCCGGTCGTCGCGATCTACTCCACGTTCCTCAACCGCGCGTTCGATCAGTTGCTCATGGACGCGGCCCTACACAAAGCCGGGATGACGTTGGTGCTCGACCGCGCGGGCGTCACCGGCAACGACGGCGCTTCGCACAACGGCATGTGGGACCTCTCGCTCACGGCGATCGTTCCGGGTATCCGCGTGGCCGCGCCGCGCGACGGCGCCACGCTGCGCACGCTCTTCCGGGAGGCCGTGCAGGTCGACGACGGTCCGACCGTCATCCGCTTCCCGAAGGGCTCCGAGCCTGCAGCGATTCCTGCGGTGGACACCGTGGGCGATCTCGACATCCTGTTCCGGGCCGGAGCCGACGACCCCGATTCGGTCGCCGAGTTGGTGATCGTGTCGGTCGGTGCGCTGGCGCCGGTCGCGTTGGAGACGGCTCGGCGGCTCGCGGAGGCTGGACACGGCGTTACCGTCGTGGATCCGGGCTGGGTGCTGCCCGTCAGCGACGACCTCATCGGTCTGCTCAGCGGCGCCCGTCGCGTGGCGGTCATCGAAGACGGCCTCGCGGCGACGGGCGTCGGCTCTGCCATCGCGGCAGCCCTCTCCGAGGCCGGAGTCGAGGTGCCGGTGTCGCGGTTCGGGTTGCCGAAGAAGTTTTTGGACCACGCCAGCCGCTCCCAGGTGCTCGCAGAGAACGGGCTCACAGCAGACGCGATCACGGCCGCCCTCTCGGCAAAGCTGGCGCCGCTGGCGGAGTCTCGAACAGGAAGCACCGCGAACTGACTTCGGCCGGGTGACGTGATCACGTCACCCGGCCGATCTGGTGTCACACGATTTCTGTCACACGATCAGATGTCGCGGAAGCTCTCGATGCTTGCGCCCAGCGCGTTCAGGCGGTCTGCCAGGTCTTGGTAGCCGCGGTTGATGACGTACACGTTGCGCAGGTACGAGGTACCCGGAGCAGCGAGCATCGCGATGAGGACGACCACTGCCGGTCGAAGGGCGGGCGGGCACACGACCTCCGCAGCGCGCCAGCGGGTGGGCCCGTCGACGACGACACGGTGCGGGTCGAGCAACTGCACCTTGGCGCCCACCTTGTTGAGCTCGGTGAGGTAGATCGCCCGGTTCTCGTAGACCCAGTCGTGGATCATCGTCCGGCCGTTCGCGCACGCGCCGATGATCGCGAAGAACGGCAGGTTGTCGATGTTGAGGCCCGGAAACGGCATCGGGTGAATCTTGTCGATCGGTGCGTGTAGACGCCCCGGAATGGTCCGGAGGTCGACGAGCCGGGTCTTGCCGTTGGCCGAGGTGTACTCGGAGCTGAGCGAGTACGTGAAGCCCATGTCCGAGAGAACAGCGAGCTCGATCTCCATGAACTCGATCGGCACCCGACGGATCGTGATGGCCGACTCCGTGACGACTGCCGCGGCGAGCAGACTCATCGCCTCGATCGGGTCTTCGGAGGGGGAGTACTCGACATCGACATCGATGTTCGCGCAGCCGGTCACTGTCAGAGTCGTGCTACCGATGCCCTCGATCGTGACACCGAGCTCCTGCAGGTAGAAGCACAGGTCTTGGACCATGTAGTTGGGGCTGGCGTTGCGGATGACCGTGGTGGTTTCGCGACGCGCGGCCGCCATCAGGGCGTTCTCGGTGACCGTGTCGCCGCGCTCGGTGAGCACGATGGGCCGTGACGGCGTGTGCGGGTCGACCTTGGCGCGGTAGTACCCGGTGGTCGCCTCGACCTGCAGGCCGAACGACCGCAGCGCGCTCATGTGGGGCTCGATGGTGCGCGAACCGAGGTCGCAGCCACCGGCGTAGGGCAGCTCGAACTCGCCGAGTTCGTGCATGAGCGGCCCGAAGAACATGATGATCGTGCGCGTACGGCGAGCAGCGTCGTTGTCGATGCTCGACAGGTCGAAGTTCGCCGGGGGAGTGATCTCGAGGTCGTTGCTGTCGGGCAGCCACCGTGTCTTGACACCGATGCTGTTGAGCACCTCGAGGATGCGGTTGACCTCTTCGATGCGGGCCATGTTGCGCAGTGTCGTGCGGCCCTTGTTGAGCAGCGACGCACACAGCAGCGCCACGGCGGCGTTCTTGCTGGTCTTGACGTCGATGGAGCCGGAGAGCTTGCGTCCGCCCTCGATGCGCAGGTGCTGCGGGCCGCTCGTGCCGAGCGAGACGAACTGACTGTTGAGGTTGGCGCCCAGGCGGGACAGCATCTCCAGTGAGAGGTTCTGCTTGCCCTGTTCGATACGGGCTACCGCGCTCTGGCTCGTATTGAGCAGGTCAGCGAGGTCGTGTTGCGTGAGTCCGCGTGATTTGCGGGCCTCCCGCACCAGGCCGCCGATCCTGGCGAGGTAGTCTTCAGTCATAGCACCAATCTAACTCACATATGAGATAATCGCGCGAATCACGCTGCGACCAGGCACATGTCGCCTGTTACAGCCCCTTCGAGGGGGCGGGGGAGTTGAACGCCCGACCCAGTATGGCACGGTGAATCGCACCGTCCGCTCATCGCGCAAGCCTCCCGGTGCGCTGCCGACGAAAAGGCGCCGGGCAGTAGTGCTCTCACACCACCACCCGGCGCCGCGTGTCGTACGGTCGGCCCCTCAGGCCAACAGATGGCGCCCGGCTGAAGCCGAAGCAGCCCGACAGAGTCAGCCAGTCACTGCTCCTGCATCGGCGATACCGACGGGCAAGAACCGAGCTCCGTTGACCTTCTCGGAGATTCCGAGGCGGTCGAGCAGCGGCGTGATGCCGCCGTTCCAGAAGTGCATGCCCGCGCCCGTGATCATCGCGAGGTCGAGGTCGGGAGCCCCGGCTGCGACTCCCTCGCGGAGCATGATGCCGATCTCCTCCGCCAAGCCTTCGAGCGTGCGTTCACGCACCTGCTCGGCGGTGAGCACCTCGGTCTGTGCCTGGCCGCTCATGTGCTCGACGATGCGGGGGTCGATGACCTGGTTACCGGCTTCGTCCTGCGTGTAGTACGAGCGGATGCCGTTCTCGACCACCCAGGCGAGGTTCTCGCTCACCCGGAAGCGCTCGGGGAACGCGCCGGCGAGTGTCTCGCCGTTGTGCAGCGCGATCGCCGGGCCGACGAGCGCGATGAGGTGGAAAGGCGGCAGCGGCACGATGCCGGCGAACGCCGCGTCGGCCACCTCGATCGGCGTGCCCGCGTCGACGATCTTCGAAATGTCGCTCATGAACCGACCGAGCACCCGGTTGACGATGAACGACGGCGCGTCGGCGGCGAGCACGCACGTCTTGCGCAGCGACTTACCGAGGGCGAAAGCCGTGGCAGTCGTGGCGTCGTCTGTGCGCTCACCAGGGATGATCTCGACGAGCGGCATGACCTGCACGGGGTTGAAGAAGTGCACGCCCACGACCCGCTCGGGGTGCTTGAGCCCCGACGCCATCTCGGTGATCGACAGTGACGACGTGTTGGTGGCCAGCACGCACTCTTCGGAGACGAGGGGCTCGATCTCGGCGAAGACCGACTTCTTCGCCTCCATCACCTCGACGATCGCCTCGATGACGAGGTCGGCGCCCGCGAACGCGGCCTTGTCGACGCTGCCGGTGACGAGGGCGACGAGGCGGTTGTGCTCGTCCTGGCTGAGGCGGCCCTTGAGCGCCAGCATGCCGATCTGCTCGTGCACGTACGCGACGCCCTTGTCGACGCGCGCCTGGTCGATGTCGTTGAGCACGACCGGCACTTTGAGCCGTTGCACGAGGAGCATGGCGATCTGCCCGGCCATGAGCCCGGCGCCCGCGATGCCGACCTTCGTGATCTTTCGGGCCAGAGACTTGTCGGGCGCATTCGTGGGCCGCTTGGCGCGACGCTGTACGAGGTCGAAGGCGTACAGGCTCGCGCGGGTCTCGTCGCTCACGATGCGGTCGGCGAGCACCTGGTCTTCGGCCGCGAAGCCCTCCTCCCGCGTGTTCGTGCGGGCGGCGCGTACGAGGTCGAGCGCGGCCAACGGAGCGGGGGAGGCCCCGCCGGTGCGGCCGAGCACGCGCTGGTACGCAGCGTCGACGGCCGCGTTCCAGGTGGCCTCGTCGCGGTCGATTTCCGGGCGATCGACAGTGATGCGACCTGCGAGAACGTCGGCTGCCCAGCGCACCGAGGCGGTGAGGAAGTCGGCGGCCGGCAGGAGCGCGTCGGCGATGCCCAGTTCGGCCACCTGGGCGGGCTTGAGCATGCGGTTCTGCTCGAGCGGGTTGTCGATGATGACGGTGAGCGCCTTCTCGACGCCGATGAGGTTGGGCAGCCGCCAACAGCCACCCCAGCCGGGCACGAGCCCGATGAAGCACTCGGGCAGCGAGAACATGCCTGCCGCGTCGGAGATCGTGCGGTAGGTGGCGGAGAGGGCGAGCTCGACGCCTCCGCCCATCGTGGCGCCGTTGACGAACGCGAAGCTCGGGATGCCCTCGGCCGCCAGTGCGTCGAGCTGCGAGTACGCGTCGTGGCCGAGCTTGCCGACCGCCACCGCGTCGTCGCGGGTGCGGATGAGCGGGATTCCCTTGATGTCGGCGCCGACGGCGAAGATGAACGGCTTGCCGGTCACGGCGACGGCCACGATCTCGCCCGCCTTGCCGCGCTCACTCAGGCCTTCGAGCGCCTCGTTGAGGTTGACGAGCCCGTTGGGGCCGAACGTCGTCGGCTTGGTGTGGTCGTGGCCGTTGTCGATCGTGACGAGGGCGAGCGTGCCGCCTCCGTCGGGCAGCTCGACATCGCGGACGAGGGCCTTGGTGACGACCTCGTCGGCGAAGACGGACTTCAGGTGGTCGAGATCGGTGGTCATCGTGCGGCCCCCTCGGTTTCGGTGGACTCGAACTTGACTGCGTCGGGGTGCGCCGGGTTCTCCCAGATCACCGTGCCTCCCATGCCCATACCGATGCACATGGTGGTCAGGCCGTAGCGCACCTCGGGGTGGGCCTTGAACGATCGAGCGAGTTGCAGCATCAACCGGATGCCGGAGGAGGCGAGCGGGTGCCCGAACGCGATCGCGCCGCCGAACGGGTTGACGTTGGGCGCGTCGTCGGCGATGCCGTAGTGCTCGAGGAAGGCGAGCACCTGAACGGCGAAGGCCTCGTTGATCTCGAAGAGTCCGATGTCGTCAATACTCAGACCGGCGGAGGCGAGGGCCTTCTCGGTGGCCGGGATCGGGCCGACGCCCATCACCGCAGGCTCCACGCCCGCGAAGCCGTACGAGACCATCCGCATCGCGGGGGCCATGCCCAGCTCGGCGGCGGCCTCTGCGGAGGCGAGCAGGCACGCGGTCGCGCCGTCGTTGAGTCCGCTGGCGTTACCGGCCGTGACGCGCCCATGGGGGCGGAACGGGGTGCGAAGCCCCGCCAGCGACTCCATCGACGTGCCCGGTCGCGGGGGCTGGTCGGCGGTCGCGATGCCGTAGCCGAGTTCGGGGTGGCGGGTCGCGACGGGCACGAGATCGGGCTGAATGTTGCCGGCTTCGTAGGCCGCCGCAGCCTTGGCCTGCGAGTTCACGGCGTAGGCGTCGGCCCGCTGTTTGGTGATGGTGGGGTAGCGGTCGTGCAGGTTCTCGGCCGTCGCGCCCATGTTCAGGGCGGAGGGGTCGACGAGCTTCTCGGCGATGAGCCGCGGGTTCGGGTCCATGCCCTCGCCCATGGGGTGACGGCCCATGTGCTCGACGCCGCCGGCGAGGGCCACGTCGATGGCCCCGAACGCGATCGAGCCGGCGAGTGTGGTCACGGCGGTCATCGCGCCGGCGCACATGCGGTCGATGGAGTAGCCGGGCACCTCGCGCGGCAGGCCCGCGAGCACGGTGGCCAGGCGGCCGATCGTCAGGCCCTGGTCGCCGATCTGGGTGCTCGCCGCCACGGCGACGTCACCGATCCGCTCGGGGGGCAACTCCGGGTGGCGCCTCATGAGTTCGCGTAGGCACGCGACCACCAGGTCGTCGGCCCGCGTGTGCTCGTACAGCCCGCCCTCTCCGGCCTTGCCGAAGGGTGTACGTACGCCCTCGATGAAGACGACCTCGTGGTGCTGACGCATCCGGATCTCCTCGCCTCAATGCGATGGGTGCCGGCCGGCCGCCGAGACACCCTTTCTACGATGCTAAAGCCTTGTTACTGCCTAGTCACCTCTCGCGGGGACCACACACATGCAAGGCGCGCACAGCACCTAGTCTCGCGTCTCCGGCACCTCGCGGTAGGCCGACAGGACTATGGGAGTGACCACGTCCACCTGCCACGGCCGGGCGCCGCGGGCTTCGAGTGCCTCGCGCACCGCCTCGTCGGTGACCTCGACGGGATCCCACATGAGCCGCCGCAACGTGTCGGGCGTCAGCACGTTCTCGACGGGCAGGCTGTTCTGCTCGGCGAACGCGGCGACCGCGTCTTTGGCGAGCACGAGCCGGTCGGCCGCGACGGGGTTCTTGTCTTTCCACGCCTTCACCGGAGGCGGCGCGTCACTGCGCACCGTGAGCGGAGGCAACTTGCTCTCGGGCAGTGCATACGCCGCCTCGACAGCGCGTCGCCACGTGGGGGCGTGACGCTTGACGAGCTTGTGCCGCGAGGCGGTCACGGCGTCGGGGCCTTTGCCGGCCGCTGCCAACGTCAACTCGATCACGGCTGCGTCGGGCAGGATGCGCCCCGGGGCGAGGTCTTTGTCGGCCGCGAGCCGGTCGCGCGCCTGCCACAGCTCACGCACGAGGGCCGCTCCGCGCCGGTTACGCACCTTGTGCATGCCGCCGGTGCGCCGCCACGGCTCCGTGCGTACCGGCGGCCCGGTGAACCGGGTGAGGGCGTCGAATTCTTGCTCGGCCCATTCGCGTTTACCGGCGGCGATGAGGTCGGCGGCCACGGCATCGCGCAGCGGCACGAGCACTTCGACGTCGAGGGAGGCGTAGGTCAGCCACGGCGAGGGCAGCGGCCGGGTGCTCCAGTCGACCGCGGAGTGCTCCTTGGCCAGGCGCACCTGCAGGTAGTGCTCGACCACCGTCGACAGGCCGACGCGCGGCAGCCCGAGCAGGCGCGAGCCGACCTCCGTGTCGAAGAGCCGGTCGGGACGCATGCCGACCTCGGCAAGGCACGGCAGGTCTTGGGTCGCGGCGTGAACGACCCACTCGACTCCGGCCGTCGCCTCGGCGATGGGAGAAAGGTCGGGGCAGGCGACCGGGTCGACGAGTACCGTGCCGACGCCCTCGCGCCACAGTTGCACCAGGTAGGCGCGCTGACCGTACCGGTAACCGGAGGCGCGCTCGGCATCCACGGCCATCGGGCCGGTCGATTTCGCGAGCCGCTCGGCCACGGCCACGAGACGTCGTTCGTCTTCGACGACATCGGGTACTCCGCCACGCGGCTCGGCCAGCAACGGCACATCGGGGTGTTCGGAGTGTCCGGAGGCAGCCGGTTGCGACCTTGTTCCCTGCGCCGGGGTGCCCACGGACTCGCGCGACGAACTCGTCGGGGTCTCGTGTGTCGGCAGCTCTGGCATCCCTGCCAGGGTACTCCTATCGACCAGGGCTTACCGCAGGCACTCCGATCGGCACAGGGGGTAGGCCCGAAATCTGCGAGAGCAGGTCGCACCAGGCCGCGAGATGGGCGCCGACGTGATGGTCGGGAGGCGACCAACTGGCCCGGATCTCGAGGTCCACTCCTGGCTCGTCGGCCTCGAGCTGCCCGAACCCCTGCGAGAGCACGCGGGTGACGGTGCCGCCGAGGTTGTGCCCGTCGACTCCGCGCCCTTCCAAGGCGTCGCGCAGCCACGACCAGCCGACCTCGGCCAGCATCGGGTCGTCGCCGAGTTCGGCCTCCAGACCCGCATGTGCGAAACAGACCACGCGCCAAGGGCCGTCCCAGGCCTCCGGCTCGTCCGGGTCGTGGAGCAGCACGAAACGCCCCGTGGCGAGGGGGTCTTCGGAGGCCGCCGTGGTCACCTCGATCGACAGAGCGACTGCGTCCGGGGCGATGCGAGTGGGTGCGGGCACCTCCTCGACCTGCACCTCCGGCCGCAACCGCACCGCGTCGAGCTCGTCGGCGGCCTCGGCGAACACCGCGGGAGAGGTCCGCGGGTATCGGGGCGTCACGATCATCGAATCTAGGTGTTTCCCCGTGACTCGACGCGCGCCTCCGATGTGACACGCCGGAGGCGGGGGAGTCGTCTCGAAGGGCGCTACACGAGCCTTCGTTGGGCACACTGACACCGTGGCCAGAGTGATCCGGGGGGCACCATTCCGGTGTGCCCATACTTCTGACGCCCCCACACCTGGGATGCGTAGGACGAATGGACGCCCGAAACGCCCCCGTCCGACACCGCGCGTTCATTCCCGTGGGCCAGCGTGAGAAACGATGACCATCTCGCTGCCCGCCACCCTCTCCCGGAAGTGCCCCCGGTGAGCGCGGAACCGCAGGCGCGGCCAGATCTCGACGCAGGGGCCTCGGGCGAGACGACCCCGGCTGATCCCGATGGCACGTCCCAGAAGGCGGTCGAGCGCTTCGAGCGGTTCACACACTGGATCACGGTGCTCGGTCTCGTCCTGACGATCGGTCTGGTCGTCGTGGGTCTGGCCACGGGAACCTTGCGTTCCGTCGACGCGGTGCGCGAATTCCTCGGCCAGTTCGGCTTGTGGGCGCCCGTGGTGTTCACGTTCATCCAGGCCATCCAGTGCATATCGCCGGTGGTGCCGGGTGGTGTCGGCGTGGTCGCCGGACCGATCCTGTTCGGGCCGGTCGTCGGCACGCTCTGCAATTACGTCGGACAGTCTCTCGGATCGACCGCGGCCTTTCTCATCGCCCGTCGCCTCGGGCGACCGCTCGTGGAGTCGCGGATGCGTTCCGACCGGACGCGCAAATACCTGGCCTGGCTCGACCACCCGCACTACACACGGTATTTCGCGCTGGCGATCGTGTTGCCGGTCGCCCCTGACGACCTGCTCTGCTACCTCTCCGGGCTGACGTCGATGCGAAAGCGCACGTTCATCGCGATCATCCTTCTGGGCAAGCCCTGGTCGATCATGGCCTACAGCTTCGGCACGATCGCGCTTCTCAACTACCTCTTTCCCGGGCTCGGCCTGTGAGCCGAACGAGCAGAACGGAGCACCGATGAAGGTGTGCGTGTACCAAGGGCTGAGTTCGCTCGTGCGCCGAAGCGGCGTGGGCCAGGCGATGAGGCACCAGGAGGCGATGCTCGACCATCTCGGCGCCGAGCGCGCCGCGAGCTTCGCCGAGCCCTTCGACGTGCTGCACCTCAACACGGTCTTTCCCGACAGCGTCGCTGCGGGATTGTTGGCTCGGGCGCGAGGAGCGCGGGTCGTCTACTTCGGGCACTCGACGCAGCAGGATTTTCGCGACTCGTGGGCCGGCGCGAACGCCGTCGCCCCCATCTTCGGTGCGTGGCTCAAGCTCGCCTACAGCGTCGGGCACGTGGTCGTCACGCCGACTCCCTACTCCCGCAAGATCATCGACACGTACGGCACCAAACGGCCCGTGCACGCCCTCTCCAACGGTGTCGATACCGACTTCTTCAGGCCCGACCCGGCTGCACGGCAACGATTTCGGCTGCGACACGACCTCGCTCCGCAGACGCCCGTCGTCATGTCGGTGGGGCACCTCATGCCGCGCAAGGGGGTCGTCGACTTCGTCGGCCTCGCGCGACGGATGCCGCACGTCGAGTTCTACTGGTTCGGCACCGCGCCCCGCGTGACGATGCCTCGCGCCGTGCGGGAGGCGATCGACACCGCCCCCGACAACTGCCACTTCGCCGGTTTCGTGCCCCGCGACCAGATCCGCGACGCCTACGCCGGCGCCGACCTGTTCGCGTTTCTCTCGCACGAGGAGACCGAGGGCATCGTGGTGCTTGAAGCCATGGCCTCGGGCGTTCCCGTACTCCTGCGCGACATTCCCGTCTACGACGACTGGCTCGAAGACGGCGTGGTCGTGCACAAGGCCCACAACCTGCCCGAATTCGAGCTGCGGGCCCGCCAGGTGTTGACGGGGGAATTGCCCGACGTGACCGAGGCGGCCCGCACCCGCATGGAACGTAACGACCTTCGTACCGTGGCTCGCTCGCTGGCCGGGGTGTATGCGGGGCGGGCGCCGACCGCGTGACCGTGGCGAGCGAGGTCGGTGCGACCGCTGCGACTCCATGACAGGATCGGGGTCGTGACCATTCAGCCCCGCCCCGCGTCGTCTGTCGTGACCTCGGCTTCCGCCTCCCTCGAGCGAGCCCCTCTACTCGTGCGGGCGGCGATGCGCCATCCGGGGCGCAGGCCTCCGGTGTGGTTCATGCGTCAGGCGGGGCGGTCGCTGCCCGAGTACCGCGAGGTGCGCGGCTCCGGCTCGATGCTGCGGGCCTGCCGTGAGCCCGAACTGGTCGCCGAGATCACGATGCAGCCCGTGCGCCGCCACGGCGTCGACGCGGCGATCTTCTTCTCCGACATCGTCGTTCCGCTCTCCGCGGTCGGCGTAGACCTCGACATCGTGCCCGGCGTCGGGCCCGTGGTCGAGGAGCCGTTCGGCAAGTGGAGCGACCTCGACCGCCTCGTGCCGCTGACGGTCGAGCACATCCCCGACATCGCGGAGGCCGTGCGCCTGACCGTCGGCCAGCTCGGCTCCACGCCCCTCATCGGGTTCGCGGGAGCGCCGTTCACGCTCGCGTCGTACCTGGTCGAGGGCGGCCCGAGCAAGAACCACGTGCGGACCAAGGCCCTCATGCACGGCGACCCCGACCTATGGAACGAGCTATGCGCGCGCCTCGCCCAGATCTCGGCAGCGTTCCTCGAGGTGCAGGTGCGCGGAGGAGCGCAGGTCGTGCAGCTCTTCGACTCGTGGGCCGGTGCTCTGTCACGGCGTGACTACGAGCGGTTCGTGCAGCCCCACTCCGCGCGTGTGCTCGCGCACCTGCGCTCGCTGGGCGTGCCGACGATCCACTTCGGGGTCGGCACAGGCGAACTGCTGGGCTCGATGGGCGAGGCCGGCGCCGACGTGGTGGGCGTCGACTACCGCACCAACCTCGCCGAGGCGTCGGCGCGGCTCGGCCGCGGGTACGCGGTGCAGGGCAACCTCGACCCGGCGGTGACGTTCGCGCCGTGGTCGGTGGTAGAGGCCGAGGTGCGTCGCATCGTCGACGAAGGCCGCACGGCTCCGGGACACATCTTCAACCTCGGCCACGGCGTGCTGCCCGACACGGACCCCGAGGTGCTCACCCGCATCGTGGCGCTCATCAAGAGCCTCGGCAACGAGTAGTAGCAAGAAGAAGGGCTGAGTCTCTACTCAGTCGGAGCGGGGGTCCGCTATCGCGCGGGTCACCCTCCGCACGAGCGGGCTGAGCGGCTTCTCCACCGCGAGCAGGGCGCGTAGCACCGGGGTGAGTTGGGCCGAGGCGCCGTTCGGGCCGATGCCGTCGCCTCCGGTGCGCGCAATCTCGGCCAGTCTCGCGCGGTCGCCGTCGCGCACCGCAGCGGCCACGGCCAGAAAAACACCCTGGCGCGTGTCGAGCGCGCTGTGCCCCATGTCGGCGACGGGCACGAGCACGCCGTCCGGCAGTAACGCGACCGTGTGCTCGGCGACGGTGCGCGGCGTGCGCAGATCACGTGCACCCGAGACGACAGCGGTCAGCCAGTCGAAACCCGGCAGGGCCGCCGGAAAGTCGTACGGCTCGCCGGCGAAGGCAGGTTGCCCCTCGGCGACGACGTCCAGATCGGTGGAGGGATCGAAGGGCAGCCCGTCGGGCTCCGGGTGGTAGTGCAGATCTTCGAACGCCATGCGCGCGACGAGGTCGAATTCCATAATGCCGGGCAAGTCCGTACCGACCTCTTGCGAGGCGAGCTGATGCAGCAGAGCGTCGGTGGCATCGGCCTGGCCGCGGACGAGTTGTTCGAGGTAGCGGTCGAGCAGTGCGACGCCTCCGTACTCGTAGAGCACCCGGGCGGCCGCGCCGATGCGGTGGGGTTGGGCCGACGCATCCGTCAGCGCGCGGATCTTGCGGGCCACTTCGAGGGTTCCGTGCTCCGACGAGCCCTGCATGAGGCGGGCGCGGGAGAACCGCCTGACCTCGATGTAGTCGTCGCCGCTGAGGACCGTCGAATCGAGCACCATGCCCGCGACCCGGCCCGGATGGACGACGCCGAACGCCTGGGCCACGGAGGTGCCGTACGAACACCCGGCGATCACGGCACGCTCGATGCCCTCGGCATCCAACACGGCCGCGAGGTCGTCGGCCGCCGCCTGCAGGGTCACGGCCTTCGGCGGGAGGTCGTGACCGTCGAGGTCACGGCGTGAATCGCCGACACCGCGATGCTCCATCATCACCACGTCGAGACCGGCGCGCGCGGCCCTCGCCCGCGTGCTCCGGTACATCCGGATGGAGCCAAGCCCCGGCCCTCCGGGGATCACCACCACGGGCACGGTGCCCGGTCGCCCGCGGCGCACGTAGGCGAGGTCGAACGCCGGGCAGTCCGCAGTCGCCGGGCGCCTGACCGAGCGCACCCGATCGGCTCCGGAGCCGTCGGCACGATTCGGCAGAGGAAGGGCAAGGCGCACCATGCCGATCAGTGAACCACGATGACCGCCGGCGGGTCGGGGCACGCGACAGGGGCCACTTCAGCTTGGGCTAGCCTTCGGGGCATGACTGGCAACGAGCGCGCTGCACGCATCCGAGAACTCAACGACACGATCCGCTACGCGATGTGGTCGGTGTTCCGGGTGACGAGCCCGCTGCCGCGCGACGTGCTCGAACGCCAGGAGATGGCCGCGCAGGTGGAACGCGACCTCGAGACCCTCGCGCAGGACGACCTCGTCGTGCGGGGTGTGTACGACATCTCGGGCATGCGTGCCGACGCGGACATCATGTTCTGGTGGCACGCGCCCGACATCGAGACCGTGCAGGCCGCCTACAAGGCCGTGCGCCGCAGCCGTCTCGGTGCGCACCTGGAGCCGGTCTGGTCGTCGGCCGCGCTGCACCGCCCGGCGGAGTTCAACAAGAGCCACCTGCCGGCATTTCTCGACGAAGAGCGGGCCCGCGGCTACGTGTGCGTGTACCCGTTCGTGCGCAGCTACGACTGGTACGTCATCCCCGACGCGGAGCGCCGCGACATGCTGCGCGAGCACGGCCAGATGGCCCGCGACTACCCCGACGTGCGCGCCAACACGATCTCGTCGTTCGCGCTCAACGACTACGAGTGGGTGCTGGCCTTCGAGGCAGACGATCTGCACCGCATCGTCGACCTCATGCGCGAACTCCGCGCGAGCAAGGCCCGCCTGCACGTGCGCGAGGAGATCCCGTTCTTCACGGGCCCGAAGGCCGACCTGGAGAAGCTGGTAGCCGAACTGCCCTGACCCGCACGACGAACGCAACCGGCCAGTGTTCCGTGGCACAGGTGCGACACCGGTGACGGGTCGACGAACGTGTGCCGCGGAACTACGGGCGCGCAGCGACCGTGCAGGCGCTACTGCGCCTCGTCCAGCGTGAGGCAGACGGAGTTGATGCAGTAGCGCTGGTCGGTGGGGGTGGGGTAGCCCTCGCCCTCGAAGACGTGGCCGAGGTGTGAGCCGCAGGAGGCACAGCGCACCTCGACGCGGCGCATGCCGAGCGAGGTGTCTTCGATGTACTCGACCCGGTCGGCGGCCAGCGGAGCGTAGAACGACGGCCAACCGCAGTGGCTCGCGAATTTGGTCTCGCTGCGGAACAGTTCGGCGTCACAGGCGCGGCATCGGTACACGCCTTCGGTGGTGGTGTCGGTGTACTCGCCCGTGAACGGCCGCTCGGTGCCCGCGAGCCGCAACACCTGAAACTCCAGCGGAGAGAGCATCTCGCGCCACTGCTCTTCGGTCTTGGTCACCGGGTAGGTGCCGGAGTCGGGCTGCGAATTCGACGATCCGTTGTTCATGGGTGCCATGCTCCCTACTACAACCCGTTAGCGCGAGTTCATTCCGAACCCACGGCAGGAGTCAGACATGGCATCGGATGCGGTCACACTCGAGGTTCCTGGTTCTGCGGAGGAGCCCGCGCGTGCCGTGCGGATCTCCAGTCCGGACAAGGCCGTGTGGCCCGACGCCGGCGACGGGGCTCCCGTGACCAAGCTCGACCTCGCGAAGTACCTGGTCGCAGTGGCCGAGCCGTTCATGGCCGCCAACGGCGACAGGCCCGTCGCGCTGCAGCGCGTTCGCGGGGGCGTCGACGGCGAGATGTTCTACTCCAAGAACCCTCCGAAGGGCGCGCCCGAGTGGGCCGCCACCACGATGTGCACCTACCCGTCCGGCAGGTCACACCCGCAGCTCGTCATCGACGAGATCGCCACCGCCGTCTGGGCCGCACAGATGAACACCGTCACGTTTCACCCGTGGCCCGTGCTCGCCGACGACAACGACCACGTCGACGAGATCCGCATCGACTTCGACCCTCAGCCCGGCCGCCCCTTCTCCGACATCGTCACAGCGGCCCAAGGCATGCGCGATCTCATGGCCGAACTCGGCCTGGTGGCGTGGGCCAAGACGAGCGGCAGCCGCGGCATCCACGTGTACTCGCGGATCGAGCGCACCCACGAATTCCTCGACGTGCGCCACGCCGTCATCGGTATCGCGCGGGAGTTGGAGCGGCGTCTTCCCGACCTGGTCACCACCGCGTGGTGGAAAGAGGAGCGGGGCGACCGTATCTTTCTCGACTACAACCAGGCCTGCCGCGACCGCACCATCGCCGGCGCCTACAGCCCCCGCGTCGTCGCAGGAGCGCGAGTGTCGATGCCCGTGACCTGGGACGAACTGCCGACCGTCGACCCCGCGCGCTTCACCGTGCGCACCGTGCCTGACATCGTCGCCGACCAGGGCGACGCGTGGGCCAACATGGCAACCCCGCAGAACGTCGGCAACATCACCCAGGCCTACGCGCTCTGGGAGGCAGACCTCGAACGCGGCCTCGGTGAACTGAACTTCCCGCCCGACCACCCGAAAATGCCTGGCGAACCGCCACGGGTTCAGCCGAGCAAGAAGAACGCCGCCAACTGGGAGGCCGACGGGGTCACCCCGAAGTCGGAGAAATAGCCGACTGGGTTCGTGATCGGGCAGCGGCCAGAATCGGAGGATGAGCAAGCCCGTGCCTGAACCCGATCCGTCATCGAGCCACCGCGTTCGCCCCTCCGGGGCAGGGTTCGGCACTGCTCTCGTGCTCACCTCGGCCGCGAGCACCCAGGTAGGGGCAGGATTGGGGGTGCTCGCCATCCCGGCGCTCGGCCCGGCCGGCGTGGTCGGGATGCGTCAGCTCGTCGGCGCGTGCGTGCTGTTGCCGATAGCGCGGCCTCCGATCCGGCGTCTGACCTGGTCACAGTGGTGGCCGGTACTCCTGCTCGCCGCCGCGCTGGCATCGATGAACCTGTTCATCTACGCGGCGTTCTCGCGCATCGGTCTCGGCTTGACCGTGACGCTCGAGCTTCTGGGCCCGCTTGTGCTCGGCCTGGTCGGATCACGCACACGCATGGATCTGGTCGTTGCCGTGGCCGCAGGCATCGGCGTGTACGTGCTGGTACTCCCGGGGCCGAGCAGCAACGTCCTCGGCATCGCACTCGCTCTCGGAGGGGGCGTCTGCTGGGCTGCCTACATCCTCCTCAGCCGACTCGCGGGGCAACGTCTGCCCGGGATCCAGGCGACGGCTCTCGCAATGGGTTTATCGACGCTGGTGTACGTGCCCGCTCTCGTCGTCCTCGGCTCGCGGGCGCTCGCAGGCGAGATCGGTTGGCAGCCGTTCGCCTTGGGAGCCGCAGCGGGCGTGCTCTCGTCCGCGATCCCGTACGCGCTCGACATCATCGCCCTCCGTCGCCTTACAGCACCCGTGTTCGGGGTGCTGATGAGCATCCACCCGGTCTTCGCGGCCGTCTCCGGCCTGCTCGTACTCGGCCAAGTGCTGGACGGCCACGAATGGCTGGGCATCGTCATCGTCGTCGCCGCGAACGCCCTCGGAGTCTCGAGCCGCGCGCACCGACCTCCGGCGGGGCGGGGGAGCCCACAAACCCCCTGAAGCCTGTGGGATCCCCCGCCCCGCCGGGCCGGGGCGTCCGCCTACTGGCTGAGTTCAACCTCGCCTGGCGGTGGGGGCTGGATCGAGACGTCGACTCCGTACTCGATCTTCGCGACCATCTGCTGCGGCTCGTCCGCGCTCGTGCTGAATCCGGCCCGAACGACCTTGCCGTCCGGCGCGACCCATGTGTCGAGGGTCGTCGGCATCGTCGGCCCTCCCATGCCGTCACCCAGCTCGACGGTGAACCGGTAGTGGATGGCTCGGACACCCTGGATGGTCTCGGTGCCGATCACCTCCGCCCCTCCACGGATGCGATCGGTACCGATGACCTCGGGGCTGCCCAGCCAGATCGACTCCCACTGGAACGGGAGCAGGCTCAGGCCACTGCCGAGGGGCGGCAATGACTGTTTCTCGGGCCATTGAACCCAGACCATGTCGGTCGACTCGGGCTTGTCAGCACTCGCCTCGTGCACCCAGTGGTCCGGGCCGATGTGGATCATCCAGTTCACGCTCTGCAGGCGCAGGTCCGTCGGCTGTCGTACGTCGATCTCGTGCACGATCGGGGGAGTCGGGTCGGGCATCGACGTATCGGTCGGCTGCGTGACACGCATCGTGCCGACCGCGCGAAGTGCCTCGTCCATGCCTGCCAGGACCGTCGATGCCTGCTCCCGCGTGAGCGGTCCGGGCGTCGCAGGCCAGTCGACGCGCTGCACGGGAGACGAATCCGACGGAGTCGGGGTCGGCATCGGGGCGGCTGTCATCGTCGGGGTCGGGCCGATCCTCGTTCCCACGAGGTTGTCCAGCCCGGGGAGGGTGATCGTCGCGAAGGCGACCGCCGTCGCCAGCACGATGCCCGCCGCAGCGCCCGCCCACCAGAAGCGACGGCCCTTCGGCTGCTCGTCGGTGAACGACAGGTCGGCCGGCGTCCACGTGCCGTCGTGCGGAGGGTACGGGCGACCGACGGAGCGGATCGGGGTCACCTCGGCGATACCGCCGCGCGCCTCCCCACGTCCCGAGCCGGAGTTGTCGCCGTGGTCGAGCCCGTGACCCGCGCCCGTGTCGTCGTGCCCGTCGCGATCGCCCGTGTTCGCGCCGCCGGTGACCGCGGCCGCGATTCTGGCGAACATCTCGGACTCGCTCGCCGAGTCGAGTCGTGGTTCGTGGGCTGCGAAGGTGCGTCGGAGCAGCTTCTCGTGGTCGGTCATCGGGTCACCTCCTCGGCGCGTGACGGGTCGTGGTCGTCGCCGAATCGCGTGCGCAGGCTCGCCAGCGCCCGGGCGGCGTTGCTCCGCACCGTGGAGGTCGAGCAGTCGAGGTACTCGCCGATCTCGGCGTCGGAGAGGTCTTCGTAGTAGCGAAGGGCGAGCACCGCGCGCTGCGTGGGCGGAAGCGTCGCCAGCCACTCCCACGCCTCGTCGGTATCGGAGCCACGCGGCACCCGTGAGTCGGCGGGGTCGAGCCCCTCGAGCCACGGCACCTCGCGGTTGATGCGCCGACGCGACGACGTGAACGTGTTCACGAGCGCCCGCTTGGCGTACGCCCCAGGGGACCGGGACCCCTCCACCCGGTCCCACTGGGGCCAGAGCCGCGTGAGAGTGCTCTGAAGGAGGTCTTCGGCGTCGGGCGTGCTGCCGGTCAGCATCACGCCGAGGCGCAACATCGCCTGCCCGTGCTGGGCCAGAAACTCCTCCAGGCTCATCCGCGTCACCTCCTACCCCTCAGACGCGATGAGGCACCGAAAACGCTGCACCGCCCCCATGTGATGTACCTCACATACGAGTCGAGATGCATTCGCGTGCAGCGTGATCACTCGCCCTGCAGCACCTCGGAGAGGTCGTAGGCGGGGGCCACGTCTATCTGGTCGAGGGTGCAGGAGGCGGGGTCGCGGTCGGGGCGCCAGCGCACGAACGTGACCGCGTGCCTGAACCGCTGCCCTTCGAGCTGGTCGAACGCGACCTCGACGACCCGCTCGGGGCGCAGCGGCACGAACGAGACGTCCTTGGCGCTGGAGAAACGCGACCGGTCGGTCTCGGCGTGCGCGACCTCACCGTCGTCGTCACGGACGACCAGCGGTTCGAGTTCGTCGACGAGTTCGAGCCGCCTGGCGTTCGTGAACGAGACGATGCCACCGACGTTGCGGTACACGGGTTCTCCGTCGGTGCCGGGTTCGGCCAGGCCGAGAAGCAGCGAGCCGACGCCCTCGCCCGACTTGTGCACCCGATATCCGACGACGACGGCCTCGGCGCTGCGGTGGTGCTTGATCTTCAGCATCGTGCGCTTACCCGGCGCGTACGGAGCATCGAGCGGCTTAGCCACGACCCCGTCGAGGCCTGCGCCCTCGAAGTGCTCGAACCAGCGCTCTGCCTCCGCGTGGTCGCGGGTGAGCCGAGTCAGGTGCAGCGCCGGAGACGTGATCGACGCGAAGATCGCCTCCAACCGCTCGCGGCGCGCCCCGAAGGGCAGCTCCATGAGCGACTCGTCACCCACTGCGAGCAGGTCGAACGCGACGAGCTCGGCCGGAGTCTCGCGCGAGAGTTTCTCGATACGCGAGGCTGCCGGGTGGATGCGGGCCGAGAGCATCTCCCAGTCGAATCGCTGTGCCCCCGGCTCGCCGCGCCGCACCACGATCTCGCAGTCCAACGCCAATCGCTCCGGCAGGTGCTCGCGAACCAGCTCCACGACTTCCGGAAAATACCTGGTCAACGGTTTCTTGCCACGGCTCGCCAGTTCGATCTCGTCGCCGTCGCGCAGCACGATGCACCGAAATCCGTCCCACTTCGGCTCGTAGGCCAGGCCAGGTGCCTCGGGGTCGGGTTTCGCGCCGCGGGGGAGAGGAGCGTGCGTCGGCACGGTCTCCACGGCCTTGGCCAGCATGGGGGAGACGGGCAACTCGATCGGCAGGCGCATGACGCCATTGTGACCTGCACGGGCCCGTTGCTTCGACGCGGACAAAGCGCTGGAAATCCGTCTACTACGGACGGCTCGCACACGTGCCATCCACGCAATGTCCAGGTGCGGCTGCCACCATGGAGGAGTGCCCGACTCCCATCCGTTGGCCGCCCACAAGCGGTCGCTCGCCCTCGCCGGCGGCATCGCAGGTGCCACCATGGCCGCGGCCTCGGCGAGCTGGTTCGGAGCCGGCGCCTACCTCGCCCGGATGCTGCTCACCCCGGAGCGGAGCCGCCCCGACAACGTGATCGTCACCGACATCGACGAGGACGCGGGCACGCTCACCCTTGAGGCCAACATCGAGACGACCGTGCCCGGCCGCTACGGCCTGTGGTTCAGCGGCGGCACCGGGCACCTGCGCCTCGGCGAGATCGTCGACCACGACTCGGCGGCAGGCACGGTCACCCGCCCGATCGAGGTGGTCGACTTCGGCACACCGGTCACCGGGCCCGCGCGGTGGGACGGCTACTACTACGCCACCGATCCCGACGCCGTCTTCGATGTGACCTGCACCAACGTGCACGTCGATTCAGAGGTCGGCCCGCTGCCGGCCTGGTACATCCCCGCGAACGACCCCGCCCGGCCGGGCACCCCGCCCCCGGCCGCGAGCCGTTGGGCCGTGCTCGTCCACGGCAGGGGAGCCACCCGCCACGAAACGCTACGTGCCGTGCCGGTACTGCACGACCAGGGTTTCGACGTACTCATCTCCGAGTACCGCAACGGCCACGGCGCTCCCGCAAGCCCCGACGGCCTCTACAACCTCGGCTTGTCCGAATGGCGCGACGTCGAATCGGCCGTGCAGTACGCCACCACCCACGGCGCCACCGAAGTGGTGCTGTTCGGCTGGTCGATGGGCGGAGCGATCGTGCTGCAGATGCTCGACCTGTCGCCGCTGTCGTCCGTGGTCAGCCGGGTCGTGCTCGACAGTCCGGTAATCGACTGGGTCGACGTCATCGCCCACCAGGCGCGCCTGCGCCACGTGCCCAACCCGCTAGCGGTTCTCGCCCAAGGCATGATCGGCACCCGCTGGGCGCGGCACCTCGTCGGCGTGCACGAACCCATCGATGTCGCCCGCACGAGCTGGCAGGTACGCAGCGACGAATTGCACCACCCGATATTGCTCATCCACTCCGTCGCCGACGACTTCGTGCCGGTCGGCCCGTCTCAGAAACTCGCCGCCTGCCGCCCCGACCTTGTGCGCTACGAAGAGTGGCAGGTCGCGCGCCACGTCAAAGAGTGGAACACCGACACGGTCCGCTGGGAGAGGGTCGTCGCAGAATTCGTCGCCTCCCCCTGGTGAGGGAGAGGCGACGAATTCTGCGTACTGCTGCGCCGAGCCCGACTCAGTCGGAGGCGGGCTTCGGCTTCTTCTTCTGCCTCGGCTTGGTCTTCGGCTTCTCCAGAGGCGTCGTGTCCGCGTCGGCCGCCTCTGCCTTTGCCGCCACCTCCGCGGCGATCGCGGCGGTCGGCGTCGGCTTCTCCTCCTCCGGGAGTTCCGGTAGGCGCTCCGGAGTGTCGCCCTCGTGCACCACGGCGTCGGGCTCGGGGATCGGCTCGCTCTGCAGCACGAGGATCGAACGGCCCGCTACGGCGATCGTCGAACCGGGCAGGTGCGCGGTCGCGTCTTGCGGACGTCCGGCCTCCACCGCGGTGTTGACGGCCTCCGACCACAGCACATTGTCGAACTCCGCCGGGATCGTGTATTCGACGGGCTCGCTGTGGGCGTTGAACATGAGGATGAAGTCGTCGTCGACGACCGGGCGGCCACGCTCGTCGGGTGTCGAGATGCCGTCACCGTTGAGATAGACCGCGAGCGTGCGGGCGTAGCCCGTGCTCCAGTCGTCGTCGACCATCTCGGTGCCGTCGACCCGCAGCCACACGATGTCGCCACGCTCGGACATGCCACCGTGGTCCGCGCTGCCCTGGAAGAAGCGTCGGCGACGGAAAACAGGGTGTTTGGCGCGCAGCGCGATGATCCGCTTGGTGAACTCGACCATCTTCTCTTGGTCGTGGTCGAGGTCCCAGTCGATCCAGGCGATCTCGTTGTCCTGGCAGTAGACGTTGTTGTTGCCGCCCTGGGTGCGCCCCAGCTCGTCGCCGTGGGCGATCATCGGCACGCCCTGACTCACCAAGAGCGTGGTGAGGAAGTTGCGCATCTGGCGCAGCCGGAGCTTGCGGATCTCGGGGTCGTCGGTCGGCCCCTCCTCACCGCAGTTCCACGAACGGTTGTGGCTCTCGCCGTCGTTGCCGTCCTCGCCGTTGGCGCTGTTGTGCTTGTGGTTGTAGCTGACGAGGTCACGCAGCGTGAACCCGTCGTGGGCGATGATGAAGTTGATCGACGCCATGGGCCAGCGGCCCGAGTGCGCGTAGAGGTCGGAGGACCCGGTGATGCGCGAGGCGAACTCCGACAGGGCCGCAGCCTCGCCGCGCCAGTAGTCGCGCACCGTGTCGCGGTACTTGCCGTTCCACTCCGTCCACAAGGGCGGGAAGTTGCCGACCTGATAGCCACCGTCGCCCAGGTCCCACGGCTCCGCGATGAGCTTGACCTGACTGATGATCGGGTCCTGCTGGATGATGTCGAAGAACGCCGAGAGCTTGTCGACCTCGTGGAACTGCCTCGCCAGCGTGGCGGCCAGGTCGAACCTGAAGCCGTCGACGTGCATCTCGGTGACCCAGTAGCGCAGCGAGTCCATGATGAGCTGCAGCACGTGCGGGTGCCGCATGAGCAGGCTGTTACCCGTACCGGTCGTGTCGTAGTAGTGCGCCTTGTCGTCGTCGACGAGGCGGTAGTACGAGGCGTTGTCGATGCCGCGGAAGCACAGCGTCGGGCCCATCTCGTTGCCCTCGGCCGTGTGGTTGTAGACCACGTCGAGGATCACCTCGATGTCGGCCGCGTGCAGCGCCTTGACCATCGCCTTGAACTCGGTGACCTGCTGGCCGCGCGAGCCGGAGGACGAGTACTCGTTGTGCGGAGCGAGGAATCCGATCGTGTTGTAGCCCCAATAGTTGCGCAGGCCCTTCTCGAGCAGGTGCGAGTCCTGCACGAACTGGTGCACCGGCAGCAACTCGATCGCGGTGACACCCAGCTCTGTCAGGTGCTCGATGATCGAGGGGTGCGCTATCGCCGCGTACGTGCCCCGGATCGACTCGGGGATGTCCGGGTGGGTCATCGTCAAACCGCGCACGTGCGCCTCGTAGATGACGCTGTCGTGGTACTCGTGCTTCGGCGGCCGGTCGTGGCCCCAGTCGAAGAACGGGTTGATCACCACGGAGAGCGGCGCATGCCCGAGCGAGTCGAGGTCGTTGAACTCCTCGGGGTCGTCGAACTTGTACGAGAACAGCGACTCGTCACCGTTACCGACGCCTTCGATCGCCTTGGCGTAGGGGTCGAGCAGCAGCTTGTTGGGGTTGCAGCGGTGCCCGGAGGCGGGGTCGTAAGCCCCGTGCACTCGGTAGCCGTACCGCTGCCCCGGCTGGATACCCGGCACGTAGGCGTGCCACACGTGACCGTCGACTTCGGTCAGTTCCAGGCGCTGCTCTGCACCTTCGTCGTCGATGAGGCACAGCTCGACGCGTTCGGCGATCTCGGAGAAGATCGCGAAGTTCGTGCCAGTGCCATCGAAAGAGGCGCCCAACGGGTACGCCTTGCCCGGCCAGATCTGCATGGTCCCTTCCTGGGGCGGTGAAAATTCACCGACGCACGCGACCCGGTCCGTGCAGGACCGGGTCGGACGGAACGTTGTGGATGCTCCGGCGTCGAGGAGACGCAGGGCGCCTCGACGGTCGAGTTTATTGCACGGCCGTTTGAGACGACCGCATGGCCCCGCCCGTGGCCGGTAGCAGCGCGTGTCGGTGAGCCTGCCTACACCTCCGATCGGCCTGGTTGCGGTGGCTGTTGAGCCGTTTGCGCCACGGCCGTCGCCGCGCCGGTGACCGCCGGGTTTGGCTCTGGCGGCTCGAATCGGTTAATGTCTTCGAGCACGCCAAGAACGCGGCGAACACGGGATGAACCGGAGTCGAACCGCGCACGGCATCGCAATGCGGACGTAGCTCAGTTGGTAGAGCATCACCTTGCCAAGGTGAGGGTCGCGGGTTCGAGTCCCGTCGTCCGCTCGGAGGGGACACAGCCTGTGTAGTAGGGCGCCCTCACGGTGGAGTGGCCGAGAGGCGAGGCAACGGCCTGCAAAGCCGTCTACACGGGTTCAAATCCCGTCTCCACCTCTCTCGGTGTCGGATCCCTGGCTCATCCCAGTGGTCGCGGCATGCAGAGTACGGGCGATTGGCGCAGGTGGCTAGCGCGCTTCCTTGACACGGAAGAGGTCACAGGTTCAAGTCCTGTATCGCCCACCAGAGCAATCATCGAGGCCGGTCGCATAGCGCGACCGGCCTCGTTTGCGTCCTCTCCGAGCCTCAGGTGTCGAGGGCACCTCCTCGAGGCATCCCGCAGGTGGCCAGCGAGTTTCCGTACGCTGCAACACCGCTCACCGAGAGACTGCCGAGTAACCAGGCACGACACCCACATTCGGGCACACATACCGGCATTCACCTACTTGTAGACCCACACACCGGGTCACCTGTCCAGCACACCCGATAGGGTCGATTTCGGCGTGGCACAGCAACTCTCGGGCCAGGTGGAAGTCCCTCAGCTCCGAGGGGCTCCGGGTGTGCGCCATGTGCTGGACACACCAGCCGCCACGGGCACACCCGTGGGCGACGACACCAAAGCTCGCTCAGCGAGCGCGATGGGGAGGGTGACAGATGCAGCCGGAGGAGATCCGCGACGCGTGGTGCGAGGCCGCCGGCAGGGGAGACGCCCCTGCGCTCGGCGCGCTGATGGCCGACGACGTCGTTCTCGTCTCACCGCTGACGAACCAGTTCGTTTTCTCGGGCCGCGACGAGGTGGTGGACCTGCTGACCGAGGTGTTCACCCTCATCAGCGGCATCACGTTCACGCACCGTCTGAACGACGAGCGCACCGTGATGCTCGTGGTCGAGGCCGTCATTTCCGGGCGGGCTCTACAGGAAGTCGTGCTGCTCGAGATCGGGGAGTCCGGCCTCATCGACCGCTGCACGTTCTTCATGAGACCCCTGCCGGTACTGACCGCGCTCATGCGGGCGCTCGGCCCCAAGGTTGCCGCCAAGCGTGGCCAGAAGGGGCTCGCTGCGCTGATGACCGTCGCCGGGCTCGTTCCCGACCTCGTGGTGAGCAGCGGCGACAGCGGAGTCATGCCGCTCGTGAAACCACGCTCGGCCGACTGAACGCGGCCCCTAAGACTTTCATAACAATCGATATCCAACGATTGATCCTGACTGCCTCTGACTGATACGCGGGATATTTCTCACGTCTTCTTGCGGTTGCTCTGGATTTCTCGGGATTCGACCGAAAGTCGACGACGTCTGCTACCCGATCGGGCGCGGACGCAGCGATTCGCATAGTCGATGCAAAGACCGCCTGCTTGCGATCCCTGGCGCTCTCCAGCGGACGTGAGCAGCAGTCCAGAATTCTCAACCCACGGGAAGCGGCAGAAGCCGGCCTCCCGGGCTTTGACCTGCGCTGTCAACGCCAAGTCAATTTCATGTATATCCCTGTGCCCGTATCGAATTCATGGTTGCGCCGATCAACCCGGCTCCGATATAAGAATGTTATTGGGCACACGACCAAGACGCTCGCGACCGTCGAGCTGAAACCCCCATCACGAGAGTTGAGGGCATTGCCGTGGATCAGGACGAAGTACGGACCGCATTCTTGTGCCCTGGCCAGGGCGCATACTACGAGGGTTTGTTCACGTCTTTGACCAAGGTTCGGTCTCACGTGAGAGAGGTGCTCGCCGAAGTCGACCCGGTGTGCGTCGACCACCTTGGTGAGCCGCTCTCCGACACTCTGTTGGGGACGCCCCGATCTCTCGACTGGTGGTTGCACGAGCGGACCGATCTGCTGCAGGTCGCCCTCGTGACGGGTTCGATCATCACCGCGCGCATGCTTGCCGACGAGGGCCTGGAGCCCGACGTGCTCGTGGGGCACTCGCTCGGCGAGATCGCCGCGCTCACCCTCGGCGGCGCGTACACACCGGCCCAGGCGGCCCGCATCGTCATCGAGCGGCAGCGCGCCATCCACTCCGTGCAGGTCGCGGAGGGGTACATGGCCGCGCTCAGCGGGCCGCTGCCGCGCATCCAGGCTCTCGTGGATGCGGTCGGAGACTCCGAGGCCGTCGTCGCCGTGGTGAACCACCGTTTGCAGTGCGTCGTCTCAGGCCCGACCGCCTCGCTCGACCGCATCACCGCCCTGGCCGACGTCTTGCGCGTGGGGGCGCGCAAGCTGAAGTCGCCCTTCCCGTTCCACTCGCCGTTGCTCGCCGCTGCCGTGGCCCCGTTCGCGGAGGCGCTCGCGTCGATCCCGAGTGCACCGCTGACCGCACGCGTGTACTCGCCGATCATGGGCCGCGAGTACGAAGCGAACGAAGACCTGGCCACGGCGCTGGCCAGCCATTTCACCCGCCCCGTGCGCTTCGACCTCGCCGTCGACCACCTGCGCTCGCTCGGTGTGACCACCATGGTCGAGGCCGGTGCACTGACCGCGCTGTCGTCCTCTGCTTCGCGACTGCTCTCCGCCGAAGACTCGATCACGGTCGTCGCGCCGCTGCCGGGTCGTGGCGACGAGGTCAAGGCCTGGGGAGCGGCCCTGGCTCCCGTGACCGCTGGTGCGACCGACGTGCCCCCGGCCGTTGTGCGCGAGGCCCTCACCCCGAGCATCTCCGAGGCCGACTTCGCCGCGTTTTGGCGCAGCCACGGCGCGGGCATCCGTTCCGCCGCCGCCTCCGCCGTCGCCGCGTTCGCGAACGCGCGCTCGGCCGCTGACCAGGCACCCGTTGTCTCCGACGCCCCCGTCGCGTCTGTCTCTGTTGCTTCTGTCTCTGCAGCGGCTCCCGTCGCGGCCGAGGCTCCCGCGCCTGCCGCCGCTGCTCCCGCGGGTGTGGCTCTGTCGGCCGAGGCGGTGCTCGGTGAGCTGATCGAGATGTACGCCCAGGCCCTGGAGTACCCCGCCGAGGTCTTCACCGCCACCACCCACCTCGAAGGCGAACTCGGCGTCGACTCGGTCAAGCAGACCGAACTCCTCGCCCGCGTCGCCCAGCGCTACAACCTGCCTGACGGAGACGACGACGGCGCCGGCATCCGCGTCGCCGACTACCCCACCCTCGGCGACATCACCACCCTCGTCACCACCCACGGCAGCGCGGCCGCCGACAGCGACAGCACTGCCACGCCCCCTGCCGCCGACGCCGTTCAGGCAGACGCGCCGGCCGGCTCCGTCGCTCCGGCACCGGCGCCCGCCGCCGCTGCTTCCGCGGGTGTGGCTCTGTCGGCCGAGGCGGTGCTCGGTGAGCTGATCGAGATGTACGCCCAGGCCCTGGAGTACCCCGCCGAGGTCTTCACCGCCACCACCCACCTCGAAGGCGAACTCGGCGTCGACTCGGTCAAGCAGACCGAACTCCTCGCCCGCGTCGCCCAGCGCTACAACCTGCCTGACGGAGACGACGACGGCGCCGGCATCCGCGTCGCCGACTACCCCACCCTCGGCGACATCACCACCCTCGTCACCACCCACGGCAGCGCGGCCGCCGACAGCGCCGACACGACCACTGGCGGCGCCCCAGCCGAGGCGACGGGCGAGCGCGCAGAGAACCTGGTGCGTGCTTGATGGACGACTTCTCGGCTTCACTGGCCCACCCCGCCCGCGACCTCGCGGGCCGGGTGGCCCTCGTCACGGGCGGGGCGCGCAACACGGGCGCTGTCATCGCCAAGCGCCTCGCCGCGGCGGGCGCCACCGTGATCATCAACCACCTCCGCTCCCCGGAGGCGGCCCGCGACACCGTGGCCCAGATCGAGGCCGTGGGCGGCACGGCTCACGTCATCCGTGCCTCCGTTGCCAGGCCCGAGCAGGTGGCCCGCATGTTCGCCGAGGTCGCCGAGCGTTTCGGGCGTCTCGACATCCTCGTCAACTCGGCCGCCGACGGACACTTCGTCACAGGGGAGTACGACCCGAACATCCTCGACAAGGCCTTCGACACCAACGTCAAGGGCAGCCTCGCCTGCGCGCAGGCCGCGCGCCCGCTCATGGCCGCGACCGGTGGCGGCTCGATCGTCAACGTCTCGACGCTCGGCGGGGGCAGCCTCGTCATGCACGGATACGTCGCGAACGGACCCGCCAAGGCCGCCGTCGAGTCGCTCACCCGCTACCTCGCGGTCGAGTACGCCTCCGACGGTATTCGTGTGAACACGGCCGCCGCGGGAATGCTCGTCAGCCCCGTCGCAGACCAGTTCCCTGACGCGTCCGCCATGCAGGAGGCCGTCGCCGCCGCCACCCCCTTCGGTCGCCTCGGGCAACCGGAGGAGTTCGCCGAGGTCGTCGCCTTCCTCGCCGGCCCCGGCTCCCGGTGGATCACCGGACAGACGATCCTCGCCGACGGTGGCCTGTCGACCGGTGCCGCACTGCTCGCTCCGGCGACCACCCGCACCCCTATCACCGCCACTGCCCCCGGCCCAGAGCACGCAGCGGCGTCCACAGCGGTGTCGGCCCCTGGTGATCCTGCAACGGTGCCGTCGCGTGCCTCTGCGGCAGTTGCTTCGGACACTCCTGCGGTCGACCCCGCGGACGACGAGATCGTGGTCGTCGGCATGGGCATGGCCGTCGCAGGTGCGAACAGCCCGGAGGAGTTCTGGCGCGAACTGGTCGACGGTGATGAGCGGTTCATCGAGGTACCCGCCGACCGCTGGAACAACGACTACTTCCACTCGCCCGACCGCAAGGCCGTCGACAAGACCTACTCGCGGCACTCCGCTTTCATCACGGGCTTCCAGGCCGTCGAGGGCGGCGAACTGCCCGTCGGCGAGAACGAGATCGGCGAATATACGGCCTCGTGGCTGCGGCACGCCGTCGTCCAGTCGCTGCAAGGCGTCAGTAACCGTGACGACGACGCCGTGTCGCTGTTCGTCGGGTACACCGCCGACGGTAGCCACCACCTCGAGGAGGCCAGCGTCGTCGCGGGTGTTCACGCCCACGGTGACCAGCTCGTTCGCGACGCGGCCCCCGATGACGCAGAGGCCGAGCGGCGCCTCGCGGTGCTCGACTCCGTGCTGCGTAGCAGCTACCCCCGCTCCGGCCCCGCGCCCGAGCGCTACCTGCCCCACCGCACCGGCCGCGAGGCCGTGCGCGGGATTCTCGGCGACGATGCCGACGTCGTCATGGTCGACACCGCCTGCTCGTCGTCGCTGTACACGATCGACCTGGGCATCAAGGCGATCCGTGAGGGACGCTGCGATGTGGCCGTCGCCGGGGGTGCCTTCGCCCTCGCGCCGCGCGGGTCGATTCTGTTCGCCAAGCTCAACGGCCTGTCGGCCAAGGGCGAGGTGCGTTCGCTCGACGCCGACGGCGACGGCGTGCTCTTTGCCGACGGCGCCGCAGCTGTCGTGCTCAAGACGCGCTCTCGGGCCGACGCCGACGGTGACCGGATCCTCGCGACGATCACGAGCATCGGCTCCAGCAGCGACGGCAAGGGCAAGGCGATCTACGCGCCCAAGGCCGAGGGTCAGAAGCTCGCGATCGAGCGCACCCAGGCCGGACACGACCTCGAGCCCGCATGGGTGGTCGCCCACGCCACCGGCACTCCCGCCGGTGACCTGGCCGAATACAGCACGCTGCGCGACCTCTACGGCAGCCGCGCGGTGCCGATCTCGTCGAACAAGTCGATCGTGGGCCACACCGGTTGGGCCGCGGGCGTCGTCTCGGTCATCGAAGCCATCCTCGGCATGGAGAACGAGACCATCCCGCCGCAGCACCGGTTCAACCGCACGCCCGCGCTCTTCGAGGCCGAGAACGACCTGCTCATCGTTCCCAAGCAGACGATGCCGCTGACACGCGACGCGGGCCGGCGCACCGTGGCCGTCTCCGGGTTCGGGTTCGGCGGCACCAACGCGCACGTGCTGCTACAAGACCCCGCCGACGAACCCGTGGCACCCTTCGCCTCCGGCACTGGCGCCGACACCAGCGCGCAGGACGAGCGGATCGCCATCATCGCCCTCGGCTCGCACACCCCGGCCGACGACGCGGCCTCGTTCGGCGACAGCTACCCACTGCCGCCCGTCACCGAGGTCGTCATGCCCCCCGGCATGATGCGTGCGCTCGACCGCAGCCAGCTCATGGTTCTCGCCGCCGCCCGCGGCATCAAAGACCAGCTCGGCGACTTCTGGGACGCGCACAAGAAGACCACCGGCGTGCTCCTCGGCCACCTGGGGCCCACCCGAAACGCTGTGCTCTACGCGACCCGCTGCTACCTCGACGACCTGCGTTCGCTGACCAGCGACCCCGTTTTGACCGGCGAGGACTGGTACCCCGAACTCGTCGAGGGCGTGGCCGCGGCGCTCACCTCGCTCGTGCCTGACTCCTCGGAGAACACGTTCCCTGGGATGATGCCGAACGTCATCAGCTCGCGGATCCCGAACTACTACGACCTGCAGGGCATCAACATGACCCTCGACACCGGGTTCACCGGTGCCGTGCGGGCCGTCGACACCGCGATCTCGTACCTCCGCGCCGGCGACCTCACGATGGCGCTGGCCGGAGGCATCAACGGCAACGCGACGGCAGAGATCGGCGAACTCACCGCGCCGCTGCTGGCGGGCGAGCGTGAGCTGTACGAGGGTGCGTTCATCGCTGCGCTCGTCACCGAGAGCACAGCACTCGCGGCGGACCTGCCGATCCTCGGTTTCGTGGAGGCGACCGCCTCCCGCAACACCGTGGACGCGGGGAGCAGCGGCGAAGACGACCTCGTGCTGCGGGCAGGCGCCGACGCCGGTGACCGCCGTAGCTGCTACCTCGGCGCCGAGGCCGCTTACGCCCTCGGCGAGGCGCTCACCCGGATCGGTGACGGCTCCGCCTCCTCGGTGCGTATCGACGTGGCCGGGGGAGCCGGGGCGCTCGACGCGTCGCTGCGTGTCACCTCTCCGACGACTCCGCGCCGCGAACCGCACAGCCGCGATGCCCAGTCGCAGATCGCGGACGACACTGCGGGTTCACCCCAGGCACCGCCGCACAGTTCGCTCGACAAGGTGCGGCGCCACATCGTCTCGCTCGTGCCGACAGTGGGACGCCGGGTGACCGAGCCCGTGGCCTTCTGGCCCGAGGGTGCCACGGTCGTGCTCACGAACGCGCCCGCGGTCGCCATCGCCGCCGCGGGTCGAGCCGATGCGGTGTTGCTCGCCGGTCACCACGGGCTGCCGGGCACCTCGGCGCTGCCGGGCAAGGTCACGCTCGTGCCGCCGCAGCCCACCGAGACCGACATCTCGACAGCCCTCGCACCCGTGACCTCGTCGCAGGGGCAGGTCCACGTGCGAGTCGTGTTCGACACCTCCGCGCTCCTGCCCGTCTCGGAGAACGAGCGACACGAGAAGCAGGCTCTCGCCGCCGGCACCACCACCGGTGCGAGTGTCGCGGAGCAGGCCGCGGACGACCTGCACCAGGCGACCTTTCTCACCCTCAAGGCTCTCGCGGGCCAGTTGGGCGACGGCGGCAGCGTGGTGACGATCACGGGAGACGCGCCCGGTGCGAGCCTCGCCGCACCCGTGGCCGAGGTCGGCATGTTC
The DNA here is from genome assembly GCA_030538115.1 of Dermatophilus congolensis. Lineage (GTDB taxonomy): Bacteria > Actinomycetota > Actinomycetes > Actinomycetales > Dermatophilaceae > Dermatophilus > Dermatophilus congolensis_B. Next base: position 13,454 of record JAUNUP010000001.1, on the reverse strand, counting down.
CGCGGGCTCACCAAGGTCGCGGCCATGGAATTTCCGCAGGCCCTCGTGTTCATGATGATCACCGACATGCCCCTGCGCGACGCGGGTGACGTGGCGGCGATCGCCACGCACACCCAGCGCGAATCGGAGTTCGAGCGCGGGCTGCCGATCGTGTACCTGCGCTCCGGCGTGCGGCGGGTCGAGCGACTGGTCGACGCCCCTGCGACTGTGGACCAGATTCCGCTCGGCCCCGACGCGCACGTGGTCGCGCTGGGCGGTGGTCGCGGAATCACGGCCGAGTTGCTCGTCGGTGTCGCCGAGAGCACCCGCGCGGCCATCACGGTGATCGGCAGCAACGACATCGATGCCCACCCGCAGCGCTATCTCGACGCCAGCGACGACGAATTCGCGGCCGCCAGGCCCGAGTTCATCCGCGAATGGTTGGCGGAGCACAAGGGCACCGGTGGCACGGTCAAGATGGCGAACGCCGCCTACTCCCGCATCGAATCCGCGCGCGCCGTGCACGCCAACCTGGCCCGGATGCGGGCACACGGCAGCACCGTCACCTACGTCTGCGCCGACGCCACCGACCCGGCCGCCGTGGATGCAGCAGTGCAGGGCATCCTGGCCGACGGTGCCGTCGACGTGCTCATCAACGCTGCCGGCCTGAGCCGGTCGACCCCGATCCCGGCCAAGTCGCTCGCCGAGTTCAACTCCGTGCGCGACCTCAAGCTCGCCGGGTTCCGCAACCTGCGCCGCGCCTTCACCGGACATCAGCCGAAGCTGTGGATCAACTTCGGTTCGCTGCTCGGTCTCACCGGTCAGGTGGGCGAGGCCGACTACGCCTCGGGCAACGACTTTCTCTCCGCCGCGTCGGCCGCCCTGGCGGGAGCCACGAACGCGGAGGGCGCGGTCGTCAACGGTCACGGTGACGGGCACATCGACCCGTCATCCGCGATACCGAACCGGACGATCCCGCGAATGACGACGATCGGCTGGACCCTGTGGGGCGAGATCGGTCTCGGCGCCTCCGAGTTGACCAAGGCGTACTTCGAGAAGACCGGCATGTACTCATCGATGCCGACCGCCGAGGGCGTGCGCCACTTCTTGCGTGAGCTCGCGTCGGCGCCGCAGCCGCCGCTCACCGTGCACCTCGGCGAGAACGAGCGTGGGGCGGTCGACCGCCTCGTGCCCGGCTTCCTCATCGAAACCGACGCGAGTGAATCGACTGACGCGCGCGAGCCGGACGAGGCTGCCACGCAGGCGGATTCGGTCGAGGTCGCACCGGCTGCCGAGGCCGGCGTCAAGCCCGTGTCCGCCGCGCTCGACCCTCTGGACGCGCCGTCGTTCTTCGTCGACCGCGTCGTCCGTCGCACGGACGACCAGATCGTCGCCGAGCGCGACTTCTCGCTGCCGCGCGACGCCTTTCTCGCCGACCACGCTGTCGCGGGCGTGGCGACGTTGCCAGGTCTGTTCGTGCCCGAGATCGTCGCCCAGGTCGCCACCCGACTCGTGCCAGGCATGGTCGTACACGCGGTCGAGGACCTGCGCTTCGTGCACTTTCTCAAGGTGCACCCGGGCAGCCGCACCACGTACAAGATCACCGGCACGCGCTTGCCGGCCGCGGAGGGGCACGCGAAGGTCGCGGTGACGATCACCTCCGACGTCGTGGCGCCCAACGGTGTACTGCTCATCGCCGACAGGGTGCACTTCACCGCGACGGCACTGCTCGCGGTGTCGTACCCGCCCGCGCCGGAGTGGCCCTCGTGGCCCGAACTGCCGGAGACGGCCGTGCTGGACCCGTACCACCAGCACGGGGCTCCGGTGATGCTCTCGGGCCCGTTCGTCACGACGAACGAAACCCGGCTGCACCCGTACGGCAAGCGGGCGACCTACCGCACCGACCTGCCGGACGACGCTCCCTGGGCGTCGTGGTCGACGCCCGGCCTGCTGCTCGACGGCCTGGCCCGCACGGGCGTGCTCGACATCAGCGACGAGGGCTTCATCCCGCTCGCAGCGCCGCTGTCGATCGCGCGCATCGACTTCTTCGAGAAGCTCGACGACGTCTCCGCGGGCAATCGCTACGACCGCCTCGACCTGTACGCGGTGATCGAGGACTCCGGTCTCGTCGGCCCCGACAACGAGACCGTCGACGCCACCAACCGGTTCGCCGCCGTGGCTCCCGACGGTCACGTCGTCGCCCGATTCCGTGACCTGCAGTGGATCGTCATGGGTCAGTTCAACCCGGCCAGCGGCGAATTCGTGCCGCCCGGCAACAAACCCGGAAGCCTCCTGAAGGGAGCGTCCTCATGAACCCGCCCAGTACCCTCGCCGACGCGCAGACGGCCGGCGACGGGCAGGTCACCGACGTCGCCGCTCGCGATCAGGCAGCGCAGACTGAGCCCGCAGCACCTGCTGCGGCACCCACTCCGGCACGGCGGCGGGCGCCCAAGGCCGCACCCGCCGCCGAGGGGCCGGTGCGCGAGGCTCCAGGCCCGTCGGGTCCGATCTCCAACGGTCGCAATCTGCTTCGCCTGCAGAAGAACTGCCCCGCGCTGTTTCTCGATCTCTCGCGCCAGTACGGCGACCTCGTACGCCTGCCGCTGGGCCCGTACCTGACGTACCTCAACACCTCGCCCGAGGGCGTCAACCAGGTGCTCGTCGCCAACAACGCGAACTACCTGCGCGGGCCCATGTACGAGCGCTTCAAGATCTTCTTCGGCGAAGGTCTGCTCACCACCGACGGAGCGGAGTGGAAGCGTCGCCGCCAGCGCGTCACGCCCGCCTTCCACAAGACCGCGATCGAGCGGATGACCGGCACGATGACCGACGCCACGGGCCAGGTGCTCGACCGTTGGTTCCCGGCCGCCGCGACCCGCACGCCGGTCGATGTGCTCGACGACGTCATGGACATCGCCCTCGACGCGATGGGCCGGATCCTGTTCTCCACCGAACTCGCCCCCGTGGCCGACACGGTGCGGCCCGCGATGGCCGTGTCGCTGGAGGCGATGATCTTCAAGGGCACGATCTCGCAGATGACCCCGGAGTGGGTGCCGACGCCCTACCAGCACCGCATTCGCCAGGCCGTCCGGGTGCTCGACAAGCAGGTGCGCACGATCGTCGACCGGCACCGCACCTCCGTGCGCGAACCCGGCGACATGGTCGACCTCATTCTCGCGTCGGCGGGCGGCCCGACTCCGTCGTACCGCGAGGTGCGCGACGAGATGACGACCGTGTTCATGGCCGGCCACGAGACCACCGGCACGGGCCTGGGCTGGATGATGCTTGAGGTCGCCGCCAACCCGCACGTGCAGGAGGAGGCGTGCACCGAGGTCGACCGCGTGCTCGGCGACCGCGTGCCCACCTTCGACGATCTTGCCCGACTGCCCTACACGCGCCGCATCGTGGACGAGGTGCTGCGACTTCACCCGCCCATCTGGCTGTTCCCTCGCCAGGCGCAAGAAGCCGACGCGATCAAGGGCATGCGCATCGACGCGGGCAGTAGCGTCTTCATGGTGCCGTACGTGACGCATCGCAACCCCGAGCTGTGGCCCGAGCCAGAGCGATTCGACCCCGACCGGTTCCTTCCGGAGGCGGTCTCGGCGCGTCCGCGGTTCGCGTACCTGCCGTTCGGTGGCGGCCAGCGGCAGTGCGTCGGCAACCAGATGGCGTTGCTCCAGATGCACCTCACCCTCGCGATGACGCTGCAGCGGTACCGGCTCACGCTCGCGGGCCGCAAGGAGCGCCAGCTGGCGACGCTGGTCTCGCTGCGCCCCACCGACGGGTTCCCGGTGCGATTCGAGATCCGTCACGCATGAGCACCTCACCCCCCTCCGAGCCGCACGACCCGCGCCCCCCGCACGACGCGGGCGGCTCCGGCGGCGCCGGCCACTACGACAGCTACGAGACGGACGACGAGTTCGACGAGCTCGACGAATTCGACGACGACTGGCAGTTCGACGACTACGGCGTGACGCGGTATGTCTGGCGCCCGGAGGAGATCCCCTCGCTCGATGGGGTCAGCCCCGAGCTCGTCGGTCGGCGTGTCGCGCTGCTCGGAATCGGTGACGACGAGATCCGCGAGCTGACCAATCGGCTCGAGCGCAACGGCGCCCAGGTGGTGCGCATCGCTCCGGCTCGCGGATCGGTGCGGCATCCGTGCCATGGCGACCTCGCCGACTCCGTGCCCGACGCGTCGGCCGCGTTGCCGCCCCTGCGCGAAGGCGATGTGCCCGTATCGTCCGCGCGCAGCCACGCGGGAGCTGGGGGAGCCGGCGCGCCGACGACCGTCGACGAACTGACCGCGCTGCTCATCGACGACGGACGCCCGGTGGACGGCATCATCGACCTCGGTGTCGGCACCGCCGACGTGGTCGACGCGACCGAGCTGTGGGCGCCGCAGTTCAGGCAGACCCTCGACGTGCTGCGGATCGTGGCCCCGGCGTGGAGTCAGGCCTCGAACGTGCGCCGCCACTTCTACGCTCCCGTGCTGCGAACGGGCGGTTACCTGGGCACTGCCGGCCACGTCGAGAACCCCCACGGTGGCATGTGGGCGGGCCTGGCCAAGGGCCTGCCGCGGGAGCTGCCGAACCTCAACCTGCGCATCGTCGACTTCGCCGCCGATGTGTCGGCGGCCGAGCTCGCCGAGGGCATGGTGGGGGAGTTGTACCGCTGGGGCCTGTTCGAGGTCGGTCGCGTCGGGCCTCGCCGCTTCACGCCCTCTGCCCAGCGCACCGACGAACCTACGCCCACGCTGCGCCTGAGCAGCTCCGACACCGTGCTCCTCTCCGGCGGAGGTCGTGGCATCGGCTTCGAACTCGCCCTCGACCTGGCGCGCGGCCTCGGCGTGCGCGTGGTCGTCACCGGTCGCGGCCCGGAGCCCGACCCGAGCGACGAGATCCTTGCGCTCACCGACGAGGGGTTCGCACGGTACCGCACCGAGCGGCTGCGCCAGGCCGGGCTCACCGGCACCGTGCGCGCCGCCCGTCGCCAGCTCGACGCGATCGCCCGCGAGCGGGAGGTCGTGACGAACCTCGAACGCGCCCGTGACGCGGGCGCGCGGGTCGAGTACCGGCAGTGCGACGTCACCGACGCGAACGACGTCGACGCCCTCGTCGCCGAACTGTCGGGCAGCCTGGCGGTGGTCGTACACAACGCGGGCTTCGATGCTCCGGCGCGGCTCGCGGTCAAGTCGAACGACGACGCAGAGGCGATCATCCGCGTCAAGCTCGACGGGATGCTCAACCTGCTGGCCGCGGTCGACCGGCACGCGGACCCCGACGTCTTCTCCGTGGTCGGCTCGCTCACCGGCCGCTGGGGCGGCATGGTCGGTCAGCTCGACTACGGCGCCGCCAACGAGGCAGTCAGCTACTTCGCGCGCTGGGCGAGCACCATCGCGCCCGCGGGCATGAGCATTCACGCCCTGGCCTGGCCGACCTGGGAACGACTCGGGATGGTCAGCAATTACGAAGCCACGCTCGCGTACATGGCACCGATGCCGGTCGTGCGCGGAATCGAGCTGTGGCGGGGCGAGATCCTCGGCCGCACCGACGGCGAGATCGCCTTTCACGCGGAGGTCGGCCCTGCCCTCACCCCCAACCTCGTACGCGGCTACTCCGCGCGCAGCGAACTGCCCGGCATGATCGTGCTCGGGTCGGTCGTCGCCCGCTGCGGCGAGGTGAGCTCGTTCGCCACAGGCCAGGAGTTCGCGACCCGAGTCAACCTCGCGCGCCCCGGAGACACGCTGCACCTCGACGTCACTGCCGACGGTGCGCCCGCCGTGCCGATCAGCGTGCTCATCGACCAGCTCACGGCATCCGCGGCGTGGGTGGTCACGGGCGCCGCCCCGTTCGTGCCGGTCGGCATCGACTGGCTCGGCGTCGACATCCCCGGGCTCGCACGAGCCGCAGGGCGGCCGTGCGACGTCGTCGCCCACCGCATCGGACGTCACGCGGCACCGACCGGCCAGGTCGACCTCGTCACCGTGACCGCCACGTGCGGAGGCGAACTCGTCGCCTCCGCCGACATCCGGTTCGCGCTCGACTACCCGGCCACCCTCGCCACCGAGCCGGGTAACCCCAACACAGAGAACGCTCTGACGGGCATGCGCGGCCACCTCGACGACCTGGACGAGGACGAGGCCGGCGCCGGTCGCAGCGCTCGACTGGCCTGGCGCCGCTTCGCCTTCGACCTCGCGCCGCGCAACGGCGCCATGAGTGGCCGCGATCGGCTCCGCGACATGTTCGCTCCCGGCCCCGTCGCGGTGGGTGCGTTCGGGTACAACGTCATCGAATCGCTCGTCGCGCTCACCTACCCCGGCGGCCCCGTGCGCCGGTTCTGGCTCGAGGGCCTCGCGGTGACCGGGCCCGCCGATCCCGACGCCCGCAGCGCGGTGACGGTGACGCAGCTGCACGCCGGCCCACACGATCACGCTGTGGGCACCGAAGGCGGTGCCAATGTGGGTGCCGGTCAGGGTGTTTCGTGGAACGCCGCGACCCACGAGGGAATCACGTGGCTCACCGCGGCAGCGGCGGGCTTCGAACCCGGACACGAGAACGCTGACGATTCTGAAAGCGCCGAGAACGCCGAGAACGCCGGCGACACGACACATGACGCAGGTCAGGAGGGCGACACCGCAGGTGCCGACGCCTCCGCAGGCGGCCCTTCAGCAGAGCAGGCCGACGCCGCCAGCGACACCGACAACAACGACCCTGACAACCCCGCCGACGTAAGGGAATTCGCATGAGCACCGACACCGCCCACCAGGCCGACGCCGCCTCCGTCGCCGTCATCGGAGCCGGGGCGGGTGGCCTGACGGCCGCCAAGAACCTGCTCGAGGGCGGCTACGACGTCGACGTGTTCGAGGCCGGTGACGGGCTGGGCGGCAACTGGTACTTCGGTAGCCCGCAGAGCAGCATTTACGACTCGGTGCACACGATCACCTCCAAGCCGTTCACGGCTTACACCGACTACCCGATGCCGGAGGAGTACCCCACTTTTCTCGGCCACCGGCACTGCCTCGAATACCTGCAGGCCTACGCGGACGACTTCGGTGTCACGCCCCACATCCGGTACAACAGCCGGGTCGTGAACGTCGAGCGCGATGTCACCGACGCCGTGACCCCGTGGGTCGTCACGGTCGAGGGCGAGGAGCCGCGCCGGTATTCGGCCGTCGCCATCGCCAACGGCCACCTGTGGAAGCCCAAGTACCCCAACTACCCCGGCTACTTCACGGGGCAGACGATCCACTCGGGCGATTACAAGACGCCCGAGATGCTGCGGGACAAGCGGGTTCTCGTGGTCGGCGCGGGCAACTCCGGTTGCGACATCGCCGTCGAGGCGACCCAGCACGCCTCCGCCGTCTTTCACAGCACCCGGCGCGGGTACTACTTCTGGCCCAAGTACCTGTTCGGTCTGCCCTCGGACGTCGTCTACGAATGGGGCCTGAAGTCACGCCTGCCGCTGCCGGTGCGCCGGGTCATGGGTCACATGGCCCTCACCCTCAACTCCGCAGGCCAGGCCACCCAGTACGGGCTGCCCAAGCCGAGCCAGAAGCTCTACGACGAGCACTTCATCATCAACTCCACGCTCATGTACCACCTCGGACACGGCGACATCGCGCCCAAACCCGACATCATGGAGCTGGCCGGCGACGAGGTCGTGTTCACCGACGGAAGCCGCGAGCAGATCGACGTGATCGTCTACGCCACCGGGTTCCACCTCTCGGAGTTCCCGTTCATCGACCCCAAGCACCTCAACGTCGTCGGCAACCACCCGAAGCTGCATCTTCAGGGCTTCCACCCCGTGTACGACGACCTGTTCGTCATCGGCCACTTCCAGACCTCCACCGGCTACTGGCCGCTCATGGACTACCAGAGCCAGATCATGACCGCCTTCCTGCAGGCAGCGGGCAACGGTGCCCCGGAGGCCGAGGCGTTCCGCAGCGAAAAGGCGGCGATGGCGCACCGCGGCAAGCTACGAGGTGGCTTGTCGTACTACGCTTCTGGGCGCCACGAACTTGAACTGGAACACTTCGCTTTCCGCTCTGCACTGACCTCCACGCTCTCCGGGCTGCGGCCCGGGGCCGGGCGTGGGCCGCTCGGTGCGGTGCGCCGACTCACGGGGGCTCGTCCGTAATGTTCGCCTTCCTGGCCCGATCGGCGGTCCGCCGGGCACCCTTCACTCTGCTGATGTGGGTGCCGCTGGTCATCCTCGCCGTCATCCTGGGCTCCCCCCTCGCCAGCAAGCTCGGCGGCGGCCTGCCGGACTTCATGACGCCCGACAGCAGCAGTAGCAAGGCTGCCGTGCAGATCGAGGAGGCGAGCGGCGCCGACGGAAACGGCGGCGCGTACGTGCTCGTGCAGACCCCGAAGGGAGCCCAGGAGCAGGATTCGAGGGTTCTCGTCAACCGGGTGATCAATGCGGTCAAGGAGGTCGACGACGTCATCGGCGTGCAGACCGCCTACGACGGTCGCGGCAACCCGACGATGATCTCGGAGTCGGGCGATTCGACGTACATCGTCGCTCAGATCGACAAGGACGCGCACACGGAAGACGTGGTCAACCACCTCCGCGACGCCACGGCAGGAATCGCCGGAGTGCAGGTCGGCGGCCCGGCGGCCACCGACGTGCAGGTGGTCGAGACCGTGCGCGAAGACCTCACGCGCGCCGAACTCATGGCTTTCCCGATCTTGTTCGTGCTCGCGCTGCTGATCTTCCGGTCGCCGATCGCGGCTGCGCTGCCGGTGCTCATGGGCGGCTTCAACGTCTTCCTGACGATGTTCGTGCTGCGCGGCGTGAACGAATACCTCGACATCTCGATCTTCGGCCTCAACCTCGTCTCCGCGCTGGGCATGGGTCTCGCGATCGACTACAGCCTCCTGATGGTCTCGCGCTATCGCGCCGAACTCGGGCGAGGGCTCGACGCCCAGGAGGCGTTGCACATCGCCGTCGAGAAGACCTCGCACACGATCGTGTTCAGCGCCGCCACCGTCGCGGCGTCGCTCGCGGCGCTGTGCCTGTTCCCGCAGAAGTTCCTCTACTCGATGGGGCTCGGCGGGGCGCTCGTCTCGATCATGGCCGCGGTCGTCTCCGTGATCGTGCTGCCGGCCGTGCTGCGGCTGCTCGGCACGAAGATCGACTTTCTCGCCCCCAAGCGCTGGCAGCGCGCCCTCGAATCGCACAACGACCACGACGGCTGGTGGTACCGCCTCGGCACGTTCGTCACCGGCAAACCCATCGCCACGGCCTTGACCGCCACGGTGCTGCTGCTCGGCATGGGTTCGGCCGTGTTCGACGCGAAGTTCACGTTCATGTCGGCGCAGGACCTGCCGACGTCCGCCTCCGCGCGCAGCATCGACGACACCCTGCGTGAGGACTACGACCTGCAGGCCCAGGACGCGGCCTCCGTCGTCCTGCAGACTTCGGACGCGGCAACGGTCAACGAGATCCGCGCGGACCTCGACAAGCTGGGCGGAGTCGACGCGGTCACTCCGGCCGTGCCCCTGGACTCCGATACGTGGCTCATCAACGTCGTGCCCGAACACGGCCCCCTCACGGCCGAGGCCTTGACGCTCGTCGAGAACATCAGGGCCGTCGACGCTCGCGGCACCGAACTGCAGGTCGGCGGACTCACGGCGATCTACCACGACATGCGCGCCTCTCTGGTGAGCCTGCTGCCCTGGGTGGTGCTGCTCATCGCGCTGAGCAACATGCTGCTGCTCGCGTGGCTGACCCGCTCGATCGTGCTGCCGTTCAAGTCGCTGATCATGAACACACTCACGGTCGCCGCCACGTTCGGTGTGCTCGTCGTCGCGTTCCAGTGGGGCTGGTTCGCGCCTCTCATGGGCACCACGGCCCAGAGCGCACTCGACATGACGCAGCCGGTGCTCATTTTCGCGCTCGTGTTCGGCCTCTCCACCGACTACGGCGTCATGGTGCTCGCCGCCATCAAGGAGGCTCGCGACAACGGTTACAGCGAGCGCGAATCGGTCGTCATCGGTGTCTCCCGGACGGGTCGCATCGTCACCGCCGCGGCGATTCTGTTCTGTGTCGCCCTCGGAGCTCTCGCGACCAGCCGACTGGTGTTCATCAAGGAGCTCGGCTTCGGTACGGCGGCGGGCGTCATCATCGACGCCACCCTCGTGCGCGTGCTGCTCGTGCCCTCGCTCATGGTGCTGCTCGGCCCGCTCAACTGGACCGGACCGCGCTGGCTCACGGGCGTCCGCAAGCACATCGGTCGCCACCGAGCCCCCACGGGAGCTCTCGCGCGCAAGCTCGAGACCGAGGAGCTCATGGCCAAGCGCGACGCGGCACGGGCCGGCAAGGCCGACGACAGCCCCCAAGCCGACGCGAAGGACGGCTCTGAGGCCGGCCCGAACATCGGCAGCGGAGTCGCCGCGGCCGCGGGCGCGAGCTCGGTCGAATCGCACATGGCGGGCAGCCTCGCTGCCGCATCGACGGAGAAGGCTGACGGCTCGGTCGACGCGAGCGCTCCCACGAACACCACGAACGTCACGGATGCCGCGTCCTCCGACGCCGCGCGTCGGGGCCGTGGGTTCACCCGCCGACGCCATGGCCGCGGAGCCGCTGCCGACCAGGCTGCCGCATCCAGCGCGGAGCCCTCGAACGGTTCCGCCGACGCCGCTGATTCCCCAGCCGATGCGGCTGAGGCGAACGACTCCAACGGCTATGCCGGAGGTGATGAGCCCACCGAGTCACGTCGGTTCCGGCTCCGTGCCGGGGCGCGATGACCGCGTCGGACACCGACACCCTGCAGGCCGCCCTCGCCGCTCTCGACAGCGGCGGGGGCGGCTCGCGCGTGCTGGTGGCCTGGCTGCGGGTGCAGCTCGGCAGCCACGGACTGACGCCCGAAGGCCTCGACGACGTGGAGACCGAACGCGTTTCACGGCTGCGCCGGCCGCACGACCAGGCCCGGTATCTGGCCGCGCATCACCTCGCCCGACGGGTGACGGGGGAGTGGCTCGGCTGCGCCCCCGAGGAGGTTCGGTTCGACCGCACCTGCGGGCGGTGCGGCCTGCAACACGGTGCTCCCCGCGTGGTGGGCCCGTCGCGGGCCGGGCGGGAGGTGCCGTCCGTATCGCTCACGCACAGTGGCGAGCTCGTCGCTGTGGCGCTCGGCGTCGGCGGTGCTGTGGGCCTCGACGTTGAGGAGCCGTGGCCCGATGACGGCGAGGCCCGACTCGCGTCGATGGTGCGGGCCGACGACGAGCCCGCTGCCGACCTCCGAGAGCTCTGGGTCAGCAAGGAAGCCGTGCTCAAGGCGGCCGGGGTCGGGCTCACCGTGGCCATGACCGATCTGGCGCTGCGGCACGGCACGGCCACGCTGCTGGGACGGTCGTGGTGGTATGCACCGCTGCACTCCGAAACCGGGTACGCCGGAGCCGTCGCGGGAGCGGGCCACACCGTGCCCGACATCCAGGTGGTGAGACTTCATTCACCCCTGTGAGCGATGCCACAGCGACATGAATCGGGCATGGATCGGCCTGAATGTGTCAATACGGCTGGGATGACGGACCGGCACAAGCGAATTCACGAGACGATCGCTCTCCGAGCGGTCTCGATGTGATGACATATCAGTAACCGTTCGTGTCTCACGTCTCACTAACCACCGCCGATGGGGACAATTGAACGGAATCAACGATCCGATCGCCCGTAGCCGGCCACCGCGTCATGCGGAGGGGGAGAGCCGAGCCACTACGGGTCGATCTGCATGTCCCACGGAGGGGTCAGAAATGAGCATGTCCATGGCGTCAGCGCGCCACTACACGGTCTCGCTGCAGCACCGCTGCGACGAACACGTGTCGTCGGCACCGAGCGCGCACGACGTCGCAGCCGCCAGCCTCCCGCAGCTTCTCCGCCTGCTGCGCAGCGGTGGCCGTCCCGAACTCGCGTGCCCCCACTGCGGCCCCAGCGGCATGGAGATCTCGTCCATCCAGGTCGTGGTCGAAGAGGCCGACCTGCGCCAACGACTCGGGTCTTTCGCCGGGCAACTGCTGCCTGCCTGACGCTGCTCCGCAGCGTTCGTCTACGGCGCCGCGCGTGTCGCGTCGCCCTCGGGCCGCTTGGTGGTGACATCGGTGCACTGCTGAGCGGCCTTCGCGCGCGCCTGGTAGTTCGCGAGCGCTTCGCCCGTGACCGACATGGGTTCACCGCTGCCCGCGATGCGCTTGGGGGTCCACGTCCAGTCGGTGACGAGCGACTCCGGGGTCATGCGCGCGGCGCCCTCCGCCTGGCCTCTGGCCTTCGCGGCGGCAGCGTCTACCTCGACCGTGAGCACGCCGGACGAGCGCGATTCGACCTTGGTGTTGTACCAGATGAAATTGCCGAGGCCGTACCCGACGAACGTGCGGTCGCTCCACCCATTGCCTTGGGGGCGGTGGGCGTGCGTACCCACGACGATGTCGGCGCCGTCCGCCTTCAGTTCGCGAACCGTGTTCTGCTGCCGCTCGTTCGGACACGTCGAACCCTCGGTGCCCCAGTGCATGAAGACGACGACGAGGTCGTGTTCGGCGGCGGCCTTGCGGGTCGCCTCCCGTAGCCGGGTCGAGTCGAGGTTGGTGGCGATACCAGGATGGTCGTCTGAGGCCGACCAGTTCATCGCCGTCTCTTCGTAGATCTCGGAGGAGGCGAGCACCGCCGTGTTGACGCCCTTGATGTCGACGGTCAGGGGCGCGAAGGCCTCGGCGGCATTCGCGCCGATGCCGATGATCGGCAGCGGGCTGTTCGGCTTGAACGCGAGCGTCTGCTCAAGGCCGGCGCGGCCGTAGTCGACGGCGTGGTTGTTGGCGGCCGTGACCGCATCGACTCCGGCGAGCTTGAGCTTGTCGAGCGACGAGGGCGGCACCCGGAACGTGTAGGGCTTGTTCTGGGGGCGGCCGCGGTCGGTGATCGCGGCCTCCATGTTGACGACCGCGTAGTCGGCTGCCGCGAGTTCGGGCAGCTTCTGGCGCCAGCTCGCGTCGGAGGCGCCGAGCAGCCCGGCCACCTGGGCCTCGAAGTGCACGTCGCCGGCGAAGCCCAGCGTGATGCGCTCTCCGCCGCCGTTCCGGGGCGCGGAGGCGCCCGTCGTCGTACGGTCGTCCGCGTTGTCTGTCGCGGAGAACGGTGCCGAATCGGGCGAATCCTTCGGCGAGTCCGGCGAGTCGGCGGGGGAGTCCCCGCCGCACGCCGCCAGCGTCAGCGACGCCGCGAGAACGGTGGCGGCCAGGGGGAACGCACGTGGTTGTCGCACGTTGTCAGAGTAGGGGACACCCCCGCTGATCGCGCTAGGGCGGTCCAGAGCACGTAAACGTGTCACGATCTGCAACAGGACCGGCCGGGCCGAGAGGGAGGGCATGAGCAAGCGCGAACGACCCTTCTCCCGGCTTTTCCACCGCGACCAGTGGCGTTGGCTCGAGCCGATCAGGGCGAATCCGTCGACGTACCAGGCCTACCGAATGGCCGTAGGCACGGTC
>JAUNUP010000078.1 GCA_030538115.1 Dermatophilus congolensis | reverse complement strand
CCTAGCCTCAGCCCGCGGCCCGCAGCAGGGCTGCCGCGAGCGGCGCAGCGTCGGCGCCGCCCGAGCTGCCGTCGGCCACGAACGCCGCGACGGCGAGGTCGCCGCGCGCAGCGATCAGCCAGGCGTGGTACTTGCCGTCGGCGTAGGTGGCGGTGCCGGTCTTGGCGAGCACGCCGTCCATCCCGCGCAGCGCCGCGTAACCACCCTCGACGGGCGTGTTCGCCAGCAGCGCGCGCAACCCGGACGCCTCGGCCTCGCTCAGCGGCGCTGCCGCGGCCGTGGTCTCCCGGCCGGGTTCGTCGACCAGCACCGGCACGACCGTGTGGCCGGCCACCACCGACGCCATCACCGTGGCCATGCCCAGCGGCGACACGACGACCTTGCCCTGCCCGATGAGGGCTGCTGCCTGCTCGGACTGCGTGCCGTCGGTGGGCACCGTGCCGAGGAAGCCGCCCACGACGAGGTTGGGCTCCACCCCGAGACCGAGCGAGCCCGCGGCGTCCGCCAGCGCCTCGGTGCTGACGACGTCGCGGGAGTTGATGAACGCGCTGTTGCACGAGTGCGCCAGCGCGGTGTGCAGGGGCACCTCTCCCAGCGCCGATGCCGGGTAGCCCTGCCAGTTGTCGAACCGGTAGCCATCGACGACGACACCGTCGGAGCAGTTCAAGCGGCTGTCGGGCCCGAGACCAGCCCGCAGCAGGGCCAGCGACGTGACGGTCTTGAACGTCGACCCGGCGGCGTACTGGCCGAGGGTGGCCGTCGACAACCCATCCGATCCGGGCCCTGACGCGGCAGCGAGGATCGCACCGTCGGAGGGGCGGATCGCGACCAGGGCGCTCGCCGGGCCCACGGCGGCCAGGATCCGCTCGGCCTCGGCCTGCAGGCCGACGTCGATCATGGTGTGAACATCCGTCCCGTCCAGCGCATCGACCCGGAAGGCCTCGCGGGCCTGGCCCGAGGCGTCCACCATCGAGACGACGAAGCCGGTGGTTCCGGCGAGCACGTGGTTGCGGGCCTCCTGCAGGCCGCCGCGGCCGACGAGGTCACCGGGCCGGATGGTGCCACCGGACCTCTCCACCTGTTCGGCGGTCGCGTCGCCGACGACGCCCAGCAACGGTCGCGCGAAGGAAGACGTGCGGCCCAACGGAAACGTGGTCGGGATGGCGCGGACGCCGATCCACCGTTCCGTGTGGGACACGAGCTTCTGATCGGCCTCCAGGTGCTGGCGCAAGATCCGCGCCTCGACGAAGGCGCGCGGCCCAGAGCGCTTGACGCGGTCGACGAAGGCCGCAGCATCCATGCCCAGCTCGGCGGCGAGCTTCCCGGCCGAGTCGACCGCCGTCGCCTCGTCGGTGACGGTCTTGTCGATGCCCAGCCGCCAGGCCGGGGTGTTCGTGGCCAAGGGCTCACCGCCCTGCCCGAGGATGGAGCCGCGCGTCGGCGCGCTGCGCGTGGCCCGCAGCGAATCGCCCTCGGCCAGATCGGGCGCGACAGCGGTGGGCAGCAGGCGTGCCCGCCAGTCCTCCCCATCGCGCACGAGGTCGAGCGAGGTGGTGTAGGACCACGCCGCCTTGCCGTCGTGGACGGTCCA
>JAUNUP010000057.1 GCA_030538115.1 Dermatophilus congolensis | reverse complement strand
AGAACGTGAGAACCGGCCCGGCTCCATATGGAGCCGGGCCGGTTCTCACGTTCTTACGAAGTGCGGGAAGTCGTGCTGGGCGAAGCGCCGAGCCTCAGGCGGTCGCCCAGACGTGCAGGCCGGCGCGGGCCAGATCGTCGTGCAGGTG
The DNA here is from genome assembly GCA_030538115.1 of Dermatophilus congolensis. Classification (GTDB taxonomy): domain Bacteria; phylum Actinomycetota; class Actinomycetes; order Actinomycetales; family Dermatophilaceae; genus Dermatophilus; species Dermatophilus congolensis_B. The sequence continues at coordinate 11,896 of JAUNUP010000057.1, read as the reverse complement.
CCCGACCGGGATCCGCAGGCCCGCACGGCACCAGGTCGCGCGACCGTTGGCGGCACTCGCCCCGAGAACACCCACGCAACGGTTCTCGTCGTCGAGCACCTCGGGCCACGGCGTGCCCAATTCGGTACGGATGAACCCCTGCACGGCGTCGGCGACCGCTGCGAGACACTGCTCGAGATCTGCGGCGCTGCACCACGTGGTGCCCTGATCGAAGTGGATGGCGATGCGAGAGTCGATCTCGCCTGTCGGATCGGGATCCATCTCCAGTCGAAGCCGGGAGTGAACCCACTGCGGTGTGTCGAGTTCGATGCGCCGCTGGATCTCGGCGAGGGTCAACGTCATTGGCACTGATTCATCCAATCGTCACCGATGCGGGCCCTTCGTTTCCGACCCGTTATCCCAGTATTCACCATCCCGAGCGCTGCCCCGCGCAGGGCTGTGCGCGAAAGCCGCGTGGCCGTCGGGCGACGAGCCGCCGGATACGATGCTCGCAGCGAAGCGAGAGGAGCGACGATGTCGTCGACCAATACCAACAACGACCTGGTCAAAGCGGTTCTGCCCGAGTCTGCGATTCCGACTCAGTGGTACAACATCGTGCCCGATCTGCCGGAGCCTCCGCCGCCGCATCTGCATCCCGGTACGCGAGAGCCGATCACGTTCGACGACATGCTCGGCATCTTCCCCCGCAGCCTCGTCGAACAAGAGCTCTCGACCGAGCGGTACATCGACATCCCCGAGCCCGTGCGCGACGTCTACAAGCTCTGGCGCCCCTCTCCGCTCATCCGCGCCCGCCGCCTCGAAGCCGCCATCGGCACCAGCGCCCGCATCTACTACAAGTACGAGGGCGTCAGCCCCATCGGCAGCCACAAGGCCAACAGCTCCGTGCCCCAGGCGTACTTCAACGCCATCGAGGGCGTGAAGCGCCTCACCACCGAAACCGGCGCCGGTCAATGGGGCAGCGCCCTCGCCTTCGCGTGCACCGCATTCGGCCTCGGCTGCGAGGTGTGGCAGGTCCGCGCCTCCTACGACGGTAAGCCCTACCGCCGCATGCTCATGGAGACGTTCGGCGCCACGGTGCACTCCAGCCCCTCCGAGCTCACGGAGGCGGGTCGCAAGATGCGTCAGGACTTTCCCGACACCTCGGGCAGCCTCGGCATGGCGGTCAGCGAAGCCATCGAGGCGGCCGTCGGCTACGGCGACGCCAAGTACTCACTCGGCAGCGTGCTCAACCACGTCGTGCTGCACCAGAGCGTCATCGGCCAGGAAGTGCTCGAACAGCTCAAACTCTTCGGAGAAGACCAGGCAGACGTCGTGTACGGCTGTGCCGGAGGCGGCTCGAACCTCGCCGGCCTGTCGTTCCCGCTGCTCCGCGAGAAGCTCGCAGGCCGCACCACCACGAAGTTCTACGCCGCCGAGCCCGCCGCCTGTCCGTCGATCACCGCGGGGCGCTACGACTACGACCACGGCGACGTCGCCGGCCTCACTCCGTTGCTGAAGATGTACACGCTCGGCAACGACTTCGTGCCCGACCCCATCCACTCGGGTGGCCTGCGGTACCACGGCATGGCGCCGCTGCTCTCCCACGCGGTGAACCTCGGCCTCATCGACGGCCTCGCGGTGAGCCAGAGCGACGCCTTCGACGCGGGAGTGCAGTTCGCCCGCGCCGAGGGGCTTGTGCCCGCTCCGGAGTCGTCGCACGCCATCGCAGCGGCCCTCGCCGACGCCCGGCAGCGGACCGCACCGGAGGACTCGGCGGCCATCGTCATCGGCCTCTCGGGCCACGGCCAACTCGACCTCCCCTCCTTCGCGTCCTACCTAGCGGGAGACCTGGCGAACACGTAACCCGCCCGCCCCGGGGGTCGCCCCGCCCGACGTGAGCCGGGCGGGGCGACCGACCCCTGACGCGTGCCGACCAGCCCCAACCGTGGTGTGTCCGTGCTCGCATCGCCGCCTGTTCGTTGCTCGTTCGTGATCGCGTTTCGCCCCGTCCGATTCGATTGTGCGAGAAGGTGATAGCGCGCATCGGGGGACGGTGCGCTCGGTTCACGAATCTCGTGGGGACGAGTTCGTGCAATGAAACAGGGGACATTCTCATGACTACACGTTCAGCGCGCCTTCTTGTCGTCGTGGCTGCTGCAGGCGCTCTCGCAGCCTCGATGGGCACCACCGCGCAGGCGGCGCCGGCTGCTGCTCCGCGCGGAGCGGAGGGCTGCATCGCCCAGGTTGCGACAGTCGACCGTGACGCGCGACTGATGGCGCACGACCTCCAGGGCAACGCCAAGGGCGCGGCGGTGAAGGTGCGAGGCAGCGACGGAAGGCTCGGCTCCAAGCCGAAGGCGCTGGCGTTTGCCGGCGAAGCGGGCGACCCCTCCGGTGGTGAGCGGCTCTACTACGCGGTCACGTCAGCGGGTCGACTCAACCAGATCACCGTGCACACGACCTGGATGGGCACCTACAAAACCAAGATGACGACTAAGCAGCTGGGGCGCGGTTTCGACGCGGTTGCGTTGGCCGCCTACGACGGGATCGTCGACGGCGACCCCGCCTACATCTACATCGTCGACCGGAAGGGCAATCTCACGCGGCGCACCTACTCCGACCAGGGCAAGCTCGGCCGCGCCGCGCTCGTCGCCAAGGGCGTGGGTGCTCCCCGGTCCATGTCGATGTCTCGCAGCATCGATGTGAAGAACAGGGACGGCGCCAAGACCACGACCGCCGACGTACTCCTGCTCAACGATGCCCGCTCGGGAGCGTTGAAAGAGATCGTCGTCCCCCGCTCCGCGCCCGGCAAGACGCGCGTCTCGACGCTGCAGCGCAGCGGTTGGGGTGGGTACACGCAGGTGCAGCGGCTCGAATGCGGCTCGGACACGCGCTCGGGGTTCGTGGCGGTGCGCGCGAACGGTACGGGAGTCGTGTTCTCCGACGCGAACATGACCGACCTGTCGGGGCGCGACATCCGCAAGGTCGGCCCGGTCTCCGGGCGCTTCGCGCGCTGAGGGCCTAGATGGTACGACGGGCCGGGCGCCCCGAGAGGTGCCCGGCCCGCCGCACGTGTGGCCGCGGCTCAGAAGCGCTTGAGGATCTCCAAGTTCTTCGCCTTGTACGGCGGGCGGGCCAGCGTTGTCAGGTCGATGCCGCGGAATTTGCGGAGCACCGAACGTTCGTGGCTGAACGTGCGCACTGTCTGCTCGCCGTTGTAGCTGCCCATGCCGCTCTCGCCGACGCCGCCGAACGGCAGCTGCGGCACAGTCATGTGCACCATGACTCCGCCGAACACGAGGGCACCCGACGAGGTTTCGTGCTCGAACGCACGACGGATCTCGGGGCTGCTCGTGAACGCGTACATGGCCAGCGGCTTCTCGCGGGAGCGGATGAGGTTGATCGCCTCGCGGTGGTCGGCGACAGCCACGATTGGCAGGATCGGGCCGAAGATCTCGTCCGCCATCGCCGGGGAGGCGGGGTCGACGTCGACCAGCACCGTCGGGGCCACGTAGCGGGCCTCCACGTCGTACGTGCCGCCGGTGACGACCCTGCCGGAGTCGAGCAGCTCGGCCAAGCGCTTGGTGTGCCGCTCGTTGACGATGCGGCCGTACTCGGGGTTCGAGGCAGGGTCGGGGCCGTACATCTTCTCCGTGGCCGCCGCGATGGCATCGGCCAGCGGCTCGGCGAGAGCGGGCGTCGTGAGCACGTAATCGGCTGCGACGCAGGTCTGCCCAGCGTTGACGAAACGTCCCCACGCGATGGCTGCGGCGGCGTCTTCCATGGGCCAGGTCTCGTCTACCCAGACTGGGGACTTGCCGCCGAGCTCCAACGTGACCGGGGTGAGGTGTTTCGCGGCCGCCGACATGACGATCCGGCCGACCGCGGCGTTGCCGGTGTAGAGGATGTGGTCGAAACGGTGCGTGAGCAGCTCGGTCGTCTCCGGGACGCCGCCCTCGATCACCTGGATCGCCTCGGGGTCGAGGTAGCGGCGGGCCAGGTCGGCCATGAGAGCCGATGACGCAGGGGCCAGCTCACTCGGCTTGAGCACCACCGAGTTTCCGGCCGCGACCGCACCGATCAGGGGCATGAGCAGCAGACGGAACGGGTAGTTCCACGGCGCGATGATGAGCACCGTGCCCAGGGGCTCGCGCCGCACGTGCGAGGCGCTCGGACCCGCGGTGAAGAGGGAGTTGACGCGCTTGTCCTTGGTCCAGCGGCGTAGGTTCTTGCGGGCGTTGACCGCCTCGCGGACCGTGCCCCCGACCTCCATGAAATAGCCCTCGAAGGCGCACTTGCCGAGGTCGTCGGCCACCGCCTTCTCGATCTCGCCCGCGCACTCGTTGAGCATGCGGATGATCGCGTCGAGCTGGTCGCGGCGCCACTCCATCGTGGCGGTGCGGCCGGAGGCGAACGCGCGCCTGGCCGCCTCGACCTTGGCGGCGATTTCGCCCGGCTCCGAATGTGGTTCGACTCCGGTCGGCGCCGCCGAGGCGTCGGTGGCGGTCTGGTCGGCCTGGTTCACGAGTTCCCCTCTCCCGCAATGACGATCTCCTCCAACGTAGAGGCTTGGTCGGGTGGTGGCCATCGTGTGTCCGTGTCGTGTGTGCACAACGCCGAGCAGCCGCGCCTCAGTGTCGGTGGCCCCCTCTAGACTTCGGGCATGAGTAAGGTCCTCTCCGCTGTTGCCTGGCCGTACGCGAACGGCCCCCGTCACATCGGTCACGTCGCCGGGTTCGGCGTGCCGTCCGACGTGTTCAGCAGGTACATGCGGATGGCGGGCCACGACGTACTGATGGTCAGCGGCACCGACGAGCACGGCACCCCGATCCTCGTGGCCGCCGACGCCGCCGGGGTGAGCCCGCGCGAACTGGCCGACACGAACAACCGGCTCATCGTCGAAGACCTCGTCAACCTCGGTCTCTCGTACGACCTGTTCACCCGCACCACCACCCGCAACCACTACGCGGTGGTGCAAGAGCTGTTCCGCATCGTGCACGAGAACGGCTACATGATCGAGAAGACGACGTTCGGGGCGATCAGCCCGAGCACGGGCCGAACGCTGCCCGACCGCTACATCGAAGGCACGTGCCCCCTCTGCGGCGCCACCGACGCGCGCGGCGACCAGTGCGACACGTGCGGTAACCAGCTCGACCCCACCGACCTCATCGAGCCACGCTCCAAGATCAACGGCGAGACGCCCGAGTTCGTCGAGAGCCAGCATTTCTTTCTCGACCTGCCCGCGCTCGCGGAGGCGCTCGCCGAGTTCATCGGTGCGCGTGAGGAATCGGGGCTGTGGCGGCCGAACGTCATCCGGTTCAGCAAGGGGCTTCTCAAAGACATGAAGCCGCGGGCGATGAGCCGCGACATCGACTGGGGTATCCCGATCCCGCTCGACGGGTGGCGTGACCAGCCGTCGAAGCGTTTGTACGTGTGGTTCGACGCGGTCATCGGGTACCTGTCGGCGCCTATCGAGTGGTCGAAGCGCATCGGCGACCCCGAGCGGTGGCGTGAGTGGTGGAACGACCCCGAGGCGCTCTCGTACTACTTCCAGGGCAAAGACAACATCACCTTCCACAGCCAGATCTGGCCGGCCGAGCTGCTCGGGTACGCGGGCAAGGGCGACAAGGGCGGCGAGCCGGGCGTCTTCGGTGAACTGAACCTGCCGACGGAGGTCGTGGCGAGTGAGTTCATGACGATGGAAGGCAAGGCGTTCTCCTCGAGTCGAGGCGTCGTGATCTACGTGCGCGACGTGCTCGCCCGCTACCAGCCCGATGCGCTGCGCTACTTCATCTGCGCGGCCGGGCCCGAGAGCAGCGACTCCGACTTCACGTGGGCGGAGTTCGTGCAGCGCACCAACTCCGAACTCGTCGCGGGATGGGGCAACCTCGTCAACCGCACGGCGACGATGATCGCCAAGAACATCGGCGAGATCCCCGAGTGCGGCCAGTTGGAGCCGATCGACGAGACGATCCTCGCCCAGGTGCGTGAGGCCTTCGAAACGGTCGGTGACCTGCTCGAACACCACCGTCAGCGGGCTGGCATCGCGGAGGCGATGCGGGTGGTCGGCGAGGTGAACGCGTACATCTCGGCCACCGAGCCGTTCAAGCTCAAGGGGGATGAGAACCGCGCCCGCCTCGAGACGGTGCTGCACGTGCTGGCCCAGTGCGTCAGCGACCTCAACCTCATCCTGTCGCCGTTCCTACCGCACTCCTCGAACGCGATTCACAAGGTGCTCGGCGGCGACGGCACGCTCACCCCGATGCCTCGGATGGAGGAGGTCGAAGACCTGCCGGCCGAGGTCGAGGGCGAATCGGCCGGGCTGACGACGTTCCCGATCATCACGGGCGACTACTCGGGCTTCGCCAAGTGGGAGTCGACTCCGGTCGTACCCGGTACACCGATCGCCAAGCCGAGCCCGGTGTTCGTCAAGCTCGACCCCTCCGTGATCGACGATGAGCTGGGGCGTCTGGGCGGCGACGAGTGACGCAACAGCACAGCACGCCTCCGACCTCGAAGCGGCCGGCGCCTCCCGAGGCGCTGCCGCTGCCGGTGGTGGACAACCACTGCCACATCGACATGGCGCGCCGCGGCGACGACCTGCCCGACGTGGCAGCGGTGCTGCGCGAGGCGCGAGCGGTGGGCGTCGATCGGGTGGTGCACATCGGCTGCTCGGTGTCGGAGGCGGAGGATGCCGTCGAGCTCGCTGAGGCACATCCGTCGCTGCTGGCGGGGGTCGCCCTGCACCCCAACGAAACCCCCGCGCTCGCGGCTGCCGGCGAGCTGGATGCGGCGATCGACCGCATCGGTGAGCTGGTCGCGCATCCGCGCGTGCGCACGGTGGGGGAGACGGGGCTCGACTACTACCGCACCGGCCCCGAAGGGCGCGAGGCCCAGCATCACTCGTTCAGGCGACACATCGCCCTGGCGAAAGAGCACGGGCTGCCGCTGCAGATCCACGACCGTGACTCCCACGACGACGTGCTGCGCATCCTCCGCGAAGAGGGGGCGCCCCAGGCGACCGTCTTTCACTGCTTCTCAGGCGATCTCGCGATGGCCCGCGAGTGCGTGGCGGCCGGGTACTACCTCTCGTTCTCGGGCACGGTGACGTTCAAGAACGCCCGTGACCTGCGCGACGCCCTGTCGGTGACGCCGCTCGACCAGGTGCTCGTCGAGACCGACGCCCCCTACCTCACCCCCATGCCGCACCGCGGTGCCGCGAACGCGCCCTACCTCATGCCCCACACGGTGCGGGCGATGGCCGAGGTGCTCAACATCTCTGTGCCGCAGCTCGCCGAGGCGGTCTCGGCCAACGCCGAGCGGCTGTACGGCCCGTGGTGAGCGAGAACGCGGCCGCGGGCGATGACGTGACCCTGTTGGGGGCCGCCGCGATTCGGGAGCTGGCCGCCTCCGTGGGCATTCGCCCGACCAAGCAGCTCGGGCAGAACTTCGTCATCGACGCGAACACGGTGCGACGCATCGTCTCGCTCGCCGGAGTCGGGCCCGACGACGTGGTCGTCGAGGTCGGGCCGGGGCTCGGATCGCTCACGCTGGCGCTGCTCGAGAAGGTCGCGTCGGTCACGGCCGTCGAGATCGACCCCGTGCTCGCCGAGCTGTTGCCGAGTACCGTGCAACGATTCGCGCCCGGGCACGCCGACTCCCTGCGGCTCGTGCAGGCCGACGCGATGCGCGTGACCGAGTTACCCGGCCCGCCGCCCTCCGCGCTCGTGGCGAACCTGCCGTACAACGTCTCGACCCCGGTGATCCTCACGTTTCTGCAGCACTTTCCGAGCATCATCAAGGCCCTGGTCATGGTGCAGATGGAGGTCGCGCAGCGGTTGGCCGCCGACCCCGGCTCGAAGGTGTACGGCGTGCCGAGCGTGAAGGCCGCCTGGTACGCCGACGCACGCGTGGTCGGGTCGGTAGGGCCGTCGGTGTTCTGGCCGGTGCCGCGCGTCGAATCCGGGCTGGTGCTCTTCGAACGCCGCGATCCGCCTGCGACGACCGCCTCCCGCGAGACGGTGTTCGCGTGCATCGACGCGGCATTCGCCCAGCGCCGCAAGACCCTCCGCGCCGCGCTCGCCGGTTGGGCGGGGGGCGCCTCCGTCGCGGAGGAGTGTCTGCGCGAGGCGGGGGTCGATCCGACGAGCCGCGGCGAACGTCTCGACATCGCCGCGTTCGCCCGCATCGCCGAGGCACGCGAGCGTCGGCTCTGAGCGTGATCGGGCCACATGGAGGGATCTGCACCACTGTGACCAGCGGGTCAGCGACGTAGGCTGAGCGCCATGCCTCCCATGTCTGCGCGCCGAGATGCGGTGACCGTGCGGGTTCCGGCCAAGCTCAACCTTGAGCTGCTCGTGGGCCCCCTTCGCGCCGACGGGTACCACGACCTCTCGACGGTGTTTCACGCGGTGAGCCTGTTCGACCTGGTCACAGTGGAAGAAGCGGACGACTGGTCGGTCGAGGTGCTCGGTCCGTACTCCCACCTCGTGCCGGCGGGCGACGGCAACCTCGCGCTCGATGCCGCGAAGCTGCTCGGCTCGTGGGAGGGCGTGGAACGGCCAGTCAAGATCACGATCGACAAGTCGATTCCGGTCGCGGCCGGGCTGGCCGGTGGGTCGGCCGACGCGGCGGGCGCGCTGGTCGCGTGTGACACGCTGTGGGGGCTCGACAGCGATCGGGCCGTGCTCGACTCCCTCGCTGAGCGGTTGGGCAGCGACGTCAACTTCGCGCTCACCGGCGGCACCGCCATCGGGTCGGGGCGTGGGGAGCGGGTCGCGCCGGTGCTCGGGCGCGGGCGGTACGAGTGGGTGCTGGTCACCAGCGACGAGGGGCTGTCGACTCCGGCGGTGTTCGCCGAGCTCGACCGGATCCGTGAGGGGCGCGAGGTCCGGCCCCCGGAGCCGACGCCCGCGATGATGGCGGCCCTCCGCAACGGCGACGTCGAAGCCCTCGGGGCAGCCCTGACGAACGACCTGCAGGAGGCGGCACTGTCGCTGCGGCCCGAACTGGGCGACGTGCTCCTGGCCGGGCTGGAGTGCGGGGCGCTGGGCGGTCTCGTCTCGGGGTCGGGGCCGACCGTCGCGTTTCTCGCGGCGAATCCCGAGCAGGCGCTCGACCTGGTCTCGGCCCTGACCGCCTCCGAGATCGGGGCGCTGGTCAAGCGCGCGGGCGGCCCGGTACACGGCGCCCATGTCGTGACGGGGCTCTGACGCGCACGACCGCCGGTACGGGGAACGTTCTGCGGCTCGCCTTGGATAGGCTTGGTCGCCTATGGCGCATCTGCTCGGGGCTGAAGCCCTGCACCTCGAATACCCCACCAAGGTCGTCTTCGACTCCGTCACGCTCGGAGTGAACGAGGGCGACCGTATCGGCATCGTCGGACGCAACGGTGACGGCAAATCGTCGTTGCTGGCGATGCTCGCGGGAACGCTCGAACCGAACTCGGGGCGTGTGACCACGCGCGGAGGCGTGCGCATCGGTGTGCTGCACCAGCGCGACACGCTCGCCGACGACGACACCGTCGGTCACGCTGTGGTCGGCGACCGTGACGAGCACGAGTGGGCCGGCGACCCGAAGGTGCGCGACGTGCTGGCCGGGCTCGTGCGCGACCTGCCGTGGGACGCCGCGATCGGCACCCTCTCCGGTGGGCAGCGGCGCCGCGTCGACCTGGCGCGGTTGCTGGCTGGCGAACACGACATCCTCATCCTCGACGAGCCGACCAACCACCTCGACGTCGAGGGCATCACGTGGCTCGCGGCCCACCTCAAGGGCCGCTGGGCGCCGAACGCGGGCGGGCTCATGGTCGTGACGCACGACCGCTGGTTTCTCGACGAGGTATGCACGCTCACGTGGGAGGTGCACGACCGCATCGTCGAGCCGTTCGAAGGCGGCTACGCGGCGTACATCCTGCAGCGGGTCGAGCGCGACCGGCAGGCCGCAGCCGTGGAACAGCGGCGGCAGAACCTGGCCCGCAAGGAGTTGGCGTGGCTGCGGCGGGGTGCACCCGCGCGGACGTCGAAGCCGAAGTTCCGTATCGACGCGGCGAACGCGCTCATCGCCGACGTGCCCGAGATCCGAAATGCGGTGGCGCTCAAGGCGCTTGCCGTGGGGCGGCTGGGCAAGGACGTCATCGACCTGCACGGTGCCGGCGTGTCGTACGGTGACAAAGAAGTGCTGCGCGATGTCGAGTGGCGGCTCGCTCCGGGCGAACGCACCGGGATTCTTGGCGTCAACGGGTCGGGTAAGTCGAGCTTGCTCGGGCTCATCGACGGGTCGATCGAGCCGACCCGGGGTCGGGTGAAGCGCGGTAAAACCGTGCAGGTCGCGACGCTGACGCAGCGCATCGACGAGCTCGAAGACCACCTCGATGACCCGGTTCGCGTGGTGCTTTCGCGGCTGCGGACGGCGTACACGTTCGGCTCCGGCTCGAAGGCGCAGGAGCTGACTCCCGGGCAGTTGTTGGAGCGGCTCGGGTTCGAGAGCGCGCACCTGTCGACTCCGGTGAAGGATCTCTCCGGTGGGCAGCGGCGGCGGTTGCAGTTGCTGCTCATCCTGTTGGCGCAGCCGAACTTGCTGATCCTCGACGAGCCGACCAACGACCTCGACACCGACATGCTCGCCGCGATGGAAGACCTGCTCGACTCGTGGCCGGGCACCCTCATCGTGGTCAGCCACGACCGGTACTTCCTCGAGCGGGTCACGGATCAGCAGTACGCGATCTTCGACCACCGCCTGCGGCACCTGCCCGGAGGCGTCGACGAGTACCTGCGTCGCCGGGAGACGGAGGAGGCGGCACGCACGTCTGCGCGTCCTGCCGCGGGATCGGGCTCCGGCGGCGGCTCAGGAGATGCAGGTGCGGGCCTGTCAGGCGCGGAGGCGCGGGCGGTGACCAAAGAGATCGCCGCGATCGAGCGACGCATGACCAAGCTGACCCAGCAGATCGAGAAGGCCCACTCGACAATGGCCGCCCACGACCAGGGCGACTACGAGGGCTTGGCCGAACAGACGGCCCGCCTCCGAGAACTGGAGAACGAGATGGGCGACCTCGAAGACCGCTGGCTCGACCTCTCCGACCAGCTGGAGTAGCTCACCGACTCGGTGGGTGCCACGGCACAGGTCGATCTACGTGTGCAGCAACAGCGCAAGTGCCGTGGCACGAGAAGAACAGCGCAAGTGCCTTGGCACGAGAAGGAACCGCGGCGGAGTGGGTGAGTGTGCCGCAGGTCAGACCCTATGAGGGTCGCGGGTTGTCTTGGGTGTTGTGGCCGGGGCCTCGCGTATGCAGGATTCGTGGATCACCGGCCCCAGAGTGGCTGGGGCGGTGCCGACATGCATAGGAGGCCCCGGTGTTCATCGAGCGTACGAGCATTGGGCTGGATGTTCACGCACGATCGGTGCGTGCGGCAGCGATCGATACCCTGACGGGGGAGTTGGTCGAACGGGCGGTGTCACCGCGGCCGGAGTGCGTGGTCGCGTTCGTGGAGGAGATCGCCGGTGAGCACGGGCCGGTCCTGGTCACGTACGAAGCTGGGCCGACCGGGTATGGCCTGGCGCGGGCGTTGCACGCTGCCGGGTACCGGGTGCAGGTCGCGGCTCCTTCGAAGTTGCTGCGGCCGGTCGGGGATCGGGTGAAGACTGATCGCCGTGACGCGGTGTTGCTGGCCCGGCTGGCCCGTAACGACGACATCGTGCCGGTCGCGGTCCCCTCGATCGCGGCCGAGTCGGCGCGGGACCTGTCCCGGGCCCGTGAAGACGCCCGGGGCGCGTTGATGAGCGCGCGGCACCGTCTGTCCAAGCTGCTGCTGCGCCACGGGCACGTCTATGAAGGCGGCACCGCCTGGACCACGGCTCACGAGGCTTGAGGTTGTCAAGATTTCTGTGTAAGTGATGTGGGTCACATGGGGTTAGAGGTGGT
>JAUNUP010000018.1:64873-74191 GCA_030538115.1 Dermatophilus congolensis | reverse complement strand
GACGGAGGTGCCGTGGCACATGTTCTCGCGCACCTCGCCGGACGCAGCTGTGCCACGGCATGGGGATGCAGACTCGAAGGCCTCGCCGACCCGTCAGACCGCGGGCGTGAAGAAATACGTCGTGTGCTCGCTGATACGGCCGTTACCGTCGAACGCGAAGATCGCCGCGAACCCCATCGAGGTACGGCCACCGTCCTTCAGGTCGCCCTCCCACTCGCCGTGAGCTGCGACCTGGTGCCCCTCCACGAGAATCGCCCGCACCGCATGCCGGCCCGCCGCCAACTTCCGTGACTTCTCGTAGTACTCACGCAGCTTCTCGATACCGACAAACCGCTCATACCCCGGCCGCTGGTACAACACCTCACCGCTGAAGAAATCCAGCACCGCCTCCGTGTCACCGGCATCCAACGCGTCGTAATAACCCTGTACGGCACGGCGCAGGTCGTCACTGGTCGGGTTCGTCATCGCTTCCTCCTGACATCAAGTGGCCTCGCCACGAAACAGCCGTCACCCCAGGATGACACTCACACCCCACTTCGCTCGCAAGCTCACGAAGCGGGTCACTCCCACTCGCACTTTCTGTCGCAGGAGCAACCCCACTTCGTTCGCAAGCGGCTCCGCCGCGCGCTCACGAAGCGGGGTCACTCCCACTCAATCGTGCCGGGGGGCTTCGACGTCACATCCAGCACCACCCGGTTCACGTCAGGGACCTCGTTCGTGATTCTGTTCGAGATCTGGGCCAGCGTCTCGTACGGCACACGCGACCAGTCTGCCGTCATCGCGTCTTCACTGCTCACCGGGCGCAACACGATCGGATGACCGTACGTGCGGCCATCGCCCTGCACACCCACCGAGCGCACATCGGCCAGAAGCACCACCGGGCACTGCCAGATGTCTCGATCCATGCCCGCCGCAGACAACTCGGCCCGAGCGATCGCGTCGGCCGCGCGCAGAATGTCGAGCCGCTCGCGCGTGACCTCGCCGATGATCCGGATACCGAGCCCGGGGCCGGGGAACGGCTGACGCCACACGATCACCTCGGGCACGCCCAGCTCGAGACCGACCTGGCGCACCTCGTCCTTGAACAGGTCACGCAGAGGCTCGACCAGCGTGAACTGAAGGTCATCGGGCAGCCCGCCCACGTTGTGGTGGCTCTTGATGTTCGCCGTGCCGCTGCCACCGCCGGACTCGACCACGTCGGGGTAGAGCGTGCCCTGCACGAGGAATTTCACCGGGTGCTCTTCGTCGCCCCGGTCTTGCACCACCTCGCGGGCAGCGCGCTCGAACGCGCGGATGAACTCGCGGCCGATGATCTTGCGCTTCGTCTCGGGGTCGGTGACACCGGCGAGCGCATCGAGAAAGGTGTCGGCTGCGTCGACGGTGATGAGGTCGACCCCCGTCGCCTTCACGAAGTCCTTCTCGACCTGCTCGGCCTCACCGGAGCGGAGCAGACCGTGATCGACGAACACGCAGGTCAACTGGTCTCCGACCGCGCGCTGTACGAGCGCCGCGGCCACCGACGAGTCGACTCCGCCCGACAAGCCGCAGATGACGCGCGCGTCGCCGACCTGCTCGCGGATGCGGGCCACCTGGTCGTCGACGATGCTCGCCGGGGTCCAGTCGCCCGGCAGCCCCGCGCACGAGTGAAGAAAGTTGGTGAGAACCTGCTGCCCGAATTCGGAGTGCTGCACCTCGGGGTGCCACTGCACGCCGTAGAGCCGCCGCTCGCGGTCTTCGAACGCGGCCACGGGTGCTCCGGGCGACGACGCGGTCGCGGTGACACCGCTCGGCAGCGCGGTCACGGCGTCGCCGTGCGACATCCAGGTGGCGATCTCGGCGGGCAGACCCTCGAGCAGGAGCCCACCGCCCTCCACCGAAACCTTGGTGTGCCCGTACTCGCGCGCCCCGGTCTGCTCGACGGTGCCGCCGAGCGCCTGGGCCATCGCCTGGAATCCGTAGCAGAGCCCGAGAACCGGCACCCCCGCCTCCAGCAGCGCGGGGTCGAGCGAAGGCGCGTCTTCGGCGTAGACCGACGACGGCCCGCCGGAGAGGATGATCGCCCCGGGATTGCGCGCCAGCAGATCGGCCACGGAGGTCGTGTGCGGCACGACCTCGCTGAACACGGCCGCCTCACGCACCCGCCGCGCGATGAGCTGCGCGTACTGGGCGCCGAAATCGACGACGAGAACAGGGCGAGAATGCAGGTCGGCGGTCACGCGCCCGAGTCTATGCCGAGCGTGCCCGTGTCAGGCAGCGCCAGGCAGCCTCGGGCCGACTCAAACAAGGTCAGGCGACGTTCCAGTCGCGACTGACCTGCTCGTGCACCTTGCGCTCGACCCAGAACGACAAGAACGGCACGCATCCGGCGAGCATGATGCCGACGGTCTTACCGAGAGGCATCTTCGTCGCGGTCGAGAGGTTCAGAACGGCGGCCAGGTAGACCATGTAGAGAAACCCGTGCGGCATCGCCCACCAGGCGAGGATGTCGTTGTTGAAGCCGTACTTCAGCACGATCTCGAGCACAAGCAGCAGCAGGCCGAGGCCGACCACGAACGCCATGATGCGAAACAGTTTGAGGGCGCTCGCGACCTTCTCACGCTGAGGGGTCTGCGATCCGGTCTGGATGACGGGGCCTGTCATGTGCGAGCGCCTCCTGCGGCGGTATCTGTCGGTTCTGTGGTCTGCGTGGTCTGGACGGTCTGCTCAGCCGGCGTCGGGTCGCCCTCGCCGGGCGCGGCGCCGGCGCTAATCGGCTCCGCGAACTCGCGTGGCCCTTGGGCGTCTTCGCGCACCATGCGGAACCACATGTACACGGCGAACGCGGCGAAGAACCACCACTGCAGCGCGTAGGCGAGGTTGCGCCATTCGATGCCGCCCTCGCCGAATCCGGGTGAGGGCACGAGTGTCGGGGTCCATGGCACGGCCGCGCCGGAGGCGAGCTGCTCGCTCTCCATGTACATGAACGCGCTGAACGTGCCCGCGTCCCATTCGTTGACGAGGCTCGCGACGTCGATGGTCGAGACCTGCCCGGGCGCGAGGCCCAGGTCCTTGTCGGGCGCCGATTCCGGAGGGGCGAGCGCACCCACCACCGTGACCTCGCCGGAGGGCGGAGGCTGCACCTGCGCCGGGTCTGAGACCCACCCGCGCACGACCGGTAGATACGAGCCGTCGACATCGAGCGGTGTCATCACCCAGTAGCCGACGCTGCCCTCGAGCTGCCGCTGCACCACGATGAGCTGGTGCTCGGCGTCGTACGTGCCGGTCGCCTTGACGTTGCGCCCCACGAGCTGCGAGGTGAGCGGTGTGTGCGGGGGCAGCACCTTCGCGACGTCTTCGACCGGCATCGACGCGGCGCGTTCGAGAGACTCCTGATGCGACTTGTCCCGAGCCACGTCGAGCTGCCACATACCGAGCCACGAGAACGAGGCGACAACGGCCAGGACGAGTGCCAGGAGCCCCAACCAGCGTGGTTTGAGGGCTGTCCGTAACACGTGTCCAGGCTAGGCCATCGGGCCGTTCGGAGCCCAAGCGCAAGCCCGCCGACGACCAGGCGTGACCTGGGTCACTCCCCTGTCGTCACGTCGTGGGTCTCAGGATTCAGGGTCGTCCGATGGCCTTCATCACGCGCAGCGAGCGCGTGATGAGCCCTGCGTCGCGATCGGTCCGCTCGCTGGTCGCCCCTGGGGTCCACGGCCCGCGCCACGTCGCGACCGACTGCGGATCGGTGTACGCGAGGAGGCCCTCGACGCCGTGCCTGCGCCCGAGCCCGGCGCCGCGTACGCCTCCCGTGGGCGCGCTGCCTCCGGAAAGCGAGGAGTCGTGACCGTTCAGCACCACGCACCCCGCGTTCATCCGACGCGCGATACGGCTGCCCTCCAGGCGATCACGCGTCCACAGGTACACGGTGTTGATGCCCGACTCCGCGTCGATCGCGCGGCTCGCCTCTGCGGAGCTCCCGACTGGGCTGACCACCGCGACAGGCCCGGGAACCTCGGCGAAGCCGTACTCGGAGGAGGCCGGGGCTCGCAACGGACGGTCAGCAGCGACGGGCCCCTGCTTGGCCTGGAACGCCGGCGCAACCGCCGACGCAGCTTGTCCGGCGCCTCCAGCGAGGATCGTCGGCTCCACGAAGTACGGCCCGAGGTCGGGTCGGGCGTGGCCGCCCACCAGCAGCGTCGCGCCCGAACTCACAGCGTGTTCGATGCGCGACTGCACCGCCGAGAGTTGCGAGGCGGAGGCGAGCGACCCCATCTGCGGGTCGTAGGTCAACGCGGGGCCGATGCGCACCTGCGCGACCGCGTCCACAAGCTGCTGCGTGAACACGTCGGCCACGGAGCGGTGCACGAAGACGCGGTGCACGTAGCAACTCAGCGAGCCGACGGAGGTCAGCGCCCGCACCACGCCCGCGGCCGCGCGCGGTACGTCGGCATCGGCGGCCACGTACGCGGCCCCCGCTCCGATGACCTGCACATTCGCGTGTACGAGCCGCCCCGCCGCTCGCGCCGCGACCCAGCGGGCCACCCGCGCGGTGCCGGCGAAGCACACGTGGTCGGCTCCGTCGACGACAGCCGTGCCGATCGAATCTCCGGGCCCGAGCACCACCTGCAGCATCCGCGGAGGGCACCCGGCCCGCTGCAGCAGTTCGGCCGCGTACAGCGCCGAGAGCGATGTCGCCGGATGCGGCCGCAGCACAACGGCATTGCCTGCGACGAGGGCTGTCAGCGCATCGGTGAACCCCGCCGACAGCGGAGCCGAGGCAGGCGCCAGCACCCCCACGACCCCGACGGGACGACGGCTCACGAGCACCTGCGTGAACACCGGATAGGCACCGAAATGCCGCCGGGTCCGCAGCGCTGACTCCGCCTTACGCGCATAGAACCGGGCCGCGGTACACACGTCGACCAGCTCTTCGAACGCTGCCCGCCGCGATTTGCCCGTCTCGAGCTGGATGAGGTCGAGCAGCTCGACCTGGTTCTCGAGCACGAGGTCGTGAAAGCGCAGCAGCGTCTCGGCGCGCGCAGACGGCGGCTGGTGTGCCCAACCCGGTTGCACGGCACGGGCCCCCGCGTAGGCGACCGCCACATCGTCGGTCGTCGACATCGGCAGGGTCGCCAACGGCTCACCCGTGAACGGCGCGATCGGCTCGGAGGCGGGCGCGTACGGCGACGTCACGGCGAACGAGGCGAGGTGCTCCACCCACGACGCGTCGAGCGACCCCGTCGAGTCGGGCCGCAGAGTTACGTGCGTCGCTGCCATGCCGATCAGTCTGACGCTCAGCTATGCGCGAAGTTGCCGGTGACGACTCCGACTCGCTGGAAGTCCTTGACGTCGGTGTAGCCCGTGGTCGCCATCGAACGGCGCAGCGCACCCACGAAATTCGACTGACCACCGGCGGCTCGGCTCGGGCCGAAGAGGATCTCGCGGAGCGGCGCCACAGCCCCGACCTCGACGCGCTCGCCGCGCGGAAGCTCGGGGTGGTGGGCCTCGGAGCCCCAGTGAAAGCCGCGGCCGGGGGCGTCGGTGGCCCGTGCGAGTGCCGCACCGAGCATCACCGCGTCGCTGCCGCAGGCGATGGCCTTGACCACGTCCCCGGAGCGGCCCATGCCGCCGTCTGCGATGACGTGCACGTACCGGCCACCCGACTCGTCGAGGTAGTCGCGGCGCGCGGCTGCCACGTCGGCGATGGCCGTGGCCAACGGAGCCTGGATGCCGAGGGTGCGCTGGGTGGTGAGCGCCGCGCCTCCGCCGAAGCCGACGAGCACGCCGGCCGCGCCCGTACGCATGAGGTGCAGGCCGGCCTGGTAGGTGGCCGCGCCGCCGACGATCACCGGTACGTCGAGCTCGTAGATGAAGCGCTTGAGGTTGAGCGGTTCGCTGCGGCTGCTCACGTGCTCGGCCGAGACGGTGGTGCCCCGGATGACGAACAGGTCGACTCCGGCGTCGACGACGGTCTTCCAGTGCTCCTGCGTGCGCTGCGGCGTGAGCGAACCGGCCACCGTCACGCCGGCTTCGCGCATCTGACGCAGGCGGGCCGTGATGAGTTCGGGCTGGATCGGGGCCGCGTAGAGGCGCTGCATCGTCGCCGTGACGTCGGCCTTATCGCCTCCGACGATCTCGTCGAGCTGGGCCTGCGGGTCTTCGTACCTGGTCCACAGGCCCTCGAGGTCGAGCACCCCGAGGCCACCCATGCGTCCGAATTCGATCGCCGTCGCGGGCGACATCACCGAGTCCATCGGAGCCGCGATGAACGGGAGTTCGAAGTGGTACGCGTCGATCTGCCACGACAGCGACACGTCCTCCGGGTCGCGCGTGCGCCTCGACGGGACGACCGCGATGTCGTCCAACGAGTAGGCGCGACGGCCCCGCTTGCCTCTGCCGATCTCGATCTCAGTCACCGAACCAGGCTATCGCGCCATCGTCGCGCGACCGGCCCAGTGCGGCGCGGAGCGGTCCGTCGCACACACATGCCCCCGACCGAACGGGCACCGCGGCAACACCTGGAAACAGTCTGAATCCCATGTCGCAGCATCGAATTCGTGCCACCGTGAGCGCCAGGCGCCTTCGCGCCGCGTTCACCCCCTCTGCCGCCCATGTCGGCTCACAACCACCCGTACCCGTTCTCACCCGCGATTCCCACCGCAACTCACCCGTACCCGGAGGAACAATGCGCACACAACGACGTGGCCACCACCGCTCCCTCGCCGTCTTCGCCGCGATGCTCCCGCTCGCCGTCGCGGGCACGCTCGCCGTACCCGCCGCGGAGGCCGCCCCCGCCTCCTCGCCCGCACTCGCCCAGGGCGACGGTCATCGGGATGGCAAGAAAAACAAGAAGCCCACCACTGCCCAGCCGACGATCTCCGCCAAGGCGAAGAAGACGCTGAAGGTCGACGGCCTGACGTTCAAAGACAGCAACGGCAACGGCACCCTCGACGGGTACGAAGACTGGCGCAGGCCCGCCGCCGACCGTGCCGCCGACCTCGTCGGACGCATGAACCTCGACGAGAAGGCCGGGCTCATGCTCATCGACACGCTCAACGCCCGCTGCGGAGGCGAGGTGCCGACGAAGGTCGAGGCCACCTCCACGGCTCCGGCACACGACAACCTCACCGACGACTACCTCAACACGCAGCAGATGCGGCGGCTCATCTTCCGCAACATGGTCGCCACGACGCCCGACTGCACGGCCTCCACGCCCACCGTCACCGCGACCGAGGCCGCCACGTACACCAACAGCGTGCAGGAGCTGGCCGAGGCCTCGCGCCTGGGTATCCCCGTGCTGTTCAAGTCGAACGCGCGCAACCACATCGACCCAGACCCCCGCACCGGCATCAACGTGGGTGTCGACAAGATGACCGCATTCCCCAAGGAGGCGGGCATCGCGGCCGCCGCGCTCGGTGAGCAGGCCCGGCGCACCGGCAAAGCCACCACCGGCGACATGCGGGTCGTGCGGGCGTTCGCCGACGTCATGGGCAACGAGTGGGCCGCCATCGGCCTACGCGGCATGTACGGCTACATGGCCGACCTGTCGACCGACCCCCGCTGGTACCGCGCCCACGAGACCTTCACCGAAGACGCCGACCTCGGCGCCAACATCATGAAGAACCTCGTCCGCACCCTGCAAGGCACCGACAAGGAGGCCGGTGTCGCCCTCAACCCCGATTCGCGTGTCGCGTTGACGATGAAGCACTTCCCCGGAGGCGGCCCGCAAGAGCTCGGCCTCGACCCCCACTACGCCTTCGGCAAGACCCAGGTCTACCCCGGCGGCGCGTTCGCGTACCACCTCAAGCCGTTCGAGGCCGCGATCAAGGCCGGGGTGAGCTCGATCATGCCGTACTACGGCGTGCCGATGAACGTCACCTACGAAGGAAAGACGTTCCAGCAGACCGGATTCGCGTTCTCCGGCGAGATCGTCAACTGGCTGCTGCGCGAGAAGCTCGGCTTCGCCGGGTACGTCAACTCCGACACCGGCATCATCAACGACCGCGCGTGGGGCCTCGAGACCAAGACCGTGCCGGAGCGGGTCGCGGCCGCGATCAACGGCGGCACCGACACGCTCTCCGGCTTCCACAACGTCGCCACGATCACCGACCTCGTCAAGGGCGGTCTCGTCACCGAAGAGCGCGTGAACCTCGCCGCGAACCGCCTGCTCACGCCACTGTTCCAGCTCGGGCTCTTCGAGAACCCGTACGTCGATGCGGGCAAGGCCGACGCCGCCATCGGCAGCGACGCCAACCGGGCTGTGGGCCTCGACGTGCAGCGCAAGTCGGTGGTGCTGCTCAAGAACGACACGGTCTCCAAGCGCCGGCATCGCTCGGCGAACGCCCTGCCCCTGGCCAAGGGCGAGACGCTCTACATGATGGGCAAGTACGACAAGGCCGTCATCGAGAGCTACGGCTACAAGGTTATCGACGGCAACGCGACCCCGCGGCCGAGCGCCAAGGGAGCCGACCGCGTCGTCGTCTCGCTCACCGCCCGCAACAAGGACCAGGCGAAGTACGTGAGCAACGACCCCGCCACCGGCCTCAACCCCGAACACACGAGCCCCATCGTGTTCCCGGGGGTCAAGGGTCTCGACGGCAAGTCGCCGTGGGGTGCCTCTGACGCGTGCAACGCGTACGGAGCCGCCACGTGCACCGACAACGGTCTCCGCTTCGGCGGGTCGTACCCGTGGGAGTCGAGCATCCTCGACTTCACCGGCATGTCGAAGGCCGCCTCCTGGGAGGTCAGCCCAGGCCTCGACGCCGTTCAGGCCGCGATGAAGGAGGTCGGCGACCCGAAGAAGGTCGTGCTCAACATCTACTTCCGCCAGCCGTACGTCATCGACGACGCGAGCGGGCTCAAGAAGGCCGGCGCGATTCTGGCGAACTTCGGCATGTCCGACCAGGCGCTCATGGACGTGCTCACCGGCAAGGTCTCACCCCAGGGTCGGATGCCGTTCGCCCTCCCCAAGACCCGCGCTGCGGTGGAGGAGCAGAAGAGCGACCTGCCGGGCTACTCCGAAACCAAGGACGGAGCCCTGTACGACTACGGCCATGGCCTGACGTACGCGCGCAAGCGCTGACGAGGCGAACATCGACGGGGCACAACAGACGTGTGCCATGGCACCTCTCCGAGGGGAGGTGCCATGGCACACCTGCCCGGTAGGTGCCGTGGCACACGACCACCCGCGCCGCACCTCCACGAAAAAGTGCCACGGCACAGGACCCCCGCAAACCCCCGAGCCGAGGCACACGAATCCCCACGCCCCCACGCTCCCGTGCCATGGCACACGAATCCGCACGCCCCCACGCTCCCGTGCCATGGCACCGACGGCCGAAC
>JAUNUP010000018.1:2323-64773 GCA_030538115.1 Dermatophilus congolensis | reverse complement strand
GGCACACGAATCCGCACGCCCCCACGCTCCCGTGCCATGGCACCGACGGCCGAACGCAACCTCACCGACCGACATGTGCCATGGCACCCACCCGGCCAGTCCGCCACGGCACACGACCACCCGCACCGCACCTCCACGAAAAAGTGCCACGGCACAGGACCCCCGCAAACCCCCGAGCCGAGGCACACGAATCCGCACGCCCCCACGCTCCCGTGCCATGGCACCGACGGCCGAACGCAACCTCACCGACCGACATGTGCCATGGCACCCACCCGGCCAGTCCGCCACGGCGCAGAGATCCCGCGTCTCTTGCGTCAGAGGGTGATGCGAAGGCCGTGGCCCGACTGGAGGGCGTAGGTCGGGGCGAGGCGTCCGTAGCGTTCGAGCAGCGGTGACATCGTCTGGCGGAGGTGCTCGTACGCCTCCTCGGCCTCGTCGCTCACATCGACGACCGTGTCGTCGTTCTCGCCGCGCAACAGCATGTACCCCTCCTCCAGAGTGTCGACGGCGCCGAGGGCGTAGATGCCGAGGATGCCCGCGCCGAGCCCCGACCCCTCGGCCGCGCCCGTCACGACGAGCGGCCGGTTGAGCACGCCTGCGGCGACCTGTCGCCACAGCGCCGACCTGAACACGCCTCCGGTGGCCCGCACCTGCGAGACCCGCGCGATCGTGCGCAGCCGCCGCAGGATCGTCCACAGTTGCAGCGCGACCCCCTCGACCCCGGCCCGCACGAAGTGATCGGGCGTGTGCGGCTTACGCACGTGCAGGAACGCGCCGCGGATCTCCTGGTCCCACAACGACGCCCGCTCCGAGACGAGGTACGGCACCATGCGCAGGCCGTCGCTGCCGGGCGGTATCGCCTCGGCCCGCAGGCACGCCTCCGCGTCGGTGAGTCCGGGCGCGAAGGTCTCGGTGAGCCAGGCCTGCACCATGCCGCCGTTGCTCACCGCGCCGCCGGAAACCCACAGGTCGCGGGTCAGCGCGTAACAGAACAGCCCCGACGCCACCGCCGGCGACTTGACGACCATCCGCAGCGCCCCGCTCGTACCGATCGACAGGCCGGCGACACCGGTGGTCATCGCGCCGGTGCCGAGGTTGCCGAGCGGCCCGTCTCCGGCACCGAGCACGATCGGCAGCCCTGACGGTAGCCCGATCTCGCGAGCCGCCGCCTCCGCGAGCGGCACCGTGTCGGTGGTGTCGTGGATCGGTGGGAGCTGATCGAGCCGCACCCCGGTGATGTCGATGGCCTCGGGGTTCCAGTCGCGCTCCGACAGGTCGGCCATACCGGTGCCGGAGGCGCACGACAGCTCGGTGACGACCTGGCCGCTCAGCACGGCCACCACCCAGTCCTTCAGCCCGACCCAGTACGGGGTGTGCTTGACGAGGTTCGGGTCGTTCTTGGCGTACCAGCGCAGCTTGCTCAGCGGCGCCATCGGGTGCACGGGGGTGCCGCTCACGCGGTGCAGTCGGTCGCCCGCGGCGCCCCAACTGATCTCGTTCGCCTCCTCGATGGCCCGCGAATCGGCCCACGTGAGCAGGTCGGTCACAGGCTGCAGGTCGGCGTCGAGACCCATGAGGCCGTGCATCGCCGTGGAGATCGATATGCCCATGACCCGGGAGGCGTCGACCTGCTCGACAGCGACCCGCATCGCCTCCAACACCGCCTTCGCGATCGCGGCGGGCTCTTGCACATGCCACCCCGCTTGTGGGCTGAGCAGCGGATATCCCCGCGATTCGGTGATCCGCACCTGCCCGTCGAGCGAGAACAGCGACGCTTTGCACGCGGTGGTGCCCACGTCGAGTCCGAGCATGATGTCGCGCGCCTGACCCATAATTCCTCCGCTCAGCCGCAACGCCCGCCGCAGACTGCATCCGCGCGGACAACCCGTCGCATCCTCGACCTCACGCTAGCCGCGCAGCACGGCCGGCACGGGGCCAGTCGGCAAACGCCTCCGGGGCGTGGGGCGGTTCAGGCGGCGACCAGGGGCGCATGCCACGATTGGCACATGCGTTCCTGTTCCGCCTTGTACATCGACGCCGGCTATCTACTCGCCTCCGCGGCCACGCGGGTGTGCGGTACATCGCTGCGCGCCTCGGTGCAGGTGGATCACGAGAAGCTCATCCAAGGCCTCATCGAGCAGGTCGAAAAGGAGAGCGGGCTGCCGCTCATGCGCGCCAACTGGTACGACTCCGGCAACGGCAGCGGAGGCCAGCCCGACGCGACGCAAGCGCACCTCGGCATGATGCCGCGCGTCAAACTCCGCCTCGGTCGGCGCAGCTACTCGGGCGAACAGAAGGGCGTCGACCTGCGCCTCGGCCTCGACCTCGTGACCCAGGCCCGCAACCGCGCGATCGACATCGCCTATCTGCTCTCCGGAGACGACGACCTCACCGAGGCCGTCGAGGAGGCCCAGGACCACGGCGTCCAGGTGATCGTGTTCGCCGTGCCGACGGCCCAAGACGCCGCTCACGCCGTGGCCAAGCACCTGCAGATGGAGGCGGACGGGCTCTCCCTCATCGACGGCGCCATCATCGACTCCACCGTCACCCGCCTCCCCCGCACGGCCGAGGCCCAGCTACGCTCCGACAGCGCCGCGGTGGCAGCGATGCGGGCCATCGCGACCGCCAACGTCGGCACCGGCGTCACCGGCGGACCGGACAGCTCGACCGCGGACCCGGAAGACGCGAGCCCGGCCACGGCTGGGCCCGTCGGGGGCCAGCCCGGTTCTTCGACCACGGAGGAGGGGGCAGCCGTCGCCGAAGCAGCCGGGCAGGCCGCCTCGACCCAGGGCGTTGCCGCAGTTCACAGTGGAGATGCCGCGTCAAGCACGGCCGAGGCTCCTGCGCACCCGACACCCGCGATGCTCGGTCGCAAACGAGTGACCGCTCCCGCGAACGGCACGCACCCCCCGACCCAGCGCACCGAGCCGCGGCCCGACGATTCGCACGAACTCGTCTACTCGACCACCGTCTCCGACCGCGGGGTCGTGGTGACCGACCGCTACTCGGGCCGCCTCCACGGCGACGGGGACGCCCCTGAATCCCTGGTCGACGCAGACGCCGCAAGCATCGACGCGGTGTGTCGCAGCGTGCTGAGCGTCTGGCTCGAGAACGCCACCGACGGCGAACGCGCAGCGCTGGAGGAGAACCGCCCGTCGATCCCCTCCGATGTCGACCGTGCCCTGCTCCGCGATCTGTCGATGCGCATCAACGTGTACGAGATCGCCGAGCAAGACCGGCACGCGCTCAGAGCCCGTTTCTGGCACGTCGCCGACGAGGTGATGGCGGCCAAGTGAAGGTCGACGCACGCGGCACCAGGCGCGATTCGATGCGCCGACTGGGTCGCGAAGGTGTTTTCTTCGCCCTGGTCGGGGCCAGCGGCATCGTCGTCAACAACGCGACGATGGTGGTGCTCAACCGGTACCTGCCGTTCGACCCGTACGCGGCCCTCGCTGCCGTCGGCGGGCTGAGCATCGTCGTCTACCACGTGTATTCGATGATCTGCTTCGTCGTCGCGAACCTGTCGAACTACACCCTCAACCGTCTCGTCACGTTCAGGTACCCGACCCGCTCCAAGGTCTCGGGAGGCGTGATGTACCTGCTCGCGGGCCTCGCCGCGCAGGCGGTGTCGCTGTCGATCGCCACGTACCTGCTCTCGCCGTGGAGCCCGCTTCACTCCCCCGCCCTGGGCCTCGACGGTTCGACAGGCTTCCGCACCCCCCTGTACTGGGCCCACCTGATAGCCACAATCCTCTCGGTGCCGGTCAGCTTCGTGCTGGCCAAGAAGCTGGCCTTCCCCGACAGAGGCCATCTCGCATAGCCCCGTCCCTCTCAACGAGCGCACCTGCGACGACCCCCGTAATCTCGGACCGACGTCCCAGCCGAGACCGAACGGAGACCTTTCGTGTACAAGCTCACCTTCCTGGCAGGCGCAGCAGTCGGATTCGTACTCGGCAGCCGCGCCGGTCGCGCCAGCTACGACGACCTCAAGCGCCAGGCCGACAGCCTCTGGCACAACCCGACCGTGCAGGAGAAGGTCTCGCAGGCGACCCAGACCGTCAAGGACAAGGCGCCGGAGGTCGGAGCGAAGCTCGCGGAGACCGCCGGCCACGCCGCGAGCGCCGCGAAGGACACCGCCACCCACGCCGCTGCGGCCGCCAAAGACAAGGTGACGGGCAACAACGCCGACGACGACATGCTCATCGGTAGCGAGAAGACCAGCGACTACACGCCGAAGGAGACGAAGGTCCAGTCCGACTCGGACGCGCCGCCGGTCTCCTGAACCACACGACAGCGCGGGCTCCCCCCAGGAGCCCGCGCTACGGCGTGTGTCGACCCCGCTCATGGCCCTGTCAGCCGAATGGGGCTCAGTCGCTGACGACGTCAGAGTCGTTCCGGCGTCTCGACGACAGCCAACCTGTCGCACGCTCCACTGCGCGCGCGTGTTCTTGGGGCAGTGACGCCAGGCGGTCGAGGATCGTGTCCGGCTCAACGAGACCTGCATCCAGGAGGGCACCGACGAATCGCCGGTCCTTCTCCCGTAGTGCGCACAGTTTCGCGACGCAGAGGTCCTCCTTGTCGAGGCACCAGCCGGTGAATCTCGGTTCCCCGCTCGGTGCCGCCGTGTTCGCGTTCTGAACCCGCACCAGCCGTGCCCGCCAACCGGGCGCCAACACCGAAGTCGTCAGATCGACTCCGTCGATGCTGAACCCGTGCTGCTCTTCGAACGGTGACCACTCGCCTGCCACGCCCTCGATCAGATCGGACAACTCGGCAACCCGGTCGGCGTCGTCCCCGAATGGGAGGACGTCGACCTCGCGCGACATCGTCGCCTCCGCAGGAAGCTCGGATTCGTCGAAGGTGCCGAGAATGGCCTGAGAGCCGACGATGATCACCTCGCGATGGTCGATGATCTGGCAAGCCGTGCGGATCGCATGTTCCAACTGATCGCGCCTCACAAGACGGCCAACTCTCGAAGCACCTCGCGCCTCGCCTCCTCCGGCAGCAAACCGCCGAGCGGCGACACCTCGCGCATCTCGACAGCCTCCCTCTCGACGCTCGTCATCCAGCGGCGAATGGCCCGGACATCTTGCCCCTCGATCACCCGCTGCCATCGATCGATGTTGCCCTGATGAGGCTCGCCCCTTGTGGCTGAGCGGATCTGCGCCAGATTTTCTCGGATCTTCGGTGTCCACGAAGCGAGGCTGCGTCCGTCCAACGACTCCGCCAATCGCCGATGCAGCGCCCACGAGCGGCGTTCGGATCTCGTCATGTCGGGTCGCTCGGCGCGACGCTCGACGATCAAGTTCAACCCCATGCAGCCCAGGAGTCGCGCGAGCATGTCATCACTCAAGGGAGCCTTGCCCGTCAGCATCTGACTGATGCTCGGCTGCTTCACACCGCTGAGGCGAGCGAGTCGCGACTGCGTGGTTCGCGTCTGCTCCAGCGCCTCCCGCAGAACTGCGGCCTTCGTCTCCATGCATCGACAATAGCAACCTATAGCAGCAGATGCTATAGGTCTCACGTCGTCCGTCTGGTCGCGGAGACCGGGAGGCACCCCCAGCGACTCACACGTGGAGTGTGCCCTCCGGGGGGATCTTCCAGCGCTTCGTCGCCGTCCAGATCGTGAACCAGATCGCGTAGGCCATGAACACCCCGAAGGCGACCCCGCTCCACGGCGGTGACTGGCCGTTCGGGGTTCTGGCCGCGAAGACGGTCATCACGACCATGTCGATCAGCAGCAGCATCGTCGCGGCGCCGAAGGTCCCCATGTCGGTCAGGGAGCGTCGACGCGTCTCGTCGATGTTCTCCGGGCGGGTCCAGTAGTCCTTGTTCGGGATGTTCAAGCCCGGAAACAGCTTCGACGTCATGAAAATCGCCATGATGGCCGCGAAGATGCCACCGACGAAGATCCCCATGCCGACCATGAACCCCAGCGTCCCGCCGCGGCTCGACCAACCGTCTGCGGGGCCTGGGCCCAGAGTGCTCCAGTGACTCGGGATCGGCCCCTCGGGCAGCGCGATCCACGCCCACGCCACGGCCATCGCGTACAGCACACACGAGAGCGCGAACAACCACACCCCGACCCGACCCATGTCTTCACCGTACGCCGGTAACACGTGCAGACAGCACGGCACCCCGTGCCTGGGAGGGCAGGCCCGGGGTGCCGTGCGTCTATGGCGGATTCCGCAGGAGCATGCGAAATCCGTTATGGCTCAGTCTATTTCGCTCCACTGACCCACTGACGTGGGGGTCTGTCTCAGGCTCGGGACAGGACCTTTTCGACGATCATCTCCGCGATCGGCATCGAGCTCGTCGCTGCCGGAGACGGAGCGTTGCAGACGTGGGTCATGCGGGGCGTCTCGAGGAAGAGGAAGTCCTCCGCCATCGAACCGTCGGCCATGACCGCCTGCGCGCGGATGCCGGCGGGCTCAGGAGTCAGGTCGGCCGTCGTCAGCTGCGGGCAGTACTTGGTGATGAGCTTGAGGTAACCCGGCTTGTAGACCGAGTTCCACTGCTCCACCACGCCTGTCTTGAGCACGTTCGGCACGAGCTTCCAGAAGCCCTTGTAGCGCACGAAGTCCTTGATGTCCGACGCGTTCATCGACCACTTCGGGTAGCCCTCGCGCGACAGACCCATCACCGCGTTCGGGCCCACCGTCACGCCACCATCCATCATCAGCGTCAGGTGAACGCCCAGGAACGGCAGAGTCGGGTCGGGCACCGGGTAGATGAGCGTGTTGACGATGTCGTTCTTGCTCGCCGGGAGACGGTAGTACTCCCCACGGAACGGCACCATCTGGAACTGCGGGTTCAGCCCCGCCATGTCGGCGAGACGGTCGGCCTGGATACCGCCGCACACGATGAGCTGCTTGGCGTACACGTGCTCGGCATCGACAGGCGCGACCTTGCCCGGCTTGGCAGCCGCCGGCGCAACGTCGATGCGCACCTCCGAGAGGCTCTCGGTGATGTCGATGACCCTGGTCGAGAGGCGAACCGTACCGCCGGCACCCTCGATGACCTGGGCCATCTTCTGGCACACGACCGCGTAGTCGATGATGCCGGTGCTGGTCAGCCAGATCGCGCCCACGCCCGTGATGTTCGGCTCGCGGCGCTTCAGCTCGGCCGCGTCGATCTTCTCGACGTCGAGCTCGTTGATGAGCGCCCGCTCGTAGAGGGCGTTCATGCGCTCGAGCTCGGCGTCGTCGGTGGCGACGATGAGCTTGCCCGTGTTGCGGTACGGGATGCCGTGCTCGTCGGCGAACTCGCGGATGCGAACCGCGCCGGCCTTGCACAGCTTCGCCTTGAGCGAACCCGGTTTGTAGTAGATGCCCGCGTGGATCACGCCGGAGTTGTGGCCGGTCTGGTGCGCCGCGACCTTGCTCTCCTTCTCGATGACGAGAAGGCTCGCGCCGGGGCGCTTGACCAGCAGTTCCATCGCGGTCGCGAGACCGACGATACCGCCGCCGATGATGACGAAGTCGTGCACCTGCGGGCCCGCACCCGGCGCCACGTCGGAGCGCTCGGTCACCGTGTGGGTGACACGCGGCGGGATCGCCGTGGCCTCCTCCGGTGTGGTCGGGATCGGGTCGATGTTCTCCGTCATGCCATCGCCCCCGTTGCCTCCACGGCCTCGAACGGGAACATCTCGTCCTGCTCGGCACGGAGCTTGTCGGCGAGGCGCCCCTCGGGCACGGTGACGTCGGCGTACGAGATGGCCTCGTCCTTGGCGATGTCACGCGTGAGCACGCAGCCCTCGGCCAGACCCACGGGGATGAGGCGCTCGGCCGCCGCGATGGGGGCCTTCTCGCACTCGCCGTAGTAGGTGTAGCCGCCCAGGGCGTCGAGGGTCTCGCCGGCCTTGAGGTCCTTCTTCGCGATCGTCACGACCTCCACGCGGGGAGCCTGGCGCAGCGGCTTGATCGTCGCGTCGCCGAGCAGCGCCGCGCGGGCGATGGTGTTCGGCACTTCGAAGTGGCACAGGTGGTACGGCGTGTAGAAGCTGTACAGCGGGCCCTCACCGAGCTTGTAGAGGTTGAGGTAGTGCTGCTGCTTCGGGTCGTCGTGCGTGGCGAGCACGTAGACGCCGGGGCCGGGCTTGGAGCCGACCACGTAGTCGACGGCGCCGCCGAGCTCCTTGAGCTCGTCCACGTCGTACATGCCGGTCAGCTCGTCGACGTGACCGCGGTGGTCACGCTGCAGACAGCCGCGCTTGTGCACCGACAGGCCCGCCGCGTTGGCGACGAGGGCCTGCTCGACCGACACCTTGGTGCCGTCGGCGAAGCTGGTGACCATGTGCGGGTCCTGGCCCCACTGCTTGGCGAACCCCTCCTGCGTGGTGGGGTTGCGGTACGGGTCTTGCAGGCCCTTGATGTTGCCCGCCACCAGCGGCGTGCACCCGAGGCCGCGGACGAACCGGATGAGGTTCATCTGCACGCCCGGCTGGTCGCCGTCGCAGCCCGTGTAGACCAGGCCGGCGTCTTCGAACTTGGCGTTGAGCACCGGGCCGACGGTGGCGTCGACCTCGGCGTTCATCAGCACCAGGTGCTTACGTCCCTCGAGGGTGGCGAGCGCCAGGTGCGAGCCGAACTCCACCGATCCGGTGCAGTCGACGACGACCTCGATCGACGAGCACGCCGTCATGGCCTCGTAATTCGAGGTGACCGCGTAGTCGCCCTCGGCCACGGCCTCGTCGATCTCGTCGGCGGTCTCCACGACGCGGATGCGGTCGGAGGCGATACCGGCGTTCTCGTACGCGAACACGCCCTTCTCGGGGTTGCGGGCGTAGACGACCGCGACCTCCATGCCGGGCTTGGTGTTCGTGATGTGGTTGATGAGGCCCTTGGCCATGAAGCCGGGGCCCGCGATGCCCGCGCGGAGGGGCTTGCCCTCGGCCGCGCGCTTCTCGAGCAGGGTGTCGGTAACGATCACTTCGGGAACTCCTTGCCGTCCCAGTCGGCCCAGGCCTTGTCCTTCTCGGAGATGACCTCGACCGGAATCGGCCACTCGAGACCGAACGCCGGGTCGTCGTAGCGCTGGCCGCGCTCGTGCTCGGGCGAGTACATGCCGGAGACCTGGTAGGTCACCTCGGTGTCGTCCGTGAGCGTGAGGTAGCCGTGGCCGCAGTACGGCGGGATCCACAGCGCGCGGTGGTTGTCGGCGGAGAGCTCGACCATGACGTTCTTGCCGAACGTCGGCGAGTCCTCGCGCAGGTCGAGGCAGCAGTCCACGATGGTGCCGCGGGTGGCTCGCACGAGCTTGCCCTCGGCGGCGGGCGCGATCTGGCGGTGCATGCCGCGCATCGTGCCCTTCTTGTGGTTCCAGCTCATGTTGGCCTGCTTGACCTCGGTCGGGATTCCGTGGGCCTCGAACTCGTCGACGCAGAACGTGCGCGAGAAGCCGCCACGGTCGTCCTCGAAGGGCTTGAGGTCGATGATCCAGCAGCCCTCGACAGCGGTTTCGGTGAAGATCACGCCTCCACCTTCTTCCAGAAGAGCTGCGCGTCGACCTGGCCGGTCTCGACGAGGTGCTTGATCTGCTTGAGGCGCGTGTGACCGCGGCCGTAGAACGTGTCGGCGTCAAGGTCGATGGCCTTGAACACGGCGTGCAGCTGCTTGGCACCGTCGGCGAGGTTCCAGTCGCAGGAGAACCCGAGGGTCTCCTCGATCTTGTCGAACTTCACCTTGTACGAGCGGTTGTCCTGCCCGGGAGGGCCGAACGAGAGCTGGCAGCCCGGGAACTCGGCTGCGACTGTCTCCGCGATCTGCTTGACCGTGTAGTTGTTGTCGTACGAGCCGACATTGAACGCCTGGCCCGAGACCTTCTCGATCGGAGCCGCGAGCGCGAGGCGGATCGACTTGCAGATGTCGAGCGCGTGCACCATCGGGCGCCACGGGGTGCCGTCGGAGGTCATCGCGATGTTCTTCTCGACCCAGGCCAGGCCCGAGAGGTTGTTGAGCACGATGTCGAAGCGCTGACGCGGGCTCGCACCGAACGCGGTGGCG
This sequence comes from Dermatophilus congolensis, assembly GCA_030538115.1. Taxonomy (GTDB): domain Bacteria; phylum Actinomycetota; class Actinomycetes; order Actinomycetales; family Dermatophilaceae; genus Dermatophilus; species Dermatophilus congolensis_B. The sequence goes on along the minus strand of JAUNUP010000018.1, from coordinate 54,769 downwards.
TTACGCATCGCGGTCGGGTGGAAGTTCTCGTCGGCCATCTTCCACAGGTCCTGCTCGGTGAGGTACTTGCACTCGCCGTACGCGGTCTGCGGGTTGACCTCGCTGGTCTCGTCGACCTCGCCGTCGGCGACGCCGTACACGGAGCAGGAGCTCATGTAGACGAAGCGCTCGACGCCGGCCTCCTTGGCCACCTTGGCGACGTGCACCGAACCCTTGTGGTTGATGTCGAACGTGAGCGGGCCGACCAGGTCACCGACCGGGTCGTTGGAGAGCTCGGCCATCGCGACGACCGCGTCGAAACCCTTGAGGTCCTCGACGGTCAGGTCACGCATGTCCTTGGTGAGCGTGTACGGCCGGGTCGAACGGTCGTTGTAGAGAAAACCGTTCTCGTAGAAGCCGGTGTCGAGGCCGACGACCTCGTGCCCGTCCTCCATGAGGAGAGGGGCCAGCAGGTATCCGAGGTAGCCCTCGGTTCCGGTGACGAGGATCTTCATGGTCAGTTCCACACCTTCCAGGGCGCCTTGCCCTCACTCCAGAGCGTTTCGAGAAGATTGCGATCGCGCAGCGTGTCCATCGGCTGCCAGAAACCGCTGTGCTTGTATGCGTTGAGCTGGCCCGCGTGCGCGAGGTTGCGCAGGGGCTCCTGCTCCCAGACCGTCGAGTCACCCTCGACGTAATCGATGACCGAGGGCTCGAGCACGAAGTAACCCGCGTTGATCCAGGCGCCGTCGCCCTGGGGCTTCTCCATGAAGCTCTCGATGCGGGTCTCGTTCTGGCCGAGTACGAGCGCGCCGAAGCGGCCCGCCGGCTGCACGGCCATCATCGTGGCCTGCAGGCCCTCGGCCTTGTGGAACTCGATCTCGGCGGTGATGTCGGCGTCGGTGACGCCGTCGCCGTAGGTGAAGCAGAACGTCTCGTCGCCGATGTGCTCACGCACGCGGCGCAGGCGACCACCGGTCATCGAGTCGGCGCCGGTGTCGACCAGCGTCACCCGCCAGTCCTCGGCGGCGCGCGAGTGCACCTTGAGTTCGTCTTTGCCCAGGTCGAACGTCACGTCGGAGTGGCGCAGGGCGTAGTTCGCGAAGTAGTCCTTGATGACCTCGCCCTTGTAGCCGCAGCAGACGATGAAATCGTTGATGCCGTGAGCCGAGTACGTCTTCATGATGTGCCAGAGGATCGGGTAGCCACCCACCTCGACCATCGGTTTCGGCCGCAGCGCTGTCTCCTCGCTCAGCCGCGTGCCCAGGCCACCCGCAAGGATGACTGCCTTCATCGGTTCCCCTCCCGTGAATCCCGTACGTGCCGCGGTGTCTCGCTCCCTCGTGAGAGCCCTGCCGCATGGCGAAGCGATGTACGAGGCACATCCGAATTTCCCCCCGGATGACGATCTCGTGTTCCGCGTCCCCCGACGCTTGCGTTCACCGACACGAGCGGCGCGCACAGCGACGATCGATTGAGAACCTATGAGACCCCCGTCATCAACTCCCCTGCGGATAACTATACAGATGACCTGGACGGTGGGGTCGTGTGGCCACCGCGGGGGCTGCGCAACGAAGGGGGCACACGGATCGGGCGAGGCGTGTCATCAATACCCCGCACTCGCGCGCGGTTAAACGGCTAAGCTTCGGCCAATTCCACACCGTGACCACACGATCCGCGCATTCGGGGGGCGCCGGGGTCAACCCGACACGAATGGTGAAACCGTGACGATCTCGGTAGTCATTCCGACGTTCAGAAGGCCAGAGTTGCTGGCGACAACCTTGGCCTCTCTGCGTGCCCAGACCTACTCCGACCTGGAAGTCCTTGTCTGCGACAACGGCGACGACGACGATGTCGCCCGCCTTGTCGACACTGCAGCGGATTCGCGTTTCCGGCACATCCGGCGCCCGGAAAATGTCGGCATCCAACGCAATACGATGCTCGGATTTCATTCTGCTGCAGGCGAATTCGTTTTCAAGCTCGATGACGACGATCTTCTCTCGCCGACAGCTCTCGAGCATCTCGCGCATGCTTTGCGCCGCTACCCGCATGCAAGCCTGGCCTTCGGAGTCGTCCACGTCTTCCACGACGACCCCCTGCACACGCGTCGCCACACCCCGGCTCTGCAGCACGAAGAATTCGGCGACTTCGCCGAACTCGCCGCTGCCGGAGCCGTTCAGCTCGCCAGCTCACTCATCCGCAAGAGCGCCCTGGGCCGCATCGAGGTCGACCCCGCCACCAAGACGGCCTTCGATGTCGACATCCTGCTGCGCCTGGCCGATGACGGAGTCGCGGTACACGTGCCGGATGCACACATCCACTACCGCCGACACGACCGCGCCGACTCGGTCACAGCACCCGGACCGCAAGGGTGGGGCGCTCTCGTAGCGTTGAACAGCGCCATCGAACGACGGCCGGAACGACTGCGTTCCCAGGCGTTCAGGTCTTCTCTCGAGGCCGCTGCCCTGGCAGCCGCCCGCGGGGCGTTGCGCGAAGGCCGAGGCGAAGCAGCTCGCGCCGCCGTCGACTCCCTACCGCGCGATCTGCGCACGCCGGCACTGGCCAAGCTGAAGCTCGCCGGTTACGTACCGAGGATCGCTCGGCCCATCGCCGTACTCGCCCACGAGCGGTACCGCCGCACCGGAATCGCCGACCTGCGGTACCCGGCTCCGCCGCTGCCGCCTCGCAGCATCGAGGTCAGGAGCGGGCCGAGTAGTTCGGCGCCTCCACCGTCATCGTGATGTCGTGGGGGTGGCTCTCCTTGAGCCCCGCCGCGGTGATGCGCACGAACTTGCCGCGGGCCTTCAGCTCGGGCACCGTACGGCCTCCGACGTAGAACATCGTCTGACGCAAGCCACCGACGAGCTGGTACGCGACGGCGGCGAGCGGGCCGCGGTAGGCGACCTGCCCCTCGATACCCTCGGGCACGACCTTGTCGTCGTCGTTCACGTCGCCCTGGAAGTAGCGGTCCTTGCTATAGCTCTGGCCGCGGCCACGGCTCTGCATGGCGCCGAGCGAACCCATGCCTCGGTAGCTCTTGTACTGCTTGCCATTGATGAACACGAGGTCACCGGGGCTCTCTTCACAGCCGGCGAGCAGCGAGCCGAGCATCACCGAGTCGGCGCCCGCGACGAGGGCCTTGGCGATGTCTCCGGAGAACTGCAGGCCACCGTCACCGATCACCGGCACACCCGCGGGCCCGGCGGCGAGCGACGCCTCGTAGATCGCGCTCACCTGCGGCACACCGACACCGGCCACGACGCGGGTGGTGCAGATCGAGCCCGGCCCGACACCCACCTTGATCGCGTCGGCACCCGCGTCGACCAGCGCCTGCGCGCCCGCCCGGGTGGCGACATTGCCGCCGATGACGTCGACGCCCTTGCCCTTCGTCTCCGCCTTGAGGCGCGCGATCATGTCGGTCACGCCACGCGCGTGGCCGTTGGCCGTGTCGACGACGAGCGCGTCGACATCCGCCTCGACCAGGGCCATCGCCCGCTCGAACGAGTCGCCCCAGAAACCGACCGCGGCGGCGACCCGCAGGCGGCCCGCATCGTCTTTGGTGGCGTTGGGGTACTTCTCGGTCTTCGTGAAGTCCTTCACCGTGATGAGGCCCTGCAGACGCCCTTCGGAGTCGACAAGCGGCAGCTTCTCGATCTTGTTCACGGCCAGCAGGCGCAGGGCCTCGGCCCGCTCGACCCCCTCCGGCGCCGTGACCAACGGCATCTTCGTCATCACCTCGTGCACCGGCCGGCTCATGTCGGTCTCGAACCGCAGGTCGCGGTTGGTGATGATGCCCAGCAGGTGACGCTCGCCGTCGATGACCGGCAGGCCGGAGATGCGGAACTGGCCGCACAGGGCGTCGACCTCGCCGAGCGTGGCGTCGGGCGACGTGGTCACCGGGTCGGCAATCATGCCGTTCTCCGAACGCTTCACGCGGTCGACCTGCGAAGCCTGCTCTTCGATGGGCAGATTGCGGTGGATCACGCCGATGCCGCCCTGCCGCGCCATCGCGATCGCCATGCGCGACTCGGTCACCGTGTCCATGGCCGCCGACACGAGCGGGATGTTCAACGTGATGTTTCGCGTGAACTGCGTCGAGGTGTCGGCCTCGCTCGGGATGACATCGGTCTCACCCGGCAGCAGGAGGACGTCGTCGTACGTCAGCCCCAGGTTGTCGAAAGGAGTGGCGGTCGATTCAGGCGACGAACTCATGCACTCGATAGTAGGCCCACAACGCGCATGCCCGTCGACCGGCCGGTCGACGGGAGCCCGCCATGAGACGGGACGCACGAACCCCCGTGCGCGAACGTGAGATACGTCGCGAACGGGGGTTCGTTTCGACTGTTGCGTCAGAGGCTCGGTGTCGTCACCGCACCGGCCGCAGCACTGGGCACCTGCGGCGCCACCGAAGTCGAGGGTGCGGCCGAGGCGCCCGGCACGACCTCCGGCGTCACCGACGCCTTCGGCTTGCCCGTGCTCGGCGTCTGCGACACCGACGACGGCTGCGTGCTCGGCTCGTCGTCCGACGACGGCTCGGTCAGCACGCCACCGGGCGTCGTGACCGGGCTTGAGTCCTTCACGTCGGTCGGCGGCACGGGCGTCGGCGAGGTCTTCGACGGCGTCGGCTCCGGCGAGGCCGTCGACGTGGAGGTCGGCGTGCTCGACGTGGGCGAACCCGTCGGGCTCGACGGCTCGCTCGTGGACGGCGACTGCGTCGCACCGGTCTCGGTGGTCGGCTGCGTCGTCTCGGTCGGGCCGGTGGAGGTCACCGGAACAACCGTCGTCGGAGTCGGCATCGTGGTCGGCGTCGGCGAGAGCAGAGGCAGGCCGGGGCCCGAACTCGGCTTGATCTCGACCGACGGGGTCCACGTCTGCGTCGGCACCGGCACCGGTGCTTGGGCCGGCTGCTGCGCGTCCTGAGTACCGATCTGCACCGGACGCGGCTGAGTCGTGGTGGCCTGCTTCTCGGCCACGGCGACGACGCTCGCGGTCGTCGACGTGTGCTTGGGCAGAATGCGGCCGATGCTGGCGACCACACCGACCGACCACGACGGCTGCGTCTCAGGAGGCATGAAAGCCACGGCGGCCATGCCACCCGACAGCGACACGACCAGCGCACCGGCAACCGCGGCAGCGCGATGCACCTTCACGGCACGCGGCTTCGGACGGGCCTTGCCCATCCACGGCATCGGCGTGCCCGCCACCTCTTCGGCGTCGTCTTCGATCTCGCGCACCCAAGCCCCCAAGAGCGCCTCGAGCTCGTCGTCAGACCCGGACTCGCGTGCAGCGAGCCGGTCCAACAGCTCATCGTCGGACTGGATGCCATCCAGTCCGAACATGTTTCCCCCGGTCACTTCCCCTCCTCGTTGTGCCGCGCATACAGCTTGCGCAGGCGACCCAACGCCCTGTGCTGCGCGACTCGGACCGCCCCCGCGGTCATCCCCAGCGACTGAGCCGTCTCCTCGGCCGTCAGTCCGACCGCGATGCGCAGCGTGAGAATCTCACGCTGGTTCGCGGGAAGTTCTTGCATCAGGCTCCACGCCAGCCCGGCGTCGGCACCGTTGACTGCGATGTCTTCCGGGTTCGAATCGAGATCGATCCGCTCCGGCAGTTCGTCGGTCGGCACAGGTGAACGCATCGACACGCGCTGAACGTCGACCACCTTGCGGGCGCAGATCGAGTACATGAACGCCTCGAAGGGCACGCCGCGATCGTCGTACTTCTCCAGTGACATCAGCACCGCGACACACACCTCCTGCGCCGCGTCTTCTGCCGCACTAGCGGCCCTCGGGAACCTCCCGAGACGAGCCCGCGCATAGCGGAACGCCCGGTCGTACACGGCGGTCATCAACCGGTCGCGCGACTCCTTGTCCTCCGGGTCTTTCGCCCGCAGAGCCAAAACCGTGAGAAGAGAAGGCGCACTCGATGATCCCATCGCGGGAACGGACCCGGATGTTACCGAGTTCTCGTCGCCACGCTCCGGATCGAGAAAAGACACCGTCACTATCCTCTAGCTCCTCACCCGGTCGCTCGACCGGTACGACAGGGGCTCGACGCCCGGCAACGAGACCGAAGTCCCACTCCATCAAGCCGATTCACCACCGTCGTCGCCGACGGCCGGATCGCTGGCCCGCGGAACTCACAGCCACGGAACTCACAGCAAACGCCGCGCGTATACCCCCATAGACCAGGGTAGCCCCCGCCGAACACGACGAACAAGGTCGGGTTCGAGCAAAGGAGCCCTGATCGGGCATCACGTTCGGTTCCGTTCCACTCCTATCGGCACCCCCGGGCACCGATCGAAGTGAACGGGCCCGAATTCATCGCCGCGATCCTGAACGGCCCGGCCTCGTTACCGAACCGGAATCCACAGGTCGAGAAGATGCCGACAGCGACGTTTGACCGACACTCCCCGGGGGTATGGCAAGCACAACGCACGGTCACCAGCGCCGGGGACCGTGAACGCCCACACGCAACGACAGAAGTGAACGCGTTCAGCCTGAGTGCGCGTTCGGCCCAGTGCCTCACGGCACGCGAGTCGACAAACGTATTCACGATGACTTCACGATGCGACTCACGTGTCAACCGACATACAGGCGCCTACCAGCAGGCTCGCACAGACGACGCGACCCCGCGACTCGGCGCTACGGAGGGATGACATGACCAACGTGACCCGCCTGCCCGGCCCCATCGCCGACGTCTGGGAATGGCAATTCCAGGGCGCCTGCCGCGAGGCCGACCCGAGCATCTTCTTCCACCCGGAGGGAGAACGCGGCCAGGCCCGTAGAGGCCGGGACGCCAAGGCGATCGAGATCTGCAAGACCTGCCCAGTGCTGCTGCAGTGCCGCGAGCACGCCCTCTCCGCGCAAGAGCCCTATGGGGTCTGGGGCGGGCTCACCGAGGCCGACCGCGAAGCGATTCTGCTCGGCGCCCGCGGGCGTCGCGCCTCCTGACGATTCGCCCTCCGGCAGCACAACGCCGCAGACATACGAAGCGGGCCCCACCCATTGGGTGAGGCCCGCTTCGTCGTTCGGAGTGTTTCAGGTGACTCAGTGACCGTGGCCGTGGCCGGCGACGGGCTCCGGGTCTTCCTTCTTCTCGACGACCAGCGTGTCGGTGGTCAGAACCATCGACGCGATGGAGGCCGCGTTGCGCAGAGCGGAGCGCGACACCTTGACCGGGTCGATGATGCCGGCGCCGAACAGGTCGCCGTACTCGCCCGTGGCCGCGTTGAGGCCCTGGCCCAGCGGCATGTCGGAGACCTTCGCCACCGCGACGTAGCCCTGCAGGCCCGCGTTCTCGGCGATCCAGCGAAGCGGCTCGGCGCACGCCTTGCGGACGATCGAGGCACCGGTGGCCTCGTCACCCTCAAGGCCGAGCTTGTCGATGGCGACCGAAGCGTGAAGCAGAGCGGTGCCGCCACCGGCGACGATGCCCTCTTCGATGGCCGCACGGGTCGCCGAGATGGCGTCTTCGATGCGGTGCTTCTTCTCCTTCATCTCGACCTCGGTGTACGCACCGACGCGGATGACGCACACGCCACCGGCGAGCTTCGCGAGGCGCTCCTGCAGCTTCTCGCGGTCCCAGTCGGAGTCGGTGTGCTCGATCTCGCCCTTGATCTGGGCGACGCGGGCGTCGACCTCGTCCTGAGCGCCGCCACCGTCGACGATCGTCGTGTTGTCCTTCGTGGACACGACCCGACGCGCGGTACCGAGCATCTCGACATCGGCCTGGTCGAGACGCAGCCCGACCTCTTCGCTGACGACCGTCGCGCCCGTGAGGGTCGCGATGTCCTGCAGCATCGCCTTGCGGCGGTCACCGAAGCCCGGCGCCTTGACGGCGACGACCTTGAGGATCTCGCGCATGCGGTTGACGACCAGCGTCGAGAGAGCCTCGCCGTCGACGTCCTCCGCGATGATCAGCAGCGGCTTCTTGGCCTGCGCGACCTTCTCGAGAATCGGGAGTAGGTCGGAGATCGCCGAGATCTTGCCGTTGTTGACCAGCACGTACGCGTCTTCGAGCACCGACTCCATGCGGTCGGCATCCGTGACGAAGTACGGCGACAGGTAGCCCTTGTCGAACTGCATGCCTTCGGTGAACTCGAGCTCGGTGGAGGAGGTCTGCGACTCCTCGACCGTGATCACACCGTCCTTGCCCACCTTGTCGAAGGCTTCGCCGATGAGGCCACCGATCTCTGTGTCCTGCGCGGAGAGGGCAGCGACCTGGCTGACCTCGTCCTTGCCCTCGAGCTCACGCGCGTTGGAAAGGAGCTGGTCGTTGACCGCCTCGACGGCCTTGTCGATGCCGCGCTTGAGGCCCGCCGGGCCGGAGCCCGCGGTCACGTTGCGCAGGCCCTCGCGGACCATCGCCTGGGCGAGCACCGTCGCGGTCGTCGTACCGTCACCGGCGACGTCGTTGGTCTTGGTGGCGACCTCCTTCGCGAGCTGCGCGCCGAGGTTCTCGTACGAGTCCTCGAGCTCGATCTCGCGAGCGATCGTCACACCGTCGTTCGTGATCGTGGGAGCACCCCACGCCTTGTCGATGACGACGTTGCGGCCCTTGGGGCCGAGCGTCACCTTCACCGTGTCAGCCAGGGCGTTGACGCCCCGCTCCAGCGCCTTACGCGCGGAGTCGCTGAACTCCAGAGTCTTAGCCATGTGTTTCCTCTACCTAGCCTTCAGCCGTGAATGAGCAGGTTGCAGCAGGTCAGGAGATGACGGCGAGAACGTCGCGGGCCGAGAGGATGAGGTACTCCTCGCCGCCGTACTTGATCTCGGTGCCGCCGTACTTGCTGTAGATGACCTTGTCGCCCACCGCGACATCGAGCGGGATGCGCTCGTCGCCGTCTTCGTTCCAGCGGCCCGGACCCACAGCCAGGACCTCGCCCTCCTGGGGCTTCTCCTTGGCGGTGTCGGGGATGACGAGACCGGAAGCGGTGGTCTGCTCGGCTTCGCTCGACTTGACGACGATGCGGTCCTCGAGCGGCTTGATGGAAACCGACACGTTTCGACCTTCCTTCTTTTCGCCCCTGTTTTCGGAGCGTACGAACGGTATGGATACGGGCCGGGCCTACGAACGCCGTCGCGGGGGTCGTACGCGGAGCGCCGGTTGCCGTTCGCCCGGGTCGCCCGCCGGCTCCTCGCCTCCGTGATCGGCGGCTCGCGAGCTGGCACTTGGGCAACCCGAGTGCTAAGACGAATCTAGGTGGGCTTTAGCACTCGGTCAACTTGAGTGCCAACCACAGGACGGCTTGCTTGGCGGGGGTGCGGGTCAGGCAGGTCGACACGTGGCAAGGCCGGGCGGGTCAGAGGTCAACCTCAGGGAGGATGGCCTGGTGGATCTCGAGACCGTGGCCCTGCTCACCTCTGCCAAGGGGTGGAGTCTGATTGCGGCACTGCCCGAATATGACGAGGAGTCCGCTGTGGCTCTCGGGACGTCGCTTCGAGAGGCCGGATACGCGCCCGAACTCGTCGCGGCGGCGTTGACGCAGTCGCGACTCCGAGCTCGCGCGGTCGCGAAGTTCGGCGAGTTCGCTCGCGGGATGCTGCTCACGCCCGACGGGCTCGAACAGGCCACACGGCTGGAGATCGCCGCGCGCCACGCCTCCCGGTATCGCAATGCCGGAATAGGGCACGTGTACGACCTCGGCTGCGGTATCGGCTCGGACGCGATGGCCTTCGCCTCGCTCGGCATGGCCGTTACCGCGGTCGATGCCGATGCAGCCACCGCCACGATCGCGGGCGTGAATCTGCGCCATTTTCCCGATGTGACCACGAGCGTCGCACTGGCCGAGGAGTTCCCGCTCCCCTCCACGGCAGAGACCAGTGCCGGTACCGGGGTCTGGTTCGATCCGGCTCGTCGTGTCGTGACCAGCACCGATGCGTCGGGTCGGGCTCGGCGCGTCACCGGCTTGGAGGCGATCAGCCCGCCGTGGAGCTTCGTGCAGTCGGTGGCCGAGCGGGTGTCCGCCACTGGGGCAAAACTCGCCCCCAACTTTCCTCGGTCGGCCGTCCCCGCAGGGGCCGAGGCCCAGTGGACGTCATTGCGCGGTGAGGTGCTCGAATGCGCCGTCTGGTGGGGGCCCCTCGTCGAGAACCCCGGACGCACCGCGGTAATACTCGGGGGCCCGTCTCCGCTGCTCGTCACGGAGGCCGATGCGGGGGAGTTGGGTCCGGTCGCCTCGGCACTTCCGCAGTCCGGCGCCTACCTCTACGAGCCTGACCGGGCCGTCATCGCAGCCGGACTGACAGGTGCCCTGGTCGCGGCTGTCGACGGCACCGAGCTGGGCACCGGAGTCGGGTACGTCGTCTCCCAGACACCCGTCGACGTGCCCTGGGCCACCCGGTACGTCGTGACGCACGCGATGAAAGCCAACGCCAAGCAGGTGCGGCAATGGCTACGCGCGCAGGGAGCCGGGCGGTTGACGCTGAAGCGCCGCGGCGGGCGCATCGACCCCGACACGTTCAGGCAGCAACTCCGCCTCGACGGCAAGGGCGACGAGATCACCGCCATCCTCATCACGGCCGGAACGACCCCGGCGTTTCTGGCGGTCGAGCGCGTCTGAGTGGTTGAATCGGCTGCGACGCGGGGTGCCCCTCACGGGGCTGAGAACACACCCGTCGAACCTGATCTAGCTAGCACTAGCGAAGGGACGTCGCCATGGGCACGCCGGTGTCGCAACGTCGTCGATTCATCGCCTCCGACCTGCCCGCACCCGGCAGGGCCGCGGTCAAGGGCGGGATCCTCGGCAACTACGTCGACCAGATCAACATCTTTCTGCCGGTCACGGCACTGGCCCCCGCGCTACCCGCGCTCGCGGGACCCAACGCCATCGCGTCGAGCGTCGCGTTCGTCGTCATGGCCACGCTGCTCGGGCGGCCAGTCGGGGCGCTGATCTTCGGGCGGATCTCCGACGCCGTCGGTCGCACCGCCACCACCCGCGTGGCCATCGCCGGCACGGCCGCGTGCACGTTCGCGATCGCGCTGATCCCCGACCACACCCGCATCGGGGCCGCGTCGATGGCGCTGGTCATCGCGTTGCGGTTCATCGGAGGCGTCTTTCTCGCGGGCGAATACACCTCAGCGATCCCGCTGGCCATGGAGTGGTCGCGACCTCGGGAGCGCGGTAAGGCCTCCGGGTTGATCATGTCGATGGCGCCGTGGGCGCAGGCGACGATCGCAGCGGTGACGGTCGGGCTGCTGCTCGGGCTCGGCCCCGCCGAGTACGCCGCGTGGGGATGGCGGATGTCGTTCGCAGCGGGCGGTCTCGCCTCCGTCGCGATGCTCGTGTACTACACGCGGCACGTCGCGGACGCCCCCGAATTCCACCGGCCCACGCCTGGCCCGGCTGCACCGGCCGCACCCACCCCCGACATGGCGGGGCCCGCGCGGGTCGGTCTGCGCGACCTCTTCTTCGGCTGCTGGGCCGGACCGTTCTGGCAGGTGTTCGCGCTGATGAGCGGGCTGTGGATCATGACGAACATGACCGTGATCGTGCTCACCGGGCGCATGGTCACCGATGTCGGCCTCACGGCCACCCAGGCGTCGGCGGCGATGGTGATCGCGTCGATCGGGCAGGCCGTCGTCATGGCGTTCACCGGCCATCTGTCGTCGCGCATCGGCCGGCGCCGCTTCTTCGTCGTCTGGGGACTGCTGGCGCTGCTCGCCGGTCCGGCCTTGTGGTGGTGGATCACGTCGTCGTCACACGGCTGGGTGATGGCCGGCTTCGCGGCTGCCGCGCTACACATCGTCACGGTGTGCGCGTACGGCCCGGTGGGGGCGTATATCAACGAGCGCTTCCCGACCTCCGTGCGCGCGACTGCGTACGGCACGGCCTACTCGCTGTCGATCGTGATCCCGGCGCTGTACCCCTATTACCTACCCGCGATGGAGCGGATGCTCGGCCACGTCGGTGCACCCGTCGCCCTGCTCGCGCTGGGCGCAGTGCTCGTCGCCGGAGCGGGCCGCCTCGGGCCACGCCTCTCCCCCGCCGAACTCGACGCTCCCCTGGAGGTGGTCGCGAACCGGCACGGCCCACGCCCGCTCTAGCGGGTGCAGCGGGTCTAGCGAGCCTGGGGCGCCAGATCGATATCGCCGGACGAGGTCGTCACGTTCACTGGCGCTCCCGTCTTCTCGCTCACGGGATCCGATGCCTCGTTTGTGATCTCGCCACTGGTGGAGGCAAGCCGCACTGCTCGGTCGGGCGAGACGCCTCTCACCGAGACATCGCCGGAATTGCTGCGGACGTCGACGCGCCCGACCTCGTCGGAGATCTCGAGTTGCACGTCGCCGCTGACGGACCGCGCGGTCAACGCCTCTGTCGCGTCGGCGTTCGCGTGGATCTGCCCGCTCTCGGTGGCCAGATTCACCTTCTGTGCCTTGCCCGGCCGCCCGTCCAGGCCGTAGTACGACACGTCGCCACTGTCGGTGACCAACGACACCGAGCGCGAATCGCCGGGCTCGTCCACGACCGGGTTGAACTCGATCGACCCCGACTCGGCCACGACGTCCACCGCAGCGAAACGGCCGCTCAGCGCTGTGTTTCCGGTTTCTGTGACGACCGAGACCTCGGTACCGCCCGGCACCGAGACCTCGAATTGCGAGTCCAGGCACGTGGCCTCGACCTGGAGAGTCTGGGGTGTCGGCCGGCTGATCCAGGGGTCGCAGTCGTTGCCGCCGCTCCGGATGATGTGCACTCCGGCCTCGGGGTTGTGCGCCTCGATCTGCAGGTCGGCGCCGTGGGCGATGATCTTCACGCTGGTCGGCCGCAGAGATGCGTCGTCGAACACCGGTGTGAGGCCGGAGGTCCCGTCCTCGGGAGCCGACGCCAGGCCGATGAACATCAACATCGCGATACCGAAGCCCATCATCGGTCCGACCGGCGCCCTCTTCGACGATCCGCCGGGGCTTGTCGGGGATTGCCCAGCCCTGGGAGGCAGGGGCGCGCGTTGTGCGTCTTGCACAGGCGGGATCGGGGCGCGATACGTCTCGGGCTCCACCGGTCGCGGCGTCGGGGCAGGGGCTGGGGACGGAGGCGCTTGCGGCGCCGGGTCCGCCGGACGGCCGGGCGGCGCAGAGGGCCGCGCGGCAGGCGTGCCGGTGCCGATGACCGGCATCTCGGCTCGACCTCCGCGCCGGTGGGGCTGCTCCTCGCTCCCATCGCGCGCGTGATGCCCGTCGGGTTCGTGACTGTCTCGACTCACGCAACCTCCCTGTCACCGTCCGCGGATGGGTGCACCAACCCTAATCGGCAGGTCGTCCCGATCCTGGACATGCCGAATCGAACTGCGGCGCGGCCCTCATCGCTTGTCCGACGTGGTCTACTTCGCCCCGCCGAGGATGTCGATGTCGCCCGACTTCGTCGTCACGCTCACCTGGCCATCCGCCCCGTCGCGGGCATCCGTCACCTTGTTGTTGATCCGCCCCCAGGTAGAGCTGAGCATCAGCGTCCGGTCGCGCGTGACGCCCGTGACCGAGACGTCGCCGGAGGTGGTGTCGATGAGCACCCTCCCGACGGTCGGCGTGATGCGGGCACCCACATCGCCACTGGTGGAGCGCACAGAGAGCGTGTCTGCCGACTCCGCAGAGACGTCGACATCACCGCTCTGGGTGGTCAGCGTCAGCTGGCGGATTCGCCCTGACCAGCCTGGACGGCTCTGGTAGGTGACCTTGCCACTCTCGGAGGTGAGCACCACCGACGAGAAGTCACTCGCCGCCACCGGGCGGGCGCGCAACGCGACGGCACCCGACTTCGAAGTGCCCTCGACCTCACCGAAGTTTCCGTCGATCGTGACGTCACCCGAGTCGGTCGTGACCGACAGGTTCTTCCCGGTGGGGAGGACGATCTTGAAGCCGGCGCTCTTGCAGGTCGCGTCGATCCGCACCGACCTGTCCACCGGTGTGACAGTCGGCGTACAGGTGCCGCCCCCTCGCGTGTGGATGGCGACGCCCTTCTGCTCAGGTACGGCATCGATCTCGAGATCGGCGCTGGCACCGACGACCTGCACGTGGCGGGACATGATGCTGTCGCTGTACACGACCCCAGCCGGCCACGTCTCGGGTGGCGACTCCGGCGGGCCTGAGAACAGCCCTGCAATGACGAGCAACCCGACCGCTAGCCCCAACACGACCTTCACCGCCCCTATCCGCGTCGGCGGCGGTGCGGGAGGCCGCGCCGGGGTCGGCGGCTCCGGAGCCGGAGGCGGGGTGAAGCTGCGGGGGGTGTCCTGAAGCGGAGGGATGGGTGCCTGGTAGGTCTCGAGCCGTGTCGGTTGCGGCGACGCGGATGCGGGGCCCTGTGGAGTCTGTGGAGACGACGAGGTGGGCTGAGTCGGCGACGGCGGCGTCGACCGGGGTGTGGGCGAATCCGTCTCGGCGGGCGCGCCCGCTCCGATGACGGGCATCTCGGCCCGGCCTCCGCGCCGTTCCCCTTCTTGCTGCCACGTGTCGGGGTTCAGATCGTCGTCTCGGCTCACAGAACCTCCCCTGATCCGGTTCGCGAGTGCGTGATCTCACGATAACCGCGGCCTGCAGGGATCCGCTCGCCCTCCCTGGATCCCCCTGCGAGGGCTAGTCGCGGGGGCTGCCGAACCGGATGTCCTCTTCGCGGATGCCGTCAGGGCCGGGACCGAGCATCGTCTGTTCGGGCCTACTCAGGGCCACCTCGATGCGGCGCGCGAAGGCGGGTGCCATCTCCGGCAGCTCGCCGATGCGGAACCAGCGGGCGTCGAGGTTCTCGTCGTCACCGACCGCGGGCTCACCCGACTCCCAGTGACATAGGAACGTGTGGTCGAGGTACCGGGTCTGGTCGCCGTTGGCGTACGTGACCAGGCCGCCTGCGCAGACCCACACGAGCCGCTCGACCCGCGCCTGCACACTGGCTTCTTCCTGCGCCTCGCGCACGGCCGTGACGTGCGGGTCTTCGCCCGGATCGACGATGCCGGTCACCGGCGACCACGATCCGCTGTCGGCACGCTTCACGAGAAGCACCTCACCGGAGGTGATCGGCCCCGCCTCCGGCACGTCTCGCACGATCACTGCCGTGGACCCGATGAGCCACAACGGCGCCTTGCCCATATGGCGACGCAGTTCGACGACGAATTCGGGTATCGGCATGCCCCCGAGCCTACGTCGGCGCACCGACATCGCCAGACAGCCTCATGCCCCGCCCGGGACGCGCGCAGCCCGCTAATCCGTCTCCAGCAGATGGGTGTACGCGGCCTCGAGGCGCTCTCGCCACCACTGCTGCCGCTCCGGCGGGGCCGCGTACCTCTCCAGCAGGTCGGGGCTCGCGGCCACGTCCCGCACCGGGAGCGCCCCGCCGCCGGGCACGAGGCGTTCGGCCGCCACATCGCCGTCGAGCAGCTCCACCGTCGCGAGCCCGCAGGCGTACGGCAGCTCCGGCAGGGCCGCCGCGAGCGCCACACCTGCGCGGATGCCGACCGACGTGTCGAGGGCGCTGCTCACCACGGCGGGCAAGCCGACCTGCTCGGCGATCCGAATCGCGTTACGTACCCCACCTAGCGGCGCGACCTTGACGACCATGAGGTCGGCGGCTTCCGCCTCGGCGACCCGCAGCGGGTCGTCGGCTTTGCGGATCGACTCGTCCGCGGCGATGGGGATCTCGATGCCGCCCTTCGCCATCCGCACGCGCAAGGTCGCCAGTTCGTCGACGGTCGCGCAGGGCTGCTCGGCGTATTCGAGGCCGTACCGCCCCAGCCGGGCGAGTGCGCCGAGGGCCTCGTCCACCGACCACGCGCCGTTGGCGTCGACACGTATCGACACCGGAGCAGAGCCCTCAGCCGTGCGCCACCCCACGACATCGCGTACCGCGGCGACGCGAGCAAGGTCGTCGCCGAGGCTCTGACCGCGCTCGGCGACCTTGACCTTCACGGCCGCACACCCGTCGTAGCGGGCCAGCACCCCGGCCACCTCGTCGGCAGCCACGGCGGGAACCGTGGCGTTCACGGGGATGCGGTCGCGCACCGGCTCGGGCCAGCCATGCCACGCCGCCTCGATCGCGGCGCTGAGCCAGCGGGCCGCCTCCGCCGATGGGTACTCGACGAACGGCGACCACTCCCCCCAGCCGGCGGGCCCGTGCAGCAGCAGCGCCTCCCGCTCGCTCACGCCCCGAAACCGGACCCGCAGCGGAACCCGCACCACATGGGCGGAGGCGAGCAGTTCAGGCAGCGTCGGCGTCATGCGCCCATTCTTGCGCGGCCGACGCCGCTCAGATGCGGGCGGCCTGCAGGGCTGTGAGGCCGATGAGGTCGATGATCTCCTCCGTCGACGCTCCGGCCGGCACGGCGTTGACGGTCTTGAGAAAGCCGTGCACGAGCGGGCCGATCTGCGAGGCTCCCGTGCTGCGCTGCATCGCCGTGAACATCGTCTGGGCGGAGCGCCGGTCGGGGAAGACGCAGACGTTCGCACGACCGGCGACCTCGCCGTCGAGGCTCAGCGCCCGGGCGCGTTCGGGGCTGACCGCGGCCTCGAACTCGAACGGCCCGTCGACGTCGAGGTCGGGGCGCTTGGCGGCGAGCACGCCGACGGCGTCGCGGATCCGCTGCTCCACGCCGTCCTCCACTGACACACCTCGGCCCTGGCTGATGAACGCGATCTTGGGTTCGACTCCGACGGCCGCCGCGCCTTCGGAGGCCAACTCGGCAATCGCGGCGAGCGCGTCGGCGGCTGGCATCTCGTTGAGCGCGCAATCCGCGTAGACGACGACCTCGTCCGCGCCCAGCAGTACGTTCGCGGAAGTGAGTCCGGGGATGTCTGCGCGGCGGCCGATGATCTCGTCGGCCAGGGTGAGCAGGCGCGAGCCGGGTGCCACCTCGTCACCGATCACCGCGTCGACCGTGCCCGCAGCGAGCATCGTGAGAGCCCTGGTCAGCGGGTCGGTCAGCGCCTCCGCGGCCTCCTGTTCGCTGCAGCCACGCCGTTCGGCGAGAACCGCGGCGAGGTCTGAGGCGGGCATCGACGGGTCGGCGATCCGCACGTTCTGGGGCGCGGCCACTCCGGCATCGCGGGCGACGGTGGCCAGGTTCTCCGGCGCGTCGACGAACACCGACCTGACCAGGCCGAGGGAGTCGAGGGAGTCGGCGGCTTGGATCCAGGCGCCGGTCATCGGCCCGGCGAGCGCCACCGTGAACCGGCCGCCGGCAAGAGCGCGGAAGGCGTTGGCGCGGATCTGGGCCGTCGTGATCCGCTGCGGTCGACTGGTGCGGATGATGTCGCCGAGCCACCCGGGGTCGAAGGCCTCGGCGTAGCGCCGCATGATCCCGGCGGCGCGCTCCTCGTCGTCGGCGGGGATCTGCACGTCGAGGGCGTGCACGTCAGCGGCCACCTGGTAGGTCAGGGCATCGGTCGCGAGCATCGGCAGCCCGAGTTCCAGCGCAGGCCCGACAAGGTCGAGCACCTGCGGCGGAGGCGTGACCCCGGCGGTGAGCAGCACCGCACCGAGCGGGCGACCGCGCATCTCCGCGAGGGCGCTGGCCATGAGCACCTCGTGCCGGTCACCCGGCACGATGACGAGACGGCCGGGAGTGAGGTAGTCGAGGAATCCGGGCACTGCCTGGGCGGCGACGATCGTGCCCTTGATACGGCGGTTCAGGTCGCCGGGCGAGACGACCTCGAGGCGCAGCTCGCGGGCCAGGTCACCGACCCGGATGCGGGAGAGTTCGCGGCTGTTCTCGACAGCGGCCACGAGCCGCAGGCCCCGTTCGGCGAACCGGACGCGGATAGCGTCGACCTGGTCGGCCTCCTCCTGGGTGAAGCCCTCGAGCACGACTCCGATCACGCGGTCGACGTGCCGGTCGCGGTACGACCGCGCGGTCATGACGGCCTGCTCCAGCGCGGAGTCGATACCGAACGTGCGAGCGGAGGCGACCAGCAGCACATCGGCGTCGAGCGAGGTCGCGAGCTCGCGGTTGAGCTGCCCGGTGATCACCGATTCGCGCAGCGGCGCGAGGCCTTCGATCACCATCGTGTCGCGCGACGAGATCGTGTCGTCGAGCTGGGCGAGCACCTCGGCCATGAGCGTGTCCATCGCTCCGGTGGCGAGCACCTCCATGACGTGCGCGGCCGACAGGGAGGCGGGCGGCCGCAGCGAGGTGACCATGCGGAAGACGTCGATCGATTGGTCCTCGGCACCGTCTGCGAGGTGCTGCGCGATCGGCTTGGCGTAACCGACGTCGTTTCCGGACTCACCGATGGCGCCGACGAGCCCCAGGCACACCGAGGTGACGGACTCCCGCTGACCAGTCGGGACGACAAGGATCCGTCGGTGCATGGCTCACCCTCCAGAACAGGCGGAACCGACCCGGCAGTGGCGGTTCTCCTCGTGCCTATCGACACCACATCCCCTGACGTGCAGCGCTTTGCCCCTCGGGAAGTCAGCAAAGGGGGTCCTGGCCATAGGGTGTGGAGGGTGAACGCGCACCCCATCTCCGAGACCTTCGATCCCGCGGCCTGGGCGGAGGTGCCCGGCTTCGGCGATCTCACCGACATCACGTACCACCGGTGTGTGCTGCCCGGCCCGGTGCCTGGGCGCAGCCTCGGCGCGGTGCGGGTGGCGTTCGACCGGCCCGAGGTTCTCAACGCGTTCCGGCCGCACACGGTCGACGAGCTGTACCGGGTGCTCGACCACGCGCGCCGCAGCCCCGACGTGGGCGTCGTGCTTCTGACCGGCAACGGCCCCGGCCCCGAGGGCAACGGCGCCGCGGGCAAGTGGGCCTTCTGCACCGGAGGCGACCAGCGCATCCGCGGTCGCAGCGGCTACCAGTACGCGACCGACGCAGCCATGGGCGTCGGTGAGCAGGGCGGAAAAACCGATGCGGTGGATTCGACGGCCGCAGGCGTAGACGAGGCCCGGGTCAAGGCGGAGGGCGGGCGCCTGCACATCCTCGAGGTGCAGCGGCTCATCCGCACGATGCCCAAGGTCGTCGTCGCAGTGGTCGGAGGCTGGGCTGCCGGAGGCGGTCACTCGCTGCACGTGGTGAGCGACCTGACCATCGCCTCCCGAGAGCACGCCCGGTTCAAGCAGACCGACGCCGACGTGGGCAGTTTCGACGCCGGCTACGGCTCCGCCTACCTCGCGCGCATGGTGGGCCAGAAGTTCGCCCGCGAGATCTTCTTCCTCGGCCGCACCTACTCGGCCGACGACATGCACCGCATGGGCGCGGTGAACATCGTCGCCGACCACGCGGAGTTGGAGTCGACGGCCCTGGAGGTCGCAGCCGAGATCATGGGCAAGTCCCCGCAGGCCCAGCGCATGCTCAAGTTCGCGTTCAACCTGGTGGACGACGGCCTCATGGGCCAGCAGGTCTTCGCCGGCGAAGCCACCCGCCTCGCCTACATGACCGACGAAGCGGTAGAGGGCCGAGACCAGTTCCTCGAAAAGCGCGACCCCGACTGGAGCCCCTTCCCCTGGTACTTCTGACCTGCCGTTCACAGGCTACGGACAGGGGCGTGACACGTCTCGCCCAGGCCGGGCGGTTGTCATTGGAGGTGATGGCGCACCAGCCGGGTTGTCATGTGACGCGTAGCACTCGACACGGGAGCGGGCCTCGGTGAGACATGCCGGGAGGTCGGCTTCAACGCTGCGACCTTGAGCGGAACACACGCGACTGCGCAATAAGTCGTTTGGTGATATAAGTTCCGTCCGTCTCCGTTATGGTTGAGTGTAAAGACGTGCAGCGTGGCGCGCCGTATCTGTGACGAGCCACGACGGGAGATGACATTGGCGGTTGTACTGCGCCACGCGGAGGGCGATACACGCCCCCTGCCCCGACTCTCCCTCCCCTCCTCCATCGAACGGCCCACGCGCCCGGCCAGCGGCGCGACGGGCACGCAGACCGCCGCACGACAGACCCAGCGAGTTCCGTGGATCGACGCCTCCCGCGCCGTCGCAGTGGTGCTGGTGGTCGTCTTTCACGTGACGATCGGCCACTACTACCTCATGGACTGGGCCGAGGGCGACATGGCTGGCCGCTGGGACCGAATCAACCAGATCCTCTCTGTCGTGCGCATGCCGCTGCTCTTCGCCCTCTCCGGCCTGCTCGCGGCGGGCAAGATCCGGCGCGGCTTCCGCGGCGGCAAGGCCATCGAAGGCGCGGTCAGCAACTACTACCTCTACGCGGTGTGGCTGGCTGCCTACGGGGTCTTCATCCTGCTCCTGCCCGGTGACTACCCGGCGCCGCACAAGGTCGCCTCGGTCGACCTGTGGATCCAGCAGCTCTGGGCTCCCAACACCTACCTCTGGTACGTATTCGCGCTGGCCTGCTACATCGTGGCGTTCACGGCCCTGCGTCGCGTCCCCCCGGCGATCATCCTCGGCGGCCTGTTCGCGCTGCACCTCGCGAGCGCCTACCTGTGGACCGTCGAGAGCTCACTGTGGACCCGCTCCCTCACGTACGCCCTGTTCTTCGGTCTCGGCGTGTACGGAGGTCGGGTGCTGCGCCACATGGCCGCAAGCCCCCTGAGCACATTGGTGGCCGCGGTGGCGAGCTGGGCCGTGTTCCAGCAGATCGGCATGAGCCGCCTGATGAGCCCCACGGCTCTCGATCCGATCAGCGCGACCTGGATGGTCGGCCTGTTCGTGCTCATGGGCCTGGCTGCGGTCGGATTCATCGGCATCCTCACGCGCGTGCCGTTGTACGCGTCGATCGGCACCTACATCGGCCGGCACACGCTCGGCATCTATGTACTGCACATCCCGATGGCGACCGTTCTGAACCTCCTGCTCATGGGTCCGCTGGCTGGTGTGGGAGCTGTGGTCGTCGGCGACTCGACGTTGCACCTCGCCTACCCGCTCCTCGCCTCGGCCGTGGTCGTGCTCGGTTGCATCGCAGTCGAGTACGCCCTCAAACGCACACGCCTGGGGCGCGCGATGTTCGTCCTGCCGGCCCCGCTCGCGACCATGTGCACCGACGCCCGCGAGGCGCTGGCCGGTAACTCTGCGAACGCGCGGGCGATACGCTGACCCGATGCTGGTCACCCCTCTGGCTCTGCGCGCAGGGCCCGCCGCGCTGCAGGCGCTACCGGCACTCCTCCGTGCGCTGCACGGAGAGGGTCCGCTGCTCGTACCGCACGCCGAGGGCACGGCACCGGCCCACCTCCCCGATCGGGTAGAGGGCGCACCCGACGACGCGGCGGTGGCGATCGGCACCTCGGGTTCGACCGGTAATCCCAAGCTCGCGGTCCTGTCCGCGGCGGCATTGCGCGCATCGGCCGATGCCACCCACGAGCTGCTCGGCGGACCAGGAGTCTGGTTGCTCGCACTGCCGCCGCACCACATCGCGGGCCTGCAGGTGCTGCTGCGCAGCCTCGCCGCCGGCCACGAGCCGGTGCCGGTCGAGCGGCATTCGACGTTCGCGCCCTACCACCTGGCCGACGCGGTGGCCGCGGCGCGTGAGCACAACCCCGGGGTGCGGCGGTACACGTCGCTCGTTCCGACCCAGCTCGTGCGCCTGCTCGCGACGAACGACGGCATCGCGGCCCTGCGCGGAGTCGACGGCATTCTCGTCGGCGGGGCCGCGACCAGCCGCGACGTGCTCGAACGCGCCCGCGCGCACGGCGTGCCCGTCGTGACCACCTACGGCATGAGCGAGACCTGCGGCGGATGCGTATACGACGGCCGCCCGCTGTCCGGAGTTCAGGTGCGATTGGAGGACGGACGCGTGCACCTCGGCGGCGCTCCCGTTGCCCACGGCTACCTCGTCGACGGGGGCGTCACGGATTCGGGCGTGTTCACCACGAGTCCCGATGCCACCGCAGGCGGCACCCGTTGGTTCCGCACCGACGACCTCGGGCACTTCGACCACGATCGCCTGGTCATCGACGGCAGGGTCGACGATGTCGTGATCACCGGCGGCCTCAAGGTCCTGCCTCGCGATGTCGAGCGAGCCTTCGAGCCGCTGCTCCCCGACGGCACGAGCATGACCGTGGTCGGTGTGCCCGATGCCGAGTGGGGAGAATGCGTGGGCGCCGTCTTCGTGCCCCGCCCCTGCGAGCATCCCAACGAGGCCATCGCGCAGTTCACGGCCACCCTGCCCGCGCTGCTCGACGCGGCCCGAGCCGTACTACCCGCGCACGCCCTACCGCGCCGCATCAAGGTGATACCCATGCTGCCCCTGCGCGGGCCGGGAAAACCTGACCGCGACGCCCTCCGCCGCCTGCTGGGTGCCGAGGGTCACGCCCACGAGTGACGCCCGTGTCTGGCCGTTTTGCACAGGCGTGAAAGAATGGTCGTTCAGACGCCACGTGAGGAGGACGACATGCTGAGGGTATTCGGAACCCTGCTCCTCATCGCGTTCACGATCTACACGCTGGTCGACTGTCTCCAGACCGAGGACGACAAGGTGCGCAGCCTGCCGAAGATCTTCTGGGCGCTGCTGATCTGCTTCTTCCCGATCGTCGGTGCGGGCGCCTGGTACTTCGCGGGTAGGCCCATCAACCCTCGCCCCCCGCAGCCTCGCGGGCCCATCGGCCCTGACGACGACCCCGACTTCCTGCGCGGCTTGTAGGGCCTACGAGCCCGAGAGGGTCACGGCCCGGCGCACGCGGCAGTCACGAAACACCTGAGGAACTGACAAAGCACCATGGCGACAGTCGAACAATGGATCGAGGGTGCCCGCCCTCGCACGCTGCCCGCTGCGGTGACCCCGGTCATCATCGGCACGGGAGCCGCCTACGCGGTCGAGCAGGGCATCATCGGCCTCGGACTGCTGGCCATGATGGTGGCTCTGTTTCTGCAGGTCGGCGTGAACTACGCCAACGACTATTCCGACGGCATTCGCGGCACCGACGAGACTGAACACCGTGTCGGGCCGGTGCGACTGGTCGGCCAGGGCTTCGCCGCTCCAGCCACCGTCAAGGCCGCCGCCTTCGGGTGCTTCGGCATCGCGGCGCTGTTCGGCCTCGCGCTGCTGGCCATTGCCGACACCCTGTGGATGCTGGTCATCGGCCTCGCCGCCATCGTCGCCGCCTGGTACTACACCGGCGGCAAGCGCCCCTACGGTTACATGGGCCTCGGCGAAGTGATGGTCTTCGTCTTCTTCGGCCTCGTCGCCACCCTCGGCACCACGTACACGCAGGCGCTCTACCTGACGCCCGCCTCCATCGCGGGGGCCGTGGGAGCCGGCAGCCTCTCGTGCGCGCTTCTCATGGTCAACAACGTGCGCGACATCCCCTCCGACACGCGGGTCGGCAAGAACACCCTGGCCGTGCGTCTCGGAGACCGCAAGGCGCGCCTCGCCTTCGTGGCCCTCATCGCGATCCCGGCCGTGTGTGCGCTGATCGCGGGCTTCTTTCACCCCGGCGCCTGGCTGGCCCTGGTGACCTTCGCCTACATCGTGCCGTCGGTCCGCTCGGTGCTCGCGGGCGCGACCGGCCCCGACCTGATCGCCGTGCTCGGCCGCACCGGCCGGTTCACGCTGATCTACGGAGTCGTGCTCGCCCTCGGCATGGCGTTGTTGCGTCTGCCCATCGTCGGCTGAGTAAGCCGACCACAAACGACGCGTCGATCAGCGGAAGCTGTCGGCCTCTTCGTCTTCGACCTCGGCGTCTGCGGTGGTCGAGCGCGACGGAGTGTGCTTGCCACGCGCAGCCGCGGGCTCATCCGTGTGCTTGCGGCTGCGGCGCTCTTCGATGCGGTTGGCCACGTCGACGCTGAACTTGTCGCGCAGGCGCGCGAGGAAGAACAGCGAGAGCAGCATCGACACCGTGGCGGCCACGAGCAGCAGCACCAGCGGGTCACGCAGACCGACGAGCCAGCCGAGGCCCAGACACGCGGCGAAGACCCCGAGGCGGGCGAGCGAATAGGCGATAGAGGCGCGCATGGCAATCACAGTCCCGAGTACGAGTGCATTCCAGGGAAATACATGTTGACGATGGTGAAATTGGCGACGATCGCGACGTAGCCGACCGCGGCGATGACGTTGCTGCGACGCAGGCTCCACCCGCTGGTGGCACGCGAGTGCAGGTAGGCGGCGTAGATGACCCAGATGACGAAGGTCCACACTTCCTTCGGGTCCCAGCTCCAGTACGTGCCCCAGGCCTGCTGGCCCCAGATGGCGCCGGCGATGAGCGTGAACGTCCACAGCGGGAACGCGGCGATGTGCAGGGCGTACGAGGCCCGGTCGAGTGCGGAGGCGCTGGGCAGGGTGTCGAGCAGGCTCGGCACTGCGTCACGGCCGGCGGCGGCCTGACGCGCCTCGTGGCGGGCCTTGACCAGGTGGATCAGCAGCACGACGAACGCGATCGTGAACAGCGCGGAGGCGAGAATCGCGACGGGAACGTGGATGACGAGCCAGGTGCTCTTCAGCGACGGCACCAGCTCGGAGGCCTCGGTGTACCAGACGGTGATCGCCAGGCCCAGAATCAGCAGCACGGGCGTGACGACGAAGATGCCCAGCCACTTCAGCGGCCGCTTCATGCCGAGAAGCAAGAACACGGCCATCACGAGAAACGCGCCCGCGACGGCGAACTCGAACATGTTGCTCACCGGTGCCCGGCTCACCGATACACCGCGCAGCACGATGGAGGCGAGCAGCAGCATCGTGCCCAGCCAGGCCAGAGTGGTGGCCACCGCGCCGGAGCGGGCATCGGTGCGCTCTGCCTGCGGTGCGCCCAGCGCGTCGATACCGGCAGCGGCTCCCTCGGCCAGCCCGCCTCCGAGCGTCGCCCCAGGCCTCGCCGGAGCGTTGTATTCGGAGGTCGTGGAGGCGCCGACGAGCACGCGGTCATCGACCCGCCCGGTCGCGTGGCCGATGCGGGCCTGCGAGCGTGCGACACCGAGGAATACCGCGTACGCGACCATCGCCAACGCGAGCATGCCCATGGCGCCGTAGAGGGCGTAGTTCGAAACTACCGCGAGTTGTTCGCTCGTCATCCTGCCTACTTCTTCTCGTGCGATGGCCGCGCACCGACCGTGTTCTCAGTGTGCGTGGACCGGCCGCAGCGGGCTTCGTCCCAGACTAGGCGTTGGCGTCGCCTGCAGCCGAGTTGAGCGACGCCTTCAGTCGTCCCGCGAAATCGTCGATCGCGTCCTGCAGTAGCGGGTCTTCGCCGCGAGCGAGCCCGGCGACCTGCACCTGGCGCGGCACGTCGGGCCGCTCCGGGTCGGTCGGTGTGACCCGCACGAACACGCGCCGACGCCGCACGGTGAGGCTGAGCACGAGGCCACCGAGCGTGAACAACGAGCTGACCAGAGCCAACGTCTTGCCCGGGTCGTATCGGGTGGAGACACCCGCCCACCGGGTGATCTCGCTGTCCATCGAGATCGAGCCGCGCCCGTCGGGCAGTTCGACAGTTGCCCCTGGAGTGAGCCAGATGCGCAGAGGCTCACCGTCGGCCTTCTTCACCTCGGCCATGCGGGCCGTGTCGAGCGAGTACACCGACTGGGGCCCGCCCGCGAACAGCTCACCCTCGTACATCGTCAACACGAGCGCAGGGTCGCCGAGGTCGGGGAACATCGAGACCGGCCCCTCCTCCGCGAGCACCGCGGTAGGCAGGAATACGCCTGTGAAACCCAGTTGTTCGGGCTGCGCACCGACCACCTTGATGGCGCCGGTGGAGGTGTAGACACCGTCGTTCGGTAGGAACGGCGTGGGCTGCCGGTACAGAACCTTGCCGCCCGCGTCGCGCACCGTGATCGTCGGCGCGTACCCGTTGCCGAGCAGGAAGACCGATGCGTCACCGAAGTGCAGCGGCCCGTTGACGCGCAGCTCGCGTTGCGAGGGCGGCTGCCCCGGTTCGGTCACGGTGGTCTGCACCGAGAAGTCGCGCGCCTCGCCGAATTGCGCCGAGCCCGGCTCCCGGTTGAACCGCACGTCGAGCGAGTCGATACGAACGGTGAACGGGTCCAGCGAGTTCGGGTCGACCCACGGGCCGGGCAAGAACGTGTCGTAACTGGAGACCGCGTTCGCGAACGACTGCCCCACCGGCACCACCCGGTCGGCCTTCCAGCCCATGAGGTAGCCCCAGGCCAGGGCGACGATCACGACGACGAGACCGAGGTGAAAGGCGATGTTGCCGGTCTCGCGCAGATGGCCGCCTTCTGCCGAGACCGACCGGTCGTCGGGTTCGAGGTCGTCGGGCCGGATCCTGAACCGGGCCCCCTTGAGCATCTCTTCTGCGCGGCCGAGAGCGGTCGCTTCGGGCACGTCGAGGTCGAACGCGGCGAATGCCGGCAGCCGCTCGAGCCGCCGCGGTGTGCGAGGAGGCAGCCCGCGCAGAGCCCGCACGTGCACCGCGATGCGCGGGATGATGCACCCGATCAGCGACAGCACGAGCAGCAGATAGATCGCCGAGAACCACGGCGAGATGAACACCTCGAACATGCCGAGGCGGTCCAGCCACGGCGAGATGCCGGGGTTGTCGGTCATGAACTCGGCGACCGCAGGCGGGTTGATCGTGCGCTGCGGCAGGATCGACCCCGGGATGGCTGCGATGGCGACGAGCAGCAGCAAGAACAAGGCCGTGCGCATGCTGGTGAGCTGGCGCCAGATGAACCGCGCCCAACCGACCGGTCCGAGCTTCGGCCCCCTCAGCGGCTCGGGCGCAGACCCGGCCTCCGCTTGCTCGCGCGTATGCACATCGGTCACGTCACAACACCGTCCGGAACTGGCTGACGAGGGCGGTCTGGATCTGGCGCACGAGCACGTCCCACGCCCCGGAGACGAGCAGCAGACCGACGGCGAGCAGCAACAGCCCGCCCGCGATGTGCACCGCGCGCTGATGACGGCGCAACCAGGCGGAGGCGTTCATCGCCTTGGCCCACCCGCCGGCAATGAGGATGAACGGGATGCCGAGGCCGAGGCAGTAGGCCACCCCGAGCACGGCACCGCGCGCGATGAGGCCGGAGTCGCCCGCGAGGTTGGTGGCCAGCGCGTAGATCACCGCATAGGTCGGCCCCATGCACGGCGCCCAACCGATGCCGAACACCACACCCAGCACCGGGGCCCCCGCGAGGCCTGCCTTGGGCTTCCAGCGGGGCGTGAACGTCCACTGCGCACCGACTCCGAGAAAGACGAGTGCGAGCACGATGACCAGCACCCCGCCGACGCGGGTGAGCACGGAGGCGTAGTCACGCAGGGCCGCGCCGGCGGCCGAGGCGAGCAGCGTGCCGACGATGAACACGGCGCTGAACCCGAGTACGAACAGCACCGCGCCGAGCATCGTGCGCGAGCGTTCGTCGAGGCCCCGCTTCGCCGCGCCACCTGTGCTCGGCGCCTGCCCCATACCGGTGACGTACCCGAGAAAGCCTGGCACCAGAGGCAGCACACACGGGGAGGCGAACGAGACGACTCCCGCCGCCAACGCCACGACGGTGGCCAGCAGCAGGTTGCCGTCCGCCACCACACCCATCACGCCAGAGACCGCAGTCGACATCGAGATCGAAGCCCCTCAGCCCTGCGCCGCGACGTCGTCGATGAGGGCGGTGAGTGTGGCCGGGCTGGTCACGGCACCCGAGATGCGAGCCGCGATGCGGCCCTCCTTGTCGACCACCAGTGTCGACGGCGTCGCGTTGGCGAGCCCGTCGAGCGAGCTCGCGAGCAGGCGCTCGGGGTCGGAGAGCGACGGGTAGGTCAGCCCCCAGCGTTCGGCGGCCGCGGCGCCGGTTTCGGGGCCCTCCCCCACGTCGATGCCCATGAACTCGACCGTGTCGTCGGTCGCGTACTTCACGTGAGCGGTCTCGAGGTGCGGTGCCTCCGCCTCGCACGGCTGGCACCACGAGCCCCAGACGTTGAGCACGACCACCTTTCCGCGCTGTTCGGCGAGGTCCCAGGGTGTGCCGTCGAGTGTCGTGCCCTGCAGCGAGATCGCCGCGCGACGCTGGTCCGGGGCGAGCTGCTGCACGGTTCCGTCTCCCGCGACATAGCCCAGGTCGTCGCCACGCTTCGCCTGGTCGGCGATCGTGTTGCCCCCGTCGCCGCAGGCGGCACCGCCGGCGAGTACGGCCACGGCCAGTGCCGCCGCCGCGAATCGTCGTTTCAGACTCATGCGCCAGGCACCTGACTCACTCCCTGATACAGGCTCGCGGCCGGCTCGCTGTACGCGATCGCCGTGAGGCGGTCTCCGGAGAACGTGAAGCTCGTCAGCGAGGCGAGCCCGCATTCGCGGTCGCGCGGGTCGTGCCAGAGACGGCGGCCCTCGTAATGCGACCTGATCGTCCAGATCGGTAGTTGATGCGAGACCGCCACGACGTCACGTCCGCCCGCGAGGCGACGCGACGCGTCGGCGGCCGCCAGCAGCGCCTCCGACATGCGGGCCACGATCGCCGTGTACGGCTCACCCCACGAGGGCCGGAACGGGTTACGGAGCAGCAGCCAGTTGGAGGGGCGCGCGGGCGAGCCGTCTCCGTGCCCGAAGCGCCGGCCTTCGAACTGGTTGCCCGCCTCGATGATCCGCGGGTCGGTGTAGATCGGCAGCTCGTGAACGGCCGCGATGGGAGCCGCGGTCTCTTGCGCGCGCTCGAGCGGCGACGCGACGACCAGCCCCACCGGCAGGTGGGCGAGCGCCTTGGCCGCCAGGTCTGCCATCGCGCGGCCACGCTCGGAGAGGTGGTAGCCGGGCAGGCGACCGTAGAGGATCTTCTTCGGGTTCTCGACCTCGCCGTGCCGGAGCAGGTGAACGGTGACCTGCTTGTCAGTGGGGGCGGCGCTCATCGGGACAGCCTCGCATTCTTGTATCGGTCGGTGCCAGAGGCGCAGGTCAGAGCCCGGCTGCCTCGGCAGCGGCACGCGCTGCGGCCGGCAGGGCCTCGGTGACATGCGAGACGGCGGTCTCGTCGTGTGCGGCGCTGACGAACCAGGTCTCGAATGCCGAAGGCGGCAGGTGCACACCGTCGGCGAGCAGGCTGTGGAAGAACGCGGTGAACGCCTCGGTGTTCTGGTCGCGGGCGTCGTCGTAATTCGTCACGGCGCCCTCGCGGAAGAAGATGCTGAACATGCTTCCGGCCCACTGCACCCGGTGCGGCACGCCCGCTTGGCTCAGCGCCGCCTCGGCGGCCCCTGCGATCCGCTCGGCCACGTCCTGCAGCTTCTCGTACACCTCCGGCGTGCAGGCCCGCAGCGTGGCCAGGCCCGCGGCCGAGGCGACCGGGTTACCCGACAACGTGCCCGCTTGGTAGACGGGCCCGGAGGGGGCCAGCAGCTCCATGTGCTCGGCGCGGCCTCCGAAAGCCGCGGTCGGGAACCCGCCGCCCATCACCTTGCCGAACGTGAACAGGTCGGGCGCCCCGTCGTCGTACGGCCCCTCGAGCCCGTACCAGCCGGCCGGACTGCACCTGAACCCGGTCATCACCTCGTCGCTGATCAGCAGAGCGCCGTATTCGCGCGTGATGCGCCGCAACTCGGCCGTGAAGCCCGGCGCGGGAGGCACGACGCCCATGTTGCCCGGGCAGGCTTCGGTGATGAGGCACGCGACCCGTTCTCCGTGCTCGGCGAACGCGGCCCGCAGCGCGTCGACGTCGTTGTAGGGCAACACGATCGTCTCGCCCGCGGCGGAGGCCGGAACCCCTGCGGAGTCGGGCAGCCCGAACGTGGCGACACCGCTGCCCGCGTGCGCCAGCAGCGCGTCGACGTGGCCGTGGTAGCAACCCGCGAACTTGACGACGGCCGCCCGCCCGGTGACCCCGCGGGCCAAGCGAACAGCGCTCATCGTCGCTTCGGTGCCGCTGTTGACCAGCCGAACCTGCTCGACAGGCTCGATACGCGCGACGATCTCTTCGGCCAGCGCCACCTCGTTCTCGCTCGGCGTGCCGAAGCTGAACCCCTTCTGCGCGGCCCCGGTCACGGCGGCCAGCACATCGGGATGGGCGTGCCCGAGAATCATCGGCCCCCACGACCCGACGAGGTCGACATAGGAGCGCCCGTCAGCATCTTTGAGCCACGGGCCTTGCGCCGACGCCATGAACCGCGGAACGCCACCCACAGCCCGGAACGCCCGGACCGGCGAGTTCACCCCGCCCGGAATCACCGCCGAGGCTCGCTCGAGAAGACGTTCGGAGGCCGGCGCATTCATCGGGTAAGGCATGGGCCCATCATGCCGCACCTCACCGACAGTGTCGGATCCCGCTCAGACGGTCTCGACCGACTGCGCCCCCGGCACCGTCGGGCCCTGCGCCGAAGGACCCATCGCGTCGGCGATCACCCGCATCGCGCGGCCCAGATTGACGAAGTCCTCGTCGCTCATCAGGTCGACCACGCGGGCGCGCACACTCTCGAGGTGTACCGGCGCGAGCTGCTGCACGGCCACATGCCCTGCCTCGGTCAACGACAGCAGCACACCGCGACCGTCGTGCTCGGAGCGTTGACGGGCAACCCAGCCCCTGCGCTCCAGGCGATTGGCGGCGTGGGTGAGGCGCGACCGCGACTGCGAGACCATCTCCGCGAGAGCCGACATGCGTGTGGTGCGCGCGGGCTGTTCGGAGAGCATCGCGAGAATCTCGTACTCCGACAGAGAAACCCCGTGGGGCTGCAGGTCGGCGTCGAGAGCGGACATCAGGGAGCTCGTACCGCGTAGTAGCGCACGCCAGGCCACCTGCTGCTCCTGCGTCAGCCACTGCGTCCCCTCCTCGGAGACCCGCTCCGCTGCGAACTCACCCATGCGTACAAGTATCGCAGGACGGAGCAGCACAAAGGCGCCTTCCGTGACAGACGTCCTGGTCAGAGCTGCCGAGCTGGTTGCCAGTGGCAGCTTTAACGTCCGAGGAGCCGCGCTGCCTCGAGCGCGTAATAGGTCAGCACCGACGAGGCACCCGCGCGATGGATCGACGTGAGCGTTTCGAGAATCGCCCGGTCACGCTCGATCCAACCGTTCGCCGCGGCGGCCTCGATCATCGCGTACTCCCCCGACACCTGGTAGGCGCACACGGGCACGTTCACGCTGTTCGCGACGTGTGTGAGCACGTCGAGGTAGGGCAGAGCGGGCTTGACCATGACGATGTCGGCCCCCTCCTCCACGTCGAGCTGCACCTCGACCAGCGCCTCGTCGAGGTTCGCCGGGTCCTGCTGGTACGTCTTGCGGTCACCGCTCAGAGACGACGCGACGGCCTCGCGGAACGGGCCGTAGAACGCGGAGGCGTACTTGGCCGAGTAGGCCAGAATCACGACATCGTCGTACCCGGCGCCGTCGAGCGCGTCGCGCACCACCGCGACCTGGCCGTCCATCATGCCGCTCGGCCCGACCACGTGCGCACCGGCCTTCGCCTGCGCCACCGCCATCGCCGCGTAGCGCTCCAGAGTCGCGTCGTTATCGACGACGGTCCGTCCTGCGGCGTCGGTGCCGAGCACGCCGCAGTGCCCGTGGTCGGTGAACTCGTCGAGGCACAGGTCGGCCATCACGAGGAGGTCGTCACCCACTGCCTCTCGCACGCGGGCGAGAGCGACGTTGACGATGCCGTCGGGGTCGTCGGCTCCGCTGCCGACCGCATCCTTGCTGGTGGGCACACCGAAGATCATGAATCCGCCCAGTCCGGCACTCGCCGCGGCCCGGGCCTCGGCGACGAGCGAATCCATACTGTGCTGCACCACACCCGGCATCGAGCCGATCGGAGCGGGCTCGCTCGCCCCCTCCGCGACGAACACCGGAAGGATGAACTGGGCCGGATCGAGCCGTGTCTGGGCCACGAGGCGGCGCATCGCCGGGGTCGAGCGCAGCCGTCGCGGGCGACGCCTGCCTGCGGAGAATCCGGTTGCGGGCGCGCTCTCGTGCGGCATGGTCGTCCCCCTGCTCGAATCGGTCGGCCCCCTACGGTGCCCGTACTGACCCGCAGGTTACCGGACAGGCGTGCTGGGCCTACTGGGTCTGCTGGCTATACGAGGACCCTCAGGCCCGACGAGACGGCTCTTTGCGCTGGCTGGGGCGCGTGATCGGGCGCCCCTCCGCGCGAGCCTGTGCCTGCCGCTCGCGGCCGTGGGCGGCGAGCGCCTCGACGAGGGCCTCGGAGTTGGCGATCGGCGCGATCACCGACACGTGCAGGCCCAGGTCTTCGGCAGTGCGTGCCGTTGCGGTGCCGATGCACGCCACCACCGTCGACGGGTGCGGTTTGCCCGCGATGCCGACGAGGTTGCGCACGGTGGATCCAGACGTGAACAGCACCGCGTCGAAGTGGCCCTTCTTGATCGCCTCGCGCACGGGCGCGGGCGGAGGCGCCGCGCGGACGGTGCGGTAGGCCGTCACGTCTTCCGGATCCCAGCCGAGTTCGCGCAGTCCCCCGACCAAGGTCTCGGTCGCGATGTCGGCGCGCGGCAGGAAGACGCGGTTGATCGGGTCGAGCTCGGCGTCGTAGGCGGGCCACGTCGCCACGAGGCCCTTGCTGCTGTGGTCGCTTTCGGGCATTAGATCGGGTTCGACACCCCAGTCGCGCAGCGCGGTCGTCGTCACCTCGCCTACGGAGGCCACCTTCACGCCCGCGAGCGCCCGGCTGTCGAGCCCGACCTCCTCGAGGCGTTCACGCACGGCGCGCACCGCGTTGACGCTCGTGAAGACCACCCACTGGTAGCGGCCCTCGACCAGCCCGGTGACGGCGCGGCGGATCTGCTGTGGGGTGCGCGGGGGCTCCACGCTGATGGTCGGCACGACCTCACCGATCGCGCCGTACTGGGCGAGACCGGCGACGGTGGCCCCGGCTTGGTCTTTGGTACGCGGCACGAGTACACGCCACCCGAACAGCGGCCGGCTCTCGAACCACTCCACGCGGTCACGGCCGACGACGTTGCGGCTCACGACGGCCACCACGCGGTCTCCGAAACCCGAGGAGGCGAGTGCCTGGCCCGAGTCGCCGAGCGTCGTCACGACCGTGCGCTGCCGCACCGTCGTGGCGTTCTCGTTGAACGCCACCGGGGCATCTGCCGAACGCCCGGAGGCGAGCACCTTCGACAGTCCGTCGGTGACCTGTTCGTGCGTGCCACGCAGTACGACCGTGACGTCTTCGGGCGAGGCTCCGGAGAAGTCGGCGGGCGCGATCTGGTCGTCCCAGGCTACGAGCACCTCGCGCGAACTGCGGTCTGCCAGGGTCACGCCCAGATACGAAGGCACGGTCGCCATCGCGCTTATCCCCGGCACGACCTCGACGTCGTACCCCTCCATGCGCACGGCCTCGACCTCGATTCCGAGGCGCGGCCACGAACCGGGGTCCTCGCCGCACAGGCGCACCACGAGCACGTGACGGCCCGTGTCACCGATGGCGGTGGGTACCGCGAGCGCGAGTTCGGCGCGGTCGAACGGCACATCGGCCGGAGCCTGCAGCATCGGCACGCCGCAGGGAACGAACTCGGCGATGAAATCGGGCAGGGGTTCGGGCCCGTAGACGACAGCGTCGGCAGCGCCGAGCAGTTCGCTCGCGCGCAGGGTCAGCAGGCCGGGGTCACCCGGTCCGACTCCGACGAAGGCCACGCGGCCCTTGGGTATCGCACCGGCGAGTACGCCGGCCGACGGAGACGTGTCAGTCACAAGTCCTCCGGCGTTGCCATCCTGGCGCCTTCCGACTCCAGGCGCGTGAGTACATCGGTTGCCAGGGTGATGCCCAACGCGCTCGCCTCGGCGAGCGGGGCTTCCCCGTGAACGCGCACGCCGGAGTCGGAGGTGCCGACGAACGCATCCAGGCGAACATAACGATCGGACACGTGCACGAAGTTCCTGTTGCGCACAGGATCCTCAAAGGTTGCGGTGGGCGCCTCTGATGCGCTTGTCGGTGAACCGTCATCCACAACGGAACCACCATCGACGACGCGAGCATAGGCACCCACGGGCGCCGTGCAGCCCGCCTCGAGGGTCGACAACAAGGCGCGTTCGGCGTCGACGCAGGCCCGCGTCTCAGGGTGTTCGATGCCGCGCAGTGCCGCGATGACGGCGTCGTCACCTTCGCGGCACTCCACGGCCAGCGCGCCCTGCCCGGGCGCGGGCAGCACCACGTCGAGCGGCAGGAATTCGGTGACCCCACCGTCGAGACCGAGGCGTCGCACGCCCGCTCCAGCGAGGATCACCGCATCGAGGCGGCCGTCGGTCACGTACGAGATGCGGGTCTCCACGTTGCCGCGGATGCCCTCGATCACCAGGTCAGGCCTCGCAACCCGCAACTGCGCCGCACGCCGCGGCGAGCCCGTGCCCACGCGCGAACCGGCCGGCAGGTCGAACAGGCTCACGCGATCGCGCGAGAAGAGCACGTCACGCACGTCCTCGCGAACGGGGATCGCGGCCACGACCAGCCCCGGCTCGGGCGCCACCGGCAGGTCCTTGAGCGAGTGAACGGCGAAGTCGACGTCACCGTCCTGCAGCTTGCGACGCAGGGCGGAGGCGAACACGCCCGTACCGCCGATCTGCGTCAGCGGAGCGAGGTTCACGTCTCCCTCGGTGACG
Source organism: Dermatophilus congolensis (assembly GCA_030538115.1). Classification (GTDB taxonomy): domain Bacteria; phylum Actinomycetota; class Actinomycetes; order Actinomycetales; family Dermatophilaceae; genus Dermatophilus; species Dermatophilus congolensis_B. Next base: position 20,428 of record JAUNUP010000018.1, on the reverse strand, counting down.
ACCTCGACGATCTCCGAGCGCACTCCTGTCTCCTCGAGACGAGCCGCCACCCATCGCGACTGCGTGGTCGCGAGCGCGCTTCGGCGCGTGCCGAGCCGGAGCGGGGCGCTCACGCCGAGCATCCGGTGCCGGGAGGCGCGGAGACCGTCGCGATGTCACGGCTGTCGAGGTCGAACAGGTCGCGCAGGGCAGCGGTGTAGTCGCCCGCACCCTCAGCGCTGGCCAGTTCTTTCACCCGCACGGTGGGCGCGTGCAGCAGTTGGTTGGCCACGCGGTTCACGGTGTTCTCGAGCTCTCGGCGCACAGCGTCGTCGAGATCGGGCAGCTTGGCTCCGAGGCGGTCGAGCTCGGAGCGCACCACGTCGGCCGCACGGCGGCGCAGCGCGGCGACGGTCGGAGCGACGGCCTTCTGCCGGCGAAGCACGAGGTAATCGGCCACCTCGGCGGTCACGAGGTCGCGCACGGCTGCGACTGCCGGCTCCTCGCCGTCAGCAGAACCGATGAAGCGGCCGATGCCGGCCAGGTCGATGACGGTCGCGAATTCGGCTGCGTCCGGGTCGATGTCGCGAGGCAGCGCCAGGTCGAGGTAGACCTGCGGCTTGCCCCCGCGGCGCTCGTGCAGCTTCGCGGCCATGTCGGCGGTGACGACGTGTCCCGTGGCCCCGGTGCACGCGAGCACCAGGTCGGCTGCCGCGAGTTCGTCCTCGAGGTCGTCCCAGGAGCCGCTTGTGACGCCCAGCGAGGCCGCGAGGTGGTCGGCCTTCTCGCGGGTGCGGTTGACGACCACGACGTCACCGACACAGGCCCGCACGAGAGTGGTCGCCGCCAGCGACGACATCGCGCCTGCACCCATCACCAGCACACGGCACGCCGCCACGTCGCCGAGGGTCTCGGTGGCGAGCGCCAGTCCGCCCTCGACGAGCGAAGGGCCGGCCCTGTCGATCGCGGTTTCGGAGTGGGCCTTCTTGCCGACGCGAAGCGCCTGCTGCACCAACTGATTGAGGCTCGCGCCCGCGGTTTCGGCGTCTTGGGCCGTGGCCAGCGCCGTACGCAACTGGCCGAGGATCTGACCCTCGCCGAGGGCCATCGACTCCAGGCCACACGCGACGGAGAAGGTGTGCGCCACTGCGCGGTCTTCGTAATGCACGTACAGATGAGGGGTGAGTTCCTCGCGCGGAACTCCGCTCGCGAGAGCCAGGGCGCCCCCGATGTCGTCTACGGCACCGTGGAACGTCACCGCCTCGGCGTACACCTCAAGCCGGTTGCAGGTCGCGACGACCAGTGATTCGGAAAGGAACTCGGAAGACCGCAACGCCGCTCGAAGACGAGTCGTCGCCTCGGCATCCAGGCTGGCGCGCTCGAGCACTTCCATCGGTGACGTGCGGTGCGACAGACCCATCACGACCAGGCTCAACCGAAGCCCCTCCTTGTGCGGCGATGAGCGCCGGCGACGATGATGCCGGAGTCGGAACCCCGCCCAGACCACACAGCACCACTGCCGGAGCCCGAGACAGGCCCGGAATCGAGGCGGATCAGCTGATCATGCGGCCAAGGACAGTCGTCCGGCGAGTTTTGTCCACCATAAACCCCTGACTACCTGTCATCAAACGCCTATGACGAATCCGACAACGGCGCCGCGGGGCGCTGATCAGGGATCGGGACGGCAGTGGGGGCGGTATCGGAGCCTACGGCGCCCCGTCAGTCGGCCTTGGCGGTGGCGTCGATACGGCTCGCAAGACTCGTGCGCAGTCGGCTCTCGCTCACCCGCCAGTAGTCGTGAGGCTCACCGTCGATCAGGGTGACCGGAATCTGTTCCCACAGCAGCGGGTCGGGATTCTCCATCGTCTCGATCGACACCTCCTCCCACTCCACCGACAAGTCGTCGCTGACTCGGCTGATCACATCGCGCGCCAGGGCACAGAGGTGACAGCCCGGCTTCGTGATGAGGGTGATCCGCGGCGAGTCTTGCGTCATGGGCCATACGATAGTTCTCACCCTGCCCGGTCGTGAAAACGCCCGTCCCACACACGCGACCGGCGCGGCCGATCTACGCGGCAGTAGCCACGACGGTGCAGACCAACCCAGGTCAGCGCGCGAACGCCGAACCCCGTTGATCCAGCAGCCCGTACAGCTGTTGCTGGATGACACCCCGCACGTGCTCGGTGAGTTCGAAGACCCGCACGGGATTGTCGGCCACCACGTCGTAGCCCTCCGGCTCGATCGGCTCACCGAACTTGATCATCCACTTGCTCGGCAGCGGCACCAGGCCGAGCAGACCGAAGTGGGGAAACAGCGGGGTGATCGGAAAATAGGGCAGGCCCAGCAGTTTCGCGAGCGGCTCGATGTCGGCCAGCATCGGGTAGGCCTCTTCGGAGCCGACGATCGAGCACGGGATGATCGGCACCTGCGCACGCAGCGCACTCGCGACGAACCCGCCCCGCCCGAAGCGCTGCAGCCGATAACGCTCTGAGAATCCCTTGCCGACGCCCTTGTAGCCCTCGGGCCACACACCCACCAGTTCTCCGGCCTCCAGCAGGCGCTGCGCGTCGTCGCGGCTGGCCATCGTCGCGCCGCCGCGCCGTGCGATCTCGCCGAGAAACGGGGTGCGGAAGACGATGTCGGCCCCCAGGAGGCGTAGAAAGCGGTTCGCGGGGAGGGCGTCGTGCACTGCGACCTGCGTCATCAGCGCATCGACCGCGACCGTGCCGGCGTGGTTCGCGACGATGAGCGCGCCTCCGGTGGCCGGCAGATTCTCGGCACCGAAGACCTCGGTACGAAACCAGATGCGGTACAGGGGCCTCAACGCGGTCAGATATACGTGCTCGGTGAAATCGGCGTCGAAGCCGAATTCGTCGATCTCCACGGTGCCCGTCAGGCGGCGACGCACATAGGCCAGGGTCGCCGCGACCGCGCCGTCGGCCTCCTGCGCCGACATGCCGCCCGCGCGGGCCCACTGGTACAGACCGTCGACCAACAGGTCGATGGCCGTCGCAAGGTCACCCTTGTCGAGGTGATCGGCTCCGATCATGCCTCGGCCTCTCCCCTCAGCCGCAGGTGCTCGAACACATCGTCGCTGACAGAGGCGAGCGGCGCCAACGTCGCGAGCGCCTCGGCGGACGTGTAGGTCGGCTCGAACCCCAACTCGGTGCGCATCCGGGTCGTGTCGAGGCACCTGCCCCAGTACAGATACCGCTTGTCCTCGTTGGCGATGTGCGTGCGGCCGGCCCCGGGCACCTTGTTCCAGACCCTGCGGGTCATCGGGGCCAGCGGCACCGGGATTCGACGCACCCTGCGCACGGCCGACGACAGGGTGACCACGCCGTCTCCGGCCACGTTGATCGTGCCCTGCGCTTCTCCGAGCGCTGCGGTCGCCAAAGCCGCCACAGCGTCCTCGGTCTGCAACACCTGGATGCGTGCATCGAAGCCGACCGGCACCGGCACCATGGGCGATGTCAGGTAGTCCATGAACGGCGTACGCATCCCAGGCCCGACCACGTGCGTCAGTCTCAAGATGCACGTGGAGATGTCGCTGCGCCGCTGGCTGACGCTGCGGGTGAACTGCTCGACCTCGATGGCGTCGCGCACCGCGCTCGTGGCACCGCGGGCGGTCAGCGGCGACTCCTCGGTGAAGAACGCCGAATCACCAGGCGACGAGCCGTACACGGATCCGGTCGATTTGAGCACCACCCGCTTGACCCGCTGCTGAGCCTGGATCGAGGCCAGCAACCGCAGCGAGCCGAACACGTTGGTCTCTCGCTGCGAGAGCCGGGCCGCTCGCGCGGGAGCCGAGTCCTCCGACAGGCTCAGGTGCACCACCGTGTCGGCCTTGGTCTGGGCGAGCACCCGCCCGAGGATGGGCCCGATCAGGTCGCAGCGCACGAACTCCGCCCCCGCGATCTCACGGGCCGGAAACGCCGTATCGACACCGATCACGCGATCGACGCCCGGCGAACCGAGTAGTCGCCGGACGACTGCTTCACCGATGAATCGCGAAGCGCCGGTCACGACGATCGTCGATCCCACCCCGGCACCTCCCGTTCGCTTGTCGCGACCATCTCACCACGACCCCGACAGACGGCAAAGGCCGCCCACCCGAGGGTAGACGGCCTGGCACGCACCCGAACTCGTTCAGGCGAGACCGCGTCGGATCGCTCGCGTCACTTCTTGTTACGACGCTGGTGACGGGTCTTGCGAAGCAGCTTGCGGTGCTTCTTCTTCGCCATACGCTTGCGGCGCTTCTTGATAACAGATCCCATGGAGTACCTCTGATCGTCCGATCCGGTTGCCGCGGCAACCTGGCCGGGGCGATGTATTTCCCGGCAATGGTACTCCCCACGTCCCGCACCCCCCAAAGCGGGCAACAGATGAATCGGAGCTGTCGGTCGGCTCGGCTGGGGTTAACAGACGGTGTCAGTCGAACCAGACGTCGAGGCCCATGTGAGGGAAAACGGCCTCGCGCGTCGCCATGACGGCCAGGTCGACGGAGTTCTCGGGGTCGTAGCCGCTCTCCCACGGGCGCCACCAGACGCGCCCCCCCTCGGACGTGCCGTCGCCCATGGTGGCGGGCACGTCGGCGCCGTACGTGGTCTTCACGTAGTCGACCCAGGAGGCGGGCAGCGGGGTCTCGACCGAGATGGGGCGGTGCTCCGCGATCGCCACCAGGTGCGTCCACGACCGCGGCACCACGCCGGTGATCTCGTAACCGCCGCCGCCGAGGCCGATCCACTTGCCGCCGCACACCTCGTGCGCCAGGTCGTGCATCGTCTCCATCGCCAGGCGCTGCGCGTCGACCGAGATCGACAGGTGGGCCAGCGGGTCGGTGAAGTGCGTGTCGGCGCCGTGCTGCGTGATCAGCACGTCGGGCCTGAACGCGCGGATCATCGCGGGCACGGTCGCGTGCACGGCACGCAGCCACGGCGCGTCCTTCGTGCCCGGAGGCAGCGCCACGTTCGCCGCGGAGCCGAGCGCCTCGGTTCCGCCGATCTCGCGCGCGAATCCGGTGCCGGGAAAGAGGATCGTGCCGGTCTCGTGCAGCGAGATCGTCAGCACCCGCGGGTCGTTCCAGAACGACCGCTCGACCCCGTCTCCGTGGTGAGCGTCGACATCGACGTAAGCGACGCGCTCGGCGCCGTTGTTGAGCAGCCAGTCGATCGCGAGCGACGCGTCGTTGTAGATACAGAAGCCGGCGGCGCGTTCGCGCATGGCGTGGTGTAGGCCGCCCGTGAAGTTCACGCCGTGCAGCGCCTCGCCCTTCCAGACGCGCTCGGCCACCATCTGGGTACCGGCGGCGATGCGGGCGCTGATCTCGTGCATCCCCACGAACGCGGGGTCGTCTTCAGTGCCGATACCGAACCGCTCCTGCGCCCGGCTCGGGTCCGCCGACGCCTGACGCACGGCAGCGATGTACTCGGGGTCGTGCACGCGGGCGAGCACCTCGTCGCTGGGCACGTCGGGGTTCACGATCTCGATATCGCCGGGCTCGAAAAGACCCAGGTCAGTACACAGACGCGCCGTGAGGTCGAGCCGAATCGGATCCATCGGGTGGCCGTCACCGAAGTCGTAGCCGGAGAAGGACTCGTCCCACACGATGCTCGCCTGCTTTGCCATGCGACGACCCTACCGATCCGGACGGCCCGGAGACCTCCTTAGCGCCCCGACATCCAAAGGGCGGCATACATCGCACCCGGCCGCAAACAGGCGAGAGCCCCCGCATAGGCGCGGGGGCTCTCGCCCGTCAGTCGAACTCGGGCGGCTGCGACTCAGCGGTCGAGCGCCAGCGTGAGCGCGATCTCCTCGACGCTCTCGTCGTCCTGGCGGTCCATCGGGCGGCGGAATTCGCTCGGACGGAAGCCGTAGCTGCTGGCGAACGCCACGGCGCGGGCGTTCTCGGTGCCGACCCAGTAGATCAACTGGCCGTGGCCGCGGTTCGTGGCCAGCCGGGCGGCGGCCTGAACGAGCTTCGCCGCGACACCGGAGCCGCGCAGCGACAGCGGAACCCACAGGCCGAACACCTCGGCGGCGTCTTCGAACATGTCGTCGTCGCCGCGAACCGAGACGATGCCGACCACGTTGTTGTCCTGCTCTGCGACCAGGCGCGAAGAGCGGTTCATGCGCTCACGCCACAGCTCCTCGTCGAAGTCGACCTCGGACTCGTAGGTCGCGGCGAATGCCTCGGGCGACTCCTTCAGGGCGCTCAGGCGGGCATCGCGGTAGGCCTCCCACTCGTTCTCTCCGAGAACGCGGATGCTGGTTTCGCTCATAGGGAACGATCACCTTTCTCGTATCCAACGGTGCCTCGCGGCACGGATCGGGCCGGCGTGCGACGGGCTTCGCAGATCCCTGGCGTCGTAGGCGGGGTCGGCTGCCGGTGCGTGGCGCTTGTCACTTCGAGACTAACAGCGTCCGGCGGGCCTTCCCGAACCCGCACGTGCCCCTCCGAGCGAACAGCGGGTAGACGCCTGACGAATCTCAGCCCCCGAGCGCCTTCGAACGGGCGTGGCAGGCCTCCATACCGGCCAGCACGGTCGAGTGCAGGCCACCGCGGGAGAATTCGCGCAGCGCCGCCGCGGTCGTACCTCCGGGAGAGACCACCTGCTCGCGCAGGAGAGTCGGATGGGTGTCGGACTCGGTGAGCATCGTTGCGGCGCCGAGCACGGTTTCTAGTGCGAGCTGGGTAGCCACTTGGCGGGTCAGGCCCAGCATCACGCCTCCGTCGATCATGGCCTCGGCGAGCGCGAAGACGTAGGCCGGCCCGGAGCCGCTGACCGCAGTGACCGCGTCGAGGTCTTTCTCGGCGACCTCGACGCTCGATCCGACGGAGTCGAGCAACGTGCGCACGACCGCGACGTGCTCGTCGGTGGCGCTGCCTCCGGGGCTCAGCGCGGCGACGCTGCGCCCGACGACGGCCGGGATGTTCGGCATCACCCGCACCACGGGAGTGCCTGCAGGAAGGGCGGATTCGAGGGTCGCCAGCGTCACTCCGGCGGCGATGCTGGCGACGACCGCCCCCTCCGGCAGCGCGTCGGCGATCTCGGCGAGCACCTCGGGCACGACGTTCGGTTTGACGCCCACCAGCACCAATTCGGCCCCGCGAACGGCGTCGGCGTTGTCATCGGCGAGGCGCACGCCCAACTTCTCCCAACGCTCACGCTCGTGCGGCAGCTTCACCGTGACCGCCACGTCGTCCGCCGATCGACCCGCACGCAGGGCACCCTCGAGAATCGCGCCGCCCATCACCCCGCCACCCAGAACGGCCAGACGGGTGTTCGCGTGCGACGGGGTCGATGTGTTCACGAAAAGGCTCCTGAGTGATGGATGGTGATGAGCAGTCGGGATGTCGGGTGCGCCGGGCGTCGGGGGCTGGTCACCTGTTGCGGGAGGGGCGCAGCAGCGAGGCGACTCTGCTCGGCTGGTCGGCGATGCGAGCCATGAGGTACGGGTAGAAGTCTTCTCCGAAGGGCACGTACACGCGCATCGTGTCGCCGCGGTCGGAGACCATGGCCGCGACCATGGGCCGGTCACCGAAGCGCAGGTGGTATTCGAACGAACCCCGCGCCCGCAGGCCTCTGGCCACGAGGGTGTCCGCGATGTCGAGGATGCGCCGGTCCTCCGCGGTCATCGAGAACGGCACGTCACTGCGCATCAGCGCGGCGAGGCAGCGAACGTAGGCCAGGTCGGCCTTGTGCCGGTCGAGCCCGTCAGGTGTGTCTTCGCCGCCCTTGCTCAGGCGCACGCGGCAGCCGGAGGCGATGCGCTCGGCCACGTCGGCTTCGGTGCGGGGCAGGCCCGCGACCAGTTCGACTCCGGTATCGGGAAACTGGGCCCGGAGAGCGTCGACGGCCGCCAGTCGCAGGGAGACACCGACGCTGGGCTCACTCTCTAACGTGACCCTCGCCCCGACGCCCGCGGCCGACTCCGCCACCGCGAGCGCGTTCTCGATGGCCACCGTCTCTCCCTCGGAGAGCCCAGCCCCCAGCGCGCCGAGACGTACACACACCTCGACCCGCCCCGCGCCCGACGGATCGGCCGTGGCAAGACCGGCCTGGCCGAGCCGTCGCAGCACCTTGCGCAGGCGCTTACGGCGGTCGCGGGCCTCCGACCGGTCGAGGGGGTCGCTGGCGAGCAGCGCCACCGAGACGGACCTGCCTCGGGCCAGCAACTCACCGGTGACGTCGACCGCCGACGAGACCGATTCGCCCGACACGTACCTCGACGCGAGGTCGCGGTTGTGCAGTCGGTTCTCGAAGAATTTGCGAAGCCTGGGGTCCTCGGCCATCCGCAACAACATGCTCGGGCCGGGGCGGAGCATCGCGGGCTTGGTCACGGCTTCTCCTGTCGGGCTGCTTCGGCTCCCGCGGCCAGGTGCCGGCGGGCGAACTCGAGGGTCTCGGTCAGGTCGCGGTCGCGCTGTTCCGACGTGCATTTGCGGGTGCCGACTTCGGCGGCGATGACGCCACCGAACCCCTCGGCACCCAGCTCGTGCAAGAACTCGGCCACGGGTTGGCTGCCGCGGCCTGGCACGAGGTGCTCGTCCTTGAACGAACCGGTGCCGTCGGCAAGGTGGATGTGCCGGAGGCGGGCGCCCAGCGACGCCTTCATGTGCAGCACGTCGTCGTGTGCGATCGCGGCGTGCGAGAAGTCGATCGTGACGTTGTCGAACGGCTGCGGCACCGGGTTCCAGCCTGGCAGGTAGACCTGCATCCAGGCCGAGCCTGCGCGCCACGGAAACATGTTCTCCACGGCGAGCACCACGTTGCGGTCACTCTCGCGCTTCGCGACTCCCTCGGCAAAACCCCGCGCGTATTCGCGCTGCCACCGGAACGGCGGGTGCAGCACCACGGTGTCGCAGCCGGTGTCGAAGGCGAGGTCGATGGACTTGTCGATCTTCTCCCACGGATCGGAGGTGCCCCAGACGCGCTGCGTCACCAGCAACGTGGGCGCGTGGATCGAGAGAACCGGCACTCCGTACTGCTTGGCCAGCGCGTTGATCGGAGCGGCCATCTGCGTATCGGGATCGCCGAGGACCATCACCTCGACCCCGTCGTACCCGAGGCGGGCCGCGATCTCGAACGCGGTCTCCAGACGAGCGGGATATACCGAGGAACTCCCCAAGGTGACCTTCGGGAGCGGGCGAGGAGCTGGCTGCCGCTGGACCACACCCCCAGTGTAGTGACGGGCGGGGCGCGGTCGGCTGGTCCTGCACCTCCGCACGCGGGGGCGGCCAGTGCCACCCCCGGCCAAGCAGGCGCGCACGCCCCGTAACCTGCCTTTCGTGCAGTGGCCCGACATCCCACGACTCGCCCGCCCGAGTCCCAACATCTGGTACAGCCCTGCCGTGTACGAGGTCGAGAACCGGGCGTTCGACCGCGCCGGCCTGGTCGAGGCGGCGATGCGGGAGGTGCACGACTGGGCCGGGGCCCGCGTCCTCGACATCGGGTGTGGCACGGGTTTTCACCTGCCGATGTTCGCCCGCACAGCGTCGAGCGTCGTCGGAGTCGAGCCGCACCCGCCCCTCGCCGACGCGGCCCGGCGCAGGCTCGCCGCGGCCCAGGGCGAGGGCATCGCCACCGACCACGTGGAGGTGCGCTCCGGAGCCGCGCAGTACCTGCCCGTCCCCGATGCCTCCGTCGACGTCGTGCACGCCCGGTGGGCGTACTTCTTCGGGCCTGGCTGCGAGCCCGGGCTCGCCGAGATCGCTCGCGTGCTCGCGCCCGGAGGCACAGCGTTCGTGCTCGACCACGACGCCTCGACCTCCGATTTCGGCCGCTGGTTCCGGCTCGCCAACCCCGACTACGACCCGCGACGCATCGAGCGGTTCTGGACGAGGAGGGGCTGGCGACGGCATCCGATCCGCACGAATTGGCAGACCGACAGCAGGGCCGATTTCGAGGCCGTGGTCCGCATCGAGTTCACCCCTCGCGTGGCGGAGGCGCTGCTGCGCCAACACCGGGGCACGCACCTGGATTACGCCGTGAACCTCTGGTCGCACACGGCCGGCGGCGGCATCGCGCGACTGTGACAGACCCCGCAGCGCGCGGCCTGCGCGACTCTGTCGGAGGTGGCGCATACCGTGTCGCCCATGAGCACCTCCGCCGGCCGAGCCTCGGCCTCCCGCACCCCGAAACGGAGCGAGAAGCGGGCCGACAAGCCTTCGCACCGCTGCAGCGAATGCGGTTGGACGACGGTCAAATGGGTGGGCCGGTGCCCGCAATGCCAGGAATGGGGCACGGTCGACGAGGTGGTCACGCCGACGACGACCCGCACGGTGACCGCTGCCGTGCACCAACCGGCCACACCGATCACTGCGATCGACCTGTCGACGGCCGACAAGATGCCGACGGGCGTATCCGAATTCGATCGGGTTCTCGGAGGCGGTCTGGTCAGCGATGCGGTGATGCTGCTGGCCGGCGAGCCGGGCATCGGCAAGTCGACCCTGCTGCTCGACGTGGCGGCAAGGGCTGCGCGCTCCGGCATGCGGGTGCTGTACGTGAGCGGTGAGGAGTCGGCGGCCCAGGTCGCGTCGCGCGCCGAGCGCATCGGAGCTCTCGTGCCCGGCCTGCTACTCGCGGCCGAAACCGACCTGGGCGCGGTGCTCGGCCATATCGACGCGGTCTCTCCGCAGCTCTTGGTGGTCGATTCGGTTCAGACCGTGGCGAGCGCGCAGGTCGACGGGTCGCCGGGCAATGTCTCGCAGGTGCGCGAGGTCGCGGCGGCTCTCGTGCAGCGCAGTAAGTCCGACGGGTTCGCCACCGTACTCGTGGGGCACGTGACGAAAGACGGCGGCATCGCCGGGCCACGCATCCTCGAGCACCTCGTTGACGTGGTGCTGGCGTTCGAGGGCGAGCGCGGCTCGCGGCTGCGGATGGTGCGGGCGGTCAAGAACCGGTTCGGCCCGACAGACGAGGTCGGCTGCTTCGACCTGGTCGATTCGGGTATCCACGGCCTCGCCGATCCGAGCGCGTTGTTTCTCTCTCACCGTGACCTGCCTGCCCCCGGCACGGCCGTCGCCGTCACGCTCGAGGGGCGCCGCCCGCTGGTCGCCGAGGTGCAGGCGCTGGTGGCAGAGCACGAGGCCACCAATCCGCGCCGTACGACCTCCGGAGTCGACTATTCGCGGCTGGCGATGATCCTGGCTGTGCTCGACAGGCACTGCAACGTCACGATCGCGAAGCGCGACTGCTACGCCTCCACCGTCGGCGGTGTTCGCATTCTCGAGCCCGCGGCCGACCTGTCGATCGCCGTGGCCGTGGCGAGTTCGGTGGCGAACTCGGCCGTGCTGCGCGGGGTGATCTGCATCGGAGAGGTGGGCCTCGCCGGCGACGTGCGCCGGGTATCGGGGGTCGAGCGGCGGCTCACCGAGGCGGCGCGGCTCGGTTTCACACGCGCGATCGTCCCCCAGGGGTCTCTCGACGGGGTCACGGTGCCCGACGGTATGCAGGTGGCTCAGGTCGGCACGATCCGCGACGCGATCACGTACGCGCTCGGTGGCGACGAACGGCACCCGAGTCGCGGCGGGGCACGCTCGACACGAAACGCGAACACGGCGGCGCCACAAGAGACTTCAGGGCGCGCCAGCCCCGTCCACCTGGTGCGGTCGCCTCCCCCGTAGACTGAGACGTCAGGGGGAAAGGCTGTGCCGCCGACGCCGAGTGCGGCGTCCCGTAGAAGGGCGTACGGGTGAAACCGACGAAGGACGAGCTGCGGGCCACCCTTGCCGCGGTGGCCCCCGGCACCGAACTCCGCGACGGTATCGAACGCATCATCCGAGGTCGCACGGGCGCGTTGATCGTGTTCGGGTACGACGAGGTGGTCGAGTCGATCGCTTCGGGCGGGTTTCCGCTGGACGTCTCGTTCTCCGCGACGCGGCTGCGCGAGCTGGCGAAGATGGACGGCGCGATCATCGTCGACGAGGGGGCCACCCGAATCCTGCGCGCCGCGACCCAGTTGGTGCCCGACGCGTCGATTGAGACGAGCGAATCGGGCACCCGCCACCGCACTGCGGAGCGGGTCTCGAAGCAGACCGGCTACACGGTCGTCTCTGTGAGCCAGTCGATGCAGATCGCAGCGGTGTACGTGAACGGCCGGCGGCACGCGCTCGAGAATTCCGGGGCGATCATCTCGAAGGCCAACCAGGCCCTGCAGACGCTGGAGCGCTACAAGAACCGCCTCGACGAGGTGGCGGGGTCGCTGTCGGCTCTGGAGATCGAAGACCTGGTGACGGTGCGCGACGTGGCTTCGGTGGTGCAGCGCCTCGAGATGGTGCGCCGCATCGATGAAGAGGTCTCCAGCTACGTGACCGAGCTGGGCACCGACGGCCGCCTGCTCACCCTGCAGCTCGAAGAGCTTGTGGCGGGCATCGACCGTGAACGCGACCTCGTGGTGCGCGATTACCTGCCCTCCGACCAGGGGCGCACGATCGAAGACGTACAGAACGCCATGAGCAGCTTGAACGCCAAAGACCTGCTCGACCAGACGTACGCGGCCACGGCGATGGGAATGTCGGGCCTACCCGAGCGCCTGGACGACCCGCTGACGCCGCGCGGCTACCGCCTGCTGAACAAGATCCCCCGCCTACCGGGCCTGATCGTGGAGCGGCTGGTAGATCACTTCGGCAACCTGCAGCCGATGCTCTCGGCCAACCTCGAGCAACTCATGGACGTGGACGGGGTGGGCGAGGCCAGGGCCCGGGCCGTCAGGGAGGGCCTGTCCCGCCTGGCGGAGTCGAGCATCCTCGAACGCTACGTCTAGCCGACGCCCATCCCGCCAGGCACCCCAACCGCGGATCCCGGTACCATCCAGCGTTGTGCCGCCCACCCCCGCTCCCCCACCGTTGCCCGCCCCCGAGGTCGTGGCGACCCTGCACGAGCGGATCAGGCAGTGGTTCGGCGAGAATGCCCGCGACCTGCCGTGGCGACGCACCGACCCGTGGGGCGTCTACGTCTCGGAGGTGATGTCGCACCAGACCCCCGTGGCTCGGGTCGAGCCGGTGTGGCGGTACTGGATGCAGCGCTGGCCGGAGCCCGCGGCCCTGGCCGCCGATTCGCCAGGCGAAGCGGTGCGCGAGTGGGGCCGCCTGGGCTACCCGCGACGAGCCCTGCGCCTGCACGAGTCGGCGGTAGCGATGGTGGATCGCCATGACGGCCGGGTCCCGGATACGTACGAGGCCCTCCTGGCCCTGCCGGGCGTAGGCCCGTACACGGCAGGAGCAGTGATGGCGTTCGCCTTCGGCCGCAGGGCAACGGTTCTGGACGTGAACATCCGCCGCGTCCAGGCGAGGGCGGTCAGCGGTAGGGCCCTGCCCGACCCGGCTGTGAGCCGCGCGGAAACGGCTTTGGCGACCGCGCTACTCCCCGCGGGAGACGCGGATTCGGCCACCTGGAACGCGGGAACCATGGAGCTGGGCGCACTCATCTGCACGGCCCGCACCCCCGACTGCGAGGCCTGCCCGCTGCGAGAAGGCTGCGCCTGGGTGGCGGCGGGCTGCCCGGCCCACGAGGGCCCGCCGCCACGAGGCCAGGCCTGGCACGGCACCGACAGGCAGGTCAGGGGCAATCTCATGGCGATGCTGAGAGCAACACCCGACCCGGTGCCGGCACAGCACCTCGAGCAGGCCTGGCCGGACAAGAGCCAACGAGACAGGTGCCTCGACGGCCTGCTCAGAGACGGCCTCGCCGTACGAATCGACGAGGAGCACTACGCCCTTCCGGGCTGAGTCGACGGTACGGCGTGTCAGTGCACGAGCTTGAGGCCGACAACCCCGGCGACGATCAACAACAGACACACGATGCGGGCCACCGTGGCGGGCTCACCGAGCATCACCATCCCGTACACCGCCGTACCGATGGCCCCGATACCGACCCAAATCGCGTAACCCGTGCCGACAGGCAAGGTGCGCAGCGCATACGCGAGCCCGCCCATGGAGATGGCGCACGCGACGAAGAAGACGATCGTCGGTACGAGTTTTCTGAATCCGTCGCTCTGCGCCAACGCGAGCGCCCAGACGGTCTCGAACATTCCGGATAGAACGAGTACGACCCATGCCATGACACGGCACCACTTTCGTGCCTCGACCGTCGTGCTTTCCGGGTACGGCGGGCCACTCGTCCGTGGGCCGGCCAGTGGGGGCGGGCCCGGTTACAGGGTAACGACGTGAATGGGCTCCCGGAACAACTCCGGGAGCCCATTCACGTAGTGCGGTGGACTATCAGCCCTCGGCCGATGCGCCCTCGCCACCGGAAGACCCGCTACCGGCGAGGAGCTCGTCCAGCGGCTCCGAGCGGGTGCCTTCGAAGGTGAGCTTCGCGTCGTTGCCCTCGCCCTCGAGGTCGACCGTGACGGTCTCGCCCGCGGCGACCTCGCCGTAGAGGATCTTCTCGGAGAGCACGTCCTCGATGTCGCGCTGAATCGCGCGACGCAACGGACGGGCACCGAGAACCGGGTCGTAGCCACGCTTGGCCAGCCACTCCTTGGCCGGCTGCGTGAGGACGATGGCCATGTCCTTGTCCTTGAGGCGCTCGTCGAGACGGGCGATCATCAGGTCGACGATCTGGACGATCTCTTCCTGCGTGAGCTGCGGGAAGACGATGACATCGTCGACGCGGTTGAGGAATTCGGGGCGGAAGTGCTGCTTGAGCTCGTCCTGCACCTTGTTCTTCATGCGCTCGTAGTTCGTGACCGTGTCGTCGGCGACCGCGAAGCCCAGGCCCACGGCCTTCGAGATGTCGCGGGTACCGAGGTTGGTCGTCATGAGGATGACCGTGTTCTTGAAGTCGACGATCCGACCCTGCGCATCGGTCAAACGGCCGTCTTCCAGAATCTGGAGGAGGCTGTTGAAGATGTCGGGGTGGGCCTTCTCGACCTCGTCGAAGAGCACCACGGAGAACGGCTTGCGGCGCACCTTCTCGGTGAGCTGACCGCCCTCTTCGTAGCCGACATAGCCAGGAGGCGAACCGAACAGTCGCGAGACCGTGTGCTTCTCGGCGAATTCCGACATGTCGAGCGTGATCAGCGAGTCTTCGTCACCGAACAGGAACTCGGCGAGCGCCTTGGCGAGCTCGGTCTTACCGACACCGGTGGGGCCGGCGAAGATGAACGAGCCGCTGGGGCGACGCGGATCCTTGAGGCCCGCGCGGGTGCGGCGGATCGACTGCGACAGCGCCTTGATGGCGTCGTCCATGCCGACGATGCGCTTGTGCAGCTCGGCCTCCATGTTGAGCAGTCGGGTCGACTCCTCTTCGGTGAGCTTGACGACCGGCACGCCGGTGGCCGCCGCCAGAACCTCGGCGATCAGCTCTTCGTCGACCTCGGCGACGACATCCATGTCGCCCGACTTCCATTCCTTCTCGCGCTTGGCCTTGGCCTCGATGAGCTGACGCTCGTCGTCTCGCAGACCGGCCGCCTTCTCGAAGTCCTGGCCGTCGATGGCCGCTTCCTTCTCGCGGCGCACGTGGGCGATCTTGTCGTCGAATTCGCGCAGGTCCGGCGGTGCGGTCATGCGGCGGATGCGCAGTCGCGCGCCCGCTTCGTCGATGAGGTCGATGGCCTTGTCGGGCAGGTAGCGGTCGTTGATGTACCGGTCGGCCAGGTTGGCCGCTGCCACGAGCGCAGCGTCGGTGATCGAGACTCGGTGGTGCGCCTCGTACCGGTCGCGCAGGCCCTTGAGGATCTCGATGGTGTGCGTGAGCGTCGGCTCGGCCACCTGGATCGGCTGGAAACGACGCTCCAGCGCCGGGTCCTTCTCGATGTGCTTGCGGTACTCGTCGAGCGTCGTCGCACCGATCGTCTGCAGCTCACCGCGGGCGAGCATCGGCTTGAGGATCGAGGCTGCGTCGATGGCACCCTCGGCCGCACCGGCACCGACGAGCGTGTGGATCTCGTCGATGAACAGGATGATGTCGCCGCGCGTCTTGATCTCCTTGAGCACCTTCTTGAGGCGCTCTTCGAAGTCACCGCGGTAGCGCGACCCCGCGACGAGCGCGCCGAGGTCGAGCGTGTAGATGTGCTTGTCCTTCAGGGTCTCGGGCACGTCGCCGCGCACGATGTCCTGGGCCAGGCCCTCGACGACGGCGGTCTTACCGACGCCGGGCTCGCCGATGAGGATCGGGTTGTTCTTGGTGCGGCGCGACAGCACCTGCATGACGCGCTCGATCTCCTTGCTGCGACCGATGACCGGGTCGAGCTTGTTCTCGCGCGCCGCCTGGGTGAGGTTGCGGCCGAACTGGTCGAGGACCAGCGAACCCGCCGGAGTCCCCTCCTGGGAGCTCTGCCCGCCCACCGCGGCACCTGCGGGCTCCTTGCCCTGGTAGCCGGAGAGCAGCTGGATGACGGTCTGGCGCACCTTGTTCAGGTCGGCGCCCAGCTTCACGAGCACCTGGGCTGCAACGCCCTCGCCCTCGCGGATGAGGCCGAGCAGGATGTGCTCGGTACCGATGTAGTTGTGGCCGAGCTGCAGCGCCTCGCGCAGGCTCAGCTCGAGAACCTTCTTCGCACGGGGCGTGAAGGGGATGTGGCCGCTCGGGGCCTGCTGGCCCTGGCCGATGATCTCCTGAACCTGCTCACGCACGGCGTCCAGGGAGATTCCGAGGCTCTCGAGCGCCTTGGCTGCGACCCCCTCGCCTTCGTGAATGAGGCCGAGGAGGATGTGCTCGGTACCGATGTAGTTGTGGTTGAGCATGCGCGCTTCTTCCTGCGCAAGCACCACAACCCGCCGGGCCCGGTCGGTGAACCTCTCGAACATGTATGTGCTCCCTCGCTATCGAGTCCCCTCGATGCTATCCGTGTTGTGCTGCTTGCTCACTCAGCTGACTCATCGTCAACCGGAGAGCGACTGGACAGCACAACGCCATGATCCGTGGAAATGTTCCACACCACACACCCGGGTTGAGCCTCAGCGACTCAAGTTCACCGGAGGCACTACCGTCTGCTCAGGGCTTCTCGCGGGCATACCGCGCCGCGAGCACGGAGCAGGCCATGAGCTGCACCTGGTGAAACACCATCATCGGCAGCACCAGCAGGCCTACAGGCTGCCCCGGAAACAGCACCAGCGCCATCGGCAGCCCCGTAGCCAGCGACTTCTTGGTGCCGCAGAACTGGATCGCGATACGGTCTTCGCGGTTGAAGCCCAGACGGCGCGCCGCCCACGAGGTGAGCCACAACATGAACGCGAGCAGCACGAGAACCACCGCGAGTAGCACGAGCAGGTCACCCAGCCCGACCAACGACCACATGCCCTCGCGCATACCCCGGGAGAACGCCGAGTAGACGACGGCGACGATGATGCCGCGGTCGACGTACTTCAACCAGTTCTTGTTCTTCTGCAGCCATCCCGCAGTCCACGGCCGTGAGAACTGCCCGAGCACGAACGGCAACAGGATCTGCAGCACGAGATCCCAGACCGCGCCGAAATTGAGAGCCACATGCCCCGCGGTGCCCATCGTCAGGGCCACGAGCAGCGGAGTCAGAACCACTCCGATCAGGTTGCTCGCCGATGCGCTGACGATCGCACCCGCCACGTTGCCCTTCGCGATCGAGGTGAACGCGATCGAACTCTGCACCGTGGAGGGGATCACGCACAGATACAACATGCCCGCGAGCAACACCTCGGGCAGCAACCACCCCTCCAGCAGACGCATCGCCTGGCCGATGAGCGGGAACACCGCGAACGTGAAGGCCAAGATCACCAGGTGCAGCCGCCAGTGCCGCAGACCCGCCAGGGCCTCGCGAGGTTCGAGGCGGCCGCCGTACATGAAGAACAGCAGCGCGATCGCGACCTTCACGACCCAGTCGAACGCCTCCGCGACCACGCCCCCGGCCGGCAGCACCGACGCCACGAGCACCGCAACGAGGATCGACAGGATGAACCCGTCGAACTTGGGCAGAAAGCGTCGAGTGGAAGGAGCGGCCACGGCCCCCATCCCACCACAACTGTCATGACACGCATCGCGGGCCACAGGGCCACAGAGAGCCACAAGGCCGCAGTCAGGCACCAAGGCACAGGCACTGCCTGCAGTCCCCGCGCTCCGGGTGCTGCGGGTGCTCCGATTTTTCAAAGAAGCTTGGCGTGGCATGCGAGTGGGGGGGGGCGGAACCCCATGGTGACCGGACCCC
>JAUNUP010000018.1:0-2313 GCA_030538115.1 Dermatophilus congolensis | reverse complement strand
GTGGGTGTGGTGGGTGGGTTGTTTTATTTCATAGTTGGTTGGGGTGTCTGGCGGGGGTGGGGTTCCCCACCCGGTTGGTCCCCACCCCGCCCACTGGCAGGTGTACGCGGCGACAGCCTTCGAAGGTCAGCCGTTCGCGCGGTCGTAAGCCTCTTCGAGCTCGCGCGAGACCCGCCCGCGGTCGCTCACCTGGAAGCCGTTGTCGCGACCCCACTGACGAATCTCGTTGAGGTCGGTACGGCGACCCTGCTGAACAGGGCGGCGGCCCGTGACGCGACGGCCGCCGGCGCGACGGGCACTACCGATCCACTCGGTAAGCGAGTCACGCAGTTTCGCTGCATTGGCCTTGCTCAGGTCGATCTCGTACGAAACACCGTCGAGCCCGAACGTCACCACTTCTTCTGCAACGCTTCCGTCGAGGTCGTCGATCAGAATGACCTCTACACGTTTTGCCATGTCTTCTCCATCGATGCCGTTGTTGACGAAACCACTTCCGACCGTGTGCCCAGGTTCTGCACGAACCATCGGAGCGGACACCGGAGACGAGGCGCTTGTGGTGAACCCAGCGGCGATACTTTATACCCGCGGACGCCGTGGTGCCCTATCGGTTTTACCATTTTGCCGAATTAACCGACACCGGCAACCGAATTTCAGCAACTCGCAGCACCGAACACGCGACAACCCCGTGCCCCACCGAAGTGGATCACGGAGTTGATTCTAGACGCGCTCGACCAGCGCATGAGGAGAAATGCGCCGAAGAATATCAGTGAGTCTTCGTCGAACCGGGGGCGCTATTCGCATTCGCGATCGAAGCGTCCTGTGACGCCTCCCACCTCGATTGCGCAAGCCGTTCGTTTCGATCGCCCTCGATGATGGCCTTCATGACCTTGTAGAACAGCCAACCGACACCGATCGAGGGCAGAAGACCAGCCACGATCTGCCAGGTAAGACTCACCGCACACTCCTGTCGCCCACCCCCGGCACACGAGTCATCCCGCGAGGATGCCCGCCGCGGCCGGTCGTCAATCCGTCAGCCGAGTTCGCATGTCCGGCACCCGACCTGCACCGATAATGCGGATATTCGCACTCGGGCGGCGGCCGACAGAACCGTGATTGCGCCTGGCGCGAAGTTATCGGAACTTCCTGACAGCACCCTGAGACTACACCTGGGCCGACGAACAACGCCTGGGCAAAGACCGGGCAATTACCGAGCCCAGCTTGACGCTGGAGACGATCAGGAGTTCGCGACGCTCGACACCGCGAGGGCGGTGCTCATTCGTTGTCGTCGCGGGTGCGGGGGTCCGAGAGAACATCGAGAACTTCGTTCATCGTGGCCACATCCACTCGACCTTCGAACACGGCACTCGCGAGTTGTGAACGCAGCAGGGCCACATGAACTGCGCGTGAACCCGCACTCACCGCGTGAAGCGTTGCCAGATCGGCCCGAATCACTCCAGGTTCGCCCGGTTCGGTGCGATTCGGACCCGAACGCAGAAGATCATCGGCCCACGAACTCGTGAGCGATGTGAGCAAACGCGCACGTGATTCGATTCCCGCCCGAATGAGCAGTTCTTCGGCTACGGGCAAGACCTGCTCCAGAGCAGCGGAAACGTGTCGAACTGCAGCTCGCAAGGCAGGCCAGTCGCTTGCCGACACCCAGGCCGGCTCGGCTCCCATTTCGATGACGAGCGCTTCTCCGACGGCGCGGAGTTCAGGCACTGTCGAGACTGCGAATGTTGCTGCGCGCATTCGGTCGAGATCAGCGACCGCGCCCGAGAAGTGCATCACCGGGTGAATTGCGACCGGAAGTGTATAGGCGCCGACAGCCGGCAGAAGCGCCTCGATGCCGGACGCGAGCCCTGGATAGACCACGATCTGCCCTGCCTGCCACAACGATCCCTCGGTGAACGACGACACCAGTGACGCCACCACGTCTTCCGGCACGGCGAGCAGCACGAGGTCGGCGCGTTCGACGACTCCCTCGGGCGTGAAAAGCGGCACACCGGGTAAGAACTCGCGGCTGCGGGCGATCGACTCCTCGCTCATGCCTGAGGCCGCCACGACTCGGTGGCCGGCTTCGTGCAGCGCCCGCCCCATTGCACACCCGACCCGACCGGTGCCGATCACCCCGACCGAGAGGCGGGCGGGGCGTTCGCCCGTGAGGTCGCTCATGCGTGCGAGTCCCTTCGCGTCAGCCGTCCGGTAGTCGACGGGGGTCGCCCCAAGCGTCCTTCCCGTCCGACCAATCTTCTTCCGCCGCGTCGGGCGGGTCGATACGGCACGCCGACTGGATCGCGAATCCCCCTGCTGCGA
>JAUNUP010000017.1 GCA_030538115.1 Dermatophilus congolensis | reverse complement strand
ACGGCACGTGCGTCGGTGGTGGGGCGGTGGCACATGTACGCGCGTAGGTGCCCCACCCGCACAGGGGCCCCGGCACAGGGGCCTGGGCACCGGTGCCACGGCACGGGGCCTTCACAGCGTCTGGGCTAGGACGAGCCAGATCGGGATCGTCGCCAGACCTGCCACCGTTTGGGCTGCGATGATCGCCGCCATCAGCGGCGCGTCGCCGCCCAGCCTGCGCGCGAGCATGTACGCGCTGGAGGCAGTCGGGATCGACTGGAACAGCAGCGCCACGGTCGCCGCAGGTCCGGTCAGCCCGGCCGCCAGAGCGATGCCGTACGTCATGGCGGGAACCGTGACGAACCTCAGCCCCATCGACCACGCGATGAGAGAGGTCGTGCGCGCTGACCCCTCCGGCCGTCGCAGACCGGCCCCGACACAGAGCAGACCGATCGGGAGGGCCGCCGTGCCGAGGATCCGCACGAACTCGCCGAGCCCGACGAGCGCGTGCGAGAGCACAGGCGTCGTCGTGGCGAACGAGCCGACGGGGGAGTGGCCGAGCAGGTTGAGCCCCGCTCCGACGACGCACGCGACGACCAGCGGATTCGTCGCGACCTCCCGGGCCACGGCGTAGCCCCGCGCCTGACCGCCTCCGTGCCGGGCGAGGGTGATGGTCGAGGTGACGTTGACGATCGGCACGAGGATCGCGTTGCACAGGGCTGCGAGAACGAGCCCGTCCGCTCCGTACAGCGCGGTCGCGACGACGAGCCCGATGTAGTTGTTGAACCGTATGCCGCCCTGGAAGACCGACGTGAACGCGGGCCCGTCGGCGGTGATGACCCGCCGCAGTGCCCACGTGAGAAACGCTGCGAGCACCGACGAGCTCGCCAGAACCAACGCCATCGCGCCGAGGTTGACGCCCCCGAAGTCCGCGCGCGCCAGCCCGGAGACGAACAGCGAGGGCAGCAGGAAGAAGTACGTGAGCCGCTCCAGCCCGGGCCAGAACGTGTCGGTGAAGTGCCACCGGTTGCGCAGCAGCCACCCCAGCGCGATGAGCGCCGCGGTAGGGAGCAGAGCCGCGGTAAGGCTGGTGGTGTCCACGCCCGCGACTATACGGCCGACGGTCCGGCCTCCTGCGACAGACCAGAACGCCACTCTCGGCCGCTGACCAGCCGGGGTGCGCCGCCAGTCCGAGTCCCCGGTTCCCCTAACTTCTGCTAGCAGAAGTTAGGGGACGCAGCAGAGTTTAGAAACTATGTTCCTGTCGCCTAAGTTCTGCTAGGTGTCCGATCACTGATCGAGCGTGCCCACCACCGGGAGGTCGTTCAGCTTGGCGGCGGCGTGCCCGGAGTCGACGAATTGCTCGGTCGCGTCGGTGCCGGCGGTGACTCCGTAATGCTGGCCGCTGTTCCACTTGGAGGAGCCCGCGATGTCGTACACGACACCGTTGACCGCGATCCAGCACTTGTGGCCGTCGACGCAGTCCGCTTCCCGAAGCTGGGTCGGGGTGACGCGAACCGTGTCGAGTGTGCGCTGCGCCTCCGCGGAGAACGAGCGGGTCAGCTTGGCTCGGTTGCCGACCTCGGGGCTGGGGGCGTGACCAGGGGGGCGCGGGGCTGGAGGTGTTGGCGTCGATCGCCGGCTCGCTGATGACCGGGCTCGTGCAGCACGCGCGCGTACTCCCGGAATGGCTTGACGAGCGCCGCGAGCTCGCTCTGTTCGGCTCGAGCGTCACTGCGCCGTGGTCGACTCCGGAGATTGCGGGGGTCGGCATGATCCTCGACTACCTCGAGCCCGACCCGGAGGTGGTGTGGACGAGCGAGCGCGTGGAGGCCGCGCTGCACGACCTCCGGTCCGCGATCGCGGGCCCGCCGGGCACCTCGGTCGAATTCGGCTCTGACGGGGGCAGCCGATAGCCTTCACGGCATGGCCGAGTTCATTTACACCATGACGAAGGCGCGTAAGAAGGTGGGCGACAAGCTCATCCTCGACGACGTCTCGATGTCGTTCTACCCAGGCGCGAAGATCGGCGTCGTCGGCCCCAACGGCGCCGGCAAGTCGACCATCCTCAAGATCATGGCGGGCCTCGACCAGCCCAGCAACGGCGAGGCACGCCTCTCTCCGGGCTACACGGTCGGCATCCTCCTTCAAGAGCCTCCTCTGAACGAGGAGAAGGACGTGCTCGGCAACGTGCAGGAGGGCGTCGGCGAGATCAAGACCAAGCTCGACCGCTTCAACGCCATCTCCGCCGAGATGGCCGAGCCCGACGCCGACTTCGACGCGCTCATGGAGGAGATGGGCAAGCTGCAGGAGGAGATCGACCACGCCGACGCGTGGGACCTCGACTCCCAGCTCGAGCAGGCGATGGACGCCCTGCGCTGCCCGCCCGGCGACGCCGACGTGACCGTGCTCTCCGGTGGTGAGCGCCGCCGCGTCGCCCTGTGCAAGCTGCTGCTCAGCAAGCCCGACCTGCTGCTCCTCGACGAGCCCACCAACCACCTCGACGCCGAGTCCGTGCTGTGGCTCGAGCAGCACCTGGCCGCCTACCCCGGCACCGTGCTCGCCGTGACCCACGACCGGTACTTCCTCGACCACGTCGCCGAGTGGATCGCCGAGGTCGACCGCGGCCGCCTCTACCCGTACGAGGGCAACTACTCCACGTACCTGGAGAAGAAGGCCGCCCGCCTGCAGGTGCAGGGCAAGAAGGACGCGAAGCTGCAGAAGCGCCTCAAGGAGGAGCTCGAGTGGGTGCGCAGCAACGCGAAGGGCCGTCAGGCCAAGAGCAAGGCGCGTCTGCAGCGGTACGAGGAGATGGCCGCCGAGGCCGAGCGCACGCGCAAGCTCGACTTCGAAGAGATCCAGATTCCGCCGGGCCCGCGCCTGGGCTCCACCGTGATCGAGGTCAAGGACCTCGAGAAGGGCTTCGGTGACCGCACGCTCATCAAGGACCTGTCCTTCACGCTGCCCCGTAACGGCATCGTCGGCGTCATCGGCCCGAACGGTGTCGGTAAGACGACGCTCTTCAAGACGATCGTGGGCCTGGAGGAGCCGACCGCCGGCTCCGTCAAGGTCGGCGACACCGTGAAGATCAGCTACGTCGACCAGAGCCGTGAGGGCCTCGACGCGGAGAAGACCCTGTTCGAGGTCGTCTCCGACGGGCTCGACTACATCCAGGTCGGCCAGGTCGAGATCCCGAGCCGCGCGTACGTGAGCCAGTTCGGGTTCAAGGGCGCCGACCAGCAGAAGAAGGCCGGGGTCCTCTCCGGTGGAGAGCGCAACCGCCTCAACCTCGCGTTGACGTTGAAGCAGGGTGGCAACCTTCTACTCCTGGATGAGCCCACTAACGACCTTGACGTCGAGACTCTGGGCTCGCTGGAGAACGCGCTGTTGGCGTTCCCGGGCTGCGCCGTCGTGATCAGCCACGACCGCTGGTTCCTCGACCGCGTCGCGACCCACATCCTGGCCTACGAGGGCACCGACGAAGACCCCGCGAACTGGTACTGGTTCGAGGGCAACTTCGACGGCTACGAGAAGAACAAGGTGGAGCGCCTGGGCGAAGAGGCGGCTCGCCCGCACCGAGTCACCTACCGCAAACTCACCCGCGACTGACGAAACGACCGCGCCCCAGCCCCGTGCCGTGGCACAGGTGCTGGTAGGTGACATGCAGTAAGAACATGTGCCACGGCACCCCCGTCGATGGGGGTGCCGTGGCACATGTGTCCCCGGCAACTCACCTTCGATCAGAGGTGCCACGGCACGGAGGGGGCGCGCACGTCATCCGGCCTCGTTTGGTTCGTCGAGAATCGACAGTCTTAGACCCGGGAAGCGGCGGAAACCCTTGTCGAAAGTGACGAGGGTTGCGTCGAGCGCGATGGCGTCTGCGGCGATGAGCGCGTCTGGAACGTCGTTGGCTCGCAGGTCCAGATGGGTGCACAGATGCGCGAACGCTGACCAGCGCCTCGGGCTCAGGCTCGGTGTCACTGCTGACGGGGCGGCGCGCACCGCCTCACAGAACTCGAACGCCTGCGCCGTGGTCGCGGGCGTCGTAAAGATTCGGTGGTTCGTGATGAGCCGCACCGTGGAGGCGAGGATCTCGTCGAGCACGGCCACGGGTTCGACGTCGGCCAATGCGGCGGTCAGCCAGCGGGCGGCCGACTCGTGCTGCGGGTATTCGCGACGAGCGGCGTACACGAAAACGTTGACGTCGGGAAGGATCACGGCCGCTCGTCACCCAGCGCATCGGCCAGGGCGTTCTTGTCAAGGATGTCGACGAGGGGTGCTCCGGCCGGGTCGCCGAACGAAGGCAGCACGACTGCGCCATCCGTGTTCGCGGAGTGCCGCCGCGCGAAGAACACGCGCAGGGCGTCGTCCACCACTTCGCTGAGAGAACGATTGCTGCGAGCAGCGAGGCTCTTCGCCTCGGCGAGTAACCCGTCGTCGATAGTGACCGTGGTGCGCATAGCCCCAGGATATCTCGCTGCATCATGATGCAGAAGGGGCGCATCACGGTGTTACCTATGTCGGCAGTTGCTCGCTCTGGGCGGCATTCTCGCGGCCATCGTTCTCGTGCCGCGGTGGTGGCGCCGGTGGCGTCGGTCGTGAACGTTCGTTAGGCGGCAGTGGCGGATTCGTGTGCTTCCGCGCTGGAGCGTCTACGCTGCGGTGTGAGCGGTGTCACAGTCGACGCCGTCGCGGTCTTCACCGTCGGGAGGTCCCATGAGCAGCAACGCGCCTGGTGCGCCGTTGACGGCGTCGGTCACAGGCTCGGATTCCGGTGAGCTGAAGCGAGTGATGGGCCCGAAGCTGCTGCTTCTGTTCATCATCGGCGACATCCTCGGCACCGGCGTCTACGCGCTCACCGGCCAGGTGGCGGCGCAGATCGGTGGCGCCGCGTGGGCGCCGATCATCTTCGCCTTCGCAGTGGCCACCGTGACGGCCTTCTCCTACCTCGAGCTCGTCACCAAGTACCCCGGAGCTTCGGGTGCGGCGCTGTACACGCACAAGGCGTTCGGCATCGGGTTCCTCACGTTCATGGTGACGTTTGCTGTACTCGCCTCCGGACTCACCTCCGCCTCGACCGCCGCGATCACGGTCGCCAGCAACTTCAACGTCGGCTTCGGCCTCGACCTGCCACCCGTCGGCGTGGTCGGGGTCGCCGTTGTCTTCATGCTCATCCTCATGGCCGTGAACATCCGCGGCGTGAGCGAGTCGGTCGGGCTGAACGTGGTGCTTACTCTCATCGAGTTCACCGGTCTGCTGCTGGTGATCTTCGTCGGTTTCTGGGCGTTCACGCAGGGCACTGCCGACTTCTCACGGGCCATGGTGTTCGAGACCGCGCAGGACAAGTCGATCTTCCTCACCCTGACCGCGGTGACGTCGCTGGCGTTCTTCTCGTTCGTGGGCTTCGAAGACTCCGTGAACATGGTCGAGGAGACGAAAGACCCCCGGAAGAACTTCCCGCGGGTGATGCTCTCGGGCCTGGGTATCTGCCTCGTCGTGTACGTGCTCGTCTCGATCTTTACGGTCGCCATCGTGCCGATCGGCGTGCTCTCGGAGTCGACGACCCCGCTGCTGGAGGTCGTACACCGCGGCGCGCCGGGCGTGCCGATCGACGCGATCTACCCGTTCCTGACGATCTTCGCCGTCGCGAACACCGCCCTCATCAACATGCTGATGGCCTCGCGGCTGCTCTACGGCATGGCGCGGCAGGGTGTGCTGCCTGGCTTCCTCGGCAAGGTGCACCGCACCCGGCATACGCCGTGGACCTCGATCGTGTTCACGACGATCCTCGGCATCGCCCTTCTCACCCTCGTCGGGCTCGGCCTCGGCAAGCAGACCGCGACCGCCCTCGGCGGCACGACGGCGCTGCTGCTGCTCGCGGTGTTCGCCGTGGTCAACATCGCGCTGCTCGTGCTGCGGCGCAAGGAGGGCGGCGAACCCGACCACTTCCGGGCCCCCACGCCTCTGCCCTACATCGGCGCCTTCACGACGGCATTCCTCATCGGCCCGTGGGCGCAGGACCCGATCGAGTACCAGATCGCAGGCATCCTTCTCGCCATCGGCGCAGCCCTGTCGATCGCGAACTGGCTGTACAAGCGCTTCGCCAAGCACGAGCAGATGGACTTCGCCCACCCCGAAGACCTAGGCCACCTCGGCGATGTGGACTGACCGGCGCCGACCGACTCAGGGCCGGGGTCAGACGTTGGCGACCTTGAACCGCTCGACCTTGGCCGACAGGGACTTGACCTCTGCCACCAGGGATTCGAGGTCGTTGCCCGACTTGTCGAGGATGGTCTTGCTGTCCCTGGCCTGCTGGGCGATGCCGCCGATGCTGCCCACGATGCCTTCCGCGCTCTCCGCCGCATCGGAGACGTTGCGGGCCATCTCGGCGGTGGTCGCGGTCTGCTCCTCCACCGCGGCGGCGATCGTCGACTGGTAGCCGTTGATCTGGGCGATGACCTCGGCGATCTGGCCGATCGCGGTGACGGCGCTGGCCGAGTCCTCCTGGATCTGCTCGACCCGGCGGCTGATGTCCTCGGTGGCGACGCTCGTCTCCTGAGCGAGGTCTTTGACCTCGTTGGCGACGACGGCGAAGCCCTTGCCCGCCTCGCCGGCGCGCGCGGCCTCGATGGTCGCGTTGAGCGCCAGGAGGTTCGTCTGCTCGGCGATGCTGGTGATGGCCTTGATGACGTCACCGATCTCGGTCGAGCTCTGCCCGAGCTTCGCGACCGTCGCGTTGGCGGCGTTGGCGAGCTGGGTCGCGTCGCTGGCGACGGAGGCGGCCTGCGAGGTGTTGCCCGAGATCTCGCGGATCGACGCGCTCATCTCCTCCGTGCCCGCGGCGACGGTCTGCACGTTGTTGCTCACCTGACCGGTGGCTGCGGTGACCTCGCCGGAGCCCTCCGCCGCCTGGTCGGTGCGGCGGCGAACGGCGTTGATGTCGGCCTCGATCTTGTGCACGGCGGTCTCGACCTCCACCGACGAGTGCCGGATGTCGGCGACGATGTCGGAGAGCTGGTGCTGCGCCTCCGTGACGGCGTCGGCCATCATCTTCAGCTCGCCCTTGCCCTCGGCGGTGGCGGGCACCGAGAAGTCGCCGTCGGCGAGCGCCAACACGGCCGGTCGAAGGCCCGCCATACTGCGGCGCACGGAACCCGAGATGCGCACGGCGAGCGTGCCGCCGATGGCGACGCCGATGAGCGCCATCAGCGCGAGAATGATCTTGCTGACGACAGTGCCGCGTTCGCTCTCGGCCTGCCTCGTGTCGATGTGTGCCACCGACGTCTCGACGACGGCTTCCATGGCGGTCATCATCCCGTCGCGCTCGGCGTTGAACCGCTTGACGGTGTCGTCCGTCGGTTTGAGGCCCTGCGCGACACGCGGCGCGACCTCCTCGTCGATGACGCGGAAGTACTCGGTGTAGTGCGTCATGAACGTCGTCCACTCGGGCAGGTTCACCAGCGCGGATTCCTGAGCCTCGGCCACGTGCTCCTCGATGTGGGTGCGCTCAGGGCCCATCTTCTCGCCTGCGTCCTTGCGCTCCCATTCGGTCGGGGCCAGCGCGTTGAGCGTCGTCTGCAGCTGGAAGGCCAGGATGTGGCCGTGCAACTCCTCCGCAGTGACGGTGGTCGCTTTGATCTCGTTGAGTACCTCGGTGCTCGCATCGCCGCGACGGTCGAGAGCGACGTAGGCGGTGGCGGCGACCAGTACCGCCGCCGCGCCCAGCACGATAGCGATGAGACGGATGCGGTTCGCGAGCAGCACCAACGAGAAGGGACCCACCGGTCCATCAGTCGTTGTCGAGGACTCAGGGTGCGGGCCGGCCATGTACTTGACTCCAACTCAGACGTTGACGATGAGGCAGAGCCGTAGAACGCGTGGACGGTGTCGGCTCACGAACGGCGCGAAAGTGTCGCATTCGTTCGCCACCCACATCGGTTGATTTGCGTGAAGCCTGAATCAGATGTGCCCCAGTTCTCAGTTCTAGCGGGTTTTCCCTGGGCCACGAGCCGCGAACTCACGCGGCAGAAGTGCCGTGGCGTGCGAGCCACGCATCGTGCGCCGGAGAGCCTGGAGTGGGAAACCAGCGGGTGACGACCGCCTGCTGCACCAGCGTGTAGGCATTCGAGGCCACCCAGTACACGAGAAGCCCCACAGGCACTGCGGCAGCCGCGAACAGCAGGCCCAGGGCCGAGAGCATCGGCATCATCTTCTGTACATCGACCATCGCGGCGGGCATCCCGGTGAGCACCATGTTCGGCAGCGAGAACCACCGCATCGTCGCGTAGCTGAGCCCCGCGGAAGTGAGGGCCAGCAGCACGATCACGGCGAGATGGGTCGGGTCGGTGGTGAGGGCACCCCAAGAGCCGAGCCGCTCCGCGAGGCCGACGCCGGCCACGTGCGCCGAGCCGAGCGACGAGACGAGGGAGGCGTCCATCGCGCCGATCGCGTCTCCGCGAGCGACAGCCGACAGAACGCCGTAGAGGGCGAACAGGATCGGCAACTGCAGCAGCATCGGCAGGCAACCCGCTCGCGGAACGCCGTGCTCCGCCTGGATGGCGAGTTGCTCCTCCCGCATGGCGCGGAGACTGTCGAGGTCGGTGCGGCCCTCGTAGCGCTTGCGCATCTCATCGAGAGCGGGGCGGGCGTTCGCGGAGGAACGGGCGAGCTTGACCCCGTGAACGGTCAACGGCAGCAAGAGAGTTCGCACGGCGACAGTGAGGCCCGCGATGGCGAGCACCCACGTCGCGCCGCTGTCGGGAGCCAACCCGAGGGTCGTGAGCAGCGTGTGCGCGGCGGCGAGCAGGAGGGCGACGATCTGGGCGAAGGGCATGAGTACTGCGGGCATGGTTGGCATTACAGGCTCCTCACCCCGCGATGCGGGGGTGGCACGGATGGGTGGTCGCGTGTTCCGCCGTGAGACCGGGGCAGCGTCGGGGACGTCAAAGACAGGGCGCGGTGGACGTCAAGGGACGTCGAGGCGCAGCGTCGAGGATGCCGGGTCTGGCGGGGTTAGCGGCCGCCGGGAGCCCGAGGGCGAGCGGGCGTGCGCGGAACCTGTGTGACCGCCCACGCGAGGGTGACCGGTATGCGGTGCTCGGTTCGGGCCCGTACCAGGGCGGGTCGCAGCACGGGGCTGCCGAGCACCTCGGTGCTCACGCCGGCCGCCAGCGCCGCGAGAGTGAGCGCGGCGACAGTGGCCAGGGTCTGCTGCTCGGTGATGAGCGGGAGGGTGATGACGAGCGCCGCCAGCACGGCACCGGCGAGAATCGACAGCGCGGAGAGCGGGCGCAGTGTGTTGCGCATGCTCTCGAAGCCGACGCTCTGGCCTGGCACAGCCCCTCCTACAGGTGGTGATTGAGGGTCGAGCCTAGCGCAGGGGCGTGGACACAGGACTGTCCGGCGGCCGGGCTGCGTCATGCTCGGAGCCGGACCGGTGACGCCACCTGCGGCGGGGGAGTAGTCTCGGGGGTGCGCAAGAGGGACGAAGTCCGGTGAGAACCCGGCACTGACCCGCAACGGTGGAGCCGCCACGGCGGCCGAGTCCGGTCGAACCCCTTGAGCTCCAGTGACCACATGCCCTCGAGGACCAGGGCCGGTTCGTCTGGCCTACAGCCCGCGAACGTCGCCTCCTCGATCTACCAGGAGGCCAGATGCCGGTTCATCCGTTCGCAGACACCAGCGCTCACACTGCTCACCCCGCGACCGAGGGGAGCGCCGTCGGTCGCTCCCACGGTGTTCGCAGTAACCGCCGTCCGGGGCGTCGGGTCGTGGTGGGTGCCGCCGCGGCGCTTCTCACCGTGGCCATCGGCGGCTGTGCGACCACGAACGACGCCGGTTCCGGAGCCGTGACGGCTGCTCCGCAAACCTCTGCCGACACCGCATCCGACGCCGGGTTCCCGGTCACGGTCGAGACCCCCTCCGGCGTCGTGACGGTCGAGAAGAAGCCGAGCCGCATCGTCTCGTTGTCGCCCTCGGCGACCGAAACCCTGTTCGCGATCGGAGCGGGGCCGCAAGTCAGCGCGGTCGACAAGTTCTCGACGTACCCGACCGAGGCGCCCACGACGACGCTGTCGGGCTTCGAGCCGAACATCGAGGCGATCATCGCCACCAAGCCCGACCTGCTCGTCATCGCCAATGACACCGGCGGCCTGGTCGACGCGATGAAGCGCGTCAACGTGCCCGTGATCATCTCGGACGCACCCACCACTATCGACGGCGGCTACGCGGGCATGGACGTGCTCGGGCGCGCGACCGGCAATGTCGAGAAGGCGACGCAAGAGGTGGCCCGCATCAAGAGCGAGGTCGCCGAAGCCATGGCCAAGGCCCCGACGTCCGTGAACCCGCCCATCCGCGTTTACCACGAGGTCGACCCGAGCCTCGTCGGAGCCAGCTCGAACGGGTTCGTCGGTTCCGTGTACACGTCGATGGGAGCCATGAACATCGCCGACGCGGCCGACACCGCCAAGACCGGCTACCCGAAGCTGACCGAGGAAGCGATCGTCGCCGCTGACCCGCAGCTCATCGTCATCACCGACATGACCGGCGTGACTGCGGCCGACATCGCGAAGCGGCCGGGCTGGGCGAACATCTCCGCTGTCAAGAACAAGCACATCGTCACCGTCAACGCCGACATCGCCTCGCGTTGGGGGCCGCGTATGCCGCAGTTCGTCACCCAGGTCGCCGAGGCGCTGAGCTCGGTCGCCAACTCGACAGTGAGCACTTCTCCCGCCTCCGTGCCGGCTCCCGCGAAGAGCGCTGCGTGAGGTCGGCCGCTCGATGACCAGCGAGACCGTGGGCACCGGCACGCGGGTACCGAAGAGATCCGGCGGACCCGCGGCCGGAGCCCTGCGCGCCGTCGACACCGGTGAGGCTCGCGCAACGGGGGCCCTCGATGCCCCCGGCGTCACTGCTGTCACACATGACGGCAGTGGCCCTCGTGCCGTCGGTGACACTTTCGCGGCTGCACCCGACGTTGCTGCTGATCCGGAGGCTACAGACGGGCTCGAGCGCCGCATCGGCGGCGCGTTCCGGGTGCCCGCCGTGGCGGTGGTGCTCGCGATGCTGGTGCTCGGCGCGGCGGGCCTGCTCAGCGTCGTCCAGGGCGCTGCCGGGCTTCCTGCGGGCGCTGTGCTGCGCACGCTGGCCGACGCGTTGCCGGGCGTGACGCTCACCGGCACGCTCGACGCGCTCGACGCCCAGGTGCTCTGGCAGATCCGGCTACCGCGCACGGTGCTGGCCGCCATGGTGGGTGCGTCGTTGGCGATGGCCGGCAGCGCCTACCAGGGGGTCTTCCGCAACCCGCTCGCCGATCCGTATCTGCTGGGTGTCTCGGCCGGAGCCGGCCTCGGAGCCGTGCTGGCGCTCGGGTTCGGTCTGTCGATCACGATCGGCCCGTTCGGGGCGCTGCCCGCGGCGGCCTTTCTCGGCGCGGTGGTGGCGGTCGGCGCCTCGGTGGTCATCGCGCGCGGCTCGTTTCGTGACCCCGCGACGCTGCTGCTCAGCGGAGTCGCGATCGCGGCGCTCCTGTCGGCAGCGCAGACGTACCTGCTGTCCACGCTCGACGAGACGCGTTCACGCGAAGTGCTGAGCTGGCTCTTCGGCCGGCTCGCCACCGACGGCTGGGCACCGGTGACACTGCTTCTGCCGTACGTGACCCTCGCCGGAGTGGTGCTCCTGCTCTGCGCCCACCGGCTCGACGTGCTGCGCGTCGGCGACGACGAGGCCCGGTCGCTGGGGCTCGACCCGGCCCGCACGAGGTTCGTCGTCATCGCCGCGGCCACCCTGCTCACGGCCGCGGCCGTATCGGTGAGCGGGCTCATCGCGTTCGTCGGGCTCGTCGTGCCGCACATCGTGCGCCTGCTGGTGAGCCACTCCTACCGGGCGATCATGCCGCTCTCGGGACTGGTCGGAGCCGCGTTCCTCACGCTCGTCGACATCGGCGCGCGCACGCTCGTGGCGCCGGCCGAGCTACCGATCGGCGTGATCACCGCCTTCGTCGGAGCACCGTTCTTCGCGTTCATCCTCTGGAACCGCCGCACCGGAGGGGGCCGCCCATGACCACGTACGCCACCGAACCCCGAGGCGCGCGCCTCCCGGAACCTGGCTCAGCGGAACCGAGTTCCGCGGCACCCACAGGGCCCAACAAGCCCGCGGCACCAGTCGTGCCGCCGACCCCGGCGCTCAGCCTCCGGGACGTGCGCGTCAGGCTCCGCAACGGGCGTCGGACCGTCGAGGTGCTTCGCGGCATCGACCTCGACGTTCGACCGGGCGAGCTGCTCGGCATCATCGGCCCGAACGGCAGCGGCAAGTCGACACTGCTGCGCGCGGTCGCGGGGCTGGTGCCGTCGAAAGGCACGATCCGGGCCGCCTCCGGAAAGGCACCCAAACCGCGCGATCTTGCGCTCATGGCGCAGCGCCCCGAACTGCCGGAGGGTATGTCGGTCGCCGAATACGCCCTGCTCGGGCGCACGCCGCACCTCGGGCCGCTGGGCCGCGAGTCTGCGCACGACCGGCGCATCGTCGCCGACGTGATCCGCCGCCTCAGCCTCGTCGACTACGCCGACCGCCCCGTCCCCCACCTCTCCGGAGGCGAGGCGCAGCGCGTCTCGCTCGCGCGCGCCCTCGCGCAGGAGGCGCCCGTGCTGCTGCTCGACGAGCCGACCAGCTCCCTCGACTTGGGCATCCAGGACGGCGTGCTGGCGCTCGTCGACGAACTGCGGCGACGTGACGGGCTCACCGTCGTCGTCGCCATCCACGACCTCACGGCCGCCGCCCGCTACGCCGACCGCCTGCTCCTCGTGCACGACGGCCGCGCGGCAGCTCTCGGTACGCCGGGCGAGGTTCTGCGCGACGACCTGCTCTCCGAGGCGTTCGGTGCCCCCTTGCGGGTGCGTCGCATCGACGGCGAGGTCGTCGTGCTCCCCAGTTCACGAGCCTGACCAGCAGGCTCACCCGGTCCGAGAAGGAAGTACGTCATGACCGTCCCGTCATCTGCCGTCGAAACCCGCACCGATGCGGCCGTGCTCGCAGAGGCGGTGGCCGCCGTCGAGACCCTGCGTTCGGTCACCGACCGCGGGCGGGTGAGAGCCGCGGTCGCGACGGCGATGGACGGCAAGGTCAAGCCGATCGGGTCGCTGGGCAGGTTGGAGCAGATCGCGATCGACATCGCCGCTGTTCGCGGCATCGAAGAGCCCGGCGCACCCACCCCGGCCGTCGTCATCTGCGCCGCCGACCACGGCCTCAACGCCGAGTCGGTCAGCGCCTACCCGAGCGAGGTGACCGGGCTGATGCTCGAGAGCCTCGCCGCCGGCGGGGCCGCGGTGTCGGTGCTGGCGCGCGGAGTGGGGGCCAAGCTCGTCGTCGCCGACCTGGGCGTGAGCGTGCCGCCGGAGTGTGTCGGCCGTGAGGTGCTCGACCGGCGTGTTCGGCCAGGCACGGCCAACAGCGCCACCGGCGATGCGATGACCCGCGACGAGGCCCGGCAGGCGCTTCGGCACGGCATCGACATCGCCCACGACCTCATCGACTCGGGCCACGACCTCGTCGGCGTCGGCGAGGTCGGGATCGGCAACACCGCCTCCGCGAGCGCCATCACCGCGAGGCTGCTCGACGTCGACGCGGCCCTCGTCGTCGGCCCCGGCAGCGGCCTCGACTCCGAGCAGATGCGCCACAAGACGGAGGTCGTGCGCCGCGTCCTCGCCGCCCACCCCGACGCGACCGACCCCCTCGACGTGCTCGCCTCCATGGGCGGGCTCGAGATCGCGGGCATGGCCGGCGTGATGATCGGGTGCGCGAGCCGCGGCATTCCCGTGGTGCTCGACGGGTTCATCACCACCTCGGCGGCCCTCGTCGCGGCTCGTCTCGCGCCCGGCTCCGTCGAGAGCATGATCGCGGGCCACGTCTCGGCTGAGCCGGGGCACGCGGTGCAGCTCGAATCCCTCGGTCTGCAGCCGATACTCGCGCTCGACATGCGACTCGGCGAGGGCAGCGGCGCGGCCGTGGCCATCGGCGTCATCCGTCAGGCGCTCGACATCCTCGCCGACATGGCCACCTACGCCAGCCTCGGCCTCGGGGAGCAGTAGACGTTCGTCTGTGCGCAGCCAGTGGAACGGGATGGTGCGGGTCACTCCTTGATCCGCACCATCCCCTCCTGCGCGACCGTGGCGATGAGGGTGCCGTCTTCGGCGAACATGTGCCCGTAACCGAACCCGCGTCCGGAGGCTGCGGACGGCGACTCCTGCGCGTACAGGGTCCAGCGGTCGGCGCGGCCCGGGCGGTGAAACCACATCGCGTGGTCGAGGCTCGCGGCTCGCAGCCGCCGGTCGACCCACGCGAGGCCGTGGCG
Organism: Dermatophilus congolensis; assembly: GCA_030538115.1. Taxonomy (GTDB): domain Bacteria; phylum Actinomycetota; class Actinomycetes; order Actinomycetales; family Dermatophilaceae; genus Dermatophilus; species Dermatophilus congolensis_B. The sequence goes on along the minus strand of JAUNUP010000017.1, from coordinate 62,424 downwards.
GCGCAGCACCGGCTCGAGAATCGTCCAGTCCGAGGCGTACGCGTACACGGCCGCGTGGATGATCGGGTTGTCGACGGCACCCACGAGTTCACCGAGCGCCTTGAACCACACCATCTCCCGATCGGTGACCGGGCCTGGTCTCATCGCGATGTTGCCGTCGATGTGGCGCACGTCGACGGCGCGGCGCATGAGCCAGTCTCCGCCCGCCGTCGCGGGTGGGGAGTAGAGCTCGGCGGCCAGCTCGGGCAGCGACTCCGGCGCGGGCGCGTCGGGCATCGGCACTTGGTGGTCGAGCCCGTCGGAGGGGAGCGCGAACGAGCACATCATCGCCAGGATCGGGCGGTCGTGCTGCAGCGCATGCACGCGACGGGCCGAGAACGACCGTGAATCGCGCAACCGCTCGACGACGAACGTGAGCGGCACGTCGGGGTCGCCCGGCTGCAGAAACGTGGCGTGCAGCGAATGGGGAAGCAGGCCCTCCGCGCGCAGGGCGTCCACGCTCCGACCAGCGGCAACGAGACACTGGGCGAGCGCCTGGCCCCCGAAGATGCGCTTGTGCGGAGTCGGCTGGCTGCGGCCCGAGAACATGTCGCGCACGTCGCCGTACTGGCCCGTCGTCGGTGCCTCGGGGGTGAGGTCGAGAACGTCGAGAAGGTCACCGAGCGGCTCGTACGGAGCGTCGTACGGAGAGGCGGAATCGTTGCTCACCCGGCCAACGGTAAGCCTTCGGGCGAGCCTCGGGTGCGCAGGCCGTGCACAGGCCCTGGGCAGTGCCTGTGCAGGCGACTCTGATGCGGGGCCTGTCGGTGGGGCCTGTCAGGATGGGCGCATGACCCAGGCTCCGCACCACATCGACATCCCGCTCCGGTTCGGCGACATCGACGCGCTCGGGCACGTCAACAACGTCGCGTACTTTCAGTTTCTCGAAGAGGCGCGGGTGCGCTCGTTCGGCGAATGGACGGGCGACCCCGACCGCGCCGACGGGCTGTTCTTCGTCGTGGCGAGCCAGAAGCTCGAGTACCGGGCGGCGATCTCGTACCGGGTCAAGCCGATTCGCGTGGAGATGTGGGCGGTGAGGGTCGGCTCGTCGAGCCTCGAACTCGGGTACATCGTGCGCGATCACCCCGACACCGGCGAGAAGGTGTACGCGGTCGCCTCGACGACGATGGTGCACGTCGACCAGGCGACGCAACGTCCGATGCCGCTAGCCGAAGATCTCAAGGCGACACTTGATGCGCACCAGGGTGGGCCGGTCCCGTTCCGTGACGGCGGGGCGGCGGCGTGAGCGACCTGAAGCTCGAAGACTCTCGCACGGTCGCCGACCTGCGCCTGTTCGTATCCCGCGCCCAGGTGCTCGTGCCCGACGGGTACGTGCGCCTGCAGGCGGCCGGGCGAACGCTGCAGTTCACGGTGCTCGTCCGGTCGGGTGAGGGGCTGCTCGGCTCCGGCACCGTCACGGCGATGCGCGGCGTCGGTCTTGCGGCGGAGGCGACATCCGACGTGCTGGTCGACCTGGCGGCGGTCGCCAACCGGCTGGTCCGCATGGAGTCCGAAGGGAGCACCTCCCTGGCGTTGCCGCCGGTCACGCGGTCGGCGGCCTGGGCGGCCGTCACAGCTCCTCGCACCGGCTGGGAGGTCGTGGGCGACGCCGACCCGGCGGAGCTGACGCAGCTCGCCTCCGACCTGCTCGCCCCGGTGGTGAAGCTGCGCGACAGCGGAGCCACGGACGCCGAGACGGCGGCTGCGGACAAGGCGGCCTGGGGCCAGACGCTCGGAGAGGGCCAGGCCCAGTTCCGCGCGGGCCTGGTGCTCGGAGCCCACGCCCTCGGCTTCCTGGTCGGCGACCAGGCGAGGGTCTTCCGTCAGGGCTCCTGGCAACGCCTCACGACAAAGGCGGGCAGCGTCATCGCGAAATGAAGCGGATGCGGTCTCCGGCGAGCATTCCGACTGAGGCGATGAGGGCGGTGAGTAGCCAGATCGCTACGAAGACCGGTATACCGGCGATCGAGGCGCCGCCGCCCGTCGGGCCGAGCTGACCGGCTCCGAAACCGGCGGACACGAGCGACGCGAACACCGCGCCGATGAGCGTGAGCCCCAACGTGGCGCCGAGCACGTCTCCGAGCTGCAGTGACGAGGACGCGGAGGCGTGCTCCTCCTTGGGCGCGATCCGCAGCGTGAGCACCGACATCGACGCCATCGCCAGGCCCATGCCGAGGCCCGACAACGTCGTGGGTACGAGCATCCACCAGCCCGAGATCTCCGTGCGGGCCGCGACGAGCGCGATGGCGACGTATACGCCGCAAGCGACCGCGCAGAACGCGGCGCCGGCGACGACGAGCCGCTGCTGCCGCCCCGCCATCCGGGCCTGCCCCTGTATCGCCGAGCCGATCGACCAGCCGATCGACGAGAGCGCCAACACGACACCCGAGGCCGTGAGGCTGAACCCGGTGATGCCGACGAGGAACAGCGGTACGTACGTCACCGAGCTGTTGAACGACGCGGTGGCGAGAAAGCGGGCGCCGATCACAGACGGCAGCCCCCGTCGCAGCCGCAGCGTGCCGGGCGGCAACGTCCGAGGCAGCGCATAGCCGAGCAGCACGAGCCCCGCGACGACAGCACCGATAGCCACTGCGGAGGGAGGCACGAGCGAATTACCGCCCCATTGCACCAGCCCCGCACCCGCCGCCACGAGAAGGGCGAGCGTGAGTGTGCGACGGTCGAGCCGCCCCCCGGCCTCCGGTCGAAGACCGGCCTCGCGCAGCTGGGCCCGACGCCGGACCATCGCCGCCAGCGTCGGCGCGATCAGTGGCACGACCACGAGAAACGTCGCCCGCCACGAGATCACCTCGGTGAGCCAGGCACCGAGTAACGGCCCGATGATCGAGGGCAGCACCCACGCGGCAGACAACCACGCGAAAACCCGGGGGAGTTGTTCGGCGCGGAAGAACGAACCGACCGCGACGTACACGGCGACCAGCACGAACCCGGCCCCGACTCCCGCGACGACCCGGCCGGTGAGAAACGTGCCGAAGCCGGGGGCGGCTCCGGCCAGCAGCGACCCGGCGCCGATGAGCACCTGCCCCACGATGATCGACCCGAACGCGCCGCGGGCGGCGATCCACGTGCCCGCGATGACGATGCCGAGCAGTTCGGCCGTGAACATCGACGAGAACGCGAGCCCGTACCCACCACCCACGCCGAGCGCGTCTCCGACCGCCGGCATGACGGTCGAGACCGCCATCGCCTCGAACGCGATGATCGTCACCAGCGCCACGATCGTCGCAGCGCTGACGACCTGGTCGCGCGAGAACGCGGCACCCGAGTCGGCAGTGCCGCCCGGAGCGGGCGGGGCCCCACCGGCTCCGCTCGCGCCGGGGGCTTGGCTCGCCCCACCGGCCGCGACGGTGTCGCCGGGCCGGGGGGAGTTGTGCGGATCGGTCACCGGCCTGCAGCGCCTTCACCACGCGTCGAGCCCACGTCGGAGCGCACCCAGGCGGCCGCGTCGCCGGGCAGCATCCCGTTCACGAGCGGAACGCTGCTGACGAGCACCTCGCCGAACGGCAGCACGACGTTCTCGGTGCCGGTGTTGAGCACGAGAACCACAGGGCCACCGGGGCAGGCGTTGGAGAACGCGACGACCTGCGAGGCCGCCGATTCGCCCTCGGAGGCCGGCGACCCACCGTGGGCACCGGCGGCGGGCAGGATCTCGAGCCGCGTCAGTTCGCCTTCACCGAGCCGCAGTTCGCGGCGCAGGCGCAGCAGCGTGCGGTACAGCTCGAGCGTCGACCCCTCGACTCCGATCTGCCGGTCGGGTGCCAGCTCGCCGTACACGGCGGGCTGCGGCAGCCACGACTTGCCGGTGTCGTTGAACCCGAAGGCGGGCGCGTCGGAGACCCACGGCACGGGCACGCGACACCCGTCGCGGCCGCGGTCGACGCCTCCGGAGCGGTGGAACGCCGGGTCCTGTCGCACCTCGTCGGGCAGCATCGTCGCCTCGGGCAGGCCGAGCTCCTCGCCCTGGTACAGGTACGCGGCACCGGGGAAGCCGAGCATGAACGTCGTCGCGGCCCGGGCGCGGCGCAGGCCGAGCACGTTGTCGGGCTGCGGGTCGTCGGGCCCGATGCCGGAGTAGTGGCGCATCTGGGGCGTGATGCCGAGGCGCGAGGCGTGCCGGATGACGTCGTGGTTCGAGAGCACCCACGTGGTCATGCCGCCGACGGCCGCGTTGGCGTGCAACGCTTCCAGCGCCGCGTCGCCGAGGTCCTGGGCATCCCAGAGGGTCGTCAGGTAGTTGAACCCGAAGCCGTGGTTCATCTCGTCGGGCCGTACGTACAGCGCGGCGCGCGACGGCGGCTCGACCCACGCCTCCGCGACGAGGATGCGGTCCTTCTCAGGGTCGCCGGATGGGTTGTACTCGTCGAGCACCTTGCGCCAGTCGCGGTAGATCTCGTGTACGCCCTCCTGGTCCCAGTACGGGATGCGCGAGGTCGCGCCCGTGTCGTCGCCGTCGTCCTCCCAGTCGGGAAAACCGGGCGCCTTGACGAGGCCGTGCGCGACGTCGACACGGAACCCGTCGACACCGCGGTCGCACCAGAACTGCAGGATCGACTCGAACTCGGCGCGGACCTCGGGGTGCTCCCAGTTGAGGTCGGGCTGCGCGGAGTCGAACAGGTTGAGGTACCACCAGCCGGGCTCGACCTCGGTCCAGGCGGAGCCGTGGAAGTTCGAGCGCCAGTTGTTGGGCGGCTGCGAGCCGTTCTCGCCGCGACCCTCGCGGAAGACGTAGCGCTCCCGCTCCGGCGACCCCGGCCCGGCAGCGAGCGCCGCCTTGAACCAGGCGTGCTGGTCGGAGGTGTGGTTCGGGACGAGGTCGATGATCACCTTCAGCCCCAGCGAATGGGCCTTCCCGATGAGCGCGTCGGCGTCGGCCAAGGTGCCGAACATCGGCTCCACGTCGCGGTAGTCCGCCACGTCGTAGCCGGCGTCGGCCATCGGAGAGGGGTAGAACGGCGAGAGCCACACGGCGTCGACTCCGAGGTCGCGCACGTACTCGAGCCGCGACGTGATGCCGGGCAGGTCGCCCATGCCGTCACCGTCGGAGTCGGCGTAGCTGCGCGGGTAGATCTGGTACACGACGCACGTGCGCCACCACTCGGGCGTGCGCTCACCGGGCACGTCGTCGAGCGCCGCGTCGAGGGGAGCCGTGTCGGGTCCGTCCGCGGGGATCTTGTCGGTGACCGTGCCGTCCGGCGTCTCCGGGGTTTCCGGGGTGCGTTCGGATGCGGGATCGATGTGGGTTGGTGTGCTCACCCTTCCCAGTCTGGCCCGGCCGACCTCGGCGACGAAACCCGGGGTTGGGGGGCGAGTCGCCTACATCCGGTCGACGGGAGCGGGCTGTCCCTCTTCGCTGTTGACCAACGACCAGGCCGCCCGGGTGAGGTACTCGCGCAGCATCTCGTCGAGGTCCGAGGGCAGTTCGACGGAGTCGACCGCCGCCATCATGTGGTGCAACCAGCGGTCGCGCTGGGTGGGCGTCACGGCGAACGGGATGTGCCGCATCCGCAGTCGCGGGTGTCCGCGCTGTTCGGAGTAGGTGGTCGGCCCGCCCCAGTACTGCTCGAGAAACATGCGCAGCCGCGTCTCGGCCGGGTCGAGATCCTCCTCCGGGTACATCTCGCGCAGCGGAGGGTCGCTCTTCACACCCTCGTAGAACCTGGCCACGAGTCGCACGAAGGTGTCGCGACCGCCCATGCGGTCGTACAGCGACACCGCCTCGTCAGGGGTGTGCGAGGCGTCGTTCGAAGGGGGAGTGGGCACCGACATGTGCCCCATCCTCGCCCATCCCGCGAGCACCGTGCCAACAGCGTGCGAGCATCCCGCGATCGGCTTGCGAGCATCCCGCCAGCACTGCGCGTTTCCCGAGTGATCACGCAGGCGGTTTATCGGTGCCCGTCTGCGTCTCGGGGTTGGTGGGCTTGTCGACGGGCGGCTGCTGCACCGCGCCCCACGGCAGGTTGGGCGGCAGGAGTTGCGGAGACTTGACCCCCGCTGCAGCCAGGGCGTTCTTGCCGCGCCTACGGATCTCGCGCTGCACACCCCATTGCTGGTCGGCGACGCATTTGGCGAAGACGCGGATCGTCATCGTGCCGCCCTCCAGCGACTCGACACCGGCCACGGTCGGCTCCTCCAGCAGCGGCTTGCGCCAGTGCGGGTCGCCGTACATGTCGGCGACGACCTCCTTGAGAATCGCGATGACCTTGCTCGGGTCTTCGGTGATCGCCACCGGGATGTCGACGGTGCCGGTCTGGTAGCCCTGGGTGCGGTTGGCGATGCGCACGATCTCGCCGTTGCGGACGTACCAGACCACGCCTGTCGCGTCACGCAGCCGCGTGACCCGCAACGTCACCTCTTCGACCGTGCCGATCGCCTCACCGGTGTCGATGAGATCGCCCACCCCGTACTGGTCTTCGAACATCATGAACAGGCCAGAGAGAAAGTCCTTGACGAGACTCTGGGCACCGAACGCGAGCGCCACGCCACCGACACCGGCGGAGGCGATCACCGGGCCCATGTTGATGCCGATCTGGTCGCCGATCATCAGCGCGGCGATGACCCAGATGATGATCGAGGAGATGCTGCGCAGCATCGACCCGAGCGTCTCGAGCCGCTGTCCCTGCCGGTCGGTGTTGACGAGGCCGGATTCGTTCAGTGCCCGAGCGGCTTTGCGCGCGTGACGTCGCACGATGGGGAGTTGACTCGTCGGCAGCGGGTCGACCACGCCGATGGCTCCGGAGTCGCCGCTGTTGCGCCGAAACTTCATCCCGTGGATGAGGCCGTTGATCGCGCGGTGGATCAGCCAGCGCGTGAACCAGGCCCCGGCCAGGATCAGCAGAATCGACAGCGGCATGTCGAGGAACCACGCCGAGAACCCCTCCCACGTGGGGTTGGTCAACGAGAACGGCGGTGGGTCCTCGCCGGCGGACCCGGCCAAGGCCGCGATCACCGATCCGATCCCGAACCCATCGGACCCGGCCGACCCCTGCGCAGCGACGAAATGCATGTGCCCATTGTCAGGCCGGCGACTGTACGGAGACTGACCGGCACGTCAGGCGTGGCGCGAAAAGAAGCGCGATCAGAAAACCGTGAAGCCGCGGGAGGCGAAGATCTCGCGGGCGGCGGCGGTCGCCTCCATGTTCGGCGGCTCGACGTCGCCGAGCTTGTAGTCCATGCCGACCTCGGCCCACTTGTCTTTGCCCATCTGGTGGAAGGGCAGCACCTCGACGCGTTCGATGACGTTTTTCCAGCGGGAGGCGATGTCGGCGACGTTGGCGATGTTGTCGGGGTCGTCGGTCCAGCCGGGCACGAGCACGAACCGGATCCAGACCTTCACGCCCAGCTTCGAGAGCCGGTCGCCGAAGTCGATCGTCGGCTGCAGCGGCCGCGACGTCACCTTGCGGTAGGTCTCTTCGTCGCCCGATTTCACGTCGAGCAGTACGAGGTCGACCTGCTTGAGAAGCTCGTCGCTCGCGTTCGCGCCGAGAAAGCCGGAGGTGTCGAGGGTCGCGTGGATGTCTTGCTCGTGGCAGAACTGCAGGATCTTGGCAATGAACGGCAGCTGCTGCATCGCCTCGCCGCCCGTGAACGTGACTCCGCCTCCGCTGGCCTTGAAGATCGGCTTGTACCGCATGAGGCGGGCCTTGACGTGCTCGACCGTGCGGATCGTGCCGTAGCGGGCGATCATCGTGTCGGGGTTGTGGCAGAACACGCAGCGCAGCGGGCAGCCGGAGAAGAAGATCGTCAGCCGCGTGCCCGGCCCGTCGACAGCCGTCACCAGTTCCCAGGAGTGGATCTGCGCAGCATCGCCGTTGCGCAGGGCTTCGAGCTGGTCGGACCGTTCGACGAACGGCGCGAGTTCGTCGCCGAGCGGGGCCAGGGTCACGTCGCCCTGAGGCTTGTACGCGGGCTTCTTGCCGATCTGCAGGTCGACCGCGGCTGGGGAATCGGTGGAGGATGTCACGCTGCTGCTCCTTGCGAGGGGCACGAGGCTCACAGCCTAGCCGGAAAGCCCGATCCTCGACCGGGCGGTTCCGCCAACGACCCGCGGCTCGATCGCGGCGCCTCGCAGCGCTATTTCTCGGGGACTCATGAGCCACAACCAGGCCCCGACGATGCCGAGCAGTGATTCGAGAGCTGCTTCCTTCGTCTCCACGAGAGCATGCGTGGCGAGAGCGGGGATCGCGGCGTCCATCCCCTTGGTGACGACGTAGACGCCGACGAAAAGTGCGGCCATCGTCAGAGTGGGGATCGGTAGGCGGAGCCGGGTGAGAACGCGCCGTGCGGTGCCGGAGAACCTCCAGGCGAGCGGCAGCATGCAGCACCAGGTGAACCAGAAGATCGAGAAGAGCCGATCCATCACGAAGAGCTTCGCGATCACCCCTTCCTTGACTTCTCCTTCGGCCGACACGCCGTGGAAAAGGTCGAGGTTGTGGATGTTCGACTCGCCTTGCAGGTTGCCGGCGAAGAGGTCGGGGGTGGCGAAGCCGAAGAGTCTTTGACCCCAGCTGATCTCCTCTCCTGCGATGAAGAAGAAGAGAACGGCGAGTGCGGGCAACCAGAAATTGCGGCGCATCGCACGCGCGCCATCACGGTCCACTCCGGCGAAGAACTGCCACATCAAAGCGACCGAGGCGACGAAAAGCCACGCGGCACCGAGGGTTTCGATCGGGCCGTCCTCGACGGACCACCCTTGCGCCTGAGCGGGAAACAGACCCACGAGCAAGAGCAAAGACAGGGAGCAGACGACGGAGATCGCATGAACGGTGCGAATAGACATCAGTGCTTCTTCCGCCAAGGGGACCGTGTACACCGAGAGTCGTACGGGTGAACGCCAGATGAACACGTGGGGAGAGTGCGGATTGTGTCAGCAATTCGAGAAATGCGCTCACAGACCCACACGGGCGGGGGGCGAGTACTCGCGGAAGGCAAGGGGATCCGGGCCGGCTGTGGGCTGGTCAGCGCGTGCCGACCAGCGGGGCATAGGATCGAGGCTCTCGCCCATCGCCGTCGAAAGGCCACGATCCCCGTGTCTACACACGAGCAGCCGTCCGCGATCCTGGCCCGCCTGGCGCGCGCATACGGCGTCGCCACCGAGTACTGGGATTGGAAGGGCGAGCACGTGGTCGTGAGCGCGGAGACCATCCGCGCGGTGCTCAAGGCGTTCGACGTCGATGCGCACGACGATGCGAGCGCGGCGCACGCGCTGCAAGACCACGAACTGCGCCCCTGGCGGCGCATGGTGCCGTCGTTCACGCTGCTGCGTAAGGGGAGGGGCAGTCGGATCCCGGTGCACGTGCCGCATGGCGACCCGGTGTCAGTGTGGCTCGAACTCGAGGACTGGGGCGGCCGTCGTACTCTTCGCCAGCTCGACGTGTGGGTCGACCCGCGCGTCGTCGACGGGCACCTCGTGGGCGAAGCGACGTTCGAGATCCCGGCCGATCTGCCCCTGGGGTGGCACACCGTCTACGCCGAGATCCCCGGTGACAAGGCGCCGGTTCAAGGGCCCGTCACCGGCACCGTGCTCGTCGTGCCCGACGCCATCGACCTGCCCGCCGCTGTCGCCACGCGCGGTGCCCGTGGAGTCGCGGAGCAGATCTACCAGGTGCGTTCGCACTCCTCCTGGGGCATGGGCGATTTCGCCGACCTCGCCGACACCTGCGTCTGGGCCGGCCGCGACTTGCGAGCCGATTTCGTGCTCGTCAACCCCGTACACGCGGCCTCCCCGGTGCCGCCGGTCGAGCCGTCTCCGTACCTGCCAACCTCGCGCCGGTTCATCGACACCACCTACATCCGTGTCGAAGACATCCCCGAGGTCGCCTACGCCACCCCCGAGGTGCGTGCCCGTATCGAGGCCATCGCCGCGAAGGGGCGGGCCCTCAACACCGCCGACATCATCGACCGCGACGCCGTGGTCACGCTCAAGCGTGAGGCGCTGCGACTCGTGTTCGAGGTGCCCCGCTCTGTGCGCCGACAGCTCGACTTCGAGCACTTCTGCGAATCAGGCAGCGACGGGCTGCTCGACTTCGCCACCTGGTGCGCACTCATCGCCGAGAAGCAGGGCAGCGCTCAGGAATGGCCGCAGGAGTGGGACGGCCCGACCTCCCCGGCCGTCGTCGAATTCCGTGAGAAGAACAGCGACGCGGTCGGATTCGAGATGTGGCTGCAGTGGATCGCCGACGGACAGCTCGACGAGGTCCAGCGCGCGTGCCGTCGCATCGGCATGACGATCGGCGTGATGAAAGACCTGGCAGTCGGCGTGCACCCAACAGGCGCCGACGCGTGGACGCTGGGCGACGTGCTCGCGCGCGGCGTCACCGTGGGCGCGCCGCCCGACCCGTACAGCCAGCGCGGCCAGAACTGGAGCCAGCCGCCGTGGCGCCCCGACCGCCTCGAAGAGGTCGGCTATCGGCCTTTCCGCGACACCCTGACCGCGGCCCTGCGCTACTCGGGTGGCCTACGCATCGACCACGTCATCGGCCTGTTCCGGCTCTGGTGGGTGCCCGAGGGTCACGACGCCATCGACGGCACGTACGTGCGGCTCGACCACGAGGCGCTCATCGGCATCCTCGTGCTCGAAGCGCAGCGCGCCGGTTCGATCGTCGTCGGCGAAGACCTCGGCACCGTCGAACCGTGGGTGCGCGACTACCTCTCCGAACGTGGGGTGCTGGGCACCTCGATCCTGTGGTTCGAGCAGGAGGACGGCGGGTTGCGGCAGCCCGAGGCCTACCGCAGGCTCTGCCTCGCCTCCGTCACCACCCACGACCTGCCGCCGACCGCCGGTTACCTCATGGGCGAACACGTCAAGGTGCGCGACAGGCTCGACATGTTCACCCAGCCGGTCGAGCAGGAGTGGGAGGCGTTTCACCGCGAGCGGCACATGGTCTTGCAGCGTCTGCACGACCGCGGCCTGCTGCCCAGCGCGAACGGCCACGGCTGGAACGACACGTTCGTCGAGGGCAACGTCGAGCAGATCGTCGAGGGGCTGCACCGCTACGTCTCGTGGTCGCCGTCGCTGCTCGTGGCGATCGCCCTGGCCGACCTCGTCGGAGACCGCCGCGGCATCAACCAGCCGGGCACGAGCGTCGAATACCCCAACTGGAAGCTGCCACTGTCAGGCCCCGACGGGGCGGCCGTGTGGCTCGAAGACCTGACCTCGTCACGCAGGTCGGTGCGTCTGGCCCGCTGTGTCGAGCGCGGGCGGCCGCGCGGGGACCAGTAGCAGCAGCACCAGACCGAGCGCCAGCACCAGTACGAGGCCGATGATGCCGAAGTGCTGGGCCTGGCCGCCCGTCACGGCACCGCCGATCGCGATGGAGGCGGAGAACGCCATCGGCGCGAGAAAGCTGACGGCGCGGCCGGTGGTGGCGTAGAGGCCGAAGATCTCGCCCTCCCTGCCCGGGGGGATGACCCTGGCCAAGAACGTGCGGGAAGCCGACTGTGCCGGCCCGACGAACGCGGCGAGCGACAGGCCGAGCACCCAGAACGCGGTCGGACCCATGCCTCGGAGCAGGAAGAGCCCGATGCCCGAGACGATCATGATGCTCAGCGAGGCCACGATGACGGCCTTGGGGCCGAGACGGTCGTCGACGGCGCCCGAGACGATCGTCACGACGCCCGCGATGACGTTGGCCGCGATGCCGAACGTGATGACCTGGCCCGGCGTGAACCCGAACGTGCCTGCGGCGATGATGCCGCCGAACGTGAACACGCCCGCGAGACCGTCACGGAAGACCGCCGAGGCGATGAGAAAGCCGAGCGTGCGCGGGCTCGTCTGAGCCAGTCCCCGGATCGTGGCCCACAGGGCCTTGTACGCGCCAACCACACCCAGCTTCGCGGCCGGAGGCGGCGCGGGCAGGTCACCCTCCGGACCGTGTGTGACGGCTGTGACCTCGGTGCCGCCGCCGATGAAGTCGGGTGTGTGCCGGACAGCCCGCACCCGCAGGAGCACCGGTATCGCCGACAGCCCGAACCACACGGCCGAGAGCACCATGGCGACGCGCACGTTCTCGCCGTCGTCGTGGCGCACACCGAACCAGCCGACCTCCGGATTGATGAACCCGACGACGAGTATCAGCAGCAGCACGATGCCGCCGAGGTATCCGGCGCCCCAGCCGAGCGCCGACACACGACCGATCTTTTCTGGAGTGGCGACTGCCGGTAGCAGGGAGTTGTAGTTGACGGAGGCGAACTCGAAGACCACGTTGCCGATCGCGACGATCGCGACTCCGAGCCACAGGTACGCCGGATCGGGGCGCACGAAGTAAAGCCCGAGCATGAGGGCGGTGAGGATCGCCGAGTTGACGCCCAGCCAGAACGTCGTGCGGCCCGACCGGTCGGCGCTCTGCCCCACGACGGGGGCGACAAGGGCGATCGCCGCCCCCGCCACCGCCATTCCCGCGCCGAGGGCGCTGGAGGTGGTGTTGTTGTCGCCGAAGGCCGAGCTGGTCAGGTAAACGGTGAAGACGAACGTCGTGACGACGGCGTTGAACGCCGCCGAGCCCCAGTCCCAGAGAGCCCAGGCGATAACGCCTGACCCTCGGGACTCACCCCTGGGCATCACGCTCCTGGGCCGCGAGGGCGCGGGCGATGCCGTCGCGCCGTTCGTTGACGAGACGCCGCAGCGAATCCGGTGCGTCGGCGTTCGCGGCGAGCCACGCCTCCGTGGCCCGGGCCAGCTCGGGCGTCCCGATGATGAGCGGGTAGAACGTCTCGACGATCGACTCCACGATGGCGGGGGTCCGGCTCGACGAGAGCCCGAGCAGTGCCTCGTGGTACCGCGAGACGAACGGCTCGAGCAGCCCGGCGTCGTGCACGCGCACGAATCCCTGCGCGACGGCCTCCAGCATCGAGTTCGGCAGCGAGTCCTGCTCGATCGCCGAGTGCCAGGCCTGAGCCTTCGCCTCGGAGGTCGGCACGGCGGCTCGCGCGCGTGCGCCACGTTCGCGGCCGGTGGCCGTGGGATCGCGGCGTTCCTCGGCGGCGATCTCGTCGTCGCCGGCCTCGCCGCCTGCGACGAGCGAGGTGAGCAGGGTCCAGCGCATCTCGGTGTCGACGTCGAGCCCCGCGAGCAGGCCCGTGCCGTCGAACAGGCTACGGATCCAGGCCAGCTGGGCCGGCGTGTGCGCCCAGATCGCGGCTGCGGTGACGTTCTGCAACTGGGCATCGCTGCCGGGTGCGGCGTTGCGAGCGAGCCGCATGAGGGCGTCGGCGACGTGCTCGGCGACCTCGGCTCGCGCCTCCGGGGCCACGTAGATGCGTGCGGCCGTGGTGAGTTGGGCGATGAGGGTGCGGCGCAGCGACGAGTCGAGGTCGTCTGCCAGCACCTCCAGCACGAGGTCGACGAATCGGCGGGCCGGCATCTCGGCGTCGCGGGTCATGTCCCAGACCGCACCGAGCACGACGGCGCGGGCGAGGGAGTCGACGAGCGCGTGCGGGTTGGACAAGACGGTCTCGAGTGAACGCTCGTCGAGGCGCACCTTCGCGTACCCGAGGTCTTCGTCGTTGACGAGCAGCAGGTCGGGGCGCTTCTGCCCGGCCAGCGCTTCGACGACCGTGTGCTCCGTCGCTTCGACCTCCACCGGAACGGCGTCGCGTCGGCGCAGTACGCCTCCGTCGAGGTCGTACAGGCCGACGACGATGCGGTGCGGCCGCAGCGTGGGGTGGCTTGCGGCGGCGGTCTGCACGATGGCGACCGATTCCATCTCGTCACCCGTCTCGGAGGCCGTGATCTCGGCGCGCAGCGTGTTGACGCCCGCGGTCTCGAGCCATGCGGCCGACCAGTCGGTGAGCGGTCGCCCGGAGGCGGTCTCGAGCTCGGCGAGCAGGTCGGCCAGGGTCGTGTTGCGGTAGGCGTAGGCGTCGAAGTACGAGCGCAGCGCGGCGGTGAACGCCTCGCGGCCCACGTAGGCGACGAGCTGCTTGAGCACGGAGGCGCCCTTGGCGTAGGTGATGCCGTCGAAGTTGACGAACACGTCGGCCAGGTCGCGGATCGGGGCGACGACCGGGTGGGTCGAGCTGCGCTGGTCCTGGTCGTAGGCCCACGCCTTCTCGGCGGTCGCGAACGTCGTCCAGGCGTCGCTCCAGCTACTGGCCTCGGCCTGGCAGGCGGTGCTGGCCCACTCCGCGAACGACTCGTTCAGCCACAGGTCGTCCCACCAGCGCATCGTCACGAGGTTGCCGAACCACATGTGCGCCAGCTCGTGCAGCACCGTGAGCGCGCGACGCTCGACGTGAGCCTGCGTCACCTTGCCGCGGAAGACGTAGGTCTCGTTGAACGTCACGGCCCCGACGTTCTCCATCGCGCCCATGTTGTACTCCGGCGCGAAGATCTGGTCGTACTTGTCGAACGGGTAGGCCCGGTCGAACTCCTCCTCGAAGTATGCGAACCCGACCTTGGTGATGCCGAACAGGTTGGCTGCGTCGAGGTGAGGCATGAGCGAGCGGCGCGCGAGCAGCCGCAGCGGGATCGTGCGGCCGTCGCGGCTGGTCAGCGTGTCGCTCACCGACGCGTAGGGGCCCGCGATGATCGCCGTGACGTACGGCGGTAGCACCGGGGTCGGCTCGAACCGCCAGGTCGCGGTGTCGTTCGCGCCGAGCAGGGGAGTGGGCGTCGGCTGCGTCGAGACGACCTCCCAGTCGGAGGGGGCCACGACCGTGAACGCGAAGCTCGACTTGAGGTCGGGCTGCTCGAACACCGGAAAGACGCGGCGGGTGTCGGCGACTTCGAACTGGCTGTAGAGGTAGACCTGCTGGTCGACGGGGTCGACGAAGCGGTGCAGACCTTCTCCGGTGTTCATGTACGAGGCGGTCGCCTCGATGATGAGCTCGTTCTCGGCGGCGAGGTCGGGCAGAGCCACGCGCGAGTCGGCGAAGTGTTCGGCCGGGTCGAGATCGGCGCCGTTGAGCGTGATCTTCTCGACGGACGGGCCGATGAAGTCGATGAACGACGAGGCGCCGGGCGTGGCGCACGTGAACAGCACGCGTGCGCGGGTGGGGAACGTCTCGGTGTCTGCTGTGAGATCGAGCCGGATGTCGTAGCTGCTCACAGTGAGCAGGTCGGCGCGCTCTGCCGCTTCCTGACGGGTCAGGTTGTCTGCCGGCACTTGAGTGTTTCCCTTCGACGGGTCGAGATCGTCCGCGATGCTGCCGCGGACCGTGGCAGCCCCTCGGAATCGGGGGCATTCCCTGACTACGTTCTCACGAGCCGACGGGGTATCGGCCGTGTGTTGCGCGGGCACCGGCGTGCCTTGTGGCGGGTGTGCGTGGCGGAGCCCGATGTCGCCGGAGCTGTCATGGCCGGTGAGAGAACTGTCGGTGCCCGATGGCACTATTGCGGCATGACTTCGAGTGCAACGATGTGGTTCGACCCGACCTGCCCGTGGGCGTGGATGACGTCCCGCTGGCTCATGGAGGTCGAGAAGGTGCGCGAGATCAGCGTCACCTGGAAGGTGATGAGCCTGGCCGTGCTCAACGACGGCCGCGACGAGCTGCCCGAGGACTACAAGGCCGCCATGGTCGTGGCGTGGAAGCCGGTGCGTGTCATCATCGCGGCACGTGAACGGCACGGTGCGCAGTACGTCAAGCCGCTCTACGACGCGATGGGCACCCGAATTCACCTGCAGGACATCGAAGACCGCGACCAAGTGATCGCGGAGTCGCTCGCCGAGGTCGGGCTGCCCGCCGACCTGGCGAAGTACGCCGACTCGACCGAATACGACGAGGTGCTGCGCGCCTCCCACAACCAGGCCATCGACCTCGTCGGCGACGAAGTCGGCACCCCGGTCATCTCCGTCGGGGACGTGGCCTTCTTCGGCCCGGTCATCTCGCCGGCCCCGAAGGGTGAGCAGGCAGGCCTCCTGTGGGACGGTTGCGTTCTCGTGGCCGGCACCCCGGGGTTCTTCGAGCTCAAGCGCACGCGAACGGTCGGCCCGATCTTCGACTGAGCTGCCGGCCGCGGCCCGGCGTAGCCCCGAAAGGAGCGCGCCGGGCTTGTTGTCGCCGGCCGGCCCGTGTGAGCCGGCTCACAGCCCGGCCATCGGGATTGTGGTCGGTTGGCGAACGGGCGCCGACTCCGACTGACAGCATTAATCCATGAATTCACTGTACGAATTGCACAAGGCCACGGCTGCAGACTTCACGACGCTCGTCGAGGGCGTCGAAGACTGGGACGCTCCGTCTCCGGTGAAGGAGTGGAACACTCGCGGGATCGTCGAGCACCTGGTCACGTGGCTGCCCGCCCTGCTCAAGCAGGCGGATGTCGAGCTTCCGGAGGGGCCTGACGCCGCCTCCGATCCGGTCGGTGCCTGGAAGAACCAGACCGCGGCGGTCGACGAATTGCTGCTCGATGAGGACGCGCTTGCCCGCCAGATCCAGATGCCGGGCATGACGAAGACCGTTGCCGAGATCATCGCGGAGTTCTACGAGCCCGACGTGTTCATGCACACCTGGGACCTGGCGCGAGCCTCCGACCAGGACTTCATTCTCGACGAGGCCCGCTGCGACGCCATGTACAAGGGCATGAGCCAGAACGAGGAGATGCTGCGAGCCTCGGGCCAGTTCGGAGAACGCGTCGACGTCCTCCTCAGCGCCACGGCCGAAGACCACCTGATGGGCTTCATCGGACGAGACCCGTACTGGACCCCGGACAACTGAGTACCGGTCGCAAGCGCTGGCAACCGGTGCGCTCACGCGGTGGTCGGGATTAGCCTGGCGATGCCGACGACTGGGCTCACCCGGTCTGCGGCGCAAACGTCAATCACGCGGCCCCCGCGGGTCGTCACCTGCGTCAGGAGTAGCGATGCGCGTTCATTTCGGTTCGGATCACGCGGCGTTGGAGCTGAAGACGGCCCTTATCGAGCACGCCCGTGAGCTTGGGCACGAGCCGGTGGATCACGGTCCGTTCGAGTACGACGCGCAAGACGACTACCCGGTGTTCGTCCTCCCGGCCGCGCAGGCTGTGAAAGACGACCCGGGCTCGCTCGGCGTCGTCCTGGGTGGCTCGGGCAACGGTGAGCAGATCGCGGCGAACAAGGTGCCTGGCATCCGCGCTGCCCTCGCGCACAGTGTGGAGACCGCGAAGCTCGGCCGCGAGCACAACGACGCCCAGTGCCTCGCGATCGGCGCGCGGATGAACACGATCGACGAGGCGAAGGAGATGCTGGCCGCGTTCCTGTCGACGCCGTTCTCCGAGGAACCGCGTCACGTGCGCCGGCTGGGCATGCTCGCGAAGTGGGAGGAGACGGGGGAGTTCCCGACCGCACAGCACTGAGCAAGCCGCGACAGCGAAGAGCGACGAGAGGCCCGAAGCGCCGGAAGGGTGCCCCGGGCCTCTCGCGCTACCGTTTCGCGGCGATGTGATGCTGCCCAAAGTGCCTTGACCTCGCACCCGTGCTGACGTGAAGCTGGTCGCGTGGCTCTCTTGGATCACGTCGTCGTAGCCGTTTCCGATCTTGATGCCGCCCAGGAGCGCTGGGCGCAGGCAGGCCTGCCTGTGAGCGGAGGCGGTGAGCACCCGGGAGGCACGCTCACCGCGGTGGTCCGCGGACCGCAGCAGGCGTACCTGCAGCTCATCAGCGCTCCCGAGGGTGCGCAGAACCACTGGTCCGACCGTGTGCGAGAGAGCCCCGGACCGATCTCGTTGTCGATCGCCGTCGAAGACCTCGACGAGTGCCGTGCGTCTCTGGCGGAGGCGGGCTTCAAACCGGGGTTGCTGGCGTGGGGTTCGCGGATCGCGACCGACGGCCGTGAACTCGTCTGGCGTCTCTGCGATGTCGGCCCGATACCGTTCGACCCCGAAATCCCGTGGCTGATCCAGTGGATCACCCCCGAGACCCTGGGGCCCGACGACGGCCCGATCCTGCGAAAGGTGCAGGTCTCCCTCCCCGATCCGACCCGCTGCGTGGCGATGCTGAGAGCTCTGGGAATGCCGGAGTCGACGCTGCCGGGCGGCACGGCCTTCGTCTTCGGCGAAGAATCGGGCGCACAGATCGTGATCGTCAGAGGCGAAGCGGGAATCGAAAACGTCGACTTCGACGTAGCAGAGCCAGGCGAAGAGACCACCCGTGAGGTGGACGGCCTGAAGGTCACAACCCGCCCCGACAACCGCGCGAGCTGAGCAGCGGAACGGCACGAGAATGCCCCCGAAGTCATCTGCCCCTCGGGGGCTTCATCGAGTGGAGCGGGTGACGAGAATCGAACTCGCGTAGCCAGTTTGGAAGACGCCGTGGATGGCCGCGTGGGTACGCTCCGGAGCAGGTCACAGGCTCCGTCTATGACCGTCTCCGACCCCTGTTCACCGCCCCATTGGGCACGGATTGGGCACGCGCTGGTGCTGGCCGGGGAGGGCCGTCGATCCGATACGCAGCGCCCGGAGGGTCGTCGGTCGGCGGGTCAAGCGGGCAGCTCGTCGGCGTGGGTTCGTGGCTCATGTGCGGGAGCACATTCCTGATCCGGTGCTGGTCGGCCCGCTTGATGCGCCGGCTGGCGATTCTCAGTCTGTGAGTCGGGTCGGTGGCCCATTGGTGAGGGCGTCTCGGTGCTGAACCGGGGCGCCCTCTTCCGTGTGCTCGGGCCGTCCCGCCGGGCGGGCGGACGCGAGAACGGCCGCAGGCCGCAGCGCAGCGCCGCCCGCCGACGGCGGGCGGACGCACCCGCGAAGCGGGTGCCTTGAGTCAGTAAAGAAAGTCCTCCCGGCGTGTCTGAGTGCCGTGCATCGCAAGCAGTGCGTCACTTCGGGTTGGGCATGGGAGATGCATTGGAAGTCCGCAATACGCACCGCTATCAACCTGATGAACGGAATGAAGGAATTCTTGTTCGCCCGCGTTTGGGAAAGATTGAGTGAATGCTCACAACTGCTATTCGATTAGGGATAAGAAATGTCGCACCAGAAAGCGGGCTTGGCCATTTATCCAATAGCGTCGAATCTGAATCCACTGAAGCTGCATTAACTCTTGCATCAGTTGTCAATCACGCGGTGGTAGTCAAGTTGGCCATCGTAGTTCGCGGCTAGCCCTGGACTTTCGGGTTGATGTGCTAGAATTGGGCCGCTCGACATTCGTAGCGTCTATTGATCGGCTCTGAATCGCTGGAAGGACAGCAAATGGCGAACTTGGGATGTACGGCAGATCGACGAGCTATGGTCATACGGATTCTGATTGCTTCAATATTCGGTTGGGTGCTCACGGTCGTTGTCGCATACTCATTCTTTTTCCCGACCCAGGCTGGAGCGAGAGTCGCACGCGAGATTGTAGTGGGTTCACTATTCTATAATCCTCTAGTTGTTTCTGTCGCTGCTATCCTTATCCGGTTGCGTTATGAGGCGTGGCTGGGGGGTAGAGTTGATTCCTCCCGATATCAGTTTGGTGGATTCATGGCGGCTGTTGCTGCCTCTGCTTCTATCGTTGTCGCAGCCGTTCTCGATTTGGCCTTGTTTGTGATGCATGGACTATCGATGGATTCTCCGTTTCAGTCAATCGTGGGGGCTTTATTTCTGTTGTTCGTTTGTGGTCTTCCGCTGTGGTTCTTTGTTGGTGGTCTGGTCGTTCCAGTGCCGTCTCGGGAGGCCGGAATTACCGACGGGCACGCATAGTTATTCCAGCTCTGTGGAGGCGCTCAGTCAGGGGATACGTGCTGCGATGCATGCATCGTGGATTGACATTCACTCGCATGCCGGGGTTCGATGGTGTTTCCGCGGGTTGCGCGTCTGTTTATTCGGACATTGGGTAGCCCGTTAGTCAGGCTTATGCAGAGGTTCGTGACTCAACGGGGAGTTCTGAATGCGTCAGATTAGTCGGTCCGTAGCAGGTGCTTTGGTGTCGTTGCCGCTAGTCGCTGGATTCGCGATTGTGGCACCTGAAGCCACGGCCAATGAGGTTTCGGGGTCCGAGGTCTCGGGTAGTGGCTCCGGGCAGTTGGATTTGGCCAGGCTGTCTAGCGATCTCGGTGAAGAAGCTCGGACCTCTCGGAGCGATTCGGGTGAATTTGTAGCAACTCGCCTGAGTGATGGCACGCCAGCAGTGGCAGGAGTGGCACTCATGGCGGACGGTAGAGCGTTCGCCGTCAGCGCAAAAGCCGTAGACATCGCTTGGGAGGGTAACCCTAAGGCAGCCAGTTACTCGATCGTACGGGACGGTAGCACTATTGCGGAGCTTGGTCCGCTTGCGACTTCGTATCGGGATGCGGAAGTTTCATCGGGCAACACGTATCAGTATCAAGTCATTCCTCATCCTCGCGAGGATAAAGAAGCTGGATTCTTGCCTTTCTGGGGATTCGAGGCAGTGATGCCGGCCCTTGGTGGCGCTGGTATGGTAGCTGCGCAGGATTCCAAGGAGCTTACCGTGGGTGAAGCTGACTCACTTGCCGAGTCAATGGCCAAGGCGGCAGCGACA
The DNA here is from genome assembly GCA_030538115.1 of Dermatophilus congolensis. GTDB lineage: Bacteria > Actinomycetota > Actinomycetes > Actinomycetales > Dermatophilaceae > Dermatophilus > Dermatophilus congolensis_B. The sequence continues at coordinate 41,983 of JAUNUP010000017.1, read as the reverse complement.
GAAGCCACCGCTGCTATTGGCTGGAAGACTTTTATAGCCGAATCTCGGATTCCAGTGCCTACGTTCGGGCCCCTCAAGCCCTGCACGTATGATAACTCACACGATTTCGGTGGAGATGGTCGATCTTGGGATGCTCACAGTCCTCGGTACCGGACGTCGCTCGCTGCCTATGTGAAGTGGTCTGACAAGTCTGTCACTCAAGGGTCCAAGATTGGTCCTACCAATGTGTATCGGGGTAGCACCCTGGTGGCAACGCAGACAGCCCCAAAGGACTCGATGATCGCGAGGAAGATCGGTAGTACCTCATCGAGTATTGATGTTCAATTCAATTTCTCGGCTCGGAATCCCTTCTGCGGAATTACGAGCAAAATTTCTGGGGCGATGATTATTCGCCTTACGGCCGGAGGGAGCTATCTGGTGCTGCAGGGAAGCCACGTGCAAATGCCGGCGCACCAGGTCTACATCCTGCGAGGAGCGTCGACCGCTGATGTATATCGCGCCTCAGCTGTTGGCCCTATCTGCCTTGCTGGGTATGTCTTTTGCCCTGAGCGGGACATGACTGGACTGAGCGGTAAGTACTGAGGGTGTCCCGGGCCCGCTCGGGCGATGCTCCCGTCTGGGGAAAGCAAAATTCGGTGCTTCGAGTGGGGAAGGCTTTCTCATTGAGGGCGGAAATCTTCATTGGGCGTGAGAATCAAGAAGGCTCCTGCATGCGTCAACTCAACGCGCCGCACCTCGGTGCGGGCGTAACCTAAGGTGACGACTCCTGCTGAAATTCCAGCTTGGATGTCGGAGACTGAATCGCCGATGAAGATTACTCGGTGCTGCGATGGCCTCAATTCGTCGATCGCCTCGCGCAAGTAGTGCGGATTCGGCTTCATCAAGTCGAGAGTGTCTTTTGTTCGTCCACAGATGATGCGGCTTGTGGCGCTGATATCGGGTCGGTCGAGGAACGCTTGAACGGCGCGGGGGCTGTTGTTGGTGACTACCGCGAGAGGAAGCCCGCGGCATTGGGTGTAGGCCAGGAGATCCTGTAGCCGGGGGGCCGTTTTACATGTCTCGGCGCATGCGATCTCAAACTCGGTGGCGACGGCTTCGGCTTGGCGGCGGGCGGGGCCGTCGGGAGCGCTTCTTAATAGAGCGATGTGGTCGGTGCTGTCCGCGAGTTCGGGGGGTGCGTCGTCTCCGAGAGCGCACCGTACGAGTTCGGCGGCCTGGCGGTTTAGGGGTGGTGGCATGAGTTGGGCCATGGGGCCGTCGAAGTCGAGCAGGAGTGCTTCGGCCTGGTCGAGGGCTTCGCGGGGGGTAATCATGGCGCGGGCTTTGCGAGCGTGTTCCAGACGCTGTCGAACCAGGCGCGAGTCTGTTGCACGAACTGCGTGCCGGGGGAGTTGGGGTCTCCGTCGTCGGTGTAGGGGAACAGGAGCGCGTCCTTGCCCATGGGGTCGAGGGTCTCGACCTTTTCCTTGCCGATGCGTACCTCGTGGCGGATGACGGGGTAGTAGCCGAAGAACACGTCGGCTCCGTTGATGATGTACGCCTTGAACATGGGGGCGCTGGCGTACTGGCGCAGCTCGAAGGTGGCGGACTCGACGAGTCCCATGTCTTCGAGCTCCTCGACGTGGGCTTGGATTGCGCCGGCGCATCGGTCGGTGGTGCGGCGCATGCGGTCCCGGAGGTGGGCAGATTCGGAGTCGTTTCCGCTGGCAGCTACCGGCAGGGCGAGGGGCTGGGTCGTGTCGGGCACGAGCAGACGCACGGCGATCGTGGCGGGGGAGAGGTTGCCGGTGCGCACGAGGTCGAGTGGCTCGGCGAGGGCGTTGCTGAGTGTCTCGGCGGTGAAGCCGGAGAAGTCGAGGGTGACGTTCTCGGCCCGGAACGCCTGCTGTAGGTGGGGGCGTAGTTCGACGGGTTTACCTGCGCGTTCGCGGACGAACATGCCGCTGCCTTGCCGGGAGACCACTAGGCCCTCGTCCTTGAGGATGCGCAGGGCCTGCTGGATGGTCATGCGGGCCACACCGTACTGCGTGGACAGCGCTGCCTGAGAAGGGAGCTTGTCTCCGGGCGCGAACGTGCCGTTGAGGATTGCTGCGCGTAGCTGCGCTGCGACCTGCTGATACGGGGGACGCGGGTCGTCCAGGTCAAGGGCCATGTCTCCAGCGTACGGGCTAGTCCGCTAGGTTCCCTAGCCAATTTGGGCGAGTCTCTTGACATGGCTAGCCAAGCTATGCATCCTTAGAGCGGTTAGCAGATGGCTAGCCAATCTATTCAGGAGGCCAATCATGGCGATGCAGAAGCGGTTTGCGGTGGAGTTCGGTTCGGTGTTCCCGGCTGGGGCGTTCCTGGTCGGTGCGGTCGAGTCGGTGGCGGACTTCAACGCTCCGGCGCGTGAGGACGGGTCTCGTCCGCAGCAGCTCGACAAGGAGACGGGCCTGCCGGTGTGGGCGGTGCAGGTACTCGACGCCGACCCGGAAGCGGGCAAGCGGGACAAGACGGTCACGGTCAAGCTGCTCGCATCCCACCAGCCGGTGCCGCCGAGCAACGAAACTCCCTTCCCGTTCACGCCGGTCGAGTTCGTCGGGTTGACGGCTCTGCCGTGGATCGATGACAACGGCGCGGGCCGTGCCCGGATCGCGTGGTCGTTCCGCGCGGAGGGCCTGACCGCTCCCGGCTCGGCCTCGGTGAAGACTGCCGATTCGGTCAAGGCCGGTGCGTGATGGCACGGGTGAGTGATGTCGCCGTGGTGGCGGCGTTCCTGGCCGGCTTCGCCGGCGTCGAGATGGCGCGGTTCACGCTCGAAGAGACGCTCGATCCGGAGGTGCGCGATGCGCGTGACCGGATGCTGCACCTGCTGCATGTGCGGGTGTCGGTGGATGAGCCGATCGACGCGGCCCGGATGGCCGGCGCCCTGGGTCTGGCACTGGTAGCTGAGACGCCGCGCCAGGATGACGCGGGTCCGTACCGGTGCATGCAGTGGTCGCGCTACCTCGACCTGCCCACCGTTGATGGTGAGCCGGTGCTCGTGACGGTCTCGACGGTGCGTTCCATGGGCGGTCAGACCGGCGTTGACCCGATCGACCTCGACCACGCTGCGGCGGTGTCGTGATGTTCGGGGCGGTTCAGACCTCGACTCCGGTGCGGGTTCAGCTCGACCGCACCCGCACAGACTCCGGCCTCGGGGCAGTGTTCGCGGCTCTCGGTCGGGTACTGGGCGTGCTGGTGGTGTCGGTGTGGCGGGCGCCCGTGCTCGCCCTAGGTGCCGCGTCCGTGCTGGTCGCAGTGTGGGCGCTGACGGCCGGCTATTGGCTGCCCGTGCTCGGCGCGGCTCTCACGGTCGGGGTTCTCGTGGGTGTGGTGGCGTGGCGCCGGCCGGCCTGGCTCCGTGGCCTCGGGTCGCTGCTGGCCGGTGAGGTGCTGCGGGTGTTCGTGTACCGGCCACGCTGGGCGACGGCGTGCCTGGCTGCTCGTGCGGTGGTGCGGGTCGGGTCGGCCGTGCACGTCCCCGGCCTGGTGCGTCATCAGCATCGCCACGGCTTCGATGTGTTGACGGTGCGGTCGGCTCCGGGGCAGACCCTGGCTGACTGGCAGGCCGCATGCCCTGGGCTGGCGTCGACGTTCGCGGCCCACTCCGTCAGCGTGCGGGAGGGCCTGCGGCCTGGCTGGGTGGTGCTCGATGTGCTGCGCCGTGACCCCCTCGGCGCCGAGCGGGTCGCACCGAACCCGGCCCGTCACACGGCCGGCGATGTGGAGCTGGGGCGGGATGAGTACGGGCACCCGGTGACTGTCGATCCGTACGGCACGGCTCACATGGGTCTACAGGGCGCGTCGCGGTCGGGGAAGTCCTCGACCTCCTACACCCTCCTGGCCGCGTTGGCGCACCGAAGCGACGTGGTGGTGTGCGGGGTCGACCCCTCCGGGCTCCTGCTCGGCGCGTTCGTGACCGGCCCCGCCGCGGCCTACATCGCCACCGGTACACGCGCCGACGACCTCACGCACACGGCGCACGTCCTGTCGCGACTGGTCGAGCTGATGGACTCCCGGATCGCCGACCTACGTAGCGCGGGGGTGGACAAGTTCGCCACCTACACGGCCGCGGTGCCGGTGGTGTGGGTCGTCCTTGAGGAATACCCCGGCCTCCTCTCTGCGGCGAAAGCGTTGGACGGTGAGAAGGGTGCGAAGGCGGGGGAGCGGATCGCGCCTCGCCTGGAACGCGCCGTCGGCCGGCTGGTGAAGGAAGGCGCCAAGGTCGGCGTGTGCGTGTTGGTGATCTCACAGCGCATGTCCGCCGATGCCCTCGCCACCGATGACCGCGCCAACCTCGCTGTCCGCTGCTCCCTGCGCGTCGATAACGCCGATGCCGTGGTGATGCTGCACGACGGCATCCCCCGTGCTGGCCTCGAAGCCGTGCGGCAGTTCAAGCCCGGCGTCGGCCTGTTCGAGGCCCCCGGTCTGCCGCTGCGGCGGGTACGGATGCACCACACCGACTACGCGACCTACCGGCGCCGCGTGGCTGCCGGCCTGGCCGCGACACACGGCCGGCCCCTGACCGCCTCCACGGTCATCCTCGGCCAGACCATCCCCGCCGGCCGTGACGTTGACGCCGGCCGCTGCGGCGAGACCGTGCCGCTGCCGGTGATCGGGGCACAGGTGGTGGTGCCGGTATGAGCACCCACGACTCGAACTGGATGCGACGCGCAGCCTGTGCGTCTCGCCTCGATCTCCCGTGGACGAGCGATGCCGCCGACGTGACGCCGTGGCAGGCAGCGACCATGCGCTCGATCTGCGACCGCTGCCCGGTCCTGTTCGCCTGCCTCGACGCCGTCGACGTGCTCGACGTGACCGGCGGCTGGTGGGCCGGCACCGACCGCGACTCCCACGCCGGGACCGCGCACCTCGAACCGCCCGCCTGGGCAACCGACAAACCCCCGGCCACCGACGGGCCTGCCGCTGCCGTGCCGGCTGCTGACGAGGTGCCGGCTGCTGGAGAGCCGATGCTGTGCTGGCTGCCCCGTAGCCGGCGGGGTCGGGTGTTCGAGCAGGGCGCGTACGTCTTGCAGCGTGACGATGCCGGCGCCTGGCACCTGGGCGGGGTGGCCTGAGATGTCGGTTCTGGTTGGTCACAGTGACGCACCCTCACCAGACAGGGGCGCGTCGTCGTTCCCTGGGTTCGGTGAGGGTGCGCCGCTGGAACTGCCCAGCACCCTGGACGACTCGGCCCTGCTCGCGAGGCTGCTGGATGGGTCGCATGAGGCGTTCGCCGACACCCTCGCCGGGGTCGGGAACTGCACACACCCCATCCGTCTCCGCGGCCATTCCCAGACGATCGATGCCGCCACGGGTGAGGTCGTCTCGACGTTCACCAGCGACTCGATGCCCCTTGGTGAGTTGTATGTGCCGTGTGGGAACCGTCGCGCGCACGTCTGCCCCGCCTGCTCCCGCACCTACGCCCGGGATACGTTCGAGCTGATCCGCTCCGGCGTCGTGGGCGGCAAGACCGTCCCGCACTCCGTGGCCGCGTGCCCCTTGTTGTTCGTGACCCTGACCGCTCCCTCGTTCGGGCTCGTCCACGGCCTACGCCCGAATGGTGGCGTGTGTCGGCCTCGCTCCTTGGATCGCGTGGTGACCTGCCCCCACGGCGTACGCCTCTCCTGCTCAGCTCGTCATAGCGACGACGACCCGCTCGTGGGTGCCCCGCTCTGTTGGGGCTGCTATGACTGGACTACTGCGGTGGTGTGGCAGTTCCACGCCCCCGAACTCTGGCGACGCACCTCCATCGCGATCAGGCGCGCTCTCGCCTCCCGCCTCGGGATCGGTGAGGGGAAGCTGCGGGCGCGGTGTGCGGTGCAGTTCGCCAAGGTCGCCGAATACCAAGCACGCGGGGCGATCCACTTCCACGCGTTGATCCGCCTCGATGGTCCCGACGGCCCCGGCACCCCCTGCCCGCTCGACGCGGAGGACTTGGCCGGCGCAGTCACCGAAGCCGCCCACTCCGTGACGGTGGTCGCTCCGCCGGCGTTCGAGACCGACCGTGCGCGGGTGCTCGCCTGGGGCCGTCAGCTCGACGTACGCACGATCACCCACGGTCACGCCGACCTCACCGGCTCCCATGAACTCACTCCCGAACAGGTGGCCGGGTACTTGGCGAAGTACGCGACCAAAGACGCCACCGATCTACGCCAGGTCGGTGACCGGCCCCACCTGGCCCGCCTCGCCGACGAATGCCGCCAGCTGTTCCGGCACGCGCACGAGCGCTCCATCCTGCGCGCTCTGGAGGGCGACGCGGTGAGCGTGGTTCCTCTCGAGCCCAAGACCGGCCTGGATCACTACGCGCTGATCGGGAAGTGGGCGCACATGCTCGGCTTCCGCGGCCACTTCTCCACCAAGTCCCGCCGCTTCTCCATCACCCTCGGCAAACTCCGCGCCGCCCGCGCGAAGTACCGGCGCCTCGTCGAGCAGGCACAGCGAACCGGCATCCCCCTCGACACTCGCGACCTCGAAGCCCGCCTACTCGCCGACGACGACACCGAAACCACGTTGGTCGTCGGGTCCTGGGAGTACGCGGGCACCGGATGGCCCAAACCCGGCGACACCCAACTCGCCCTCGCAGCAGCAGCACGCGCCCGCGAATACGACCAATGGCGCGCCCAAACCCGCTGACCCCGAACCTCCGATGACGTAGGAGCCCCACCCATGACTACCGCGACCGATCGCCTCCTCGACGTCGCTCAGGCTGCCGAACGCCTCGGCACGACTGACCGCTTCCCGCGCCGGCTCATCGCCGAACGCCGAATTCGCTTCGTCCACGTCGGACGACACGTGCGCATCCCCGAATCCGCCCTCGCCGACTTCATCGCGGCAAACACCGTCGAGCCCATGCGGCGGGCCGGTAGATGGGCCGTCTGATGGCAGGCAAACGTTACAGAGGATCAATCCGGAGGCTCACCTCCGGTCGCTATCAAGTGAGGTACACAGGCCCCGACGGTCTTCGGCGCTCGATGGAGGAGACCTTCCGCACCAAGTCAGACGCCGAGGCGGCTTGGTCGCTGTTGTCGGCTGATCTCGCGCTTGGGCGTTGGGTGGCACCAGAAGCCGCACGGATTTCGGTCGGTGAGTATGCGTTGCGCTGGATCAAGCAGCGGTCGCACCTGGCCGACCGAACGCGTGAGCTGTACCGGTCGCTGCTCCGGCTCCACGTGTCCCCGTATCTGGGCCGGGTTCTCATTCGAGATCTCAATCCGATGATGGTTCGCAAGTGGCGTCAGGATCTCGTGACCAACGGAGCGGGGGTGTCGACGCAGGCGAAGGCGTATTCGCTCCTGCGTGCGGTGATGTCGACCGCAGTGGACGACGACCTGATCCAGAAGAATCCGTGTCGCGTCAAGGGCGGCGGCGTAGAGCGCACACCTGAGCGACCGATTCTCGACCTCGCTCAAGTGGGCAAGCTGGCCGATGCTATCGAACCGCGCCTTCGGCTGCTCGTTCTCCTGGCAGTGTTTGGCTCGCTTCGTTGGGGCGAGCTGATGGCGCTTACCCGTGAAGACATCGACCTCGACGAGATGACAGTCCATGTTCGCCGGTCGGTGGCTGAGGTTGGCGGCAAGCTCGTTGTGAAACAGCCCAAGACTGCGGCGGGGGTGCGAACGGTCTCGCTGCCGGAGGCATTGCGCCCAGAGCTGGCCGCACACCTTGAGGCCTACGCAGAGTCAGGCGACGGCGGACGCGTCTTCGTCGGCGTTCGCGGCAGCACGTTGCGGCGCTCGAACTTCGCTCCGATCTGGAAGGCTGCGCGCACTGCGGCAGAGCTGCCGGACGGTCTGCACCTGCACGACCTGCGCCACACCGGCAACCACCTTGCCGCGACTTCGGGGGCCTCGACGCGTGAGTTGATGGCACGGATGGGGCACGCGAGTATGCGCGCTGCGCTCATCTACCAGCACGCGACGGCTGAGCGTGACAAGGCCATCGCTGACGCGCTCAACGCTCTGTACAAGAACGGAACAGCGTCTTGATTGGGCACGTATTGGGCACGAAACACCTGCGGCGCTTGCGGGGGAGTGGGCAGCGAAGCCAAGAGACGGCCTCTGACCTGCGGTGGAGCAGTGGAGCGGGTGACGAGAATCGAACTCGCGTAGCCAGTTTGGAAGACTGGGGCTCTACCATTGAGCTACACCCGCGCGGCGCGCATCTTGCGACCAACGCCGCCGACCAGTGTGCCACACGAGATGGCCGGCGTTGAAAAGCGACAGGATCGCGACAGTCGGGCTGACAGGATTCGAACCTGCGACATCGTGCTCCCAAAGCACGCGCGCTACCAAACTGCGCCACAGCCCGTTCGCGAAGAGTTTAGGTGACAACCAACGTGAGCCCCGCATCGCGTTCCGTGCCGTGGCGCCGTGCGTCGGTGCGGTGCCATGGCACATGTCTGTCGGTGGGGTCGCGTTATCGCAGAGGTGCCATGGCACAGGGGAGGTGTGGGGCGCCTGGAGGGACGCGGGCTACGGAGGCCGGGAACGACGAAGGTGGGTGGCGATAGTGTTCGCCACCCACCTTCGTCGGTGAGGCACCTACCTCACCTGCGCCTGCCTGCTCATGTGGATTCCTCCCCTGGAATCCACGAGGCCGCGCGTCCTCCCACCCGGTGTTCGTGAGACCCGCCGTGCGGATCCGACCGTTCCATCGCCGCTACGGGAGAACGCGTTACACACGAAACCAAATGTCTCGCATCGCGAGATCATGTGTCGGGAGAGTGGCCTGCGGGTGGCCGCTGGAGGGCCTGCGAAGGGCGTGCCGAACGGCCTCCGTTGCGAGTTCGGTGAGGCGAGCGGCTAGCATTGCTCGTCGGGGCCGCGAAGGCGTCACGCTCCGCCGTGTCCGAGGTCGTCGCCGCGCTGCCGTCGCTGTTTCTCGTAACGTCGGCGTCGGTGTCGCCGAGACGAATGCGTCGGCCCCATCGAACTTGTCCGTCGTTTCCCACGTGTATCTGGAGTGCCAGAAGTGAAGAGCTCCGTCGAGTCCCTCAGCCCGACCCGGGTCAAGCTGACCGTAGAGGTCCCCTATGCCGAGCTGAAGCCTCGACTGGACTCTGCGGTCACGGCCATCAGCTCGCAGATCTCCATCCCCGGTTTCCGCCCGGGTAAGGTGCCCGCCCGCCTGGTCGAGCAGCGCGTCGGCAAGGGCGCGATCGTGCAGGAGGCCGTCAACGACGCCCTGCCCGACTTCTACATGCAGGCCCTGGCCGAGAACGACCTGCGCCCGCTGGGCCAGCCCGAGGTCGACATCACCGCGGTGCCGGTCGAGGACGAGTCCGAGTTCGGTTTCACCGCCGAGGTCGACATCCGCCCGAGCATCGAGCTGCCCGACTTCTCGTCGGTGTCGGTGAGCGTCTCCGACGTCGACGACTCGGCCCTCGACGACGCCACCAAGGAGCACCTCGAGGAGCTGCGCGAGCGCTTCGGCTCCCTCGTTCCGGTCGAGCGTGTGGCGGCCGAGGGCGACTTCGTCGTCATCGACCTGTCCGGCACGATCGCGGGTGAGGAGATCGACGCGATCTCCGGTGTCTCGTACGAGATCGGCTCCCGCACCATGATCGACGGCCTCGACGACGCGCTCGTCGGCATGAACGTCGACGAGACCAAGACCTTCGAAGCCCCCCTCGCCGGTGGCGAGCATGAGGGCGAGAACGCCGAGATCACGGTCACCGTCACCGCGGTCAAGGAGCGCGAGCTGCCCGAGCTCGACGACGACTTCGCCCAGATGGCCTCGGAGTTCGACACGATCGACGAGCTGAACGCCGACTCCCGCAAGCAGGCGCAGCGCCAGCTCGTGCTGCAGCAGGGTGTCGAGGCCCGCGACAAGCTTCTCGAGCACCTCCTCGAGACCCTCGAGATCCCCGTGCCCGACGCGCTCATCGAGGCGGAGGTCGAAGACCACCTCGCGCGCGAAGGCCGCAGCGACGACGACGAGCACCGCGCCGAGGTCGACGAGTCGACCCGCAAGGGCCTGCGCACCCAGCTGCTTCTCGACGAGATCGCCGAGAAGAACGAGGTCGAGGTCAGCCAGGGCGAGCTCATCGAGTACCTGATCATGACCGCGCAGCAGTCCGGCATCGACCCCAACCAGCTCGCCCAGGCGATGGACGACCAGAACCAGGTCGCCGCCATGGCCGGTGAGGTGGCCCGCCGCAAGGCCCTGGCCACCGTGCTCGAGCTCATCAAGGTCACCGACGCCTCCGGCAACGAGGTCGACCTCTCCGCCGACGTCGAAGGCGACGAGAGCGACAGTGACGAGGCTGCCGAGGGTTCCGAGGGCGGCGACGCTGAGGCTCCCGAGGCGGAGGCTGAGAAGCCCGCCAAGAAGGCTCCTGCCAAGAAGCCGGCCGCGAAGAAGGCTCCGGCCAAGAAGGCCGACGCCGACAAGGCGGAAGACGCGCCCGAGGCGGACGCCGAAAAGGCCTGACCAGGCCAGATTCAAGGACGTCCCGGGTCTGACGATGATCCGGTGAATCCGTAGGCGTGGCGCTGTCGTTCGATCCGATCGGGCGGCAGCGCTTCGCTTTTCACGGGTTCGGCCGACTGGAAGCCGGTGGGAGCGTGCCAGTCGTCCGCTGACGGCGAACACGCCGCGGCACCGGGATTGTCGGGCAGGCCCGCGACGTTACCCTCTGACAAGTGGGGCGGGCCCGAACGCGGGCAACCCCCGAATTGACAAGCAAGGGAGACCACGTGAGCCACAGCAGCGACATCGTTGCCGGCCCGAACCCCGCAGGTGGGTTGGACGATCACATCTACCAGCGGCTGCTCAAGGAGCGGATCATCTTCCTCTCCTCCGAGGTGCGCGACGAGAACGCGAACGCCATTTGCGCGCAGTTGCTGCTTCTCGCCGCCGAAGACCCGGAGCGCGACATCTGGCTGTACATCAACTCGCCCGGCGGTTCGATCTCGGCGGGTATGGCGATCTACGACACGATGAACTGGATCCCGAACGACGTGGCGACGGTCGCGCTCGGCATGGCCGCGAGCATGGGCCAGTTCCTGCTCACTGCGGGTACGCAGGGCAAGCGCTATGCGACTCCGCACAGCCGCATCCTCATGCACCAGCCGCTGGGCGGTATCGGCGGTAAGGCCACTGACATCAAGATCCAGGCCGAGCAGATGCTGTTCATCAAGCGTCAGATGGCAGAGCTCATCGCCAAGCACACGGGCCAGACGGTCGAGCAGATCACGGAAGACTCCGATCACGACCGCTGGTTCAGCGCCCAGGAGGCCAAGGAGTACGGCTTCGTCGACCACGTGTACGAGCACGCCGGCCAGACGCCCGGCAAGGGAGGCACGGAGCACTGATGCACCCTTACTCGCACACGCCCGCATCCCACTTTGGAGCCGAGATGACGTACCGCCCGGGCGAACTCGCCGTTCCTGCCCGCTCGCCGCAGAACCGCTACATCCTGCCGCAGTTCGAGGAGAAGACCTCGTACGGCATGAAGCGCACCGACCCGTACACGAAGATGTTCGAAGACCGCATCATCTTTCTCGGTGCCCAGGTCGACGACGCCTCGGCCGACGACGTGATCGCGCAGCTCATCGTGCTGGAGTCGCAAGACCCGGAGCGCGACATCCTCATGTACATCAACAGCCCCGGTGGCTCGTTCACGGCCATGACGGCGATCTACGACACGATGCAGTTCGTGCGTCCCGACGTGCAGACGTTCGTGGTCGGCCAGGCGGCCTCTGCAGCGGCCGTGCTGCTCGCGGCCGGCGCACCGGGCAAGCGTTTCGCGCTGCCGAACGCGCGCATCCTCATCCACCAGCCCGCGATGGCCGGTAGCGACTACGGCCAGGCCAGCGACATCGAGATCCAGGCGAACGAGATCTTCCGCATGCGCACGTGGCTGGAAGAGACGCTCGCGTCGCACTCGGGCCGCACGCCCGAGCAGGTGAACAAGGACATCGAGCGCGACAAGATCCTCTCGGCCGAGGCGGCCGTGGAGTACGGCCTCATCGACCAGGTACTGACCAGCCGTAAGGCGTCGCTCCAGTCCTGATTCGGCGGGTCTGACGAATTCGACGGTGCGGCCACCCTCCTTACGTGAGGGTGGCCGCATCGGCGTATTCGGTGCTTGTGTCGAGGCCGCTGCGGCCGATGGGTGGGTGTGGCGATCCGGTCGTTCGTCCTTGTCCGCCCTCAGCGGACAGGAGATGCCGGGCGGGCGACACATTGGTTCAATGGCAGGCAGGGGATGCTTCGCCCGATAGGTTCGAGTTCTGTTCGAACGCGATCGCGTGGAGTTGTGCACCAGCTCGATCCGGGTTCGTTTCGGATGCCAGAGTGGTCCGCCGTGGCGGGCGGAAAGGTGGTTTCGTGGCACGCGTTGGCGACGGCGGCGACTTGCTCAAGTGCTCTTTCTGCGGAAAGAGCCAGAAGCAGGTGAAGAAGCTCATCGCAGGTCCTGGTGTGTACATCTGCGACGAGTGCATCGACCTGTGCAACGAGATCATCGAGGAGGAGCTCACCGAGGCCACCGATCTGGGGCCCGACGAGCTACCCAAGCCTCGTGACATCTTCGAGTTCCTCGAGCAGTACGTCATCGGTCAGGACTCCGCGAAGCGGGCCCTCGCCGTGGCGGTGTACAACCACTACAAGCGCATCCAGGCAGGCGGCCCCCGCAAGGGCGAAGAGCAGATCGACATCGCCAAGTCGAACATCCTGCTCATCGGCCCCACCGGATGCGGCAAGACCTACCTGGCGCAGTCGCTGGCGCGCATGCTCAACGTGCCGTTCGCGATCGCCGACGCCACGGCTCTCACCGAGGCCGGCTACGTGGGTGAAGACGTGGAGAACATCCTCCTCAAGCTCATCCAGGCCGCCGACTACGACGTGAAGAAGGCCGAGACCGGCATCATCTACATCGACGAGGTCGACAAGATCGCCCGCAAGTCCGAGAACCCGTCGATCACCCGCGACGTGTCGGGTGAGGGCGTGCAGCAGGCACTGCTGAAGATTCTCGAGGGCACCACGGCCTCTGTGCCGCCGCAGGGCGGTCGCAAGCACCCGCACCAGGAGTTCATCCAGATCGACACGACGAACGTGCTGTTCATCGTGGGTGGCGCGTTCGCCGGGCTCGAGAAGATCATCGAGAGCCGCGTCGGTCGCAGTGGTCTCGGCTTCGGTGCCACGCTGCACGAGGCCAAGGAGGCGGGCGCGAGCTACGCCGACGTCATGCCCGAAGACCTCATGAAGTTCGGGCTCATCCCCGAGTTCATCGGCCGTCTGCCGGTCATCACGACGGTGTCTCCGCTGGGTCGTGACGCGCTCGTGCAGATCCTCACCGAGCCGCGCAACGCTCTCGTCAAGCAGTACAAGCGCATGTTCGAGATCGACGGGGTCGAGCTCGAGTTCACCGACGACGCCGTCGAGGCCATCGCCGACCAGGCGTTGCTGCGCGGCACGGGTGCGCGCGGCCTGCGAGCGATCCTCGAAGAGGTGCTCATGCCGGTGATGTTCGACGTGCCCAGCGACGACGAGATCGCCCGTGTCGTGATCACGCGCGAGGTGGTGCTCGAGAACGTCAACCCGACGATCGTGCGCCGCGACCCGGGCCAGATCCGCGGTCGTAAGCGCATGGACCGCAAGGAATCCGCCTGACCCGTTGTTCGTCCGAGATGTCGGTGAGCGGGTGAGAATGCAGCATGGCGTGGGGCAGTTTCGCGCTTCGTGAAGGCGCGCAGGTACCCGGGCAGTCGTCTCCGACGAGTTGCGGGGCCGCCTGCCTCGTTCTGGCACGCATGCTCATCGACCCCGAGTTCGCCGAATGGATCGTGGGGGAGCGGGTCGACACCGAGGGTGTGCTGCACGCCGTGGACGACGTCGACGCGTCGGACGCGTCCGATGCTCAGGAGGCGGCACGACGGGCCGCTCGCGCGCGTGACGGGCAGGTGATCCGGTGGGAGGCGGCGCAGGCCGAGGTCGTGCGGCGCACCAACGCGATCGGCCGGTACCCAGGCCTGTTGCAGGCGCCGTGGCCGGCGAATCTGGGTACGCCTCCGTGGGGCGCGCGTGCCGAACTCGAGCGGAGCTGCTCTGCACCCGGCGTGTCGTACGAGGTGCGAATGGTGCGTTTTCTCTCCGACGCGGCGTTGGGAGCCGCGTTCGACGGCACCGTCGCGCGCGTCGGGGTCGGGCGTCCTGTGCTCTGTTATGTCGGCAACGACCTCATGCCCCGGCACATCGTGCTGTGGCTGCGCCCCGAGCCGGATGCGCCCGTGCTGCAGTACGACCCCGCGCGTGGGGTGCTCACGCGCCCCGATCGGGCAGCCTTCGTCGGTCAGCGGATGGAGTCAGCCGGCTGGGACATGCCCTGGCTCGTACTGCGCCCCGACCCTGTCGTGCTCGCAACCGAATTGGGTCGCCTGGCCACCCGATTGGCGACGCCGCTGACTCGGCCGCTCTCCCGCTTTCCGGGAGCCACGCCGGCCTGAGCCGCCTCCTCAGACGCGGACGACCCGCGGTCCGGCCGTCTCCATGTCGTGGGCCGTCTCTTCGTCGAGGTCGGTGTCTGTGATGACGAGGTCGATGTCGTCGATGCGGGCGAAGCGCGCGAAGTGGGCGACCCCGAACTTCGAGTGGTCGGAGACGACGACCGTGCGCTCGGCGGAGGCGATCATGGCCGCCTTGGTGGACGCCTCCGCTTGATCGGGGGTGGTCAGCCCGCGGGTGGTGCTGATGCCGTTGGTGCCCATGAACGCGATGTCGACGTGCACGCTGGCGAGGGCGTCGATGGCCCAGTCGCCCGTGGCGGCCAGCGTGCGGGCGCGCAGACGGCCGCCGAGGATGAACACGCTGACGTCGTTGCGGTCTTCGAGAAGCGCGGCGATGGCGACGGAGTTCGTGACGACCGTGAGTTCACCGCCGGCGGGCAGGTGCCGGGCGATGACGGCGGTGGTGGTGCCCGCGTCGAGCAGCACGGTCGACGACTCGGGGATCTCGAGCGCGGCCCGGCGACCGATGCGGTCCTTCTCCGCCTCGAACGTGCGCAGACGGGTGCTGACGTTGGGCTCGAACCGCAGCTTCTCCACAGCGATGGCGCCGCCGTGAACGCGCCGAACGAAGCCCTGTCGCTCCAGCACCGTGAGGTCGCGTCGGATCGTCTCGGGAGTCACATCGAGCTCGTTGGCCAGCGACGCCACGTCCACGCGAGATTCGGCCTGCGCCTTGCCCACGATGAACTCGTGCCGCTCCTGCGGGAACATGTGGCCTCCTGCGCCGTCGCCTGTGGTTGACAGTGAGTATATGTCTGCTCCCGTTGCTTCAGGGCGCATCCTGTGGGAGAACTTGGCCGTGACCCCGTGAAGGCCACGAAAGCGGACTCTGTCAGCGACGCGGAAGACGCGGTGATCGAGCCTGGCTGCACGCCTGTGACCTGCGCTCTTCAGGCGTGAAATCGAATACCAAGACGAACTCAAAACAAATGCTTGACAACATGAACCAACACAGACACAGTTGGCAACACAGATCAAGGTTGATCCGGGCGGCGGGAGCCGTCCTCTACGAAGGGAGCAGGCCATGACCACGGTTTTGCCTGACGCCCGCAAGAACAAGAACCTGGAGGGTCCGGGAGTCCGGGCCCGGGTTCAGAAGTTCGGCGGTTACCTCGCGGGCATGATCATGCCGAACATCGGCGCGTTCATCGCCTGGGGCCTCATCACGGCCCTGTTCATCCCTGCCGGATGGGCCCCCAACGAAACTCTGGCCGAGCTCGTCGGCCCGATGATCACGTACCTGTTGCCCCTGCTCATCGGCTACACCGGCGGTCGCATGGTGCACGCGCAGCGCGGAGCTGTCATCGGTGCCGTCGCCACGATGGGTGTCATCGTCGGCTCCGACATCCCGATGTTCCTCGGCGCCATGGTCATCGCACCCCTGGCTGCGTGGATCCTCAAGAAGTTCGACAACGCGATCGCGGGCAAGGTGCCCAGCGGCTTCGAAATGCTCATCGACAACTTCTCGCTGGGCATCATCGGCGCGATCATGGCGGTGCTCGGCCGCCTCTTCATCGGCCCCGTCGTCAAGGTGCTCGTCGATGCGATGGCCTCCGGCGTCGAGGTGCTGGTCAACAACAACCTGCTGCCCCTCGCCTCCATCTTCGTCGAGCCGGCCAAGGTGCTCTTCCTCAACAACGCGATCAACCACGGCATCCTCACGCCGCTCGGCACCGCCGAGGCACAGGAAGCCGGCAAGTCGATCCTGTTCATGGTCGAGTCGAACCCCGGCCCTGGTCTCGGCATCCTCATCGCCTTCTGGCTCTTCGGCCCTCGCGCCACGCGCGGCTCCGTGCCCGGCGCCATGATCATCCACCTCTTCGGTGGTATCCACGAGATCTACTTCCCCTACGTGCTGATGAAGCCGCAGGTCATCGTCGCTGCCATCGCGGGTGGCGCGGCCGGCATCTTCACCGGTCTCGTGCTCGGCTCCGGCCTCGTCTCCGCCGCGGCGCCTGGTTCGATCATCGCGTGGATGATCGTCACGCCTCCCGGTGGGTTCCTGCCGAACATCGCCCAGTTCCTCGTCGCGACGATCGTGTCGTTCCTCGTGGCCGTGCCGCTGCTCGGCTTCGGTCGTGGCGAGAAGAACGCCCCGCTCACCACTCCCGAGGGCATGCCCGCTCACGGTGACGATGCTGCCGCCGCGGATTCGGGTTCGGCTGTGGCGCAGTCCGGCGCCATCGACGGCACCGGTGTTCGCAAGGTCATCATCGCCTGCGACGCGGGCATGGGCTCCTCGGTCATGGTCGCCTCCAGCATGAAGAAGAAGCTGGCCCCGTACGGCGTCGACGTGACGCACACCCCGGTCGACCAGATCCCCTCCGACGCGACGATAGTGCTCACGCAGGAAGGCCTCGCGGAGCGTGCTCGCAAGGCCGCACCGCAGGCTCGCGTGGTGCCGTTCCAGAGCTACGTCGGTGACCCGGCCTTCTCGCAGGTCGAAGAGGCGATCAAGCGGGCCCAGGATGCGGGCTCCGGCTCCGCCGCCCCCGCAGTGGCGGCCGGTGCCACCGCTGCTGGCGCCGCGACGGCCACCCGCAAGCCCAAGGCCAAGAAGAAGCTGCAGGCCGACGTGCTCTCGCGCGACGCGATCAAGCTGGGCCTGACCGCCTCCAGCAAGGACGACGCCATCCAGCAGTCCGGTGAACTTCTCGTGGCGGTCGGTGCCGCCAGCCCGGAGTACATCGACGGCATGCACGCCCGCGAACAGCAAGTCTCGACTTTCATGGGTCAGGGCTTCGCCATCCCGCACGGCACCAACGAGTCCCGCGCCCACATCTCGAAGGCTGCATTGGGCTTCCTTCAGTTCCCGGAGGGTGTGGACTGGGGCGGCAAGACGGCCTACGTGGCCATCCCCATCGCAAGCAACAGCGGTGAGCACATCGGCATCATGTCGGCGCTCGCCACCGTGCTGGCCGACCCGGCGAAGGCCGAGCGGCTCCGTACCACCAACAGTGTCGACGAGGTGCTGGAACTGCTGGCACCAGAAGAGGACGAGTGAGAATGAAGGCCCTCCGTTTCTACGCTCCCGGAGACGTTCGCGTCGAGGACGTACCCGAGCCCGAGTGCGGCCCGCGTGAGGTGAAGATCGCGGTCAAGAACTGCTCCACCTGCGGCACCGACGTCAAGATCCGCAACAACGGCCACGTCAACATCACCCGCGTCACCACGATGGGGCACGAGATCGCCGGCGAGGTCGTCGAGGTCGGTAGCGAGGTCAAGGCGGCGTTCGGTGCTGACTGGGCTGTCGGCGACCGCGTGCAGGTCATCGCAGCCGTGCCGTGTGGCGACTGCTACGAGTGCAACAAGGGCTGGATGGAGGTCTGCCAGAACCAGACCTCGGTCGGCTACCAGTACGACGGCGGCTTCGCCGAGTACATGATCGTGCCGGAGCAGGTGCTCAAGGTCGACGGCCTCAATCACATCCCCGACAACGTCGGCTACGACGAGGCCTCCGCGCTCGAGCCGTTCGCCTGCGCCATCAACGCGCAGGAGCAGCTCGGCATCGAGGAGGGCGACTTCACGGTCGTCTTCGGCGCCGGCCCGATCGGTTGCATGCACATCCGCATCGCCCGCGGCGTGCACAAAGTCGGCAAGATCGCGCTGGTCGACATCAACGCCGAGCGCTTGAAGATGTCGGCCGACGCGGTGCAGCCCGACTACGTCATCAACGCCTCCGAGGAGGACGTGGTGGCCAAGGTGATGGAGCTGACCGACGGCCGTGGCGCCGACGTGATCATCACGGCGACCCCGGCGAACATCAACCAGGAGCAGGCCATCTCGATGGCCGCCCGCAACGGTCGCATCTCGTTCTTCGGTGGTCTGCCCAAGACCGATCCGACGATCACGTGCGACTCGAACCTGGTGCACTACCGCCAGCTGCACATCCACGGTGCCAACGGCTCGTCGCCGCGCCACCACAAGGACGCGCTGAACTACGTCTCTACCGGCCAGATCCCGGTCAAGGACCTCATCACCGCCCGTGTGAAGCTCGAGAACGTGCTCGACGCGTTCGAGATCGTCGCCAAGGGCGAGGCGATCAAGGTCACCGTCGAACCGTGACGTGACCGCCCCGAGGTGTGGCGCTGACACTGTGACCGCCGGCGCCACACCCGCCCCGAAGACCTCGGCCGCCTGACTCTGGAGCAAGGGTCAGGCGGCCGAGCTGTATCCGGAGCTCCACGCCCTGTCTCGTGGCAGCACTACCGAGCTGTGTGCGAACACTCTGCGTCCCGTGGCACTCCTGCTCGGAGGCGAGATTGACGGATGACATGTGCCACGGGACCCCCGCTGGGAGGTGCCGTGGCACATGTCGTCTTGTCGGTGCACTTTTCGTGTCGGTGCCACGGCACCGTGAGTGTGGTCGTGCCGCGCCGGGCGAGTGCTACTTCTCGCGGGGTGGCGGGGGGATGAGGACGGCGTCCTTCACCTCCAGCTGTTCCGCTTCCGCGTAGGTGTGGTTCTGGATTCGGCCTGCTGCCACCAGGTCGGTCTCGCCCTCTCGGATCTGGTCCAGCACTCCCGCTGGGGCCGCGATCGTGACGTTCTCGACCTCGGCTCGCATGCCGACCTTCGCGTCCGACTTCGCTCGGCGCACGCCCGCGAGGGCCTCGGCCACCGCATCCAGCACGCCCGCGTCTGCGGACTGCGCGACCGACGCCAGTTCTTCCGTCGTCGGCCAGGGCTGGCGGTGGATCGAGCCCGTCTCGGCGCGCCACCAGCTCCAGACCTCCTCCGTCGCGTACGGGAGGATCGGGGCGAACAGGCGGAGCAGCACGTCCAGCGCCACTCGGAGGGCCGCCTGCGCAGAAGCCGCGCCTTCGCCCTCCGAGTACGCCCGGTCTTTGACCAGCTCGAGGTAGTCGTCGCAGAAGCTCCAGAAGAACGTCTCCGTCACCTCAAGCGCCCGCGTGTGGTCGTACGACTCGAAGCCCGCCGTTGCACGGCGCACGACCTCCGAGAGCTGCGCCAGCATCGAACGGTCGAGCGCGTTCGTCACGAGCGGGAGCAGCTCGGCGGCACGCGCCTGCGGGTCACCCGACACGGCCTCGTCGGCGCCGGAGAACGGGAAGCCGAGCACGAACTTGCTCGCGTTGAGAATCTTGATCGCCAGGCGTCGGCCGACCTTCATCTGGCCGGTGTCGAAAGCCGCGTCGGTGCCCAGGCGCGCGGAGGCGGCCCAGTAGCGCACCGCATCCGAGCCGTGCAGGTGCAGCATGCCCTCGGGCGTCTCGGCGTTGCCCTTCGACTTGCTCATCTTCTTGCGGTCGGGGTCGAGGATCCAGCCCGAGATACCCGCGTCGGTCCACGGCAGCGAGCCGTTCTCGTGGTGCGCCCGCACCACGGTGCTGAACAACCACGTGCGGATGATGTCTTGGCCCTGGGGGCGCAGGTCCATCGGGAACAGGCGCTCGAACAGCTCGGGGTCGCCCTTGCCCTCCGCGTACGGCCAACCCGTAGTGATCTGCGGCGTGAGGCTGGAGGTCGCCCACGTGTCGAGGATGTCGCTGTCACCGATGAAGCCCCCCGCCTGGCCGCGCTGCGACTCGGTGTAGCCCTCGGGGACGTCGGTGAACGGGTCGACCGGGAGCTGCGCGTCGGTCGGCACCAAGGGGGAGTCGTAGACCGGCTCGCCGTCGGCGTCGAGCGGGTACCACAGCGGGATCGGCACACCGAAGAACCGCTGGCGGCTCACCAGCCAGTCGCCGGAGAGGCCCCCGACCCAGTTCTCGTACCGCACCCGCATGAAGTCGGGGTGGAACTTCAGCTCACGCCCGCGCGCGAGCAGAGCCTCGCGCAAGTCGGCGTCACGGCCTCCGTTGCGGATGTACCACTGGCGGCTCGTGACGATCTCGAGGGGCTTGTCGCCCTTCTCGAAGAAGTTCGTCATGCGCTGGGTCGGGGTGGGCTCGCCGTCGAGGTCGCCGCTCTCGCGCAGGCCCTCGACGATGTTCTTGCGCGCCGTGAACGGGGTGTTGCCCGCCACGGCGGAGGCGTAGAACTCGGCGCCCGCGCCCGTCAGCCACTCCGGGGTCTCACCCGCGAGGCGGCCCGCTCGGGTGATGAGCGAGCGGGTGGGGAGGTTGAGGTCGCGCCACCACTGCACGTCGGTGAGGTCACCGAACGTACAGCACATGGCGATACCCGCGCCCTTGTCCATCTCGGCCGCGGGGTGCGCGAGCACCGGCAGTGCGACTCCGAAGACCGGCGACTCGACCTGCGTGCCGAAGAGGTGCTGGTAGCGCTCGTCGTCGGGGTGCGCGATGAGAGCCACACACGCCGGGAGGAGTTCGGGACGAGTGGTCTCGATGTAGATGGCGGAGTCGGGCGTACGGGTGCCCGAGTCGTCGAGTGTGTGGAACGCGACCCGGTGGTAGTGGCCGGGGTAGTCGCGGGCCTCCAGTTCGGCCTGGGCGACCGCGGTCTGGAACGTCACGTCCCAGAGGCCCGGAGCCTCGGCCTGGTACGCCTGGCCGTTCGCGAGGTTGTTGAGAAACGCCTTCTGGGAGACGCTGCGCGAGTGGTCGTCGATGGTCTGGTACGTCTGTCGCCAGTCGACCGACACACCCAGGCGACGCCACAGCGCCTCGTAGGCCTTCTCGTCCTCCGTGGTCAGCTCGTGGCACAGCTCGATGAAGTTCGCGCGGCTCACGGGCTGCTGGTCGGAGAGCTTGACCGCCTTGCCCGACTTGTCGGCCATGCCGCGCTGCGGCGGCTCGTAACCCTCGGTGTACGGCAACGCCGCGTCTCCGCGCACGCCGTAGTAGTTCTGCACGCGACGCTCGGTGGGCAGGCCGTTGTCGTCCCAGCCCATCGGGTAGAAGACCTCGAGCCCGCGCATGCGCTTGTAACGCGCCACCAGGTCGGTGTGCGTGTAGCTGAACACGTGGCCGACGTGCAGCGACCCGGAGGCCGTGGGCGGGGGAGTGTCGATCGAGTACACCTGCTCCCGCGGCAGGCCCAGGGCCCGGTCACGGTCGAAGTGGTACGTGCCCTGCTTCTCCCATACCGGCGCCCAGGTGTCCTCGAGACCGTCGACCGACGGCTTCGCGGGGATCGCTGGGTTCGGATTCGAGGCAGGGGTCGTCATGGCCACGATCTTCCCATCCCGGCCCGCGCAGAGCCGAATCCGGCACGGCCGGCGTTCCCGTGCCACGGCACTCGTCGGGTTACGCGGCTTTGACGCGGATCATGTGCCGTGGCACCCGCCCGGTGGGGTCCCATGGCACATGTTTCCGACATGCCTCTTCTACCAGCAGAAGTGCCATGGGACAGGTGTCTGTGTGGCTGCGTGCCTACTGCAGCCAGGCTGCTGTTTCGTCTGCCGTCCAGTCTTCCTTGACGACCAGGAGCGGCACCGGGGAGACCTGCATGAGGCGCTGGGCCACAGAACCGAGGAGCAGACCGGTGAAGCCGCCCTGGCCTCGCGTGGCGATGGAGAGGATGTCGGCCTTGCGGGCCACGTTGATGAGCACATCGGCGGCGTCACCCCGCACGCGCAACGTGTCCACGCTGACCTGCGGGAACTTGTCGATGAGGTCGTGCGCGCGCTCATCGAGCAGCGGCGCACCCTCTGCGGCAACGTCGTCGCCGATCGCGGCCTCGCGCGGTACCGGAATCCCGCTGACCGGGTCGGTAGGCGCGAGCTCGAGGTTCTCCATCGTCACCGCGTGGGCCAGCGTGACTTTGCCGTCGGGCTGTGCCACCCGGAACGCCAACTCGACGGCCGCGTAGCTGACGCTGCTGCTGTCGAGACCGACGACGACGTGCGGGTGCCCTGCGCCGTGGTGCTGGTGCTGGGGCGAGATGATCGCGACGGGGCAGGTGGCGTGGATGGCCAACTGCAGAGGAGTGGAACCGAACAGTGCTGCGCGGATACGCCCGCCTCCCGAGGTGCCGACCACGACGAGACGCGCCTCCTTCGAAGCCTCGATGAGGTGCCGCGCCGGGTTGCCGACAGCGTGCGAAGCGGTGATCGACGCCGGAGCCGGGCCTGAGCGAGCCACCGCGAGCGCGCGGTCGAGCACCGAATTCGATTGCTCCTCCACGGCCTGAAGCTGCGCGGCGACGTCGGTGGGGGCGGTCGTCATCATCGAGACGCCGCCTTCGCGTGCATGAACGATGTGCAGCGGAGCGTTGCGGCGGTGCGCTTCAGCGGCGGCCCAGCGCACGGCATTGAAGCTCGGGTCGGAGCCGTCGGTTCCGACGACGAGGGCACCGGTGAGGTCGATCTGAGTGGCGGTCATGCAGCGACGATCCCCGGTGTTGCAGGCGGGGGCAACGACCGCCACGACACATTCTTCACAGCGAACGGCTGGAATCTGGGCTGCTCTCCGAGCGCGCGGCCATCTTTCGGCCGTGCGCCGGCGCGTCAGCGAGCACGGCAATGCTGAGTTGCCCGGGAAGCACTGGCTGCAGACGGCTACCAGAGCACCGCCAGCACGTAGGCGAGGAGGATCTTCACTACCGTGCCTACCGCGAAGAGGGAGGTGTAGCTCGACTCGATGCGCGGGTCGTCGCACTTGCTCGTGGCGAACGCGAGCACTGCGGGCTGACCGATGATCCCGCTCATGATGCCTGCGGTACGCGGAGCCGAGAGCTGCAGAACCCGCCCCGCGATCCACGTGAACGCGCATGCCGCGAGCGTCACCGCGCCACCGAGCGCTGCTGCCGTGAGGCCGGTGCGCGTCAGCACGGTCGAGGCGAACGCCGGGCCGGAGGCGAGGCCCACGCACGCGAGAAAGAGAAACAGGCCCAGTTGCCGCAGCGTGAGGTTGGCGGAGTTGGGCAGCGTCCACACGAAGGGACCCGTACGCACGAGCCGCCCGAGCAGCAGACCGACGAGCAGAGGCCCGGCCGCGGCGCCGAGCTTGAGCGTGACGGAGCCCAACGGGATCGGGATGATGCCCACGAACAGCCCCACCGCGAGTCCGACGGCGAGGGTGAGCGCGTCGATCTCGCTCGCCCGCTTCTCGGAGTCGCCGAAGACCGACTGGCCCACGTTGATGGAGCCCTTCGGGAACACGGCGAGCACCCGGTCTCCGAGCTCGAGCACCAGGTCGTCGCGGGCGAGCAGTTCGGTGTCGCCGCGGTAGACGCGGGTGGCGCGGCCGCCATAGCGGCGGGGGAGGTCGAGGTCGGCGACTGTGCGCCCTGCGACCTCCGTGTTGGAGACGGTGAAGCGTCGGTGGTCGACGTCGGTGCGGTGGTCGGTGAGCTTCTCGGGCAGCTCCTCACCGAGGTAGATGAGCGCGGCCCGCCCCGCGGTCTCGTCGCCGATGACGAGCACCTTGTCGCCGGTGAGCAGCCGGTCGTCGTCCGTGACGACACGCCCGTGCCCGTCGCGGATGAGGTACGACATCGTGATCGTCTGGTCGCGCCAACCGGGCACCTCGTCGACGTGTACGTCGCGGTTCACAGCCACGCTGATGGCGTGCAGCCCGCCTCCCGTGTTGGGGGCGGTGTCGCGCTTGCCCGGAAACTTTCGGGTGACCAGCACAGCGATGACGAAGATGCTCAACGTCACGCCCACCGGATAGCCGAGGGAGTAGCCGACCGCCGGATCCCCGGAGCCGCCCGAGGCGTCGGTCGCTGCCGCGAGCGCAGCCGTCGCCGTGAGTGAGCCGGAGAACGCGCCCGCGGTCATCGGGGCCGACAGGCCGAGCAGCATCCCGCCTCCGGCAGCCACGGCCGCAGTGGCGACCAGCACGACGAAACCCGCGACGAGCGTGGGCAACTGGCGTCTGAACGTGGCGACGAGTTGGTACCCGCCGGCCAGGCCGACGGTGTAGACGAACAGCGCGAGCCCCAACGTCTGCACGAGGCCGAGACCCTGCCCGAGGCGCTCGTCCATGGCACCGATGGCAAGCCCGACGAACAGACCGCCTGCAGGGCCGAACCGGATGGGCCCGAACGGAAACGAACCGACCAGCGTGCCCAATGCCACCACGAGGAAGACGGTCAGCAGTGGCGAGGAGGCGAGGATGTCGAGCACGACTTTCACGATATGCCCCCAGGGGTGGTTTCGAGCAGCTTCAAGGAATCGTCCGTCGGCGGTAGACTGGTGTGCGAACAGGCGACGACCCGGCCATCACCGGTGAGCCTCCGGAAGAACGGCTTTCGAGCGCGCGGCAGTTCGCCGCAGCACGACGGCTCACTAGACCCGGACGGGTGGGTCCGTCAACGCCCATGAGAGAGGTCGTTTCGGCGCACGTGCGTGAGGAACGGCAAACGAGGTGGTACCGCGGTGCCCGGCGACGAAGCCGGAGCGTCGTCCTCGTGTGGAGGCGCCGAAGGGCGCGCAGACGCAAGTTTTTCGACACGAGAAGGCAACACCCATGACCTACCCCAAGGCTCGATCCGCAGGTGCAGGCGCCGCTTTCGGCGTCCCGGCTACTCCCGACCTGCCGCGCATCGAGGAGGGCGTGCTCGCTTACTGGGAGCAGGACCAGACCTTCATCGCCTCCGTCGAGAACCGCCCCGCCGGCGACGACGGCAGCAACGAGTTCGTCTTCTACGACGGCCCGCCCTTCGCCAACGGCCTGCCGCACTACGGCCACCTGCTGACCGGCTACGTCAAAGACGTGGTGCCCCGCTACCAGACCATGCGCGGTCGCCGTGTCGAGCGCCGTTTCGGCTGGGACACGCACGGCCTGCCCGCCGAGCTCGAGGCGCAGCGTCTGCTCGGCATCTCCACGAAGAAGGAGATCGAGCAGATGGGCATCGGCGCGTTCAACGCCGAATGCCGCAGCTCGGTGCTCCGCTACACCGACGAATGGGAGAAGTACGTCACCCGCCAGTCGCGTTGGGTCGACTTCGGACACGACTACAAGACCCTCAACCCCGAGTACATGGAGTCGGTCATCTGGGCGTTCAAAGCGCTCTACGACAAGGGCCTCGTGTACGAGGGGCACAAGGTGCTGCCGTACTGCTGGAACGACGAAACCCCGCTGAGCAACCACGAACTCCGCATGGACGACGAGGTCTACCAGCAGCGTCAGGACCCGTCGGTGTCGGTATGGGTCGGGCTGCCCAACGGTGACCGGCTCGTCGCCTGGACGACGACGCCGTGGACCCTGCCCACCAACCTCGCGATGGCGGTCGGCAACGACATCGAGTACGTGGCCGTGCGCGCGTTCGACGGCGAGCGGTACATCGTCGCGAAGGCCCGCCTGGGCCACTACGCCAAGGAGTTCGTCGGCAAGGGCAACGACCCCAAGACCGTCGAGACGCTGGTCGAAGACACGTTCCTCGGCTCCACGCTCGTCGGCCTGAAGTACACCCCGATGTTCGACTACTTCACCGACACGGCGTTGTGGGGCACCGAGAACGCGTTCGTCGTCATCCCCTCCGACGACGTGACGATCGAAGACGGTACCGGCATCGTCCACATGGCCCCCGCTTACGGTGAGGTCGACCAGGCCGAGACCGCGAAGCACGGCATCCCGACGATCCTGTCGGTCGACGACCGGGCCGCGTTCACCTCCGTCGTGCCCGACTTCGAGGGCCTGCAGGTGTTCGAGGCCAACCGGCCGATCATCAACAACCTGCGCGAGCGCGGCCTGCTGGTGCGCGAAGAGAGCTATGTGCATTCCTACCCGCACTGCTGGCGCTGCAAGCAGCCGCTCATCTACAAGGCCGTGAGCAGCTGGTTCGTAGAGGTCACGAAGTTCCGCGACCGCATGGTCGAGGTGAACGAAGACATCACCTGGGTGCCCGAGCACGTCAAGCACGGCCAGTTCGGCAAGTGGCTGAGCAACGCCCGCGACTGGTCGATCTCGCGTAACCGATACTGGGGCAGCCCGATCCCGGTGTGGGTCAGCGATGATCCCAACCACCCGCGCACCGACGTGTACGGCTCGTTCGAGCAGATGGAGGCCGACTTCGGCCGCCTGCCGCGCAACGAGGCCGGCGAGGTCGACCTGCACCGGCCGTACATCGACGACCTGACGCGCCCGAACCCCGACGACCCCACCGGAAAGTCGACCATGCGTCGGGTGCCGGAGGTGCTCGACTGCTGGTTCGACTCCGGCTCAATGCCGTTCGCCCAGGTGCACTACCCGTTCGAGAACCGCGACTGGTTCGAGCACCACTACCCTGGCGACTTCATCGTCGAGTACATCGGGCAGACCCGCGGCTGGTTCTACACCATGCACATCCTGGCCACGGCCCTGTTCGACCGGCCCGCGTTCACCTCGTGTCTGAGCCACGGCATCGTGCTGGGCAACGACGGGGCGAAGATGAGCAAGTCGCTGCGCAACTACCCCGACGTCAACGAGGTCTTCGAGCGCGACGGCGCCGACGCGATGCGCTGGTTCCTCATGAGCAGCCCGATCCTGCGCGGCGGCAACCTCATCGTCACGGAGGCGGGCATCCGCGAGGGCGTGCGCGCCGGGCTGCTGCCGCTGTGGAGCACCTGGTACTTCTTCACGCTCTACGCCAACGCCTTCGGTGCTCAGGCGGGTGCCGGCGGCGGCGAAGCTGCGGACAACACCACGGCGGGCTACGACGCGAAGTGGTCGACCGAGTCCACCGACGTGCTCGACCGCTACCTGCTCGCCAAGCTGCGCGGCCTTGTCGAGACCGTCACGGCCCAGATGGACGTGTACGACATCGCGGGCGCCTGCGATTCGGTGCGCGTCTTTCTCGACGTGCTCACGAACTGGTACGTGCGCCGCAGCCGCGACCGGTTCTGGGACACCAAGGGAGCCGACGCGTCCACTGCGACCAGCGCCTTCGACACGCTCTACACGACGCTCGAGGTGCTCACCCGTGTCGCGTCGCCGCTGCTGCCGATGGCAACGGAGGAGATCTGGCGCGGCCTCACCGGCGGCCGTTCGGTGCACATGACCGACTGGCCCGACGCCTCCGACCTGCCGGCAGACGACGCCCTCGTCGCCGCGATGGACCGGGCCCGTGAGGTCTGCTCGGTCACGTCGAGCCTGCGTAAGGCCCAGGGCCTCCGCGTGCGCCTGCCGCTCGCCGAGCTCACCGTCGTCACCGACGACCCCGCCGCGCTCGAGCCGTTCGTCGGCATCATCAGCGACGAGGTCAACGTCAAGAAGGTGACGCTGCTCGACACTGCCGCCGCCTCGGCCTCCGATTTCGGCATCACCCAGCGCCTCACCGTCAACGCGCGCGCCGCCGGCCCGCGCCTCGGCAAGCAGGTGCAGCAGGTGATCGTCGGCTCCAAGAAGGGAGACTGGTCGGCCGACGCGGACGGCAACGTCGTGTGCGCCGGCATCGGTTTGGAAGCCAGCGAGTTCACGCTCGAGACCGTCGTCGACGAGTCGGCCACGGGAGCGGGCGCCTCCGCGATGCTGTCGGGCGGCGGCTTCGTCGTGCTCGACACCGCGCTCACGCCCGAGCTCGAATCCGAAGGCATCGCCCGCGACATCGTGCGCGCGGTGCAGCAGGCCCGCAAGGACGCGGGCCTGGAGGTCAGCGACCGCATCAGCCTCACCGTCACCGGCGACCTGCCGATGTGGGACGCGGTGCTGGCGCACCGAGACCTCATCACGACCGAGACGCTCGCCTCCCAATTCGGTTGCGCGCCACAGCTCGACGCGTTGCCCGAGGATGGTTCGGTGAACGCCACGGTCGGAGACGGGCTCCCGATCAGAGTGGTGGTGAAGCGACTGTGACCCAGCAGGGTGATGGCGACGCCGTCGACGGCGCCGCCCGGGCAGGCCAAGACGTGCGTGGGCCTGACGACATCGTGATCCGTACGGCCGACGGCAACGACCTCGACGGGGTCGTTCGGGTCGGCAACTCGGTGATGCGTTCGGCCAACGCCGGATTGATGGAGCCCGAGGTGCTCGACCTCCTCGCGGCGAAGTTCTGGACCTCCGATGCCAACACGGCCTCCATCCGGGCCGGTCGCACCTTCGTGGGCGGGGCCGGCCCGAATGGCAGCGACATCGTCGCGATGGCGTCGTACGGAAAAGAGAACGACCGGGTCACCATCTGGAAGCTCTACGTGCTGCCCGAATACGGCGGTCGCGGCGTGGCTCGGCGGCTGGTCGAAGCCATCGTCGAAAAGGTCCGGACCCATCACGACTCCGTGTACCTGGCGGTGCACGAAGGCAGCGAGGAGGCGCTCGCATTCGCGAACGCCATCGGGTTCGAGGAGATCGAGCGAGAGGAACAGTCGGGTATGCCGCGGCTTGTCTGGTTGCGTCGAAACCTGTGTGTGGGAGGCGAGGCGTGAGCGGTCGCCCCGACGCTGCCCGGATCGAGGCCGAGCGGGCCCTCGACCTGCGTAAACGCATGCGTGAGGTCGAGACCGAGATCATCTCGCGCAACCCCGAACACATCATCGCGCCGACGCTCTCGCGCATCGCCGAGGTGCTCGACCTGCTCGGCCATCCGGAGCGCAGCGCTCCGATGGTGCACATTACGGGCACGAACGGCAAGACGACGACCGCCCGCATGATCGAGCGGCTGTTGTTGGAGATGGGCCTGAACTCGGGCCGGTTCACGTCTCCGCACCTGCACGACATCCGCGAGCGTCTCGTCATCGGTGGCGAACTCATCGCTCCGGAGCGGTTTCTCGCGGCCTACGACGACGTCAAGCCGTACGTCGAGATCGCCGATGCCGCCTCGCAGGCCGAGGGCGGGCCGAAGCTGTCGTTCTTCGAGGTGCTGGTGGCCATGGCGTACGCGGCGTTCGCCGACGCGCCGGTCGACATGCAGATCATCGAGGTCGGCATGGGCGGAGCCTGGGACGCGACCAACGTCGCAGACGGTGCCGTCGCCGTTTTCGGGCCGATCTCCATGGACCACGAGATTTACCTCGGCACCGACCTGACCGCCATCGCGACCGAGAAGGCGGGCATCATCAAGCCCGGCTCGATAGTCGTGAGCGCTCCGCAGGATCCCGACGTGCGCGAGGTGCTGCTGCAGCGCGCCGGCGAGGTCGGAGTGCCGGTGGCGTTCGACGGCGAGGGCATCGCCGTGCTCAGCCGCGAAGTGGCCGTGGGCGGGCAGCTCGTGACCCTGCGCGGCCTCGCGGGCGACTACCCCGACCTGCTCATCCCGCTGTTCGGTGAACACCAGGCGCACAACGCACTATTGGCGCTGGTCGCAGTGGAGGCGCTCGTCGGCGGGGGAGAGACCCCGCTCGACCGTGACGTCGTGGCCCAGGCGTTCGCCTCCGTCACCTCGCCGGGGCGCCTCGAACTCGTGCGCCGTTCGCCCGCGGTACTCGTCGACGGGGCGCACAACCCCGGTGCTGTCGCCTCACTCGTTGCGGCTCTCGAGGATTCGTTCACGTTCTCGCACATCGTCGGTCTCGTTGCAGTGCTGGGCGACAAAGACGCCGAGGGCATGCTCGAGATGCTCGAGCCCGTCTTCGACGAGATCGTCATCTCGCAGTCGACCTCGCCGCGCGCTCTGCCGGCCGAGACGCTGGGGGCGTTGGCGATCGACATCTTCGGTGAACACCGAGTGCGCGTCGAGCCGCACCTGCCCGCCGCTCTCGACGCGGCGATCGAACTCGCTGACGCCGAAGGCATCACGGCCGGTGTCGTCGCGACCGGGTCGGTGTTCACGGCCGGAGAGGTACGCATGCTGTTGGGGAGCACGGATGTCTGAGCCGGTCACGTCGACGTCGAACACAGCCGCCGGAACTGCTGGAGGCGCCGCCCCAGGCGGTACCGGCGGATCGTGGCGGATGCGTAAACGCCTCGGCTCGATGATCCTCGGCTTCCAGGTGCCGGTGCTGCTCTTCGCCGCCGTCGCCGGGCGGGCGATCTCGCTGGTGCAGGCACCGGAGCGGGCGGGGCTCGTGTTCGGCGTGGGCCTCGGCATCGCGGCCCTGGCTCTCGTCGCCGCGATGGCGATGCGCAGTCCCCGCGGAGTGTGGTTCGGCTGGGCCACCCAGATCGCCACGTTCGCCTACGCGATCGTGACGCCGATGATGATCCCCGTGGGCCTCATCTTCGGCGGACTCTGGATCGTCGCACTGCGCCAGGGGCGTAAAGCCGACGCGCTCACCGACGCCTACCTGGCCGCGAACCCCGACGCGGTCTGACCAGTCCAGTCCCGGCGAACCAGGCGGTACTGGACCGAACCGGGACGGCGCCGGGCAGAACCGCGCCCGGGAGTGGGCGGCGGCTCAGGTCAGTGCTTGAGTTCGGCGTGGACGATGCGCTCGATCTCGCGGGCGCTGATCTTCGCCTCCATGAGCAGCTCGCCGAGCGAGACATCCTTGGCCCAGACGCTGAGCAGCAGGTAGCCGAGCTGGTCGTGCTCGATCGGGAAGACCATGTACTGCGTGTCGCCGCTGCGCAGCGTCACCTGGTCGAGAGCCTCTTCATGGCCCGACCGCGACTGTGCGGCCACGGCGCCACACGCGGCGCGGCTGACCGAGTACAGCGAACTCGTCATCGCTGCGAGCCTGCCGACCTGCGCCTCCTCGAGCCCGAGCGCGCATAGGTTGTAGCCGTCGGCCGTGCAGACCATGGCGCCGTCGATGCCCGGGACCTGGGCCGCCAGCTCCTGCAACACAGGAAGCGTGGCCTCACCGGTGGACTCGATCTTGGCGAGGATGTCGAAATCGGTCTCGTCGTCCCAGACGGGTTCGGGGTTGTCGTGCACCTGCACCCCCGCCGGGGCGCGGTGTGCACCTGAGTCGGTACTCATCTCACCCCACCTTCCGTCGCACATCCGAGCCCAACGCCAGGTTGACCACCTCGATCACCGAGTCGCGATCGCGCGGGTCACCGGCCGTCAGGCGGATTCTCGGGCTGAACGAGTCGAGCACCTCGCGGTACGCCTCCAGCGGAGGGTGCTCGGTCTCCTGCTCCAGACGCGTCACCGCGACCGTAAGTCGCGCCCAGGTGCGCTCGGTGCCGAGCACGCCGATCCACTCCGCCGTCTCTTCGAGGGCGTAGTGGTTCTGCCCGTACATCCACAGCACGATCGCCGACGAGCGGGCGCGCGCCGAGTCGCGGGTCGTGCGGAATCGGGCCTGGCCCGGAGTGCCGACGAGCGCGACCGTGCCGTCGGCGCTGTGCCACTCGCCGTAGTCGAGGCCGACCGTCGTCATGCGCCGCGCGGCTCGCGTGCCGGGCCGCGCCATCGAGCTCAACACCTCGGTGTTGACGACGGGAACATCCGACAAAGTACGAACCGCAGTCGTCTTGCCGACGCCGAACGGGCCCACGAACGTGATCTCACGCTTGGTGGTGTGACCGATGACCGCTTTCACCGCGGGCCCTCCTTGACCTTCTGCGCGACACCGTGCCGACGCAGTTCTTTGAGTTCGCTGTCCAACTCCGCAATGCGCACGTCACGGTCGGCGAGGGCCGCGCGCAGCGATTCGAAGCGTTGTTCGCTGACCAGCAGGTGCTGGCGGTAATCGAGTTGTTCGGCCTGCGCCTTCGCGAGGTCTTCTTGAAGCCGCCCGATGCGCTGCTGGTCTGCCGAGATCGTCTCGTCCAGAGCCCGCAACGCGGCCGCCTCCAGGCGACCATATTCCACCGCCGCATGCCCCTCGACTTCGTCGATCTGTGCCGAGAGCGACTCCACTCGGGATCGCGCCTCGTCCAATTCGGCTTGGAGGGCGGCTACCTTCTCGGACTGGCCTGTGTCGGCAGGCTTCTCGGACTTCTCAGGTTTCCCAGGCTTCTCCGACTGCTTCGACTTCTTTGCTGCCGGCTTCGGTGCCGGAGCGGGTTCTGTCGCCGGTGCCGGTTCAGTTGCCGGCGTCGGCTTCGATAGGGAGGTCGGTTCGGCCGGTGCGTCCGCCTCGGTCGTGCGAGGCTGCGCCGGTGCCTTCGTGCGAGCCTTGGCGATGAGCAGACCCACCACGACTCCCAGCAGAGCCACCAGCGCGAGCAGAGCCAGGTTCTGACCGAACGCGTACGTGAAACCACTCATGCTCATCGCTCCTCGTAGACCACGTCGACACGACGCAGCAGATCAGCCATCGAAGGACTGTCGACGACCATCTCACCGGTTCCGGCCGTGCTGACTCTGGAAGGGGCGATACCGGCGGCCACCACCGCGTCTCCGACGCGCTGGGCGCGCTGCCACGAGAGTGCAAGAGACGCGTCGGTCGTGCCCTCGTCGGACGTGCGCCCGATGAGGACCACTGAGAGACCCTCGTATTCCTTCAGATACGCGGCGATCTCCGTGACGCGCTGCTGCGCGGTCGCGTCGAGCTGCGAAGAGCCCTTCGCGAATCGGATCGCGGAGGCCGGAGTACCCGTGGGCCGTGCTGAACTGCTGCCTCCACCCGAAGCGGAGGCGCCGGTGGACGGCATGGGGCTCGACGTCGCGGCGGCTGCCGAGGGCTGTGCCAGAGGCTCGGAGGGCGTATCGGCAGTACCGGCCGCGACGAACCGCACGTCGCGCGTGCCTGCGACTTGGGAGAGGGCTTCGCGGGCGCGTTCGTCGGACGCAGCCGGGCCGGTGATCACGAGATCGCGTCCGTCGGCCTGCACATCCACGCCGTCGAGACCGGCATCTGCGAGCACTTGCTGCGAGCGTGCCTGAATCGCCGACTCCGTGGACGACGTCGACCACCACGCCCCTCCGGCGACGACGAGCGCGAGTGCCGCCGCCGCAGTCGCCGCCAAGGCCGGCGAGCTTCTCATGGCGATCTCCTTCTCACCTGCCGTTCTTCGACAGGCACTGCTGCTGACAACCACGGTGGTCGTGACGCGCACGACCACCTCGGGCTCCGTCTCGCGATGCGAATTCGGGCCCCCTGCGATCCTCGCCCGCCGACAACGGCGATGTGGGGCCGTGTGGTGCGGCGGCCGGGCCGGGGTCACCTCAGCCCGGCCGACTCACCACCTCGGCTCCAGCCTCCGATCAGCCGAGAACCGCGCCGATGCGCGCGCTCGCGGCACGGGCCTCGATGCGCATGAGGCCGAGGTTGCTGTCGCTCGGGCCCGAGAGCACCAGCACGGCGTTGTCACCGGCCGGGTAGACGACGAGGTAGCCGTTGCGGCCGCGGATGACCGCCTCCGCCAGCTCACCCAGCGTCGAACGTTCGGAGATCCGCTCACCCAGGCCGAGTGCAGTTGCCGCCATCGCCGCGATGCGCTCGGCCTCGGAGTCGTTGAGGTCATGGGCGATCGCGAGACCGTCGACCGAGGCGACCATGACGCTGTGAAGCTCGGGGATCGACTGGCGGACGTTGGCGATGACGAGCGAAAGCTCTTCCTGACGGCTCATGTGCTGCTCCATTCCGCTCCGGCGCGCGGCCGAATGCACGGTTGTTGTCTATGCCGCCACGTCCCCACCAAGACGCGTAAGAGCACGTAGCCGCGGACACTCCAATTGTCGCCCTCGCCAGCCCTCGTTCGCCGCAGCCACGAGGGCATTCCCCCTGGTCACGTGACGGTTGACTCCAGAGTAGGTGGGTGGGACCGACCACATCAACACGATCGACCAGAACGGGTGCCCAATTGCCGCGGTGTTACGTTGCCGGCCTGGCGAATTCGGTGAATCTGGGTTGCATTCAGGCGCTGCTTGTCACCAGGTTGACGCGTGTGTCGGCGGCCTGACCTCGCCTCTGCGAGGAGGTGAGGTTGCAGTTGTGTGAGCCGCGAAGCCTGGGGTGAGTTGCGGCGCTGGCTACGCTGGCCGCATGACCGAACGTTCTCTCGTCCTCGTCAAGCCCGACGGCTACGCCCGTGGCCTCACCGGAGAGGTGCTGCGCCGCATCGAGGCGAAGGGCTACACGCTCGTCGCGCTGGAGGTGCGTACCGCCTCCGCAGACATCCTGGCGCAGCACTACGCGGAGCACGAGGGCAAGCCGTTCTACGAGGGACTCGTGACGTTCATGAGCTCCGGCCCGGTGGTCGCCGTGGTGATCGAGGGCGTGCGGTGCATCGAGGGGTTCCGCAGCCTCGCCGGAGCGACCGACGGCACGAAGGCGGCCCCGGGCTCCATCCGCGGTGACTTCGCCCGCGACTGGGGCAACGGCCCGACCGAGAACATCGTGCACGGCTCGGACTCCCCGGAGTCGGCGGCCCGAGAGATCGGCATCTGGTTCCCCGACCTCGCGTGACTTCTAACCGGTCACGGCCTCAGCACTGGGGCAGCTCTAGGTGACCGCGAGGTGCCCCTTGGCGCCCCTCTCGGCGTCGACCATCATGTGGGAGACGAACGGGTAGTTGCCCGGCTCGGTGAACGTGAGTTCTACGAAACCGCCCTGGCTCGCGAACAGGCCCAGCGTTTGTGAGCCGCCTGTGCCGGCGGCGTTCGGCGTGATCTCGCCCGCGCCGTTGCGGAGGCGGTACGTGCCCTCCGACCAGACGGTGTGAAACTGGCCGCCCACCACGTGGAAAGCGGTGCTGCGGTTCGGGCCTGCGTTGAGCAGCCAGATCCGCACGTTCTCACCGACCTTCGCGGGCAGCGGACGGTGGTCGTACTGCCAGGCGTAGCCGTTGAACGCGACGATGTCGGGTTTCTCGGCGGCAACCTTTGCGGTGTCGATCGGGGCTCCCTGGGCGCCGAGGAAGAGCTCGGACTGCACGAGCACGTACTCGCGGTCGGCCCGCGGCAGCCCCTCGGGCTCGATGACGACGACCCCGTGCATGCCGGCCGCGATGTGCGTGGACATCGGAGCGGTGGAGCAGTGGTACATCCAGGCGCCCGCGCGCTCCGCGGTGAACGTGTAGAGCAGGCTTTCGCCCGGCGGGATCGTGCGCATCATCTGGTCGGGGGCCGTGCGCCCCGCGTGGAAGTCGATGGAGTGCCCCATCGTGCCGTTGTTGACGAGCGTGATCTCGAAGCGGTCGCCGACCCGGCCGTGCAGGATCGGGCCAGGGGCGAGGTCGTTGAAGGTCCACCGCATCGCTCGGATGCCTGGGGCGACCTCTTGCTCGACCTCCGTCACGGTGAACGTGTGGCGGTGGGTGCGGCCCGCGGCGTCGGTGAGGGCGGGGAGTACGGCGTCGCGGGCCGTGAAGTCGTCGGAGGGTTTGGCCATCGCGTCCAGCGTCGGTGACTCGCTCGTGGGCGAGCTCTGGTGTGCGGCATGGTCGCCCGAGTTCTCGGAGGCGGGTGCCCCCGTGGCCCGCACGGCGAAGACCATGCCCATCTGCCGGTGCCCGACGACGGAACACCAGCCCTCGAGGTCGGCGCCGATCACCCCGACGTCGACGGAGGTCGAGGCGTGCGGTGCCAAGCGCCCCGAACTCACGGCGTTGGTGAACACGAGATCGTGCACTTCGGTGGCGTCGTCGTTGGTGAGGTCGATGACGAGCCGGTCGCCCGCGGGCACGTCGATCGTGGCCGGGTGGAAGCGCATTCCTGACGCGGAGACGGTGACCCGGGTGGTGCGACCGGTCTCCGGAACGGTGCTGCCCCCGCCCCCGCCTCCGGACCGGCGAGCCAGACCCGCGGCGGCCGGGTCGATGCCGACGCCCACGGCAGCACCGAGAGCGACCGTGGCGGCCCCGGTGAGCACCTGCAACCGCGAAAACGTCGGAGCTGCGGCCTCAGCCTGCGCCTTCGCCTCGCCGGGCTGCAGGCGGGGTCTGGCCCGCTCGCCGGGAGGGGCAGCGGCGAGTTCGCGACGGGCACGCACAGCGGCTTTGATCCCACTCATCGTGAGCGGGATGAACAGCGCGAGCGCGACGAGCGCGAGAGTCGAGGCGATGACCCGCACGACCGACGGCACCGGGAAGAGACAGACGAGCAGCCCGAGGTTCGCCACGGTCACCCGCCACACACCCCAACGCTCGATCCGGGCCATCGCGGCCCGCATCACGGTCGGTCCGCCTCCGAGAACCACCGGGAGCAGGTAGGTGAGCGCGCCGAGCACCATCTGCAGCGCGAACCCGACCACGAACACGGTGGTGATGCCGCCGTAGGAGGCGGCCAGCGCGGCCCACGACGGGCTGCCCGCCACCGAGATGCCGAGCCACACGATGCCGACGACGAACCAGATGAACGCCGCCCCCGCGGAGAGGGTCGGGAACGTGACGGGGGCCTTCTTGCGCGCCGTGGCGACCATCGCGCCGCCGGTGATGAGCGCGCCCACCAGGTAGAGCATCAGGCCGGCAAGGGTGGCAATCACGGAGTCGATGAGCGGCCCCGCGATCATGATCACCAGGCCGGAGCCGAGCAGGGGGAAGGCCCGCTTCGAGAGCTTCTCGGCGTTCTCCGCCATGCGCGTCCGCAGCATCGTCGGCCAGAGCGTGACGATGGTGCCGAGCACGGTGAGCCCGACGAAGCCGAGCACGTTGACCATCGTGTGCGCGACCATGAGCCGTGATTGCCACGGTCCCGTGAGCCCGGGCGCCATGATCGCGCCGAATGTCGCGCCGACGGGTAGGCACGCGGCCGCCGCGACGTAGTGCCACACGCTGACCCTGAACCGGCCGGGCAGGGCCATGCGCAGGCGGCGCAGCAGCTCGTAGCCGTGCCACACGACCGCAGCCGACACGAGCAGCGCGCCGACGATCGTCACGGCCCACAACCGCGCCCCGAACGGAACGCCGACGAGTACGAGAACCACTCCTACCTGCAGCATCCCGAGGCGCCACGTCTTGCGAGTGCGCGACTCGACATCCGCGCGCATGCGCAGGAGCGAGTCGGCGAAGTGGATGCTCCACACCATCACCGCGTGCGTGAGGATGCCCAGGGTGACGAGGTGCACCATGATCCAACGCGATTCGGGCACGAACGGGTGGATGGCCGTGAACAGCGTCGCGAGCACCATCCATCCGATGAGGGGCCGGTCGCGCATCCACCATTTGCCGCGGGTACTCATGACGTCCTTCCTGTGGCGGGGTCGTTGCCGGCGGGTCGTGCCGGAGGTCGTGTTCCGGCTCGAGACGCCGACGACGCGAGCAGCGACGTGACGACCGAGACGAGGGCGAAGAGCAGAACCGCCACCACGGTGGCGACGATGCCGACGCGCCAGGCTTCGGCGAGCCCGTCGACCGCTGCCGCTCCGAGGCGAAGTGCGAGTGCCGCGTGGAGGAACACGAGCGGCACCCACGCGATCCGGCGGTAGGGGAGCGGTCGCTTGAGCACCGCGGGCAGGATCACGGAGGCGTGCGCGATGACCATCGACAACGCGAACCCGACGAAGGCCGAGTGTAGGGCGACCTCGTACGCCACCTCGGAGAGCGGAACCCGCGGGTTGCCGCCGGGCAGGTCGGCGGCGAGGGCGGTGTGGGAGCTTGCGGGGGCGAGCCAGCCGATCGCCTCCGGCAGCACGGGCGCGAAGACGGGGGCGAGCGCGGCGGCGTACCAGGTGAGTCCGGCGATGGCGAGCCACGTGTAGCCGGTGAGCATCGCGGCGGCGCTGAACCTCGGCAGGCCACCGGAGCGGACCATGCGCCGGGCCACGTCGTACCTGACCAGCCACGCCACGAGCACGAGGAGAAGCAGCCCGAACAAGAACCGACCCAGCATCGGCACGGTGAGGTCGAGGACGAGAACCACCGTGAGCGCCACGCCGAAGCCCGTGAGAACCGCGCCTGCACTGCGGGGCATGGCGATGCGAGCGAGCTCGATGCGCTCGGAGGCGATCGTGAGAACGAGGAAAGAGATGAGCCACGGCGTGAGGTCGGGCAGCTCCACGATCATCCACAGCGCGGCGGCGACGAGGGCGAAGAACGCGCCCATGGCCTGCGCGAGGACGAGGTCGTCACGGCTGCGCTGGAACAGGGCGCCATAGACCGCGAGGAAGGCGCTGCACCCGGCGACGAGGAGTACCTGTGCCACGACCAGGGGCAACGGAAGTACGAGCGCCAGCCCGCCGGCTCCGAGCAGACCGGGAGCCAGAAACCCCCAGGGTGCGCGCAGGGCCACCGCGCGCTCGAGCGCGATCAGGGTGCCGAGAAAGCCGAGCACCATGAGCATGCCGTGCACGCCTTCGAGCCGAGGTGAGGCAACGGGCACGGGGGCATCGGCCAGTCCGAGTCCCGCGTTCAGCCCGGCCAGCATCGCGACGGCCGCGGGTGCGAGAAACATCAGCCGCGTCGACGTCCGTTCGAAGACGGCAGCCCGGGCTCGCCCTGCTCCGCTCGTCGGCTCATTAGTCACGGAGATAACTGTAGTAAATGACGAGGAGGTGAGTCGTCACCGTCTGTACGGCGGGAATGCCGGGGCTCCCGCACGGAGGGGAGCTAGAGGGCCAGAGCGCCCCTGGCCTGCGTGAGCGCCTCGGTGACCTCCTGGTCGCGGAGGCGGTGCAGCAGACCCTTACGCATGCCGGCGATGTTGAACAGCGCATCGGAGACGGCCTGGTCGTAGCCGTACGTGATGACGGCACCGACGCTGGTGGTGAAGCGGCGGAAGGCGTCGACCACGGCATCCGCCTCCTCGGGAGGCAGACCCGCGCGGGCCACGGCCGTGTCGGCGAAGTGGGCCGCGTGCTCGCACATGGCGAGCATCATGGGGTTCGCAACCCCGCGCACGACGTGCACGAGGCCGACCATCGCCATCCAGGCGAAGTAGTCGTCGTCGATGGGGCCGCGAACGGTGCGCTGCCACCACTCGCGCAGCGACTCTTCACGCATGGGGCGCTCGTCGTCGCTGAAAACCGCGCGGGTCGGGGGGTGTTCGAACAGCGTGTCGTAGAAGCCGGTGACGAATTCGTCTTCGAGCGAGAGCAGGTAGTCGGTGTACCGCAACAGCACCGAGCGGTCCTGGGGGCCGAACCGCGCCTGCGGCGGCATGGATTCCAGTGCCGTGCGTGAGATCTCGTGCATGTCCATCGTGAGTCCCCCAGGTGTCGCGTGAACCGGGTCGCGAAGCGCGGCCCGGCAGCATCGAAGCGCCCCCTGCACGTGGCCGCCGACCTGGCCGGACGCGTGCGCGCCTGGCTGGCCGGACGCGTGCGCGCCTGGTTCGTCAGCCTAGGCAGGCGCGTCAGGACCGGCAACGGATTCGGGCCAGTTGCCGCCGGGATTCGTGACAGTTACGGGAGAACCCCGGGGGTGACACGTGCGAGGCTGTGGAGCATTGGCGCAACGGCGCCTACCCGATTAGGGAGCGGCCCGCATCCGCTGATAGATTCGTCTCTTGCCGTCATGACGGCCGCGGATCGAGAGCGCCGGGTGGATCAGCCCCCGTGCACCGCGCAACGAGACGATCAGGAGACGCCCAGTGCCGCTGGACAACGCCACCAAGACCAAGATCATGGAAGAGTACGCGACGGCCCCGGGCGACACCGGCTCGCCGGAGGTTCAGATCGCGCTCCTCACGCAGCGCATCAAAGACCTGACCGAGCACTCCCGTGAGCACGCTCACGACCACCACAGCCGCCGTGGCCTGCTGCTTCTCGTCGGCCGCCGCAAGCGCATGCTGCGCTACCTCGAGTCGGTCGACATCGAGCGCTACCGCGCACTCATCAAGCGTCTGGGTCTGCGCCGCTGACCCCGGGCGACAAGGGCGACTTCCACGACACGTGAAGTCGCCCTTGTCGCGTATACGCACCTCTCGCGACGAACGCGAGACCATGGATTCGCCGGGCAGGGCGTTCTGCTCCCCGGCGTGCGGGCTTTCGTCCGCGAACATGCGCCTCATCGGACTGATGGTGAGGCACATGCGTGACACCGCGTGCACAACGACGATGCGCCGGTGAAACTGAAGAAAAGGAGGGCCCATGGAGGGTCCAGAGATCACGTTCGCCGAAGCCGTCATCGATAACGGCTCCTATGGCACCAAGACCGTTCGGTTCGAGACGGGACGCCTGGCCAAGCAGGCCGGCGGAGCCGTCGCCGCTTACCTCATCTCCGACAACGTCGACGACGCGACGATGCTGCTGTCGACCACCACCGCGGGCAAGTCGCCCAAGGACCAGTTCGACTTCTTCCCGCTGACGGTGGATGTCGAAGAGCGCATGTACGCCGCGGGCAAGATCCCCGGCTCGTTCTTCCGCCGCGAGGGCCGTCCCTCGACCGAGGCGATCCTCACCTGCCGCCTCATCGACCGCCCGCTGCGCCCCACCTTCATCAAGGGCCTGCGCAACGAGGTCCAGGTCGTCATCACGGTGCTCTCGCTCGACCCCGACCACCAGTACGACGTGCTCGCGATCAACGCCGCGTCGGCCTCCACCCAGATCTCCGGCCTGCCGTTCCAGGGCCCGGTCGGTGGCGTGCGGGTCTCGCTCATCGACGGCCAGTGGGTCGCGTTCCCGAACTTCTCCGACATCGAGCGCTCGGTCTTCGACATGGTCGTCGCCGGTCGCGTGGTGACCGACGCCTCCGGTAACGAAGATGTCGCGATCATGATGGTCGAGGCCGAGTCGACCGACTCGACCTGGAACCTCGTCAACTCCGAGGGCAAGCAGGCCCCGACCGAAGAGGTCGTGGCCGAGGGCCTCGAGGCCGCGAAGAAGTTCATCGCGGTGCTGTGCAAGGCCCAGTCCGAACTCGCTGCCGCCGCCGCGAAGGAGGTGCAGGAGTTCCCGCTGTTCCTCGACTACCAGGACGACGTGTACGCCGCCGTCGAGGCCGCCTCCACCGACAAGCTGCGTGAGCTGCTGTCGATCGCGGGCAAGCAGGAGCGCGAGAACGCCCTCGACGAGTACAAGGACGAGCTGAAGGCTCAGTTCGCCGGCGAGGGTAAGGAATTCGAGGGCCGCGAGAAGGAAGTCTCGGCTTCCTACCGCTCGGTGCAGAAGAAGGTCGTGCGTGAGCGCATCCTGCGCGAGCAGGTGCGTATCGACGGCCGTGGCCTCGCCGACATCCGCGCCCTCTCCGCCGAGGTCGAGGTGCTGCCGCGCGTGCACGGCTCCGCGATCTTCGAGCGTGGCGAGACCCAGATCATGGGCGTCACCACGCTGAACATGCTGCGCATGGAGCAGCAGCTCGACACCCTTTCGCCGGTGACGCGCAAGCGCTACATGCACAACTACAACTTCCCGCCGTACTCGACCGGTGAGACGGGCCGCGTGGGCTCGCCGAAGCGCCGCGAGATCGGCCACGGTGCCCTGGCCGAGCGTGCGCTCATGCCGGTGCTGCCGACGCGCGAGGAGTTCCCGTACGCGATCCGTCAGGTCTCCGAGGCCCTCGGGTCGAACGGCTCGACCTCGATGGGTTCGGTGTGTGCCTCGACGCTGTCGCTGCTCAACGCCGGCGTGCCGCTGCGCGCGCCTGTTGCGGGTATCGCGATGGGTCTGGTTTCGGCCGAGATCGACGGTGAGACCAAGTACGCCGCGCTGACCGACATCCTCGGTGCCGAAGACGCGTTCGGTGACATGGACTTCAAGGTCGCCGGTACCCGCGAGTTCGTCACGGCGATCCAGCTCGACACGAAGCTCGACGGCATCCCCGCCTCCGTGCTCGCCGGTGCGCTGACGCAGGCCCGTGAGGCCCGCTTCCACATCCTCGACGTGATGAACGAGGCCATCGACGCGCCCGACGAGATGAGCCCCCACGCTCCTCGCGTCATCGCGGTGCAGGTGCCCGTCGACAAGATCGGTGAGGTCATCGGCCCGAAGGGCAAGATGATCAACCAGATCC
>JAUNUP010000056.1 GCA_030538115.1 Dermatophilus congolensis | reverse complement strand
AGGGTGCCAAGGGTGCCGACCGGATCGCGCCTCAGCTCGAACGTGCCGTTGGCCGGTTGGTGAAGGAGGGCGCGAAGGTCGGGTTCTGCGTCCTGGTCATCGCACAGCGCATGTCCGCCGATGCTCTGGCGACCGATGACCGCGCGAACCTGGCGGTACGGTGCACGCTGCGGGTCGATAACGGTGACGCGGTGGCGATGCTGCATGACGGCATCCCTCGTGCAGGTCTGGATGCGGTGCGGCAGTTCAAGCCTGGTGTCGGGATCTTCGAGGCTCCGGGTGCTCCGTTGCGGCGGGTGCGGATG
Organism: Dermatophilus congolensis; assembly: GCA_030538115.1. Taxonomy (GTDB): domain Bacteria; phylum Actinomycetota; class Actinomycetes; order Actinomycetales; family Dermatophilaceae; genus Dermatophilus; species Dermatophilus congolensis_B. The sequence goes on along the minus strand of JAUNUP010000056.1, from coordinate 12,841 downwards.
CACTTCACCGACTACGCCACGTATCGGCGTCGTGTCGCCGACGGCCTGGCCCTGGCGGGGCATCTGCGCCTCGCGTCGACGAACGTCGTCGTTGGCCAGACCACCACGGCACCGGCCGCTGCTGCGAGTGATGCCGATACGGTGGCGTTGCCGGTGATCGTGCCCTCGGTGGTGGTGCCGGTATGACCACCTCGACGCAGTGGACGGCGCGGGCGGCGTGTGCCGGGCGGCTCGACCTGCCATGGACGACCGATGCGGCCGACGTGACCCTGTGGCAAGCGGCGACGATGCGCGCGATCTGCGCCGACTGCCCGGTGTTGTTCGACTGCCTCAACGCGGTGGATGACCTCGATGTGACCGGCGGCTGGTGGGCCGGACACGACCGCGACCCCGCAGCACAGACCGCACACCTCGACCCGCCCGCTTGGGCCACCGACGACCCCGCGCCTTCCGGGTCGGGGTTGGTGGCCTCGTGGGTGCCCGTACGCGGCAAGCGCGGTCGCCTCCTGGCCGAGCAGGGCGCGTTCGCCCTGGATGGGGTCGGGGTGGCCTGACATGTCGGTTCTGGTCGGTCACAGTGACGCACCCTCGCTGCTCGGGGGTACGTTCCCCGGATACGCCGAGGGTGCGCCGCTGGAACTGCCCAGCACCCTCCCGGCCTCGTCCTTGGTGGCGCGGCTCCTCGACGGGACACACGAGGCGTTCGCGGACACCCTCGCGGGTGTGCACAACTGCACGCACCCGATCCGTCTGCGCGGAACCTCGACCACCATCGACGCCGCGACAGGCGAGGTCGTCTCGTCGTTCACGAGCGCTGACATGCCGTTGGGTGAGTTGTACGTGCCGTGCGGGAACCGGCGCGCGTCGGTGTGCCCGGCCTGCTCACGCACCTACGCCCGCGACACGTTCGAGCTGATCCGCTCCGGCGTCGTCGGCGGCAAAACCGTACCCACCACGGTCGCGGCCTGCCCGCTGCTGTTCGTCACCCTCACGGCCCCCTCGTTCGGGCTCGTCCACGGGCTACGACCCAACCACGGGGTGTGCCGTCCCCGTTCCTCGGATCGGGTGTCGACGTGCCCCCACGGTGTGCGGCTCTCGTGCTCGGCTCGGCACGGTGAGGACGACCCGGCTGTCGGGGCTCCGTTGTGCTGGGACTGCTGCGACTGGACTTCGGCGGTGGTGTGGCAGTTCCACGCCCCCGAACTGTGGCGACGCACCACCACGGGCATCCGTCGCGCCCTGGCCGCTCGCATCGGCGTGAGCGAGTCCAAGTTGCGTGAACGGTGCACGGTGCAGTTCGCCAAGGTCGCCGAGTACCAGGCACGCGGGGCGATCCACTTCCACGCCCTGATCCGGCTCGACGGCCCCGACGGACCCGGCACGCCGTGCCCGTTCGACGCTGAGGACTTGGCCGGCGCGGTCGCTGCCGCTGCCCGTGCGGTGACGGTGACCGCTCCGCCGGCCTTCGAGACCGACAGCCCCCGTGTACTCGCGTGGGGTGCGCAGCTCGACGTCAAGACCATCACCCACGGCGCGGGCGACCTCGCCACCTCTGACGAGCTGACGCCCGAACAGGTCGCGGGGTACCTCGCGAAGTACGCCACCAAAGACGCCACCGACCTGCGACAAGTGGGGGACCGGCCTCACCTGGTGCGCCTGACGGCCGAGTGTCGGGAGCTGTACCGGCATGCACACGAACGGTCTATCGTCCGTGCCCTCGACGGCGACCACGCGACCGTGGTTCCGCTGGACCCGAAGACGGGCCTGGATCACTACGCGCTCATCGGGAAATGGGCGCACATGCTCGGGTTCCGGGGCCACTTCTCCACCAAGTCACGCCGCTTCTCGATCACCCTGGGCAAACTCCGCGCCGCACGTGCACGCTTCCGGCGACTCGTCGAGCACTCCCACCGAACCGGGGTGCCGCTGGATACCCGCGACCTCGAAGCACGCCTACTCGCCGACGACGACACAGACGAAACCACCCTGATCGTCGGCTCCTGGGAGTACGCGGGCACCGGCTGGCCCAAACCCGGCGACGCCGAACTCGCCAACGCCGCAGCCGCACGCGCACGCGAATACGACCAATGGCGCGCCGAACACCGGCGCTGACCGCGCATCACTCGACCTCGACCGCATGGCCGCTTGACCGCTTGAAGGGATCTGGACATGGAAAGCACGTTGGAGCCCCCGCGACTGCTCACCGCCGGTGAGGCTGCCGACTGGTGCCGTATCAGCGTGAACTCGCTGAACCACCTGCGCACGCATGGCCGGTTCGCCCCGGCCATCAAGATCGGTCGGCGGTGTTTCTGGACGGCCGACGACCTGACCGCATGGATTTTCGCGCAGCGAGAGGCAGCGCGGTGAGCATCGTCAAGACACCCGGGGGGCGCTGGCGGGTGCAGGTCAAGAATCGCGGCGTGGTCGTGGCCGATCAGACCTTCGACCGGCGCGGTGATGCTTCGCGGTGGGAGACCGAACAGAAACGTCGGCTCATCGTGGGCGACTTCGTGCCGCCCTCGGCCGGGAAGATCACAGTTCGCGACCTGTCGATCGAGTACATGACGCACCGCAAGACCGCTGTCGCTACTCGCACGTGGGAATCGGACCAGACCCAGCTCGACACGCACATCTGCCCGGCGATGGGGGATCGGGCCGTCGGTTCCATCACCACTGGCGATGTGTCGCAACTGCTCGGCAACGCCGCCGCGAAGCTGGCACCTGCCACCGTCGCGAAAGTGCGGGTCACCCTCCGGGGTCTGTTCGCTTACGCCGTGATGACGCGCCGTATCCGCGTCTCGCCCGTCGACGGGGTTCCGCTGCCGCGCCCCGACGACGCCGAGGGGGAGCGCGCCGGGGGCAACAACTCGATGAACCCGTTCACGCTGCCCGAACTGCTCGCGGTGGTCGACAGTCAGCGGAACCGGCCGCGCCAGCACCAGGGAACGAAGCGCTACGCCGACGTGACCTTGGTGTTGGGCCTCACCGGCGTACGCCTGGGGGAGTTGCGTGGCCTTCGCGTTCGAGACGTGGTCGACGTGCCGTATCCGGCGCTCATCGTTCGTCGGTCGCTGCCTCAGTCGGGGCGTACCGGCCGCGTCATTCAGCGGACGCGCACCAAGGGCGGACGGTCACGGATGGTGCCGCTGTCCGACCTCGTGCGTCCCGTCATCCGCGAGTGGATGCAGGGCAAGGAACTTGATGACCTGCTCTTCACGGCTCCCGAAGGCGGCTACCTGTTGACCTCGAACTGGCGGCGGGCCGTGCGCTGGGATGAAACGGGCTGCGGTCGTCGGCCTCACGATCTGCGCCACACGGCGGCGACGCTGTGGCTTCTCGCCGGTGTCGACATCAAGACCGTTGCCGCGTGGCTCGGTCACGCCTCCGCGAAACTCACCCTCGATACCTACATGCACTGGATGGGCAGCGACGCCGACAGGGCCGCTCTGGCCAGGGTGAATGAGGCGCTGGGCACGCCCTCAAGGCACGCGTCAGGCACGCGAGCGACCGAAAAGGCGGATTCGAACAGTTCGACTACGAACGAAAAAGGCTCGTGACCTGCGATGCAAGAAAGTGCCCCAGGCAGGATTCGAACCTGCGACACCCGCTTTAGGAGAGCGGTGCTCTATCCCCTGAGCTACTAGGGCTTGTCGGTTGCCTCGGGTTCCGGGGCTGCGACCGGGTCAGTCTCTCACGGGTCTGGGGTCGGTTCGAAACCGGCGCCTCGGCCCCCGCTCGGGCGCCTCGGCCTCGTGGTCGGGCTCGGTGGCCATCGGGCTCGGTGTCTCGGGTTCTGGGCATTGGCGGGTCTTGGTACCGATGCTGGTGTCAACGCACCTGCTACGAGGTGATTGTTGACACCAGCATCGGTACGGAGAGGTCGGATCGTCCGAGAGTTGAGACCTCGCGGCCCACGTCGTGACCGCTGCGCCTCGCCGAGCCGTCGCCGCGACCGAGACCGCGCCTCAGGCGCGTGTCGGAGGGCAGGCGTGCGTCAGAGGGCCGGGGCCGGAGTCGACTCTCTCGTGTCCGCGTCGGCGTGGGCGCGGGGGCGGCCGGCCTCTGCGCCGCGGTCCGTGGCACGCTCGGTCGCACCGACCGTCGCGGCAGGTCGTGCGTGGCGCGCCTCCCCGCGACTCGGCTGGCGGAGGGGCCAGCGCTGGGCTTCGTCGTCGTGGCGGCCGAAGCGGCGCGAGACGGCCTCCGCGATGTCGAGAAACGCCTCTTGGGTGCGGGGCTTGAGCTGCTCCCAGTCGAACCTGCCGCCGTCGGCCATGTGCGGGTCCGCGGGCACGATGAACAGTTCGGAGCCGGAGGCGAGGTGCCGCTGCACGGCCTCCTTGTCGACGCTCTTGCTCACGATGTCCTTCGCCGTCAGCACCACGACGCACGAGTCGGCCAGGTGCGAGAACCCGTTGTCACGCAGCCACTGGATCGTCTCCATGGCACGCCGCGCGCCCGTCACCGACCACGCCGCCGGGATGACGGCGGTCGAGGTGTACCGCAGGATCCCCGACATGAGCGGATGCGTGACGCCCGTGCCGCAGTCGACCTGCACGTTGGAGTAGAACCGCTGCACCGTGTGCAGGATCCGCTCGAAATCGTTGGAGGAGAGGGAGTCGCCGAGCACCGGGTTCGGCTCGCCCGGCAGCACCGTGAGCCGGCCCGCCGTCACTGTGTACCGCGACAGGTCTTCGAGCGACGACACCTGGTCGATGTGCCGGGACAGCGCCGTGATGCCCGCGAGCTGCTCGCCGACGAGCCGCTCCGCCAGGTCACCCGCGTCGGGGTTGGCATCGATCGCGAACACCGGGTCAGGGCGCAGGTTCGCGAGCGCCGTCGACACCGCGGCAGTGGTCGAGGTCTTGCTGATTCCGCCCTTGAGGCAGAAGAACGCGGTCACGTGCTTGCCGCGCAGTTGCGTCGCGATCTGCGCTTCGCGGTCGCGGCGTTTCTGCTCCTTGTCCGACAGGCCGGGATTCCACGAGCCCCCGCTCGCGCGGTAGGCCAGGGCCCTCCAGCCGCTGCGTGGGATCGGCAGGGTGGGGCGCAACATCGGGCCGGACCCCGTGGCAGAGGTCGGCGTAGTGGCAGTGGGCGTGCGCTCGCTAGCGGTGTTCATGAGGGGTCTTTCGCTGTGCGGGGGCGCGGCCGCCCCGGCGGCGCACGGAGCTGTGCGCCGGCCATCGCAGCGCGAGACGAATCACGCGGATAGCGACCAGGGCGAAGGCGACTCACGTCCCCGATCGACGGTGCCTTCTACTCGCCGACTCTGCCTGCGGCAGCGCTCGGGCGTCAAGGCGTTCATGTCATTCGTCCAGCAGACGGGCGTTCTCGAGCGTCACCGTGCGTTCGCGGGCGCGACGGCGGCTAGTCACTTGCGGCAGCCGAATGTGCTTGTCCTTCATGGGTTCCGGAGGTCGATTCCGCAGCGCTCCCCGCGAGCGAAGCGCCGGAGGCGGGGACGACCGATACATCCGGGGGTGTTGCGGAGCGACGGTGCGCAAGCAACGCGGTTAGCCTGGGCGCGTCAGTGTTCGGGGGGATACGGATCGATCAGGGGGACCGACACGCCATGTCGCGTCATCGCGCCACAACTCGCAATCGTGCTGTGCTTGCAGCTCTTTCCGGTGTCGTCCTGCTTGCGGGCACGGCGCTTTCCGGCATGTCCGCGGGTCCCGCGGCAGCGGCCTCCGCGGGTGCGCCCGCGCTCGCGGCTGCGCCTGCGCCGATCCCGCCCATCCCGCTCGGCAAGGCAGGTCTCCCCGAGCGCAAGGTGCCTCGCACCATCTCGCCGGGCGTCGACATCACCACCGTGTTCCGCGGCGACAAGCCGGCCCGCGCCTCCGCGATCGGCACGACGCAATACGGCCCCTGGGCGGTGCGTCTCGTCGTGATCGACCCGAAGAAGACCAAGGCCCGCCTGCGCACGACGTTCGGCACCGACATCGCCCGCACCGACCTCGTCACCGAACTCGCCCGCCGCACCGACTCGATCGTGTCCATGAACGGCAGTTTCTTCTCCCTCGGCCGCTCGCCGCAGGCCCCCGGTGACCCGGTCGGGTTCGCGATGTACGGCGGCAGCGTGGTGAGTAAGCAGACCGGCACGGTCGGCGAGTACAACGTCATGATCGACTCCGCCGCGAGCCGCCTGCGGTTCGGTAAGTACACGTGGAGCGCCTACACGCAGAACAAGGCCACCGGCACCCGGCTATCGATCGACGACGTCAATACGGTCACTGCGGTTCCGGCGGGCTGCGAGGACAAGGCAGACCAGTCCGAGTGCGGCTCCCGCGGCCAGGTCGTGCGGTTCACGCCGCTGTTCGCCTCCCGTACACCCGCAGGGCCCGGCGTGGAGGTCGTGCTCGACCGTCGCGGCTGTGTCGCGCGGGTGAGCAGCAAGCGCGGCACGAATCTCGCCGTATCGCAGACCTCGCTGCAGGCCACGGGCCGCCGCGCCGTCGAGTTGGCCGAGGCCGCGACCAGGGGCTCGTGCATGCTCACCGTGGAGCGGGTGTTCGACGACAAGGGACGGCGAGTGTCGTTCGACCGCAACACTTATGCGGTCTCCGGGCGCTTCCGGTTGCTCGTCGACGGCCAGATCGCGACCGGGCTCACCGGGCGCAGCATCTCGGGCCGTAACCCCCGCTCCGTCATCGGAACGCTGCCGGACGGGAAGATCGGCTTTCTCAACATCGACGGCCGCTCGGTCAAGAGCGTCGGCGCCACCCTCACCGAGACGGCTCGCGTTGCCAAGGCCCTCGGGTTCCGCGACGCGGTGAACCTCGACGGAGGTGGCTCGACCGTGCTGGTCGCGGGCACGACTCTGCTGAACACGTACTCGGGCTCGCGGATGCGCGCCGTGAGCGACGTGATCATCCTCGCCCCCTAGCCCAGGCGAGGCGGCAGAGCACCACAGAGCACAGTGTCAGGCCCGTCTCGGGAGAGGGGCTCAGGTCCCTCTCCCGAGCGTGTATACAGCCTCCGCCAGTGCCGACACCGCGTTGTCGCTGGTGAGGTGCCGAGCGAATCCGGTGTCAGCGGATAGGATTTGCGCGTGAGTTCTACGCCCTTCGACCCGAACGGTCGCGACGCCCGGACTGGTTCTGCTGCCGATGTCAACGATGGCTCCGACGCCACGAGCAGCGACGACATCCGTGATTCCGCATCCGTGGCGCCGGGGGGCGCGCCCTACGCAGGTACCGACACCGGTACCGACAGTGACGACGCCGCCCGCGGAGGTCGTGCCGGCCGGGCCGAGCGCGTCGCGACGGTGGCCCGGCGCTGGCGCAGTGAACTCGCCGATCTCGGCGGCCCCAACACGCTGCTCTGGCACGAAGACACGCGCGACGGCAACCTCGAGCTGACCACGGCGCACCCCGGTGGTGTGTCGATGCTGATGGCCGGGCGTGCGACCCGTCTCTCCGACCTGGTGCGCGAGCGCAGCGCGTTCGAAGACGCCCGCAGACGTGTGCAGCTCATCCGCGCGCAGGCGATCGAGTTGGAGCAGGAGAGGGGGCTGCGCACGTGTTTCATGGCGATCGGCATGGCCACCTGGAACGTGCCGGGATCGCCGCGCCGGGCGCAATCGCCGGTGCTGATCCGCTCGTGCACGCTGCACCCGGTGAACGCTGCGCACACGGATTACGACATCGACCTGGGTGACGACCTCGAGGTCAACCCGGTGCTGGTGAACTACCTGGCCACGCGGGGTATCGACGTCGACCCGGCGCGTTTGGCCGACCTGGCGTACACGTCGGCGCGGTTCGACCCGCAGCCGGTTTTCCGTGAGCTGACGCGACTGTGCGCGGGCCTGGCCGACCTTCAGGTGGTCGACCGCAAGGTCGTCAGCACGTTCTCGCTGGCCAAGCTGCCGATGATCGCCGACATCGCCGAGTTGGGCGAGTCGCTGGTCGGCAACGACATCATCGCGGCCCTGGCCGGAGATCCCGACACCATCCGATTTCTCGCCTCCGACGACGTGCCCGACCCCGAGCCCGACATGCCGGCCGTGCGCGAATTGCTCGTCGCCGACGCCGACAGCAGCCAAGAGGCAGCGGTCGACGCCGTGCGCGCGGGGCTCAACATCGTCATCGGCGGCGCGCCCGGCACAGGCCGCACCCAGACGATCGCGAACATCGTCGGCGCGTGTGTCGGCACCGGTAAGCGCGTGCTCGTTGTGTCGCACAAGCGCGCGGCCCTGACCGACCTGCACCACCGTCTGGCCGAGTGCGAACTCGGCGACATCGTTCTCGACTTCGCAGACGGCGCCCACTCCCCGTCGGTGCCGTCGCGCGCGTACGCCGAATCCGTCGAGCTGGCCGGCCCGGTCGCGGAGCCGGACGTCGACGACACGGCCCGCATGCTCGACCGCTACCGCGAGCGCCTGGCCGCCCACCGCGAGCACCTGCACGAGGTGCGGGAGCCCTGGGGCGTCAGCGTGTTCGACGCCCTCTCGGCCACCTCCAAGCTGACGCAGCGCGCCAACCCGCCCACGTCGAAGGTGCGCCTCGACCGTTCCACGCTCGCGCGGCTCGACCGTGAGGCCTGCGTCGAAGCGGGGCGCACACTCCGTGAGGCCGTGTCGAACGGTGCCTGGTCAGGAGGCGACGACGATCCGTGGGCCGGCGCCCGCGTGCTCGACTCGGCGGCCGTCGACGGAATCGGTGCGCTCGTGCGCGATCTCGCGGGCAAGCGGCTCGCGAGCGACAGCGCCCGGCTCGACGAGATCCTCGGCTCGGTCGGGGTCCCGCCTGCTCAGACACCGATGCACTGGGCCGAGGGCATCGACGTGCTCACGAGCGCCCGCCGCACCCTCGCCGTGTTCACGCCGGCCGTGTACGACGCCGACCTCGACGTGCTCGTCGACGCGACCTCCGATCGCGACGACCGCGAGGCCCGTGGCGTGACTCTGGGCTGGTGGGCGCGCAATTCGCAGCACCGCAAGGCCAAGGAGTTGCTGCGCGAGGGTGCCTCCGAGCGCGACATGCACGCGGCGCTCGTGGCTGCCCGTGACGAACTGACCCGGTGGCGCGAACTGGGTGCGACCGGTGTGCCGACCGTGCCGAGCGACCTCGACGAGGCGTCGCGCATCTGGAGCGGCCTGTCCACCGACCTCTCGCGGCTCGACGAGGTGCTGGCCGGCACCCGCGACGGCGGAGGGCTGGCCGAGACTCCCCGCTCCGATCTGGTGGCCCGCATCAAGGCTCTCGATGAGCGCCGCAGCGGCCTGCCCGTGTTGCCCAAGGTGGTGCCGCTGCTCGATTCGCTGGAGGCGCAGGGCCTGCGCCCCCTCATCGACGACCTGGCCGAGCGCGCAGTGGCCGCCGACGACGCGGTCGACGAACTCGAACTCGTCTGGTGGAGTTCTCTGCTCGACCAGGTGTCACCGGAAGGTGAGAAGAACGCCTCCGACGACGAAGCCGTCGAGAAGGCGCTCGCCGAGTACATGCGGCTCGACCGTGCGTTCGTGCGTGTCGGAGGTCGTCGCGTCGCCGCGCGCGTGGCCGCCGGGCTGCGCCAGGCGCGTGTGATGTACGCCGACCAGGCCAATTACCTTCTCGCTCAAGACCGTGCGCGTGGCCACCAGGTGCCGCCGCGCGAACTGCTCGGCTACACCGCCGACGCGTTGCTCGCGGCACGCCCAGTGTGGACGATGAGCCCGCTCGTGGTCGCCTCCGTCATCCCGCCGGGTGTGTGGTTCGACGTGGTCGTCATCGACGAGGCCAACCAGGTGGCGGCGGCTGAGGCCGTCTCCGCGATCGCTCGCGCGGCCCAGGTGGTGCTCGTGGGCGACGAGCAGGGCCTGCCGCCCTCGGGCTTCCGCCTCACGGCCGGCCCGCCAGACGCTGCCGACGTTGTCTCGACGGAGCAGACCGAGTCGGTGTTCACAGCGCTGGCCAAGGTGCTGCCGCTGCACCGGCTCACGTGGCAGTACGGCTGCGAAGACGAGCGGCTCTTCGCGTTCTCGAACGTGCATCTCTACCAGGGCAACACGCTCACCTTCCCGAGCGCTGCCAGTGGCCGGCCGGTCGAGTTGGTGTCGATCACCCAGCCCGAGCGGGCTCCGGGCGACGAGGCTGGGCCCGAGGCCGACCTGCTCGAACTCGAGGTCGCCAAGGTGGTCGAGCTCGCCCTCGACCACGCACGCAACAAGCCCGAGCAGAGCCTCGGCGTCGTGACGGTGAGCCCGCGCAACACCCACGCGATCCTCACCAAGCTGCGTCAGGAGCTCGTCGACGAGACCGACCCCGTCGTGCTCGCGTTCTTCGAGGCACAAGACGAGCCCGAGACGTTCTTCGTCAAGCACCTCGACCGCGCCGCCGGTGATGTGCGCGACGCCGTGATCTTCTCGATCGGGTCGTCCAAGGGCGCCGACGGTCGTGCGCTGCATCGCGCGGGCCCGTTGGGTCTCGACGGAGGCGAACGCCGCCTCAACAGCGCGATCACCGCGGCTCGTCGTCACCTCACCGTGGTCACCTCGCTCACCGCGGCCGACCTCGACGGCGGACGAATGACTTCGCTCGGTGCCCAGGCGTTGCACGACCTCATCGCCTACGCCGAGTCCGGAGGCGACCGCGAGGTGCTGCGTCGCCAGGCCGACGCGGGGCGCAAGTCGTCGAACGTCACCCCTCTGCGCGCCTCGCGGCGTGCAGAGGACGACGCGATCCTCGCCGACTTCGCCCTGCACCTGCGCAAGGAGGGCCTGGTCGTGCACGAACGCCTCGGCAGCTCCGGACAGCCGCTCGACTTGGCGGTCGAAGACCCGTATGTGCCCGGCCGCATGGTCGTCGCCATCGAGTCCGACGGGCGCCGCTATGCCGAGACGGTGTCGACCCGCGAGCGCGAGCGGCTGCGGGCCGAACAGCTCACCCGCATGGGCTGGGAGTACGTGCGTGTCTGGAGCGAAGACGTGGCGCGCAAGCCTGCGCCCGACGTGGCGCGGGTGATCGAGGCGATCCGCACGGCAGACGCCCGCGGAGGTCGTGGCCACGGTCGCGGCGTCGGCGCTCGCAGTCGCGGGGCCGCGCCAGGCCGCACCAACGACCTGTGGTGAGCGACGAGCCGACTCGTGGGCGGCGCATCGTCAAGGCGGGGCGCCGGCGGGCGGTGAGCCGGCCCACCACACCCGTCGAGACGCGCATCGACCCGACGCTCGACGACCTCACCGACTCGGGTGGGGCCGAACGTGGCTCGGGCAACGAGTCGCGCGAGGAGTCACGAGACGACTGGCTGCAGGAGCAGCGCCCTCCGCACTGGGAGTGACGCGCTGCGACGCGGAGTTTCGGTCGTGCACATGACGTCGAGCACAGAGCCTCGTACACATGACAAGGGCGGTGTTCCGGATTCGGAACACCGCCCTTGTCGATGCGATCAGCGTGAGCCGATCAGAAGTTCGTCGCTCAGTTGGTGCGGCGAGCGAGCTGGTCGCGGATCTCGCGGAGCAGCGCGATGTCCTCCGGCACGGCCTCCGGCTCGGGCTCGATGCCACGGTTGCGGCGCTCGGCGAGCTTGTTCATCGGCAGGACGAACACGAAGTAGACAACCGCAGCGGTCAGGAGGAAGACGACCAGCGCGTTGATGATGGTCGAGAAGTTGATGAAGGTCGCGTCGACGTTGTCGGGGCGGATGGGGAAGCCGAGACCCTTCGACTCGGGCGCGCCGACGGCGTTGATCAGCGGCTCGACGATGGCGGTGACGAACGTGTCGACGACCTTCTGGAAGGCGGAGCCGATGACGACGGCGACAGCGAGCTCGATGACGTTGCCGCGAAGGATGAAGTCCTTGAAACCCTGGAGCATGAAAACCTCTGGTCTGAAAATGGATGCGTGAAAGGGGCTCGGTTGTTCTCAGCCCGACGTTGCGGTGAACGGGAGCACGTCTTCCGCCGATTTCTCAAGTGCGCACGGTCCAACTGCGTCGGTGGCCGGCCTCGGTTCGCTTGAGAGCCCGCACGATAGTAACGACTTCTGAGGCGTTGTCGCCTACAGGTCTTGCCCGATTCTTCGCTGCACGAGGCAAACCGGAGTCAATGGTTGCGCAAGGCAAGGTGAATTTGCCCACCCTCGGATGACTGTGATCCGAGAGCCGACATCATCGCGGCGGCGGATGCGACGGGGACAGCCACGACCACCCCCGCCGCATCGCTGCTGCTCACGGCTCCGAGTCCGCCACCGGAAGCAGGTGGTGAATCGACCTGGAGAATCTCTACATCGCCGACGACGAGGCGGCCGCCCGCCGTGGAATAGATGTCGACACGGCTGCCGCGATGCAAGAGAGAGACCGTGCCGTTGTCGCGCAAAGGCACGTGCACGGCGCGTCGGTCCGGCGCGAGGCCCTCGAAATTCTCCGGATTTCTCAGTCGTGTGGACGACAACATCTCGCCGCCGCGAATCGGGCCGGTGAGAATTCGGCCGGATTCGAGAGTGCTGCGGTCGACTTCTCGCACCGAATCGGCGACCGCGGCCGCAGCAACTCGGCGCGACGAGACATCGGAGGCGGTGACGGTGTGCCCGGCTGGTAGATCGCGGGCGGCGACGAGCACGGCGACCGTGCCTTCTGAGCCCACGCCACCGACGCCGATGCCGAGCAGTTGCAGCGCGAGCCACGTGGCACACCCCACGAGGCCGGCGGCGATTGCCTTGCGGATCACGAGGGCGCGCCGCAGCGAACGGCGTGATCTGGCCTTGGGAGGTGTCGACGAGCGTTCGAGCCATGGCATGGCGACGACGCTACGAGCCCGCACGCTGATGCGAGACGCCCGAGCTGCCCTCCTGTGGAGAACGCGAACCTCGGTGCGAGGTTGTGGAAAACCCAGTCAGGCGGAGTTGCTCGACCCGCC
>JAUNUP010000077.1 GCA_030538115.1 Dermatophilus congolensis | reverse complement strand
CGCGGGTCGTGCAGGCCCAACTCGGGGGAGGGGTTGTCGAAGGCGTGGTTCGCGCCGTCCCAGAGGTGGAACTCGGCGCCATCGCGCTCGACCACCTCGCGGATGTGCTCGATGGCTTCGGTCGGGATCCACACGTCGGAGTCGCCGAAGTGGTGCAAGCTCTCGGCGCGCACGGACGCCCCGTCGACCAGGTTCGGCAGCGCTGATCCGTAGTAGCTGACCAGGGCGTCGGCGTGGCCCTCGCGTGGGGCGTCCTGCAGGGCTGCATAGGCCAGACCGCCACCGAAGCAGAAGCCGATGAGCGCGACCGCCTCATCGCTGTGCGGGTAGGCGCGCATCCAGGCCACAGCGGTGCGAACGTCCTCCACCGCAAGCGCCCAGTCGATCTTGTCGACCGCCTCCATGGCGGTATCGAGCGCGCCGGCGGAGTCCTCGGGGATGGTGTCGATCCCGATCCGCCAAAACACCTGGGGCAGCACGACGGTGTAGCCGGCCGATGCCAGGTCCTGGGCGCGCTCGCGCATGTAGTCGGACCGGCCGAAGATCTCCTGCACCAAGACGATGCCACCACCGTGGCCGCTCTCGGGACGGACCAGCGTGGCCGGCATGGCGTCCCCCGGCGGCCCGGCGGTGGGTACGGGGATCGCGATCTCGCTCGACGTCGTCATGGCGCCTCCTGGCTCTCGGACTTGCCGCGATGCTACCGGCCCCGCATGAGCGCGCGCAGGGGCGGCCGCTCAGGCCAGACCGAGGTACTCCTCGAGCGTGAGGCTGGAGTTCGGCCCGAACGCCGACGACACCTCGGTGCCGACCCAGCGCAGGTGCCAGGACTCCCACGCGTAGCCGGTGATGTGCGTCTTGTCCTGCGGGTAGCGCACGATGAACCCGAACTCGTGCGCGTGCGCGGCCAGCCACTTCGCGTGCGGGGTGCGGGCGAAGGCGGTGCCGCGGTTCTTGCCGTCCCACGCGTCGAGCGCGAGGCCGAGCTGGTGTTCGGACGCCCCCGCCTCGGCGAAGTAGAGGCGTGCGGTCTTCTCGGGGTACTGCTTGCGGGCGTGGTTGAAGCTGCCCTGCTGGGTGGCGTACGAGCGGTAGCCCGAGCGGATCACCAGCGTCAGCCCGTCGGCCTTCGCCGCGGCTTGGAGCTTCGTGAACGCAGCGGTCGCGTCGGGGTGCAGGCCGTTCGGTTGCTTGCTCCACGGCGGCACGTACGCCTTCGAGAGCCGGTGGTCCTTGCTCACGACCGGGATGCCGCGCACCTCGAGGGGGGTGTCGGTGATCGGCCCGGTCGCCTTGCCGGCCTTGGGCGAGTCGGTGGGGTGCACCGTCGGGGTTGGCACCGTCGTCGGCGTCGTGGTCGGGGCGGTCGTCGGGCTGGCGCTCGGGGTGCGTGTCGGGCTCGCGGTCGGCGTGGGTGTCGCGGACGCCGTGGGTTCGGGTCGCGCGGACTCGGCACCGCGGCCGGGCTGCGCGGGAGCCGAAGCCGGGGCGTCCGGGGTGGGGGAGGCGAGGGGCGCGACTGCCGTGGGCGCGCCGCAACCCGCGACCGCGAGGGCGGCCGCAAGGCCGACCAAGCCGGGGACGATGCGCTGCACGCTGTTCAGCGTAAGCGGAGGCCCGGCCCAACGACGATTCGCCGGGCGCGGTTGCCGCGGGGGTCGCTCAGCCGAACCAGCCGAACATGGTGCAGCCGATGGTGAACACGATCAT
>JAUNUP010000016.1 GCA_030538115.1 Dermatophilus congolensis | reverse complement strand
AGCTGCCCACCCCCGGGCGGTCCGGTTCGCTTCAGCGTCCGGCCATCGACACCGCATCCGACAATCGACCTGAGCAGAGAAGCTAGCGAAGGAGCGCCATGTCCACGCCGGATGACACGTTCGGAGCCCGACTCCGGGCCGCCATGACCACGCACGGTCCGCTGTGCGTCGGTATCGACCCGCACGCCTCGCTGCTGGCCTCGTGGGGCCTGCCCGACGATATCGGCGGGCTCGAGACGTTCGCGATGACGTGCGTCGAGGCCTTCGGAGGCACGGTCGCCGCGGTCAAGCCGCAGTCGGCATTCTTCGAACGGTTCGGCAGCGCCGGTGTCGCAGTGCTCGAGCGCACGCTCGCCGGCCTCCGAGAGGCGGGCACGCTGTCGATCCTCGACGCCAAGCGCGGCGACATCGGCTCGACGATGGCGGGCTACGCCGACGCCTACCTCGGCGACGACTCACCGCTCCGGGCCGACGCGATGACCGTGAGTCCCTACCTGGGCTACGGCTCGTTGCGGCCGGCGCTCGATCTCGCTGCGCGGACGGGGCGAGGGGTGTTTGTGCTCGCTCTCACATCGAACCCCGAGGGGGCGAGTGTGCAGCACGCTGTGGCGTCACCGGCCGGAGACGGAGAAGGCGGTTCGCGCAGCGTCGCGGCCGGGATCGTAGCCGGTGCCGGTCAGGACAACGCGGCTGCCGCCTCCGCGGGCGTTCTGGGCAGTGTCGGCCTCGTGGTCGGCGCTACCGTAGGCGATGCTGTTGGCAACCTTGGGATCGATCTGGCCGCAGCCAACGCGCCGCTGCTCGCCCCGGGGGTCGGAGCGCAGGGCGGAACGGCCGAAGATCTCGCCCGGGTATTCGGGCAGGCCCGGCCCAACGTGCTGGCGAGCAGTAGCCGTGACGTGCTCTCGGCTGGTCCGAATGCTTCTGACCTGCGAGTTCGTGCGATCCAGGTGGCGGATGAACTCGTCGACTCGCTGGGGCTCCGATGACCGACGACGTGCTTTCGCAGTCTGGTCAGACGGCTGACGTGCCGGAGGAGTTGCTCGAGATTCGCCACTCGATCGACAACATCGACGCGGCGATGATGTATTTACTTGCCGAGCGATTCAAGTGTACGCAGCGCGTCGGCAAGCTCAAGGCGCATGTGGGGTTGCCGCCGGCTGACCCCGACCGTGAACGGGCCCAGATCGACCGTCTCCGTTCGCTGGCGGTATCGGCCCAGTTGGACCCGGCTTTCGCGGAGAAATTCCTCGCCTTCGTGGTGGACGAGGTGATCCGTCATCACAAAGCCATCGCCGCAGGTGACGACGCGTCAGGACAGGGTGGTTGATCTCCTTGCGCAGGTCGCGGGCCCTCGCTAGGTTCTGCATGGACGGTTGTGCTGGACACACGCCGTACTGGACCTCCGCTTCGGCCGGGTGACGTGTCATCTCGCGGCGAGGGCCGGTCGGTGTCCGCCTCGATCGGACACAGCGAAATGTTCTTTGCGCCAACTGAATTCAGTGTCACTAGTGGCCCCGACCAGCCGCTTCGGGCGAGTTAGTCTCATCCGGACGGCGGATCTCGGAGGTCCGCCCGTGACAACAAACCCACCACATCGGTGCTGCAGCACGCGGCACCGGGCGGTCAACCGTTAGTAGGAGAGACACGTGGCTCTACCCCAGCTCACGCCCGAGCAGCGCGCACAGGCCTTGGAGAAGGCTGCCGAGGCACGTCGCGAGCGCGCGGCCGTCAAGCACCGCCTCAAGGCGTCGCAGGGCTCGCTGACCGACGTGATCAACGAGGGCAAGACCAACGAGATCATCGGCAAGATGAAGGTCTCGTCGCTGCTCGAGTCGATGCCGGGCGTCGGCCGCGTCCGCGCGAAGCAGATCATGGAAGAGATCGGCATCTCCGAGACCCGTCGCGTACGTGGCCTCGGCGCCAACCAGATCGCAGCTCTGCTCGACCGCTTCGGCGAGAGCTGAGGTGAGCCGGGCGCGTCGCCTGGTCGTTCTCGCCGGTCCCACCGCCGTGGGCAAGGGGACGATCGCTGCGTACGTGCGCGAGCATCATCCCGGGGTTCTCGTCTCCGTCTCGGCGACGACTCGACCTCCACGACCGGGTGAGATCGACGGCGTGCATTACGTCTTTCTCACCCCTGAGGAGTTCGAGTCGCGCGAGGCGGCGGGCGAGTTTCTCGAGACCGCCGTCGTCCACGGCCGGGCCAGTTACGGGACTCTGCGCGCTCCCGTGGCTGCCGCGCTGGCCGAAGGGCGGCCGGTGCTGTTGGAGATCGACCTGCAGGGTGCGCGTCAGGTGCGCACGACCATGCCTGATGCCCTCTTCGTCTTCCTCGAGCCACCGAGCTGGGAAGAACTGGTGCGTCGGCTCGTCGGCAGAGGCACCGAGAGCGAGGAGGAGCGGGAGGCTCGCCTGCGCACGGCGGTGGTCGAACTCGACGCCAAGGCCGAGTTCGACGTGTCCATCGTCAACGACGATGTGCGGCGCGCCGCCGAAGAACTCGTATCATTGATCGATCCCTAGTCTCTCGACGAAAGAGAAATACGTGTCAGGCACGATTGCCGAGCCGATCGGTATCACCAACCCGCCCATCGACGACCTGCTCCAGGCCGCGGACAGCAAGTACGCGCTCGTGATCTACTCGGCCAAGCGTGCCCGCCAGATCAACGCCTACTACAGCCAGCTCTCCGAGGGTCTGCTCGAGTACGTGGGCCCGTTGCTGGAGACCGAGGTGCGCGAGAAGCCGCTGTCGGTGGCGCTGCGCGAGATCAACGAGGGCTTGCTCACCTCGACGCCGGTCGAGGCCTGACCTTTCTTCAACACCCCTTGACCTTGCGGGAGTGAGCATGGCCGAGCCCGGAGCCGTGGGCGCCGGACGTCGCGTCGTTCTCGGTGTCGGCGGCGGTATCGCGGCGTACAAGGCCGCGTCGCTGCTGCGCCGGTTCACCGAGTCCGGTTTCGATGTCACCGTAGTTCCGACCGAGGCTGCTTTGCGTTTCGTGGGCGAGCCGACGTGGTCGGCCCTCTCGGGGCACGACGTGACCAGCGAGGTCTGGGATTCGGTGCAGGACGTGCGTCACGTGATGCTCGGCCAGCGCGCCGACCTCGTCGTGGTCGCGCCGGCAACGGCCGACCTGTTGGCCCGGGCCGCTCACGGACTGGCCGACGACCTGCTCACCAACGTGCTGCTGACCGCCTCCTGTCCCGTGGTGATGGCTCCCGCGATGCACACCGAGATGTGGGAGCACGCGGCGACCACCGCGAACGTGGCGACGCTGCGGTCTCGCGGGGTGCACGTGATCGAGCCCGCGAGCGGGCGCTTGACTGGCACCGACACCGGTAAAGGACGCATGCCCGAGCCCGAGGACATCTACGAGGCCTCGCTCGCCGTGCTCAACGGCCAGGGAGCTTTTGACGCGGCCCGCCCGCTCGAAGGGCTGCGGGTGGTCGTCAGCGCGGGCGGCACCCGCGAGGCGCTCGACCCGGTGCGCTTTCTTGGCAACCGCAGCTCTGGCAAGCAGGGGTACGCCCTCGCGGAGATCGCCGCGCGCCGCGGGGCCGAGGTCACCCTCGTCTCCGCGAACGTGTCGCTGCCCGTTCCGGCGGGCGTGCGTGTAGTGCCGGTCGAGAGCGCGCGAGAGATGAAAACCGCGGTGTTCGCCGAGGCGCTCGGCCTCACATGGGCCGACGGAGACGCTTCCGGCGGCAGCGGTGAGCCGCGCGTTGCGACGGACGTCGTGATCATGGCCGCCGCGGTCGCCGATTTCCGGCCTCGCACGGTGGCAGGGTCGAAGATGAAGAAGACGCACGACGCCACCCGCTCCCAGGAGGAGCAGGATGCGCCGGTGATCGAGCTCGTGCGAAACCCCGACATCCTGGCCGACCTGGTGGCCGCTCGGAACGCGGCCGGGTTGGCTGCGCCGTTCATCGTCGGGTTCGCCGCGGAGACCGGCGACGACGAAGGCGACGTGCTGCACCACGCGCGGGCCAAGTTCGCGCGCAAGGGAGTCGACCTGCTCGTCGCCAACGAAGTGGGTGCCGACGTCACGTTCGGAAAGGACTCCTCGACGGTGTACCTGCTGACGACACCCGACACCGCGACCGACCCCCGACTGGTGGGGCCGGCGAACAAGAGCGACATCTCAGAGGCCATCTGGGACGAGATCGGCTCGCGCGTCGGCCGGTCGTAGACTCGACGCTCAGACATGCGGGCAGCACGCTCACGCATGACGACGGACAGCCATGTCCACCCCGACGAGCCGCGCGATGCAGCGGCAGCTAGGAGCAGTATTCCCGTGTCCCGTCTGTTCACGTCCGAGTCCGTCACCGAGGGTCACCCCGACAAGATCTGTGACCAGATCAGTGACTCCATCCTCGACGCGATGCTGGAGCAGGACCCGCACGCCCGCGTGGCGGTCGAGACGATGGTGACGACCGGTCTCGTGCACGTTGCCGGCGAGGTCGCGACGACGGGCTACGTCGACATCCCGAGCCTGGTGCGTAAGACGATCATCGGCATCGGCTACGACAGCTCGGTCAAGGGCTTCGACGGCACAACCTGTGGTGTCGAGATCTCGATCGGCGAGCAGAGCGCCGACATCGCGCAGGGTGTCGACACGGCTTACGAGAGCCGTACCGGTGGCGTCGACCCGCTCGACAAGCAGGGCGCCGGCGACCAGGGCCTCATGTTCGGTTACGCGTGCGCCGACACTCCCGAGTACATGCCGCTGCCGATTTTCGTGGCCCACCGCCTCGCCGAGCGCCTCACCGCGGTGCGCAAGTCGGGCCAGATGGCCTACCTGCGCCCCGACGGCAAGACCCAGGTGACCATCGCCTACGACGGTGACACACCCGTCTCCCTCGACACGGTCGTGGTGTCGAGCCAGCATGCGGAGGACGTGAGCCTCGAGGCGCTGCTGCAGCCCGATGTGGAGAAGCTCGTCATCAAGCCGGTTCTCGAAGACCTGGCCGACTCGGGCGTGCAGCTCGACATCTCGGACTACCGCACGCTGGTGAACCCGACCGGCAAGTTCGTCGTCGGTGGTCCGATGGGCGACGCGGGTCTGACCGGCCGCAAGATCATCGTCGACACCTACGGCGGCATGGCCCGCCACGGCGGCGGCGCGTTCTCGGGCAAGGACCCGAGCAAGGTCGACCGTTCCGCCGCGTACGCGACCCGCTGGGTGGCCAAGAACGTCGTGGCCGCCGGCCTGGCGACGCGCTGCGAGGTGCAGACCGCCTACGCCATCGGCAAGGCCCAGCCGGTCGGCCTCTACGTCGAGACCTTTGGCACCGAGGCCGCCCCGATCGACGCGATCCAGAGGGCCATCACCAGCGTCTTCGACCTGCGCCCCGCAGCGATCATCGACGAGCTCGATCTGCTGCGTCCGATTTACAAGGCGACGGCTGCCTACGGTCACTTCGGTCGCACCGCTGCCGACGGCGTGCACAACCCGTTCACGTGGGAGAAGGTCAACCGCGTCGAGGAGTTGCAGCGCGCTGTGCGCGGCTGACTCTCGCTTCGCTTTCGACGAGCCCCGGGCATAGGCCCGGGGCTCGCCGCGTTTGCGGGTGACTCTGTCGGTGCCGGCGTGTAGGACTGGAGGCGACGGCGGGGTGAACGAGCGGGCGGAGGTGGAGTCGATGACACGGTCGGTCGGTGGGGGCATGCTGCCCCTCGGGCAGAGCGATAACGCCGAGCAGGGCAGTCTCGACCTGCTTCTCGGGGCCGGACCGCAGCGGGTCAAGGGCGACCGGGTCATCGACGGGGTGAAGATCGCGGAGCATCGTCCGGTCGCCAGGGTGGCCGTGGCTCTGGGGCTGCCCCACCTCGACCGGTACTTCGACTATCTCGTGCCCGCGGAGATGGACTCGACCGCGTCTGCCGGCGTGCGCGTGAAGGTGCGGTTCGCCGGGCGAGACATCGACGGGTTCGTGGTCGAGCGCACCAGCGATGCCGAGTACAGCGGTCGACTCGAGCCGATCCGGCGGGTCGTGAGCCCTGAGGCGGTGCTGACGCCCGAGATCCTGGCGTTGGCTCGTGCCGTGGCCGACTCGCACGTCGGCACACTCGACGACGTGCTGCGGCTCGCCATCCCCCCGCGCCACGCCACCGCAGAACGCGCACTGGCCCCCGCGGTGGAGGCCCCTGGCGGGGCGCGCGGCCGGGGCGGGGCATCTCGGTCCGCGGGAGAAGGCGCGGCTGACGCCGCTGGCCCCCCATCCGGGGGCGAGGTGGGCGGCGCTTCGCGCGCGGCGGCGTGGGAGCGGTACGTGGCCGGGCCCAGCTTTCTCGGGCACCTCGCGGCCGGTCGGTCTCCGGCGGCGGCGTGGGTGGCGTCACCGAGCGACGATCCAGCACTCGACTGGCCCGTTGCTCTCGCGCAGGCCGCGGCGGCGACGCTCGCCTCCGGGCGCGGGGTGGTCGTCGTGGTGCCCGATCGTCGCGATGTCGAGCGGGTCGACGCGGCCTTCTCCCGTGTGCTGGGTGAGGACCAGCATGTACGCCTGACCGCGGACCAGGGGCCGGAGGCCCGGTACACGGCCTGGTTGAAGGTGCTGCGCGGGCACGTGCGCTGCGTGGTCGGCACGCGCGCGGCCGCGTTCGCGCCGGTCCGCGATCTGGGCCTGGTGGCCTGGTGGAGCGATGGCGACGATCTGCTCTCCGAGCCGCGGGCTCCCTATCCGCATGTGCGCGACGTTCTGCGGCTGCGGCGCGACCACGAAGGAGCGGCCCTGCTGGTCGGGGGTTTCACGCGCACCGCCCACGTGCAGGCGTGGCTGGAGCAGGGGTGGATCCACGCGATCGGAGAAGAGCCCGCGCGGCGACGTGCCCACTGCGCGCCCGTCACGGTGGCGGGAGAAGGCCGGCAGGAGGAGCATCACGGCCCGGGCGCGCATGCGCGTCTGCCGAGCGAGGCGTGGCGGGCGGCCAAGAAGGCTCTGGAGAAGGGCCCGGTGCTCGTGCAGGTGCCACGACGCGGCTACCTGCCGGGGTTGAGCTGCAAACCGTGCGGGCTGGCCGCCAGGTGTCCCGACTGTCACGGGCCGCTGGCGATGGCCGCGCCGGGGGCTGCTCCGACGTGTCGCTGGTGTGGCACCTCGGTGCCGCAGTACGAGTGCCCGCACTGTGGTGCCTCGACATTGCGCGCGACCGTCGTCGGCGCGGAGCGCACGGTCGAAGAGATCGGGCGCGCGTTTCCCGGTGTGCCCGTGCGGTTCTCTGGCGGGGGAGACGTGCTGGCCACCGTGCCTGCTACTCCGGCGATCGTCGTGGCCACACCGGGTGCGGAGCCGGTGGCCGCCACGGGGTACGCGGCCACGCTCATCCTCGACGCCTGGGCGAGTCTCGACCGCCCCCGCCTCGATGCCGGTGAGCAGGCGCTCGGTCGGTGGGCGCAGGCGGCAGCCCTTACCCGCTCCCGGCAGTCCGGCGGGCGGATCGTGCTCGCGGGAGTGCCCGCCTCCCCGGCGCTCGGCCCGGTGGAGGCGCTGGTCAGGACGGCGCCCGAATGGTTCGCCGAACGTGAACTCGACGAGCGGCGAGGCCTCGACCTGCCACCCCTGAAGTGGATCGCGAAGATCACCGGCCCGTTCGACGCCGTGACCGAGGCCCTGGCCGAAACGGGCGCCTCGGGTCTGAAGTCAGTGGCTCCGTCGGTGCGCGTGCTCGGACCGTGGCCGCTCGAGACGCACGACGGCACTGTGACCGTCGACGACGACAACCGCACGCAGCGGCCGTCCGTGGCGCTCGTGACGTGCGCGCCCTCCCACGCTCCGGCCCTGTGCGGGGCCCTCGGCACGATGCGAGCCATACGAGGGGCACACAAGCTGCCCCTCGTATCGGTGCGGGTGGGGGAGGCGGATATCGACTGAGCCATGCCCCCGCACACGTCGGTAAACTTGGCCTTCGCTGCCGCGACGACCTGTCGGTACGTTCGGCCTCCATCCCCCAGCTTTGGTCTCTCGTGAGGTGAGTCTGCTTGTCCGTGAAGCCGATCCGGTTGTTCGGTGATCCGGTGCTGCGTACGCGCGCGGAGGAGGTCACCGATTTCGGTACTGATCTGCGCCGTCTGGTGACCGACCTGTTCGACACCATGTACGACGCGCCCGGTGCCGGGCTGGCCGCGCCGCAGATCGGGGTCGGACTTCGCGTGTTCACGTATTGGGTCGACGACCTGCACGGGCACATCGTCAATCCCGTGCTCGAACTCTCCGACGAGATGGAAGACAGCGAAGAGGGGTGCCTGTCGATCCCCGACGTGCGCGCCACGCGGCGGCGGGCCCTGCAGGTGAAGGTGACCGGGTCGAACATGCACGGCGACCCCGTGGAGATCTCTGGCGACGGGTATCTCGCCCGGGCCTTTCAGCACGAGACCGACCACCTCGACGGGGTGCTGTTCGTCGACCACCTCGACCCCGAGAGCAAGCGCGCGGCGATGCGGATCATCCGCGAGGCCGAATGGGCCGGCGAACCTCCGCCCACCGTGCGGCTGAGCCCCCACGCGACGTTCGGCCGGGGGCGATGATGCGCGTCGTCTTCGCCGGCACCCCCGAGGTGGCGGTGCCGTCGTTGGAGGCGCTGCTCGCCTCCCGGCACGAGGTCGTCGCCGTGGTGACGAGGCCCGATGCTCCCGCCGGGCGCGGTCGCACGCTGCGGCCGAGCCCAGTGCGCGAGGTCGCCGAGCGAGCGGGGGTAGAGGTGCTTACCCCCGCACGACCCTCAGAACCCGAATTTATCGACAGGCTGCGTGAACTCGCGCCCGACGCGTGCCCGGTGGTCGCATACGGCGCGCTCGTGCCGCAGGCGGCACTCGACATACCGCGGCACGGGTGGATCAACCTGCACTTCTCGCTCCTACCGCGCTGGCGCGGCGCAGCTCCCGTGCAGCGCGCGGTGATGGCCGGCGACGCGACCACAGGGGCCTGCACGTTCGTGCTCGAAGCGGGGCTCGACACGGGGCCTGTCATCGGGGTCGAAGAGACGCCGATCGGCGAGCACGAGACTTCCGGAGACCTGCTCGCGCGACTGGCCGTCAGCGGTGCGTCACTGCTGGTGGAATCTCTCGATGCTCTCGAAGACGGCACGGCGGTTCTCACTCCACAGCCGGAGTCGGGCGTGACGCTCGCACCGAAGCTCACTATCGACGACGCCCGCGTGGCCTGGGTCGACAGTGCAGCGGCCCTCGATCGGCAGATTCGGGGATGTACGCCTGCTCCGGGTGCCTGGACCACGTTCAGGGAGCAGCGGCTCAAGATCGTCTCCGCGAGGCATGGCAGCCCCGCCGACTCGGCGAGTCCCGGAATCGGCGATGCCGCCCTGGACGCCCCCGGCACTCTGCTCCCGAGCAAGCGCGAGGTACACGTGGTCACCGGTGACGGACTGATCGAGCTGGTCACGGTTCAGCCGCACGGCAAGAAGGCGATGGCCGCGAGCGACTGGGCACGTGGCGTGCGCATCGCCGAGGGCGAGCGGGTCGGCGACGCAAGCGACTCGGGCGACTCTAGGGACCCCGGCGAGGCGCGCGCATGAGCCGCGAAGACGGTCGCGACAGCCGCGAAGGCCGGGATGCTCGGGACGGACGTGGGCGCATCCGCTACGGCGGGTCTGCCCGCTCGTCCGATCCGAGGCGCCGCTCGGCGCAACGACCTTCGGAGCGGTCACGGCGCGGCGACCCGGCGCGCCGGCTGGCGTACGAGGCCCTGTTGGCCATCGAAGACGGCGCGTACGCCAACATCGACCTGCCCGTGCGACTCCGGCGCGCACGGCTCGACAGGCAGGACGCCGCATTCGCGACCGAGCTTGTGTACGGAGCCACGCGTATGCGGGGGTTCTACGACGCGGTCATCGCGGTCGCGGCCAAGCGTGACGTCGACGGCATCGACGCGGGACCGCTCGCGGCGCTGCGACTCGGCGCTCACCAGGTGCTGGGCATGCGCGTGCCCTCGCACGCCGCCGTCGGTGAGACCGTCGCCCTGACCCGCGAGGCGGTCGGTACGGGCGCGGCGGGATTCGTCAACGCCGTACTGCGCCGGGTGAGCGAGCGCAGCGTCGACGAATGGCGCGAGGCGGTCGCTCCGCAGCGCGCGGCAGGCTCCGGGGGAGGGGAGACCTCCGCCGGGACGACGGATGACGAGATCGCCCGTCTCGCCATCGAATACAGCCACCCGGAGTGGGTCGTGCGCGCGTTGCGGTCGGCGCTCGTCGGGCACGGCGCCGCGACCCCCGAGTCGGTTGGGGAGGCGCTCGTCGCGCTGCTCGCCTCCGACAACGACACTCCGATCGTGTCGCTCGTGGCCCGGCCGGGCCTCAGCGACCTCGACGAACTGGCGGAGGCAGGAGCCGAGCCGTCGGGGTTGTCGCCCTACGGGGCCGTGCTCACCTCCGGGGGCGACCCTGGCCGCATCCGAGCGATCCGCGAGGGACGGGCAGCGGTGCAGGACGAGGGCTCTCAACTGCTCCCCATCGCCCTGGTGCAGGTGCCCGTGTCGCCGGTCGCCAGCGAGGGCAAGCAGGGCGACGGCCACGACGCGGCCGACTCGACCGGTGTGCGCGACCGGCGCGAACGATGGCTCGACCTCTGTGCAGGTCCTGGCGGCAAGGCGGGACTGCTCGCGGCTCTGTCGCTCGACCGGAATGCCGCGGTCTTCGCCAACGAGGTGAGCGAGCACCGCACGCGGCTTGTCGAGCAGGCCGTGGACGCGGCGATCGAGGCCGGAGCCGAGGTGTACGTCGGAACCGGCGACGGCCGCACGATCGGCGCCGAGGAGCCGGGCGGGTTCGACCGCGTGCTGGTCGACGCCCCCTGCACCGGGCTCGGCGCGCTGCGCAGGCGACCCGAAGCTCGGTGGCGGCGGTCGCCCTCCGACGTGGCGGCCCTGACGAAACTGCAGGGCGAGCTACTCGACTCGGCCATCACCGCCACACGCCCCGGCGGGGTCGTGGCGTACGCGACGTGCAGTCCTCACCTTGCCGAGACCCGCCAGGTGGTCGAGCAGGCGTTGACGCGGCATCCGGGCATCGACGTGCTCGACGCCCGCGAGTACGTGCGGGACGCGGCCGGGCAGCCGGTGCAGAAGACCGGCGACGGACCGTACGTGCAACTGTGGCCGCACGTGCACGGAACCGACGCGATGTTTCTGGCGCTGCTGCGGGCGGGGGAGGCGCCGACCGAGAGTCTTTGAGCAACACCCTGGTGGCAGCCTTGCGCGATGGGGCGTCGCGGGGGCGGGTCCTGTTGCCAGTCGACCTACCCTGGGTTTCGTGCAGATCTCTCCCAGCATCCTCTCCGCCGATTTCGCGAACTTGCAGAGCGAACTCGAAGCGGTGCGTAACGCCGATTGGGCCCATGTCGACGTGATGGACAACCATTTCGTCCCCAACCTGACTCTCGGGCAACCGATCGTCGAGGCGCTGCTGAAGGTGAGTCCCATCCCGATCGACTGCCACCTGATGATCGAGAACCCCGACAAGTGGGCGCCGCCGTACGCGGAGGCGGGCGCGAAGAGCGTTACGTTCCACATCGAAGCGGCGGAGAACCCAGTGCAGCTCGCGCGGGCCATCCGCGCCGAGGGGGCACGGGCCGCGATGGCGCTCAAGCCCGGCACGCCGTTCGAGCCCTACGCCGATCTGCTGCCCGAACTCGACATGGTGCTGGTCATGACGGTCGAGCCCGGCTTCGGTGGCCAGGCATTCATGGCCGACATGATGCCGAAGGTCGCCGCAGTGCGTGAGGCCGTGACGAAGCACGGCGGAGACATCTGGATCCAGGTCGACGGCGGTGTCTCCGCCTCCACGATCGAGCAGTGCGCCGAGGCCGGTGCCGACGTATTCGTTGCCGGGTCGGCGGTTTACGGGGCCGAGGTGGCGGCTGAGCGCGTCGACGAGCTGCGCGCCCTCGCGAAGCGGCACACGCACGCATGACCCCGCCCGTTCTCCGAGTGGAAGAAGCCGCCGCTCGGGTGCGCGAGCTTGCGCGCGCGGCGGCGGCCAGCGATACACGTTTCATCCTCGGTCTCGTCGGGGCGCCTGGCATCGGCAAGTCGACTCTCGCCGAGCACCTCGTGGCCCAGGCAGCCGAGGAGGCGGCCACCGGGCTGTTCACCATGGACGGGTTCCACCTCGCGCACCAGGTGCTCTCGCTTCGCGGAGACGTCGCGCGCAAGGGGGCACCCGAGACGTTCGACTCCGCCGGGTTCGTCGCCCTGCTGCGACGCCTGCGCGCACGCGACGAGGCGATGGTGTGGGCCCCGGACTACCAGCGTGACCTGCACAATGCCGTCGCCGCCGCAGTGTCTGTGCCCCGGTCGCTCCCCTTTCTCGTCACCGAGGGCAACTACCTGCTGCTCGGCGACGGTGCTTGGGCCGGTGTGCGCGGGCTGCTCGACGAGGTCTGGTACGTCGAGGGCGACGAAGACCTGCGGGTGCAGCGGCTCGCAGAACGCCACGTGCGTCACGGCCGCACCCCCGAGGCCGCGCTCGACCGCGCCCTGACCGGCGTCGACGCCGAGAACGCCGCCCTCGTCAAAGCCACCCGCGACCGGGCTGATGTCGTTGTCGACGTGTCCGGCTGGGAGTCGTGACAGCCTAGATCGTGACCGGCGGCCTGCCCGGCGTGGCCGGGGCCAACAGTCCGTTTCGATCGGAGGGCGTGATGGGCGTCGTCGCTCTGGGGCTGGCGGTGCTCGACGTGGTCCAGCGGGTGCAGACGCCTCCCGCGTGGGGCACCAAGGGCGTCGCCGACTCCGTCGAGATCACTGCGGGCGGGCCGGCCACGAATGCGGCCATCGCGTGCGCGGCGACCGGAGTGGAGACGACCCTCGTCACGGCCCTCGGCCGGTCACCGCAGGCGTCCCTGGTGCGGGCCGAGTGCGACCGCCACGGGGTTCGCGTCATCGACCTCGCCGGCCGAGGTGACGCCTGGGAGTTGCCGGTGGCGTCGTGCATCGTCGATGCCGAGGGGGAGCGCACCGTCGTGTCGACCGGGGCGCTCGCGACTACCCTGGCTCTAACCGTGGAGGCCGAGGCCGCGCTGGCTGCGGCCCGGGTGTTGCTGCTCGACGGCCACCACCCCCGAGCCGCAGCGAAGGCCGTGGCGGTGCGGCCCGCTTCCTGCCTCGCCGTGCTCGACGCCGGCAGCGCCAAACCCCACGCCGAGGAGTGGCTGCCATGGCTCGACGTGGTAGCGGGATCGGCCGACTACGCGGCCGGGCTCGCGCGTCTGCCCGGCGCGCACGCCTCCGAAGGCGAGGATGCCACCGGCCACGACACCGCACGCTTGCTGCAACGCGCTCTCGATCATGTGCTCGCGGCGGGCGCCGGGGCGGTCGTGATGACCGACGGTGCCGCGCCCGTGCACTGGGCGACGCGGGAGGGCGAGCGGGCTTCGCACACACCGACGCAGGTGCGCGCCGTCGACACCCTCGGCGCGGGGGACGCCTGGCACGGCGCGTTCGCGGCGGCCCTGGCCCACGACCTTTCCCTGCCTCAGGCGATCGCCTACGCCTGCAACGCGGCCTCGACACGAGTGGCTCACGAAGGGGCTCGCACGTGGCTGGGGCACATGCCGCCTCTGTCACGACCGAGCCTCTGAACCCTCACCGGGCGGAACACTCGGCGCCATCGGTGCGCCGACGATGGCATACTGGCCGCGTACGTGCTCCGGGGTCGGTGTAATTCCGAGCCGGCGGTGATAGTCCGCGACCCGGGTGCGCGCGGGGCCTTCGGGCCGCGTGGGCGCTCGGTTGACCTGGTGAAATTCCAGGACCGACGGTGAAAGTCCGGATGGGAGGCAGCGCGTTCGACGCCGGGCGACCGGCGGTGGGTTGATCGACTTCGGCGCGCGCCGGGGGCCGATACCGACCGCAGGGCTGTTCGGAGTCGAGGATGTGGCGTGCATGTGGCCGCGCCCTCGTTCGCGAGGGGCAGGCGACATCGCCGACCCATTCGATCCGCCCCGGAGCTGCCGACGAGCAGCCGGGAGACGCGGATGGACGCCTTTGACATCGCCGCCATGCGGGCGTGCCTCGACCTGGCGACCCTCGGACCCGCAGCCGACCCCAACCCCCGCGTGGGGTGTGTCGTGACGTCGGCCGACGGCGCGATCGCGGGCGGCGGTTATCACCGCGGCTCCGGCACGGCACACGCAGAGGTCGCGGCCCTCTCCGATGCCGCAGCCAACGGCAGCGACGTGCGTGGTGGCACCGCCTACGTCAGCCTCGAACCCTGCGCCCACACGGGCCGCACCGGCCCGTGCGCCGACGCCCTTGTCGCAGCCGGCGTCACGCGGGTCGTCGTGCTTCGGCGTGACCCCGGTGACCAGTCCGGAGGCGGTGCCGCGCGCCTGACCGAGGCGGGGGCCGCGGTCGACGTGCTGCCCGACCTCCTCGCCGCGGCAGCCGCGCGGGCGACAGGCACCGTGATCGGCCCGGCTCGCGACTCGGCCCGCGCCGCCGCGATCGACGCCACCGACCTTCCTGTTCTGAGCGCGATCGCCGAGCGGGCCGCCGAGATCGTGGAACCGTGGGAGTGCGCGACACGACACGGGCGCCCTTTCGTCACGTGGAAGTACGCGGCCACCCTCGACGGACGCTCGGCAGCCCGTGACGGGTCGAGCCGCTGGATCACCGGCGAAGCTGCCCGCGCCGACGTGCATGCCCGACGCGCCACCGCGGGCGCCGTGGTCGTCGGCACCGGAACCGTGCTCGCCGACGACCCCGCCCTCACCGTCCGCGACGCCACCGATGCGCCGGTCGCTGTGCAGCCGCTGCGCGTCGTGGTGGGGGAGCGCGACCTGCCCGCCACCGCCCAGGTCTTCGCCTCGTCCGGAGCGACCGGGGCTGCAGACCCCGCGCTGCACCTGCGCACCCGCGACGTGCACGAGGTGCTGGCTGCCCTGCACGACCGACGCATCCGGCACGTCTGGCTCGAGGGAGGACCGTCCCTCGCAGCCGCGTTTCTCGCGGCCGGCCTCGTCGACGAGATCGTCGGTTACGTCGCGCCAGCCCTTCTCGGTGCAGGCCCGACCGCGATCGGTGACCTCGGCATCGACTCCATCGACGGCATCGCCCGCTTCGATCTGCGCAGCGTCGACCGCGTCGGCGGCGACGTGCGGCTCGTGTTGCGGCCGGCCCGCGCAGCCACCCCTGACACGCAGAGCCCGCCGGGCAACGGCGATCACAGCAACCGCGAGAACCACCCCGAAAGGCAGGAACCCTGATGTTCACCGGAATCGTCGAGGAGGTCGGCGAGATCACCGACGTGGAGGCCGGGCTCAGCTCGGCCGTCGTGCGGATCCGCGGACCGAAGGTCGTCTCCGACGCGTCGCCGGGTGACTCGATCGCCGTATCGGGCGTCTGCCTCACGGTGGTCGAGGCCGACGCGGAGAGCTTCTCCGTCGACGTCATGGCCGAGACCCTCGCCCGCAGCAGCCTCTCCGGCATCCGCGCCGGTACGAAGGTGAACCTCGAGCGCGCGATGGCCGCCGACGGTCGCTTCGGAGGGCACATCGTGCAGGGCCACGGCGACGGCACCGGCACGATCTCGGCGCGCGAGCCCGGTGACCGCTGGGAGGTCGTGAGCATCGACCTACCCGAGAACCTGCGGCGCTATGTGGTGGAGAAGGGCTCGATCGCCCTCGACGGGGTCTCTCTCACCGTGAGCGCGGTGACTCCCACCGGGCTTCAGGTCAGCCTCATCCCCACCACCCTGTCGGAGACGACTCTCGGCGAAGCGGGCGTAGGCGCCACGGTGAACATCGAGGTCGACGTGCTCGCCAAGTACGTCGAGGGGCTCCTCGGCCACGGCTCCACGTCGTCCGAGGCGCAGGAGACGGGCCGATGAACGACTGGCTCAATGCCATCTACGAGGCCCGGATCGACGTGGGCGGCTACCCGCTGTACTGGCGCGAGATCATCGGCAACGGGTTCGGCCTGGCCTCCGCCATCGGCGGGCTGAAGCGGCGCGTGTGGGCATGGCCGATCGGCATCATCGGCAACGTCATCCTGTTCACCGTGTTCTTCGGCACCGCCTTCGGGCTGGAGGACGGCCGCCAGCCGATGTTCGGCCAGGCGTTCAGGCAGATCTTCTTCATCGCGACCAGCGTGTACGGCTGGTGGGCGTGGAAGCAGCGGTCGGCGGGCAAGGCTGCCTCGGCCCCGGCCATCACCCCGCGCTGGGCGACGGCGAAGGAGCGCACGGCCCTCATCGTCGGCTCCCTGGCCGCCGTGGTCGTGACCCAGTACGTGTTCGCCCAGATCGGTGCAGGCTGGCCCGCTCCGCGTTGGTACTACTGGACCGACGCGTGGATCTTCGTCGGCTCGATCGTCGCGACCTACGCGATGGCGCGCGGCTGGGTCGACTTCTGGCTCGCCTGGATCGCCGTGGACATCGTCGGCGTGCCGCTGTTGTGGCACAGCCAGTACTACCCCTCCGCGGTGCTCTACCTCGTTTACGGCGCGTTCGTCGTCGCCGGGTTCTTCGTGTGGTGGAAGGCGTCGCGTGAGGAGAACGCGCAGGCTTCTGTCGCCGCGCGCGGAGAGCCGAGAGAGCTGACAGAGCTGGGAGAGCTCGGAGAAACAGGCGGCGCAGAGCACGAGAGGACGAGGTCATGACCGAACAGCCCACCCTCACGGGGTTCGCGACGATTCCGGAGGCGCTCGACGCCCTGCGTGAGGGGCGCCCGGTGCTCGTGCTCGACGACGAGAACCGCGAGAACGAGGGCGATGTCGTGATGGCGGCCTCGACCCTCACCCGCGAATGGTGTGCGTGGACGATCAGGCACACCTCCGGTTACCTGTGTGCCCCGATGACGCCGTCGCGTGCCGACGCGCTCGACCTGCCGCTCATGGTGCCGAACAACCAGGATCCGCTGCGTACGGCGTACACGGTCACCGTCGACGCCGCCGCCGGTGTGACCACGGGGATCAGCGCCGCTGACCGCGCGACGACGATCCGGTTGCTGGCCGCACCCGATGCGCGCCCGAGCGACTTCATCCGCCCCGGCCACGTCGTGCCGCTGCGCGCGCGTAAGGGCGGGGTGTTGGAGCGCGCCGGCCACACCGAGGCGACCGTCGATCTGTGCAAGCTCGCCGGGCTGCCGCCGGTCGGGGTGATCGGCGAGCTCGTCCACGACGACGGCGACATGATGCGCGCGCCCGCGGTGCTGGAGATGGGCCGCACGCACAACCTGCCCGTCATCACGATCGCGGCGCTCGCCGACTACCGGCGCTTGCACGACCGCGCGACGCCGGTCGCGCACACCGTGTTGCCCACCGAGCACGGCACGTTCGAGCTCACCGGCTATCTCGACGGGATCTCGGGAGTCGAGCACATCGCTCTGGTGAGCCCGCTCGGCGCCCAACCCGACCCGAACACGCCGCCGCTGGTGCGCGTGCACTCCGAGTGCCTCACCGGTGACACGTTCGGCTCGCGCCGCTGCGATTGCGGCCCGCAGCTCGCGCGCAGCATGGAGCTCATCGCCGAACAGGGCGGCGCGGTCGTCTACCTGCGCGGTCACGAAGGACGCGGAGTGGGCCTGCTCGCCAAGCTGGCCGCCTATGCGCTTCAGGACGGAGGTGTCGACACGGTCGACGCCCAGACGCACCTCGGCCTGCCGGTCGATGCGCGCGAGTACGGTGCGGCGGTAGCGATACTCGCCGACCTGGGTCTGACCGATGTCGTGCTGCTGACCGGAAACCCCGCCAAGGTGGCAGCGCTCGAGGAGGGTGGGGTGCGCGTTGCCGCCTCCCGCCCCGTCCGCACGACCGTCACCCCCGAGAACGAGGCCTACTTGCGCACCAAAGCCACGAGGCTCGGGCACCTGGTGGCCGGCCTCAACGATCCGATCGCCCAGGGCGCGACACTTCGACCCTGACACGTCAGACCCTGACTCCCTGTCTGCGGGCATCTGCCCACGACCCTCGACATGCTTGACGAAAGGAACCACCCATGGCCGGTTTCGGCTCACCTGAACTGACCCTCGACGGATCCGGCCTCACGGTCGCGATCGTGGCCGCGAGCTGGCACGAGGAGTTCATGAACGCGCTCATCGAGGGTGCCCAAAGCGCCTGCGCCGAGGCGAAGGTCGACTCGGTGGAGGTTTTCCGGGTACCCGGCAGCTTCGAACTGCCCGTCGTAGTGGCGGCAGCCGCCGAGAAGTTCGACGTCGTCGTGGCGCTCGGTGTCGTCATCCGCGGTGGCACACCGCACTTCGAGTACGTCTCGTCCGGTGTGACGGACGGCCTCATGCGGGTCAGTCTCGACACGGGCAAGGCCATCGGATTCGGTGTGCTCACCTGCGACAACGAGGCGCAGGTCGCCGACCGCAGTGGGATGCAGGGGTCGCGCGAGTCGAAGGGGTACGAAGCGGCCGCTGCGGCGATCGCCACGGCGCAGACCCTCGTGGCCGTGCGCGGATAGGGCGGGGCCCCCACGCTCGTGCACGTGACGCCGGCGTGCACGAGACGGAGATGTCGGTGATGCCTCGGGCGGTCGCGCTCCGAACGGGCGATTGAGGTTGTGTCGGTGGCAGCCGTTACGGTGAGGAACGTGCCTGATCGAGATCGTCCCGCCCCGTTGCCCACCCGTGCCGCCGACGGCACGAGCCGTTTTCGTCAGGTGATCGCCGACGGCGAGGGAGAACTGCTGCTCTTCGGCATCACGCCCCCGCGCCTGGCCACCCCGCCCGAGCGGCTCCCTGCCATCGCGGATGCGACCCTCGCGCGGCTCGACAACCTCGCCCTCGACGCGCTGCTCCTCTACGACATCGCAGACGAGACGTCACGCACCGATATCGAACGCCCCTACCCGTTCGTCGAGTCCTGGGATCCGGACATCTATTTCCGCAACCACCTCAACGAATGGGACGGGCAGGCGATCGTCTACCGCTGCGTCGGCAAGTACGACACCGACCAGATCGGCGGCTTTCTCGGAGGCGCCACCGATGACGTGGCAACGGTCTTCGTCGGTGCGGCCTCGGCGACGCAACCCGTCAAGACGTCGCTGCAGCGCGCCTACCAGGTCCACTCCGACGTGCGTCCAGCCGTGCCGCTGGGCGGCGTCGCCATCCCCGAGCGGCACACCCGCAAGGGAGACGAACACCGACGACTCATGGCGAAGGTCGACGCGGGGTGTTCGTATTTCGTCACCCAGGTGGTCTTCGACGTGCGCGCGGCCAAAGACTTGGCGTCCGATTACGCGTACACATGGGCCGAAGAGCGCCCCGATCAGCGCATGGCTCCGCTCATCTTCACGATGTCGCTCTGCGGCTCGATCAAGTCGATGGAGTTCATCGAGTGGCTCGGTGTCGACGTGCCGCGTTGGGTGCGCAACGAACTCGTGCGCGCCCACGATCCGCTCACGGTGTCTCTCTCGCACTCGCTCGGGGCGGCGCGCGAACTGGCGCGGTTCTGCCGCCACCTGGGCATCCCGTTCGGGTTCAGCGTCGAATCCGTCTCGAACCGCAAGGTCGAGATCGAGGCGTCGGTCGAATTGGCCCGCCTGATCTCTGCCGACCTGAACCGTCCCCGACTGGGGCCGCTGGCGCGAATCTCGCAGGTGGCGACGCTGGACGGCGAGACGACCCAAGGCCACCTCCGCGACGCACGTTAGGGTTGAGACTCGTGAAGACGTTTGATCAGATGTACGCCGAGGTCGTAGAGAAGGCGGCCACGCGTCCGGCCGGTTCGGGCACCGTCGCCGAGCTCGATGCGGGAGTGCACTTCATCGGCAAGAAGGTCGTCGAAGAGGCCGCCGAGGTCTGGATGGCGGCCGAATACGAAGAGCCCGACGCTCTCGCCGCCGAGATCAGCCAGGTGCTCTACCACCTGACGGTGCTCATGGTCGCCAAGGGCATCACCCTCGAAGACGTCTACAACCACCTCTGAGCCGGCTCAGTTCACAGAGCCCACAGAGCCCCACAGTTCACAGAGCCACCTGCGACACATCGACACAGACGAGAGCCGAGCATGCTGCGCATCGCCGTCCCCAACAAGGGGTCGCTGTCCGAATCCGCCGTCACGATGCTGCGCGAGTCGGGGTACCGCACCCGCCGCGACACCAAAGAGCTGATCCTGCGAGACGCCGACAACGACATCGAGTTCTTCTACCTCCGGCCCCGCGACATCGCGACCTACGTCGGGTCGGGCACTCTGCACGGCGGCATCACGGGCCGTGATCTGCTGGTCGACTCCGGTAGCGACGCGGTCGAGAGCCTCCCGCTCGGGTTCGCGCGGTCGACGTTCAGGTTCGCGGGTAAGGCAGGCGACATCACGGCGCTCGAGCAGCTCGAGGGTAAGCGCGTCGCGACCAGCTACTCCGGGCTCGTACGCGATCACCTGGAGAAGCAGGGCGTCGAGGCCACGGTCGTGCACCTCGACGGAGCGGTGGAGACCTCGATCACGCTGGGAGTCGCCGACGCCATCGCCGATGTCGTCGAGACCGGCACCACCCTGCGCAATCAGGGCCTCGAAGTATTCGGTGAGCCGATCATCAAGTCGGAGGCGGTGCTCATCGGCCGGGCCGAGATGGTCGACGACCCCGCGTTCCAGGTCTTTCGGCGGCGCATGCAGGGCATCGTCACGGCACGCACCTACGTGATGATGGACTACGACATCCGCGCCGACCTCGTCGACGCCGCCAGCAAGATCACGCCGGGCCTCGAATCGCCCACGGTCTCGCCGCTGCGCGACGAGGGCCACGTGGCGGTGCGGGTGATGGTGCCGCGCAAGGGCGTCAACAACATCATGGACGAGCTCTACCAGATCGGTGCGCGAGCGATTCTCGTCACCGACATCACGGTCTGCCGGGTCTGATCATGTCACCCCGCGCCCCTCGACCCTCAGCAGACGACGCCGCGACCGATCCGTACGCGACCTTCAGGCCTCGTTGGGGCACGCGGGTGCCCACGGTGATGGCGCTGGTGGTGCTGCTCGCGTTCGCGGTGGCAGCGGTGACGATCCCGGGCGCGAACTGGATGATCACCGACCGCATCTTCCTGTTCGGGCTCGGTGCCGTGACCTCGTGGTTCTTGTCGCGGTTCGCGCGCATCGAGGCCAAGCCCAGCGAACGCGGGCTCATCGTGCGCAACCTCTTTCTCACCCGGCGACTCGAGTGGCACCAGATCCTCCGCTTGCAGTTCGGCGGCGGGGCACCGTGGGCCAGCCTCGACCTCAACGACACCGACACTGTCGCTGTGATGGCGATACAGAAGGCCGACGGCGAGCGCGCGCAGCGTGAGGCCGCGCGGTTGGCAGCCCTCATCGAGTACCACGGAGGCGTCGAGCCGGTTCGCTGAGTCGCCGAGCCGCCGAGCTTTCGGGTGGAGCCGACTCGGCACAGACGAAGTGACCGAATCGTGATCTTCGAGCGCGGATCCGGTCAGAACCCGGGCGGTTCTGCCGATCTGGGGGTACGTGAGCCCAGAATCCCGCGCCCCGAAATCACGCCAGGTCCAGGCGGTCTCGCCCGCCCTTGCACTCGCGGCTGCGCTCGCGGTGCCGCTGGCCGTCACCATTCCGGTTGTCTCCGCTCCGGCGGCGCATGCTGCCGACGAGGTGGCGAACCGCCCGACCAGCGGTGCGTTAACGGTTTCCGGACGGGGTTTCGGCCACGGCCGCGGCATGAGCCAGTGGGGTGCCTACGGTGCCGCCGACGCAGGACTCGACTGGAGCCGGATTCTCGACTTCTACTACCCGGGCACCGTTCGCGAACAGATCGGTGACCCCGAGATCCGTGTGTGGATCTCGGCCGACACCGACGGCGACACCCAGGTACTCCCCGCGGCGGGGCTCACTGCTGCCGTGGGCGCGACCCGGAGGGCGCTGCCGACGGGCGGTGAGTACGCGGCCTGGCGGGCCGTGGCGGCGGGCGGCAAGGT
This sequence comes from Dermatophilus congolensis, assembly GCA_030538115.1. GTDB lineage: Bacteria > Actinomycetota > Actinomycetes > Actinomycetales > Dermatophilaceae > Dermatophilus > Dermatophilus congolensis_B. Next base: position 57,764 of record JAUNUP010000016.1, on the reverse strand, counting down.
CTCGCTGCAGTACCGGGGCACGAGCGGAGGCTGGAAGGGATACCCCCTCGCCACCGGGCCCTCGATCCGGTTCACGACCAACTCCGGCATCGTGCGTGTGGTGCTGCCAGGCGGGTCGTCGAAAGACCTGCGCGGATCCGTTTCGGCGGTAGCCGATGGCACCGCCACCAAGAGCCTGCGCACTGTGTTGAACTCCTCGATGCAGTCCTACCTTCGCAGTGTGGTGCCGAACGAGATGCCGGCGTCGTGGCACCGGGAGGCGGTCGCGGCCCAGTCCGTCGCGGCCCGTACGTACGCCTCGTCGTATCGTGACCGTCAACGCTCTCGTGGAGCCACCTGGGACATCTGCGACACGATCACCTGCCAGGTCTTCAAGGGTGTTGCCACGTACAGCTCCTCCGGGCGTCGCACCGCCACCGAGGACAGCCGGGCCACGGCCGCGATCTCGGCGACCGAGGGTGTCGTCATGCGCACGTCGACCGCTCCCGGCGCACCGTTCGTGCACGCCGAGTTCTCTGCCTCCAACGGTGGCTACACCGCTGCCGGGGGGCCCGCCTACCAGATCGCGAAGGCCGACCCGTACGACGGTCGCAAGGCCAACCCGAACACCTCGTGGACCAAGGCCGTCACCCCAGCCGCGGTCGAGAAGGCCTTCGGGGTCGGGTCGCTGCGCGCTATCACCGTGACGGCCCGTGACGGCAACGGTCCGCTGGGTGGCCGCGTGACGAGTATGCGCATCGAAGGATCGCGCGGCGCGGTCACTGCGACCGGTGCCAAGTTCAGGGCGGCCCTAGGGCTGAAGTCGGACTGGTTCACGGTCAGTGGAGGTGCTCAGGCTCCTACGCCCGCCCCGGCCCCCAAGCCCACGCAGCAGCCCACCGACCAGCCGGCGCCCGGCCCGTTGCGTCCGCCGGCAGCTGCGGGGACCGATTCGGCGACGTATTCCGACCTCGTCTACACCGACAAGGCCGGAAACCTGTGGCGTCGTGCGACGCTCGGCCACGGCCGCTTCGGCGCGGCCACACGCATCGGCACGCACTGGCACACGGTCGACACCCTGCTGTCGGTCGGACAGTGGGACGGTTCGGGCGGAGTCGACCTCATCGCCCGGCAGAAGAGCACGGGCCGCCTCGTGCTCTACCGCGGTGACACGAAGGGTGGCCTGCGCGGACCCAGCTACCTCACCGGGCCGATGGGGCACCTGCGCTCGATCGCGTCGGGCGGCGACGTCGACGGTGATGGCTACCGCGACCTCGTGGCCATCGACAACCGCACCCGCGCCATCGTGCTGCTCCGGGGCGGGCCGGGCGGGAAGATCGTCGGCACCAAGGAGATCACGCGTCCGGCCCGCATCGTGGCCCTGCGCGGTGCCGGTGAACTCACCGGAGACGGCAAGGCAGACCTCGTCTGGTCGGATTCAACGGGGCGCGGATTCGTGGGCGTGGGCGACGGAGCGGGCGGCATTTCCCGCGTCATCGCGCACGGCCGCGGCTGGAATTCGTTCGTAGACGTCTTGTCGCCCGGCGACCTGGCCGCCGACGGGGTCAGTGACCTTCTCGCTCTGCGCACGAATGGTGTTCTCATGCGTTACGACGGAAACGGGCGTGGCGGATTCGCGGTGCCGAAGGAAGTTATGCGCGGCCTGAATGTCGTACTGATCGCTCGTTGATCAGGTCGTACGTACAGGGCGAGAGTTCTGTTTCGGCCGGTCCCGTGTTACGCCTGTTCTGTCAAAGAATAGGTATGGATGTGGTAATTCGATTATGGTCTCGGTTGTTCGGTCGTGACCTTAGCGTGATGTATCTGCGATAAACATCTGGGTTCTGGTGAGAATCCCGATCCGACGAATTCGGATTTCAGACCCGGATTTCTTCACATCGCAGGAGAGAAATGCTCGCACATATCGGCCGGTCCCTGTTCGCCGCCACATCGCTGGCATCGGTCGTGGCCCTCGGTGCCACAGTGGCCGCACCGGCATCGGTGGCTGCGCCGTCCGCCGCTTCGCGCGGGCAGTCCGCTCCGCGCTGGGATGCCCCCATCTCACGCGTGACGCTGCCGACGCAGGTCGACGCCCAGCCCGGGTACCAACCGCAGAACAGCTGCGACCCCGTCTCCCGCGAGGGCACGACCGCCCTCGGAAACCTGCTCGCCGAGACGTACGGAGGCGGCGCGATCGGCTATTCGCGCTTCTGCGTGCGCGGCACGACCGAGCACAGCGACGGCCGTGCGCTCGACTGGATGCTCGACGCGAACGACGCGAACGATCTCGCCGTCGCCGAGCAGGCCCTCGACTGGATGCTCGCCGACAACGGAGCCGTCGCGAAGCGGCTCGGTATCCAGTACGTCATCTGGAACAAGCAGATCTGGCGTGCCTACCGCGGGTCGGCGGGCTGGCAGCCCTATCGCGGTGCCTCTCCGCACACCGACCACATCCACATCTCGCTCACCTGGGACGGCGCGATGAAGCGCACCTCGTGGTGGACCGGCAAGGCCGTGACGTCGCCGGACCGCGGTACCTGCCGCGTCTACACGGGCGAGTTCGCGCCGGTCTACGCGGGCATCAACCGCGACGGCTGTGGCGCGACCGCAGCGGCTCCGGTCTCGGGGAAGCCCACGTATGTCGTCGGGCAGGTCGCCGATGACATCAAGATCGCTCAGGAGAAGCTCGGCGTCGACAACGACGGTGAATTCGGGCCGATCACACGCCGCGCGCTGTTCGACTACCAGCAGCAGCGCGGGCTGCCCCGCACCGGGGTGCTCGACCAGGCCAGCTGGGTGTCGTTGCTCGCAGGCTGACGCGCCGGTTCATGCGCCAGCTCACAGCCTGACGACGACCGCCTGCTCGTCCGCGGCCAGGCGGTCGACGTCGGGGCCCTGCTCGGTGGTGTGGACGCACACCACCGAACCGTCGGCCGCGAGCACGGCCAGGATCAGTGCGACGACCTGCAACGGCACCGCTTCGGCGGAGAGGGGGAGCAGCACCCTCCCTCCCTCGTGCGGTGTCGGTAGCTCGCGGTAGGTGAGCGTGTACCCCAGGTCGCTCAGCGCCGCGTCGTCGGGCACGGGGCCGTCGGGGTCGGGCGGCACATCGGCGTAGGTCGCCAGGTTCGCGGCCTCGTCGAAGGCGCCCGCGAGGTCGCCCTCGAAAGAGCGGGCGAGCGCGCGAGTCTCGACCGCGACGACCTCCGCGCCCGAATCAGCCCACCTCGCAGGAGCGCTCGTGACGACCACGTCGGGGTTCTCCGCGAGCGGTGCCGTGGCCGACTGCGACCAGCGCGCGTCGGTCACCACGACGTGTGCGCCGCACAGCCACGCCGCCAGGGCCCAGTACGTGGCGCGCCAGTGGCCCGCGGGCAGGTCGAGCACCAGCACGTCACTCGGCTGGACGTCGAACTCCTCCACGAGCAGGTTGGCGGCCTTGGCGACCCAGTTCACCAGCACGCGGCCGGAGAGCTCGATACGCCCGGCCTCGTCGTAGTGGGTGATGCGCGGGGCAGTCGGGTTGTCGGTGGTCAGGCGCTGCAAGAGCGACGAGGTGTCGAACACCCGCCCACCGTACTCAGACGAACAGCACCGTGCCCACAGCTCCGGCCGGAGCGGGGAGGCCGAGTATCCGGGGGGGCGCCCCGTGACCGTCCCGCGCGAGGGTTGCCGCGACACCCTCAGCCGCGAGCACGGCGACGAGTCGGGCAGCGACCAGGCCGAGCGTGAACTCGTCGGGGGCGTCGATGCGCACGCCGGTCTGCACGACGGTCGTGCGTACCCCGATGAGCGGTTCCGGGCGTTGCGCGGCGGCGCGCGGGTGGTACGAGGGAAGCGGCGCGAACGCGGCCGGGTGAGTCGCCGCACGGCACGCGCGCTCGATCCTTTCTTCGATGTCCGTGGCGCCACCTGCGTCGTCTCGGTAAGCACCCACCATCGGCAACCCGACGTCCTCCGCGGCTGTTGATGCCGGTGGAATACCGAGAGCAGACAACACCGCCTCTCGGCTGCCGAGAGCGAACCAGTCGTCGGCGCGGGCACGGCACAGCCGGGCCGCTCCCTCCGCCTCGGCGCTGGTGCCGTCTTCGGTCTCAGCCGGCAGTGCCGCGCCGCGCACGAGGACGGCGGCGATACCCGATGCCTTGCCCTTGACGAGGTCGGCGGCCGAGGCCAGCTCGTCGGCGACGGCCCGTTGCGTGATCGTCAGACGGCGTCCGTCGGCGTCAGTGCTCTCGCGCAGGTCGTCGAGCACCGGCACTCCCGCTGCGCCGAGGGCGTAGTCGACCTGTCCTGCCCGCCAGGGGCGCCCGCTGGTGTCGGAGAGGATCACACCGAACCCTTCCCGGCCGGTGAGGGCGATCAGGCCGTCGCGCAGAACGCGGGCCTCGTGGTCGGGATCGCGGGGGAGGAGCAACACGGTCTCCGCCTCCGGGCCGACGTTGGAGGCGTCGATCCCCGCACCGGCCAGCGTCGGGCCCGCCAGCGCCCGCACGATGCGCGTGACCCCGTTCGCGGTCGCGCGCTCGGCGACGACACGATCCGATTCCTGCATCACCAGTTCCGCGCGCTGATCGGCAGGGGCACGCAGACCGCGGGCCTTGCTCACGACCTTGCTGGACACGACGAGCACGTCGCCGTCTTCGAGAGCCACGCCGACCCGCTCCATCGCGGAGGCAAGCAGTGCGGCCACATCGTCGCCCTTGTGCACCTCTGGTACGCCGTCGAGGGCGACGAGGCTCATCGCGACGCCACCGGAGGTCATAGCCGGCCTCGCTGGCCTCGCAGGTCCGTCGCGAAGGTCAACGCGGCTCCCGCGAGAGCCGCAGCCGATTCGGCGTCTCGCATCAGCAGTGGTGCGGCGCGGACCTCGATGCCCTGCAACTCCTCCGCTGCTGTGCCTGTGGTGTCGTCGAGAGCGCCTGCGTCGCCGTCGTGTACGAGCCAGCCGTCGAGGAAGTCGCGGTACAGGCCGGCCACGGCCTCGGGTGTGCACGGCAGACCCAGCGCGGCCAGGCAGGCGTCGGCGTGGCCGCGCACAGGTGCTCCGCCCACGATGGGGGACACCCCGACGACGGGAGCGACGGTGTCGCGTAACGCCGCCCGCACGCCAGGGACCCCGAGCACGATGCCGATCGAGACGACCGGGTTCGACGGAGGCAGCAGTACGACATCGGCTTCACGAATCGCCTCGAGCACCCCCGGAGCGGGCCTCGCACGGTCGAGACCCACCGCCGTAAATCGGTGAGCCTGGGGGCGAGCGCCCATGCCGACCCACCACTGCTGGAAGTGAACGGCCATCTGCTCGGGCGCGTCGTCTCCGTCGGCAGGCCGATCGTTCGCGCCGAGGGGTGCGTGCGCCGTCTGCCCCGCCTGCTGAGCCCCCTGGGACTCTTCGACGTCGATGACCACATGGGTCTCGACGGGCTCGTCGCTCATCGGCAGCAGCGTGATGTCCGCCGCGGGCAGGCCCCACCGCTCGGCGATCCGTGCGGTGACCTGCGACAACGTCAGTCCCTGGCCGAGCCACTGGCTGCGTGCGATGTGCGTGGCCATGTCGAGGTCGCCGAGCCCGAACCACTGCGGCTCCGCGCCGTAGGCCGCCAGTTCACCCTGCACGACACGGGAGTCGCCGACGCGCCCCCAACCCTGGCTCTCGTCGATGCCGCCGCCGAGCGTGTACGCGAGCGTGTCGAGATCCGGACAGACCCGAAGACCGAACAGCGTGATGTCGTCTCCGGTATTGCCGATGACGGTGATGTGGTGTGGCTCTTGCGGATCCGAGCGTGAAGCAGTCAACGAATCGCAAAATCTTCGTAAGCCGCGAACAAAGCGGGCACCACCGACGCCTCCGGCTACCGCGACGATCTTCATGGCCCAAGTGTGACAGCACTCTCGCTGCCGGTTACCGATCGGTCGCCGTCGGTGCAGGTCACGTCGTTCCGTGGTCTCGACTTGCACTATCCGCGGGGCTGTGCCTGTCTCGCGTGCGGGCCGCGAAAACCGCCGACTGGGCGGTTGACCAGGTCAAATGTCCTGGACGAGGGTCCGTCTCCCCTAGCAGATCACCGCTTGACTCCGGAGTACGACACGCGTGTAATTTCGGTGTTGTCGCTCCGCGCGGCGCCCTCCCCAGTGGGGTCGGCTCCGCATCGACAGATCCGGTATCGCACACCGGATCCGCCGATGCGAACGCCGATTCGCCTGAATCGACCGGCCTGAGGGTCGGGCGTTGACGGCATGCCACAAGCGCGTGAGCCCGTAATTGCCCCCGGGGCGAGGAGGCGTTGTACATGAACGAGCTGCAGTTGGTCTTCAGCCAGACAGCGGTCGAGGAGACCGAACTCTCCTGGCAGGACCGCGCATTGTGCGCACAGACCGATCCTGAGGCATTTTTCCCGGAGAAGGGTGGATCGACACGCGAGGCGAAGCGGGTCTGTGTCGGTTGCGACGTGCGTTCGGAGTGCCTGGAATACGCGTTGGAGAACGACGAGCGCTTCGGCATCTGGGGCGGCCTCTCCGAGCGGGAGCGCCGCAAGCTTCGTAAGCGCGCCGTCTGAGACGACTTCTCGCGGCTCGGCTCGCCGCGGATTCCGATGTTCGGGGGAGGGGCGTCGGAGCAACTCGTAGACGAACGAGTGTCGACAGACAAGAACGGCGGGGTCCCACAGAGGTTTTCTGTGGGACCCCGCCGTTCGTGCGTTCAGTCGTCGGGGTAGCCGGGATCGAGGGTCGTCGGCGACACGCCGAGGGCGATCGCGACCTGTTCGACGACGATGTCGTTGACGATCACCGGCAGATCGCGCGGGTCGTCGATCTGGGTCTCGATAGGCCGGCGGTAGAGCACGATGCGCCCAGGCAGTCGAGGCTCCGGCTCGAAGAAGCGGGTGAGAGGAACCCGCTGGTCCTCCCACGGATTCGGGTCGGACGGCGGCACGAGCTCGACCGCGATCTCGATGTTCTCCAACTGTGTGCCGAGTCGACGCTCGATGCGCTCCATCGCGTCGAGCACGGCGTCGTCGAACCTGTCGGAGCGGGTGCGCATCGCCGGCACCGCGGGCCACGCCAGAGGCCCGCGCGCGCCACGCCCGCGGCGGTCGCGGCGGCGGACTCCGTTCGCAGGTGAGGCCCCCGTCGCGCCCACTGTCCTGACGCCGGGTCGGTCGGCCGATGCGTTCATGATGCCGACGATACGGCGTGGTGAGCAGCGGTTCAGCCCTCGTTGGGGTTTACAGTCGGGGTCGTGCAGAAGATGCGACGTTGTTCCCGGACCGCGTGCGGGCAGCGCGCCGTTGCGACGCTCACGTACGTGTACGCGGACTCGACGGCCGTGCTGGGCCCTCTCGCGACCTTCGCCGAGCCTCACACGTACGACCTCTGCGCCGACCACGCGAGCCGCACCACTGCGCCGCGTGGCTGGGAGGTCGTACGGCTCGTCTCCGACTTCTCGAGCCTGCCCGACCCGACGGACGACCTCACCGCCGTCGCCGACGCCGTGCGCACCCAGGCTCCCCGATCCGATTCCCGCGCTGCGGGGCAGGAGCCGGGCGGGTCGCGCGAGCACTCCTCCGACGTCGCCGTGGGTGGCGGACGCGTGGGCCGCCTGCGCGTTCTGCGTGACGACGAGCCGCGAGTTCAAGACCGCTAGGGTGGAGGGCGTGAGTTCACGCACGCTGTCCGATTTCATCAAGGCCTACGACGTCCGCGGCCTGGTTCCAGAGCAACTCGACGCGGAGGTGGCAAAGGCCATCGGTTCGGCGTTCGCCGAGGTCGTCGCGCTGCCCGAGGGAGCCTCCTCCGTGGTCGTCGGGTACGACATGCGCCCCTCCTCTCCGGAGTTGAGCCGCGCGTTCGCCGAGGGAGTCGCCGGGCACGGGCTCGACGTGGTGATCATCGGGCTGTGTTCGACCGACGGGCTCTACTACGCCAGTGGGGCCATGGATCTGCCTGGTGCGATGTTCACGGCCAGCCACAACCCGGCCGCCTACAACGGCATCAAGCTGTGCCGCGCCGGCGCCCGCCCCGTGGGGCAGGACTCGGGACTCGCTCGCATCTGCGAGATCGCGCAGAGCATCGTCGACGGTGAGCGCCCGGTCGTTCCCGAAGGCGTCGCGGCTGGAGCGATCGGTGAGAAGGACACGGTCGACGACTACGCCGCCTTCTTGCGCGGGCTGGTCGACCTCACCGCCATCCGGCCTCTCAAGGTGGTCGTCGACGCAGGCAACGGCATGGGCGGCTTCACTGTGCCCGCAGTGCTCGACGGCCTCCCGCTCGACGTCGTGCCGCTGTACTTCGAACTCGACGGCACCTTTCCGAACCACGAGGCCAACCCCCTCGACCCGGCCAACCTCGTCGACCTGCAGAAGGCCGTGGTCGAGCACCAGGCCGACCTGGGCCTGGCGTTCGACGGCGACGCCGACCGCTGCTTCGTCGTCGACGAGCGCGGCGAACCGGTCTCGCCATCGGTGATCACGGCGCTGGTCGCGACCCGCGAGGTCGCCCGCGCGGTGGCCGGCGGCGCCAAGGCCGAGGACGTGACGATCGTCTACAACGTCATCTCCAGCCACGTCGTGCGCGAGGTCGTCGCCGAACTCGGCGCCAAGGGTCTGCGCACGCGCGTGGGGCACTCGTTCATCAAGGCCGAGATGGCCGCGCACGACGCGGTATTCGGCGGCGAACACTCGGCGCACTACTACTACCGCGACTTCTGGTTCGCCGACACGGGCATGCTCTCGGCGCTGCACGTACTAGCAGCCCTCGGTGAGCAGGACTCGACGCTGTCGCAGCTCGTCGCGGAGTACGACCGCTACCGTGCCTCCGGCGAGATCAACTCGACCGTCTCCTCGGTGGCCGACGCGACCCAGCGCGTGCTCGACTGGGCGGCCGCCAAGAACGTCGACGTCGACACACTCGACGGCATCACCGTCACGAGCCTCGACCAGCGGGCGCCGAAATGGTGGTTCAACCTGCGCCCCAGCAACACCGAACCGCTCCTGCGCCTCAACGTCGAGGCCGCCGACGACGCGACGATGGCCTCGGTGCGCGACGAGGTGCTCGCGGTCGTGCGGGCCTGAGGCCGCCGACCCCACGATCTTCAGCGCCCCCGGGCGCGTCCACGACAAACACTCTGTGAGGAGTTCACGATGACCAACACCGGTATCGACCCCTGGCTGCGCGAGATCTTGCGCTGCCCGGTCACACACAGCGAGCTCATCGACGCGCAGGGCCCTGACGGCGCGGTCGAGCTGCACACGGTGCAGGCCGACGACCAGGGCAAGCGCCGCGCCTACCGGGTCGAGAACGGCATCCCCGTACTCATCCCCGAAGAGGCGAGAATCTTCGAGGGCTGAACCCGCGGCCGGCCACCTGCCGGTCTGGTGCATTCAGGAGGGGCACGATGCCGCACATCGACGAACGACTGCTCGACGACGCCCAGTGGATCGCCGATCGTGATCGGCGCGGTAGCCTGCGTGCCCTCGCGACCGCCGGTGCCCAGGTGCGTGAATCGCGGCAGTTGGCCCGCGAGGCGGGCATCGAGCGCCTCGGTTCCCTCGACCGGCCCCGGTCGGTGCTCGTCGCCTCCCTCGGGGGCTCCTCGGTCGTGGCGTCGGTGCTCGAGATGCTGGCAGAGCCTGGCTCTCCCGTACCCGTGACGGTGCGCCGCAACGTGCCGCTGCCCGGCTGGGTCGGCTCGCTCGACCTCGTCGTCGCAGTGTCGCTCTCCGGGCGTTCGCCGGGGCCTCTCGCGCTCGCCTCCGAGGCCGCGCGCCGCGGAGCCGCCCTGCTTACAGTGGGAGCAGTCGACTCGCCTCTGGAGGCGGTGTGCCGCCAGGCGCGCGGCGTGCACGTCGGCGTCGGGCACGGTCGAGTGTCGTCCCGCACGTCGCTGTGGACCCTGCTGACCCCGATCCTCATGGCTGCCGACATCCTCGGCCTCGCCTCCGTCAGCGATGCCGATCTCGACGCGACGATCGAACGCCTCGACTCCGTGGCCGATGCCTGCAGGCCCAGCTCCGAATCGTTCGTCAACCCCGCCAAGGGGCTGGCCCTGAGCCTGGCGGAGTGTGTGCCGACCGTGCTCGGTGATTCGCCCGTCAACGGCGTGGCCGCGGGGCGTGCCGCCTCGATGCTGGCCCGCACGGCGCGGATTCCGGCGACCTACGGTGAGCTGCCCGATGCGGCCTCGCAGGTGGTGGCGACCTTCGACGGCCCGTTCACGGCAGGCGGCGGGCAGGGCACGGCGGGAGTCTCGGGCCCGGAGCACGACATCTTCGCCGACCCCTTCCTCGACGGCCCTTCCGTGCCACGGCTCGGTCTGCTCATGCTGCGCGAGGCTCCCGAACCGCCGACGACGCCCGAGGAGGCCGACAAGCTCGCGCTCGTCGACGGCATCGTGGCAACGGCGCGCGATGCGGGAGTCGTGGTCAGCGAGGTCAGCGCCGAACCGGGGCCGCCCATCGCGAGGCTCGCCGGGCAGATGGCGACGACAGATTTCGCGGCCACCTACCTTGCCGTTGGGCTGGGGATCGATCCTTCCGTGTCCGCCCACATCGCGGCGCTGCGCGACTTCACCGAGCGCTGACCCTCCCCGACACGTCGATCGGGCGACCTCGACCCGCTGTCGTACTTGTCGGTGGCGGCCGCTACGGTCGGTCCATGACGCACGTCGATCTCGCCATCATCGGTACCGGCTCCGGAAACTCTCTCGTCACGCCTGATTTCGACGACAAGAAGGTCGCGGTGATCGAGAGGAACCTGTTCGGGGGCACGTGCCTCAACGTCGGCTGCATCCCGACGAAGATGTTCGTGCATGCGGCGGAGGTGGCCGAAAGCGCCCGTGATTCGGCCCGCTTCGGAGTCGACGCCCACGTCGACGGAGTGCGCTGGGCCGACATTCGCGATCGCATCTTCGGGCGTATCGACCCCATCGAGGCGGGCGGACGGCAGTACCGCATCGACGGTCCCAACACGCAGGCCTTTCTCGGGCACGCCCGGTTCGTCGGCGACAAGCGTCTCGAGGTACAGCTCAACGACGGCGGCACTGCCGAGGTGACGGCGGATCAGGTGGTTATCGCTGCGGGCGCGCACGCCGTTGTACCGCCGGTGATCGAGGAGTCGGGTGTGCCGTACGTGACTTCCGACCACGTGATGCGACTCGACAGCCTGCCGCGCAGCATGGCGATACTCGGCGCCGGTGTGGTGGCCTGCGAATTCGCGCACATCTTCGCGGGGCTCGGCGTGAAGGTGAGCATCATCGCCCGCGGGCCGCGGCTTCTGCGGTCGTGGGACCAGGAGATCGGCGAGGCGTTCACGACGCTCGCGCGCGAGCGCTGGGATGTGCGCACCGGACGCACTGTCACGGCGGCCGAGTCGCTCGCCGGTGACGGGGGAGTGCGTCTCACGCTCGACGACTCGTCGAGCGTGGAGGCGGAGCTGCTGCTCGTGGCTACCGGGCGACGCCCCAACACCGAGGACCTCGGGGCTGCAGCGGGCGGTGTCGACCTGCTGCCCGACGGCCGGGTCGCCGTCGACGAGTTCGGCCGCACCAGCGCGCCCGGTGTCTGGGCGCTCGGAGACGTCAGCTCGCCGTACCAGCTCAAGCACGTGGCCAACGCCGAGGCCAGGGCCGTCGCGCACAATCTGGTGCATCCCGACGACCTGCGCCCCCTGCCTCACGACGCCGTGCCGGCCGCCGTCTTCACGGAGCCGCAGATCGCCTCCGTGGGTCTCACCGAAGAGCAGGCGAAGGAGGCGGGTGTGACCTATGTCACCAAGGTGCAGGCCTACGGAGACACCGCCTACGGCTGGGCGCTGGAGGATACGACCGGTATCGCCAAGGCCATTGCTGACCCGCATTCACACCGGCTGCTGGGCATGCACATCATGGGCCCGCACGCCTCGACACTCATCCAGCCCGCAATCATGGCGATGGCGATGAACATTCCCGTGGACGATCTAGCGAGCGGGCAATACTGGATCCACCCGGCATTGAGCGAAGTTCTCGAGAATTCACTTCTCGGACTCGAACTCGAATAGAACTCAATCGTTCAGGACGTTTGTGTCATACGGGCGACCGTGATGAACGATGCATTCATAACGATTCGGTAAGGCATTCTCCCCGACGCGCTGCTTGTGCCAAACTAAACCGGCAATTACCGGAATGTAGTGTTACTTTTGGCAAGGGCGTCGAGAGGGGTCGACGTGGGGTGCGCGGCGAGGGGAATTCGTCGCGCTGGGGGCGAGACCGGGGGTCTCGTGTGACACGAATCTGATCCATGTCGAGAAAGGCCCGTCATGTCCACCCACGAATCAGGACGGTTCAGTGCACGTCGCATTGCCGTCGGTTTGGGCGCTGCGGCCCTATTGGCGGGCGCGATCAACGTTCCCGCGGCTTTCGCTGCCACAGTGAACAATGCCATCAAGTCGATCAATGTGGATGAAACCTCCGCAGCGGCCGGTGATTCTGTCAAGGTGTCGGTGGTGTGGGCCGTGCCGGACGGTTCCAAGAAGGACGACACGTTCACCCTCACGCTCCCGACGATGCTCGTGACGAACGCCCTCGACGGTGTGACGCGCGAACTCAAGGACTCCAACGGCGAAGTCGTCGCCACCTATGTGGTGCACGGTCAGGTCGTCACCTTCACCCTCACCGAGTACGCGGAGGGCCACACCGGCATCAGCGGCACGGCCTACTTCGGAGTCGAGCTGGCCCGCGACCTCGCGACCGATCCGCGCACCCCTGTGCAGTTCCGCGTCAACGGTGCGGTCTGGCCGCAGGTCGACTACATCGACGTGACCGGGCCCCGTCCCGATCACGACTACTCGACCTCTGCGACGAAGTGGCAGAACTGGACGAGGATCGGCACCGACCCCCGCGGAGGCATCCTCTGGTCGATCGTCGGCCCCTCCGTGCCTGAGAGCCTCACGCATGGCGACACCTACGTCATCGAGGACACCCCGGCCGCCGGACAGTCCATCCTGTGCGATCAGGTGACCGTCTGGCAGGGCGACAAGAACGTCAACGGTGTGCTCGAGAACCGGCAGTTCGTCGGGTCGGACCGCTACACCAAGACGTGCAGCGCGAGCACGGCCACGGTGACGATAAAGCCGGCTGCTCGCGACATCGGCAAGGTCTTCATGATGCTCGGCACGTCTGAGGTCACCGACAAGAATCTCACCGAGTACAAGAACTCCGGCACCGTGACGATGTGGGGTACGGCGAACTACCCGGTCTCCTCCACGCTTCGCGTGAGCGCCGGCGGCGACGGCCAAGGCGTCACGCCCGCGCCGACGCCGACTGGCAGTGCCTCGCCAACGCCGACGGACACCGGGACGCCGCCCGCGCCGACCGTCACAGTGACGGTTCCTGGGCCGACGGTCACGGCTCCGGGCTCGACCGTGACCGCGCCCGGCTCGACCACGACCGTCATCGTCAACCCGGCACCGCCGGTCATCGTTCAGCCTGGCACACCCGCCCCCACGTCGACGGTGACCACGACGGCGACCGTCACAGCGAACCCGACGCCGATCGCGAGCGGGACGCCGATCTCCAGCGGCACCCCCGTGGCCAGCGGGACGCCGACGGTGACGGTCACTGCTACCACGACTCCGGTCTCGTCCGGTACGCCGGTCTCCGGTGGGGCGCCGGCCTCGTCGGGTACGACGACCACTGTCACCCGCACCGTGAGCGCCGCGCCTGTGGCCGGCGGTACCCGCGTGTCGTCGGGCTCGCCGACGCGGATCGACACCGGCCAGCCGGCCGACGAGGTGAACTCCGCCCTCTTGGCCGCCGGTGGGCTGCTCACGGCGGGTTCGGTGGGCGCGCTCGGTCTCGCGGCCCGCGACACGCTGCGTCGTCGTCGCCGTTGAGGTAGAACGCATTGCCGGGCGTTGTAATCGAGAGAGCTACGAGCAGCCACGACGCCGCTCCCCGCATCGGGGGGCGGCGTCGCCTGCCTCTGTTCGTGCTGGCCGCGGCCGGTGTGGTGGCCGGGCCGCTGCTCATCGCCTCCGGGCTCAACGGGGGGACGCCGCAGGCCGCACCACTGCCGAGTGCCACCTTTCAGGTGAGTGCTCCGGCTGTTCCGGTGCCTGCGGACGAGTCGATTCGGTTGGCGCCGCTGACGGTCTCGATACCGCAGCTCGACGCGGAGGCCTCGATCGAGGATCGTCCGGTCACGGGCGGGGGAGACCTCGTCATTCCAGGTGACCCCGCCGTCGTCGGCCGCTGGGACGGTGGCGCCGCTCTCGACTCCCACCGGGGCACGACCTTGCTGGCCGGGCACGTCGACATCAACGGCGATCTGGGCGCACTGCACGAGCTCGCGTCGATCGAGGCCGGAGCCGAGGTGCACACCTCGGATGCGCGAGGTCACGTCACCCGGTGGGTGGTGACGGGACTAGACGTCCGACACAAGGACGATCTGCCCACGTTCGCGCCGGACGGGCCTCGCCGGCTCGTGCTGGTCACCTGCGGAGGGCCGGTGCTGCGCTCCGGCAACGGCTGGACCTACCGCGACAACGTGATCGTCACTGCCACGCCTCTCGACGCACCGGATGCGCAACGAACCTGAGCTGTTGACCGGCTCGCACCGGCGTTGGCTCCAAGCCGCGCAGGTTGCCTTGAGTTGCGCGGGTAAGCTGGTCGGCGGACGTCAGGCGCCCGCGTATCTCCGCCCGCCTCCCGCGGCCGGACTGTGGCGCCTCTCCTGAAGTTCTCCCACGCGAAAGAGTCGTACATGTCTTTTGACTTCCAGGTAAAGGATCTCGGCCTGGCCGAGGCCGGCCGTCACCAGCTCCGTCTCGCGGAGCACGAGATGCCGGGCCTCATGGCCTTGCGTGAGGAGTACGGCGAGTCCAAGCCTCTGAAGGGTGCCCGCATCGCGGGGTCGCTGCACATGACTGTGCAGACCGGTGTGCTCATCGAGACCCTCACCGCGCTCGGCGCCGAGGTGCGCTGGGCCTCGTGCAACATCTTCTCGACCCAGGACGAGGCGGCCGCGGCAGTCGTCGTCGGCCCGAACGGCACCCCCGAGAACCCGCAGGGTGTTCCGGTGTTCGCCTGGAAGGGCGAGACCCTCGAGGAGTACTGGGACTGCACGAACCAGATCCTCACCTGGCCGAACGGCGAGTTCGCCAACATGATCCTCGACGACGGCGGCGACGCGACGATGCTCGTGCACAACGGCCGCGAGTGGGAGCTCGCCGGTGGCGTGCCCCCCACGACGGAGGACGACTCCGAGGAGTTCTCGGTCTTCAAGGCGCTCGTGCGTCGCACGATGGGCGAAGACCCGAACAAGTGGACCGAGATCGCCAAGCACATCAAGGGCGTCACCGAAGAGACGACCACAGGCGTGCACCGCCTCTACGAGCTCGCCAAGACCGGCGACCTGCTCTTCCCGGCGATCAACGTCAACGACTCGGTCACCAAGTCCAAGTTCGACAACAAGTACGGCTGCCGCCATAGCCTCATCGACGGCATCAACCGCGCCACCGACGTGCTCATCGGTGGTAAGACCGCCGTGGTCTGCGGCTACGGCGACGTGGGTAAGGGCTGTGCCGATTCGCTGCGCGGCCAGGGCGCCCGCGTCATCGTCACCGAGATCGACCCGATCTGCGCGCTGCAGGCCGCGATGGAGGGCTACCAGGTGGCCCGCCTCGACGACGTGGTCGGCCAGGCCGACATCTTCGTCACGACGACCGGCAACTTCGACGTCATCCGCGCCGACCACATGGCCGCGATGAAGAACAAGGCGATCGTCGGCAACATCGGCCACTTCGACAACGAGATCGACATGGCCGGCCTCGCGAAGATCCCGGGCGTCAAGAAAACCGAGATCAAGCCGCAGGTGCACGAGTGGACGTTCGAAGACGGCCGCTCGATCATCGTGCTCTCCGAGGGACGTCTGCTGAACCTCGGTAACGCGACGGGCCACCCGAGCTTCGTGATGAGCAACTCGTTCGCGAACCAGACGATCGCGCAGATCGAGCTGTTCACGAAGACGGCCGACTACAGCAACGACGTCTACGTGCTGCCGAAGCACCTCGACGAGAAGGTCGCCCGCGCCCACCTCGCGGCGCTGGGTGTCGAGCTGACGGAGCTGACGAAGGCCCAGGCCGACTACATCGGTGTGGATGTGGCGGGGCCGTACAAGCCGGAGCACTACCGCTACTGATCCCAGCGAGGGAGGACCCGAGCCGCGGCACGCGAGCGAAGCGAGCCCGCCGCGGTGAGGCCCGGACCGAGCGTTTCGGGATCAGTAGCAATAGAGACCGCTACTGATCCCAGCGAGGGATGAGAGGAGGCGGCCTCGGGTGATCCCGCGGCCCCCCCTTTTTCAAATCCCCCGGGGGGGGCGGTGGGGGGGTATGTTGTTGTGCCCGCCGTGGCCCTTGGCGGCGTGTGCCGCACGGAGGCGGTCGTCGGGGAGTCCCGCGTCGCGGAAGCCGGTCTCGATGACGACGACCCTGGTGCCGTCGCGGTCGGGGAGTGCCCAGAACTGGGTGAGCGTGTGCAGCCCGGTGTTGTCGTTCATCTCGGGTGACGACTGCTCCCAGCGGTAGGCGATGTAGCGCCCGGGGTCGCTGCCCTCGTCGGAGACGGTGAAGGTGCCGATCTCGGGGTCGGTCACCTCGTGACGACCCTCACTGCTACGGATCTCGTGCGGCCGCAGTGCGCCGCCGTTCACCCACCAGCCTGGTTCGCTCACGACCTGCCACACCGCCTCCGGAGTGGCGTCGATCCAGACGGTGCGCTCGATGCGATCCAGGCGGGAGTCGACCGGGCCGGCTGGGGCGTCTCCGGGCTCGGGAGAGAACGCCGCATATCCACTGGGACCTGCGGCGATGCGCTCCATGCACGCGGAGTCGAGTCGCCGCATCCCCATCATCGCCTGCACGGCCCGCCGGGCTGCCTCGGCCTGAGAGGAATCGCTCGGATCGGTGGGCATCTGGAGTTGGTTGACCCGCTCCGGCACGATCTGCCACGACAGTCCGAACGCGTCGGTGAGCCATCCGCATTGTGACGGGGTGCCCTCGGCGGTGAACCCGTCCCAGAGAGCGTCGGCCTCCTCCTGGGTGGCGCAGGTGAGCACGACGGAGGCCGCCTCGTCGAGAACGAACGCGGGGCCGCCGTTGAGGCCGTCGAAGCGTTGCCCGTCGAGCTCGAACTCGACGTAGAGCACCTGGCCGGCGGTGGTGTGCGGGTTGCCGCCCGGGTCGCGCATGACGGATGTGATGCGACTGTTCGGCACGATCGAGACGTAGAACTCGGCGGCTTCGAGGGCTTGGGAGTCGAACCAGAGACAGGTGGAGACAGCGGGCATGAGGGGCTCCCGGAGGCGTGAACGCTCGGATGTGTCGGTGCCCGCGGGGCCCGAAGGCCGCGCGGTCTGAACTCAGTGTGACCGGACGGCCGAGGCGACGCGAGGCTCGGCGGCGTCCTTCCGCGCGCCTGTTCGCCCTTGTGTCAGGGGTGCTGGGTAAGATTTCGGAAAGGTCACGGTGCGGCGAGGGCCGCGGCCGTGGGCGGTTCGCGAGAGGAATCCGGATGAAGGCGCACGTACTGGTAGTCGACGACGACCAGGCTCTGGCGGAGATGCTGAGCATCGTCCTGCAGAACGAGGGGCTCCAGGTCACTCACCGCCCTGATGGGCAGTCGGGCCTGCAGGCGGCGCGTGACCTCAAACCCGACCTCGTGCTGCTCGACGTGATGATGCCTGGCATGGACGGTATCGAGGTGTGTCGCCGCATCCGCGCGGAGTCCGGGGTGCCGATCGTCATGCTGTCGGCCCGTTCCGACACGGTCGACGTGGTGGTCGGCCTCGAGTCGGGTGCCGACGACTACGTGGTCAAGCCGTTCAAGCCGCAGGAGCTCATCGCGCGTGTGCGGGCTCGTCTGCGTCGTGGCGACGACCCGAACCCCGAGACGCTGCGCATCGGCGACGTCGTCATCGACGTGGCGGGCCACTCGGTGAAGAAGAACGGCAAGACCGTGCAGCTCACGCCACTGGAGTTCGACCTGTTGGTCGCGCTCGCGCGCAAGCCGTGGCAGGCGTTCAGCCGCGACGTGCTGCTCGAGCAGGTGTGGGGTTACCGGCACGCGGGCGATGCACGCCTGGTGAACGTTCACGTGCAGCGGCTGCGCGGCAAGATCGAAGACGACCCCGAGCACCCGCAGATCGTGTTGACCGTGCGTGGCGTGGGCTACAAGGCCGGGCCGGCCTGATCCATGGCGCCGGAGCCCGAGCAGGGGGCACCCCAGGCGCAGACACGCCGTTTCGCCTTCGGCCGGGTGACGCGGCGGCTCGCCGGTGTCGCCGATTGGCTGGGGCGTCTGTGGCGCACCAGCCTGCAGTTTCGCACCCTGGTCATCACCGTCGTGCTCGGCGCCGTCATCACCGTTCTGCTGCAGTCGTTCTCGTACAGCCGAACCGCTGCCGTGCTGGTCGAGGGCAAGGTCGAGGCGTCGCAAGAAGACGCGATGTACCGGGCGACCGGTATTCAGCGCAACCTCGACTCCACCGACCGCTCCGATCCTGAGAGCGTGCGGCAGCTCGCGTACGACCTCATGCAGCAGCAGGCCTCGCAAGCGCCCGACCAGTCGCGTGAGCTGATCCTGGTGCCCGCCGGTGGTGCCGACGCGCCGGGGCGCATCCCGACGATGTGGACCGCGTACGGGCCCGACGTACTCCCCACGTCGTTGCGGGAGGCCGTGGCTCAAGACCCGTCGCACCAGCAGGTGCAGATCGTGCGCCTCACATCGGCCAGCGGCGAGAGCTCGTCTGCGGTGGTCGTGGGGCAGCAAGTGCAGATTCCCGAGGCCGGGGTGCACGACCTCTACTTCGTCTACGACATGGACAGGGAGGCGGCAGCGCTCGCGCTCATGATGCGCACCTACATCCTCGGCGGGTTGCTGCTGACTGCCCTCATCGGGCTCGTCTCGCTGGCCGTGACTCGGCTCGTGGTCGACCCGGTGCGTGAGGCCGCAACAGTGGCCGAGCGGCTCTCCCGCGGACAGCTCGACGAACGTATGCAGCTCCGCGGCGAAGACGACCTGGCCCGGCTGTCAGGTGCGTTCAACTCGATGGCCGACAACATGCAGAGCCAGATCGGGCGGTTGGAGGAGCTCTCGCAGGTGCAGCAGCGGTTCGTCTCCGACGTGAGCCACGAGCTGCGTACCCCGCTGACGACGATCCAGATGGCCTCCGAGGTGCTTTTCGCCGACCGTGCCTCGTTCTCGCCGCCGGTGGCCCGCACGACCGAACTGCTGCACACCGAGGTGGGGCGGTTCGAGGAGATGCTCGCGGGTCTGCTCGAGATCAGCCGCCACGATGCGGGCAGTGTCGATCTCGACACCGAGAGCCACAACCTCATGCCGATCATCGAACGAGTCATGTCTGCGGCCGAGACGCTGGCGCAGGCCAAGGGCAGCGAGGTCACGGTGCTCGACTGCGGCGGTGGCCCGTTCGAGGCGGAGGTCGATTCGCGCCGCATCGAACGCATCCTGCGCAACCTGCTGGTCAACGCACTCGAACACGGTGAAGGCCGCCCGGTGCGCGTGGAGGTGGGCGGTAACGACGAGGCGGTCGCGATCGCCGTGCGTGACCAGGGCATCGGGTTGGAGCCCGGCCAGTCGGCGCTGGTTTTCAACCGGTTCTGGCGCGCCGACCCGGCACGCAACCGCACGACCGGCGGTACCGGTCTGGGCCTGTCGATCGCCCTCGAAGACGCGCGCCTGCACCGCGGTTGGCTTCAGGCCTGGGGCGTACCGGGCGAAGGCTCACGATTCAGACTGACCCTCCCGCGCTCCGGCGGTGTGTCGATCGTGGAGTCGCCGCTTCCGCTGGCCGACGGAGTCGAGGAACCGAGCATCCACGACACCGGCCCCCTGCCGGTCATCCGTAGTGCCGGACCCGGTGCCACGGCCGTGCCGGTGACCGGTGACTCGAGCGAAGCCGGGATGCCGTGAGGCGGTTGCGGCGTGCGGTTGCCGGTGCCTGTGCGATCACGTTCGCCCTGGTAGCTGCAGCTTGTGGTCTGCCCAGCTCCGGGCCCGTCGAGCAAGGCCTGCAGATCAACCAGCCGGCGGCCCCTCCGATCAAGCTCGGCTTCGAGGCACCCCGGCCGGGAGCGTCGCCCGAACAGATCGTCCTGGGTTTCCTCGCCGCCCAGTGGTCGGCCGACGACGGGTACCGTGCCGCGCGCGCGTACCTGACTCCCGATGCGTCGCAGTTGTGGCGACCGCGCAGCGTGGTCGTGTACCCCGGCACCGCCCGCCCCGAGACCGCGGTGTCGGAGGGTGGGAGCAAGGTGACGGTGGCGATCCAGGAGGGGGCGGCCCTCGACTCGGCCGGCCGATTCTCCGCGTCGCCGGTCGGCACCACGCGCGAGGTCGAGATCGGCATGGAGCAGGTATTCGGGGAGTGGCGCATCGCCAGTCTCCCCGACGGATTCGGGCTCTGGCTCTCGCAGTTCTACTTCGACCGCGCCTACCGGCAGTATCAGGTCGCCTACGTGAGCCGAAGCGGCGACACGATGGTGCCCGACTGGCGGCGCTTCGCTGTCGGACCGGGGTTGACGACCTCGCTCGCGCGTGCACTGCTCGACCCCGCTCCCGAGTATCTTGCGCCCGCTGTGATCAGCGGTTTCCCGGCTGGCACCGAGCTGGCCGTGGATGCCGTTCCGGTTGCCGGAGCAGCCGCGCAGATCGACTTGACGCCACGGGCTCTGGCCATGGACGCCACGTCGCGCCGGGCGGCATGGGCGCAGGCGCTGCGCACGATGCGCCAGGTACCCGAGGTCACCGACGTCTCGCTCATGGTCGACGGTCGACCCTTGGACATCGGCGGTTTCCAGGGCCTGCCCCGCACCACGGCCGAGCTCGGCTTTCAGGGCGCGCCCGCCCTCTCTGCGGTCGTGCTGCGACGCATCGGCGACGCGCTCGAACCGATCAGTTCGACGTCGTTTCCGCGCGTGGTCGAGGTACCCGACCTACCCTCGTTCCCGCGCCTCGCCGAGACGTGGACGCACGTTGCCGTCTCCGCCGACCTGGGCGATGTCGCCGCCGTGTCGCCTCAGAGCGGGCAGCTCGCGCGGTGGGTGGGCGGTGCCTCGCGCGCCGCGCGCCTGCCGGGCACGGCATCCACTCCTCCCGCGTACGACCACGCCGGATACCTCTGGGTCGGCGGAAAGGCCTCGGACGGCACGCCCGCCATCTGGGTGCTGCCTCCCGCGGGCGTGCAGGGAGTGGCGCCGACCCGTCTCGTGGCCGACTGGCTCAAGGGGCGCACCGTGCTGTCGGTGAAGCCGGCTCCAGAGGGGTTCCGCGCGGTCGTGCTGAGCAAAGAGGCGAGCGGCCGCATGCACCTCGACCTGGCAGGTGTGGAGCGTGACGACAGCCGCGGGCCGCTCGGTCTCGGTGCACCATGGGCGGTGGGCCGCGACATCGCCGTCGCCGATGCGGTCGCATGGATCGACGACCATACCTTGGGCGTCGTCGGCTCCCGGTTGGCCGGAGCGGAGAAGACGCCCCTGGTGGTGCCTCTCGGCGCCAACACGGTCGAGCAGCCGCCCGTCCCCGGGCTGGTCTCGCTGGTCTCGCTCGGCGGCGATCGAGGTCTCGTTGGTGTGACGACGGCGAACGAGGTCGTGCGTCGTGCGGGCAGCGGTTGGCAGAGCGTCGGTTCGGCCTCTGACGTCATCGTTCCTGCCCGCTGACACCCGGCCGTTTCTCAGGGGTCAGCGCATCTGGGCGGGTGGACGCCTGTGGACGCTTGTGGACGACCCGCACGGTGACCTGCCCGGATCGTGCAGGGTGGTGGTATGGCTTTTCGCCCTGTCCGCGGTGACCCGGCAGCCGCGGTAGACGCCGTGACGGGCGCCCTGCGCGAAGCCTGGGAGTTGGCGTTTCCGCTCCGGTGCGGCGGGTGCGGGCAGGCGGGCGACGCGTGGTGCGCCGCCTGCGCGACGGCGAGTGGATTGCCCGGAAATCCGGCGCACCCGGTGCCGCTCGACCACGACGCGGCACCGCTCACGTACGCCTCCGGTTGGTTCGCAGGACCTCTCGCTCGCGGCCTCGTGGCCTACAAGGACCAGGAGCGACGCGACCTCGCCCGCCTGTTCGGCCCGGCGCTGCGCACGTCCCTCGTAGCGGCGGCGTCGGCCGTGAGCCGCACCTCGAGTGGCGGTGACCAGCATGTCCTCGTCGTCCCGGTACCCGCGACGCGGCGGGCTCGGAACCGTCGCGGTGACGTTCCGTTGGACGGTCTCGTGAGGGTCGCTCTCCGAGACGGCGTCGAGCTGTTGTCGACATCCGCAGCAGGTCGCCACGGGCACACGACCAGCGCGGCGCCGTTGCCGATCACGCTGGTGCCCCGGCGGTTGCTGGGCAGCGCCGGGGGAGTGCTCGATCAGCGACGACTCGGCCGAGAAGAGCGGGCCGAGAACGTCGAAGGATCGATGCACGTCAGGGGCATCGGAGAGGTGGGGCCGAGTGACTGGCCTCCGGTCGTGATCGTCGACGATGTCGCTACGACGGGGGCGACACTGGCGGAGGCTGCGCGAGCCCTACGTGCCGCCGGGGCTCGGCAGGTCGTCGCGGCCGTGGTCGCAGCCACCCCGGCGCGCAGACACGACCCGCTACATCTCCCGTAACCCAGGTTTGTCATCTACCGTTTGCCTTATCGACACACCCCTTCGGCGGGTGTCGACACAGTTGGGAAAGAGGTGATGCCCCACTCGCGAACGCGAGATTTTCCGGGGCTCCCGGCCGAGAACGGCCCGCAGGCCCCACACCAAGCGCTCCGAACACACGACCGAGGTCGTGCTTCCGAGCAGAGTGCGAGTCCGCGACTCATCCCAGGAGGTTCTCATGGAACTGACCGTCACCGCGCGCCACGTCCAGGTCTCCGAGCGATTCCGCCGCCTGTGCGGCGAGAAGCTCACCAAGATCGAGCAGTACGCACCCCGGACCCAACGCGTAGAGGTCGTAGTCAGTGAGGAAACGAGCCGAGGCGCCCCCAAGGGCAGCGAGCGTGTAGAGATCACGTGCATCGCCAAGGGGCCGATCCTTCGAGCCGAAGCCTATGCGGACGACAAGTACTCGGCGCTGGACCTGGCGCTCGACAAACTCTCCGAGCGGATCCGCCGCGCGAACACCAAGAAGAAGGTGAAGCGGCGTTCCGGTCCCGACATCGACGCGGCGACTGCAGACCTCGCGGTCGCGAAACTCGGCTCCAACGGCAGTGAGCCCGCCGCGGACGTGGCAGAGACCGACGAGCTGGACGAGATGGACGCCAAGCTGGGCGCCTCGGGTGATTCGCCGATCCACGTGCGCGAGAAGGTGCACAGCTCGACTCCGATGTCGCTCGACCAGGCGCTCTACAGCATGGAGCTGGTCGGTCACGACTTCTTCTTGTACCAGGACAAAGACACCGGCCGTCCGAGCGTCGTCTACCGGCGCCGGGGCTGGGACTACGGCGTGATCCATCTGGAGATCACCGACGAACTGCCTGCCGAGCAGGCGGGCTGATCCGACGATCACGTGGCGGCCACTCCCGCGAGGGGGTGGCCGCCACGGCCATGCCCGGGCGCGTGCGTGCGTCGGGAGGCCCGAACAGGCCGAACTGCCCGAACAACCCGAATCGGAGCGCGGCACGGATGGATCCGTGAACGAAACAGGCGCGAACACCGTTTAGCCTTGAAGGAGTACACCGTCGCCGGTGGGGTGCCCAGCCGTGCGATCGGCAGGGTCGGCGGTGTGACGCGGAGGAGGTTCGGCTTCGCGTCGCCGAGTCCACCGTGCGGGCTGCGCAGCCAGTGCAGGTCGCCCATGATCAGGAGAGTCAGTGCCAGCAATCATCGATCGAGTCCTGCGTGCCGGTGAGGGCCGGGTCGTCCGGTATCTCGAGGGCATCGCCGCTCAGGTCAATGCGATCGAGGACGACTTCATCGCGCTCTCCGATGCGGAGCTTCGCGGTGAGACCGATGTCTTCAAGAAGCGTCTGGCCGACGGCGAGTCACTCGACAGGCTGCTGCCGGAGGCGTTCGCGGCCGTCCGTGAGGCGAGCCGCCGCACGATCGGCAAGCGGCACTTCGACGTGCAGATCATGGGTGGTGCGGCGCTGCACATGGGCAACGTCGCCGAGATGAAGACCGGTGAAGGCAAGACGCTTGTCGCGACCCTGCCGAGCTACCTCAACGCGCTCACCGGCAAGGGCGTGCACGTCATCACGGTCAACGACTACCTCGCCTCGTACCAGAGCGAGCTGATGGGCCGCGTGCACCGCATGCTCGGCATCGAGACCGGCTGCATCATGGCGTCGATGAACCCGGCCCAGCGCCGCGCCGAGTACGCGAAAGACATCACGTACGGCACGAACAACGAGTTCGGCTTCGACTACCTGCGCGACAACATGGCCTGGCACACCTCCGAACTCGTGCAGCGCGGCCACCACTTCGCGATCGTCGACGAGGTCGACTCGATCCTCATCGACGAGGCCCGTACGCCGCTGATCATCTCCGGTCCCGCCGACCAGGCGACGCGTTGGTACACCGAGATGAGCAAGCTGGTGCGCCGCCTCGAGCGTGGTGAGGGCGGAGACCGCATGCGCGGCATCGAGCCCCACGGCGACTACGAGGTCGACGAGAAGAAGAAGACCGTCGGCGTTCTCGAGCCGGGTATCGCCAAGGTCGAGGACTATCTCGGCATCGACAACCTCTACGAAAGCGCGAACACCCCCCTGATCGGGTACCTCAACAACGCGATCAAGGCCAAGGAGCTGTTCAAGCGCGACAAGGACTACGTCGTCATCGACGGCGAGGTGCTGATCGTCGACGAGCACACGGGCCGCATCCTGCCCGGTCGCCGCTACAACGAGGGCATGCACCAGGCCATCGAGGCCAAGGAGGGGGTGAAGATCCAGGACGAGAACCAGACCCTGGCCACCATCACCCTGCAGAACTACTTCCGTCTGTACGACAAGCTCGGCGGCATGACCGGTACGGCGCAGACTGAGGCCGCCGAACTGCACCAGATCTACAAGGTCGGTGTCGTGCAGATCCGCACGAACCGCCCGATGATCCGCAAGGACCAGGCCGACCTCGTGTACCGCACCGAAGTGGCCAAGTTCGACGCCGTGGTCGAGGACATCGTCGAGCGGCACCGCAAGGGCCAGCCGGTTCTCGTCGGTACGACCTCGGTCGAGAAGAGCGAATACCTCGCCACCAAGCTGCGCGAGCGCAACGTGCGTCACGAGGTGCTCAACGCCAAGCAGCACGAGCGTGAGGCCTCGATCGTCGCGGAGGCGGGCCGCAAGGGCGCCGTGACCGTGGCGACCAACATGGCCGGCCGCGGTACCGACATCATGCTCGGCGGCAACCCCGAGCACCGGGCCATCACCGCGCTGCGCAACCGCGGCCTGTCTCCCGAAGAGACGCCGGAGGAGTACGAGGCGGCCTGGGACGAAACCCTCGAGAAGGCCGAGAAGGCGGTCGCGGCCGAACACGACGAGGTCACCGAGCTCGGTGGCCTGTACGTGCTGGGCACCGAGCGACACGAATCGCGCCGTATCGACAACCAGCTCCGCGGACGTTCGGGCCGCCAGGGCGATCCGGGCGAATCCCGCTTCTACCTGTCGCTGCAGGACGACCTCATGCGCATGTTCAATTCGGCCATGGTCGACCGTTTCATGGTCGCGGCGAAGATGGACGACTCGATCCCGATCGAGCACAAGATCGTCACCCGCTCGATCCAGAGCGCGCAGACCCAGGTCGAGGGCCGCAACTTCGACATCCGCAAGAACGTGCTCAAGTACGACGACGTGCTCAACACCCAGCGCAAGGTGATCTACGGCGAGCGGCTGCGGGTGCTGCAGGGCGAAGACCTGCACGAGCAGATGCGGTACTTCATCACCGACGTCGTGACCGAGATCGTGCGGACGACGACGAGCGGCGCGTTCTCCGACGAGTGGGACCTCGACCAGCTCTGGGGTGACCTCGAGCGCATCTACCCCGTCTCGATCACGCAGGCGGAGATGATCGACGCCGCCGGTGGCCGCAGTTCGATCACCGAGGAGATGCTCATCGAGGAGTTCGTCTCCGACGCCCAGCACGCCCTCGACCGCCGCGAGGCGCACTTCGGCACGCGCGCGATGCGCGAGGTCGAGCGTCGGGTCGTGCTGTCCGTGCTCGACCGTAAGTGGCGCGAGCACCTGTACGAGATGGACTACCTCAAGGAGGGCATCGGGCTGCGCGCGATGGCCCAGCGCGACCCGGTGGTCGAGTACAGCCGCGAGGGCTACCAGATGTTCCAGGCGATGATGGAGGCGATCAAGGAAGAGGCGGTCTCCTACCTGTTCAACGCCGACATCCAGGTCGACCCGAGCCAGTTGCCGCCCGAGCCGGAGCCGCAGGACGAAGAGGGAGTCGTCGACGCAGAGATCCACGACGATCTCGACGCGGTGCACGGCCGGGGCCTCGAAGAACCCGACAACAAGCATCTCCTCTACTCCGGTGCCGGGGTCGAGGGTGAGGTCGAGTCCGACGCGCTGCTCTCGCGCCGCGACCGTCGCGCGAAGCGTCGCAACAAGCGCTGAGAAAACACCCGAGACGAAGGCGGTGTCGCTCCCCAGGGGCGGCACCGCCTTCGTCGTCCGGAGGGTGATCCGCGGCTCAGGTGAGCCGCAGTTCGGTGACGAGCCAACGCCCGTCGATACCGAGGAGCCGTATCGCCATCGCGCGCACGCGGCTGCGGTCGTCGACGACGACGGCAGCGTCGAAAACGCCCTCGCGCGGCGAACCGCCGACCACGCGACGGACGCGCACGGGTCGCATGCGCACGTCGCAGGCGCGCCCGCCCATGCGCCGCCGTTCGAGTGAGGCGTACACCTCGGGGCTGGTGACCCGTCCGATGTGCGTGATGGGTCGGCGCCCGGCGATCACCTCCATGAGCGTCACAGCGATGCGGGCAGAGAAGTCTTCGGCGTCGGGCAAATGAGCCAGAGGTGTCAGCGCCGGTGCCGTGTCGGTGGCCTCGGGCAGGAGACACAGATGCGTGCGGGTGCGGGGGAGTTCGAAGTCGAGGGTCTCCTGCACCACGTCGGCGACAGGGTCGGGTACGAGCGCGATCGGGAGAGGGGTGCGGCTCGGTACCGGGCGGACGCGCCAGCGCGGTGTGGTCGGCTCCGGTTGGAGCGTGAGGGGAGGCGACGCAGGAAATTCCATCGGCGTCATCCGCGGCCCGGCCGCCGGGCTCGCGAGAGTCTCCGGGGTCGTCGAGCTCGCGGGTGCCGGTGTCATCAGTGTCGTGGCGGCGGTCATCGTTGCCTCCCCTCCGGCGCAGGGCCGGTCTCACAGTCGGGTCAGAGAGACTTTAAGGCCGTTTGATGTCGTTTGGTAACGGTTGATATGAATCTGTGGATATCGTCGCGGAGCGTGTGAGTGGCCTTTGGTTGCTGTGGGGCGGCCTCGGCTTGTTGGGTGGTACCTGGTGACGAGAGGGGGGCCTATGCGGTGGGAGCGCTTGTTCGCCGACCTTGAGGGAATGGTCGACGAACACGAGCGGGCGAGCAGAGAGTCCGAGATCGCTGATCGGGTCAGACGTGAACTGGCCCGCGTGGAGTTGTCGGATCGACTGCGCGCCAACGACGGACGGATCGAACTGCTCCTACGCGGTGGCCGACTCATCCGCGGCGAACTGATCGACGCCGGGGCCGATTGGCTGGTCGTCGACGAGAGACATCGCGGCGAGGTGCTCGTACCGATTCACGCGATCATCGAGGTGAGCGGGCTCGGACGTTCGGTGGCGGCCCCCTCCGACCCCCGCCGTCTGTTGTCTCTCGGTCACGCCCTGCGGGTTCTGGCCCGCCACCGGGTCGGCGTCATCGTCGAGGATGAACTGCGACGGGTGCGCACCGGCACGATCGACATCGTCGGGGCCGACTTCTTCGAACTGGCGCAGCACCCGCTCGACGTGCCTCGCCGCGGCGGCAATGTGCTGGCGACGCGCGTCATCCCGTATCGCGGTGTGGTCGCGGTGACCACCGACGTGGATCAGCGGACGTCGTCTTCCACCGGGGCTGCCTCGGGCTCGGCCTCCGCATCAGCGAGATAAGCCCGGGTCTGCTCGTACATGCGCTGAATGAACGCCTCGAGTTCGCTTGTCTCGACGCGCCATTGGCCGCGCCCGCCGATGCGGATCGCCGGCAGGTCTCCGCTGCGCACGAGCGCGTAGGCCTGTGCGGAGGAGATGTTGAGGATCTCGCACACGTCCGACAGGAGCAGGAACCGGGGTGCCATGGGGTGCTCCTTCGCTCGGTGCGGTGGGTTCGGCCCTCGTGAACAGCGGATGTGGGTGTGACGGCTGTCCGTAGAGTGTCGACCGACGCGAGTTTAGTCCAGGGGAAGACCTGCAGGGTCGGACGATTTCGCGGCTGTGGATAACCGGTTCACCGGTTGGTAAAGGGCTGCCCGTGTCGTGCTGCCCGCGTGCGGAAAGGGCTGGGGAACGCCGGTGAACCACGAGCGGGCGCGGATAGTCCTCGCGGGCGAGGTACAGCAGTTGCGATCGACGCTCGGCGCTGCCGACAGCGTCGAGATCGCCGTCGAATGCGACGATCTCGCCTCGGTGCTCGCGGCCGCGGAAGCGAGGCTCGGCGACGTGATCGTCGTCGCCGCAGACCTGCCCGGATTCGACCGGCCCACCGTCTCGACATTGCGTGGGCACGGCCTGGGCGTGATCGGGGTCGTCGCCGCGGGCGACACCGAGGCCAGTAAGCGCCTGCGACGCATGGGCGTCGACGCGCGCATCTTCACCGACAGCTCTCCGGAGGCGGTGGGCCGCGCCCTGCGTGACGTCGAGGCGCACGTGAAGCCGCCTCGCGCCCCCCACGATCCGCTGCGGGCGTCGTTCGGTGGCGCTGTGCCCGACAACCTCTCCGGTGTCGTGTGGCGGCAGGTGTCGCCGTCGTCGCTGCCGCTCGTCTACGGGGTGGCCCGGCGCAAGCTCATCGCCGTGTGGGGCCCGACCGGAGCGCCGGGCCGGTCGACCGTGGCGGCGGGCGTCGCCGGCGCTTTCGCGCGTCGCGGCCTGGAGACACTGCTCATCGACGCCGACGTCTACGGCGGATCGCAGGCGATCACGCTGTCGCTGCTCGACGAGTCGCCGGGCCTAGTGGCGGCTTCCCGAGCCGCCGACAGGGGGGCGCTCAACGTGCCCGTTCTGGCCGACCTGTCGGTCGAGGTGGAGCCGCGGCTACGTGTGCTCACCGGCATCGCGTCGGCCGACCGATGGACCGAGGTGCGACCCGCCTCCTTCGAGAACGTGCTGGGCCTGTCGCGCGACCTGGCCCGGGTGACCGTGGTCGACTGCGGCTTCTGTCTCGAGGACGACCCCGAGTTGAGCTATGACACCTACGCGCCGCGCCGCAACGCCGTCACGCTGGCTGCCTTGAGCGCTGCCGACGAGATCGTCGTGGTGGGTCGCGACGACGGCATCGGCCTGGCCCGGCTCGAGGCCGGACTGCTCGAATTGCGGTCGATCGGCGGCTCGCCGGCGCATGTCGTGCTCAACCAGGTGCGGCTGCCCGCCCCCTCCGAGGAGGAGGAGACTGCGGCGAGCCGGCGCCCCCGTACGGCCACCACGGCCGACGTGCTCGTCGAGCGCAGGGCGCAGTCGTGGCGTCGGCTTCGGGCCGAGGTGAGCCTGCATCAGTTGCCCTACGACGAGCGTGCGGTGGCCGCCTCTGCCAGCAGCGGGCTGCCTCCCACGAGCGCTGCTCCGGGCTCGCGCCTGGCGGAGGCGCTCGACAACCTGGCCCGTGTGCTCGTACCGCGCCGCGGTTTCGTGTGACGATGGCGCGGTGTTGGATCACCTCACGCCCCTGGATGCGTCGTTCCTCTACCTCGAGGATCCCTCGACGGCGATGAACGCCGGGTCGGCGCTCGTGCTCGACCCGCCCACCGAAGGATTCGACCTCGATGAGGTGATGCGCCTGGTCGCGTCACGGATCGACGAGGTGCCCCGCTACCGGCAGCGCGTGCGCGAGATGCCGTTGCGCCTCTCGGGCCCGGTCTGGGTCGACGACGCGGCGTTCGACCTCAGCTACCACGTGCGCCGCGCCGCGCTTCCGGGGCCCGGTGGTCTGGAACAACTGGGCGAGTTCGCGGCGCGCACCCTCAACCGCCCGCTCGACCGGCGGCATCCGCTGTGGGAGCTGTACCTCGTGGAGGGGTTGGAGGACGGCAAGGTCGCGCTCGTCACCAAGACGCACCAGGCGCTGGTCGACGGCGTGAACTCCATCGACATCGCCCACCTGCTGCTCGACCCGGAGCCGCGTGAGGCGCCGGAGCCGCAGGAGCGCGAAGCCCCCTCCGAGCCGAGCGACCTGGCGCTGCTGGCGTCGGCCGGGCTGGAGTACTTCGGCGGTCCGGGCGTGATGATCCGCAACGTCAAGGGAGGCGTACGCGGCGTTGCGGCCGCCGCGTTGCAGATCGGTAACCAGGCGGCGGGAGTCGTATCGACGCTGGCGCGCACCACCGCCGACCCCGCTCCGCCGAGCCCCCTCAACGCCAAGGTCGGAGGATCGCGGCGCGTGTCGTTCCTGCGCACCGACCTCGACGCCTACCGGCGTATCCGCGAGGCCGTGGCCGACGGGCCGCTCGGCGACGGAGTGACGGTCAACGACGTGATCCTCACCGTCGTCGCAGGGGCCGTGCGCGCGTGGCTGCTCAACCGCGGCGAGCCCGTACACTCGCGCTCGCGGGTGAAAGCCCTGGTCCCAGTGAGTGTCGGTGAGGGCACACACGCCCACACCGTGGGGCTCGCCGACCGCCTCATCGCCTGCGTCATCGACCTGCCGATCGGAGAACCGCAGGCCCTGGCACGGCTGCGTCGCATCAGCTACGACATGCGTCGGCAGGTGGCAGGAGGCGGGGCGCTCGGCGCGGACACCCTCGCCGGCCTCGCGGGTTTCGCGCCGCCCACCCTGCACCACCTGGGTGTGCGGATGGCCGGTGCCATGTCGCGGCGGGTCTTCAACCTCGTCATCACCAACGCGCCCGGTCCGCAGCATCCGCTGTACGTGGGCCGGGCCCGCATGGTCGGCAGCTACCCCGTGACGCCGCTCGCCGCGGGCCAAGCATTGGCCGTGGGACTGACTTCGTACGATGGGAGTGTCTTCTTCGGGCTCAACGGAGATCGGGCGATCATGGCCGACATCGAGCGGCTCGCCCAGTTCGTGCCCGAGGCGCTGACCGAACTCATGTCGGAGGTCTCTTTGTGAGCGAATCGCGCGTCTACCTCGCCCTGGCCGAGGATGCGCCTGCCCGGCTCCTCGACGGCGAACGGCTCGACCCCTCGGTGTTCACCGCGCACGCGGTCACCCTGGCTCTGCGGGCGGCCCTGCCGGCCGTCGACGAGGAGGAGTTGGAGTACGAGGCCCTCTGGGAGGCCGCGGCGGCGTGCCCGGGCCGCCCGCTCGTGGCTGCTGTCGACGTGGCGACCTCCACGGTCACGTGGCTCGGCGACGTGGACAGGCCCAGTGCCGTGACCTGTGGTTCAGACGTGGGACAGCCCGACATCGTCAGTTGGCACGTCGCACTCGACGGTGACGACGACGATGCCGAGCTGTCGTGGTACGACGCCTCCGAAACGGTGGAGGTGGCGCGGCTCGCGGCCCTGTGACGGGCGGCGTTTCGCTTCAGACCCGCGGCGCTCCTCAGCCCTGCGAGGCGCGATCGCCGACCACGGCCGCGATGGTCTCGATGGCCTCCTCGAGCGGGTCGGCCGCGGCCTGAGCCAGCTTGCCGCCCACGAGCGGGATCGATGCGGTGATCTCGCCGACGAGGTCGAGTTCGCACGTGTCGCCGGTCGGCACGAGGGTGAGCGACGCCTCGCACCGGATCGGCAGGCCCTCGAGCACCACGGTCATCGGCGCGGTCCGGCGACCGTCGCCTTCGGCAGCCGACCACTTCTCCGAGTGCTTCACCGAGATCGTGTCGCCGACGAACTTGGCGGCCACGGCGGGCACGCCTTTGGTGGGCACGGTCATGGCCGCCGAGGTCGTGAACGCGTCGCCGTCGGCCGTCACGCTCTCCGAGTGCGACGTGGCCCCGAGCCGGCGAGCGGCCTCGGCGTACGTGGACTCCTGGGCCAGCAGCGCTGCCGCCGTCGTGGCGTCGGTGGGGATGGGGTAGCGCTCGTTCATCTTCATGCGAGGGAGACTACCGACCCGCGCCGCGGCGAGTCGTCACTGCCGCGCGCCGGAGCCGCGAACGCGCCTTGCCGATCTCGGTAGCCGCGCGGTGCGCCTGCGGATCGTCGTCGGGCACGCCTGAGTCCCACGGGCCGATGTCGCCGTATTCGTGACGCAGCCAGCGCACGCAGTCGGCGAATTCGGCCAGGGCTCGGCCCAATTCGGCGGTGTCCCAGGCGAGGGCTCGTGCCGCGTCGTTCTCCGCGCGGACGGAGAGGGCCTCAGCCGTCGCGAGCAGGTCGCCCGCGAGCGAGGCACACGAATCGATGTCGTCGGGCAGTCTCACAGGTCGTCGTGGTCGTCCCACAGCCGATTCCTCTCCGGGTGGTCGGGTAGCAGCGCGGCTGCCCGCGCGGCCAGGGAGGCGAGGGCCGCGGCGACATCGCGTTGCGTGAGCCCGTGCCCGCAGTCGGGCGCGCATTGCTCGGGCAGGCGGGCCAACCGAGCCAGCGCGAGGGTGGGGGGTGGATTCGTCGGGATGCCGGTCACAGGCACACCGTACGAGCGCCGCGGCTCGACCGGCGGACCCCCTCCACACCCCTGTGGATGACGGCGATGCCGGTGCGGGGTTGTGGAACACCAGGGGCGCGCCTGAACGTGACGCGGCTTACACTCAGCCTGGAGGAGATCGACGCCGATCCCCTGCACGTGCGCGCATCCCGCGCACGGCCTGCACCCGAGCACGTGTGTCTCGGAGCCGCAGAGGCGAGGAGTCGTTCGCCTCGTCGACGTGCCCGGTGCGAGCGAAAGCAGGCCTGAGATGCCCGACGAAGACGCCCAGCGACGTGCCCACCTCGAAGCCGCCTCCGCCGGAGTCCCCGGTGCCACATCGGAGTCGCAGTTCCTCGCGTACTTCTACCGACACGTGGCCACCGAGGAGTTGCTGCACATCGAGCCCGAAGACCTCGCGGGGGCGGCTCTGTCGACCCGGGCGCTCGCGGCGCGCATCGATGACGGAGCTTCGGTACGAGTCTTCACACCGACGCTCGAACGTGACGGCTGGGCCTCGGGGCACACGGTCATCGAGGTGGTCACCGCAGACGTGTCGTTCCTCGTCGATTCGGTGCTTGAACTGCTCGACCGCATCGATCGCAGGGTGCACTTCATCGCACACCCGCAGCTCATGGTGCGCCGGGGGAGCGACGGCGAACTGCTCTCGGTGACCGAGGCGACCGTCGAGACCGAAGGGCACGAGAGCCACGACGCGCGAGCCGAGTCGTGGATGCACATCGAGATCGACCGCGAGAGCGACCTGCCCGACCTGGAAGAGATCGAGCGTTCGGTCAGGTCGGTGCTGCGCGACGTGCACGCGGCCGTGGCGGACTTCGAGCCGATGCGCGACCGGGCGCTCGCCCTGCGTGACGCTCTGGAGAACGACCCGCCGGCGAGTCTCGACCCAGAGAGCATCGAGCAGGCGCGTCAACTGCTCGACTGGATCTGCGGCGACCAGTACATCTTCATCGGCGCCGCCGATTACATGCTCGACCCGGTCGACGGGGTCGACTACCTCGCGCGCGTGCCCGGCTCCGGCCTAGGCATCCTCGACGACGGCAGCTCCGAGGGAGACGAGCCGACGCTGCGCACTCTCATCACAGACGCGGTCGCGGCCAAGGCTCGCGAAAAGGTCGCGTACGTCTTCACGAAGGCCAATTCGATCTCCACGGTGCACCGGAGCGCCCGGCTCGACTATGTCGGCATCAAGAAGGTCGACGAGGCGGGCGAGGTGGTGGGTGAGCACCGGTTCGTGGGCCTCTTCACTGCGCGCGCCTACATGTGGTCGGTGACGATGCTGCCGTTCGTCGCGGAGAAGGTGCGGCGCATCACCGATGCGGCCGGCTACCTGCCGCACAGCCATCTCGGCAACGACCTCATCGGGGTGCTCGAGTCGTATCCGCGCGACGAGCTCTTTCACGACTCCGTCAGCCACCTCACGCAGGTAGCCACCGACGTCGTGCATCTGCGCGAGAAGCGCAGCACGCGCCTGTTCATGCGCGCCGACGTGTACGGCCGGTTCGTCACGTGCCTCGTCTACCTGCCGCGCGATCGGTACAACACCGAGGTGCGTCTGCGGATGCAGGATCTGCTACGTGCCGCCCTGGGCGGTAAAGAGGTCGAATACCGCACGCGCGTGAGCGAATCGAGCCTGGCGCAGCTCTACTTCATCGTGCACACCGCCGATCCGGAGAAGGCGCGATCGGTGGACGCCGACGAGCTCGAGGCACGGATCATCGACGCGACGCGCACCTGGGACGAGGGTCTGAGCGAGGCGGCCGTACAGCATTTCGGTGAAGAGGCCGCCGCCACGCTGCTCAGCCGGTACCGCAAGGCCTTCGCGGGGGCGTACAAGGAGGAGGTCTCCCCGCGCGTCGCGGTCACCGACATCGCCACCCTCGAGGCCCTGGAGCCGGGGGCGGCGGTACGCCCGGTGCTGTACCACATGCCTGGGGCGGCTCCTGAGGAGCGCCGGGTCAAGCTGTTCAGCCGCAGCGCGATCTCCCTCTCGGACGTGCTTCCGGTGTTCACCGATCTGGGCGTTCGCGTGACCGACGAGCGCCCGCACATGGTGCGTCGAGCCGACGGAGCTACTTTCCACATCTACGACTTCGGCCTGCGGGCCACCTCCGGCGCGCTGTGGCCCGAGACCACCGGCGAGACGACCCTGCCGTTCGAGGAGGCGTTCCGCGCCGTCTGGGAGGGAGCCGCCGAATCCGACAGGTTCAACGCACTCGTGTTGCAGGCCGGGCTGTCGTGGCGGCAGGTCGTGATCCTGCGCGCCATCTGGAGCTACCTACGTCAGGCCGGTACGACGTACAGCCAGGCCTACGCCGAAGACGCGATGCTGGCCAACCCCGGCATCGCGGCCGAGCTGGTCGGCTTGTTCGAGGCCCGATTCGCACCGGCTGATGCGCAGGCCGACTCGCAGGCCGATGCCGAGCGCTCCGGTGATACCGACGGGGCCGCTGACGACACTGCAGGTCGTAGTGAGCGTTGCGACGCGATCGTCGAAGGCATCGAGGCGATGCTCGCCGATGTCTCTGTGCTCGACGAAGACAGGATCCTGCGCAGGTTCGTCGCCGTGATCCTGGCGACGCAACGCACCAATTTCTATGCGCCCCGCGCGGGCGCGACTCTGGCGCTCAAATTGCACCCCGCCGAGGTGCCCGGCGTGCCCGAGCCGCTCCCGGCCGTCGAGGTGTGGGTGTACAATCCGCGGGTCGAAGGCACGCACCTGCGTTTCGGGGCCGTGGCACGCGGCGGGTTGCGCTGGAGCGACCGCCGCGAGGACTTCCGAACCGAAGTGTTGGGCCTGGTCAAGGCACAGATGGTGAAGAACGCCCTCATCGTGCCCACAGGCAGCAAGGGCGGCTTCTACGCGAAGCGGCTGCCCGACCCGAGTGAGCGCGACGCGTGGCGGGCCGAAGGCGTCGCGGCGTACCGCATCTTCATCGGCGCCTTGCTCGACCTCACCGACAACCGTCAGGGCGATGCCGTGATCCCGCCGGAGGGCGTCGTACGCCACGACGGCGACGATCCGTACCTCGTCGTCGCGGCGGACAAGGGCACCGCGAGCTTCTCCGACATCGCCAACGAGGTCGCGATCTCGTACGGCTTCTGGCTGGACGACGCGTTCGCCTCCGGAGGCTCGGCCGGCTACGACCACAAGGGCATGGGCATCACGGCGCGCGGCGCCTGGGTGTCGGTGCAGCGGCACTTCCGTGAGCTGGGCGTCGACGTTCAGTCGCAGGACTTCACGGTGGTCGGCGTCGGCGACATGAGCGGTGACGTGTTCGGCAACGGCATGCTCCGCTCCGAACACATCCGGCTCGTCGCGGCCTTCGACCACCGGCACGTCTTCGTCGATCCGGAGCCGGATGCCGCATCGACGTTCGCCGAGCGGCGCCGCCTGTTCGAGTTGGCCGGCTCGTCATGGGACGACTTCGATCGGGCCCTCATCTCCGAAGGCGGGGGAGTGTTTCCGCGGTCGGCCAAGTCCGTCGAGGTCACGCCACAGATGGCGACCGCCTTGGGACTCGACGGGCCTGCCTCGATGACACCGGCCGACCTCGTCTCTGCGGTGCTGCGAGCCCCGGTCGACCTGCTCTGGAACGGAGGCATCGGCACCTACGTCAAGGCATCGACCGAGACCAACGCCGAGATCGGAGACCGGGGCAACGACGCCGTGCGTGTCGACGGCGACCAGTTGCGCTGCAAAGTCGTCGGCGAGGGCGGAAACCTCGGATTCAGCCAGCGAGGCCGTATCGAGGCCGCTCTGAACGGGGTGCTGCTGAACACCGACGCCATCGACAACGCGGCGGGCGTCAACACCTCCGACCACGAGGTGAACATCAAGATCCTGCTCGGCGAAGTCGAGGCCTCGGGTGACCTGACCCGCAAACAGCGCAACGAACTCCTCGCCTCGATGACCGACGACATCGCGGCCGCCGTGCTGCGCGACAACTACGACCAGAACGTGCTGCTCGCCAACGCGAAGGCGCAGCGTTCGGGCATGGTCGGGCCACACCTGCGGTTCATGAACTGGCTCAGCGAGCGCGGAGAACTCGATAGGGAACTCGAATTCCTCCCCAGCGACGAGGTGATCGAGGAGCGGGTCACGCGCGGCTCGGCGCTGACCACGCCGGAGCTGTCGGTTCTCGTGGCGTACTCGAAGCTCGCCCTCAAACGCGATCTCATCGAGACGTCGCTGCCCGACCAGCCGTGGCTCGACAGGTACGTGGCCGAGTACTTCCCGGCAGCGCTCACCGACCGGTTCTCCGATCGTCTCGCCTCGCACCCGCTGCGCCGCGAGATCGTCGTCAACTCGCTGGCCAACGCGCTGGTCAACCGCGGTGGAATCACGTTCGTGTTCCGTGCCCAGGAAGAGACGGACTCCTCCGTCGCCCGCATCGTGCAGGCCTACGCGATCGCTGCGGAGGTCTTCGACCAGCCTTCGTACTTGGCCGCCGTCGAGGCGCTGGACAATGTGGTGTCCACCGACACGCAAGCCTCCCTGTACCTCGCCTTCCGAAGGTTGCTCGACCGCACCGTTCGCTGGTGGGTGACCAACCGGCCGGCCTCCCTCGACATCGGCGCCGAGATCGATCGGTTCGCCGGTGCCGTGGCGCAGCTCGGCCCGAGGATCTCGAGCCTGCTGCCCGAGGGGGAGCTCGCCGAGTTCGAGGCCGCCATGCAGGGCTGGGTCGAGCAAGGAGTTCCGGAGGAGACCGCGCGCTCGGCCGCCACGCTCATGTACCTGTTCTCGTGCCTCGACATCGTCGAGCTGGCCCAAGAGGCTCAGAAGGGGACGGCCGACGGCGCTTCCGAGAGTGCCCGCGACGCTAACGACGAACTCGACGCCGTCGCCGACGTGTACTTCGCGGCGCTCGGCAGGTTCAGGGTGGGTGAACTCCTCAACCATGTCGGCGACCTCGATCGCGAAGACAGGTGGGCGGCCCTGGCACGGGCGTCGCTGCGCGACGACCTGTACGACGTCCTCAAGAGCATCACGCGGGTCGTGCTCGCCTCCACCGACGCCTCCCAGCCCGCGGAGCAGCGGGTGGAGTCGTGGGCCGGCAGCCACGACGAGATCCTCTCCAGGCTCGCGGTGATGATGCGCAGCATCGAGGGGCTGGAGGACGTGGGGCTGGCCCCCGTGTCGGTCGCCGTCCGGAGCCTGCGGGGGGTGGTGCGCGCCGCCTCCGTGCTGGCCTGACCGAGGCGGCTCGCCGGTGAGCGGGCCTGCGGCGTTACCCTTGCGACATGTCGGGATTGAGAGACTCCATGCGGCTGGCGCCGGCGCTGCGAAGCGCTGACGTCGACTGGCTGCACATGCTCATCGCCGACTGGCAGCTCATCGCCGACCTGTCCGTGGCCGATCTGCTGTTGTGGGTGCGCGCAGAACCCGACGCGACGAACGCGGACGGCAGCGAAGCCGGTGTGGAATACACCGACGTGCTGTCGGGCCTACCCGAGAACCTGCCCCCCGGCCCCGGAAGCCTCAACTGGCGGGTGGCCGCGCACGTGCGCCCGAACACCGGCGCGCTCTTCTTCTACGACGACCTGGTGGGCAAGTGGGCACGCCCGACTCGTCAGATGGTGCTCGAACAGGCCGTCTCGTCGCGTACGACGATCACGGCGAGCCACGAGATGGACGGCCCGATCCGCCGCTTCGAGGCGGTACCAGTCGTGCATCGCGGAGTCCCGATCGCCGTGGTGACCCGGCATTCCGACCGCTCGCACCTACGGATCCCCGGGCCGATGGAGTTCGTCTACCGCTCGTCGGCCGACACGCTGTTCACGATGATCCGCGACGGCGACTTTCCGCTCTCCGGCGACCCGAAGAGCCAGCGGCACGGTAACCCGCGCGTCGGCGACGGGGTGATCCGCCTCGACACCGCCGGGGTGGTCGACTTCATCTCGCCGAACGCCACGAGCGCCATGAAGCGCATCGGGCACGTCGGCACGATCAAGGGCGAATACCTGAGCCAGGTCGTCACCGACGTGCTCGAAGACCACACGACGGTCGACGAGACCTTGCCGCTGGTGACGATGGGCCGCGCTGCTTGGCGTACCGACATCGAGGCCAACGGCGGCGTGCTCGCGATGCGTGCGGTCCCGCTGCGTAAGAACCGGGCCAGGGCGGGTGCCATCATCCTCGTCCGTGACATCAGCGAACTGCGTCGCCAGCAGCAGCAACTGCTCACCAAGGATGCGACGATTCGCGAGATTCACCACCGGGTGAAGAACAACCTGCAGACAGTGGCCGCCCTGCTGCGCCTACAGGCCCGGCGGGTCAGCGATGCGTCGGCTCAGGCGTCGTTGGTGGAGGCGGGGCGTCGCGTCTCCACGATCGCGCTCGTGCACGACACGTTGAGCCGAAGCCTGGAGGAGGTCGTCGCGTTCGACGAGATCGCGACGCGCGTGGTCAACGCCATTCTCGAGGTGGCGGGGGGAACGATCTCGTGGGCCAAGGAGGGGCGCTTCGGCGACCTCGCCGCCGACGACGCGACGGCGCTCGCGATGGTGCTGGCCGAGATCGTGCAGAACACCGTCGATCACGCCTTCGGTCCTGAGGGCGGATCTGTGGTGCTTCGGGTCTCGTCGCTGGAACCGCGCTCGCTCGAGGTCGAGATCCTCGACGACGGAGCAGGGCTGCCTGAGGGTTTCAAGCCCGGCCGCTCGGGTCTGGGCACGCAGATCGTTCGCGCCTTCGTGCAAGACCTCAAGGGCACGATCACTTGGTCGGCGCGTCCCGAGGGCGGCACGATGGTGCGTTTCACCGCCCGGCTACGTCGAACGGCGCAGGCAACGGCCGGGTGATCCGGAGTGTTGCCTGCGCCGTTCGCGCGTTGTGATGCGGTTCTGTGGTGGTGCTGTTGCTGCTGCTCTTGCGAGAGGTGCGATCAGCCTGCGCGGCGGGCGCGGGCGTTGCGACGCTTGAGAGCGCGACGCTCGTCCTCGGACATGCCGCCCCAGACGCCTGCGTCCTGGCCGGACTCGATGGCCCAGGCAAGGCAGGTGTCGATGACATCGCAACGACGGCAGACGCCCTTGGCCTCTTCGATCTGAAGAAGGGCGGGGCCCGTGTTGCCGATGGGGAAGAACAGCTCGGGGTCCTCGGTCAGGCAGGCAGCGCGGTTACGCCAGTCCATGAGGGGGTGCTCCTTGAAGTAAAGTGGTTGTCGAAGAACGCTCCTGCTGCAACGGCGCTCGTTCGACGGGGGCATCACGCGGGCTCATCGTCGAGCTCCCACGCGGAAAGACGGCTCACATCCAAGACGCACACGTGAACGCAAAAATTCCCGCGACGCCGTTGGGTGTCGGACGCTCGCACGGCTGCGCGCACCGGCTCCGATGACTTCTCGGGGTCGATGTGGTCAGCCCTACAGCGTCCGGGGCCAGCCTCCATCGGCAAGCCACCGCATCCGAGAACCAATTCGTCGCGCTCCATTGCGCCCGCCCCGCACGGCTCGAAAGAGCCTTCCAGGAGCATCAACGAACGTGCATCTCCGACGGGCAGAGACCTTATCCGGCGGATGATCGTCTGTGACCGGTTGCCGAGAGGTCGCCTGCTCGTGAGGGCATGCATGTCCTCGGTCAAGCAGTTGGATTGTCTATAGGATCACAGGTTCTCGATTCGAGGGGAAGAGTTTTCCCAGAGTTTGCGCATATGTGAGACGTAGGTTCCTTCAGTGGTCTGGTATATCGACCACTCGCGCGGCTCTCGGTGACGGGTCGCGCCCGCAGACTCGCAGGCCAGCGTACGTGTGGTGACAGTCCGAGGTCGTGACGTGCCGGTTTGTGGGCTACTGGCGAGTTGCCGACCGCCGCTCGAGATGGCCCGAATGGAATCTTCTGTCGATCGTTGCCCTCGGGATTCAGTTGTGGTATCCCAAGCATCCGCGCGCGACCACCACGGCTACGGTGCGGCAGCCTGGTCGGTCTTCGTGCGCTCGACCATCATTCTCTTCTCGCAGGCAGCGCCGGCCCCGGCGTGCTGTCCTGAAATCGGGCCTGATCTTTTTGCGACAAGGTGGACGCTCCACTCGCGCAGCACGTAACCTACGGGAACGTAGGTTACGTGCTCGAAGGTCGATCCTTCGCAGTCAGACAGGCCGACCAGCAGGAGGAACCTCGTGACGAGCCAGCACCCGACGATCATCCAGGGAGGCATGGGGGTCGCCGTCTCATCGTGGCAGCTGGCGCGGCAGGTGTCGCTGGCAGGCCAGATGGGTGTCGTCTCCGGCACCGCGCTCGATTGCGTGCTCGCGCGCACGCTGCAAGACGGTGACCCGGGTGGTCACTACCGCAGGGCGTTGGCCGAGTTTCCCGACCAAGAGATGGTGCAGCGCAACCTCGACCGCTTCTATCTGCCGGAGGGGCGGCAGGGCAAGCCGTATCGACCCAACCCGACGCTGACGATCGACACCTCCCGCAACGCAGTCGAACTGTCGGTGCTCGGCAACTTCGCGGAGGTCTGGCTCGCGAAAGAGGGTCACGACGGTGTCATCGGCATCAACTTCCTCGAGAAGATCCAGATGGCCACGGCCAGTGCCGCGCTCGGCTCGATGATCGCCGACGTCGACTACGTGCTCATGGGTGCGGGCATTCCTCGTGAGATCCCGGCGCTGCTGCGCGCGTTCGCTGCAGGACAGCCCGGCGGCCTGACGATCGACGTGGTCGGGGCGACCCGCACGCACACGTCGCGCATCGACCCGGTCGAGGTACTCGGAGAACACCTGCCTGTGCTGAACAGGCCGCAGTTCCTCGCGATCATCTCGCTGCATTCACTAGCCACGTACCTGTACCGCGACGAAGACATCCGCCCCGACGGGTTCATCGTCGAGGGGCCCGTGGCAGGCGGTCACAGTGCCCCGCCGCGCGGCAAGATGGCGCTCGACGACGACGGGCAGCCCATCTACGGTGCACGCGACATGGCCGACCTGGCCAAGGTCGCCGAGGTCGGCCTTCCGTTCTGGTTGGCGGGCGCATTCGGCACCCCCGAGGCGGTCGCTCGCGCGGTGGAGGCGGGTGCCGAGGGAGTGCAATGCGGCACCGTGTTCGCGCTGTGTAACGACAGCGGGCTCTCGAAGCCGGTGCTCGGCCAGCTTCTCGGCGCTCTCGGCGACGACTCGCTCGTCGTTCGCAACGACCCGCGCGCTTCGCCCACAGGCTTCCCGTTCAAGGTCGCCACCCTGCCCGGCACGATGTCCGAGCCCGAGATCTACGAGCAGCGGCCGCGCCTGTGCGACCTGTCGTACCTGCGCACGCCGTTCGAGCGGGCCGACGGCAAGGTCGGCTACCGCTGCCCGGCCGAGCCTGTCGACGCCTACCTCAAGAAGGGCGGCAGCATCGAAGAGACGGTGGGCCGCAAGTGTCTGTGCAACGGGCTCATGGCGAACATCGGTCTCGGCCAGAACCGTAAAGACGGGTACGACGAGATCCCGGCCGTCACCTTGGGGCAGGATCTCGACGGGGCGCACCGCCTGCTCGAGGCGCACCCGAACGGGTGGTCTGCCCAAGAGGCGGTCGCGTGGCTGATGTCTCAGGTGCCTGCAGCCGTCAGTTGATGACGACCTTGCTCCACTCCTCGGTGCGGTAGAACCGGCGGACCTCTTCGAACTTGCCCGCGCGCAGGTAGGCGACGAGCAGGGTGCCGCTGTATTCGTCGCGGCGAGCCGTCCATTCGCCGTCTCCGGCATGTCCGTACACGTCGACGCCGCCATCACGGCGGTACACCCGCACTCCCACAGCGCCTCCTTCCGGGGGCCGAGTCAGTCGCGAGTCCGGCACGACTCTATGACCGGATTTCCGACCAGGGTAGGCGCAAGCAGCGGTTCGAAGCACCCCTGCTCGTGTACGCACTTCGATACGACACAACGAGAGTGGGGCCTGAGAATGGGCCCCGTCGCGCCCGGGCGTTCAAGCGGCGCTTCGCTACTGTGAGTGCATGTCGCCCAGGCCACGAGGTACACGCTCACGAGTGATGCGTGCCGTGGGGTGGACAGCGGCCGCGATCGGGATGGCCCAGGTGGGGGCCGCCGCCGCGGTGCTCACCGTGGACGCCGTGCGAAAGCACCGTTCGCCTCCGTCCGGTGATTTTCCGCGCGGGCAGACCCACACCGTCGAGGTCGCCGGCAATCACCTCACGGTGTTCACCGCGGGTGACGAGACCTACGAGGCGATGCTCGCCGCCATCGATGCCGCGCGCACGACCGTGTACTTCGAGTCGTACATCTGGAAGGGCGACACGATCGGCACGCGCTTCAAGGAGGCGCTGATCAGGGCCGCCGAGCGCGGCGTGCTCGTTTGCGTCGTCTACGACGAATTCGCCAACCTCGTGGTCGACCCGCGCTTCTACCGACTGCCCGAGACCGTACACGTTCTGAAGTACCGCATGTTCCAGTGGCAGATGCTCACACCCAACATGCGCGTCTGGGGCCGCGATCACCGCAAGATCCTCGTGGTCGACAGCGAGGTCGGCTTCGTCGGCGGCTACAACGTCGGAGACCTGTACGGCACCAGTTGGCGCGACACCCACGTCGCAGTGGAGGGACCGGCGGTCTGGGAGCTCGAAGACGCATTCGTCGACTTCTGGAACGCCTACCGCAAGCGCGACATGCCGCTGCTGCCGGAGAAGGGCAGCCACGACTGGGATGCGCGCATTCTCTCGGCCCGCAACGATCCGCCGCGTCTGCTCTTTCCGGTGCGCGGTCTGTATCTGGGCGCCATCGAGCGCGCCGTCTCGCACGTGTGGATCACGCAGGGCTATTTCATCCCCGACGCCGACATCCACTCCGCACTGCTCCGCGCAGCCGCACGCGGGGTCGATGTGCGGATCGTCGTACCCGAGTACAGCAACCACATCATCGCCGACTGGGTGGCGCGCGGTTACTACGAGTCTCTACTGCGCGGCGGTGTGACGATCTGGCTCTATCGGGGAGCCATGGTGCACGCCAAAACGGCCACGGTCGACAGCCGGTGGAGCACGATCGGCACGGCCAACATCGACCGTCTCTCGATGATGGGAAATTTCGAGGTGAACCTCGAGATCTTCAGCGACGACCTCGCCGAGCGGATGGAGCAGATCTTCAGCATCGACCTGTCGAACTGCCACCAGCTCACCCTCGACGACTGGCAGGGGCGGCCGGGCTACGTGCGCGTGGTCGAGAAGCTGCTGTCTCCGTTCTATCCACTGCTCTAGGGCCGTGGCCGGTCATCGGGTGCCCGGAGTGTCGCGTAATCTTGGCGTTTATGGCGACCGACTTCGACAGCGAACTGACCGAGCTCAAGACGACGATGGCGTCGGTGCGCGAGGTGACCGATGTCGAGGCGTTGCGCGCGCAGATCGCCGAACTCGAGCAGGCCTCCGCAGCCCCTGATCTGTGGGACGACCAGGAGAAAGCCCAGAAGGTCACGTCGAGCCTGTCGCGCGCGAACTCGGAGCTGGAGCGCATCACGACCCTTGAGCAGCGCATCGAGGACGTCGAGGTTCTCGTCGAGATGGGCCGCGAAGAGAACGATGACGCGACCCTTGCCGAGGCCGACGCCGAACTGACCGC
This sequence comes from Dermatophilus congolensis, assembly GCA_030538115.1. Taxonomy (GTDB): domain Bacteria; phylum Actinomycetota; class Actinomycetes; order Actinomycetales; family Dermatophilaceae; genus Dermatophilus; species Dermatophilus congolensis_B. The sequence continues at coordinate 13,474 of JAUNUP010000016.1, read as the reverse complement.
GATCCGAAAAGCGGTCGGCGAACTCGAGGTCAAGACCCTGCTCTCGGGTGACTACGACATGCGTGAGGCGGTCATCACGATCCGTGCAGGCGCCGGAGGTGTCGACGCGGCCGACTTCGCCGAGATGCTCATGCGCATGTACCTGCGCTGGGCCGAGCGGCACGGTTATCCGACCAAAGTGATGGACACCTCCTACGCCGAAGAGGCTGGGCTGAAGTCGGCGACCTTCGAGGTCAACGTGCCGTACGCCTACGGCAACCTCGCAGTCGAGGCCGGCACGCACCGTCTGGTGCGCATCTCGCCCTTCGACAACCAGGGGCGCCGCCAGACGTCGTTCGCGGCGGTCGAGGTCATCCCGCTCATCGAGCAGACCGACCACATCGAGATCCCCGAGAACGACCTCAAGATCGACGTCTTCCGTTCTTCCGGCCCTGGTGGACAGAGCGTCAACACGACCGACTCCGCCGTGCGCATGACCCACCTGCCCACCGGCATCGTCGTGTCGATGCAGAACGAGAAGAGCCAGATCCAGAACCGCGCCGCCGCCCTGCGCGTCATGCAGTCGCGCCTGCTTCTGCTCAAGCAGCAGGAAGAAGCGGCGGCCAAGAAGGAGCTCGCCGGAGACGTGAAGGCGAGTTGGGGCGACCAGATGCGCTCGTACGTGCTGCACCCGTACCAGATGGTCAAGGATCTGCGTACGGAATACGAGGTGGGCAACACTTCCGGCGTATTCGACGGCGACATCGACGCATTCATCGAGGCGGGCATCCGCTGGAAGCGCATGGGCGATCACGACTGAGCAGAGTGGCCAGATCCCGGCTAGTGGTGGGCTGGGGCGCCCGTTACTGTGTGCCTCGTGAACACGATCAATGACCTCGTCAACAATCTGCCCATGGATGAGATCGCCGCTCGACTCGGCGTCGATCGCGCACAGGCCGAGGAGGCCGTCGGCTACGCGCTTCCGTCGCTGTTCGCCGGGATGAACGCGAACGCTGCGGACTCGGCCGGCCTCTCATCGCTCGTCAACGCAGTCAGCCAGCACGACCCGTCGCTCGCCGACGGCGGCGTCTCTCTCGACGCTGTCGACACCGGCGACGGCGAGCGCATCGTCGACAACGTTTTCGGCCAGGGCCGCAACGACGTCGTCCACCAGCTCGGCGGACTCGGGGGCAGCGGCGTGAACACGCAGCTCATCGGCAAGCTGCTGCCGATCCTTGCTCCGTTCGTGCTGTCGTACCTGTCCAAGCGCATCGACGCGAGCCGCGCCGGTGCAGGTGCGGGTGCAGGTGCAGGTGCCGGCGTGGATCAGTCGGGTGGATTGGGCGGGTCGCTGCTCGATGTGCTCGGGCAGGTTCTCGGTGGTGGCCAGGCCGCCCCGCAGGGACGCACGACCTCAGCGGCCGGCGGCTCCGGCGACTTCCTTCAGGACCTCATCGGCGGCGCCCTCGGCGGGCTGCTCGGCCAGGGGCGCCGTTCCTGAATCGAGTAGTGACGCAGCCCGGCGCGAGTTCTCGATCATCGCAGTAGAGTGACCAGTACGTTTCTGACGCCAGGGAGGTCGCCATGTCGATGCCGGAGTCATTCGAGGGCCGAGTGGTCGTGGGGTTCGACGGTTCGCCCGTTGCGTCACATGCCCTGGACTGGGCCGCGAACTACAGTGCGAAGCGATCGCTGGTCGTCAGCATCATGACCGCAGTCCAGCTGCCGGCACCCGCGGTGGGTGACGGCAGCTGGTTCGACCCTGCCAGCGACATCCTCGACGAGGCCGCCGGCCGCGAACTCAAGGCCGGTCTCGAACAGTTGAAGGGGTCGCACCCCGATCTCACCGTCGAGGGCTTCACCGTCACCGACTCGCCTGCGCGCGTGCTCATCGAGGCGTCGGAGACCGCCGAGGTCGTCGTCGTCGGTAGCCGCGGTCGCGGCGAGATCGCCGGGCTCATGCTCGGCAGCGTCTCGAACGCGGTCGCCGCTCACGCGCGCGGGCCGGTCGTCGTCGTACCCAAGACCGTACCGGCGCTGACCGAGGGCCCGATCGTGGTCGGTGTCGATGCAGGCGATGACGGCAAGGTCGCATTTCGATTCGCGATGGCGCGAGCTGCTGAGGTCGGGGCTCCCGTCACCGTTGTTCATGCCTGGGGTGCGATGCGTTCGTGGACGCAGAGCGACGCGGCACACGCCGAACTCGCCGCCGCCGTCGAGAAGGCCTCGTACGAACTGCTCGATCACGTCGTCGACGAGGTGTCTGCCGAGTTTCCCGATGTCGTCGTCACGAAGGTGTCGCGTCACGGCAGCCCCTCCGGCACCCTGGTGGAGCTGAGCCGCAACGCGCGTCTGGTCGTCGTGGGTTCTCGCGGACGCGGAGGGTTCAAGGGCTTGCTGCTGGGCTCTACGAGCCGCGGCGTGCTGCACGGCTCGCAAGCGCCGGTCGCGATCATCACGGCGCCGTCGGACGAAGGCCGCCGCTGACGGCTGTCGGCTTACCGGGCCGGCGAGACCACCAAAGCCACATATGAAAGTAGGGCCGGACAGCGAATACGCTGTCCGGCCCTACTGACGTCCATTCGGGTCAAGCCCGTCAGGTCAGTCGTTCTCGGCCCATTCGATGAGCACCTGGCCCGAGCCGACGGCGTCGCCGACGGCGACGGCCACCTGGGCGACGGTGCCGTCCTTGGGGGCGGTCACCTCGGTCTCCATCTTCATGGCCTCGAGAACGAGGAGGGTGTCGCCGGACTTGACCTGTGCGCCGTCTTCGACGAGCACCTTGACGACGGTGCCCGCGATGTTGGCGGTCAGAGAGCTCGACGAGCTGGCCGGGGCCTTCGCAGTGGTCGGGGCAGGGATACCGCCGCCGTAGCCGCCCACCATGATGGTGCCCAGCTTCGGCTTGGGGGCCTCCTCGACCTCGACTTCGACGTCGTAGACCGACCCGTTCACAGTGACTTTGAGTTTCATTTCTCCCCTACTTCTCGGGTCGTTCAGCGGTTCGGGACGATGGCGTGCGACTGCTGGATCTGCGAACGGCCTTGGCTGGCCCATCCGCTACCGCGACCCGCGAAGTGCACCTGCTTGATGGTGGCCCGCTTGCCGAGGTACGCGGCGATCGCAGCCGAGATGGCCAGCATGATCTCCTCGGTGACCTCGTCGGGGTCGTGGTGCAGCTTCAGCTGGTTCTCCAGAAACCCGACCCGCGCGGTCAACTGCTCGACCATCGAGGCGAGTTCTTGGATGTCCACCGCCGAGACGTTCTCGCTCATTACATGCTCCTTGAAGTCCGGGGGCCGATCACATCGGGATGAGGCCGTGCTTCTTCGGCGGCCGGATGTCGCGCTTGTTGATGAGCTGCTCGAGAGCGCGCGCGATGGCGCGGCGCGTCTGAGCCGGTTCGATGATGTCGTCGACCTGGCTGCGAGCACCGGCCACGTACGGGGTGGCGAATGCGTCGCGGTAGAGCTGAACCAGCTCGGCGCGCTTGGCCGCCGGGTCTTCGGCGTCGGCGATCTCCTTGCGGAAGACCACACCCGCCGCGCCCTCGGCGCCCATGACCGCGATCTCTGCGGTCGGCCAGGCGAGCACGCGGTCGGCACCCAGGTCCTTGGAGCACATGGCCAGGTACGAGCCGCCGTACGCCTTGCGAAGCACGACCGTGATCTTCGGGACGGTGGCCGCCGAGTAGGCGAACAGCATCTTGGCGCCGTGGCGGATGATGCCGCCGTACTCCTGCTGCACGCCGGGCAGGAAGCCGGGCACGTCGACCAGGTTGACCAGCGGGATGTTGAATGCGTTGCAGAAGCGCACGAACCGCGACACCTTGTCGGAGGCGTCGATGTCGAGCGCACCGGCGAGGTAGTTCGGCTGGTTCGCGATGACGCCGATGCTGCGACCGTTGATGCGGGCGAAACCGACGACGATGTTCATCGCCCAGCCGGCCTGCACTTCGAGGAAGTCGGCGTCGTCGACGATCAGCGCGATCGCCTCGCGGATGTCGTACCCCTTCTTCGCGTCCTCGGGGAGGATGTCGTTGAGCTCGGGGATGTCTTCGACGGTCGTGTTGCCTTCGAGTACCGGCGGCATCTCGGAGTTGTTGCTCGGCAAGAACGACAGCAGCTTCTTGGCGATGAGCAGGGCCTGCTCATCGTCTTCGGCCACGAAGTGCGTGACTCCGGAGCGGGACATGTGCGCGTTCGGGCCACCGAGGTCTTCGGCGCTCACCTGCTCGCCCGTCACCTGCTTGATGACGTCGGGGCCGGTGATGAACATGCGCGACTTCTGCGTCTGGATGATGAAGTCGGTCAGCGCGGGGGAGTAGGCCGCACCACCGGCACACGGGCCGGCGATGATCGAGATCTGCGGCACGGCACCCGAGAGGTTGACGTTCTGGAAGAAGATCTTGCCGTAGCCGGCGAGGGAGTCGATTCCCTCCTGCACACGGGCACCACCGGAGTCGTTGATGAAGACGAACGGGGTGCCGTTCTCCAGGGCGCTCTTGAGCAGGTCGGCGACCTTTTCGGAGTGCTTCTCACCGGCGGAACCGCCGGCGACGCTGAAGTCCTGGCTCGCCACGTGCACCGGGCGGCCGAGAACGGTACCGGTGCCGGTGACGACACCATCGGCCGGCATGACCGCCTTGTCCATGCCGAACATCGTGGTGCGGTGCTGCGCGAACAGCCCGATCTCTTCGAAGCTGCCCTCGTCGACGAGGCCTGCGACGCGCTCACGCGCGGTCATCTTGCCCTGTGCACGCTGCTTCTCGTGACGCTTCTCGCCGCCACCGGCCTCCAACTCGGCACGCTTCTCGCGGAGTTCCGCGATGCGGTCCTGCATGGTCTTCGGCTTGTCAGCCATCGATCTGAGTTCCTTCCTTGATCCGTGGGACGAACCGGTCAGACCGGCTTGACGGAGACCGAGTGCGTCTTGCCACCCACGGTCACGGAGTAGTTGATGGGCACGCGGACCGGGCCGGACTTGCCGTCTCCGAGCTTGGCGAGGCGCTCGGCCTCCGCCTCCTCCGGGTCCTGGCCGACGTTCTTGGGGCCTTCGGGGCGCGACTTGAAGAAGCCAGGGGCCACCTTCGGGAACATCGCGTGGGTCAGCACGTCTTCGTCGGTGCCGTCGAAGCCCTCGAGCTTGGACGCCTCCTCCTTCAGCGTGTCCCACTCGTTGTCGATGAGGTCGGCCGGGCGGCAGGTGATCGGCTCCTTGCCGGTCTGCGTCTTGGCCAGCTCGACGAGCTCGGGGTCCATCTCGCCGATCGTCTCGCCGTAGTAGCCGAGCATGAGGTCGGCGAACTCGGCGGTGAGGATCTTGTACTTGCCCATGAGCACGTTGAACACGGCCTGGGTGCCGACGATCTGGCTGCTCGGGGTGACCAGGGGCGGGTAGCCGGCGTCCTTGCGAACGCGCGGGACCTCTTCGAGCACCTCCTGCAGACGGTCGGCGGCGCCCTGCTGCTTGAGCTGGGACTCCATGTTCGAGATCATGCCGCCGGGGATCTGGCTGTCGAAGATGTCGGTGTCGACGGTGTAGCTACTCATGAACTTGCTGTAGCGCGGCTTCACCTGGGCGAAGTGGCGCTTGATGTTGCGCAGCAGGTCCTTGTCGAGGTCGGCGACGAAGCCGGTGCCCTCGAGCATCTCGTGCAGCGACTCGGTGGGGTTGTGCCCCGGGCCGAGCGACATCGAGCTGATCGCGGTGTCGACCACGTCGGCGCCGGCCTCGATGGCCTTCATCAGCGACACCAGCGTGACGCCGGTGGTGGAGTGGCAGTGCACGTTGATCTGCATGTCGGGCAGCTCGGCCTTGATGGCCGAGACGACGTCGAAGGCGGCCTGTGGCTTGAGCAGCGCGGCCATGTCCTTGACGGCGATCGAGTCGACGCCCATGTCTGCGAGCTGCTTGGCCAGGAACACGTAGCGCTCGACCGTGTGCAGGGGGCTCGTGGTGTAGCAGACCGTGCCCTGGGCGTGTCCGCCCGCAGCCTTCACAGCGGCGATCGCGTGCTCGAGGTTACGCGGGTCGTTCAAGGCGTCGAACACACGGAAGACGTCCATGCCGTTCTCGACGGCCTTCTCCACGAAGTGGGTGACCACGTCGTCGGCGTAGTGCCGGTAGCCGAGCAGGTTCTGGCCTCGCAGCAGCATCTGCGTGCGGGTATTGGGCATGAGCTTACGGAACGTGCGCAGACGCTCCCACGGGTCTTCGTTGAGGAAGCGGATGCACGAGTCGAACGTCGCGCCGCCCCAGCACTCCGCGCTCCAGTAGCCCGCTTTGTCGATGTCTGCACACGCATCGACCATGTCCTCGAGAGCCATGCGCGTGGCCATGAGGCTCTGGTGAGCGTCGCGCAGGGCGAGTTCTGTTACACCGATCTGTCGCTGCGATGTCATGCTTCGAGGCTTTCACGATCCGCTGCGAAAGGTCACACGCTTGCCCGAATCCGGGACGTTGGTCACTCACGGATTTCCCCGTGGCTGACCTGCAGGGTTGAGAATGGAGAATTTGACATTTCCTCTCCGTGACAAAGACCTGTCACCCGGGCGCGTCGCCCGCCCGCGCAGCCCGCGAAACGCCCTGAGTCGCTTGGTTTCTGCCACGGGCGGGCGCGGCGTAACCTGGATGTCGGGTCGCAAGGAAGTCGGTCGACACTGGGGGGTGTTCTTCGGGCCCGTACCAGCCGACCATGCGGGGGTCTCACCTGTGATCACACTCACCGACGTCGTCAAGAAGTACCCGCGCACGCAGCGCGCGGCACTCGACGGCGTGAGCTTCGACGTTTCCGAGGGCGAGTTCGTTTTCGTCATCGGTGCCTCGGGCTCCGGAAAGTCGACCCTGGTACGCCTCGTCCTCGCGGAGGAGAAGGTCACGTCAGGGTCGATCCAGGCGGTCGGGCGTGACATCCGATCCTTGCGCAGGCGCCGTATCCCCGCGCTGCGCCGCGAGATCGGCGTCGTCTTCCAGGACTATCGCCTGCTGCCGGACCGCGACGTGACCTCGAACGTCGCCTACGTACTTCACGTGCTCGGCCACAACCCCGGCGACATCGCGCCCGCTGTGGCGTCGACGCTGGAACAGGTGGGCCTGAGCGAACTCGCGCACCGTCTGCCCCACGAGCTCAGCGGAGGCGAGCAGCAGCGCGTCGCGATCGCGCGGGCGCTCGTGAAACGGCCGGCGCTCATTCTGGCCGATGAACCGACGGGCAACCTCGACCCGAGGGCGACGGAGGAGATCGTCGACCTCCTCTCCGGCATCAATGCCGAGGGCACGACCGTGCTCATGGCGACGCACGACGACCGGGTGGTCGACAGGATGCGTACGCGGGTCATCGAACTCGACGAGGGCCGCGTCGTGCGCGACGAGTCAGGCGGGCGGTACGTGAAGGGGGAGTCGCGATGAGGCCCACGTTCCTCGCACGCGAGGTCGGTACGGGGCTGCGTCGCAACTCCTCGATGTTCGCCTCCATCGTGATCGTCACGATGGTCTCGCTCGTGTTTCTCGGCGTGGGCCTGCTCGCCGGGCGCCAAGTCGAGTCGGCCAAAGGGTTCTGGTACGACAAGATCGAAGTCTCGATCTTCTTGTGCACCAAGACGTCGAGCGAGCCGAACTGCGGCGGAGCAGCAGCGACTCCGCAACAGCAGGGGGCCGTGGAGGAGCTGTTGCGCTCCTACGACGAGACGATCGCCTCGCACGTCTACGAGTCTCAGGACGAGGCGTACGCCCGGTTCAAGGAGCAGTTCGCCGACAATCCCACGTTCGCCGAGACACCCAAGGACGCGATCCCTGCGGCCTACCGCGTGAAGTTGGTGAACCCCGAGGACTACAAGCTCGTGCACGACGCCTTCGCCGGGATGCCGGGGGTCGCCGCAGTGAAGGACATCCGCGAGGTGCTCGACCCCCTCATCAGGGTGCTCGACCTGCTCAAGGTCGGTGCCTGGGCGCTGGCCGGCGTGATGCTGGTGGCGATGGTGCTGCTCGTCTCGACAACGATCCGCCAGGTCGCCTGGACCAGGCGCCGCGAGACGTCGATCAAGCGCATGGTCGGGGCGTCGTCATCGGCGCTGCAACTGCCGTTCCTCGTCGAGACTCTCGTGGCCACGACGGTCGGGGCGGGGCTCGCCATCGCGGGCCTGTGGGCCGGTGTGCGCTTCGGCATCTCGCAACTGGCCGACCGGTTCTCGGATTTCGCGTGGATCTCGGGCTCCGACGTGCTCGCGATCGCGCCCGTGCTCCTACTGGTCTCGGTGGTACTCACCCTGGTCGTCTCACTACTCTCGGTGGCCCGTCACGTGCGTGTGTGACCTTGCCGCCACACACGGGGCAGCTGGGTACCGGGGTTCTCCCCAGCGTAGTGAGCGTGGCGTCGGATCGGGAACGTTCCGGGTGCCTGCCTCGCTTGAACAGGTGTGCCCGTCGGCGCGGGTGAGCGGTGGCTAACGATTCTGTCAGGGGTGCCTTGTACCGTTGTGCAGACGGTCGAGCAGGGGAGCGGAGAGATGGCCAAGGAATCCGGCGGGAAATCGGGGATCACAGTCGTCGCCCGCAACAAGAAGGCGCGGCACGACTTCCACATCGAATCGACGTATGAAGCGGGCCTCGTGCTCATGGGCACCGAGGTCAAGTCGCTGCGCCTGGGGCGTGCGTCTCTCGTGGACGGTTGGGCGACAGTCGACCGGGGCGAGATGTGGCTCGAGGGTGTGCACATCCCCGAGTACACGCAGGGCACGTGGACCAACCACGCGGCGCGGCGCAAGCGCAAGCTGCTGCTGCACCGCGCCGAGATCGACAAGCTCGAAGGCAAGGCCCGCGAGGCGGGGCACACGCTCGTGCCCCTCTCCCTGTACTTCAAAGAGGGCCGGGCCAAGGTCGAGATCGGTCTGGCCAAGGGTAAGAAGGAATACGACAAGCGCCACGCCCTCCGTGAGCGGCAAGACATGCGCGAGGCCGAGCGGGCGATGAGCAACGCATTCAAGAGGGGGCGTTGAGGTGGGCAGTTCGGTGATCGTTCGCGAGGCGGCTGCGACGGGGTCGCGAGGCTTGCGGGCCGCGAGGCTTCGTGCGTTCGTGGTCACGCTCTTCATGGCCGCGGGATTGGTGCTGGCAGGCCTCCTCGCGCCGGGCGGAGCCCAGGCCGCGAGTGGCGAGTCCGCAGACCGCATCCGCCACTACCAGATCGACTACACGCTCAACCCCGACGGCACCGTGTCGGGGCGCGAGACCATCGACTACTCGTTCGCACCGGGCACGGCGCGGCGGGGCATCTTCGTGTGGTGGACCGTGCGCCGTGACATGGAGAACCGGCCGGGCGTGTACCGCTACTACGACCTCGAGATCGACAAGGTGAGCAGCCCGACGGGCGCCCCCACGCAGTTCCAGGGCGAAGACATCGACAACGCCTACCGCATCCGCATCGGTGACCCCGACCGCACCGTGCGCGGCGACCAGACGTACGTCATCGACTACACGGTTCGCGGCACCGTCAACGGTATCGAGCCGACCGGGCAGCAGGGCAGCGCCCCGGTTCGCACTCAGGAGCTCTACCTCAACCCCGTAGGTTTCTACTGGGATGCAGCGATCGACAGCGCCACCGTCACGATCAAGGCACCCGGCGCGGCCAACCGCCAGATGTGCTTCGTCGGACCGGAGGGCTCCACCGACACGTCTCGCTGTCAGGTGCGTTCGTCGGGTGACACCCTGACGTTCACGACCGGAGCGTTGAACCGCGGCGACGGCGTCTCCGTGCTCGCGGAATACCCCGACCAGACGGTCGCTGACGACACTCCGCTCGTCATCGAAGGCGACGCCCGTGGCGGTCCCTCCATCGACGAGTCACTGCCGCAGTGGGCGCAGACGGGCCTCACCGTCGGTGGCTATGGTGCCGGAGGTCTGGCGGTCGTCGGTTCGATCGCGGGAATGGCAGCTGCGCACCGTCGCAAGGGACGTGACGAGCAGTACGCGGGCATCACCCCGGGCGTTCTTCCTCCCGAGGACTATGACACCCCTGTGACCCGCGGCAAGGCCGGGCCTGTGGCCGTGCGGTTCGAGCCGCCGCAGGACACCAAGCCGGGCCTGGTCGGCACCCTCATCGACGAAGAGGCCAACACGGTCGACGTGAGCGCAACGCTTATCGACCTGGCCGTGCGCGGGTACCTGCGTATCGAGGAAACCAAGCGGGGCCTGCTCAACAAGGACGACTGGATCCTCTTCCGTACTGACCCGGGACCCGGCGCCGCCGAGTTGCTGCCGTACGAGAAACGTCTCTACGACGGCGTCTTCCGCAAGGGCGACGAGGTTCGACTCTCGGCTCTGAAGAACACGTTCGCGTCGACGTTGCAGAACGTGCAGACGGGTATGTACCGCCAGGTCGTCGACGAGGGCTGGTTCAACGCGTCTCCCGAAAAGACCCGCCAGAAGTGGTCGTTGTTCGGCATGTTCGTGCTCATCGCCGGTGTCGGGCTGATGTTGATCCCGTTCATGGTCGGGTCGTTGTACGGCTCCGGCAACGGCGTGACGATGGCGCTCGCCGCGGCGGGTGGTGGCGTGATCGTGGCCGGCCTCGTGATGATGATGTTCGCGAAGCGGATGCCTGCCCGTACCGCCAAGGGCAGCGCGATGCTCGCGCAGTCACGCGGTTTCGAGCAGTACCTAAAGACAGCCGAGGCGAACCAGATCAAGTTCGAAGAGGCGCAGAACATCTTCAGCCGGTACCTGCCGTACGCGATCGTCTTCGGTTGCTCGGAGCGCTGGGCGAAGGTCTTCGACGACGTCGCAGCACTGGCAGGCGATGCCGGCTACGCGCTCGACATGCCGACCTGGTACGTCTTCCACAACACCAACATGATGTGGAACTACATGATCCTGGCCGACAGCCTCGACCACTTCTCCACGACTGCTGCGGGCACGTTCACCTCGGTTCCGGCAGCCTCCAGTTCCGCGACTCCCGGATCGTCGGGGGGTAGTGGATTCTCGATGGGCGGCGGATTCTCGGGCGGTGGCGGCTTCGGTGGCGGTGGCGGCGGCTCCTGGTGATCTCTGCCCCAGTAAGAGAGGCCGGGACTTTGTTCCGTGAATCCGACGGTCCCGGCTGACGTAGCCTGCACACAGAGGAATGGTCCGTACGACAGGAGTACAGGGATGTCTTTTGAAGAGAGCTCGCCCGTCACGGCCTTGGATGAGCAGGCGTCGTTCGAGTTGCTGAAGGCGAACCGGTTCGGTCGGCTCGCGCTGTCGGTCGCCGGGTTGCCTGAGATCGTGCCGATCAACTACTGCGTCGCCGACCAGCGGATCTTCTTTCTCACCTCGGCCGGCAACAAGCTGCTCGGCTTGACGATCAACTCCGAGGTGGCCTTCGAGGTAGACCAGATCGAGGCGCACCGGGCCACGAGCGTCATCGTCAAGGGAGTCGCCCGCCGGCTGGAGAACCGCGACGAGATCGAGTTCGCCGAGTCGCTGCCGCTGCACCCCTGGGTCGACACCGAGAAGTTCTACTACGTCGAGATTGTGCCGAACATCATCACCGGCCGCAGCTTCGAACTGAACGAGCACGTCGACGACTGAGCAGAGGTCGCGCCGGTGACGCCGGTGAGGCGCTAGCCGACGTATGACGGTGCCGGACGATGAGGATCGTCCGGCACCGTCGTCTTCGGGCCAGCCCTGCGCGTTCATAGGCTGACGGCGTGAGTTATCGTTGGAGGTCGCTCGTCCGGCCTATCGGGAACAGAACTCCCCGGTGGCGGCGTTGTGCCCGATAGTTGCTTGATACGTGAACAGTGTGAGACGCCCCCATGGGGGTGATCGGTTTCGACGTCGATCGTCGGATCAGGGGAAGCGGGCCGAGGATGCAGGGTTATCTCGCAAACGCTCCCTGCAAACCAATAGGTGCCGATTCCAAGCGCACCGACTTCGCCCTCGCCGCCTGAGCGAGCGCATAAGGAAGTCCGTCAGCCCAGGTTGTGATCTCGGCCTGGATCCTGGCGTCATCTAGAGATCTCACCGCGCCGTCATGTCGGGGGGCAGCGCGGGACATCAACTCGACTGGGCCTGAGTCAGGGAACGTGTGCGTGCGAGCCCTGAGGCCGAGAAACTCCTAAGCGCACTGCGCCCGGAGAAGCCCTGGTCATTCGTCGGCGGACGCGGGTTCGATTCCCGCCACCTCCACTTTCGCGTCTCACACTGTGTACGGCAGGCGAAACGACTAAGGGGCGGGGCATCTAGATGGATGCCCCGCCCCTTAGTCGTGCTTGTGGAGAATCAGTTGTCGAGCTTCTGCAGGCTCAGTTCTCCGGCTGGTCGCCGGCGGCCTCGGCCTCTTGGGCCTGCTCCATCTGCTTGCGGACCTCGGTCATGTCGAGGGAGCGGGCCTGGGCGATGAGGTCTTCGAGAGCGCTCGCCGGGAGGGCGCCCGCCTGGGCGAAGACCGGCACCCCCTCCTTGACGATCATGATCGTGGGAATCGAGGTGACCTGGGCGGCCGCGGCGATGCCCTGCTCCGCCTCGGTGTCGAGCTTCGCGAAGGTGATGTCGGGGTGCTTGCTCGAGACCTCTTCGAAAATCGGGCCGAACTGGCGGCAGGGGCCACACCACTCGGCCCAGAAGTCGATGAGCACGATGTCGTTGCTCGACATCGTCTGCTCGAAGTTCTGCTCTGTCAGTGCCACGGTCGTCATGCCCCGCACAACAAGGGTTGACGGTGCAAGCATTCCCCCGCGAGGGAAAACACTTCTGTGTGCGCGAAAACCGCACCCCGCCCTCTGCCGAGACCCGGCCGTGGGGTAGATTGGCCCCCACGGGGTGCTGCTCTGACCGAGCGGAGCACCTAGGTCATACCGATTGCGGGTGCCGCCCCGATCGTGTGGCGCCGACCCACGAGATGAAGGGGTCGGGCGTCACACGGGGAGGAGGGGCCCCGTGTGGCCTCGACACTTCGCCCGTTCGATTACACGGCCTGTTAGACGGAGCCGGTGCGTGACGCGACGAAGTCGGTACGAGGCCACGGAGTTTCACACCACTGCATAGCGAATCCCGCGAACGCGACGACGCTGTCGTGCCCGGGCACATGCGGCCTCCCGGCCCGATACGTCACGCCCTAAGCGCGTGACCCCATGGTGGGCTCGTTCTCGATAACGCAAGGCCTCGGCCTTCGCATGTGAACGTGCCTCGAGAACGAGTGAGAGAGAACTTAATGTCCAAACCCCGTCCGGCGACAGCCGCCGGAACGAGCCGTCGTGCCACCAAACAGCGCTGGTCGGCGGCGAAGAAAGCACAAGCACGCAAGTCCGGCACCAAGATGACCGCCCGCGAAGAACGCCGCGCCGCCGAGCGCGCCGCCGCCGGCGAAACCACTGACCGCACCGACCGCGGAACGCGCGACGACCGCAGCTCCCGCGGGTACGACCGCACCGAACGTTCCGGACGCTGGGAGCGTCCGCGCAGCGACCGTGACGGCCGCGGGGAGCGAGACGGGCGCCGCGACTTCCGCGACGAC
>JAUNUP010000055.1:1592-14373 GCA_030538115.1 Dermatophilus congolensis | reverse complement strand
GTCAATCTCCTTCAGGTTGGAGACCCTCCGCTTACACAGACCATCTGACACCTCCGGCCGTGCGTCATCCACAGGGCGCCACTGCGGTCAGTGCGACCAGCCCTTTCGCTGCCTACGCTCGCCAACGCCAGGATCGTCCCGGCAGAATGGACACCCCGAGAGGAGGAGCCGCACATGACAAGCGCCGCCACACGGCCTCTGCAATCACTCGATGCCTGGGAGGCATTCGTCGCCACCCGCCCCGAGACCGAGCACTGGGACCTCGTCCGCGGCGTCCCCGTCATGGCCCCGAACGAGCATGCCGCCAACCACTCCGCAGCCATGCACCTGGTTCGCCTGCTCGTCGACACCTTCGGCTGGAACCGCGAATACCTCACCGGCGCGGGCCTACACCTGCCCGTCCGGGGAGAAGACACCGTCAGGCATCCCGACCTTCTGGTGCTGCACACCGACATCCCCGTGGTTAGCCACTACGTGCGAGCGGGCGAGGTAGCCCTCGTCGTCGAGGTCGTCTCCCCCGGAAACCGCCGCACCGATGTCATCGACAAGCGCCGCGAATACGCCCGCGCCGGCATCCCCGCGTACCTCGTCATCGACAGGCACGCCCCCGCAGGAGAGCGGCTCACCCTGCTCACCGCCCCCACCGGAGACGACTACCGCACCTCCGTCACCGCCGATGACGTGACGCTCACCATCGATGGCACAGCCGTGGCGGTCTCCGCGCTCGACCTGCTGCGATAGGTCTCGAGCCCCGACCTCTGTCGGCCGCTACGCGCCCGGTCCCATGGCACACATTTTTCATTTAGCCCACCTATCAGCAAAAGTGCCATGGGACACTCCCCCGGTCACGCCCCGTGACGAACGCCCCCAATCCGAGAAACCTGGGGTAGGCGAGGGTCACGCGATGCCACAACCGGGCAGCGTGATGTCGCAACCGGGGATTGTTCCGTGGCACAGGTGCTGGTACGCGACGTGATTGAGAAACATGTGCCACGGAACGCCGGCGAAGCCGGCTCCCACGGAGACGAGTTGGCCGACGCCCGCATCCGAGTAAGCACGCTCGCCAACACCGGGACCCGCCCGGCACACTGGAACCCCGAGAGGAGGAGCCGCATGAGCACCGCAGCCGCCCGCACCGCCGAGGTACCGCCGCCGGCAGCCATGAACCTCGATGATTTTCTGCACTTCGCCGAACAGAGTGAGCGCCGTTGGCAACTCATCAGCGGCACTCCTGTAGTGACACCTCCCGAACACAACTTCAACCGCACCATCGCGGCGAACCTGTTTGCCCGTCTCCTGCGCGTTCTCGAGCCTGATCGCCGGGTGCTCATCGACGCAGGACTTGTCACGCAGCAGTGCAGCCCCGCCACGGCCCTTTCACCCGACCTGGTCATCTTGCGCGACGGCGTCTCAGGCCACGACCGGTACGCCAGCCCCGACCAGGTGGCGCTCGTCGTCGAAGTGCTCTCCCCGTCGACCCGCGACACCGACCTGGGCACCAAACGCCGCGAATACGCGCGAGCCGGGATCCCCGTGTACCTCGTCATCGACAGGCACGCCCCCACCGGAGAGCGGTTCACCCTGCTCACCGACCCCACCGACGGCAACTACCAAACCGCCGTCACCGCCGACGAAGTCACCCTCACCATCGACGGCACCGACGTGGCGGTTTCTGCGGCCGACCTGTTGCGCTGAGCCTGTGACTCGGCGTGCCAGCCGGTCACCCGAGGGTTCATCCACAACCCCGCACCAGGCCCGTCGTCATCCACAGGCCACCGCTGCGGCCACTGCGACCAGCGACTTCTCCACCTAGGCTCGCCAATGTCGGGATCGCCCCCGCAGAATGGACACCTCGAGAGGAGGAGCCGTATGACCACCGTGACCACGCGCCCGCTATCCCTCGATGAGTGGGAGGCGTTCACCGCCGCCCGTCCCGAAACCGAACGCTGGGAGCTCGTCCGCGGCGTCCCCGAGATGGCACCGAGCGAGCACGCCGCCAACCTCGACATCGCCGCAGAACTCGGTTACCTACTCCGAGGAATCCTCGGCCGCGACCGCTGGTGCTACCTCCAAGGCGCAGATCTGGCACTGCACGACGACCCACCGCCCACCGTGCGCAGGCCCGACCTGACCGTCGCCCGCAGCCACGCCACACACCACCGATTCGTACACGCCTGCGACGCCGTATTCGTCTGCGAGATCGTCTCCCCCAGCAACCGCAGCACCGACCTCTTGACCAAACGCCGTGAATACGCCACCGCTGGGATCCCCGCGTACCTCGTCATCGACAGGCACGCGCCCGTCGGGGAGCGGCTCACCCTGCTCACCGACCCCGACGGAGGCGACTACCGCACCGCCGTCACCGCCGACGACGTGACCCTCACGATCGACGGCACCGACGTAGCGCTCTCTGCGGCCGATCTGTTGCGCTGAACCACGCCTCGGCGTGCGCGCCGGTCACCAGTACCGCGGTGGCATTGGGCACCTCGCCGCACGACCTCGCGAAACCTGCACGAACCTCTACCGCGGCACATAACAGGGGTCGCGCACTCCTTCCGCACGGAGCCGGCGCCGCGAGGCGCAGGAACAGGCCCTGCCCCTGTGACGCGGGAGCAACGCGAGGCGGAGGATCTGGCGCCACCTTTGTGTACCGCGGTCGAGGCGAGCCCGCTCGAAGGCGAGATTCGCCGGGAACGTGAGAACCACCACCGCGGTACCGGTGACCACGCGTCGACCCTCAGCCCGCCTCTCGGGCTCGCTCCCGCGCCTGCGCCACCGTCAGGTCCACCCCGCCGCACGTGATCGTTGCCCCCGGGGGCGCCACTGCTCCGTCGCCTGGGGTCAGCCAGGTCTCCGTTCCGCCCTCGGAGCGGATCAGCACCCGCTCCGTGCCCGCCCTCACCTTGATGCCCGACTCCGTCACCTGCAGTTGTGCCTGCACCGCGCGGCCGGAGGCGTCCGTCGGCAACTCCAGCGCCGGCCCCTCCCACCGCGCCCGGCCCACCGCCGAGACCCAGCCGGTCGCCTCCCCCTCGCCGGCCGAGCCATCTAAATCATCCGAGGCGTCGGCCCGCAGCGACACCACCACCACGCCCGTCGCCCGGTCGGCGAGGTTGCGGCGCAACGGGCCTCGCGTCGTCCACAGCAGCGCGAGCAGGCCCAGCCCCAGGGTCGCCACCACGAGCACCAGCTGCAGCAGCACCTTCACGAACGCCGCCCCCGGAGCCGGCTGCCCCGTCTCCACATCGAGGGCCACGAGACCGACCAGCGCCTCCCCCGGAGTCTGCGCCCGCCCCAGCATCAGCGCCGTCGCCAGCACGAACACCGCCCCCGCGGCCACCGCGCCCGGCGTACCGGAGGTCGCGAGCGCCCACCAGCAGAACGCCGTCGCCGCATCCGCCGCCCGCGCCAGCACGCGCAGGGCCAGCCCGGCCGGCGCCACTCCGCGCAGGGCGGGAAAGCTCAAGGGGTCGTTACCGGCCGCATCGTCCACGGGTACCGGCACGACTCCCCCTCTCTCATACACCGACGCGTCTCGCCGGCCAGACTGTCACACCATTCGATCAAACAGCCTGCCGCACGCAAGGATTCGGTAAACGATCGACCCTGGCGCGGCCCAATGCTGCGTGGAGTAAGAACTCCTTCATTTCTCCGCGCTACGGTGGCAAGCGTGGCTTTGAAAATGTCTGTCATCGGTGCTGGGTACCTGGGCGCAGTGCATGCGGCATGCATGGCGCAGTTGGGTCATGAGGTCGTCGCTATCGACGTCGACGAGGCCAAGGTCGCCTCCCTCGCTCAAGGCAAGCCGTCGATCTACGAGCCGGGTCTCGAGGAGTTGCTGGCGGAGGTGCTGCCCACCGGGCGGCTCGTCTTCACCACCGACTACTCCCTGGCCGCCGACGCCGACGTGCACTTCATCTGCGTCGGCACCCCCCAGCGCAAGGGCGAGAACGCGGCCGACACGTCGTACGTGTACGCGTCGGTCGAGTCGCTGGCCCCGTACCTGCACGGCGAGACCCTCATCGTCGGCAAGTCCACCGTTCCGGTCGGCACGGCGTTCCAGCTCCGCGACCGGGTGCAGAAGCTCGCCCCCGCCGGCGACAAGGTGCGCCTGGCCTGGAACCCGGAGTTCCTGCGCGAGGGCTTCGGCATTGAAGACACCCTCACCCCCAACCGTTTCGTCTACGGAGTCGACGGCCCCGACGCACAGCGCGACGTCGACCTCATGGACGAGGTCTACCGCGTGCCCCTCGAGAGCGGCATCCCGCGCCTCGTGGTCGACTTCTCCACCGCCGAACTGGTGAAGATCTCGGCCAACGCGTTCCTCGCCACGAAGATCTCGTTCATCAACGCCATGTCCGAGGTGTGCGAGTCGGCCGGAGGCGACGTGGTGCGCCTCGCGGAGGCGATCGGCCTCGACGACCGCATCGGCCCCAAGTTCCTGCGCGCCGGAGTCGGATTCGGCGGCGGCTGCCTGCCCAAGGACATCCGCGCGTTCATGGCCCGCGCCGGGGAGCTCGGCGCCGACCAGGCGTTGACGTTCCTGCGCGAGGTCGACGAGATCAACAACCGTCGTCGCACCCGCATGGTCGACCTGGCCCGCCAGGCCTGCGGCGGCACCCTGCGCACCCGCACCGTCGCCGTGCTCGGCGCCGCGTTCAAGCCCAACTCCGACGACGTGCGCGACTCGCCGGCCCTCGATGTGGCCCGCGCGATCCAGGCCGACTTCGCCACCGTGCGCGTCTTCGACCCCAAGGCCATGGACAACGCCCGCAAGGTGGCCCCCGAGCTCACCTACGCCGACTCCGCCGAAGAGGCCATCCGCGGCGCCCACGTCGTGCTGCACCTGACGGAGTGGTCGGAATTCCGCGATCTCGACCCGGTCGCCCTGCGCGAGGTCGTCGAGCGCCCCAACATCATCGACGGCCGCAACGCCCTCGACCCCGCGGTCTGGCAGAAGGCCGGTTGGGTCTACCGAGCCCTGGGCCGCCCATTCATCTGACAGGCCCAAGCAACGCACCCGCGAGCGCGCGCCCCCCAACGGAGGCGCGCGCTCGCTTCGTTCGGAGCCGGAGGCGACCCCGGCGAACACACGCGAACCCCGCGCCAACGCGCGCACCCTGGACCCGCGCCGGCGTCGCGTGTTGGGCGCCGAGCATGCGCGGCCGTGACGCGCCCCCGCCCCCGCTCCCGCTCCCGCGCTGGCCAATTCTCTTGCGCTGCCTCCGCCCTGAATCTGATGGAATACCGGGATTTACCGGTGGCGGAGATCCGCCTCGGTTACCAGGCCTGTCGGGCGAAACCGTCGGGGCGTATTCGTGACGTCATTTCGAACACAGACGGTTGCCATGACTTGCCTATGGCATCGTTAACATCAAGCGCCTGACCTGCGAAGTGTCCACCGTGCGACACGCCGACCTGGCCAGTCATTCACAAGTGACGACTCCGCTGAACCAAGCGTCTATACGCCCCTACCTGCGGTTAATTGGCGACTTGACTATTCCCTTACCGTTAAGTTCATTAACCGCATGTGTTATCTAACTGTGTCCTGGATAAGTGTCTATATCTAATGTCCAAGACGTCTGCCTATGCTGGTTCTGCTCTCGCGGCCGTAACGCCAACAGCGGCCGTACCAGAGGTCATCAGGGGATCTGGGAGTACGACATGATCAGCAGACAGCTCAGTGCGAAGCTTCGACCGTTCGCCTTCGCGACAGCCGCCGCCTTCACCGGCGTCGCAGGCGCCACCGTCGGGCTCAGCCCCGCCGAGAACGCCGCCTCGCAAGCCGGCAACACGACGGTGACTCAGGTCATCGTCGCCGCACCGATGAGCGCGATCACGAAACTCGTCACGGTCGCCACCACCCTGCAGCCGTAGTTGGCAGTTCGCCCAAACCCACTCCTGCGCTTCGAAGTTCGCATTAGGGTCAGCGCATCACGCACGACTCCAGCGCACCCCAGGAGCCCTCATGCACGCTGTTCGTAGCCGCTCTCGTCGCCGCAGCCTCGTCGCCGCCCTCGCGCTGCCCATCTCCGTGGCGCTGGTCGTGCCGCTGGCAGGCCCTGCTGGCGCAGCCCCCACCACCGCAGCCCCCTCCGGGAGCAGCGACGCGCGGCTCGACCCGGCGATCCGTTCCAGCCTCCGCGCCGTGCCCACGATCGAGGGCCCGATCGCCCAGAACTCGACGAGCTACGCCTACAACACGATGCGTAAGGCCAAGCAGCCCTATGACGTGGCGACGAAGGGATACGTGGAGGAGGAGTTCTTCCTCGCGGGCACCGCCAACGTCTACGACCTGAAGAACGGCAAGGTCACCGTGGCGACCAAGGCCGTGCCGTACGTGAACCGGATCCTCGTGCGTCGCCCCGCCGACAAGGCAAAGAGCTCGGGTGTCGTGCTGCTCGACATCTACAACGCCTCCAACGGTTTCGACGTCGAAGACCACTGGCGACGCCTCGGCGATCACACGATGGCCAGCGGTGACACGTACGTCGGTGTCACGAGCAAACCCATCAATGTCGACGCGCTGACGAACTTCAACGCGAAGCTCACCTGGAACCTCTCGGGCACACCCGACCCCAACCGCGTGCCCCTGAAGGCCGACCCGGCAAACCCCACCGCGTTCAACCCCCACCAGTCCATCCCTGGCACGGAGGAGGGCCTGGCCTGGGACATCATCACGCAGACCGGCAACGCCCTACGCGCTGAACGGAAGACCCTGCTCGGCGGCCAGAAGACGAGCACGCTGCTGCTCATCGGCCAGTCGCAGTCGGGCATCTACCTCAACACGTGGACCAACCACTTCCACGCGCTGGTCGCCAAGGCCCGTGGCCGCAACCTCTTCGACGGGTACCTCAACAGCGTCGGCGCCAAGAACGAGCGCCCCCTCCGCCAGACCGGCAAGGGCCTCGAGATGGTCAACGCCTCAGACGCGCACGATTTCGACGTCCCGTTCATCACCGTCAGCGCGGAGGGCGACTTCTCGCTCTTCCCGCCCGGCACCCTCACCGGTGCCAAGACCCCGAAGAACCGCCGCCACTGGATGGTCACCGCCACCCCGCACACCGACCTGCTGAGCAAAGAGATCATGCAAGACGCTGAGATCCTGCGCTCCGGCCGCCTCCCCCGCGTGATGGACCAGGCCTTCATCGACGCCCTCAACCCCTACCCGCTCGAGCCCGCGATCATCGCCGCCAAGTCTGCGCTGGTGAAGTGGCACGAGAAGGGCGTTCCGGCCGCGCCGAGCCGCGCCTTCGACATCTCGGACGGCACACTGGTTCGCGACTCGCTCGGCAACGCGAAGGGCGGGCTGCGCTACGGCCTCCTCAACCTCCCGCTGGCCACATACACCGGTGCGAGCGCCCCAGTCTCGGTCTTCGGCTCGTGGAAGCCGATCTCGCTGGCCGAGTTCACCAAGCGCTACGGCACCCGACAGGCGTACATCGCCGAACTGCGCGAGGCCAACAAGGCCTCGATCAAGGCCGGCTACCTCACCCGCGACGGCGCCGATCAGATGGAGGCCGTCGCCCGCGCCGTGATGGACCGCATCGGGGTCGATTGGTGACAGTACGAACCCACGCCACGCCACCCCACATTGCGGGGGTTTCCCTACCCACGGTTTCCAGCTAGTAGCGTCGCCCCATGGCCTTTACGTCGAGCTCCCGGCGCACAACAGCCACCGATACTTCGCACGCCCGCAGGCGCGTGTCGCGGACGGCGGGCGTGCTGCTCGCCACCGCAGCGCTTTTCGGCTCCGCTGCGTGCGGCGCGGACGCTCCGACGACGGCGATGACACCCAACGACGGTGACGCGTCCGCCTCGGCGGGCGTGGCCGGGCCACAGCCCACGAACTCACGCGACGCAGCCGCCGCGCTGGTTCTCCCCCGCTCGTCGGCCCCGGCCGGCACCCCGACGCAGCCGGGCGAACCAGCCACCGTGACCGTCACGGTCACCCCTCGCCCCACGGCTGCGCAGAACACACCAGACTCGGTCCCCGAAGACGATCGCGTACTCACACAGGTCGACGTGAGCCAGCACGAGTCGTACTGGTTCCGCACGCCGAGCAAGAACATCACCTGCATCATGAGCGGGCCCGGCGATCCCGGCGACGACGCCACGGTCCGCTGCACGATCGTGGCCAAAGATTGGCGCTCGCCCGAGAAGCCCGCCGAATGCCCCCTCGATTGGGGCAACGACCTCGAGGTGGGCAACACAGGGCAGTCGGGGTTCGTCTGCGCGGGCGACACCGTGCTCGGCGCCTCCACGATCGTCGACTACGGCACGCGCCTCATCATGAAGCCCGGCCTCACATGCACGGTCACGGTGCAGGGCGTCACGTGCGCGAGCCGCTTCACCGAGCGCGGCTTCTTCTTGGCCCGCGAGAAGTACCGCCTGTTCTGACCCACACGCGGCCACACGACGCCGCAAAGGGCCGCGTGACGCCACACATGGCCGTTCGCAGTCGGGGCGAAGCGTCCGTGAGCCGTGGGTGCGAATACGCGCTGCGTGACACGAACGCCCGGCGCCACTCACCCAATTCGGCTGAGGCTGAGCGGAGCCCGAGCCGGTCTGGCTGAACGCCCCGAAAACCGCAGCCGACGCGGCAGAAGCGCCCAGGTAACGGCTCGGACACGTTTGACACACAAACCCACAGACCCGCTCTGACCAGGGCACTTGGCAGTGCAGAATTGGTCTACACGACCGAGGCCCCGACCTCGCCGTCCGCTCCACGCCCACCCCTTCGGGCGGTGCACCGCCCAGGCGTCGAGCGAACGTCAGCCCGCCAGGTCATGTCTTTCGAGCATCAGATACGCCCACACGCGCCGCGCCGACGGCGCAGGCCTGTACGTGCTCACCGGTATTGCCGAAACGTCCGTGGCAGGGCGCAGTCGATCGTCTCGTGGGGCGCAAAGCCCTCAGGGCACGTGCCGATCGACTGAGCCCCTACTGCGGACGTTTCTGCGTGCCCCGCGCCGACGGACACGAACCCGGAGTCAGCTACCGAGGCCGTAGGCGTCGATCAAGGAGGTCGTGCGCTTACCCACCGGCCGGTTCACGACCTTCACGGTGTGCTGGCCCCAGGTGACGGGCACGGTGACCAGGTGATTCCGCCGCTGCCACGTGGCGCTGTACGTGCTCACGGTGCGGACCTTGCGGCCGTCGAGGTAGATGTCGACGTTGCCCGTGGTCGGGCCGGTGGCGAACGACAGGTCGACGCGGTCGGTGTGGCGGGTCCTCAGGGTCCACGACGCTCCGGGGCCGGTCATGTTCACGAGGTCGCCGCCGATGCTCGCGGCGTCGGCCACCATCCGCGCGCCTCCGCGCAGCCGGCCGGTCGTGCCCGTCGCGGAGGTCGGTACGACGAACGGCCGCGGGTCGCTCCACTCCGAGCGCACTCCCCGCGCATCCGTGCCGCGCACGCCGACCTCGTACATGCTGCCTGGCTTGGCTTTGAACACCGCCGACGTGCGGGTGGTGTCTCGAACGAGGTAGTGCCGGGCGCTGATCGAACGCTTGCCGTATCGATCGATATGGACACTGCGGTAGTAGACGTCGTACGTGACAGGGCCCTGCGCGCCCGGGAACGGCCCCCACGTGATCCTCCGCCCCGCATCCGCCTTCTCGGCACCGCGCGGAAAGTGCGAGAACGTTGTTCGCGGCAGATCGGAGGTGCTGCGGTACGACATCGGGTAGGCCAGCGACCAGGTCGACTGCCCCGACATGTCGTACCCCTCGGCCACGATGGCCTTCACCTGCACCGCCGGGGTCGAGATGGGCACGCGCATGATGTGGGTCTCGTCGGGGAACACGATGTTCTTGCCGTCGACCGTCCAGGTGACGCCGTCGATCTTGGTCAGGATCACCCAGTCGTCGTCGAGGCCAGGCGTGTCCTGGCCGACGGGCGCCTGGTCGGGTTCGATCGTCACCCGCGTGCCGGTCGTGAACGGGATCGTCCACGTCGGGGTGTCGTCGAGCACGTAACGCGCCGGGTCGGCCGATTCGACGGTCACGGTGACGCTCGTGGCGCCTCCGGTGTCGACGCGGCCGTAGTCGTCACGGCCCGCGAACTCGACCTTGCGGCCGTCGACCTTCCACAACACGCCATCCACGCGGCGGACGATCACGTTGTCGTAATCGACCCCATCGTTGTCGCTGCGCACCGGAAACGCGTTGCGCGGGATCGTAACGTGGATCTTCCCGTCTTCGCCGGGCACGAGCTCGGCCTCTCCCGTGACCGGGCGCGGCACCGGGGTCGGGGCGGTGTCGGGCAGCGGCGAGGCTGCCGCGGTCGGGGAGACCGGCGATGCCGGGGAGGTCGGCGCGACCGTCAGCGGCGAATCCGGCCCGGGGGCCGGGGTAGCGGCCGAGGCTGCGTCGGCGATCACGAGGGTCGAGCCCATCAGCGGAAACGCGACCAGCGCCGCGATCACCGCACTGTGCCGGCGGGTACTTCGACGGGTACCGCGAAGCCGAGGTGGGGCAGTGACGGATCCGGTGGTGGCCATCCGGCGCTGGGTGTTCATTACGGCTCCTCCCGCATCCCCCGCTCCGGGGGCCGCTGCCGATCCGCTCCCACGCCGCGATGGGCAGGAGAGCGGAGCTCACCGAGTCCATCGCCAGGTGGGCACACGGCAGCGCTCTACGCCGATCCATCGACCGGCGAAAAGGCACGCTGAGGCTCAATGCCGTTCTGATGTACGCAAGCTCGCACCCTGGGCGTGACGCCGATCACATCTAGCGGCAGACTCGGGCACCTCCGAAGATCGCTGGCTCGGGCATCCAGCCTTGTGACACTCTCAGCCGCGACGCTGCCGCAGTGCCTCGCCCTTGGCGTGTGCCTGGTCGCGCAGGTCGCTCTGGAAGGCGCGCATCGCCTCCCGGATGCGGGCCCCCTCGGGGGTGTCTGCCGAGCCTATGATCCGCGCCGCGAGCAGCCCCGCGTTGCGAGCGCCGCCGATCGACACGGTCGCCACCGGCACACCCGCGGGCATCTGCACGATCGACAACAGCGAATCCATGCCGTCGAGGTACTTCAGCGGCACCGGCACACCGATGACCGGCAGTTCCGTGACGGAGGCGAGCATGCCCGGCAGGTGCGCGGCCCCGCCGGCGCCCGCGATGATGACGCGCAGGCCCCGCTCGGCGGCGGTGCGGCCGTACTCGATCATCTCCAGCGGCATCCGGTGCGCGGAGACGACATCGGCCTCGTACGCGATGCCGAACTCGTCGAGTGCCTGCGCGGCGGCCTCCATCGTGGGCCAGTCACTGTCGCTGCCCATCACCACACCCACCAGCGGGGCTGCGGATTCGATGCTCATCGGTGCTCCTTCGTCGGAGGGTCGAGTATTACTCGCGGATGGTGCCGCGCAGATAGCCGGTGGCGTGCGTGGCCCGCTCGCGCAGGGAGTCGAGGTCGTCGCCGCTGACGTTCACGTGCCCGATCTTGCGCCCCGGCCGCACACCCTTGCCGTACAGGTGCATCTTGAGCCCCGGATCGCGGGCGAGCAGGTGCTTGTACGTGCCGTAGAGGTCTTCGAACTCGGGCACCTCGCCGCCGAGCACGTTGCCCATCACGGTCCACGTCGCCCGCGGAGAGGGGTCGCCCAGCGGCAGGTCGAGCACCGCCCGCAGGTGCTGCTCGAACTGGCTGGTCACGGCACCGTCGATGGTCCAGTGACCGCTGTTGTGCGGACGCATCGCCAGCTCGTTCACGAGGTATCTCACGCCGGAGGCGTCACTCACCTCGAACAGCTCCACCGCCATCACGCCGGTGAGCCCGATGCGCCCGGCGATACGCAAAGCCGCTTCGGTGATGCGGGCTGCTTCGTCGGCGTCGACTCCCGGAGCGGGAGCGAGCACCTCGGTGCAGATGCCGTCGATCTGAACGGTCTCGACCACGGGCCACGCCGCCGCCTGCCCACTGGGGCTGCGCGCCACCAGAATCGCCAGTTCGCGCGTGAACTGCACCGCCTCCTCAGCGAGCAGACCATCGGGAAAACGGTTCTCCCGGGGCAGCTCACCGGAGGCGTTCACACTGGTCACAGTGGACGTTGCCGCTCCCGAGTCGTCGGTCACGGCCTCGAACCACGCGGCCGCCTCGCCGGTGTGCGACTCGCCCTCCGCGACGAGTAGCACGCCTTTGCCGTCGTAGCCGCCCTTGGGGGTCTTGAGGATCACCGGCCAGCCGACCTCCGCGCCGAACGCGTCGAGATCCGCCGGAGTGCGCACCCGCGCCCACCGCGGCGAGCCGATGCCCAGCTCCGTCATGAGTTCGCGCATGGCGAGCTTGTCCTGCGCGTACCGCAGCGCCTCGGGCCGCGGATGTGTCGGGATGCCGTCTTCGGCGAGCGCCGCCAGCACCGGCTCGGGGATGTGCTCGTGGTCGAACGTCACCACGTCGCAGTGCCGCGCGAACGCCCGCACCGCCTCCACATCACTCGCCTGCCCCACCGGAGCACTCGGGGTCACCAGCGCCGCAGACGCGGTGTCGGTCTCGGAGAGGATGCTCAGCGTGATCCCGAGGTTCACCGCCGGAGGCTGACACATGCGGGCCAACTGCCCCGCCCCGATGATCCCCACCACCGGAAACCCGCCCGGCGCCCGCACCGGCACATTCGACCGCGTACCTGCCGGATCGGACTCCACGCTCATCTCGCCCTCCTGAAGCAGGCCCTCACGACGCACGAGGGCCGGGTCACTCACCGTTGCAGACTATCCCCCAGAGCAGCCCCTCAGATTCGGCCCTCGATACCCGTCCTCAGCGCTCCTGAACTACTCTCGT
>JAUNUP010000055.1:0-1582 GCA_030538115.1 Dermatophilus congolensis | reverse complement strand
CGACCGCCCGACCGCCCGAAGGGAGCCTGCCACCGTGACGCGTAACGGCATCGTGGAGTGGATGCGGCACTGGTGGCACCGAATCGTCGGCGAGATGGCGAAGTTCGGCCTGATCGGGTTCATCGGACTGTTCGTCGACAACGGCGCGTACGCGTTCTTCCGCTACGGCTGGTTCGGGCCCTCCAACGGGCCGCTGTTCAACCACCCGAAGATCGCGTCGTTCAGCGGATCAGCGGTGGCCACGGCGTTCTCGTGGATCGCGAACCGCAACTGGACCTACCGCGACCGTCCCCGCTCCCACATCGTGCGAGAGGGAGCCCTGTTCGCTTTCATCAACGTCGTCGGAGCGCTGATACCGGTCGCGTTCGTGGCGTTCACCATCGACGTGCTCGACATGACCGGCTTGGCCCCCGAGAGCATCGCCCGCAACATCGGCATCGTCATCGGCACGCTGCTGCGCTTCTGGTTCTACAGATCTTTCGTCTTCACAGACGAACCCCGCCTACCGGGCGCGAAGCCCCGCGAGGGCTGACGCACCTCCCCCGACCGCTGCGCCCCAGGCCGGAGCGCATCCCGCGCGGAGACTGACGAAACCGCTCAGGTCACTCCCGGCCCGCGAGGGCCAAGCTGGGCCGCTGTGCGTAGAACACGTTGTCGCTCAGGCAACCCATGACGGCGAGTTGCGGCACTCCGTAGTACTCGCACACGCGCACGTACGCGCATTCGTCGGAATCGGCACCGCGCTGCACGTCCGTGCAGTCGTGACCCACCGGCGACGGATAGACGCGCACGAGCACCCACTCGAGCACACCGCGCAGACCCGGCACGGGGATCGGCACGAAGTTCAGCACCTTCATCGCCCGCGCGTACGGCACGAGACGGAGTCGGGCGAGTTTCTCGACCTCGGCGAGCGGGTCGCGGTAGCCGCGCTGCTCGAAGGCCCGGTACACGGCGATCATCGGAGCGAGAGACATCTCGTAGTGGAACGTCGACGAGGCACTGGCGTCAACGAATTCAGGCCTGTCGGCGAGAACCTGCGCATGCTCGGACTCGATGACCTGCAAGAGTTCACTGGCCTCTGGCTCGAGGTACACGTCAACGAGGTCGCGCCGCCTCCGGCGCCGGAAAGGCAACCTCACGGACGTGCCGGAGGTCGACTCACCGACCCACGTAGCGGCACCCTTGAGAGTGTCTTCCACACGTTGAACGAACACGACTGATCCCTTCCCTACCCCCGGGTACACACAGTCTTGCGTCATCACTGCTGGAGATTCCACCGGCGACAGGCGATGCAGCACACCTGTAACCGATAAGTATCTCAACCGTAACCGATAGCTTTACTATCCGCGCATCGACTCGCGTGCAACGGCGAGAGAGAACGGAGGAGGCGCCCCTCTCACGCAGCGCCACCCGCCCTTCCCCGTCCTGTGGCACCGCGGCTGGAAGGCGACACAACCGACGAACATGTGCCACGGGACCCCACCACGGGGGTGCCGTGGCACATGCAACCCCACACGCCACCTACCAGCGAAAGTGCCACGGCACAGGCCTTCCCCCCCCTCCCGCACCACGCACCTCCCCC
>JAUNUP010000054.1:7363-14483 GCA_030538115.1 Dermatophilus congolensis | reverse complement strand
CACATCACCGAACGCCACCGGGAACCGCTTCTGCATCGCCATGACCGAACCTCCTCATCGAGTCGCACCTCTCTAGAGATGCCGATATGAGGAGGATGCGACCCTTCTCTAGAGATGTCAAGTGTTCGCGGCGTTTCGCTTCGAGCCGGTCGGCGAATACGCTTAAGACATGTCTAGAGAAGGCAAGACACCCATGACCGCTGCGGATATCGCAGCGGCACTGCGTGCTGCCATCAGCTCTGGCAGCTACGCCCCCGGCGACCAGCTCCCCGGCGAAAACGCCCTGATGAGCGAGCACGGCGTGGCCCGCATGACCGCGCGCTCGGCCCTGGCGATGCTTCGCGACGAGGGCCTGACCACCACCCGCCGAGGCGTCGGCGTGTTCGTGCGCGAGTTCCAGCCGATCATCCGCAACTCGATTTCCCGCGTGTCGCAGCGCAACTGGAACGCCGGTCGCGCCATCTGGGAGGCAGACGCCGAAGGCCGCTCCCTGACAGTCGACAACATCAACGTCGAACCCGAGGCAGACGCCCCCGACGATGTGCGCGCAGTGTTGAGACTGTCGACCGACAACAAGGTGACCATCCGAGCCCGCCGCTACTGCCTAGACGGCAAGCCCGCCATGATCGCGACCTCATACCTCCCGGCGCCACTGGTCGCCGGAACGCGCATCACGGAACCGGACACTGGCCCGGGAGGCATCTACGCGCGCCTAGCCGACCTGGGCCACGCCCCGGCCCACTTCCGCGAAGACGTGATCGCCCGCATGCCCACCGCCGACGAAACCGAGGCCCTACACATCGCAC
Organism: Dermatophilus congolensis; assembly: GCA_030538115.1. Taxonomy (GTDB): domain Bacteria; phylum Actinomycetota; class Actinomycetes; order Actinomycetales; family Dermatophilaceae; genus Dermatophilus; species Dermatophilus congolensis_B. The sequence continues at coordinate 13,677 of JAUNUP010000054.1, read as the reverse complement.
CAGGCACGCCGGTGATGGTCATCACCCGCACGGCAGCGGACGCGAACGGCACACCGGTAGAGATCAACGCGATGACCCTAGACGCAGCCAACTTCGTGGTCCGCTACGACTTCGACGCCTGAACAATAAGGGGATACTCGCCAAACACCTGCCCTAGTTGATCGACACCCGTGGGACATCCATCGCGTCGCTCATCCGAAGCATCCACCGACACTTACCCATTGAGATTCGACGTACCGATGCACATGCTCTTCTCGCGACGAGACTGCCAGGTATTCACAGATACTCTCCCACGCGCCCATATGAATACCTGAAGGCCAAGCGCTGTATGGGAATTGAAAAATGTGCAAGTTTTCGACTCGCACAATGACATGCGCCTCTTCTGGGCAAACCCTGATCAATCCGACAATGTCCGCGCCCACGGAACCGAAACTCTTCCCCCATGGAGCGAAGGCCACGCTTGCTATGTCATATAACAACTCGCCCCATCGACGATCTTGGGGGCGAGGTGGAGCCGAAACGTACGAAAAGGAATTCGACTCTCCGAAGAATGCAGCCTCAAGCAGCTCCCCTCGAGCTGCCGCAACCGAACGGGGACTCAAGAAACTTGAACCCCCTGATCCAAGATGATCAAGAGCGTCACCCAAATCCGCAAGAGCAGCGTCAAGAATGAGCGACCACGCAGGGGCTGGGTACGTGCCCATCCGAACCAACCAATCTCCCCAAGGAACTACGGGATACGCTGCAGCCTACATTCGATTGATGGCTTCAGCAACCCAGTTCGGGCAGGCTCCAGGGACACCGTCACACCAGGCAGTGACAACCCCGAACGGCTCCTTCTTCTTACCGATCAGTCGGAAATCAACTACAGTAATGACAGTCTTCGTGTCTTTACGATAGCATGTCCGGATCGGTCCACGTGACCGACACTCAATGAGATACACGTCTTGATAGTAAGCGACGTCAGTTCCCTTGCCAGGCTGAATACGAGATGTCCTCGCGGTAGCCGAACGCACAGCCTCCGTGTTCAAGTTATGTTTCCCGATAATCTTCTTCAGTCCAAATCCAGCGTTTGGGGGCTCGTAGTAACCGCGACGCAGAACCACCTCAAGCCCGCGAACGTCATACCAACTCGTCACCCGAAGGTAGGCATCCGACGGAACAGCTCCAAAAGCTGACAATGAAGCGCCTGCGTGTGCGCCACCTCGAGACGAAACAGAGTCCCGCAACGCCCTAAAACCCTCGGCAGACCCGACATCGATTCCAGTTTCCGACCGCAGAGACTCTCGCGACACAACCCCATCTGACGCTGTCTTTAAGTTGTTGCTCCACAGTGAGAACTGGAATAATTCCTCGTGGCCCGAGTCCACAGTAGACAGAGCACTCGAGCGCTGGGCTGGCACGACCGCCAAACCTGCCAGGACTAACCCCAGGACCAGCGACACCAGGAACTTCGCCCTCATCTCCACCCCTTCAGCACCTGTCCTTCGACATGCCCCGCTCTTAAGTCAATCCCTGTTGACATACGGATCACCGTCGGCTGTCGGGACCCCTATTCGAGCCCTCACCCCCTTGTCGGTCCGCGCAGGCAAAACTTAGGCTCTTCGAGATGCCTTCTGACCAGAAACCAGAGGCAGACTGGCATTCCCCGTAGTGGGAGACACCGACGGGAGCAGTTTCTCTACTGACTCAAGGCACCCGCTGCGCGGGTGCGGCCGCCCGCCGTCGGCGGACGGCGCTGCGCTGCGGCCTGCGGCCGTTCTCGCGCCGCCACCGCCGCCGGGCGGCCCAACCGACGAAGAGGGTGCCCCGGTTCAGTACCGAGACACCCTCGCCACGGGCCACCGACCCGATCCACAACACTGAGTGTCGACGCCCGACGCATCAAGCGGGCCGACGATCACCGCAACAGGTACGTGCTCCCGCACATGCGACAGACGAGCCGAGACGGCGCCCGCTTGACCCGCCGAACATCGACCCTCCGGGCGCCGCGTATCGGATCGACGGCCCTCCCCGGCCAGCACCCAAGACGAGCCCCCCGCGAGCCCCAGCCGATTCAAGACGACGGGGTTCAGCGGTCACTCACGGATAGCATCCACGCAGGTCAGGGCGATATTCCATTGCCACCGACAGCGTTCCCAAGCTTGATACGCGGGTTCGATTCCCGTCACTCGCTCCACCGCGAAGCCCCAGGTCAGAGGCCTGGGGCTTTCCTGTTGCCTCCCCCTGGCCCCCAGCCGAACCGGCATGTGCACGCTTCGTACACCTCTTCGCGCCGGTTCCGCCGGACGTTGCGACATGAAGGATGCAGTTCAGGCGGGCCTGCGCGCATCGACCTAGGTGAACGTGGCCAGGTCCACGAGAAGTGCATCCCTCATGTCGCAACATGCTGGAGGACTTGCCCCAGCGATCTCTCGGCGTCAGGACAGGGCTCGGGTTGCGGCGTGGGCCTCGTCCAGGAGGGCGTCCATGTTCTCTTCGATCCTTCTCGCGGCGTTCAGTTCGTTGGCGATCAGTACGCCGTAGGTGAAGGTGTCTTCGCCTGCGCTGCGGGCGGCTTGGTAGATCTGTTCGATCACGTCTTTGGCGACTACCCCGTCTTGGTGTTCACCAAGGGCGTCCTGCACGTCGGTCCAGGCCTCGACCACCGCGGGAGCCTTCGCTCCGCCCGCGTCGCCGGCCGCCTCCGCCGCGTAGCGGGCCGCCTTGGCCCTCTTGCGGACGTTGTGGATCGCCTCGTCGCGCTCCGCCGCTGCTCCCTCGTGCGTGAGTTGCGCTGCCCTGTCAGCTTCCTTCTCCACCTTCGCCGCGGCCTTGCCGACCAAGGGTGGCAGGGCCTTCACCGCCTTGCGCTCCGCACGGGAAGACCAGGGCGGACTCGTCACCAGGTCCGCCAACGTCGCGAGCAGCCGCTCGTACCGGACCCCGTCGAGCCCCTTGACCAGCGACGCATGCGCCTCCGCGTGCCGATCGTGCATCTCGGAGGCGACCCGCTTCGCCACCGGCCCACGCACCAGACTCGGGTCGAGCGCCTCCACGGCACCGATGAGCCGGTCGCGCATCACCTCCGTGTCGCGCGGCTGCCCCAACAGCCCTGCCGCCCACTTGAGTTCGTCCCGGATCGGGTCGGTCACCCCGCTATCGAAGAGCTTGCGGTACGTGCGCAGCGTCGAGCGGAGGCGACGCGTCGCCACCCGCGACTTGTGCACCGAATCCGGGGCATCGACACGCACCTTCGGCTCTAGCCCCTGCAACACACCCACCTGCGCGGCGACATACTCGAGCACCCGGTCTCCGGCCGTGACGCCGCCGCGCTCCGCCCCCTCACCGGCCAGCGCCCGCGACAGCTTCGACGGCGCATCCGAGACCTCACACCCGGAGGCGACCAGCGCCTCCACGATGTCGTCGAGATCCTGCGCCGAACCGTCGACCAGCTCGACCTCGACCTCACGCCACGACTTGACCCGCTCGTCAGCCTGCAGCAGCGTCGCCTCGACCGTGTCGTCCTCCACCACGGCCAGCACCAACGGCTCCCCGCCGTCGGTAGCGGGGCCGAGCACCTGTCGCCGCACGCGCTTGGTCTTCAACAGGCACACGGGGGCCACCATCTTCGACCCGATCACGTCGTTCACCTCGGTGCGCAGCTCCAGCGGTACTCGCACGACACCGCGACCGAGCGGGGCCGTCAGTTCGACCCGCCCATCGCCGGAGCCGGGCTTCTTGAGGTGCCACCCCGCGTCCGTGCCGCCGGTGCGGCGCCGCAGCGTGTGCTTCGCCGCCAGGAGGTCGAGCCACGGCGTGTCCAGATACGTCGCCGTCTGGGACATGCGCTGTGCCGCCGACACACGTTCGATGCGACCGACCCCGGCCAGATCCGGCATGGTCCACTCGGCCGGCACCTCGAGCTTGCGTTCGACCTCGATCGCCTCCTGCACCCCCGCTCCTCGTGCAGAATTCGTCCGCTCGTCTGCGGCGATGTCGTCAGTACTGGTCTCCGGGCTCATGGCGTCCTCCTTGACGGATCCGGACAGTGTAGGGGCGCTAAGTGAACAGGCGCTCGCCCAACGGTTTTCCGGCCCAGTCGCGACCCGATCCCGCATCCACCCCGCAGACCCCGCTACGCCGCGGCCCGTGAGCGACACGGGAGCGAATTCGCGACCGCCCACCGGTGGCCCACGCCACGGCAGCACCACACGAAACGGACCAGAATCACCACGGAGGCCGAATTCCCCTGCTGTTCAGGGGATCCCGAATGCATGGGAGAAATCTTGCGCAACGTCTCCAGTGCGGCGAGAATTAGTTACCGGCCGGTAAGACGGGAGAGCTGATGAGCCACTACAAGAGCAACCTGCGTGACCTCGAATTCGCCCTGTTCGAAGTGTTCGAGCGCGACAAGCTGCTCACCGACGGCACGTTCGGTGACATCGACGCCGACACGGCGCGCGAATTGCTGCACGAGGCCTCGCGTCTCGCCGAGAACGAGCTCGCCGCAGGGTTCGCCGACGACGACCGCAACCCGCCCGTGTTCGACCCGGCGACCAACACAGTCGTCATGCCCGAGTCGTTCAAGAAGGAGTACAAGGCCTTCGTCGACTCCGGCTTCGCGGCCCTCCCCACGATCCCGGAGCTGGGCGGCACCCCGATGCCGCCGTCGATCCAGTGGGGCGTCGCGGAGATGATCCTCGGCGCCAACCCGGCCGCGTTCATGTACTCGGCGGGCTTCGGCTTCGCCGGCATCCTGCACGAGCTCGGCACCGCCGATCAGAAGAAGATCGCCCAGCACATGGTCGACCGCGAGTGGGGCGCCACGATGGTGCTCACCGAGCCGGAGGCGGGCTCCGACGTGGGCGCCGGCCGCACCAAGGCCGTGCAGCAGCCCGACGGCACCTGGCACATCACCGGCACCAAGCGGTTCATCACCTCCGCCGAGCACGACCTCATGGAGAACATCGTCCACCTCGTGCTGGCCCGCCCCGAGGGCGCCGGCCCGGGCACCAAGGGCCTGTCGCTGTTCTGCGTGCCGAAGTACCACGTCGACATCGAGTCCGGTGACCTGGGCGAACGCAACGGCGTCTACGTCACGAACGTCGAGCACAAGATGGGCCTGAAGGTCTCGACCACGTGCGAGGTCGCGTTCGGCGAGAAGGAACCGGCCGTCGGCACCCTCGTCGGCGACGTGCACAACGGCATCGCCCAGATGTTCCACGTCATCGAGTACGCCCGGATGTTCGTGGGCGCCAAGGCGATCGCGACCCTCTCCACCGGCTACCTCAACGCCCTGGAGTACGCGAAGACCCGCCTGCAGGGCCAAGACCTCGCGCAGTCGATGGACAAGTCGGCCCCCCGCGTGCCGATCATTCGCCACCCCGACGTGCGGCGCTCGCTCATGCTGCAGAAGGCCTACGCCGAGGGCATGCGCGCCCTCGTCATCTACACAGCCATGCAGCAGGACGTCGTGACCGCGCACAAGCTCTCCGGCGTGGCAAACGGCGAGTTGCCTGCCGAGGTCGCGATGGCCGAGCGGGTCAACGACCTGCTCCTGCCGATCGTCAAGGGCGTCGGCTCCGAACGCGCGTGGGTGCTGCTCGGCACCGAGACCCTGCAGACCTTCGGCGGTTCCGGCTTCTTGCAGGACTACCCGATCGAGCAGTACGTCCGCGACGCCAAGATCGACACCCTGTACGAGGGCACCACCGCTATTCAGGGCCAGGATTTCTTCTTCCGCAAGATCGTCAAGGACGGAGGCGTGGCACTCGGCAAGGTCTCGGAGGAGATCACCGCGACGATCACCTCCGGCCCCGACGCCCTCGGCCCGCAGCGTCAGGCCCTCGGCAAGGCGCTCGAAGACGTGGGCGCGATGATCGGTGCGATGACGAACGACCTCATGGCCTCCGATCCGCGTAGCGGCGGCGACATGAACAACATCTACAAGGTCGGCCAGCAGACCACCCGGCTGCTGCTCGCCGCTGGTGATGTCGTGATCGCGTGGCTGCTGCTCCGCGAGGCTGCCGTCGCCCTGGAGGCACTCGACCGCGGCCCGGCCAACGACTCCGAACGCGACTTCTACACGGGCAAGGTCGCGTCGGCGAAGTTCTTCGTCGCCAACGTGCTGCCGCGCCTGAGCTCCGAACTCGCGATCGTGCAGGCGACCGACAACAGCCTCATGGAGATTCCCGAAGGCGCGTTCTGACGCTGCGGTCTGAGAGGTCCGAGGCGACCTGGCGCAGCGCTGCACGACGAGGCGGGCCGGCAACCCCCCCGGGTTGCGGCCCCCCCCAAAACCATCGGGCGGGGGGTTTACTTTACGGGCCAAC
>JAUNUP010000054.1:0-7353 GCA_030538115.1 Dermatophilus congolensis | reverse complement strand
GGGGGTCGTCGGGGGGGGGTTGGGGGGGGGCGGGGCCCCGGGGCGCCGGGCGCCCCGCGGGGGGGGGGCCCCCCCCCCCGGGGGGGCCGCCCCGCCTCTATCCAGTCTGCCGGAGGATTACGTGACGGGCCAACGATTTCAGGCGGGCTCTTGCGCGCTGCCAGGTGCGATCCGGTGGCCACGATCGGAAAACCGCCGGTCAGCACCAGGGCCGTGTGCGCAAGAACCTGACGCAGTGGCAGGGTAGGGCCATGACGGATGCCGACACCCCAGACGCGTTTGCGCCCCTCGTGGAGCAGGGCCCGCCCCTGACCACGGCGCAGGCCGAACGGTACGCGCGCCACGCGATCCTCCCCGGCATCGGCGTGGAGGGGCAGCGTCGGCTGCTCAACGCGAAAGTGCTGGTCCTGGGCGCGGGCGGCCTCGGCTCCCCTGTGCTGATGTACCTCGCCGCCGCCGGAGTCGGGCACCTCGGCATCGTCGACAGCGACGTGGTCGACCTGTCCAACCTGCAACGGCAGGTGATCCACAGCGTTGACTCGATCGGCCGCCCCAAGGTCGACTCCGCCCGCGAGACCCTCATCCGCCTCGACCCGGACATCCGAGTCACCACCTACAACGGACGACTGACCAGCGAGAACGCCCTCGACGTGATGACCGGTTGGGACATCGTCGTCGACGGCTGCGACAACTTCGCCACCCGCTACCTCGTCGCCGACGCCGCCGAGATCCTCGGCATCCCGTGCGTGTGGGGGTCGATCCTGCGGTTCGACGGGCAGGCCACCACGTTCTGGCCCGGCCGCGGACCGGTGTATCGCGATGTGTTTCCCACTCCCCCGGATCCGCGGCTCGTGCCCTCGTGCGCGGAGGCCGGGGTCGTCGGGGCGTTGTGCGCGGCCGTCGGATCGGTGCTTGCGATGGAGGTCGTTCGCCTCGTCACGGGGGTCGGCACGAACCTCGTCGGGCGGTTGCTGATTCACGACGCGCTCGCCGCGACGTGGCGGGAGATCCGGCTTCGGCCCGATCCGACTCGCGTTCCGGTGACGGAGCTGGCCGATTACGAGGCGCTGTGCGGGGTTCCGGCGTCGGAGGCGCCTTCGGACGAGGCCGGCGAGCTTCCCACCGTCACGGCGGAGGAGTTGGCCGTGCTGCTCGCCGACCGCGACGCCGGGGACTTCGACTTCACCCTCGTCGACGTGCGCGAGCCCGGCGAATTCGAGCTGGTGCGTATCGACTCCGCGGTGTCGATACCGAAGGGCGAGGTCATCGCCGACCCGGGACTCGTACCGAGCGACAGACCCGCAGTGCTGTACTGCAAGGGTGGTGTGCGGTCGGCGGAGGCGCTCGCCGCGGTACTCGCCTCCGGCCGCGACGACGTGTGGCACCTGGAGGGCGGAATCCTCGCCTGGATCGACGCGATCGAGCCGCACAAGCCTCGGTACTAGTCGCGTTCTCCGCCGGGGCACCGCGGGACATGGGATCCCGTGGGTCACTGTGTCCGCAGCCAGTCCCGCGGTGCAGAGCCGCGAGGGCGTGAGCTTCGGGTCGCCGGGCTAGGAGCGCTCGCGGTCGGCGCGGTCTTGTCTCGCTAGTTCGGCCAGGTGGGCGTTGTACGCCTCCAGCTCGGCGTCGTGGTCACGTTCGGCTTGGCGGTCGCTGCGCTTCGCCTCCTTCTCGTCGGTGCGCATCCACACCACGGCAACGGCGAGCGCGAGGAAGAGCATCGGAATCTCGCCGATACCCCACGTGATGCCCCCGCCGACCTTCTGGTCTGCGAGCAGGTCGGGCACCCACGGCACGGCCAGGCGCGTGAAGATGTTGTCGGCCAGCACAGCCGTCGAGGTCATGATCGCGACACCGAAGAACGCGTGGAACGACATCGACACGAACAGCAGCACGAGCCGCAGCGACGGCGGCCACCGGTTGGGGCCGGGGTCGATGCCGATGAGGGACCACGCGAACACGTACCCCGAGGCCATGAAGTGGATGACCATCGCGACGTGCCCCACGTGTGTGTCGAGGGCGAGCCCGAACAGGTCGGTGAAGTAGAAGAGGTACAGGCTGCCGACGAAGTTGATGGCGGCGACGATGGGGGTGGTCCACACCTTCATCCAGCGGGAGTGTGACGTCTCGAGGATGAATTCGCGCGGGCCGAGAGTCTTGTCGGGCCGAGCCTTCAGTGCGCGCGCGGCCAGCGTGAGCGGCGCGCCGAGCACGAGGAACAGCGGGATCCCCATGGCGAGCGTCATGTGCATGAGCATGTGCGCGGAGAACATCACGCGCCCGTACACGCCCGGAGCGCCCGAAGTGACCCAGACGAACACCAGCCACCCAGCGATCCACGCGATCGTACGCAGCACCGGCCACGAGTCGCCGCGCTTGCGCAGCCGCAGCACCCCCGCCACGTACAGCGCCGACGCGAGCACCGCCACGGTGAACCACAGCCAGTCGATGCGGAAGGTCGTGAACCAACCCAGCCCGGTGACAGGCCCGTCGGGCAGCGGGTACCCGGTGATCGAGACCGCGACGTCGGCCGATTCCTCCTGCGAGATCGGAGGAGCGGAGCGCGAGAGCCCCACACCGGCACCGATCGCGAGCGCCATCAGCGTCAGCTCGACCATCGCGAGCTGCGCGAAGGCCCACCGGTTGGCGACGTTCTCAGTGAGCTTGCCGACGAAGCGGCGCCGCATGCGCCACCCGGCCAAGCCGAGCAGTCCGATGGCCAGCACCTTGACGCCGAGGATCGTGCCGTACGGGGTGGTCAGGTCGGCCGGCGTGCCGATGCGCAGCGAGGCCGAGAGCACACCACTGGCCAGCACTCCCGCGTAGCACCAGCCAGCGAGAACGGAGTAGCGCTCGACGCTGATCCCGAAGTCTTTACCGAGCGGCCGGCGCAGGATGACGAGCGCACCCAGCCCGCCCAGCCACACGGCCGCGCCGATGATGTGCACGGCCAGTGCGTTCACGGCTGTGTCGTGCGCCGCCGCGCCCGCCGCGTGCCCGGCGAGCGACAGGATCGCCAACGACACCACCGCGAGCGCCGCCCCCCACGTGATCGACACCGTGGTGCGCGCGACGGCGGCCAGCAGCGTCGAGCCGATCGCGAAGAGGATCGAGAAGAAGTACACGCGGAACAATTCGATCTGCCAGATCATCGGCAACTGCCCGGCGAACAGCGGCGACGACACCGCGATGCCCGAGATGTTCGAGAGCAGAAGCAGCAGGTACGTGGATCCGGCGATCACCCAGACCGTGCCGGTCCCGACGGCTACACGGCAGGCGGTGCGCCTGCGGTCGGTGTTCTTACGCTCAGGGATGATCGTGCCCGCGAGAAGCAGGAGGCCGAGGGTCAGTGATGCGGCGATGTCGTGCATCGCCTTGGCCACGGGAATGCCCCAGCGTGCGAGCGCACCACCGTCGTCGAACCCATCGAGGGCCGCGAGCCCGCCTCCGAACCACGTAGCCGCCACCGCCACCACGACGACGACGCCGAGCATCCACGTCGCGACGCCTGCGCCCGGCCCTCTGGTGGCCTTGTCGGGTTGGGGCGCCGGAGGGCGCGCGTCGGTTTCGGGTGCGACAGGGGCGGGCATGCCACCCACCCTAGTGACACCGAGCGTCAGCGGCGTACCGCGAGACCTGTGACCGCCGCCAAACCGAGAGCGCTGCGGGGCTCGTACGGAATTCGCCACAGCCCGCCGTGAACCGCGGCATACGACTCCGCCTGCCAGGCAGGCACGGCGGCCACGTCGGCCCCCGCGCGAGCTCCGAGGGGCGCGTCGGCGTACAGGTCGTGCACGAGCAGCGCCGCCATGAGGGTGGCCGCGGTGGAGGGGTCGAAGACCTCGACCCCGAACCGCCCCGCCCCTGCGTAGGCCGCCGCGAAGAGCCGGTTGCGCACCACCGAGCGGGTGCGGCTGGGCGGCGCGACATGGAAGCTGACGCGACGCCCCTTCGCCCTGTCGGCGGTAGCCCGCCAGCGCTGGATCCGCTTGGCCAGCAAGTAGTTCGGCCCCTGTTGCGGCACGATGCTGTCGTTGATGCCCGGTGCCGCGGGGTCGCCGCCGGGAGCGTAGGCGCGGGCGAGCAGACGACCTCCGGAGAGCAGGCGCAGCGGTTCGCCCAAGAGCCGCCTCGACCGGCTGGCCTCGTATTCGGAGATGGAGGCGGCCACGGCCTCGGGCGGCACGGCGTAGACGTCGGTCGGGGTGCCGATGGCTACAAGAGCCGTGTCGGGCCGCTCGGCGTAAACGTGCTGGTCGAGAACGTCGACGGCTGTGACCAGGCGAACGTGATCGGCCCCGTCGGCGTAGACGTGCCCCGCGAGCACCAACGAGGAGTCGAGCCCGCTCACCCAGCGCGCGACCGAACCGACGTCGTGCAGCACGTCGGCGCCGGCCCGCGCCGCAGCATCGCCGTCGCCCTGCACCGGAAATCGCAGCGACCCGGCGAGTCGGTACGAGTCGGCGAGAATCGACTCCCACCGCGCCGCCCCCGGGAGGTCGACCGCGGCCACATCCGCACCCCACCGCAGCAGCGAGCGCAGCGGGCTCATCTCGGCACCGGCACCGATGAGCACCGCGGTGCGGCCCGGCAGCCGCAGCCACTCGGGGTTCTCGAGCACGAGCCCCACCGCGTCACCGACGCTGGGCTCGATCACGCCGCTGACGGCCCACGCGTCGAGCCGCCGCCTAATCGCGTCGCCGCGCAGCCGCTCACCTCGGTAGGGCAGGGTCAGTTCGGTCTCGGGTTCGCCCTCGCCGCGGACGTATTCGCTCTCGAGGGGCTCGTCCGCGGAGGTCGTCAACGCGGCGGAGAGCGGCTCGTCACCGGCCTCGGGCGCACCCGGCGGGCACCACCGCATCCGCTCGTGCACCGACGCCAGCCCCGCCTCCGCGATCGTCACGGACGCGTCGTCGCTCAGCAGCGATGCCTGCACGATCTGCCGGAAGTGCTGCGGGTAGTGCGCGCGCCACTGCGTTTCGCGCTCGACCGCCGCGGCCCCCACCGGATCCACCTGCCGCAATGCATCGGCGAGAATCCCGCGGGCCGTGACGCCCGTGCGTCGCTGGCCGTCGATTAGTGGAAACACCACCGCCGTCGAAGCGCTCATGACCACACCTTGCCATCCGCGAGACCCGGCCGATAGGAGGTCATGGCCGCGACCCGACACGAATTGCACAAGGTCCGCCGTGCACCCGCGCGGCGCGACTTCGTGGCCCCGCTCATGCTCTTCGTCGTGGCCACGCTGACGGCGCTGCTGTGGTTTCGGGCCGTGCCCGCCACTGTCGCGGCGGTGTCGAGCCTGACGGGCGGAACGGTCTCAGCAACCGTGGTGAGCTGCGGCAGCGACCCCGGCGACTGCCTCGTCGAACTGCCGGGCGCCCCAGGGCAGGCACGCGCCTACGACGAGCCCGGCCTGTTCGCGCCCTCCCCCGGCTCGACCGTGACAGTCACCGAGAAGGACGGCCGCATCGTCCAGGCCGGCTGGCCCGCGGTCGCGGAGGCGGCCCTGCTCGGGTTTCTCGCCCTCTGCTTCACGGGGTTCAGCATGAGCTGGTGGCGCCGCGTGCTCGACGCAGCGCCGATCATGCCCGACGACTACGACGAGCCGTCACGCACCGACGGCCACTGAGCGGCTCTGGGACCCCGGCAGGAGGGCGAAGAGTCTCAGCCGCCCGGCGCGAACCCGCGCGCGACCTCGATGAGCAGGTCGTTGGCTTCAGGAACGTCGATCGTGCACCGCGCCCCGTCCCCGGAGAACCCGCGCACCGACAGGCCCCTGGCACCCGCAGCCTCGACGAATTCATCGGTCCGACGCCCGAGCGGGAACCACACGAAATTCGCCTCCGTCAACGGCAGCACCCAGCCCTGGTCGCGCAAGGCGGCCGCCACACGCTGACGCTCCGCGACGATCGCCTCCACCCGCTCCGCCAACTCACCGGTGGCATCGAGGCTGGCCACGGCCGCGGTCTGCGCAAGGTCGGTGACCGCGAACGGCATCCGTGTCTTGCCCAGGGCCTCGGCCACCGCCTCGTTCGCGATGCCGTACCCGACGCGCAGGCCGGCCAGGCCGTATGCCTTGCTGAACGTGCGCAGCACCACCACGTTCGGGTAGTCACGGAACAGGCGCAGGCTGTCGACCGCCTCCGGGTCGCGATTGAACTCGACGTACGCCTCATCGATCACCACGAGCACGTCGTGCGGCATGCGGGAGAGGAAGTTCTCGGCCTCCGCGTGAGTGATCACCGGGCCGGTCGGGTTGTTGGGCGTGCACAGCAGCACCAGCGTCGTCTGCGCCGTGATCGAGCCGAGCATGGCCTGGAGGTCGTGCCGCCCGTCTTCGGTCAACGGCACCTGAACCGAACGACCTCCGCTGAGTCCCACCAGAATCGGGTACAGCTCAAACGACCGCCACGCGTACACGACCTCGTCGTTGTCGCCGACCGTGGCGTTGACGATCTGCCCGAGCACTCCGCAGCTGCCAGCACCGGGCACGACCTCGTCGGGTGAGACCCCGCACAACTCGGCGATACGTCCGCGCAGGTCGTGCATGCCCATACCCGGGTACCGGTTCACCGTGCCCGCGGCCTCGGCAATGGTTGCCAGCACCGACGGCAGCGGCGGATAGGGGTTCTCATTGCTGCTGACCTTGTACGACGGCCCCTCCGCCGATGCGGGCGGACGGCCCGGCTTGTACGGGGCGATCGCGTCGAGAGCTCGGCGCATACGAACCGGATCAGGATGTGAGGCCGCAGAACTCATGCCGTCACTGTACGTGCTCCAGGCACGGTGGTTTCGGCCCGGGCCGCCCGGGCCGAAACCACGTCCTTCGTCAGGCGAGCGTGGTGGCCTGCGGTGTCGCGGGCTCCGTCGCCGGGGGCACCGTGCCAGTGGTCGCCGGCGCCGTCGACGTGCGGGTGGCGCTGGGCGTCGTGGCCGGCGGCTCGGTCGCCGAGGCCGTGGCCGTGCGGGTCGCCGTCGCGGTGCGCGTCGCAGTTGCCGTCGGGGTCTCGCTCGGCGTCGCAGTTGCGGTCGCGGTGGGCGCCGTCGTCCGCGTGCGCGTCACCGTCGGAGCCTGTGTCGCGGTCTGCGTCGCGGTGACGGTGGCTGTGGGCACCGGCGGAGGCGCCTGCGTGCCGGTGCTCGTCGGCAGCGGCTCCTGCGTGCGCGTGGGCTCCTGAGTCCGGGTGCGCGTGGGCGCCGGCTCCCTCGTCGGCTCCTGGGTTCGGGTACGGGTCGGTGCCGGCTCCCTCGTCGGCTCCTGGGTACGCGGAGGTTCCTGGGTCTGCGGGCGGGTCGGCTCCGGCTCCCGGGTCGGCTCTTGCGTACGCGGAGGTTCCTGGGTCTGCG
>JAUNUP010000053.1 GCA_030538115.1 Dermatophilus congolensis | reverse complement strand
GCCTCGACAGCGATCACCGCGTTGGCATCGTGGGGCGTGGCCGTGGCGCCGTCGTGGGCCACGCGGCTCCGCGCGGGGGGGGTGCCGGGGGGGGGTCGTGCGGGGGTGCCCGGGGGGTGGGGGGGCGGTTCCAGCCGGGGACCCGCCCACCACCGGGTGCTCGGCGCACGACTCGTCAGGAGTAGCCATGTCCGGTTCGGTATTGGAGCTGGTAGACGTCACGCGAGTGCACGGAGCTGGGGAGGCCGAGGTGCGCGCCCTCGACGGCGTGTCGCTGCGCGTCGAGGCCGGCGAGCTCGTTGCCGTGATGGGGCCCTCGGGCTCGGGCAAGTCGACGCTGCTGAACCTCGCGGGTGGACTCGACCGTGCGACCTCCGGGCGTGTGCTGGTCAACGGTGCAGACCTCGGAGACATGGGGCAAGACGAACTCGCCACACTGCGGCGGCGCGCGGTCGGGTTCGTATTTCAAGACTTCAACCTCGTCGGGTCGCTCACGGCTGCCGAGAACATCGGGCTGCCACTCGAACTCGACGGGCTCTCCATCGCCGACGTGCGTGCGAAGGCCCTCGAAGCGTTGACGGAGATCGGTCTCGCGGAGGTCGCAGACCGGTTCCCCGACGAGATGTCGGGTGGTCAGCGGCAGCGCGTCGCGATCGCGCGAGCGCTCATCGGCTCCCGTTCGTTGGTGCTGGCCGACGAACCGACTGGTGCGGTCGACTCCGTGACAGGTGAGGGCATTCTCCGGCTGCTGCGCAGCCGTATCGACAGCGGTGCCGCGGGCCTGCTCGTCACGCACGAGCCCCGCCACGCTGCCTGGGCCGACCGGGTGATCTACCTGCGCGACGGCCGCATCGTGGAAGGCTCCGAGCCGAGGAGCGCGTGATGGCCCGCGACACCTTGCCGCAGGAGCAAGTCTCGCCGGCGCCTCGCTCCGAGCGAGCTCCGAGCCCGCTTCGCTCACCGCAAGCCCGGTCGTCTCATGCCCGCTGGGCCGGGTGGCGCATCGCCTCCCGCATGGCGCGACGCGACATCCGGGCGCACCGCGGGCGCAGCCTGCTCGTGATGCTGATGATCGCGCTGCCGATGGCGATCATGGTCGCCGCCGTCGGCCTGTACGAGACCGCCGACGTGCGGACCGCCGAGAACCCGGATGCCGTCATCGGATCCTCGGCGGCACTGCTGCTCAACGGCGGCCCGCACCGGCTCACGCAGTCGCCCGACGGGGCACTGCGCGTCAGCTGCGGAGGCGAGCGCGGCCAGTCCGGTGGCCTGCCGTCGTTCGCTTGGGGCGAAAACCCCGACAAGGAGATCGATGGGCCGAACTGCGTTCCGGCCCGAGCCATCCCCGGGCTCGTCGTTCCGGCGCGGGGCCCGGTCGAGCCCGCCGCCGTGGTGGCGCCTCTGAGCGAGCTGGTCGGCGCTCCTGTGGTGCCGTTCACCACCAATTCCGTACCGCTCGGCATCGACTTCGACTACCGGCAGGCCCGCATCCTGCAGGCGGATGCCCAGCGCGACGTATTCCGCGGCATGGTCGAGCTGACCAGCGGCCGTTGGCCGTCGGCCCCCGGAGAGGTCGTCGTCACCGACGCGGGCCGGGCTCTCGGGCTGCCCACCTCCGGCACGATCAGCAGCCCCACGCTTTCCAGTGTCTTCGGCACCGACACGGTCACAGTCGTGGGTACCGGCACCTCCGCGAAGACCCCAGAAGGTGCATATCACCTGATCAGCTACCTGCCAGCCGCGGACACCCTGCCGGGTGGCGGCTTCCTCGTCGACAGCTCCACTCCCGTCACCTGGGAGCAGGTGCAGCGGCTCAACGAGTTCGGTCTCGTCGTCATCTCGCGGGCGGTGCTGGATTCGCCGCCGTGGCAGCCGCTCGGCACGATCCCCGGATCGGGCGTGGACCCTGGTCCTAGTGGCGCCTTCGACCCGATTCTGCCCACCGTGCTCATGCTCGCCGTGAGCTGCCTCATCGCCGGCCCTGCGTTCACTGTGATGGCCTCGCGCCAGCGCCGCATGCTCGCGCTCGCTGCGGCGAACGGTGCTCCGGCGTCGCAGTTGCGCCGCACGATGATCACGGAGGCCGTGCTGCTCGGCGCCGCCGCCGTCGTCACCGGGGTGGTCGTGGGCGTGGCCGTCGTCGCGGGCGTGGCTGCTACCGGTTACGCGATCGACTCCAGCGGGTACGGCCCGCTCGACATCCCCGTTCGGCTCGTGCTCGTCATCGCCGTCTGTGGCCTGCTGGCCTGCGTCATCGCGGCCGTCATTCCCGCGCGTAGGCTCGGCGACCTCGAGATCGCGGGTGTCCTCGGCGGTGACGAGGTTTCGCCTCCGGTGCGGCGACGGCAGCCCCTCATCGGTGTCGTGCTCGTCCTGATCGGAGCGGTGGCAAGCGTGCTCGCGGCGGCGCTGCCGTACGGAGCGATCAACAATTCCGACTCCGTGTTCGTCGCGGTCGTGGGTGTGGCAGGGCTCGTCTCTGGGGCGCTGCTGCTCGTGCCGACGGTGTTGACGCGCGTCGGGCGGTCCGCCTCCCGGATGCCGGTGCCCGCGCGGATCGCGGCGCGCGACGCCTCTCGCCTGCGCGGCCGAGCCACCTCGACGGTCGCGGCGGTGATGGCTGGCGCCATCGCCCTGTCCGCGTTCGGCATCGTGGCGGCTTCCGCCGACGAACGTGCGCGGCGCGACTACGTGCCGTCGGCGCCGATCGGAGCCATGCAGTTGCGTCCTGAGAGCGACGACCCCGCGACGGATCTCGTGGGGGCTGTCGAGGCGGCTGTGCCCGGCGTGCTCGCGAGTCGGATGACGTACTTCTTCGGCGAAGGGCTGAACGAAGATGGCACCGAAGCGACCGGAACCGGCGTGGTCACACCCGGCTGCGACATCACCACCCGCACGTGGGTCGGGTACCAGGTGCCCTGCACCTCCGCCCTGCCCAACGGTGAGGGACTCAAGGTGCTCGCCGCCGAACCGGAGGCCGCACGTGACACGTTCGGCCTCACGGCGCAGGCCACCGAGGCTCTGCGGAGCGGAGGGGCAGTGGCCTTGGCCACGCCCAGCCCGGTGATCGACCAGACCGGTCACGTCTCGCTCTTCCGTGGGACGTACGCGTTCGACCAGGAGGCGGGCGATTCTGCGTGGACGTCTGCGCCGAGTGTGCTGACGGTGCCCGCCGTTACCGGTGACGTGCCGCTGATTCAGGTGCAGGGGCAGCGGATCGGCGTGATCGTCTCGCCCGCGACCGCCGCCCGGTTGGGTACGCACGACGCCGCCTGGCCCGTGTACTTCGTGTCGGCGACGGCCGATACGACCGGAGTCGACCGGCTCGGACTCACGGACGAACAGGCCGCCGCCGTCAACCGCGCTGTCGGCGGACCTTTCGGGGCTCCCGTCGAACGCGGGTACCAATCGCAGAACTGGGCCGTGCTGGGGATCATCGGCGGTCTGTTCGCTCTGCTGACCCTCGTCGCTACTGTCACGGCCACCGCGCTCGCCATCGGCGAGGCTCGGCGCGACCTCGCTAGCCTCGGGGCCGTCGGAGCTTCGCCGGGTATCCGCAGGCGGATCGCGGCCTGGCAGTCGGGCGGCCTTGCGCTCATCGGCATCACGATCGGCCTTCTCGTCGGCGCGGTACCGGGAGTCGTGTTCGGCCTGGCTGTGACAGCCACACCGCCAGGGCCGTTCATGAGGGCAGGCGACCGCACGTTCTCCGAAGTTCTCGCGGAGGTCGGTGCCAATCTGCGCGCTCTCGCTGAGGGGTTCGTGGTGGTGCCGTGGCCGCTCCTGCTCGCCGCACTCGTCGCTGTGCCGCTCGTGGCCGCCGCGTTCGGAGCGCTGTTCGCGGGCCGACCCGTCGACATGACCAGACGGGCGGACTGAGGAGGGGATGACATGTCTGTGAAACACGGCCTGCTCGCCCTCCTCACGGAGGGCCCGGCGTACGGTGCCCAGCTACGCACGATGTGGCTCGCCCGCACGGGGGAGTCATGGCCGCTCAATGTCGGTCAGGTCTACACGACCCTGGGGCGGCTCGAGCGCGACGGCCTCGTCGCCGCCGACAGCGGACCCGACGAGGAGGGGAAGATCGCGTACCGCCTCACCGACGCCGGACGCGCGGAGGTGGAGGGTTGGTGGTCAGCACCCGTCGCCTCCGCCGAGGTGCCGCGCGACGAACTGGCCATCAAGCTCGCGCTCGCGGTGTCGGTCGACGGCGTCGACCTCGCCGCTCTCGTGCAGCGGCAACGGTTCGCGTCGATGGAACACCTGCGCGCCCTGACCCGCGAGAAGGCGAAGGCTGAGGACGCGGTCGAGGCCGCCTCCGGAGCCGCGAGCAACGGGGTGGGCGAGCTCTCTCGGCTGCTCGTGATCGAGCGGCTCATCTACACGACAGAGGCCGAACTCACGTGGCTAGACCAGGTGGAGGCGCGGGCGCGCAGCGGCGGCATCGGCCGCTGAGCGGGGCCGATGAGGGGCGTGGTCGAGGTACACAAGCCGGGCCGGGTAGGGGGCAGGTGTACGCGCGAGTTCCGTCAGTTCGCCTCGGGGGGTTCCGGAGCTGACGACTTTTCTGCCTTGGCCGCTGCCCTTTCGGCTTTTCGGGCCGCCTTCTCTTTCTCCGCTACCCAGGAGGCCCGGAAGGAGGCGCCCATGACGAAGATGATGATCGCCAAGGCCAGCCACAGTGAGTACTTGGCGAGTTCGTCGAGCAGTGCGACTGCAGGCTCGCCGATGAACCAGCCCATCGTGAAGTAGATGACCTGCGCGATGGCGGCGAACACGAGGTCGACAGCGAGAAACTTCTTCAGCGTCGTGCCGGAGGCGCCGAGCACGGCGTAGATGATCGCCGCCGGGATCGGTACGAACGGTATGTACGTGAGCCCGATGGCCGGAACCATGTACTTGCGCGCGAGCGCCTCGGCCCGGGCGGCGCGCTTCTGGCTGCGCTTGGTCTGGCCGGCCATCGCCTTGATGAACCAGTCGCCCCAGAGCCTGCCGGCCCACCAGTAGATCGGGTCGAACTTGACGATGCTGACGATGCCGATGATCAACGGCAATGCGATGGCCAGCGGAGTCGGCATCCCCGCCGCTCCGGTGGCCGCGAGCGCACCACACGCGACCATGCCCGTGCGCGAGCCCGTCAAGGCCACGATCGCCAGCGGCGCCCACGTGAGGATCACCGGCCGCGCGGGCATCATGATCAGCCCGAAGATCGTCACCCCGATGATGAGCGCGAGGCAGATCTTGTCGGCTCGGCCGAACACCGTGCCCTTGGGCCACAGCGTCGTCTGCTCGTCGTCCTCCTCGTCTTCCCTGTCGTCCCCGTCCACCCTGTCGCCCCGTGGTTCGTCGCTCTCGGTCGAGAGGTCCGGTGGCGTTCCGCGCTCGGTCGGTTGGGTCGGCGGGTCGTCCGGTTCGGAGGCGGGTACGGGCTCCTGGGGGCCGGTATTCGTCACGTTTCGACGGTAGGGCACACGGCCGAAAGTCGCGAACACCGGTGCACGCTCAACGTCACATTGAAGGGGAACATGCGGCAACAACGGCCTCACGAGCGGTTTTCGCACTAGCGTCGGCTGGGTGACGATCGAATGGTGGGGCATCATCCCGTTTGTCCTGATGCTGCTGAGCATTGCGGTATTGCCGCTGATTCCTGCGACGGCGCATTTGTGGGAGCGGCCCCGTAATCAGTTGATCCTCGCGCTGTGCCTCGGTGTGCCCGTGGCGCTGTGGTTCATCCTCGGCGGCGACCCCACCCGCGTCGTGCACGCCTTGGTCGAATACGTGCAGTTCATCGCGCTGCTGTTCGCGTTGTTCGTCGTCTCGGGCGGCATCTTTCTCAAGGGTGACCTGGCGGCGCGGCCCCAGACCAACACCGCGTTTCTCGCCATCGGAGGCGTGCTCGCCTCCTTCATCGGCACCACCGGCGCGGCGATGCTGCTGATCCGGCCGATCCTCAACACCAACTCGGAGCGACGGTTCAGGGCTCACACGGTGATCTTCACGATCCTCGTGGTCGCCAACTGTGGTGGTCTGCTCACTCCGCTCGGCGACCCGCCGCTGTTCCTCGGCTTCCTGCGCGGCGTGCCGTTCACGTGGACCTTCAACCTGCTGCCCGAGTGGCTGTTCGTCAACCTCTGCCTGCTCATCACGTACTACCTGCTCGACTCCCGCATGTACGCGCGCGAAGACGTCGCCGACCTGGCCCGTGACGAGACCCAGAAGACGCCGCTCGGCATCGAGGGCAAGCTCAACTTCGTCTGGTTCGCGCTGGTCATCTTCGCCGTGGCGTTCTTGCCCTCGCTCGACCTCCACGCCATCGAAGAGGGCCACGCGGGCCTCATGGCGTACGTGCCGGTGCGCGAGATCGTCATGGTCGGCGCGGCCGCCCTGTCGTACTTCACGACCCAGCGTGAGATCCGGTTCGGCAAGAACGAGTTCACGTGGGCCCCGATCCAGGAGGTCGCGGCGCTGTTCATCGGCATCTTCCTGACGATGATGCCCGCGCTCGAGTACCTGGCGAGGGTGGCTCCGTCGCTGCCGCTGAACAAGGTGACGTTCTTCATCTTCAGCGGTGGCCTCTCGGCCGTGCTCGACAACGCCCCCACGTACGTGACGTTCTTCGAGATGGCCGCGCAGTTGCCCGGCGAACCGCGCATCGGCGGAGGCCCGGGTGTGCCCGAGATGTTCCTCATCGCGATCAGCCTCGGTTCTGTGTTCTGCGGCGCGATCACGTACATCGGCAACGGCCCGAACTTCATGGTCAAGGCGGTCGCCGAGAAGGGCGGCGTGCCGATGCCGTCGTTCGGTGGCTACATGGTGTGGACCTTCCGGTACCTCGTGCCGATCCTGGTCGGCATGGTGATGATCTTCATCGTCGGCGGCCTCATGTGGAGCGCGATCGGCGTGGCGATCGCGGCCATCTCCATCGCGGCTACGGCCCTGGCCGGCAGGGGCCCGGCGAAGGCGCCGGCGCGCACCTGACACACCACTTGAACCTGACAGGCCACTCGAACGACGAAGGAGGGGAACCCCGCTCGGGGTTCCCCTCCTTCGTTGTTCAAGTGAGTGTCAGGCGACTCTCGTCGGTGATGCCGAGGTGCAGCTATAGGGCGTGGCGGATGCGTCCTGTGCGACCCGCGTGGCGGAGCGCATTGCGGGCCGCCGACTCGTCGACGAACGACTGGAAGCGGACGAACCGGTTGGAGACGCGGGACTCGCGCTCGACCCCGGCCGGGGGTTCGCTGAGCACGTCCAGGTGCGAGCCGTCGAGGGCGGTCACACAGACGAGCAGTTCGCCCTCCGTGTACCCGTCGGCCGTTTGCCGCACTGTCGCGGTGAAGGGACGTTCACGAATGAGTCGCTGGTAGTTGATCCAACGCGAGTGATGTGGATCGTCGCGCACCGTGCCGCTGTCGTGGCAGGGGGTGCCGATGTCGCTGGAACAGATATTGCACGTCACCCGCTGCGCGAGGTCGTGCGGCCCGAGGTAGAGCTGGCCGGTGGTACTGGTCGCCATGGATCCTTCTTCCGGAGTCGTCCGATGGCCCCACTGCGACGCCACCGCCCCCGATCCGTGCGGCCTTGGACGACAAGGCTGCTCTTCATGTGTACACGATCCGGTCGGCCCTGCTTCGACGTCGTTGTCCAGCATTCGGTCAAGAGGGTACAAAGTGGGTCAATTCGCGCTCTGCGCTGGCACTTCCCGCACTGCGGAACCGGCTCTCGTCGGCTCGGAACCTCAGAGCGGGACGCTGTCGACGAACAGGTTTTCGGATCGCCCGGGGGAGCCTACCCGCCTCCGGGTGCGGTGATCTACTTAGGCGGTCACCCGAATGGTGAGCGCCGCGACGCGGCGCTTGGCATCATGACGGGACCGGCCTAAACGTGCCGTGTGCCTGCACTGACAAGTCTCAGTGCTCGGGCGCGCCCAGAGGTCTTTTCGTGGAGGAACGCCATGACGGTCCAGAGCATCCTCGACCCCTACGTCGACTCGGCGGTGGCGCTCGCGCGCCGGTGGGCAGCGGCGACGCGGGCGGGCGAAACCCGGGCGGAGGCCGCCACGACAGCGCAGTTGGGAGCGTTGGTGCGCGACGCCGCGGGCCTGGATCTCGCGGTGCGGTTCGTCGACCGCGTGGCCCGACCCGAGGATGCACATGTCGCCGCCAAGGAGCTGGCTCGCCTCAGCGCAGGCTCTGCCGGGTTCCTCAACCCCGCCGACCGTGGTCTGCTCGGGCTCGGCTCGGTAGCCGCCCGCGTCGCCCCTGCCGTCGTCGTGCCCGCAGCGCGTGCGCGGCTGCGCCAGATCGTCGGCCACCTCGTCGTCGACGCCCGCGACCCCGCCCTCAAGAAGCACCTCGCCAAGGCCCGCGAGGCCGGGTTCAGGCTCAATGTCAACCTGCTCGGCGAGGCCGTACTCGGCGAGAACGAGGCAGCTAGCCGCACTCAGCGCGTCGGCGCCCTGCTGGCCCGGCCCGACGTCGACTACGTCTCGATCAAGGTGAGTTCGCTCGTCTCCCAGATCGTCACGTGGGACGACGAGGGAACGGTCGAGCGCTGCCTCGACCGCCTCCGCCCGCTCTACCGCATCGCCGCCCAAGCGCGGCCACACAAGTTCGTCAACCTCGACATGGAGGAATACCGCGACCTCGACCTGACCATCGAGTTGTTCGAGCGCATCCTCATGGAAGACGAATTTCTCGACCTCGAGGCCGGCATCGTCCTGCAGGCATATCTGCCCGACGCCCTGCCCGCCCTCGAGCGGCTCATCGAGTTCGCCCGCCGCCGCCGCGCGGCCGGTGGCGCAGGTATCAAGGTGCGCCTCGTCAAGGGCGCCAACCTCGCGATGGAGCAGGTCGAGGCGGTCGTGCACGGCTGGGCCGTGGCGCCGTACGACTCCAAGCACGAGGTCGACGCGAACTACCTGCGTTGCGTCGAACGGGCGCTACGCCCCGATGCGGCCGGGCCGTTCGAGGGCCGGGCCCCCGCCGTGCGGCTCGGGGTGGCCAGTCACAACCTCTACAACGTCGCCCTTGCGCACCTCATCGCCGAAGACCGCGGGGTCAGCAACAGCCTCGACGTCGAGATGCTGCAGGGCATGGCGCCGGCCCAAGCCCGCGCGGTGCAGGCCGACGTCGGCACCGTGCTGCTCTACACCCCCGTCGTCGCGCCCGGCGACTTCGACGTCGCGATCTCGTACCTCATCCGCCGCCTCGAGGAGAACGCCGGACCCGAGAACTTCCTCCACGCCACGTTCTCGGAGGCGGTGAAGGGCAAGGGGGCGAAGGGCGCCTCCGCCCGCAGCGCGCACGCCGACGGCGACGCGATGGATCTGGAGGAGCAGCGTTTCCGTACCGCTCTCGCGGCGATCGACGAGACCTTCGTCGGGGCGCGTCGAACCCCCGAGCGTGCATCGATCACAGACGAATTCGCGAACACCGCCGACTCCGACCCCGCCCTCGGTGCCACCCGCGACTGGGGTAAGGCGGCCGTGCAGGCCGCGCCCGCTCCGTTGACCTCGCCGATCCTGCGCAGCACAGAAGAGGTCGACGCGACCGTGGCCCACGGACTCGCCGCTCAGAAGGCATGGGCCGAGCGGCCGGCATCCGAGCGCGCCGACATCCTGCGCGAGGCCGCCCGCGAGTTGGAGAAGCGACGCGGTGACCTGCTCACCGTCATGGCGGCGGAGGGCGGCAAGACGATCGCGCAGTCCGACCCCGAGGTCTCCGAAGCGATCGACTTCGCCCGCTACTACGCCGATTCGGCGATCGACGTCACCTCCGGACTGGCGACCGACGGCGCGAGGTTCGAGCCGAGCCCCCTCGTGCTCGTCACGCCTCCGTGGAACTTCCCGGTCGCCATCCCCATCGGAGGCGTGCTCGCAGGCCTGGCCGCTGGGTCTGCGGTGATCATCAAGCCCGCCCACCCGACTCCGGGCTGCGTCGAGGTCGCCGCCGAGGCGCTATGGGCCGCAGGCGTGCCGCGCGAGGTGTTGCAGGTGGTGCGCACCGACGAGCGGGAGGTCGGCCGCGCCCTCGTCTCGCACGCGGGTGTCGACACCGTCGTGCTCACCGGTGCCAGCGAAACCGCCCGCCTCTTCGCCGGGTGGCGCTACGACCGCCCCGGCGGCGGCAGGGTCTTCGGCGAGACCTCGGGCAAGAACTCGATCATCGTCACGCCCGCCGCCGACCTCGACCTCGCGGTTGCCGACATCGTCGCCTCCGCCTTCGGGCACGCTGGGCAGAAGTGCTCGGCCGCCTCGCTCGCGATCCTCGTCGGATCCGTCGGCACGTCGGAGCGGTTCATGCGCCAGCTCGTCGACGGAGTCGGCTCCGTGAAGGTCGGCTGGCCCCAAGACGTCTCGACCATGATGGGCCCGATCATCGAACCGGCCGGGGGCAAGCTGCTGCGTGCGCTCACGTCTCTGGAGCCGGGGGAGAAGTGGCTCGTCGAGCCGAAGCAACTCGACGACTCCGGACGCCTGTGGTCACCCGGCCTGCGCGACAACGTCGCTCCCGACTCGTTCTTCCACCTCACCGAGGTCTTCGGGCCGGTGCTCGGCATCATGCGCGCCGACACCCTCGAAGACGCAGTCGAACTGGCCAACGCCGTCGACTTCGGCCTCACCAGCGGCCTGCACAGCCTCGACGAGGAGGAGATCGACTACTGGCTCGAGCACATCGAGGTCGGCAACGCCTACATCAACCGGCACATCACCGGAGCGATTGTTCGGCGACAGAGCTTCGGAGGCTGGAAGCAGTCTTCGGTGGGCCCCGGCGCGAAGGCCGGCGGGCCGAACTACGTTGCACAACTGGGGCGTTGGGTGCCCGACGGGGAGCCGACCAAGGTGGCCAAGCCCGGCTCCGTCGTGCGCGACCTCCTGCGCGAACTGTTGCCGCTGCTGCCCGAGCGGGCCGACCGCTCCTGGCTGCGCGGCGCCGTCGGCAGCGACGCCTACGCCTGGGACACCGAGCTGTCCCGACAGTTCGACGAATCGCGACTCGTGGTCGAGTCCAACGTGTTCAGGTACCTGCCCCACCCCGACGTGTGGGTGCGCACCGGGCCCGAGGCACGCGCGAACGAGGTGTTGCGGATGGTCTGCGCGGCTGCCTGCACGGGGGCTGACCTGCGGATCAGCCTGCACCCGGCGACAAGCGCGATGCTCAAATCCCTCGCCGACCGCAGTGACGAAGCCCGGCTCGCGCTCGCTGCGCTGGCCCGGTACGTCGACCGTTCGGAGACCGACGACGACTTCCTCGCCCGCGTCGACCGCGGCGACGTATCGGGACGTGTGCGGCTCGTTCGCGTCGATCCGGCCGTGGCGACGGAGCTGCACGAGGAGGCCGCGAGCCTGGGCATCACGCTGTTCGACGGCCCGATACTCGCGAACGGACGCAGGGAGCTGCTGATCATGCTCCGCGAACAGGCGATCAGCAGAACGATGCACCGCTTCGGCCACCTCTCCCACACGGAGGGCTGACCCCGGCGCGAGGCCAGACTCACCTGCCTATGTGGGTGGGCGCGTCCTTGCTCCAGAGAGCCACCACGAATTCGATGTCGGTGTGTGTCACCAGGCGCCACCAGCCTCGTTCGCCCAGGTGGGCGTTGAGTTCGCGTTGTGCGGCCGAGCCAGAGAGGTGCGCCTGTTCCGGCTCGGGCGTCCAGTGCACGGCGACGATGTCGGTGGTCTCGTGGCAGACCTCGTCGAGGAGTTGCCATGTGCGGGCGCGCTGGTCGTCGTCGAGGTAGTACAGAAATTCGCTGAGCACGATGAGGTCTGGCTTCTCGTCTCCGAGTGCCTCGGGCCGGTCGGGCAGAGCGCACCGTTCGACGCTGGCGATGGTGCCTTGCATGGGGCCGCCCGCGAGCATCGCCGCAGCCGAGCCCGAGGCGACGAGCGGCACCTCCGCCTCCCGGAGCAGCGCGCTGGTCAAGTCACACGCCGTTTCGGACAGGTCGGAGCACACGAGCCGCTCGCACCTCCCGGCGAGACCGACCGCGAGATCGCCTGTGCCGCAGGCCGGGTCCCAGGCGAGGCGGTACCTCTCCCGCCGCAACGTCGCCAGCACGAGGGCTGTCTTGCGTCGCTCGTACCAGCTTGTGCCGACCTCCCAGGGATCCGGGTCGGCTTGGTACATCTCCTCGAAGTCGGGGGTGATGCTCACGCAGCCAGTGTGCGGCAGGCGCACGGCGTGTGGGGAGAGCTGCTCAGGGAGCGAAGACCGCGTCGACCTCCGCCGGATCGACGTCGTCGACGCTCGCGTGGCGCCAGGCCGGGTTTCGGTCTTTGTCTACCAACTGGGCTCGGACCCCTTCATGGAAGTCCGGCTCGTCGGTGATGTGCCTCGCGACCACGTCGTCGCGGTCGAGGACCGCTCGGAGGGAGTCGAGCTCGGCAGCCTGGCGGAGGGCCCGCAGCGCGACGTGCACGGCGAACGGCGACTTCGAGGCGATCGTCTCCGCAGCCCGCGCCGCCTCGGGGGAACCGTGGTCGCGTAGCCGCCGCACGATCTCGGCCGGGTCGTCACCGACGTAGCAGGCGTCGATCCATTCACGGGCCGCCTCCCAGGATGCTGCCGACGGCGACCGGCCCACTCCGGAGGCGTCGCGGGTCCAGGCCACGTCGCCCGCGGCCAGGCGGTCGATGAGGGTCTCGAACTCGCCCGGGCCCTCGACCATCGCGTCGGCGAGGCCCGCGTAGATGGCGCCGGCCGCGTCGAGGGTGTCGCCCGTGAGCACCAGATGCGTGCCGAGCTCGCCAGGTGAGCGCGAGAGCCGGTACGTGGCACCGACATCCGGGAAGAAGCCGATCGTCATCTCCGGCATGCCGACCTTCGTGACGGGCGTGACGATGCGGCACGACGCGTTGATCGAGAGACCGACACCGCCGCCCATCACGAGGCCGTCCATGAACGCCACGAAGGGCAGCGGATAGTCGGCGATCTGCTCGTCGAGCACATATTCGTCGTGCCAGAAGCGCAGGGCTTCGGCGTGATCGGCGGGGGAACCGAGGGCCAGTTCGCGCTGCCGCCGCACATCGCCTCCGGCGCAGAGACCGCGCTCGCCAGCCCCGCGGAGAACCACGGCATCGACGGTGCCGGTATCGGCCCAGCGCGTGAGCTGCGCGCGCATCGCGTCGACCATCGGCAGGTTGAGGGCGTTGATGGCCCGAGGACGGTTCAGCGTGATGACGCCGCAGCGGCCGCGCTGCTCGAACACGACGTCATCAGTAGGCGATGGGATCTGCTGCACGGATGATGCATAGGGCACGGCGGACTCGGGCACGGTGGACTCCGACATCTGGCTCGGCTTTCTGTACGGTTCGGGCTCTCACGACCTTGTCAGACGAGGCTGTCATACTGGCGCCCGTATCAAGGGGCAGGGGGCGAACCGTCGTGTGACGCCCCGATACCGAGAGGTCACCACTGTGAGCGCACTGACCAGGTTCAGCCTGCGTAACCGTGCACTCATCGCGTTGATCACGGTGTTCGTGCTGATCGGAGGCGTGCTCGCGGCCACAGGGCTGCGGCGCGAACTCATCCCGTCGCTCGAACTGCCGATCGTCGCGGTCGTCACCCCCGTGCCCGGGTCGGGCGCCAACGTCATCGAAGAGCAGGTCACGCGACCGCTCGAGGCGGCGGTACTGGGCGTGCCGAACGTCGAAAAGGTCGAGTCGACCTCCGGAGACAACATCTCGTCGATCACGGTGACCCTCGACTACGGCACGAACCTGCCGGAGGCCCAGGCACGTATCCAACGGTCGGTGCTGGCGGTGCGCGGCCTGCCAGACGGATCCGAACCGCGGGTGATCACAGGCAGTTTCGACGACTTTCCCGTGATCCAGTTGGCCGCCTCCGGTGACGTGGGTACCGACGAACTCGCCGAGCGCCTGCGCACCCAGGTCGTACCGAAACTCGAAGACATCGTGGGAGTCCGCTCGGCCACCGCCAGCGGTCTCGGCGCCCGCAACGTGGTGATCACCCTCGATCCCACGAAGATGGAAGACGCCAAAGTCACCCCCGCCTCGGTCGCCGGCGTGCTCACCGCCAACGGCGTCGTGCTGCCGGGTGGCACGATCACACAGGGCACGAACGAGCTTCCGGTGCAGGTGGGGTCGAAGCTGACCAGCCTTGACCAGATCAGGGCGCTGCCCCTCTCCGATGCCGGAGGCGGGCTTGGCGGGTTGTCGCTGCCGGGTGGCCTACCCGGCGGAATCCCTGGCCTGGGCGGCGGCATGGCCGCACCCCTGGCGACGCCTACCGACGGGGAAGCGCGCCCGTCGGTACCTACCGCTACGAGCGCCACGACCGCTACCACCACTGTGCTCCCGACAGCGCCGACCTCGACCCCCGCCGAAACGCGGGCCACAACGAGCGTGCCGAACGCGCCGCAGAGCGAGCCCGCGACCGCTACCCCGGCGCCCACGTCGACGGCCCCCGCCACGGTGACGCCGACCGGCACGGCTGCCGCGACAGCGGCGACCACAGCGCCGACGGAGCCGACGGGCCCGACTGAGCCGACGGGCAACCCCACGACAGCGCCTAGCCCGACTCCGCCCGCCTCGACCTCGCCGGCGCCGACTCCTGCTCCGACCAGCACGCAGGCACCGCGCCCGACCATTCCGTTGCCGACCAACTGGCCCAGCAACTGGCCGACCGAGCTGCCCACGGATTTCCCGACGAGCTGGCCCACCGGGCTGCCGACCGACCTGCCGACGAGCTTTCCGACCGGGATCCCGG
>JAUNUP010000052.1 GCA_030538115.1 Dermatophilus congolensis | reverse complement strand
GAAGAAGGCTGCGGCGAAGTAGTGCGCATCAATAGGCTCGGTTCATCGCTTGTGGCTCTGCACGCCCCCGACGTGCAGAGCCACAAACGATGAACCGAACGGCGCTGTCTGGCTCAACGCCTACCTGTGTGCGCTTCCCACTCCTCGTGGAGGGATGGGCCGTTGCGGGGCAGGGGGATTCTCGCTTCGAGGAGGCACCCGTGCCCCGGGACCGACTCGATCGAGAGTGTTCCTCCGAAGAAGTGGATTCGCTCGCTCAGGTCGCGCAGGCCAGGGCCGGGTTTCGTGAAGGCGAGGTCGAAGCCCCGGCCGTCATCGAGCACTGAGAGGTGTACGTGGCCGGGTAGGTAGCTCAGCACGACGATGGTGCGCTCGGCGCAACTGTGCAGGGCGACATTCTGTAGGGCCGCATGCGCCACGCGAAGGAGCACTGCATCCGCGGGTGTGCGAGTACGGGTGCCTTCGATCTGAAATCGCGTGGGTACGCCCGTCTCGTTCTCCCAGGCCTGGGTCATGTGATGCAGGGCCGCGACGATGTCGCGGTCACCGAGGAACGGCGAGGCCTGTATCGCCAGCGCGTATTCGGCGTCTGCGAGGCGCTCGCGGTAACCGGCACGGTTCGGGATCTCGTCACCGCGGTGCGAGAGAGGTGTGGGGCGCACGATCGACATGACTTCTCCGCTCATTGCCATGTGTTGCCACGCCAGGGGGAAGTGGCAGATGGATCTGACCAGCCGAGATGCCTCCAGTGTCCGTTAGTTCCCGCAGATATGCATCTGATGCGCTTGTTCGAGATGCCACCCGAAGCCGCGTTCTAGTTCCCAATGCTGGCCAGGCGGCTCGCTCTCAGCGAATTCTCCGAATCGGCTGGGATCGCGCGATCCAACATGTGAGACAAGCGAAGTCCGAAGCCACAGTCTCGCGCACGTGCAGCGAGAGAAATCGGAGAAAAATAGGGAAACCGCTTCGGATAGTAGATATCCGAAGCGGTTTCCCGGAGCGTTCGATCACATCGGCATCGAACGGTGCTCAAATCACAAGTTGATCATGTGTCCCGCGATGCCGTGCATGGCCTCCTTGACGGCCTCACCCAGAGTCGGGTGCGCGAACACGATGTGCGACACCTCGTCAGCGGTCAGGTCGTACTGGACGGCCAGGTTGATGGCCGGGAGCAGCTCGGTGGTGTCGGGCCCGATCATGGCTGCACCGAGGATCTCGTTGTGCTTGGCGTCGGCGATGATCTTGACGAAGCCGACGCCCTCGCCCATGCCCTGCGCCTTGCCGTTGGCCGAGAACGGGAACGTGGCCGTCTTGACCTCGTGACCCGCGTCCTTGGCCTGCTGCTCGCTCATGCCCATCGAGCCGATCTGCGGGTGGCAGTACGTGGCGCGAGGAATGGTCTTGTAGTTGACCGGGTGGGTCTCTTCGCCCGCAATCGTCTCGGCCGCAACGATGGCCATCGCCTCGGCGACGTGCGCGAGCATCATCTTGGCGGTCACGTCACCGATCGCGTACACGTTGGCAACGTTGGTGCGGCAGAAGTCGTCGATCGCGATCGCGCCGCGGTCGGTCAGCTCGACACCGATGTTCTCAAGGCCGTAGCCCTCGACGCGAGGCTGGAAACCGAACGCCGACAGCATGCGGTCGGCCTCGAGCACCTTCGACTCGCCGCCCGCGGCGGGGGAGACCGTGACTTGCACGCCGGAGCCCGTGTCGACGACCTTCTCGACCTTGGTGCCCGTCAGCACCTTGATCTTCATCTTCTTGTACGCGCGGAGGAGCTCCTTGGAGACGTCTTCGTCTTCACCCGGAACCATGCGGTCCATGAACTCGACGATCGTCACGTCGACGCCGAAGTTGGCCATCACGTACGCGAACTCGACGCCGATGGCACCCGAGCCGCCGATGATGATCGAACCGGGAAGGTTCGGGTCGAGGATCTGCTCCTCGTAGGTGACGACGTTCTGCGACAGCTCGATGCCCGGCATCATCTTGACCGTGGCGCCCGTGGCGATGATCAGGTCGGTGTACGTGAGCTCACGCGTGGAGCCGTCATCGCCGGCGACACTCATGGTGCCCTGACCCGTGATCGTGCCCCACCCGTCTACCTCGGTGATGCCGTTCTTCTTCATGAGGTAGTGGACGCCCTTGACGATGTTGGCGCTGACCTTGCGGCTGCGCTCGTGCGTCGGGCCGTACGACATCGTGGCTTCGCCCTCGATGCCGTAGATCTTCTTCTCCTTGTTGAGCGTGTACGCCAGCTCAGCGTTCTTCAGGAGTGCCTTGCTCGGGATGCACCCGACGTTGAGGCACACACCACCCCAGTACTTCTTCTCCACCACAGCAACGGACTTACCGAGCTGAGCGGCGCGGATACCCGCGACATAACCGCCGGGGCCGGCACCGAGTACGACGACGTCAAAGTGATCTGCCATGTGGCCAGAGTAGTCCGGACGAACCGCCTGGACGGCTCGGCGGCGAAACTCCTGCACTACAGTTCTCGTGATGCGCATCGACCTGCACGCCCACACCACCGCTTCTGACGGCACCGACTCTCCGACCCAACTTGTCGAGAACGCCGCCCAAGCCGGGCTCGATGTGGTTGCGATCACAGACCACGACTCGACTGCAGGGTGGGGGGAGGCCGAGCAGGCAGCCGAACGGGTCGGCATCGAGCTCGTTCGCGGCATCGAGGTCTCGTGCCAGACCGGCGGAATCAGCGTGCACGTACTCGGTTACCTCCACGATCCGAGCGACGATCGGCTGCAGCGCGAGCTCGACCTGGCCCGAGAGTCACGCGATACGCGGGCGCGGCGCATCGTCGAGCTGCTCGCGCAGGATGTCGAAATCGAGTGGGACGACGTGCTGGCACAGGTCGCAGCAGATGCCACGATCGGTCGCCCGCACATCGCCGACGCCCTCGTCGCCCGCGGTGTCGTCAGCGACCGCGACGCCGCGTTTCGCGACTACCTCTACACGGGGTCGCGCTACTACGCCTCGCACTACGCCGTCGATCCGGTCGAGGCTGTGCGGCTCATCCGTGCGGCCGGGGGAGTAGCCGTGATGGCCCACCCGTTCGCGGCCAAACGTGGACGCATCGTCTCCGATCAGGTGATCTCCGACATGGCCGACGCCGGGCTGCTGGCCCTGGAGGCGCACCACCTCGACCACACCCCCGAACAGACGG
Source organism: Dermatophilus congolensis (assembly GCA_030538115.1). Taxonomy (GTDB): domain Bacteria; phylum Actinomycetota; class Actinomycetes; order Actinomycetales; family Dermatophilaceae; genus Dermatophilus; species Dermatophilus congolensis_B. The sequence goes on along the minus strand of JAUNUP010000052.1, from coordinate 11,638 downwards.
CCAAGGGAGTAGGTCTGGCAGCCGAACTCGGGCTGCTGGTCACCGGATCGAGCGACTACCACGGCACCGGAAAGGTCAACCGCCTCGGCGACCGGCTCACCGACGCCGATGTGTTCGGTGCGATCGCGGAGGCGGCCTCCGCGACCTCTGTCGTGCGCCCGCGCGGCTGACCGCCCCCACGGAAACGGGCCGCCGACGGGCCGAGAACGTATACGACTCAACCGTCGGCAGGCTCGACCAAGAAAAGGCGAAGAAAACACGAGCGCCCCGGATCACGGGAACAGATCCAGGGCGCTCGGCGGTGTCACCAGGGGGGATCGGTGACACCTGGCAGCACCGACTCACCTCACAGAGGGGTGGAGGCACGTCGGCGACAAACGTCGGTCAGGCGTCGCGTGTCTAGCGGCGGTGACGGCCGGTGGCGCGGTGACGGCCGCGCACACCTTGACGCGCAGATACGGCGGTGGCTGTGACGAGAGCTCCGACCGCGATGGCGAGCGCCAGCGTCAGCGGATCGGGCACGAGCGAGGATCCGGCCACTCCGATGACCACGACGACCGCGAGCACAGTCGCGATCACGAGCCGGCGATCGGCAGAATCCCACATCGACTTCCACATAAGGCCCCCACCTTGTGCTTCTCACGACCCGCCCCCCAGCGGATCGGACTGCGACACCTATCCCGCGCCACCCCCCGATGGCCCCCAGCGAGATGATCCGGCGCCAGGCCGGAGTCGCTGGCACGAACCTACCGCAAAGTGCTGAACGCATGTCCAAGTGTGTGTCGGGCCCGACTCCGTGATCGGTTGGCCGTGAACGCACGAAACCCCTGCTCCGACGAGTGTCGGGGCAGGGGTTCAGGTGCGGTACTCGGGTCGGGATCTACTCCGCGGCGGCGTTGCTCGAGCCCGAGGAGGATCCGCCCCGGGTGCGGCGGCGCTTGCGCTTCGGGCGGTCGCCACGAGGAGCGTCGCCGGGATCTGAGGAGCGGTTCTGCGAGGAGTCCGAGTCGCCCCGGTTGTCGCGTCCACCGCGACCGCGACCGTTGCCGCCTCGACCATTGCCGCCACGACCGTTGCCACCGCGGCCGTTGCCGCCGTTCGCGCCCCTGCGCGGACGCGACGCGCCGCGACCGGTCTCGCCCAGGTCTTCGAGTTCTTCGGCGTCGAGGCCTTCGCGCGTGCGCTTGCTCTCGGGCAGGCGTCCCTTGGTGCCCGGCTCGATGTCGAGGTCGCTGTAGAGATGGTCGGACGACGAGTACGTCTCGACCGGCTCGGAGAGGCCGAGGTCGAGGGCCCGGTCGATGAGCGCCCACCGGTGCATGTCGTCCCAGTCGACCAGCGTGACGGCGATGCCGGTGCGGCCCGCACGGCCGGTGCGGCCGGTGCGGTGGAGGTACGTCTTCTCGTCCTCCGGGCACTGGTAGTTGATGACGTGGGTGACATCGTCGACGTCGATACCGCGCGCGGCGACGTCGGTGGCGACCAGCACGTCGATGTTGCCGTTGCGGAACGCGCGCAGCGCCTGCTCGCGCGCGCCCTGGCCCAGGTCGCCGTGGATGGCGCCCGCCGCGAAGCCGCGGGCCGTGAGCTCCTCCGTGACCTTCGCGGCGGTGCGCTTGGTGCGCGAGAAGATGATCGTCAACCCGCGGCCCTTGGCCTGCAGGATGCGCGCGATCATTTCGACCTTGTCGAGCGAGTGCGCGCGATAGGCGAACTGCTCGATGGCCTGCACGGTGGCGCCCTCGTCGTGGCTGGCCGCCGCGCGGATGTGCGTCGGCTGCACCATGTAGCGCCGCGCCAACGCGACGACCGCGCCGGGCATCGTCGCGGAGAAGAGCATGGTCTGCCGCGACTCCGGGGTCTGGGCGAGAATCCGCTCCACGTCCGGCAAGAAGCCGAGGTCGAGCATCTCGTCGGCCTCGTCGAGCACGACGACCTTGACGTTCGACAGGCGCAGGTGCCCCTGCTGTGCCAGGTCGATGAGGCGGCCGGGCGTGCCGACGATCACCTCGACGCCACGGCGGAGTGCGGCGATCTGCGGCTCGAAGGCACGGCCTCCGTAGATGCGCTCGACCCGAATACCGCGACGCTTGGCCGCGCCCTCGAGGTCGTCGCCGACCTGCACGCACAGCTCGCGCGTCGGAACGACGACGAGCGCCTGCGGTCGGCCCGGGTGGCTCTGCTCGCCGAACTCGGGGTCACTGGGGGCGAAGACAGCATTGAGCAGCGGAACTCCGAAGCCCAGGGTCTTGCCGGTACCCGTCTTGGCCTGGCCGATGATGTCGTTGCCCGCCAGAGCCACGGGCAACGTGCTCGCCTGAATCGGAAACGCGTGCGTGATGCCCTGATCGGCCAGAGCAGCCGCGATGTCGGGGTGAATGGGCAGATCGGCGAATGCCGGTAGTTCGTCGATTTTGGCCTCGACGGTGGCGGGCGCCTCTGACATGGGCATGGTGTCGGTCATGTACGTCTTTCGTGTCTTCTCGATCGGTCGCCGCGCGCCGGAGACCCCGAGAGGTGGCCGGACACGACTGACAGGTCTGGGCCGATCGGAAAGTTCCTGGCTGCGCGGCGGAATGTGATCAACCGCGGAAGCACGTTGTGGTGGGCCGGTGAAGATGGCCCGAGATGTTCGATGATCACTTCACGAACACTCATATCGATCACGTCGATCACTCTTGAGCACGCCGACCGGGCACCGTGTGTCGATTACAGTCTACCCGCAGCCCGGCGCGGCCCCGGGCAGGCTTGTATCGCGCGTTCGCGCGTGACGCAGTCAGGCCCTGTGATGCCCTGGGAGGCATGGTGACCACTGACAACACGACCACCGTCGAACCAGACCAGCCCGGTCTTCTCGGCCTGCTCGCGCTGGGTGAGCTCACCTTGCACCTGCGACTCTCCGCGGTGCTCGCCGACGCACCCGACCCGGCTTTCGCGCTGCGCGCGGCCACTGCCTCCTCCGCCCACCTCGAACGCGCGCGTCGGTTCTGCGAACTCACGACCTCCGCGGAGTTGGAGACGTGGCGCCCTGTAGTCGACACACTGCTCGGCGTACCAGCGGCCGATTGGCTCGAAGGCATGGTGAGCGCCCAAGTCGTCGGAGGGGCGCTCGCCGACCTTGCAGACCTGCTACCGCAGGCGAGCGGCGCGCCCGAATCTGCGGGCCCCGCGGATGTCGTACGCACGTATGTCGAGGACGACCCGGCGCTGGCAGGGCGGCTCTCGCTGTTCGGCCGTCGCACTTTCGGTCGGGTGCTGATCAGCGGCAGGCAGATCGTCGCTCGCCTGCCCGAGACCCACGCGTCGCCAGTGCGCGCCTATTTCGACGCGGCGGGTGACACCTTCGCCACGCGCATGACCAGCATGGCTCTCAAAGGCTGAAGCGGGGGCCGCACCACAGGCTGAACGCCCTTCCGGCCTGGCCGAAAGGGCGTTCAGAGGAGTACGAAGGGGCTTCAGAGCATCCCGAAGCCGACGCCTCCGCGCTTGGTGCTGCCGATCTCGACGTAGGCGAGCGTGGCGGCAGGAACAACGACGATGCTGCCGCGCGCGTCTTCGAGCCTCAGTGCCGAGCCGCCGCTGACGGCCTGCTGCACGAGGTTCTCGACCTCCGCAGGAGTGAGCTCGGACTCCACGGTGAGTTCGCGCGACGTGTGCAGAACCCCGACCTTGACCTCCACGTGCATGTCCTTCCGATAGGCGACCCGCGATGCGGGCTCGAACGTGGTTACTCCTTCGAGGGTACTCGGCGCGGGCCGGGCTCAGTCGTCGAGCTTCAGTGCCTGGGCCGTGTCGTCGGGGATGAAGCCGCGCAGGCCGCGCCAGGCCAGCGCGGTGATCACGTCGACCGCCTTCTCCTTCGGCTGGGTGCCCACTGTGAACCAGGCGCGGGCCGAGACCTGCGCCATGCCGACGATGCCGATGGCCGCGAGTTGCGACTCCTGTTCGCTGAGCTCGGTGAATTCGCGCAGCTTGTCGGCGATGGCCTTCGCGCATTCCATGTGCAGCGCACGTACGCGGTTGGTCGACTCAGGCTCGTTGGTGAGGTCGGACTCGAAAACGAGGCGGAACGCCCCGCCGTCGGCCGAGACGAAACCGAAGTACGCGTCGACGGTCGCGCGCACGAGGTCGTCTCCTTGGAGCGGCTGCTCGAGTGCCTGCACGACCAGTGCGCGCACCTGCGCGATGGCTTCGTCGAGCAGGTCGAGGTACAGCTCCAGCTTGCCGGGAAAGTGCTGGTAGAGAACGGGCTTGGAGACGCCGGCCCGTTCGGCGATGTCGTCCATCGACGCGCTGTGGTAGCCGGATTCGACGAAGACATCACGAGCGTGCCGCAGCAACTGCTCGCGTCTTTGAGAACGGGGCATCCGAACGGCCGGGGACGAGCCCTGGTTCTGCTGGCTCATCGGGAACTCCCTTGTCCAAGAACGGGTCACAAATTAGGTGAGCGGTCGGGTGCCAGTCTCGCTCAGCGCTCGTCCGGGACGGGTGCGCTACTGAGCGGTCACCGAATGCCGTCGCGACGAATAGTAGCCACTACTGGGCCGTCGATGAGGCATCGGACAAAGCGCGACACGACACATATGCCCTACATAAGCCCTGGCATGGGGTTCGCATGGCTCTCCCAGTGCGGAGCGACGCGCGCTGTTGGTGACAACGGTGTGCGACTTTGTCGGTGCCGGATGATCGAATCGGAGGGTGGACTCGTCACCTCGGCAGCCTCGAAAGACTCGCATGACCACCGGATCCAGCCTGTTGGGTCGCGCCGGTGGAGGCGGTGCCGTGCCTGCTCCGCTGGCGTCGGGCGTCGACGAGACGGGCATGGCCCACTCCGTGAGAATGGTGCGGCGGGGCGCGGAGGCGGGGTGGCCCGTCGTGCCGGCCGCGGACCGACTGGACCCGAGCCAGATCGAGGCCGTACGGGCGCGGGGGCCGGTCGTGCGAGTCTTCGGTGCGCCTGGTACCGGCAAGACGACCGTCGCTGTGCACACGGTGGCGCACCGCATCCAGGCAGGGCTGGCGACCGCGCCCGAATGCTTGGTCGTGACGTCGTCGCGAGTGACCGCGGCGAAGGCGCGCGAGGCCGTGACCGGCCTCTTCGGCGGTACCACGACCGAGCCCCTGGCAGCATCGATGCAGGCCTTCGGGTTCTCGATATTGGCCCGCCGGGCGGCGCGCGCTGGTGCCGGGGTCGAAGCGCCGCGCCTGCTGGCGGGTGCCGAGCAAGACGTGATCCTGGCCGATCTGCTCGCGGGCCATCGAGACGACCCGACGACGGCGCCGAAATGGCCCGCCGAGGTGGCCGACGCCCTATCGACGCGCGGGTTCAGGGGCGAACTGCGCGATCTGCTGATGCGAGCGGTCGAGTACGGCGTGTCGCCCGACGAGCTTCGGGACCTGGCGGGGCAACTCGACGAGCCCGCGTGGTCGGCCGCTGCCGATGTGCTGCGGGAGTACGACGAGGTCACCGCGTTGTCCCGTCCCGGCGCCTTCGATCCGTCGTGGGTGCTGGGCGCAGCCGCGGGCGTGCTGCTCGACGACGAGGAGGAGTTCGCGGCTCTTGCCCGCTCGCTCAAGGTGCTGGTGGTCGACGACGCTCAAGAACTGACCGCGGCGGCAGCTGCGCTGTTGGGAGTCGTGGCCGAGGCCGGAGTCGAGATCGTGCTCATCGGTGACCCCGATGCGGCGACCCAGACATTCAGAGGCGCCGACCCACGCCTGTTCGGTTCGGGCTGGGAGGGCTTCGACATGCCCGAGCCGTACGTCCTCTCCACCCGCTGGAGACAGTCGGGTGACATCGCAGCGCTCACTGCAGCCGTTTCACGCGCGATCGGCGTGGTCGGCTCGGCCCGCCATCGCGACGCGCTGCCTGCGCCGCGCGACGCCGAGGAGGAGTCTCCGAGCGCGGGTATCGGCGGCGTAGAAGATGCGTTCGGCGCGGTGTCGGTGCAGACGCTGGTGGCGGGTGACGTCACGGCCGAATCGGCTCACATCGCCGCGCTCTTGCGGCGCGCGCATCTGCTCGAAGGCCGGCCCTGGTCAGACATGGCCGTCATCGTCCGGGGCGCGAACCGCACGGCCTCGCTGCGGCGAGTGCTCGCCGCGGCGGGCGTGCCTGTGGACGTCGCAGGTGCCAAGGTGCCACTGCGCGACGAGGCAGCGGTGCGGCCGTTGCTGACCCTGTTCGAGACGACTCTGGCCCACGCGGCGGCTCTGAGTCGTCCCGAAGCGACCGTGGAACCGGAGGACCGCGACCAGTTCGAGCACATCGACGCTGTTGACGTGGACGATCTGCTCGCCTCACCGCTACTCGGCTCCGACACCGTTGCCGCACGTCGCGCCCGGCGCGAACTGGCGCGGGTCGAACGCGCGGCAGGCGGCAGTCGGCGGGGCCCCGAACTGACGGCGGCGGCGGTGCTCGGCGCCCACGCAGAGGCAAGCGATCCGCTCGTCGATTCGGTCGAAGGCTCGGCGGCATCGAGTTCGCCGGAGCTGAATGCCGTGCGGTCGCTGCGCCGCGTGCTGCGTGCAGGAGTGGCTGCTGCCCGCCTCGTGACACGCCGTGATCGCGTCGTGTGGGCGCCTGGGGTGACCTGCGAGAGCGTTCTCTGGGCGCTGTGGCAGGCCACGGGGGTGCAGGAGCCGTGGCGCGCGCGGGCGCTCAGCGGCGGGCCCGCCTCCGCGCGGGCCGATCGTGACCTCGACGCCGTGCTCGCCCTGTTCGACGCGGCGCGCGCGTACGTCGACCGTCTGCCGCATCGCGGGCCCGACGGATTTCTCGAACACGTGCTCTCGCAAGAGGTGGCGGCCGACTCTCTCACAATGCGCGGCCAGAGGGGCGACCAGGTGGCCCTCACCACGCCGCAAGGTGCGGCCGGTCGTGAGTGGGGGTTGGTCGTCGTGGCCGGGCTGCAGGAGGGGGTGTGGCCCGATTCGCGACTGCGGGGGTCGATGCTCGGCTCCGAGCGGCTGGTCGATGCGGTGACGGGTCGGGGCACGTCGGTGCGCGCTCAACTCGTCGACGTACTGCACGACGAGGCCCGGCTGTTCGTCTCTGCGGTCGGCCGTGCCCGGCACCGGCTCGTGTGCACGGCGGTGAGCAGCGACGACGAACAGCCCTCGCCGTACCTGGCCCTGGTGCAAGCACTGTCACCAGGTTCGGTGGGCGAGGGGCCTGACGACGAGGCCCACGGCGAGGAGTCCGGAGTCGACCCCGTGCCCCGGGCCATGTCGATGACGGGGCTGGTGGGTGAGCTGAGGAGGCGCCTGGCCACGACTCGCGACCCGGAGCAGCGGCGCCGCCACGTCGAGCGCCTGGCTGCGCTCGCGGCTGCAGGGGTGCCGGGTGCCGACCCGGCGTCGTGGTGGTCGTTGCGGCGGCCGAGTAGCGATGCGCAGGTGCGGCCCGACGACGCGCCCGTGCGTGTCTCGCCTTCGCGCGTCGAGACGTTCGCGCAGTGTCCGCTGCGCTGGTTTCTCAGCACCTCGGGTGGCGAGTCCGGGCATCCGCACACGGCTAGCGCGGTCGGCACGCTCGTGCACGACATCGCGGCCCAGTTCGAGGGCGATCTGCCCGCCATGCTCGTCGCACTCGAAGAACGTTGGCCCGAGCTCGAACTGACGGGCGGGTGGACCGAGCGGCGGCAGTGGGAGCAGGCGGTGGCGATGATCGAACGGCTCGTGCGCTACACCGAATGGGCCGGCGGGCAGGGCTGGCGGGTGGCCGCGAAAGAGATCGACATGCGCGCCACGATCGGGCGGGCCGACATCCGGGGACGCGTCGATCGGCTCGAGAGTGATCCGGAGGGGCGGCTGCGCATCATCGACCTCAAGACAGGGGGCTCGAAGCCGTCGAAGGGCGAGATCGCGGAGCATCCGCAGCTCGGGGTCTACCAGGCAGCGGTGGAAGCGGGAGGGCTCGCGGGCGCGTCGTTCGCGAGCCAGTCGGGTGATCCGGTCAGCGGGGGAGCCGCGCTCGTGCAGATCGGCAGGGCGGGTGGCGTGAAGTTCGACATGCAGGCCCAGAGGGCGCTGCGTGACGACGAAAACCCGTCGTGGGCAGCCGACCTCGTAATACAGACCGCAAACGGCATGGCCCGGTCTGAGTTCGCGGCGCGTCAGGGCACCTGGTGCCGCACATGTGCCTCGCGGCGGAGCTGCCCGGCCAAGCCCGAGGGAGGTGCGCTGTGAGTGCCACGGCCCGGCATTCGGCGGCCGACATCGCCGAAGCTCTGAAGCGGCCGCGCCCCACGCCCGAGCAGATACACGTGATCGAGCACCCTCTCCGCTCGGTTCTCGTCGTGGCAGGCGCAGGCTCCGGCAAGACCGAGACGATGGCCTCCCGAGTCGTGTGGCTGGTGGCGAACGGCCTGGTCGCGCCAGAGGCGGTGCTCGGGCTCACGTTCACCCGCAAAGCGGCGGGCGAACTCGCCGAACGCATCGGGGAGCGTCTTCGCGCTGTCGCCGCAGCGGGGTTGTGGAGCGCCGACACGGGCACAGACACGGTTCTCGGAGGTCTCGTGGGGCCGACCGTGTCGACCTACAACGCGTACGCGAGCCGACTCGTCGGCGAACACGGCGTGCGGCTCGGCGTCGAGCCCGACTCGACGCTGCTCGGTGAGGCACTCGCCTGGCAGTTGGCCGACTCCTGCGTGGCGACCTACGACGGGCCGATGGACCTGGTCGACCGGTCGCCCGCCGCCGTCACCAACGCTGTGCTGTCGCTCTCCGGGCAGATGGCCGAGCACCTGCGTGACATCTCCGACGTGCGCGAGTACCTCGAGTCCGTGATCTCCGACATCGATGCGCTACCGATGGCGCCCGGAAAGCGCGCCGTGCCCCCGTCGGTGCGAGAGCTGGCGGCCCGGTGCCGCGAGGCGGGGCAGTTGCTGCCGCTGGTCGCGGCGTACCGCGAACGCAAACGCGAGGCGGGTGCGCTCGATTTCGCTGATCAGGTCGAGATCGCCGCCCGTCTGGCGCTCGGGCATCCGGCGGTCGCACGCGCGGAACGCAGACGTTTCGACGTCGTGCTGCTCGACGAATTCCAGGACACGTCAGAGGCGCAGATGCGTCTGCTGCACGCGCTTTTCGCAGCTGGATCGACCGGCGCCGACGCGGGCGCGGGGACCATGTCGGACGCTCCGGCGGTGCCCGTGATGGCGGTGGGAGACCCTCATCAGTCGATCTACGGGTGGCGCGGCGCGAGCGCGACGACGTTGTCGAGCTTTCCGCGCCTCTTCGGCGACACGGGCGAGGCCCCCGTGCTGCCGCTCTCCACGAGTTGGCGCAATGACGAGTCTGTGTTGGCCTGCGCCAACGCGATCGCTCGGCCGCTCTCGGAAAAGTCGCCGGTGCGTGTCGAGCGGCTGGTCGCGTCTCCGCAGGCGCATGTGGGCGAGGTCAACGTCGGGCGGTGGGAGCATGCCGAGGCGGAGGCCGAGGCTGTGGCCGACTGGGTCGCAGGTCATTGGTGGGCCGATGCGTCAGCGCAGGAGCGATCGGGGCGCACCGCCGCCGTGCTGTGTCGCCGCAGGTCACAGTTCGCCGGCATCATCGCGGCTCTGGGCGCGCGCGGGTTGCCCGTCGAGGTGGTGGGGCTCGGGGGGTTGTTGAGCACTCCCGAGGTGGGTGACGTCACGGCGCTGCTCGCGGCAGCCGCAGATCCGGCTCGGTCCGATCTGTTGATGCGCCTGCTCACCGGACCGGTCGTGGCGCTGGGAGCTCGTGATCTCGACGTGCTCGGCGCGTGGGCTCGCTCGCGCGGAGCCGATGCTCGAGCGACATCGGAGGCGACCCCGCTGAGGCTCGACGACGTACCGGGATTGGTCGAAGCCGTCGAAGACCTGCCGCCACACGACTGGACCGACGGGTTGGGGCGCACGCTCGGCACGGTGGCCCGCGAGCGTCTCGAATGGCTTGCGTGGGCGATCCGCACCATGCGCGATGCCTGTTCGCAGCCCCTGCCCGAGGTCGTGGCCACGGCCGAGCGTCTGCTGGGTCTGGAGGTCGAGTTGCTGGCCCGCCCGTGGGCCACGCCGGGGTCGGCGCGCGCGAATCTCGACGCGTTCGAGGAGGCGGTCGAGTCGTTCGCCGCGGCATCGGCGCACCCGACTCCGCAGGCGTTGTTGGCCTACCTCGACGCAGCGGGAGAACAGGAACGCGGCCTCGACATGCCCGCCGAGCGCACGTCACGCGACGCCGTCACGGTGCTCACTGTCCATGCCGCAAAGGGCCTCGAATGGGATGTCGTCGCTGTTCCCGGCATGGTCGAGGGCGGGTTTCCCTCGAACCGCTCGGCGTACGTCTCGTTCGTCGGGCCGGGGGACCCCGTGGCTGACGGTGCTGACGATGAACCGGGTGACGTCGAGGGACGGACTCAGTACGAAGGCGGCGTCTGGAACATCAAGCGGTTCACCGACAAGGGGTGGCTCACCAAGCCGGGGGCGCTGCCGTACGCCCTGCGCGGAGACGCAGCAGGTCTGCCGTGGCTCGATCTGCGCGGTCTCGACACGCATGAGGCCGCAGACGCCATCGTCGCGTTCACCGAGCAGGGCGGCGACCTCATGCTGGAGGAGGAGCGGCGCCTCGCGTACGTGGCCCTCACACGGGCCCGTCACGCCCTGCTCGTCACGTCGTCTGTCTGGGAGACCCAGAAGAAGCCGCGGGTGACCTCGCGCTTCTTGCTCGAGATCCGGGATGTGCTCCGCCATGTGGGCGACGACCGAGCGGTGGTGTGCTGGGCGCCGATGCCCGACTCCCCGGAGATCGAGAACCCGCTCGCGACCACGGACGAGGTGATCTGGCCGCTCTCAGGGAGTGCCGGCCTCGACATGCTTGCCGAGAACGCCGCCCAGGTTCGCGAGGCACGCCAGCGAATCGAAGCGGAGCAGGGGCCCGACCGTGGTCACCTCGGTCACGACGACCTCACCGACGACTTCGACGCGCTGCTTGCCGAATGGCGCGAGCGGAATTCACGCCGACGCAGCGAGGTCGTCGCGGTGCTGCCCGACCATCTGTCGACCTCCGATCTGGTTCGGCTGCAGTCGGATCCGGTGCAGTTCGCCTTGCAGCTCCGTCGTCCGATGCCTTCGGCTCCGGCCGTGGCCGCACGGGCGGGATCGCGTTTCCACGCCTGGATCGAGTCGCGGTTCGGAGTGACACCGCTCATCGTCGAGCCCCTCGACGCCCCTGACGACGCTGCTGACTCAGCCGACGCTGCCGATGCAGCGGCAGTGCGCGGAGTGGGAGCCGACGCGCAGGACGACGCGGCCGACGCGATGGCCGCGCGCTGGCAGGCCAACTTCCTGGCCTCCGAGTGGGCCGACCGTCTGCCGATGGAGGTGGAGCTGTCGATCGAGACGGTGATCGACGGCATCGCCGTTCGCGGCCGGATCGACGCGGTCTTCGCCACGGCCGACGGTGGCTACGAGATCGTCGACTGGAAGAGCGGCAGGCGGCCTCCGCCGGAACTTCGTGAGGCCCGTGACCTGCAGCTCGCCCTCTACCGGGCGGCCTTCTCGTCGCTGCGCGGGGTCGACCCGGCGAACGTCTCGGCGGCGTTTTTCTACGCCGGTGACGGAACGACGGTGCGGCCCGACCTGCCGGATCGGGACGAACTCACGCGCCGCGTGGCGGCCCT
>JAUNUP010000051.1 GCA_030538115.1 Dermatophilus congolensis | reverse complement strand
CGAACTCACCGCGCCCGCCGCCGCCGCTTGAACCGCGACCCGCAGCGACACGGGCGCCCACTCCGCATCGGAGTGGGCGCCCGTTCGTGTCTCAGCGCAGCCGTCGTCGGGAGGACAGGCTGGAGCCCGCAGCCGCGACGAGCGTGATCGTCACGCCGATGACGAGGCTGAGCGTCACCAGATGGCGCGTCTCCGGGCTCGCGAGGTCGAGCGCGAGGGCCCCGAGGAGCTGGCCGGAGATCATCAACAACATCACCGTCAACACGCCCAGGGGGCGGGCTGCCACCGCGCCGGCGACGATGAACGTGATGCCCATCAGGCCGCCGAGGTAGGTCCACCAGGGCGAATCGCTCCAGTCGCCCACCGGCCCGAGACTGCCCGAGACCGCCTGCACGGCGGCCCAGCCCACTAGCAGCCCCGACCCCCACATGAAGTTGGCCCAGCCCGCCACCCAGAAACTGCGGCTCACGGCGCGCACGTGACCGTTGAGAGAGGTCTGCACCGCCTGCAGCGCACCTACCGCAACGGCCAGGAGCACCGGGATCACCACGACCCGCACATCGCCACCCGTGGTACCGATGCGGCCGCTCATGGCGAACGCTGCGCCCGCGACCGCCAGAGACGCCCAGCCGACTCGGCTCCACGACAGAGCGCCCGGCCCGGCTCCGCCGAGACCGACCCGCTCCACGACGAGGGCACCGATGCTCTGCCCCGCCACGACCGCGACGAGGAAGAGCGCGACGCCCGCGATGGGCACCGCGAACGTCTGCACGCCGACGAACGAGCCTCCGACGAGGCCGCCGAGAAACTCCCACCAACGGATCTCGCCGCTGCGGAAGGCCCTGTGCACCCGCACCATGGCACGACGCACCGAGGGCACGACCAGGCCCAGCGTGAGCACGACCCAACCGGAGACGAAACTCCACAACGCGGCATAGATGGGCACACCCATCTCGACCGCGAGTGTGCCGTTGGCGCGCGACTGCACGGCGGAGGCCAGTCCGCCGACGAACACGAACACCACCAAGAACGCCCGCGTCAGCGGGGTCACCTCACCGTGCGTCGGAGGGTGGGCAGGCCGAGACTCCTCGCCCTGCCCACCCTCCGACGACTCAGTGGGCAAAGTGCCTGGTGCCGGTGAAGTACAGGGTCACGCCCGCCGCATCGGCTGCCGCGATGACCTCGTCGTCGCGGATCGACCCGCCCGGGGCGACCACGGCCTTCACGCCGGCATCGATGAGCACCTGCAGGCCGTCGGCGAAGGGGAAGAACGCGTCGGAGCTGGCCACCGCACCCTTCGCGCGCTCCTCGCCCGCGCGGCTGGTGGCCAGGCGGCAGGAGTCGACACGGTTGACCTGGCCCATGCCGACGCCGACGGAGGCGCCGTCGCGCGCGAGCAGGATCGCGTTGCTCTTCGTGCCGCGCACCGCGCGCCATGCGAACTGCAGGTCGGCCAGGGTCGACTCGTCGGCGGCGTCACCGGCGACGAGGGTCCAGCGGCTCGCGTCATCGCCGTAGCCCTGCGTCGGGCCGTCGTTCTCGCCCTTCTCGATCTCGGCGTCGATGAGGTCGCGCTCCTGCACGAGCAGGCCGCCACTGATCGACCGGGTCTCGATGCCACTGCGCGGAGGCGTAGGGGTGCGCAGCAGACGGATGTTCTTCTTCGCCTGCAGGATCTCCAGAGCCGCGGGCTCGTAGTCGGGGGCGACGACGACCTCGGTGAAGATGTCCTTGACCATCTCGGCCATCTCCGCCGTGACCGGGCGGTTCACGGCGATGATGCCGCCGAACGCACTCACCGGGTCGCACTCGTGCGCCTTGCGGTGAGCAGCGGCGATGCCGTCGCCCTCGCTCGCCACGGCGATACCGCACGGGTTGGCGTGCTTGATGATCGCGCAGGTGGGCTGGTCACCGTGGTCGTGCGCGGCACGCAGGGCGGCGTCGGCGTCGATGTAGTTGTTGTAGCTCATCGCCTTGCCGTGGAGCTGCTCGCTCTGGGCCAGACCGGGGCCACCATTCTTCGACTCGTAGATGGCCGCCTTCTGGTGGGGGTTCTCGCCATAACGCAGCACGTCCATGCGGGTGTAACTGCCGCCCATCCAGGCCGGGAATCCGGTGCCGTCACTCGTGTCGGTGTAGCCGCCCGCCATCCACGACGCGACCGCGACGTCGTACGCGGCGGTATGCGCGAACGCCTGGGCCGCGAGCAGCTTGCGTGCGTCGAGGGTGAAGCCGCCGGTGCGCACGGCCTCAAGAGCCGCGTCGTACTGGTCGGGGCTGGTGAGCACGGCCACGCTCGGGTGGTTCTTGGCCGCCGCGCGCACCATCGAGGGGCCGCCGATGTCGATCTGCTCGACGCACTCGTCGGGGCCTGCGCCGGAGGCAACGGTCTGCGTGAACGGGTACAGGTTCACGACGACCATCTCGAACGGCGCGACCTCGAGCTCTTCGAGCTGCGAGAGGTGCTCGGGCTTGCGGGTGTCGGCGAGGATGCCGGCGTGCACCCGCGGGTGGAGCGTCTTGACCCGGCCCTCGAGGCACTCGGGAAAACCGGTGAGGTCTTCCACGCGGGTTACCGGAAGACCCAGGTCGGCGATGGCCTTCGCCGAACCCCCTGTGGAGACCAGCTCGACGCCCGCGTCGTGCAGACCCTGCACGAGCTCGGCCAGACCGGACTTGTCGAAAACGGAGACGAGAGCGCGGCGAACGGGGCGGCGCCCCTGCTCGTCACTACCTGCTGCTGCCCCGGAGGGGGCGGTCACCTTGACGGACACGAAGACTCCTGCCATGGGTTGAAGACGCGCAGGGGGCGCGCCGGGTATCGGAGGCACCCAGGCGTGCGATGCCCCGCTCGTTCACTTCCCGGTGGTGATCCACCTGCGCCAGTCGTGTGCCGCCAGCCTATCGCCCCGCGACGGGCGCCTGGGTCGGACGACCGATCGTTCAGTCTCTCGCGCAAGCGGTGTGTGCGGCCTGCCGAGTCAGCCGAGTCGCACCTGGCGGCCTACGACCTCGCAACCGCCCCGGGCCAGCGCGCCCACGACCTCCACGAGCATCGCCCGTTCGGCGGTTTTGATGCGCTCGTGCAGGGTGTCTTCGGTGTCGTCGGGCTCGACCGTGACGACCCGCTGGTCGATGATCGCGCCCGTGTCGACTCCGCCGTCGACGAAGTGGCAGGTCGCACCGGTCACCCGCACGCCGTAGGCGAGGGCGTCACGCACGCCGTGCGCGCCGGGGAAGCTGGGCAGGAGCGCCGGGTGGGTGTTGATGAACCGCCCGTCGAACGCCTCGAGAAAGCGGGGACCGACGATCTTCATGAACCCGGCACCGATGATGAGCTGCGCATCGAAGGAGCGGGCCGCCTGGGTGAGGGCCCTGTCCCAGGCGTCGCGGTCGAGGTGGTCGCCAACCGAGCACACGAACGTCGGGATACCCGCCCGCTCGGCACGCGCGAGCCCCTCGATGCCACCGCGATCCGCTCCGACCGCGACGATGCGTACCGGGTAGTCGCCGGCCTCGACCGCGTCGATGAGCGCCTGCAGGTTGGTGCCGCTCCCCGACACGAGAACGAGTACGGGAAGCGGGTTATCGGAGGTCGCGCCCCCGGACAGATGCGAAGCCACGGCGGCAGCCTATCGGTGCCCGCGCCGCTAGGTCGCCGCCATCCTGCCGTTACCCTGGCCGTATGACGACCAGCAGCGATGCCCCGCGCGCAATCATCCTCGACTGCGACCCCGGCCTCGACGACGCAGTGGCGATGCTCCTGGCCCAGGGCAACCCGGATGTCGAACTCGTCGCCGTCACGACCGTGGGCGGCAACGCTCCGCTGGAGTCGGTCACCCGCAACGCGCTGCGCCTGGCGTCGGTAGCGGGCATCACTGCTCCGGTGGCGGCAGGCTGCGGACGACCGCTGCTAGCGGTGCCGGAGAATTCTGCGCACATCCACGGCGACGACGGTCTCGGCGGCGTGACGTTGCCGGAGCCGAGCGTGCAGCTCGACCCGCGACATGCCGTGCAGGTGATCGTCGACGAGGTGATGGCAAGGCCCGCCGGCTCTGTGACCCTCGTACCCATCGGGCCCCTCACCAACATCGCGATGGCAGTGCGGCAGGAGCCGCGGATCGTCGAGCGGGTACGCGAAGTCGTGTTCATGGGCGGCAGCTACCACACCGGAAACGCCACTCCCGTGGCTGAATTCAACGTCTACGCCGACCCGGAGGCCGCAGCGATCGTCGTCGGGGCCGGCTGGCCCGTGACGATGGTCGGGCTCGATCTGACACACCAGGTCATCGCGACGCGCGATGTCGTGGCCGAGATCGCGGAGGTGGGCTCCGAGGCCGCTCGCGTCGTGGCGTCGCTGCTCGACGTGTACGGCGACGCCTACCGCGCCGACAACCGCGGCTTCGAGGGCGCGGCGCTACACGACCCGTGCGCGGTCGCGTTGGTCATCGCGCCGGAGCTGTTCGAACGCCGCCGGGCACCGCTGGGCGTTGAGCTCACGGGCACGCTCACGCGAGGAATGACGGTCGCGGACCTCCGCCGCGAAGCCCCCTCTGACTGCCCGACCCAGGTGGCGACGGGCGTCGACACGGGCGCGTTCTGGTCACTCCTCCGCGAAGCCCTGGCCCGCTTGGCGTAACACCCGTCAGACCCAGAGGTTTCGGGTCAGGCCGCTGGTTCTGGGACCTTCGTCAGTCGGGCCTTCGTCAGTTGCGAGATTCCCAGGGCAATTGCTGCTCCCAGCAGAAGCTCCAAGACCAGGGCCGCGCCGACCACGAAACCGTTGACGCCCACGTGAGCCAGCCGCTGGCCGCCCAGAGACCCTCCGGCCATCGCGCACAGCAGCGCGGTGACTACGCCCGTGATCGCCGGAGCCGAGGCTGCCGTGATTACCTTCGAGCGCCACCCAGGCCGGTCACCTTCGGCCACCTCGGCAGGCGCGAGGCGCAGACTCCGCCACGCCACAGCCGCGCCGACCAGCACGGGCACGAGCACGGTGAGGAAGGTCCAGGCGGGAAGGTCGCCGGGGTCGGGCAGGGCACCGAGTACCGGCACGAGCGGCAAGGGCCCGATCTGCGCGCTGCCCCAGGAAACGAGCGTGCCCTCTCCGATGGAGAACCCCGGGCCCGACATGAAGCCCACCGCCCACGAAGCCGCGGTCGGCAGGTATGCGGCCTGGCCGAGGGTGAACAGGCTGCCGCCGACGATGCCTGGATCGACATAGGAGTTGACCACACCGATCCGGTCGAGGTTCACGGCGATCATGGCGACGGCCATGACCAGCCCCACTGAGAACAGCGCAACGACACCGGCTAGGGCGGGCCGGACAACCCGGCGTACCGCCTCCGGAACATCGACGCGCCAATGCCAGGCGAGGCGCGGAAAGAGGTCGAGCGTATCGGCGCCGAAGCGCCGACGAAGTGCCCACGTGAACGCGAGGGCAGCCAGCGCAGCGGGCCCGAACGGCGCGAACCACACCGTCGAGGCGACGGCCCCCGTGCGTGCGACGAGGGCCAGCAGCGTCGCGATCAGCGCGTAGCCGCCGACGAACGCTCCTCCGACGATGGCGACGTCTCTGCGTGTGCCTGCCCGGGTGCGGTCGTCGGAGGGCGAATGCTCAAGCAGAGGCACGACACGAAGCGACGCCCAGGCGAGGCTCGCCAGGGGCAGCACGGCGAACAGCCACGGGATCAGCGAGATGGTCTCACCGTTCACCCTCAGGGGCACGCCTTGGATGAAGAGCCACATGTCGAATCCGAACAGCAGTGCAGCCCAACCAGACCCGCTTCCGGCAGCACCGGCGAGCCAGCCGATCAGCACCCCGACGACCACGACGATCGACGACACGAGCGCGGCCCACCCGGCCTCGACGAGGGCGCGGGGGCCGGGTGGAAGCTCTGTGAGCCATCCGTCTTCGGGCTCGCCGGGTAGGCCGATGCCACCCGCCTTCCCTCTGGGAAGCCGGGCGAGCATTCGGTCGGTGAGTTCACGCAGCGAGGCCATCGCGCCCATGGTCTCGCGCGAACCGACCAGACCCCAAGCCCCCACGCCGCCACACCGTCGAGAGCCCCCCGCAGCCGCGGACCACCGAACGCATCGCGCTACGGCAGCGCTCGCGGCAAGCCAGACCGCTGTCCACAACCCCGCACCGAACAAGCTCTTATCCACAGCGAGGACGAGCATGGGGTCCGCAGCGGGCGGGTGTCGAGCACGATGCCCGCGTGGACGGACTGCCCCTTTCGCCGCATCTCGCGACAGATCTGCTGGTGTGCGCCTGGGCGCTGGCGCTGGCACGCGTCGACATCAGGGAGCGCCGCCTCCCGAGAAAGCTGACTCTGCCCGCCTACGTCATCGGGACAGCGCTGTTGGTAGCGGCGGTGACAACAGGCGGAGGCGCACAAGCACTACCCCAGGTGGCACCGGCGTTGGCTGGCGCGATCGCACTGCGCCTCGTCTACGCGGCGGCCAGAGCCCTCTCACCCGGTGGCGCGGCGCTGGGCCGGGGCGACGTGACGTTGAGCGCCCCACTGGGCGGTTGGCTGGGCTGGCACGGCTGGGAGGCGTGGCTGTTGGGCGCTTGGTCGGGCTTCGCGATCTCAGGCCTGGTAGCGGCGACGCTCCTGCTGACCAAACGAGTAGGCAAGCACACGCCTCTCCCCCACGGCCCACCGATGCTCCTCGGCGCGCTACTGGCGGCATCAGCGACCCACGCAGCATGAAACATCAAGCGGGCGGCCCCCCGGAGGAGACCGCCCGCTTGATGAACGAGAACAACTCAGGCGAGAGACTTCATGATCTCGCGCATGAGGTCAGCGGTGCCCGAAGGAGTCTTACCGACCTTGACGCCGGCGGCCTCGAGGGCCTCCTTCTTGGCCTGGGCCGTGCCCGCCCCGCCGGAGACGATGGCGCCGGCGTGGCCCATGGTCTTGCCTTCGGGAGCGGTGAAGCCGGCCACGTAGCCGACTACGGGCTTGGTGACGTGCTCCTTGATGTACGCCGCGGCGCGCTCTTCGGCGTCGCCGCCGATCTCACCGATCATGACGATCGCGGCGGTCTCGGGGTCGTTCTCGAAGGCCTCGAGGCAGTCGATGTGCGTGGTGCCGATGATCGGGTCGCCGCCGATGCCGACGGCGGTGGAGAAGCCGTAGTCACGCAGCTCGAACATCATCTGGTAGGTGAGCGTGCCCGACTTCGAGACGAGCCCGATCTTGCCCGGGCCGGAGATGTCGGCCGGGATGATGCCGGCGTTGGACTTGCCGGGGCTGATGACGCCGGGGCAGTTCGGGCCGATGACCCGGGTGGTGCCCTTGGACTTGGCGTAGTTGAAGCCCTCGGCGGTGTCGCGAACCGCGATGCCTTCGGTGATGACGATCGCGAGCGGGATCTCGGCGTCGACGGCTTCGTTGATCGCGCCGACGGTGAAGGCCGGGGGCACGAAGATCACCGTGACGTTGGCGCCGGTGGCCTCCATCGCGTCCTTGACCGAGCCGAAGACCGGAATCTCCTGGCCTTCGGGGAAGGTGACGGTTTCGCCGGCCTTGCGCGGGTTGACGCCGCCGACGATCTTGGTGCCGGAGGCGAGCATGCGCGTGGTGTGCTTCATGCCCTCGTTGCCGGTCATGCCTTGGACGATGACCTTGGAGTTCTCGTCGAGGAAGATTGCCATGTTTAACGTGCCGTCCTAATCGATTCGGTCTTCAAGGTCAGTTGACGGAGGCGGCCAGTTCGGCCACTCGGCGGGCGGCACCGTCCATGGTGTCGACGCGCTCGAGCTTGGGCAGCCCGGCGTCGTCGAGGATGGAGCGGCCGAGTTCGGCGTTGTTGCCGTCGAGGCGCACGACGAGGGGCTTGGGCTCCTTGCCGTGGCTGCCGAGGATCTCGTAGGCCTGCACGATGCCGTTGGCGACAGCGTCGCAGGCGGTGATGCCACCGAAGACGTTCACGAAAACAGCCTTGACCTGCGGGTCTTCGAAGATGACGTCGAGGCCGGCAGCCATGACTTCGGCGTTGGCGCCGCCACCGATGTCGAGGAAGTTCGCGGGAGCAGGGTGGGTGCCGTCGGAGCCCGTGAACTCTTCACCGGCGTAGGCGACGACGTCGAGGGTGCTCATCACGAGGCCCGCACCGTTGCCGATGATGCCGACGTTGCCGTCGAGCTTGACGTAGTTGAGGTGCTTCTCCTTGGCGAGGACCTCGAGCGGGTCTTCGGAGGCGATGTCGACGAGCGCGGCGTGGTCGGGCTGGCGGAAGCCGGCGTTCTCGTCAAGCGTGACCTTGCCGTCGAGGGCGACGATGTCGCCGTCTTCGGTCTTGACCAGCGGGTTGACCTCGACCAGCGTGGCGTCTTCGTCTCGGTAGACGACCCAGAGCTTCTGGATGACGTCAGCGACCTGGCCCGCAATCTCGGCGGGGAAGCCGGCGGCGGAGACGATCTCGTCGGCCTTGGCCTGGTCGATGCCCACCATCGGGTCGACGGCGATGCGCGCGAGGGCCTCGGGGCGCTCGACGGCGAGCTGCTCGATCTCCATGCCGCCCTCCTTGCTGCACATCGCAAGGTAGTTGCGGTTGGCGCGGTCGAGCAGGAGGGAGAAGTAGTACTCCTCGGCGATGCGGGCGCCCTGGGCGATCATCACCTTGTGCACGGTGTGGCCGTTGATGTCCATACCGAGGATCTGCTGCGCGTACTGCTCTGCCTCGTCGGCGGACTTGGCGACCTTGACGCCGCCTGCCTTGCCGCGGCCTCCGGTCTTGACCTGAGCCTTGACGACGGTGACGCCGCCACTCTTGGGGCCGACCTGCTCGGCCGCAGCCTTGGCCGCCTCCGGGGTGTCGGCGATGAGGCCTGCGAGCACGGGTACCCCGTGCTTCTCGAACATGTCGCGGGCTTGGTACTCGTAAAGATCCACGGAGGCAACCTCGTTGTCATCGGTACATGGCTGTATGCGGCTCACGGGTGCACGTGTGTCGGATTGCGCGCGGGGCCGTATATCACTGCCGTTACAGGCAACAAATCTACCGGAATAGAGACGTCTCTCACGCGTTGGTCAGCCCCGGATTCCCCGTAGGAGACGCCCGTCGCGTAGCGCCGCCGGGCCCCTCGCAGGGCCGGCGGCCGGAGGCGCCTCCTCCGATGAGGTGGCGCTCAGCTCATGCGGCGGGTGGACGCAA
Organism: Dermatophilus congolensis; assembly: GCA_030538115.1. Taxonomy (GTDB): domain Bacteria; phylum Actinomycetota; class Actinomycetes; order Actinomycetales; family Dermatophilaceae; genus Dermatophilus; species Dermatophilus congolensis_B. Next base: position 5,697 of record JAUNUP010000051.1, on the reverse strand, counting down.
CCCCGAAATGGCGCAAAAAGTCGCGTTTGGAATGCGCGCATCCCTTCAGGCCACCCGCGGAGGCATCAATTGATCACCCACAGGCATCAAACCGAACAAATGATCAGTTCGAGCACCGAGCATCGTCGGCTCTTCGAGTGGCGGATCTCGCACAAAGATGAGCGAAGCGAAGGTCACGAACGGGTAAAGGTTTGGTATCGTCCGAGTCGGTCGTCCAACTGGCGGCGACCACTCGACACCCCTGAGTCGAGCGCACGACCTGCGGATTGCAGCCACTCATGGCCTTCTGCGAACTCATGTGATCGCGCTCCGCGCGACCGAGTCAGCGAGTTTCTCTCGCGGACCGCGCTTTTCGGGGTTTCGAGTCCGACTAAGAAGGACAGCGATGCCCGAGCCCTACAAGGGACGCCACCGGTCAGTTCAAACGCGCGTCGGCAAGCGTGCCGCGTCACTGTTCACCTCCGGCGTTCTCGCGATCGGTGTCATCGCTAGTGACGCGACCGACCTCGGCGCGGTCCCCCCGTCATCTCCGGCTGGGTCTCCCGGCTCGGCAGCCGCTGCGGCACCGGCCGCGAAGGTACCCGCCATCACGGCGAGCGCCGACGACTCCCCCGGTACAGCCCCCGCGTCCACGCGCCACGTCGTCTCGACCGCGGCGCTCGGTGGCGCCGTCGGCGGAGCCGGGCTCGTGTCGGTGGCCACCACCACGGCGACGCGCCTCTCAGCGGCACAGAAGACGGGTCAGCCCGCAACTGCAGCGGCCGCGAAGAAGGGTGCCGCTCCCGCACGAGCGAAAGCCGCCCCCAAACCCAAGCCCGCTCCCGAGCGTTCGACCATGCGCCGCTCACCGTCGAGCGTGACCGCCGGCACTCCTGGCGCCGTTGCCGTGCCGATGGGTCTGGCGGCAGCTCGTTCGCTCGACTGGAGCGAGCCCGTCGTCAACACGCGCATCTCCTCCGGATACGGCCAGCGCTGGGGTCGCTTGCACGCCGGCCTCGACTACGCGGGCCCCATCGGCACCCCCGTCCGCTCGGTGGGGCTCGGCGTCGTCACGTTCGCCGGTCCGCAGGGTGCATACGGCAACAAGATCGAGGTCACCCTCTGGGACGGCACCGAGGTGCACTACGGGCACCTCAGCCGCATCCACGTGAAGGTCGGAGACCAGGTCACGAGCGGTCAGCGGATCGGCGCGATCGGCAATACCGGCCGTTCGACCGGCCCCCACCTGCACCTCGAGGTGCGCCCAGGCGGCGGCTCGGCCATCGACCCGCGCCCGTGGCTGCAGGAGCGAGACGCGTTCTGAGCCGCTCGCTCAGAGCTTCTCCAACGGTGCGTACCGCAGCAGCAGTCGTTTGACCTGATCGCCTCCGAAGTCGACGTGCGCCATCGAGCGGTCGCCTTCTCCCTCGACGCGCACCACTCGGCCGAGGCCGAACGCATCGTGCGTCACCCGGTCTCCGGGTTCGAGCGAGATCACGGGGCGTGACCCGGCGCTGCGCACGCCGGGTCTGGCGGCCAGCGTCGCGACCGCGGGCTGCGAATAGCCCTGCGACCCGATGGAGGTCGCGTCTTGCGTCCTCTCCCAGTGCAGCAGGTGCTCCGGGATCTCGGAGAGGAACCGCGACGCCGGAAAGTACTGCGGCGTGCCCCAGGCCGACCGCACCACGGCCCGCGAGAGGTGCAGCCGTTCGCGCGCCCTGGTGATGCCGACGTAGGCCAGGCGCCGCTCCTCCTCCAGTTCGCGCGTGTCGCCGAGCGACCTGACGTGCGGGAACGTGCCGTCTTCAAGCCCGACCACGAACACGACCGGAAACTCCAGGCCCTTCGCGGTGTGCAGGGTCATGAGGGTGACCGCGCCTTCGTCCTCTGCCGCCGCCGCTCCGTCGGCCACCGCCTCGTCGGGGATGTCGTCGGCGTCGGCGACCAGCGACACGCGTTCGAGGAAGTCGGCCAGCGTATTACCGGAGCCGGGAGGCGCGTCGTCGGGATCGACGCCGTCGTCCGCGACACCGTCTGAGGCGTCTGTGCCATCTGCATCGCCTGTATCGCCGGCGTCGTCGGCGCCCGCCGGGCTTTCGACGGCCTCGGCGTCGAACTCCCGCGCCACCGAGACGAGTTCGGCGAGGTTGTCGAGCCGGGTCTCGTCTTGCGGGTCGCGGCTCTGACGGAGCTGATCGACGTAGCCGGTCTGCTCGAGTATCGCCTCGAGCAGTTCGGCGACCCCGGCCCCGCCCTCCGCGATGTTGCCCAGGGCTTCGAGCAGGTCGGTGAACCCGGTGATGGCCTTCACCGATCGCGTCGCCATGCCCGGGATGTCGGCCGCGCGCGCCAGTGCCGCGACGAACGGGATGCGCTCGCGCTCGGCGAAGTCGGAGACGAGCGCCTCGGCCCGGTCGCCGATGCCGCGCTTGGGCACGTTGAGGATGCGGCGTAGGTTCACCGTGTCGGTGGGGTTCGCGATGACCCGCAGGTAGGCCAGCGCGTCTTTGACCTCGCGACGCTCGTAGAACCGTGTGCCGCCGACGACCTTGTAGGGCAGCCCGACCCGCACCAGCACCTCTTCGAGCGCCCGCGACATCGCGTTGGTGCGGTAGAAGACCGCCACGTCACCGGGCTTCACGCCCTCGTCGTCGATGAGATCGTCGATACGGCGGGCCACGAACGAGGCCTCGTCGTGCTCGGAGTCGGCGACGTAACCGACGATCCTGTCACCGTCGCCCATGTCGCTCCACAGCTTCTTGGGGCGGCGTTCGCTGTTGCGATCGATCACGGAGTTCGCCGCGGTGAGGATCGTCTGCGTCGAGCGGTAGTTCTGCTCGAGCACGATCGTCGTGGCCTGCGGGTAGTCCTGCTCGAACTCGACGATGTTGCGGATCGTCGCGCCCCGGAAGGCGTAGATCGACTGATCGGCATCACCGACGACGACGAGTTCGGCGCCCGGCACGCCGGGGCGGCTGAGCACGCCCCGCTCGTGGTCGGCGGGCACCTCGGGGATCGGCGCGGCCAGTTCGCGTACCAGCACGTACTGGGCGTGGTTGGTGTCTTGGTATTCGTCGACGAGGATGTGCCGGAAGCGGCGCCGGTAGTGCTCGGCGACCTCCGGAAACGCCTGCAGCAGATGCACCGTCGTCATGATGAGGTCGTCGAAGTCGAAGGCGTTGGCCTGGCGCAGGCGGCGCTGATAAAGCGTGTACACCTCGGCGAGCTTGGCGTCGGCCGGGCTGGCTCCGTCGGCGTTCGCGCGCGAGGCGAACGTCTCTTCGTCGATCAGTTCGTTCTTGAGGTTGCTGACCTGGTGACTGAAGCTGCGGGGCGGAAAGCGTTTGGGATCGAGATCGAGGTCGCGCGTGACCATCGCCATGAGGCGCTGGCTGTCGGCCGCGTCGTAGATCGAGAAGCCGCTCTTCATGCCGAGCTTGTCGGCCTCACGGCGCAAGATGCGCACGCACGCGGAGTGGAACGTGCTCACCCACATCGCTCGCGCGCGCGGGCCGACGAGCTGCTCGACCCGCTCCCGCATCTCTCCGGCGGCCTTGTTGGTGAACGTGATCGCCAGGATCTGGCCCGGCTGCACCCGGCGCTTGCCGAGCAGATACGCGATGCGGTGCGTCAATACGCGGGTCTTGCCCGAGCCGGCTCCCGCGACGATGAGCAACTGCCCGCCCTCGTGTACCACCGCGGCACGCTGCGGGTCGTTGAGCCCCTCGAGTAGTGCCTCGGCGTCGAACGGCGCGCGCTCGTATCCGCCGCGGCCCCGGGAGGGCGGACGCTCGGCCCCCTCCGGCGGCTCCTCCAGCGCCCACAGCGGCACCCCTGAGGCGTCGACGGCGTCGGGCGCAGGCGCGCGACCTGCCGTCGCGGCGGAAGTCGCAGGCTCGACGGGCTCGGCAGGCAGGTTGAGATCGAACGAAACGTTCTCGAACAGATTGCTCATCGTGGCGCCGAGTCTAGGCCGGGGCACCGACAGGGTGAGGTCGCCATCCGCCTCGTGGCCGCAGGCGTCCCGCCCTTCTCATCAGCTCAGCTCATCAGCTCAGGCGAGGTTGCCGAGAACCCGCGTGATGCTCACCGCCACGACAACGCGTTTCGGGTTCTCGCGGGGTTGCCCGTAGCGGTCGGCGTAGCGCCGCACGGCCTCCGCGACCTCGTCTGCGGAGTCGAGAATGCGTGCCCGGCCCTCGATCGTCGCCCAGTACCGGCCGTCGACCTGACACAACGCCACCGCTGCACCCTGCGGGCCCGCGCGGCGGATGTGCTTGACCTTGAGCGAGTCTCCGGAGGTGATGACGCGGGCGAGGCCGTTCTCGACATCGAGAGTGGCCCCCACCGGCACGACGTGCGGGCGTCCGTCGGCTCGCGGAGTCGTGAGCGTGACGAGGTGACGCTCACGCCAGAATGTGGCGAGAGCGGGATCGGTGAGCTCGATCGTGTGATCGGCCTTGCGGATGCGCGGCCGCGGCGCCGGGGTGGCGCCGTCTGCGTGCTGGGAGGTGTCGGTCACCGCATGAAGACCGAGGCGATGATGGTGTTCGCCACTGCGAGGGCGCCGGCCGCGTGGACGAGCGCCATCTTCGCCTCACCTTTCTTGGCCTTCTTCGCCGCGATCTCGCACAGCGCCACCACGGCCAGCGCGATGACCAGTTTGATGCCGACGAACATGTGGTTCACGTCGGCGTTCAAGCCCTCGAGCACGCCCACGATGCCGAGGCCGATAAGCAGCTGGAGTCGCGCGCCCCACACCATCGCCGGGTGAATCGCGTTGCGTCCGAACGAGAGCCCCCACCCGATGATGATCAGGGCTGCACCCAGCCAGTGAGCGGTCGTCAATACGGGGAAGAGCGTCTCCATGTGAGCAGCCTAACTATTCGCGACAGGGTGTCGCCAACTCGCCCCGCCCCGCCTACAGCAGGTGGCGGTGCATCGCCCAGGCCGTGAGTTCGTGGCGGCTGGAGAGCTGGAGCTTGCGGAGCACGCTGGAAACGTGCGTCTCGACCGTCTTGATCGAGATGAACAGCTCCTTCGCGACCTCTTTGTACTGGTAGCCGCGGGCGATGAGCCGCATCACCTCGCGCTCGCGGGCGGTGAGCCGGTCGAGTTCTTCGTCCACCTCCGCGATCTCGCCCGCGGCCGCCCCGAACGCGTCGAGCACGAAACCTGCCAGGCGCGGGCTGAACACGGCGTCGCCCTCCGCGACCCGGCGGATGGCCGAGACGAGGTCGGTCGGCGAGATCGTCTTTGTCACGTACCCGCGGGCACCTGCGCGGATCGTCGCGATGACGTCTTCGGCCGAGTCGGAGACGGACAGCGCGAGAAAACGCACCGGCTCGCCGTCCGCCTTCGTCACCAGCCGGCATCCGGCCAGCACGTCACTGCCGCCGTTGCCGTTGCCACCGGGTAGGTGCACGTCGAGCAGCACCACGTCGGGCTTCTCCGCGGTGATGACGACGATTGCGTCGTCGACGTTCGCGGCCTCGCCCACGACCTCCAGAGCGGCCCCTGCGCCCTTGTCGGTCGCGGCCGCGGCGGCCTCGGCGAGTTCACTGCGTACCCCGGTGCGGAACATGCGGTGGTCGTCGACGAGAACGAGCCTGATGGCAGCGGGGGTGGCGGGCGTTGTCATGGTGTCGGCTCCTTGATCGGCTCGTTCGATTCTGCCGGACGCTCCGGGGTCGGAGGCTCGGCAGGCGCAGTCTCGGC